>NZ_CP090095.1:67500-1378333 GCF_021391675.1 Neorhizobium galegae
AGGGGTAAGAAGCGAACGCAGGGAACTGAAACATCTAAGTACCTGCAGGAAAGGACATCAACCGAGACTCCGTAAGTAGTGGCGAGCGAACACGGACCAGGCCAGTGGCAATCAGGAATAAAGCCGAACGCTTTGGAAAAGGCGGCCGTAGCGGGTGATAGCCCCGTAGGCGTAGAACACTGATTGTCCTAGAGTAGGGCGGGACACGTGAAATCCTGTCTGAACATGGGGAGACCACTCTCCAAGCCTAAGTACTCGTGCATGACCGATAGCGAACAAGTACCGTGAGGGAAAGGTGAAAAGCACCCCGACAAGGGGAGTGAAATAGAACCTGAAACCGGATGCCTACAAACAGTCGGAGGGGGCAACCCTGACGGCGTACCTTTTGTATAATGGGTCAACGACTTAGTGTAACTAGCAAGCTTAAGCCGGTAGGTGTAGGCGCAGCGAAAGCGAGTCTGAACAGGGCGTTCAGTTAGTTGCATTAGACCCGAAACCGAGTGATCTAGCCATGAGCAGGTTGAAGGTTGGGTAACACCAACTGGAGGACCGAACCCGCATCTGTTGCAATAGATTGGGATGACTTGTGGCTAGGGGTGAAAGGCCAATCAAACTCGGAAATAGCTGGTTCTCCGCGAAAACTATTTAGGTAGTGCGTCGATCGAATACCCCGGGGGGTAGAGCACTGGATGGGCTATGGGGACTCACCGTCTTACTGATCCTAACCAAACTCCGAATACCCGGGAGTACTAATCGGCAGACACACGGCGGGTGCTAACGTCCGTCGTGAAAAGGGAAACAACCCTGACCTCCAGCTAAGGTCCCCAAGTCATGGCTAAGTGGGAAAGGATGTGAGGATCCCAAAACAACCAGGATGTTGGCTTAGAAGCAGCCATCATTTAAAGAAAGCGTAACAGCTCACTGGTCTAATTAAGGGTCTTTGCGCCGAAAATGTAACGGGGCTAAAGCCATGCACCGAAGCTGAGGATACGTGACTTGTCACGTGTGGTAGCGGAGCGTTCCGTAAGCCTGTGAAGGAGGACCCGTGAGGGCCTCTGGAGGTATCGGAAGTGCGAATGTTGACATGAGTAACGATAAAGAGGGTGAGAGACCCTCTCGCCGAAAGACCAAGGGTTCCTGCTTAAAGTTAATCTGAGCAGGGTTAGCCGGCCCCTAAGCCGAGGCAGAAATGCGTAGGTGATGGGAACCACGTTAATATTCGTGGGCCTGGTGGTAGTGACGGATCGCAAAAATTGTTCAACCTTATTGGATTGGTTGGGCAGTGGGGCGGTTCCAGGAAATAGCTCCACCGTATAGACCGTACCCGAAACCGACACAGGTGGTCAGGTAGAGTATACCAAGGCGCTTGAGAGAACTATGTTGAAGGAACTCGGCAAATTGCACGCGTAACTTCGGAAGAAGCGTGACCCCATTTTGGGCAACCATAATGGGGTGGCACAGACCAGGGGGTAGCGACTGTTTATCAAAAACACAGGGCTCTGCGAAGTCTAAAGACGACGTATAGGGTCTGACGCCTGCCCGGTGCTGGAAGGTTAAGAGGAGAGGTGCAAGCTTTGAATCGAAGCCCCAGTAAACGGCGGCCGTAACTATAACGGTCCTAAGGTAGCGAAATTCCTTGTCGGGTAAGTTCCGACCTGCACGAATGGCGTAACGACTTCCCCGCTGTCTCCAACATAGACTCAGTGAAATTGAATTCCCCGTGAAGATGCGGGGTTCCTGCGGTCAGACGGAAAGACCCCGTGCACCTTTACTATAGCTTTACACTGGCATTCGTGTCGGCATGTGTAGGATAGGTGGTAGGCTTTGAAGCGGGGACGCCAGTTCTCGTGGAGCCATCCTTGAAATACCACCCTTATCGTCATGGATGTCTAACCGCGGTCCGTCATCCGGATCCGGGACAGTGTATGGTGGGTAGTTTGACTGGGGCGGTCGCCTCCGAAAGAGTAACGGAGGCGCGCGATGGTGGGCTCAGACCGGTCGGAAATCGGTCGTCGAGTGCAATGGCATAAGCCCGCCTGACTGCGAGACTGACAAGTCGAGCAGAGACGAAAGTCGGTCATAGTGATCCGGTGGTCCCGCGTGGAAGGGCCATCGCTCAACGGATAAAAGGTACGCCGGGGATAACAGGCTGATGACCCCCAAGAGTCCATATCGACGGGGTTGTTTGGCACCTCGATGTCGGCTCATCGCATCCTGGGGCTGGAGCAGGTCCCAAGGGTTTGGCTGTTCGCCAATTAAAGCGGTACGTGAGCTGGGTTCAGAACGTCGTGAGACAGTTCGGTCCCTATCTGCCGTGGGTGTAGGAATATTGACAGGATCTGTCCCTAGTACGAGAGGACCGGGATGGACATATCTCTGGTGGACCTGTTGTCCTGCCAAGGGCATAGCAGGGTAGCTATATATGGAATGGATAACCGCTGAAGGCATCTAAGCGGGAAACCAACCTGAAAACGAGTATTCCCTATCAGGGCCGTGGAAGACGACCACGTTGATAGGCCGGGTGTGGACGTGCAGCAATGCATGAAGCTTACCGGTACTAATCGCCCGATTGGCTTGATCGTTCTCATTGATTATGCTCATCGAACGAAGTTCGATGTGCCTGAGACCTTTGTCCTGACGCTGACGCGACCCAATGGGTCGCTACGCTGCGGACGGCCCGCCAAACGGTATTTTGCCTGAAGGCAAAAACCGAAAGGCGACGGCCGCTGGCCTGTATGGGTGCCAAAAGCACTCGTCAGATCTGGAAAGGTTCAAAGACGTGTTCAAAGACTAAAAAATGAGGTTCGCCTCAACCAGCTTCTCAAATGTTGCGCTTCGCTGACCTGGTGGTCATTGCGGGGCGGCCGCACCCGTTCCCATTCCGAACACGGCCGTGAAACGCCCCTGCGCCAATGGTACTCCGTCTCAAGACGCGGGAGAGTAGGTCGCTGCCAGGTCTGCCAAACGCAACATATCTTCTCATCACGAAATCTGCGGCCCCTGGCCGACCCAAGGGCCGCCCACAAAGCGGCCCTTTTGCTGTGCAGAATATGAAAACTTCGGGGTGCAATCGTTCTGCGTCCCTTACAGGAGTAAATCGCCTTCGGCAATTTGCTCCTGCAGAAGGCATAACCGCCCAAGCGGTTACGCCAACGCGACAAAACCAAAACGGTTTTGCGCACGGTCTTTTGCCGTAGGCAAAAACCTTATTACGCGGGGTGGAGCAGCCCGGTAGCTCGTCAGGCTCATAACCTGAAGGCCGCAGGTTCAAATCCTGCCCCCGCAACCAAACATCAAACGCAAACGATCAACAACAAAGCCCCACCACGGGGATCTTGGCGTTTCTGGTCAATCGTCCCCGATCGGCTCATGAGCTCTTCCAGAGCTGGGGTGGTTTTGGAGGAGTTGAAGGATAGCAAGTCGCCGATATCGGCGTCCTCGTTGCGCTGCGGCAACTCGGTGAGCACGTGGCGCAACCACGATGACGGCTCGACGCCGCAGGCACGGCAGGTCAGCATCAAGCTGTAGATTACGGCGCTGGCCTTGGCCCCGTCGACCGTATCGCTGAACAACCAGGATTTCCGGCCGGTGGCAAAAACTCTGATGTCACGTTCCAGAATGTTGTTATCGATCGGCATCCTGCCATCGCTGATGTAGTGCGTCAGATAATCCCACCGGTTCAAAGTGTAGGAGACGGCATCGCCGAGCTTGGTATCCGGCACGACCTTTGGGGCGATGCCGTCGAGCCAGTCTCTAGCCAGCCTTTCGATCAGGTAGAGCCGTTCGAAGAACCGGAGCGCCTGTTCCGGCGGTCCGCCCCCCTTTCTTCCTGGTTTTAAGAGCCCCGACGAAGCGCCGCCGTGAATCGGCCATGGGCATCCTACATGGGTCGCATCATCCAATGTGCGCTAGGCTGTGTAGCCGTCACTCATCAGTATATGCCGCGGTAATTGCCAAGGAAGGTCCGGGGGCTAATCCGACCGCGGCCCGGTTGATAATCAAGCAGTGATCGGCTCGTCACTGTCCTGCCGCTGCGACAAGCCCACATATACGATGCGCTGATGGCTTCCTTGTCCTTCTCCTTCAGGACCTGAACCGTCGTCTCGTCGCCATGAATGAGAGGCTGCGATCGCAACCGCAGTTTCAGCGCATCATAGATGCGGTGCAGATGCTTCTCGCTCGAACCGACTAACCAGTGAGCAAGAGCGCCGCGACTGATCGGGACGCCGGCACGCTCGAAATGTCTGAGCCACGCGATAAAGCGGTGTGCCGTCGACATATTTGTGAACGAGGGCAAAGTCCCGCGTCGAGGCCGTGGCGATACTGCCCGGCAGGGGCTGCGTCGGCATTGGCGCGATCACGACAGGCGTGTTGGATTCATCGTCAGAAGTGGAGTGCGTATCCCAGCCAGCCCCGCTGCACCGGAATGGGCCGAAGCCACAGGCCCAGACCGAACCTGCTGGGCCTTCTTTATCCATTTCCGAACGAGATTGGCATTGACGCCTTGTTCCAACGCCAGCCGTGAGACCGAAACGCCGGGCTCTAAACACGCCGCGACAAGCCGACCTCTCGAGGCTGGATCATACCGACGTCGGCCGTCGCGTCCCACGTGCCACACCATAAAAACTAGCTCCTGTCGGCGTCTCGCTTGCCCGGCACGGTCCGGGCCCCGGCGTGGATTTACGTCATAGGGCGTAGTGCATCATCACAAAGAGCTTCTTCCTTCCCGGTGCGATTTGCTGTTCGCTTCGAGTTCCGAAGCGGAGGCGCATTCCCGTCTTTTCTCATCGAAGGGCGGAAAGCGGTGAAGCCTTGAACCGTCAATGGCCTGAATGGTGTGTTGGTGCATTAGGAAGACCAGCGAAGCGAGTGGCGCGCATGAGCTTGTTCTTGAGAAAATCGATGAAATTGCTGGCTCCAGCAGCGTTGGCGCAGATGACCATTGCTTCGATTATCCTTGGTATAATTACATATAACTACCAGGTAGATTTCCTTAATTCTCTTGCTTATACTTTGGTTTGCTTCATTCTTATGCAATCCGGCTATTTCGCGGGTATCTTCTACATGGTATGGTCCGAGGTTAGGCGGAAATCATCGTAGTTTGACTCCTTGGAATGACCGATTTTTATCCTGATCGAAGGGTGAGTTATGACGAACGACATCTGGATATCCATCAGGCTGCGGCTTGAAAGAGAATGGCGGGTGCTTGATCCGGAGCGGATGACCTCGCCGTTGCCGTTGGAAGGAAACCAGGACGATCACGTGCTGCCGGCTTTGCCCAGGCGGCGGCTGCGCATAGGAAGGGTCGATTGAGCCTCGGCCGCCGCGCCAAGTCGGCTCGGTTTTCCGGATGATCCTGTTGATCGCCTGATCCTAGTGTTTCTGATACGTTCCAGGAACAGAACCACGCGCCGATACGGAGCCTGCCATGTCTTATCTCAGCAATGCCAAATACTGGCTGTCTGCGCTATCGGATAGGGACGTTCGTGACGTCGCTCTGCAGATCGACAAAGACGGAATTTTTTGCTCTCCCAACTTCCTGGCAGCCGAAGATCTCAGCCAGATGCAAAATTTTGTCGCCTCCGCGATTACGCGCGAGGGCCGCCAGACGATTTCGCTGAAAAGCGATGAGCTCGCGGGATCAGGCCTCGACGACCTCGGCAATTCCCCGGAATTCAAGGCCCTCTTTTCCCGCCTCTATTCCATCGGCTTAGGCCGGCCTGCGCCTGACGTTAAGTTCTATCAGATTCTTCGCTGCCTTACGGGTAAAAGCGTGACGGAACACTCCTTGATATTTCACTATGATTCCTACGCGATCACGGCCCTGCTACCGATCGAAATCCCGAAATTCGGTAAGCGCGGCGATTTCTTGATTATCCCCAATACCCGCGGAATCCGATCGAACTACCTCTTTAATCTCGCCGACAAAGCGATCCTCGACAATGCGCTCACTCAACGCATCCTGCGCAGCCGCGCACCAGGTGGAAAGGGCATCAAGCATGTGTCGTTGGTTCCGGGCAATCTCTATCTCTTCTGGGGCTATCGCAGCATTCACACGAATGAGCCTGTCGACGAAGGCGCTGTGCGGGCGACGGCGCTGTTCCATTATGCCGATCCGCACGCCGACAGTTACCTGAAGCGGCAGCTCGGCCGGGGTTAATCCGATATTTCCCGTCGCCGACTAGGCCGGGACGACCGCGGCTCCAGGCGACAGGGCGGACTTGTAGACGCTGAGCGTCTCGCGGGCGACGCGTTCGATCGTCAGATTGTTGATATGCAGCTGACTCCGCCCCTTCCACATATCCAGCCGCTCGGGATCCGCCAGCAGGTCGCAGAGAACGGCTGCCAAGGCTTGTGGATCGCGCGGTGGGACAAGGACCCCGGCCTCTCCGAAACCGAGCAGCTGCGGGATGCCATCCACCTCCGTGCCGATCACCGCACAGGCCGCCTCGCGCGCTTCCGACAGGACGAGCGGAGCAGGATCGGCATGGGAAGGAAGCACAAAGATGTCGGCGCCTAACATGTAGGGAAAGGGTTCGTCGATGGCGCCGACAAATGTGATGGCGTTTGCGCAGCCCGTTTCGTTGGCCAATTGCCGGTAGGCGGCTTCGAACAGGCCGCCGCCGGCGATATAAAGATGGCTGTCGGGATATTCCTTGTGCGCCAGGCGGAAGGCTTCCAGGAGGTCGGGCAGCCCTTTTCTGGGATGCAGCCCTCCGACGAAAAGTATGCTTGGACTGCGAAGGGACGCAGGCGTCCTGTCGCGCCCTTCGAACCGAGCCGATCCGATTGTGCCGTTGAGAACGACGTGCAGTTTCGACGCCGCTATGCCGCGCTCCTGCATCGACTTTCCAACGGCTTGGCTAACGGCAATCACACATGTGCCAAGCCCCATCAGCACGGCGCTTTTTTCGAATGCATTGTGAACGGTAGTAATAAGCGGCGTCGACGATAAACGACTGGCGGGGACCGAGAGAACAGCGCTCGTCATCATATGCGCATGCACGATATCCGGCTTCCAGTCGCGGATGAGGCGTCGCAGCGCCCAAAGTGACCTGAGTACGGTGAGAGGCTTTCTCTGCTGATCGACGAAGAACGTTTCTACCCTGTTGCGTGCAAGCAATCCGTCGAAATCGCCTCCACCGCTTGCCATGCAGACAGTGTGGCCGAGCTTTACCTGAGCGCAGGCGAGGTCGACAGCCGCATGCACATTGCCGTTCAATCGCCTGGTGTGGTTCAGAACATGCATGATCCGCATAGGGGGCTCACGGGGTTGTGGGAGAGGATATCAGAAGCGGCGAGGGTGCCTGCTCCTTGTGAGGAGAAGCTTCGATCGCTCCCGGCGGTTGAGGGGCCTTCCGTTCGAATCCGAGGGCGGCTTCCGCATCGAGGGTGGAGACACGTGCCGTCGGCTGGTAGTTGAACCCGCCGTGGCGTCCGTAGGACTGTATTCCAAACGCACGCAGTGCAGCGATGGCTTCATCCGCCTGGCGGGCGGCGTCCCGGCTGTAGACGGGATAGGCATTGGTCAGGACTTGGGCGCCTTCGAGTTTCAGATCCCCTCGAAACAACCCGTTCGCCGAAACATGCGCGCGAAAATCCAACTCGGCCACCTCAACCGGGCTATCCGGTCGATCGGCAACGACTTCGACCGCGAAATATTCCCGCCCGTGGGTCCGGCCGTAGAAGTCGGAATAGACCGTCAACCGCTTCCATGCGCCATCATGCGAGAAGTTGTAGACGATCGGCTGCTGAAAGCCACGCTCTCCGCTGAAGCTGAAATAGAGGCTGATCAGGGTGGTGGTATTGAGAACGTGCTGTCGCTCGACGGCGCACAGGGCCTGCACCCGCTCGATCGGAATCGTCGAAAACAGCCGACCTGCGGTAATCACCCGGCCCTCCAGCCTCAATTGAAAGCCGTTCTCCAATCGATCGATTGCGACTGGTTTGACGCCCAGCGCGAATTGCACCCCTCGTTTCTCCAGGTTTTGTTGAGCGAGCCGGTAAAGAGGCGCAAATCCGGATTTGGGGCGGGCAAGCTGCTTGTTGGTCGGGCCCTGGCGTCGGGTACGAAAAAGGCGACGAGCAAGGTTGCCCAGCGAGGCATGTTCGCTGATCCACAGCATCCTTTTCTTCGCCAGATCGATGTCGATCTGATCAAGCGCGATCCCGTAAAACCTCCGCATATAGGATTCCAGGCCGGACCGCCGGAGAAGCTCGGCGCCGATCCAGTAGCGTGAAAAGTCTCTTGCGTTGCGCATTTCGCGCTGGAACAGGCGTGCATAGAACACCGACCCGAAGATGCGCATCATCCCTTTGGCGCCGGCGCGCAAAATATCATCCCGCAGCGAAATCGGATAATCCGTGACCATTTTCTGGGGGTTCAATCGACCCCAGCGAGGCTCAATCGGCACATAGAGAGGGAGGAGTTCGGGAAAATGCGTCAGTAGGGGGAATCGTCCTGGAAAATCAGGCTTCCCATGTCGAATGTATATCCATTCGTCGACCAGTCCATGTGGTTCCCGCCGATGTGGCCGTATTCGTCGACAATCAGGATTTGCTGACATCCTTGGTTGGCCAACACGGCAGCCGAAACGAGGCCGCTAACCCCCGCTCCCAAAACAATGGCATCATACTCAAGGTCCGCTGCCTTTTGCGGGGTAGGGAACTTCGTCTCCTGCATGCAGGTCTCCATCGTTTGATCTAGTACTTCTGAGTTATTATGGCGAAAGAAATTCAATATATATTTGATACATCTCGTTATTGCTCAAATAAATACCGGAATGGTTATATTTTTGGCAGATATACTAATTGGTATATAGTAATTTAACTTGAAGGCATTTGTCTATGTCTGTTACACTCCGCCATAGGTACGGATGCGTCCTTCTTCTGCGGATGCGTTCGGGGGAAACTTCGGTCAGGGATTTTGGATTGGCGCTGGTCCGTCAAGGCGCGCTTGTTCCGGTAACTTGCGAGGGGAATGCTGGATGCCGCGCTGGAGCCTCGATGATCTCAATCGACCCCTTCATTCCATAGAGCTGATTGCGACAGACGTGTTCGATACCCTCTTGTTGCGCAACGGCCTGTCCCAGCGGTCGCGCATCATTGCGGGTGAAAAGATGTTTGCCCGCTTTCTGCAAGGCCAGGGTTCGCCCATGTGCCCCGACGAACTGATCCGGGCCAGACTGCTTGCCGAAAAGATGGCATATCGTGCCCTGAACATGGGAGGCGGCCGGGGCGAGGTGTGCCTTTCCGATGTCATCTGCCGCCAACTCGCCATTCTCGGGCTGTCGCGCTCCGTAATAGAGAAGCGGATCGCTATCGAGATTGAAATCGAAAAGCGGGCGCTTTTTGCGAATGGCGATTTTGCCATGCTGTTGAGGCGCCATCGTCAAGCCGGTGTGAGGGTCGTGGCGATCACCGATACGGGGCTGTCCGGTGAAAAAGTCGGCGAACTCATCGACCATTTTCACGGCCCCGGCCTCGTGGACAAGATCTATTCAAGCGCGGACCTGAAGGCCAGCAAGCGACAGGGCGATCTGTTTTCTCTGGTTCTGGAGGCTGAAAGGGTGGACGCTTCGCGCACCCTGCACATCGGCGATGACCTCCTTGCCGATTGCCTCGTACCAAAGAGCATGGGGATACAGACCATCCATATGCCGAAGACCCGCCTCAAGCGGCTCGTTTCAAAAGGCAACGGAGCCCTGGCAGAAGGGCTGCGGCAAGTCAGAAGTGGATCGGCCTCCCGCGGGGTGATACCGCCGATCGGCGATCAGGTTCACTTCGGCGAACATGTATTCGGCCCGATCGTCGCAGAATTCTGTCTCTTTTTATGGCTATATGGGCAGCAGGTGAGTTCGGACCGTGATGCGACGATGCTGTTTTGCGCGCGCGGGGGACTTGGCATACGGGAAGCTTTCGAACGCCTCCAATCCGTGCTCGACCTGCCTCTTTCGTTAAAACGCGAGAATATCCTGATTTCGCGCCTGATTGCTGCGCGCTCAGCGGTGGCGGCCAGAAGCCCGGCTGCGCTCGATGAGCTTGCGCGCGAATTCGAATGCGCAAGTTTCGCCGCCGTTGCACATGCGCTCGGTAACGGTTCTTATGATCTCCCCGACGAGTGGCGGCAGGTTTTCGATGCGAGCCGCTTTTTCGACATGCTCGATACGACTGCCGGCAGCGTTGTCGCGCAAGACATCGACAGTCAGAATGCCTGCTTCAAGATCCATATCGGGCAAATCGCAGGTGATGCCAAACGTATTATCCTCTGCGACACCGGGCTCTACGGCAGCACCCAAAGGCTTCTGTCCGCCGGGCTACCGGAGCATCGTTTCGAAACGGTGCAGTTTGCGCGATGCAATTACAAGGGGCTTAGCGAAGACCATTTTCCCAATGTGGCGGGTCTCGTGGTGGAGGATCGCTTCTACAATCCCTTCAAGACGAGGACAGTGGTCCTGCGGTACTGGCACATCATCGAGAGTCTTTTTGAGCCGGCCATACCTTCCGTCAAAACGCTCAGCATGGGACATGACGGCACGGTGCTCGGCAATTCGGGAGAGATTCGCTTCGGCAGGCTCGATCCAGCCGCTGGCAATCCGCTTCTCACCGGCGCGCTACGCTACATCGATGGTCTCTCCAGCGGCGCGCAGGTCCTAGGCGATGCGGATCGAGCCTGGCTGAGACTTAAACAAGCGATCATAAATCCGTCCAAGGCGGACATGGTCGCCTTGGGCGTCGCTCCCCGATCGGTTGATTTCGGGCGAGGTGAATTCATCGCGACGGTTGCACCGGCGACACGAGCCGGGATGGCACGCAAGTTGATGGCGGTGAAATCTCAGCTGTGGCGCGAAGGAGCGATTGCGCAGGAGTTTCCGCGGTTGAAGCCGGCCTTGCTCCGCGCCGTTGGAATGGCGCATGTCCTTCGAGGCTTCTCGGCCAAACTGAACCGTTGAAGCGCATTCGAGGACAATACCAACGACGGAACGAAGCAGGCTTTCTTGTTGGAGCCCGGTAGTGAGACAGAGGCATGGTGAAGAATGCTTGCGTTCGCAGCTCTCAAAGGAGCCAGTTGGCTCGTCTTTTCCCGCTTTGTCGGACGGTTTATCGACTTTTTCAACGTACTCATTCTGGCTCGCCTGTTGTCCCCGGCGGAATTTGGACTGGCGGCGCTCGCAATGGCGCTGGTCGTGGTCATCGATACGGTTCTGGAGGTTCCGGTCACCCAGGCACTGGTGCGACTGCCGGTACTCGATAAGAGCCACCTTGATACCGGCTTCACACTCGGTGTGTTGAGAAGTTCGGCGATCGCCGTGATCTTCCTTGTCGCGACCTGGCCGTATTCGCTGGTGAATGGAAATCCCCTGCTCGTTCCGGTGATCGCCGCCATGGCGCTCGGCCCTATCGCGAAGGGATTCATGAGTCCTGCCATGGTGCATTTTGCCCGCGCGCTCGAATTCCGCCCGACATTCGCGATTGAAACGATCAGCAAGCTCTGCGCTTTTGTGGCCGCTGTCGCCACCGTGGCTGCCGGAGGCGGCTATTGGGCGATCGTCGTCAATTTCGTGACCACCGCATTTGTCGCCACCGTCGCTTCTTATGCCGTGGCCCCTTACAGACCTGCGTTCTCGCTGAACCGGCTCTCCGATTTTGCGGGCTTTATCGGCTGGTTCAGTTCGGCGCAATTGGTGTCCGCCTTGAATTGGCAGTTTGATCGTTTCCTGATCGGCTCTGCCGGAACCAGCGCCATGCTCGGCCGCTACGCCGTTGCAAGTGACATCGCCGTCATCCCGACCCAGAGCATAATCGGCCCGGCGCTGCAGCCGGTCATGGCAGCGTTTTCGCAGATTAGTTCGAATGCGGACCGAATGAGGACGGCTTTCCTCAAGGCAAGCCGTTTCGCGATGCTGATTTCGCTTCCTGTTTGCGTCGGCCTCTCCCTGACGGCAGATCTCGTGACCGCTATCCTGCTCGGAGCGCAATGGAGCGACGCGGCTCCTTATCTCAGCCTGCTCGCCCTTTCAGTCATTCCGATACCGTATTTCCAGACGCTCTATTCGGCGAGCCTCGCTCTCGATCGTCCTTCCGTCATTTTCAGGCTCAATGCGATCGACCTGTGCTTCCGGGTCGTTCTGATCTCTGCCGGCTTCTATCTTTTTTCAGCCCATGGAGCGAGTATTGGCCGAATCCTGGTCGCTTCCGTCATGGCTGTTTTCTACGTTGTCGAGGCGCGGCGGCTGTTCGGGCCGGGGCCATGGCAGCAGCTCCGGAACCTTTGGAAAGTTCTGACTTCCGCGGCGGTCATGGCAATTGCCGTCATCTGGTTGCGAACGGGAATGCCGGCGTCCGGTCTGCCCGTCGCGATACAGCTTATCGCGGTAGCGAGCGCGGGCGCAGCCACCTACCTCGTCACACTGTTCGCGCTGGGCATGCGGATTGCCCTTACAGCCGGAAGACCTGATCTGGTCGATCGATAGTCCGCTCAGGTCAGCGCCCGAATGAGCCCGCGCGTCGAGCGGGTCCCCGCGCCTAGACGATAGGCAAGCGCCTTTCGGGCGCGATCTCTGGGAAGCAGACTGATGGCCGTGAAAAACAGTGTCATGGAAACCTTCATCCGCAGCGGATTTTTGTCCCGCCACAACCGCCCCACAAGCCCAGACAGGCTGGCGAAGGAAATCCGTTCGTCCTCCGCTACCGCAAGATAAAAGCGCCGCTCACGATAGAAATAGGCATGCTCGGCGGATACGAGACCGGACCGATAGCCATAGCCTGGCAGAATCCGGCGTAGATGCTCCGTCCTGGCGACGAATCTCTGAAGATCCCGATGCAAAGCCTGTGTATTCAATTCGTCACCGAAGCCGGAATCGTTGCGGTCATGGACCCGGTAAAGACCGAGCGGCTGCGGCAGGCTCACCACGTCGCCGATGAATGGAGCCGCGAACAGGATAATGCCATCGACAGCCCTGTCATAGTCTGCGTCCTTCAGGAGCTCGCACACGTCGCGTCTGAAAACGTTGCCTGAGGTCGGAGGCGTCGCGTAGACACCGGTACGCAAGACCCGTCCGGCCAGTTCACGCCCTCTGAACGCCTGGAGTTCGGGTATCGGGCCGCTGATGACATTGCCGTCGCCATCGATCCGCTTCAACGGAAACTGAAGTTTCGCGACGCCGTCGTCCAGGTTGGCGATGATCACCTCCAATGCCTCGGGAAGGAGCTCATCATCGGCATCGAGGAACAGGACGAAGGGTGCCTGTGTATGCTCAAGGCCAAAAAGACAGGCCCTGCGTTGACCGCCATTTGCAAGCCGAAACGCACGCACCCCCAGTTCGCGGATCACCTCCCACGAACCATCGGTGGAGCCGTCGTCGATCACGAGGATCTGGCAGTGCCTGCACTTTTGCGAAAGGACGCTTTCAACCGCGCGCCTGATGAATTGCGAATAGTTGAAGCAGGTGATGATGATCGCAAGCTTGCAGATACGGCCCTCCGGATCATCCGTGGATTGTTCAGATCCGGAGCAATCCTGCACCTGTGGAGGTGTTTGCGGGGAAGCCACGGGGCCTGCGGTCATGACCTCACCCTGTTGACTACGGTGCCGATCACCGGCGCGCCGGCGCGCCGTAGCTGGTTGTGAACGTCCTTCACCTCGTCAATTGTCGTGCGTCCGCTCTTTGCGACGATCAAGACGGCATCGGCATGAAATGCCAGCGCCAGCGCATCCAAGGAAGTATCAAGGGCAGGAAGATCGAAGATGACATCTCCCTTCAACCGAGCCGTCTCCAGAATCCGCAATACGCTGGGATGGCGGAAGTCCGCAAAGATATCGATATGCGGGTCCGTCGAGTGGATCGGCAGAGTGGCAATGCCGTCGAGATTGCCGAACGACAGCTGATCCGCCTTCAGACCTGAGATTGCCACGTCGGCCAGGGAGGTTGAGGAACTGGATGTTTCTTCGACCATGGACGGCAGCCCCGAATAGAAGAACGTCACATGGTGGCCGCTTCGGCTCAGAAGCTGCGCCATACTGAGAGATAGGGTCGAAACGCCGGTCGCAGCCGTTGCCCCGATGAATGCAATCACGATGTTTCTTTCCCGCCGTTGTGATGCGCAGGCGACATCGACGGAGGTTTTCAAGTCGCGAATGACGCTGGCGTATCGTTGAAGCGCCGGGCTATCGAAATGCCACCCGATGCCTGCCGTTTTTCCGGTGTCGGGGACCGTCGCCAGGCATGGAATGCCGGCTTCCTGCGAGAGTTCCTTCGTATCGCGCACCCGGCGATCAAAGGCCACGTTGACAGCTATGGTCGACATACCGATCAGAAACCCCAGCAGCCCGCCCAATGCGGCGATCAGTGTCTTGCGGGGGCCGGAGGGATCGAGTGGCGGAAGTGCTGCGCCGATGATCCGCGCATCGGCATCCGGCGTGGCCAGCACGGGTAACGTGCCGTTCCTCATCGCCTCTCGGGCAGCGTTGACCTGGGCAGCCAGCGCGTCCAGTCGTCCTTGCAGCGTGTCCGTGCCAGCGCGCGCCATCTGTTCTTTTGAGGCAATCGATTGGAGGATGTATCCCGACGCCATGGCGTTTGCGACACGGGCGGGAAGGTTCTGGTTGTATGACCAGAATTCGATTTCGACGACGTAAGATTGCCCCACCCGCCGCGCGCTCAGCCGTTTGACGAAATTCGCGAAGGCAATGCGGCGGGCGTTTTCACGGGGGTCCGCGGTCGGGTCCAGAGCATCCTCGGCCCGCCTTGATGTCTTGCCAAGCGTTGTCAACCCGTTGTCCACGAGCGTCGACACCGTGTCCTGCACCTGAACCGCCAGCCCGCTGAATTCCTTCGGCGGCCGGGGACCGAGTTCGGCGTCGCCCTGAAGGACAAGGCTGTCGAAGACGGCGGATAGAAGCCGCTCCGAACGGATGATCTGCAATTCGCTTTCGGCGCTGTTCAGGTCCAGGTTCTGTTGCCCGCTGATGTCGCGGCCGGCGGAAGCAAATTGCCGCGGCTCCAGCAGAAGCGTTGCCGTGGCATTGTACACCTTGGGGAGAGAGTTCGCATAAAGAAAGGCGAGCAGAAACCCCGCCGCCGTGCACGCGACAAGCCGTATCTTGTTACGCCACGCAAGCGCGATCATCAGGCGGAGCAGCGCGAGAGGACCTTCGCTGCCATCGCCTATCGGTGCGCGATCTGTGCGCCACATGCGGGAAGCTTCCTCCAGAGGGCCAGGCCTGTTGAAAGTCATTTGGCCTTCCCTCCGGCTCGCAGCGGACGAGCGCTGAATACCGGCAACCGAGCAGCACGCTCAGGCTCCAGGCGTCCTCGCAGAACATCCGCAAAGCCTATGAGATTGCCTTTGACCCTCCCGCGTCGATCGATAAACGGTTCCGCCCATAACAGCCGGCCGAAATTGCTGGCTATGTTGCGCAGAACCTGGTCGGCAACCTGCGCAAGCGTCATGGTGCCCTTGCGCATCATGTAAAGCGGGTTGACGATCTGAGAATATCCCAGCCGCTCACCGCTCACGCGGCCGCTCTTGACGCCCATATGTACGCCGCAGGCCTCATCCGATTTGACGAAGCGTCCACCCTGCTTGGCAAGCGCGGCCGCGAAATCACGATCCTCCAGCCAGCCGTACAGGACCAGCCGTTCGTCGAACCTTGCGTCGCCTATGGCGGACATGCGGAAGGCCATGTTGCAGCCATAGGGACTGTAGGGTTCATGCCACCTCGAACCAGGGGATGGCGCACGATCCAAAAGGCGAAGGCCCTCATCGAAGGGGATACCGGGGCCTTTGATTCCGTCGGCGATCACGTGCCCCGTCAACCCAACGAGGCGGCTTTCGTCGCGAAACGCGCAGATGGCGGATGCCAGCCAATTTGCGTGGGCGACGAAATCATCGTCGAAAAAGACGACCACGTCCGTTCCGGCAGGCAGGTTGGCGAGCGCTTTGTTGCGTTGGGCTGCAAGGCCGGCCTTTCCCGTGACGATCGTCACTTTGGGATCGGAAACCAGATCGCCGACGTCGGACGCATCCACGCAGGACACCACCAACGTATCCGGTCGAACCGTCTGGGTTGCGAGAAGATGGCGCACCGTCGCGCTGACGACGGCCGGGCGACCGCGGGTGGCGATGACAACCGCCAGGTTAAGTTCCCTCGACCTTGGCGATTTATGCGGAACAAGGTTTTTCCCGGGGTTCTGAAGCAGTTCCCGGTAACCCGCTGCGGTATTCGTCCAAGAAAAGTTGCGCACCTGCTCCAAGCCCTGACCGCGCAGCTCGCCTTTGAGCAGATCGGACCCCTTCAGGGCTGCGATATGCCTGATCCACTCCTCCGGCTGGAAGGGAGACGCCGTCAGCGCCGCCGCACCGCATACTTCAGGCATGCTTGCGCAATCGGACGCCACGACGGGGCAACCCAGGGCCATGGCTTCGACAATGGGCAGCCCGAAGCCCTCGGTGATGGAGGGGAACGCCAGACAAAGTGCGTGTTTCAGAAAATAGGCAAGATCGTCGTCCGACACGCGCCCCACGAGAAGGAGGTTGGGCCGTTTTTCGAGAAGGTCAGAGGCAAAAATACCGGCACCTCCGCCAGCGACGATGATGTCGATATCCAGGTCGTCAAGAGCCGCTGCAGCCTTCATCAGCAAGCCAAGGTTTTTGTGCTGGGCACGAGAGGCAAGCGCCAGAACGAATTGGCGGCCTCTTGCGCCTATGGCGCTGACCAGTTGCGGCGCGACCTTCGCCAGCCGGGCGTCCCACTCGAGAGCGTGTTCGTGGCCATTGGGAAGGACGGCAATGTCTTTCTGTCGGACAGGCAGGTAGCGGGCGAGTTGCCGCGCAGATGCGTGAGAGACGGTGGCGATGCGAGCGGAACGTCGAACCAGGAGCGGATGCAGTCGGGAGTAGGCCATACGGAAGGCGCGGCTATAGCTTTCCGGGGCGGCGAAAATGTTGGCGTCATGGATGCAGACGATCTGATCCTTCTTGAGAACGGGTGCCGAATTGCAAAGATTGAGCAGTGGCCCCTGGCAAGTCCGGGCAAGCACGGTCTGCTCCCACGCGTGCCCGCCGAAATCGCCGGAGGTGACCAGCGGAAGTCGGGCAAAACCCGGGTCCGGCGTGCCGACGGGCGCGATTATCGGTAGTCGCTCTTCATGACCGAAGGTGCGGTCGAGAGCCTTGACGACATTCATCGCATAGCGCTGAACGCCGGTCGCACTTTGCGTCAGGAACCGTCCGTTGATGGCGCAGTGCTCGATTGAGCTCACGACTGCCCTCCATCATCGTTCGCGCGGAAAGGGGGGGCAATGTGCGGGTACCAAGGGCGGTGGACGAGGCAGCCCCGCTCATCTGCGAATTTTCCGGTTTGCGAAAAACAAGACCGCGGCGACAAGCAGATGGCGGTCTCTTTTTGCTGAAAGTTCCTGCTGACGATCTCAAAACTGGCTTGCAAGATGTGCTGATCCCTCGATGCTATTGCATTGCGTCTGCCATATTGCGCCCGATCCCGCGCGGTACGTCCGCCATTTCTTAACCGCCCCGGCGGGATCGCGTGCAATAATCAATAGCTGCCGTGTGCGCGTAGGACCGCCGGGACGGTCTTGGCCATGATGACGATATCCCCCCAGATGCTTTGTTCTCGAACATAACGCATGTCGAGTTCGACGCGTGCGTTGTAGCTGATGTCGTTGCGGCCGCTGATCTGCCAAAGCCCGGTCAGGCCTGGCCGAACCCGGATGTAATCCACAAAGTGGCGACCATAGAACTCCGCCTCGCTCGACACGATCGGGCGCGGGCCGACGATGCTCATCTGCCCCAGTATGACGTTCAGGAGCTGTGGTATCTCGTCGGCGCTGCTCTTGCGCAGCAAGGCGCCGAGCGGCGTAATCCTGGGGTCGTTCTTCAGTTTGTGCGTGGCAGCCCATTCCGCCCCGTCCGACGGATTGGCGGTGAGATGCCGAAGCAGAGCTTCATCGGCATTGGGGACCATTGTCCTGAACTTGAGACAAGGGAACATCACCCCATTCTTGCCAATCCGGCGGTGCCCAACGAAGATCGGGCGACCCTGAACGGCATAAAGCAGGGCGATCAGCATCACGATCATCGGCATGAGAACGATAAGGGCAATAAGAGAAATGACCGTGTCGAGAGCCCGTTTCAGATAGACCGAGAGACGATGAGAGGCCTCGTTTCCGATCCTCGGGAAGGCGAATTGTTCGGGTGCCTGAAGATGCGTGCCGTTCATCGCATTCAAATTACCACTGACATTCATGTCATTCATCTGCTGGCTCCGTACTCTAGAAGAAAGACGAAAGGGTATGGGCAGACAATCTATAGCGGCATCCACACCCACGTTAGCGCCTGGTATTTCATTTGACAATACTTTTATTGCGGCGCACTATTTAGGCAATCATGAAATGTATCGGCACTATTTACCGATATATGGGCGAATTAAACTGCACATTCCGGGGTAGATAACCATATCTACTTCTTTCGATCTATAGCGTGAGCCAAATTGGTGTAATGGCTGAAGAATTTGGCTATTGCTCGGTCATTGGGGAAACTTCATGCGGGTGGCAATTGTCCATTACTGGCTGGTCGGAATGCGGGGCGGCGAAAAGGTCCTGGAGGCGCTCTGCCGAATTTATCCGGGCGCCGATATCTATACCCATGTGTATGATCCCGCTGTAATTTCAGCGGAAATCCGGAAGCATCGCATCCAGACGACCTTCATCGATTCCCTGCCCTACGCGAAGCGGATGTACAAAAAATATCTGCCGCTGATGCCCATGGCTTTGGAGCAGCTGGACCTCAGTGGCTATGACCTCGTCATTAGTAGCGAGTCGGGACCCTCAAAAGGAGTAATACCTACCTCGCCGGCCATCCATATTTGTTACTGTCATTCGCCCATGCGATACATTTGGAACATGTACAATAAGTACTATGAAACCTCCGGCAGGTTGACGCGGTTGATGATGCCGCCGCTGGCGCACTATTTGCGGACCTGGGATGTCGCGGCGGCCAGCCGCGTCGATGAATTCATCGCCAATTCCACGACGGTGGCGCAACGGGTGAAGAGCTATTACCGCAGGGATGCGCACATCATCCATCCGCCAGTCGATACCCAGGCCTTTCGACCGGTCGCCACCCGCGACCTCGAGGATTATTATCTGATGGCTGGGGAACTGGTGAGCTACAAACGCCCGGATCTCGCCGTGGAAGCGTTCAACCAGATGAAGGCGAAGCTGGTGGTCATCGGCGGCGGCGAAATGCTGGCTCGCCTGCGCAAGATCGCCGGGCCGACCGTGACGATCATGGGTGCCCAGCCATTCGACGTCCTTCAGCATCACTACGCACGCTGCAGGGCACTCGTATTTCCGGGCGAGGAAGATTTCGGCATCGTGCCTGTTGAAGCGATGGCAAGCGGTCGCCCTGTCATCGCCTATGGACGGGGCGGAGCGACGGAAACCGTCGTCGCCGGCAAGACCGGTGTATTTTTCCCCATCCAATCGATCGAGGCCGTCATCGATGCCGTGGAGCGTCTCGATAAAATGGCTCTCAACCCCGCCGATGCCGTGGCGCGGGCGCAGGATTTCAGGACGTCGGTTTTCATCGACAAATTCAGGTCCTACGCCAATCATCTCACCGGGCAGGGGCCGATCTGGGATGACGTGCGAATAGCTTAAGCCAACTTGAGAGCAGGAGTGACCGGATGCAGCAACTGAGCTTTTTGCAGCGCCCGTTTGCGATGCATGTCAGGGTATCGGCCGGGTCAGCCTTCCGGCTGCGTTACCTGGCCAAGCTTCTCATGGTGCTGATGGCCTGGTTTGCGGTTTTTTCTCCCGGCGTTCCGGCGCATGCGGCCGATTACACGCTCGGGCCGCAGGACGTTCTTAAAATTCGCGTCTTCGAATGGCGGCCGAATGCCGGAGTGGCGTTCGAATGGGTGCCGTTGACCGGTGAATTCTCCGTTTCCGCGGCAGGCACCTTGTCGCTTCCGATCATCGGCACCGTTTCGGTCGCCGGCAAGACGCTGGATGACGTATCAGGCTTGATCGGGGAGCAGCTTCAGAAACAGGTCGGCTTGCAGAAGCGGCCCAACGCTTCCGTGGAGGTCTCGGTCTATCGGCCATTCTTCGTAACCGGCTTGGTGTCCAAGCCGGGGAAATACGGCTACGTGCCTGGCCTGACGGTGATCCAGGCAATCAGCATGGCTGGCGGGCTCGGGCAGGGAGATCCTGAAATGCTCGCTCTCCAGCACGATGCGCTGGTCAGTCACGGGGACCTCGGCCAACTGGAGTTCGAACATTATGGCCTTCTGGCGCGTCAAGCGCGTGTCGAGGCGCTTTTGGCCGGCGCGACCACGATCTCGTTCCCGCAGGATCTGACGTCGCAAGCCTCCCGACCGGCGCTGGCGCGTGTGATGCAGGATGAGCAGGCATTGTTCGAGACCCGGCTGCACCTGATGAACACGGAACTCGACAGGCTTGGTCAGGCCAAGATTCTGGCCACGAACCAGCTCGAAACCCTGCGGCTCAAGGAAAGCTCGCTCGCCAGGCAGACCGAAATGGCGGCAAAGGATCTGAACGCCGTCAACAAGATGGTGTCCCAGGGGCTGACGGTATCGTCTCGGCAGCTGGGCGCAAACCAAAGCCTCGCGGATCTCGAAAGCCGCAGCCTGGATGTCTCGCTTGCAATTCTCAAGACGCAGCAGGATCTCGCCAAGCTTGATCAGGAAATGGGCGATTTCCGCCAGAAATACAGAGGTGACGCGCTTAGCGAGGCCGTGGACCTGCGGGATCGGCTGGCGGTCAATTCCGAAAAGGCGAAAACGGCGCGTGCGCTTCTGGCAAACCTCGAATTGCGCGCTCCCGCCGCCCTTGCCGCTCTGGAAGCCGACGGCGAGCCGGCGTTTGTCATCAAGGTCAATCGGACGATCAATGGAGCGATGCAGACCCTGGTCGTCAGTGACAATGACGAGGTGGGGCCGGGCGACGTCGTGCGGGTGGAAAGACGAGCAAGAGATATTCGGCCGAAGAATTTCTAAGCCGCAGCCAGAGCCCAGAGCACAAAATCGCCATCCGGCTCGAAGCTGGAAGCTAGTCGATTCCCGCTTGCTAGGGACATTCAGCACATGTTAGAATAAAATTCTCAAATACCGGAGACGAAACTGGTCAAAGGACGCTGATGACTTGGGTCTTGGTCATTGCATTCATCATCGGCTTGCTTTGCGCAGCCCGATTGCCAATTTTGATCTTCACGCTTGTCGTTCTGGCAGTCGTCATCGTTTTGGCGACAACCGCAATTGTTCTCGATTATTCGATATCCGATGCGTTGACCTGGGCGTTCCTGGTGGCGGTGGCGCTTGAGGCGGGGTGTGTCGCCATGAATGGAATCTTCTATCTGCTCTATGTCCGGAGGCGGGTAAACGAGCGAGAACAATCCTCGCTGGGCGTGAATTCGAAATACTCGGGAGAATGAGAAGCTCAAGACCCCGCATATGAGCGCAGCCACGCGATGCTTCGTCACTCGGCCCCTCCATTTCCGGCGGTTTTTCCAAGGGTGGAAAGCGCAAGGCGTTGGGCGTCTGCCATGCCGTAACGAAAGCGATAGCCGGCCTCCTTCAGGCGCTGGTTGGAAAAGCGCATTCGCCACAGAGGGTTTCTCAAAGGCAGGGTTCTAAATCTCAGGAAATCGTGAAGCCAATCGGCGACCGCCGGTATCGGCATGCTTCTATAGCGTCGGTCATGGCTGATAGAGAAAGCCTTTCGCATGAAATCGATGTGCCGTGGATCGGGGCAATCGTCCTCCGCAAGGTTATAGACCTCGACCTGGCCCGGCTGGCCATGTCCGGCCAGTCCACGCACGATAAGCCAGATCATCGCGTCGGAGACGTCGCGAACATAGATGTGATGTGCATGGCGATGCGCGCCGAGCAGTCGCTTGACTGGATTCCAGTCCCGAATGCCGATGATCTGGTTGATATCGACGACCACGGCGGGCCGCACGATCGTAAAGCGGGTCTGTCTTGCAACGGCGCGCAATGCGAGCTCGCCTGCCAGCTTGGTTCGCCCATACATTCGAACATAGTCGAGAGCCCAGTATTGCGAGGGGATATCCCGATCGGTGGTCAACACCGGCGACGCCTCATCGATCAGACGTTTTCGTCCGCTCCCGTAAACCGAAACGGTGCTGGCATAACAGAAGGCGGCAATACCCTCACGCTCGCAGGCTTGCGCGAGTTGTCGAGTGGCTTCCACATTGACCCGCTGCATGCGCTCCATCTTGCCGAGCTCGGCCGCAAGGTGCAGGACGGCGCAGCAGCCCTTGACGAGCCCATCCCAATTGTCATCCGTCATGAAGTCGAACCGCCGCCACTCCAGGAGACCGTCAACCTCGCCTCCATCCGCCGCCAATGGCTTCGATGTGGTGGCGCGTACGGCATAACCGCGTTCGATCAAATCCGCGACGACGATCCTGCCGATCCTGCCAGTCGCGCCGGTCACCAGAACCGGCTTTGCCTTAAGCACATCTGGCATGGGCCGTCACCGGAACTGGTTCTCGATATGGGTGCTTCATCTTGATGTGGTCGGCGAGGCGAACAGCCAGTGCGACGATCATCTGGGTCGGATTGCAGTGCCCGGCTGTCGGGAAGACCGAACTGCCCTGCACGAAGAGACCGCTGACGCCATGCACTTCGCAGTTGGCATCGACGACGCCACGACCGGGCTCCGTGGACATGCGCGTCGTTCCTGTCGGATGAGCGACATCGACGAATGTCGCGGGAATTTCGGCGCCATCCTTGACCCATTCCTCCAGCTTCGGCGCGGGCAGGCCGGCTTTCGGCAGTTCCTGGACAGCCAATTCCGCCATTCTGCGCATCGTGCGGGACTCGTCGCTGTGGCTGCGCCAGTCCACTCGCGGCAAGCGCATGCCCAACCGATCGCGTCGTTCCGACAAGGTCACGCGGCTGTCGGGATTGGGCACCTGTTCGCACATGCATTGCAGGTCGAGTTCGGTCAGCTTGCGCGGGACCCCATTCTTCGCGCCCAGAAAGTCCTTCACCCCCCTGACGAGCAAATTGCTGTTCGCGATGATATGGAACAGGTCCTGCGGCAGTTTCGGGGTGCGCCCCGCCATCCGTCGCAAGGCATCCCAGGGATCATCCTTTGCCAACACCTCGCCGAGCCAGCCGGCGCTGTTGAGCAGCTGCTCGCGCCGTTGAATATCGGGACTCAGCCGAAATCCGGCACGAAAGAAATGGCGACTGACATTGTATCGGCCAAAGCGCTTTTGAAGAGCACCGGAACCCGGCAGCGAAAAGGTCGCCACCGAACCCCTCAGATGGTCCATGAGGTAGCGTCCCACCTGGTCATGGTCGTTTCCCACTCCATGAGGTTTCGTCTCGTCGGAGTTCATCAGTATGCGTGCATTTTCGACGCCTCCGCAGCACAGGATCACGACGGATGCGGTCAATACCTGCTGACTGCCGTCGGCTGCCACAAATCGCACGCCGCGGATGGCATCCTCCGATTCCGATACCCGGACGCTCTGCACCGTCGCCCCGGTGACGAGCGTCACATTGGGGCCGATCCGCTTGGCCACGTGACGACCGAAGCGCATATATTCGTATGGGTAAGCTTCTTCCGTATCCCGGCTGAACTGCCAGAAGACAGGGATCAGGATTTCTGGGTCGAGATCGAGCGCCGGTCGCTGGCGATTGGCAATCGCCCAGAACCGTTCATCATTGTAGCCATTGCCGAAAGCCAGGCCGAGATGGGAGGCAGTGCGCGCCAGATAAGGTTCGAGATCAGCGCCATCGATCGGCCAGCCGGAATACGGAACCCAAGGCCGTTCTTCATAATCGATGGCGTCGAAGGGGCCGCAACGTCCACCCCAGGTGTGGGAGCTTCCGCCAACGATACGATTGCGAACGGACCACTGGTCACTGGCACGCGGGCGGCCGACATTGTCGATCTCGTCAAGCGCATCCATCCGGGGATCGCGGGCCATGCCGCCGCTCTCCAGAAGAGTGACGCGCAAGTTCGTATTCGACAATTCCTGGGCAAGCGTCGTGCCAGCTGGTCCTGACCCGACAATGCAGATATCGCAGGATGGCAGCGGAAGTACAGTTTCTCCAAAAGTCACGTTTAACTCGATGACGGACATCCAGAAAGCCTTTGCTGTTGCAATCTCATCGACATTGTATCAATGTTATTGCTCTGGACGGTGAAGAATTTCTTGTCTGCCGCCAGTTTTGACTTAATGTTTCAGCAGGGATGTTTCCGATGTTTTTATGGGAGATTTTCCTTACTATACAGGATCTTCGGAAAATTCAAAGAGGTTAAGGTATATGCAAATAGCAACCATACCCTACTCCGAAAGACTTAGCCCCCCTACACCTTTGAAGATCCTCTATGTCCAACCGGGTACGAGCGCTTTCGCCGGTATCGAGAGGGTCGTGGATACGATCTGCTCCGGTCTGATGGATCGGTATGGGAGCCACTTCGAGGTGGACGTCCTCTACACCTCGGTTCACAAAAATCGCCCGACGGAGGGCAGGAATTACACCATTATCGACCGCGTGGCTTCGAGCCGGATCGAACTGATGCGCAACTTCCGGGCCGTCATCGCCGGCAAGGATTATGACCTGATCGTCGTGCCGCAGATCGAGCCGACGGTGATCTGCATGGCCTCCTGCATCGGCATCCGGCGCCGGTTTGCCGTCCATCTTCACGGCAATCCAAAGCTGGAGCGCAGCCATATCAAGGCCAAGATCCTCTTCCTGTTGATGAAGACGCTTTTCCTGCCGAAGATCGCCTCGGTTTTCGGAACCTCGCCGCGGCAGCTCACCTCATTCAATGCGATGTTCAAGAGCAAGCGCCCGCATTATTGGGTGCCGAACCCCGTGCGAAAGTTTGACCTCTCCGATGCCGGCCAGGCACGCGTCGGCGATAACGTCACTTTCATCAATATCGGTCGCTTCTCGTTTCAGAAAGGCCAGGACATTCTCCTTGCCGCGTTTTCCGAGCTGCGGAAAAAACGCAGCAATGTCCTGCTGAAAATCGTCGGTTATGGCGACGGGGAGGCGGCTTTGCGTGCAGAGATCGACCGCCGGGGCCTCACGGACGTGGTAAGCCTGGAGCATCATCCCGAAAATCCCCAGCCCGCGCTGGCGGCAAGTGACGTCTATGTCTCCACGTCCCGATGGGAAGGGTGGTCGCTGGCGATCTGCGAAGCGTTGCGGTTTGGGCTGCCCGTCATCGCGACCGATTGCGAATTCGGCCCGAGCGATATCCTCGTCGACAGCAGGCTGGGCCTGCTCGTGCCGGTAGATCGGAGCGAAGAGCTCGTGAACGCGATGATTTATTATTGCGACAATCTGCGTGCCGAGCAGGCCCATGCCAGCTTCCGCCAGGAGTTCATTGACTGTTACAGCCCGGAGCGGGTGCTTGAGGTGCATGCCAACGCGTTGCGGAATGCGGCAGCGGCATAGGTCTTTGCGGACTGGCCTCAATGATACGACGTGAGGTGGATCATGACGACGTTATTGTCCCGCCGCTCATTCGCGGTCGGCGCCTTGGCCTCGGCGAGCCTTTTCGGAGGCCTCGTTTGGCGATCGAAGGCATCCGCGCGCCCGGAGGACCCGACCAGCGGGCGGGCCCTTATATTTGAGGACAATTTTACCAGGCTCGATTGGTCGACCTGGAGCGCCGGTCCGAAGCCGACGACCTCCGATCCGGGCTTTTACGGCCGTTCGGCCTTCGCGAGAGACGGCGGCGAAGAGGGTTTCAATCCCTATGCGATTGTCGACGACCCGCACGCGAGCGACGGCAGGGCGTTGGAAGTGGCTGCAAAACACATCGGACGGCCGATGAAGGTCCCAAATTATTACGGCAATGACCTCGCCGAGTTTCAATGGATATCGGGCAACATTCAGACGGCCAAGCGCGATGGCACGATCCTGAAAGGTTGGCGGCGCGGTTATTTCGAGGCGCGGATGCTGTTTCCGAGACACCCGCTGAGTTGGCCGGCTTTCTGGATGATGAACGGACGCAGCATCCTGCGTCCTCAGACGAGCATCGAAATCGACGTCGTCGAGCATAAGGGCTGGGAACCCACGCTCTACGGGGCCTA
Source organism: Neorhizobium galegae (assembly GCF_021391675.1). Lineage (NCBI taxonomy): Bacteria > Pseudomonadati > Pseudomonadota > Alphaproteobacteria > Hyphomicrobiales > Rhizobiaceae > Neorhizobium > Neorhizobium galegae. The sequence continues at coordinate 93,634 of NZ_CP090095.1, forward strand.
TCTGCACGAATGGGGGCAACCCGGCGAGCACAATGAAGGAACCGGCGTGCCCACGCCGATCGACATGACAGCCGGTTATTGCCGATACGGGGTGCTGGTCACCGACACCGAATGCACGATCTATTTCGAACGGCAGCCCATCATTGATACCAGGACCGGAATGCCGGCGGTCTGGACGATCAACCGCTCCGCACAACTCGATGCCGAGCAGGATGTGTTCTGGCCGGTCCTCACGCTTGCCCTGCGTTCGGATGTCCCTTATCCACAGCCACTCTTGCCCGCGGACACGCTCACACGTATGCGGGTCGATTATTTCCGGGTCTATGCCTGACGGACAAGCTTAAGGCGCGCAATCAACTCACCTTTACGGTCATGTAGCGGGTCGACGGGGCTGTCAGCGTTTCGTGCTCGGGCTCGGCGCTTGAAAGGCCGGCCAGGATGAAGAACACAAGGCCGAGATCGACGGTCGGCCCCGCAACCATGGCGCCGATCATCAGGCAGGCGCAGCCGTTGCGCGCGGCAAGCCGGACATCCGAGGTGAAGGTGCGTGGCATCCCGCGCCGTTTCGAGAATGCCGAGATCGCAAAGAGCGAAAACATGATCGTTCCGGGTATTCCCACATTGGAGAGCAGGGCGAACAGGAAGCTTGATGTGCGGGAGGTGCCGAGGCCAATCCCGAGACCGTAGGAATCGAGAAAATTCTGGTATCCATAGGTGTTCCAGGAACCGCGTTCTACCGCGGAAGGCGATGTGGACTTGCTGAAGATAAGCAGGTCAAAATAGTCGTAGAGCTGTCGGAAAAGCGCGTCGTTGAGGGCAATCACCAATGCGATGAGACAAATCAGCGGCGGTGCAAACAGCACGATCGCCGAACTGTTCCTGGTTCCGGACTGCCCGCCACAGCGGAAGAAGGCGGTGATATACAAGATCACGAAGCAAAGCGGCAAAGCCAACAGGCCAGCCGACGACGTAGAGCGTATCACCAGCAGGGTCGTGACAAGGAAAAGGGCGCCGCTCCATCTCAGATCGCGCCCGCAGAGCCACAGCGTGCCGGTAAACCCGACCGCGGCGAGGCTGATGCCGGCGAATGCAGACGCCTCCGGCCATGAGCCGACGATACGTTTGACACCGGCCACGACGTCATCGTCGTGAAATGTGTATTGGGCATTGCGGATGTAGAGAAAGAGGTCTTGAGCCCCGGTGCCATAGGTCGCGATGTCGAGCAGGGCAAAGAAGGCATTCGCGCCGGCGAATACCAGAACTCCGACGGTGATCGCCCTGAAGCCGGCCATGGTGGATCCGATCGCCAGGATCAGGACATAGGCGAGAAGATCTGCGGAAACGTAGACGGCCTGGGTAAAATTGCTGGAGACCGGCCCCAAAGGCACAGTGCTGCCGGTGGATGGATATTCGGAAGAGCCGAGCGGGATGATGTCCGTCATGCGCGCAAGCAGGCGCGGCGCGAAGAAACCCAGCACTGTTCCGTAGATCAGCAGGCAGGCTAGCCAGAACCCGGGCTTGGGGAAGGACAATGCCTTCAGCGCGATGCTGAACTTGTCTCGATAGGTCAGGACGCTAAGAGCAAGGAATGCGAGAAAGAGGTGCGCCGGCTGAATGTTTGCGGAACCCACCAGGATCGCGGCCGCAGCACCGAAAACGGAAAGGCCGATGAAGACGACGATGCTCGCATAGTGTCCCGCGAACAGACAGTAGACCCCCAGAACGAGCGTAAATATCCCGATGGGTTCCAAACTCATGCGCGATACCTGTCGTTGCCGGTGCCCATCAGCCAATCGGTCCGGTATTTGATGTCGGCGAAGGAGATCGCGGGGCCATGGCGGCCGGAGCCGAACCGGACGTTTCGGCGCCTTGCTCCGTCCTCTTCTGCGTTTCGATGATGAAAGTTGGCGGGTCCCGCTTGGCGCCAGGCTTGGCACCGGCGTCCGGGCGCACCTGCGCGACGATCGCCTTCCAGCTCCTCAGGACCGGATCGAAATAGGCGCCCTTGAACGTATTGAATTTCTGCAACGAGGCGTCGCTGTAGCCGGAAATGCCGAACACCGCCTTTTCTCCTTTCTCAGGCCTGTAGCCGGTTCCAAACATCCAGTCGAAGATCGAAAGGTTGGTTCCGAAATTCTTGTCCCAATGGCGCTCGACCTTGCTGTGGTGGATTTGGTGCATGTGGGGGCTGATCAGGAACCGGTCGAACCAACCCAGACTGACCGGAATATGCGAGTGCTTGAGGGGATCGAGGGTCCAGATAGTGAATATCTTGCTCGCGACGGCCCGCAGGGCGACGGCTTCGACGAGGCTGATGCCGAACAGGAACATGAACAACCCGGCAAACATGCCGGTGATCACGCCGGCAACGATCCCACCGTAGACCAGCGGGAACGAGTGGCCGCGCTTGGATGTCAGGGGATTGAGGAAATCGGCCGAATGATGGACTTTGTGCAGCTCCCACAAGGCGGGCACCTTGTGTTCGAGATAATGTACCAGGTAATCGGCGAACTCGGCAGCAATCAGCATCACGATCGTGCACGAGAACGTCACGACGTAATTGATACCCAGCGGCGAAAAGTCTGCAAAGACGGATCGCAAGCCAAAATCCGTCGCGCCGGAAACCAGAGCCGTGGCCGCGAGGCCCGGGGCGACGAAGACGAGATCCGTCAGCTTTCTCCAGACATAGATGATGACATCCATGTGGAAACTTTTCGATGTGAGCACGTTGAAAGGCACGCAGTGCTCGAACATTTCCCGGAATGAAAAGTCCGAGCGGTCTCTCCGCAGCAGGAAGAAGAAGCTCAGCAATCCGGCCCCGAAGAAAATCCCCCATGTAATGGCGAACTGCGGAAAATTCAGAAAATATGCCTGCAGATTTTCCATCTTGATCCCTTTCACTCGTTGCGTGGAGCCGAACGTGCTTCACGTCAGGACGCATTGGGGGACTGTGTATGGTGGCTATGGGTGGCAAGGCATACAACGCGGCGACGAATCTGCCGAAGGCCCGTTCCAAGGCTCGCGCTCCATCCGTCCCAAGGCTCGAGCCTTCGCCGTGCTTCGTAAGTTACGGCAAAACCCAAGGTCGGTCGTTTTCCGAGCCGAGCCCCAGGTTATCTCCGTATCGCAAGTGGATCGTATCGCTTTGAACCGTCCTGGCAACAGCATCAAAAGGTTTAGGAAGAATCGACATTCGTCGCAGCCAAATCATTGAGGGTCGAGTTAGACGGTATCTTTGAAGTGAACGGCCGCGATTATCGATTCCGCGACGGTTGCCATCGGCACCCGGTTCGCCGTCGTCTGATCGCGAAGCAGCTTGTAGGCGGCGTCCTCGTCGAGGCCATTCATTGTTCGCGGGCGGCTACGGGGACGACCGGCTTACCAAGCACGCCGCCGGCCGGTCACGCCGTCGGATCATTGGCGAGTGCATAGTCGCTATCGGCAAAGATAGGCGGGATCTCGATCAGCGAGGCGCCCTTGGCTCCGTGGTCGATGACCTCGAATACGGCGTTCAGCATGCCCTGGACGTCCTGCCGCACCATCTCGATCTGGTCGCCGAGGCCTTGGCATGGAGCGCGATTTTGGCAGTCTCGTCGGTCTATCGGTTCTGTGCAGGAGGCTGCTTGTCGGTCCAGGAGGGCGGCATCCCGACCTGAGAGGCTGCAAAGTCCACCAGGCCGGGCGACCGGCCAAATTTTTCACACGCAGGGTATTTCGGTTTTCCGCCAAGCCCGGACTTGATCCTCTGTCCAGACGGGATCTTTGGGAGGCCCTTGAAGGGCGTCTTACCGGTGACGAGCATCTTGGAGAAATCACTGCTGAAGCTCGACGCAAGCGAGTAGGCGTCGCCAATCTGCGAAACGCGCGCACTGGTGGTCACGAAGTTCGCTCCCTTTGCCCATACCATCGCACCGACTTGCTTGCCTTCCCTTGTGGTTGCCTCGGCCTCTACGGAAAGACCTCCAAGCCCGATGGGCAGCCTCGGGACGGGCACCGGAACGACGAAGTTGGCTCCGAGCGACGTTGCAGTCGACAGGCCGGCTACCACAGCATTGGTCGGCGCGATGCGGGTGATGGTTGCGTGAACGACGAGGTCAGCATCCTCTTTTCGCTCCACGACGACGAAACGATCGCTGACGCCAACACAGAGGGCGCGGCTGATCACATTCGCGACCAGGACCTGATCGGAAGATTTCCTGATTGATAGCGCAGCACCGCCTGAAACCTTCGTTGGCTCGATATAAATCGTTCTGGCGGATACAAAATCGGTTGAAGCGACCCGATAATTTGCCTTGGTCATTCGCCCGTTGTTCGATGTCAAACTCTCGTAGGACGCGAGTGAACTCGCCCGTTCGAGTGGCACAGCGGCGCAGCCGCCAAGCGACAAAGCAAGGAGAGCGAGGGCAATCAGCCGACGGCACGGTTGGATGCCTGCCAAGCCAAGGCGGGGATGTAACATTTCGTTCTCCTATTGGAGGGGGGAGGTCGGCGCGGCTATCGCCACTGTGCTGTCTGTGCCGTTGTGAGCGTGTCGGCGAACGAAGGCCTGTCTTTCCACAGGCTGCCGTTCGCCATTCTTGCGTATCCGAGGTTGAAGACCGCACGCATGTAGTTGGTGTTGAACGGATCGGTGATGGCGTAGGCGACGTTGAAATTTCCACCGACCGTACAGCAGACATTATCCGCGGATGCTGCTTGCAGACCCCATAGTGGACCGATCGTCCAACGCGGTGGCCTTACCAGATAACCTTTGAAATTCACTGTAACGTCCCTCGGAATTAATCTGGCGGCATTAATTCAGAGTTTGTCGTTGCCTTTGGTTTTGTAATGTTAAGAGTCATTGGCCGCTGCGATCGGGTGTCCACCATCGGGTCGGCGGCAGCTTCATGGATCGCCGAGGCCTGGCAGTTGTTCATGTCGCGACCGGCTGACGAACAACGGCCATGCATTCCCGATTGATATCCCGCAACAAAACTTCATCGATCGCCTTGGTTTCGTCCCTGTTTTGACATCGCGCGGTTGCTTGCCGCGGTTATCGATCCCGGCAGTAAAACGGGAGGTCGTTATGACCCATGATGAGATGACGATTGCCGAGGTCCTGAAGGATCCTCTGATCCGGCAAATGATGCGGGCAGACCGGGTGTCTTTGAGAGAGATGAAAAAACTGCTTCGCGAGGCGGCCTGGGGGATTCCGAAGGAAACCTGGCCCTCTCCGGAGACCGCCGGAGCGACATGCGCCACCTCGTCCGGCCGGCAATCCTTGAGGCTGAAGTTGCCGTCAGTATCGTCAGCGGCCACCAGCTGATCGGCAACGTGCCGAATGGAATTCTTGAATAGTTCTTGGTGATGATCAATCGCGAATGCGAGAAGGCCAGCGCATTCACGGCATGACCGTCATCGGGGACCTCGCCGGCATGTGGTCGATTACCTCTGCTTGACGAGAACCTCTTGAGCCGGCGCCTGTTCTCTCGCGGATGAGGCCTGGCTGCTTCGATGCGGAATAGTCTCCACCGGCCGCAATTGTAGCGTCACTCGCAGACCATGCGGCAATACGTTTTCAAGCAGCAGCGAGCCACCGTGGCCCTTTACGATTTCATCCGCAATCGAAAGCCCCAGCCCAAAACCGCTGCTGGAATTTAGTGACCGGGCCTCGTCGACCTTGAAGAAGGGCTCCAGGACCTTGTCCTGGAGCCCTTCTTCAAGGCCTGGGCCGTTGTCGCTCACAACAATTACCGCTCCACCCTGCGGGCTATTGCGCAATTCGACAGCTACCTTCGTGCTGAACCTTGCCGCGTTCTCCACGATGTTGGTGATAGCGCGTATGAGCGCCTTTTGTTGACACACGTATCCAAACCGCTCAGGTCCGCAGTAAATTACGTCATGCCCGAGATCACAAAATTCCGACGCGATGGTCCGCAGAAGACTGGAAATATCGACCTTTCGAAGCGGTTCGGCTGTAACGGTGCTGCTTAAATACTGAAGGCTTTCCTCAATCATGGTGGTAAGGTTGTCAATATCCGCCAGCATCGCTTCCCTGGACGCGGGGTCCTTCGAACGCTCCACGCGCATACGCAGTCGTGTCAGAGGCGTCCTGAGATCGTGGCTAACAGCCGTCAGCATCCGTGTGCGATCATCGACCATTTTACGGATGCGGTGACGCATGTTGTTGAGTGCCGTCGCGAGTGTTCGAAGTTCCCTGGCACCTTCGGCGGTGAATTGCTCTCCTTCGTTACCGTCGAGGCGCAGTCTCTTTGCCGCGTCGGCAAAGCGGACGAGAGGCGACGTGATCATGCGGCTTATATAGAGCACCAGGAGGAGTATCGGCAGCATCAGGATGTTGGCTTTGGCGATGAACTCGACGACTGCGCTGAAAGACGAGGGGGAAACATCGGCACCGGCGAACCCGATAACGAGAGCACGTTGCGCGTCAAGGCGCACCGCCACCGTACTGTGTCCCTCGCCGTCCGAAGTGTTTTCAAGAACCACCGCTTCAAAATCGGCAGGCAATACGTCCTGAAGTGCATCCGAGATGAGGTGATCATCCGTTTGACGCGCCAATTCGCTACTGACGTCACTCCATGGCAGAACCTTCAATTCAAGACTGCTGGAGGCGCTTGCCCTCACAAGATGCTCGATTTCGGCGTCATTTCTGGCGCCTCTGACCTGATGCGCAAGCAGCTCGATTTGAGCGCCTTTGCCTATAAGCATTTTTTCATTCTGGAAAATGAATGGCTCAGGGAGGATCGCGATAAGACAGATAACGAGCAGCGGAACAATAGATGCGAACACCATGAATTGGGTTCGTATGGATGCCTTGCGGAAGCGGCCAATCATGGTGCTATCGCAACCTCCGGAGTGAAAACATATCCGCCAAGGCGCACAGTTTTAATGAATGTCGGCTCCTTGTAATTCGGTTCGATTTTCTGCCGGACACGACTGACGTGTACATCAATGCTACGTTCGACAGGTCCTGCAGAGCCTGCGTGGGTATGGGCCAGTATTTCCTGCCGGTTCATTACCTGCCGGGGGTTCTGGCAAAACACCAGCAGCACATCAAATTCCGCCGTCGTGAGCGACACATGGAAACCGTCGCGGTCGGTCAATTCTCGCGTGACCGGGTCAATCCGCCAACCCGCAAACGTCATAGGTTCCTGCTTTGGCTTGACCTGCGCTGAATACGACGACCGCCGCAGGAGCGCCTTTATCCTCGCCAGAAGTTCCCTGGATTTAAACGGTTTTGTGACGTAGTCATCGGCGCCCAGTTCCAGTCCGACAACTCTGTCTATCTCTTTCGTTCGCGCCGTCAGCATGAGGATGGGTATTGTATCGGACGACCTGATTCTTCTGCATATGCTGAAACCGTCCTCACCCGGCAGCATTCCATCCAGCACTATAAGGTCGAATTCCTTCTTCTTCAGTACGCCGTCCATTTCAACCGCAGATCCGACTGCCTCCGCGACATAACCCGCCTCCTTGATCAGATCGATCAGCATGCTGGCGATATCCCGATCATCCTCGACGACCAGGATTCGGGCTGCCCCCTGTACAAGAACATTGGATGCGACGTTATTCATAGGCTTGGCCATTGTGCCGGAATCCCGATTATCAGTTAGCCCGTTTCGCAGCATGGTTGTCAGCAACAATTATGTTTAATTTTGTTTCTGCGGTTGCAGCGATGGCGACACGCCGCGGACGGCTTAAAGGGGACTTGGTCAATGACATTCGAATTGGCTCCCGGGATCCGGTAGAGAGTTTTCGGCGTGCAGGTGTGAAGCCCGAAGCGCCGGCCTCTTGCGGAGCGCACTGTCCCAGGCGACGTCGTTAACTTGGGTTTTGTGATGTCAAGAAATGTTGTCCCGGTCGACGCCGCTGACCCGCAGACGGCGGCTGCAACAAAATCAAACAAAACCAAACACACTCTTGTACCGGCAAAAGCTAGGTTTTCTCATCTCCGTATGAGGAACTCGCCATGTCTATCGAAACCATTCGTCCGAAGAGAATTCTTGTATTTCTGCCCGAGGCGGCGGCCAATGCGATCGTCGCGAAACTGGCGGCCCATGGGCATCAGTCCGTTGCAGTGTCGACGTTTCCGGAGGCTTTTACTGCACTCCGTTCAGACAATTATTCCTTCGCCATAACGACCCGACCTGAGATCGATCTCCTGCGCAACGTCCGCTCCATACCAGTCGTCAATCTCGAGATTTTCTTTCACACGGAGCCTTCCGGCGATGGTCCGTTGATAACGTCGAAACGGTTCGACAGCAGCGCATTCCTGAAACGGATCGAGTTCCTTGTTCAGCCTCTGGCAACGAGAGTTGAACACGCTGGCGTCGAGCAGGCAAAGAATGAAGGGATGCGAGAACCCAGGACGCCCCGATGGTGGGTGGCGGTGAAGTCCATCTTGGGTTTGCCGCGCCGGCGAGAAGGATTGAAGGATGTTCGATCCTGAGAGGCTTTCAGCGGTCGAGGCCGGCTTCAGTCCGGCGATAGAGGGAAGCACCAACAGAAAAAGAATAACCGCAGCCGGACAGGAGCCTTGGACGATGGAGCTCTGGCGGATTGCAGCTCCACGGCAGGAGCAGGCTTTTTTCGGGATATGTCTTTTGGTTTACTGGCTTATAAGCGCCGCCTCGTTGAGCGGGTACATCATAGCAATTCTGTTTCTGATCGTGGCAGTGGGCCGGCTTGTGCGGCATGCCGCGACCCTGTTTGCATCAAGACTGCCAAGGAGGTCGCAACTCAGGCACTATATCGTGCTGTTTACGTCAGTGGCCTTCTTTTTCCTGCTCGCTGTGCGAGGTTGTTACCTCGCTGCTGTGATCGTGGACGTCGGATTTCATTCCGATCCGTTTGAAGCCCGTGGCGATATCGGTCAGCGTTGACTAGCAGCCAGATTGAGTGCGGGGGGTCTTCTCGCCATCGGCGCCGACCGCATCAGAGTTCGTCGAGCCCTTCATTCAGCGTCTCGATGTTGCGTAGCCGCTTTCTCCCCTCGACGCCTGCCTTCTCCAGGCATCGGGTGATCAGCAGATGGCAGAGGGCCATGACCGCCGTATGGTTGAATAATGGGCCGGGCGCCAAGGTCTGGCATTGGAAATGCCAGGTTGCCGACGTGTCGAACGCGGCACCCTCGTCGGTGATGTAGAGGAGCTTCGCTTTTGACTTCCGAAGCTGGGTGAGGATGGCGTCCACCTGAGCGATTCTCCGGCGCATGGCGAAGAATATGACCACGTCGTCTTCCCGCAGGCTGACAAGATGTTCTCCAAGCGTCTGCCCCGCGCCGGGGATTGCGACGATATCCTCGATGACCTGGGTCAACTGCCATTGCACGTAGGAGGCAAAGGGATGGCTGCTCCGGAAACCGAGCACCCAGACCTTCCGGGCCGCAATCATCGCTTCCGTCACGGCCTCGATCTGGCCCTCGGAAATGGAAAGAAACGTTGCTTCAAGATTGGCGATCGCCTGAGCGACATGCGCCTGCATCGACTGGGCGGCCGCGGCGTCGGCGGCCGCCGTCAGGAAGAGCCGGGAACCGGTCTGCTTTTCGGCCCGGGCATGGCGACGGGCTTCCTCGTAGTTTTCGTAGCCGAGGCGGTGGATGAAACGCGTCACCGTGGCCTTGGAGACATGCGCAAGCGCGGCAAGTTCCTGCGCGGAATAGCTGGCAAGCTCGCCGGGAAAGTCGCAGACGAACTCCCCCAGGCGCTTCTCGGCAGGGTGCAGCTGGGGAATTGCCTGCCTTACGCGATACAGGAACGATTTATCCTTCGGCACGGGAAGCTCCGCCAAGACATCAGCGCGCGGACTTTCCGGTGGGACGCCGCGACTTGCAACAGAAAAAACGACCCCTCCATGGCATTGCCTGGGAGATGCCCCCATCAGTTCGCCCTCGATCCGGCTTCAGGAGGATGGGCGATCCGGGAAAGCAGCAGTTCGACAGCGGAGCGGATAGGCGCAATCACCGGTGACGAGAGAGCCTGCTGAAGATCGTCGGCCGCCTGGCCCAGCGGGCCGCCACCGATGATGACGGCTTCGGCGCCATCCCGTTCGAGACATTCGCGAACCGCAATCTCAAGGGCCGCGTGCAAACGCGCGGGGTCGGAGGCAAGGACCAGCGGGTCGCCGCTGGTCAGCCGTGTACCGGTAAAGAGGTGGGCAAGGCCAAGCGTTTCAGCCTTGGCGGCGAAGCTCGCCACGAGGTCGGGGGTGACAGTCGCGATGCCGAACCGCCGGCCGCCGGCAGAGGCTTCGTACATGCTCGCCTCGCAGATGCCGACCGTCGGCAGGCTGGACAGGGCTTTCAGGCGATCGAGGCCCGGATCGCCGAATGCGCTGACGATCAGCCCATCGCTGGTTTCCTCCGCGGTCAATCCCATTTCGACGACGCCGCCGGCCGCTGCGGCAAGCTCCTCGCCATTCAGGATCATCGATACTCCTCTCGTGGCGGTGACACCCTCCAGGGAGAATTTTTCCGGCAGGTATTTCCGGGCGATCTCGGTCATCATGACCGTCGTCGCCCGGGACGTGTTCGGATTGATCAATGTGATACGCGTCATGTCTTGTTCCGTGCGCGATTGCACGGACGCCCTCCCTGCATTGTTATCGTCTCTCATCATCTTTGGCGTTCAGGCACATTGCACGCAAGCGACGCTGCCGGCTCCGCCGACCGGCATCAAGGCCGGTACTTCCGTGCGGCAGAGATCGGAAACCTGGGCGCAGCGCGGCGCGAAGGCGCAACCAGGCGGCATGGCGGCCAGGTCCGGCGGCGCCCCGGGAATGGTGATCAGCCGGTCGCGTCCGTGGGCCAGTTCGACGCGGGCGCCGAGCAGCCCCTTGGTATATGGGTGTCTCGGTTCGCGGATGATGTCGGCGACCCTGCCTTCCTCGACGATCCGCCCGGCATACATCACCGCGATCCGGTCCGCGACTTCCGCCGCGACGCCGATATCATGCGTGACGAAGATGACGGAGAGCCCGTACTCCTTCTGCAAATCGCGGATCAGCAGGAGGATCTGGATCTGGACCGTTGCGTCGAGGGCCGTGGTCGGTTCGTCGGCGAGCAGGACCTTCGGATTGCAGGCGAGCGCCATGGCGATCATCGATCGCTGCAGCATGCCGCCGGACATTTCATGCGGATAGTTTTGCAGCCGGCGCTCCGGGGAGGGGATCTTGACCTTCTGGAAGAGCGCAAGCGCGCGCGCCGCCGCTTGCGAGCGCGAGATGCCCTCATGCCGCATGATGGTTTCTTCTATCTGGCGGCCAAGCGTGTAGACCGGGTCAAGTGCCAGCCGCGGCTCCTGGAAGACCATCGAGGCGACGGCGCCGCGAAAGGCACCGAGATCCTTGGCCGTCAATCCCGTCACATCGCGGCCGGCGACCGTCATCGAGCCTTCGATCGTCGTGCCTTTGGGGTGCAGGCGCAGCAGCGAGCGCATGGTGACGCTCTTGCCGGACCCGGATTCGCCGAGCAGCGCAACAACCTCGCCCGGCTGTACCGAAAGGCTGACGCCGTTGACGGCTTTGACGGGCTTCCGGCCGCGGTTGAACGTCACGGAAAGATTGCGAATATCGATCATCGCGGCGGTTTGCATGGTCATGCCTCCATCAATGCCGGTGCACGGCTGTGGCGGGAGCCCGGTACGGACATCAGGCAGGCTGCGGACTGGCTTTCGGAGACGCTGGCAAGCGGCGGCAAATTCTCGCTGCAGACGCTCTCGGCAAACGAACAGCGGGTATGGAACCGACAGCCTGGCGGCGGATCGATCGGGTTCGGCGGGTCGCCCGAGAGCGGCGGCTCGGAGGTTCTTTCGGAGGGGTCCATCTTGGGCATCGAGGCGAGCAGCGCCGCGGAATAGGGATGGCGGGTGTTCTCGAAGATCGCATCGCGGCTGCCGATCTCGGCCACCTTGCCGAGATACATGACCATCACCCGGTCGCACATGAAGCGCACGACGTTGAGGTCGTGGGAGATGAACAGGTAAGTCAGGCCGAAATCCCGCTTCAGATCGAGGAGCAGGTTCAGGACCTGGGCTTCCACCGACTTGTCGAGTGCCGACACAGCTTCGTCGAGGATGATGAGCCGCGGTTCGAGCGCGAGCGCCCGGGCGATGTTGACGCGCTGCCGCTGTCCGCCCGACAGTTCGTGCGGGTAGCGGCCGGCAAAGCGCGACGGCTCCAGCCCGACCCGGTGCAGCAGGTCGTGGGCCCTGGCGATCGCCCTGCCCGCAGCAATGCCATGCACGCGCGGCGCAAACGCTATGGATTCTTCAATCGTCAGCCTGGGGTTGAGGGAGGCGTAGCTGTCCTGAAAGACCATCTGGACCTGGCGGCGGTAGTCGGAAAGCGGCAGCGCGCCGCCAACCGTCTCACCGTCGAACAGGATATCGCCTCGGTCGGGCAAGATGAGCTGCATCAGCAGCCGCGCCGTGGTGGACTTGCCGCAGCCGCTCTCTCCGACGACCCCGAGCGTCTCGCCCTTGAAGATATCGAAATCCACGCCATCGACGGCGCGGACAACCTTCTTCGGCTTCATGAATCCGCTACCTTTGACCGGGAAATGCTTGATGAGGCCGCGCGCGGAGATGAGCGGCTGAGCAGGCCCGCCCCTTTCGCCGAGGGGAAGATCGTAGGCGGGTTCTTGGACGACGCTGATCATGACTTCACATCCATGGCTGAGCGCAGCCCGTCTGAGAAAAGGTTGAAGCAAATCGAGGTGATGAAGATCATCAGGCCGGGCAGGGCCGCCACGAACGGGTTGTTGTAGATCGCCGTCCGAAGCGTGTTCAGCATCAGCCCCCATTCGGCATCCGGCGGCCGCACGCCGAGGCCGAGGAAGGAGAGGCCCGAGGCGAGGATCATCGAGACGGATATCAGGCTGGTGGCAAAGACGAAGATCGGGCCGAGCACATTGCCGAGGATATGGACGCGGATGATCGTCATCGGCGGGGCGCCGGAGGCCCGCGCCGCGTCCACGTAGTCGAGCTTGCGGACCTGGGTGGTGACGCTTTCGGCGACGCGGGCGATCTGCGGGATGAAGACGACGGTCAGCGAGACGAGCGCGTTGGTGAGCCCCGAGCCGAGTGCGCCCGACAGCGCCACGGCCAGAAGGACCGACGGAAAGGCGTAGAAGACATCGACCGTGCGCATGATCAGCGTGTTGACGATGCCGCCCGCGTAACCGGCGACGATGCCGATCGTCGAGCCGATGATGAAGGCGATCGGCACCGGGATGACGCCCATGATGAGCGAAAGCCGCGCGCCATAGATCAGCCGGGAGAGCATGTCGCGGCCGAGTTCGTCCGTGCCGAAGATATAGCCTGGCGTGCCGATCGGCTTGAGGCGGCGGATGACGCTGCCCTTGGAGGGATCGTAGGGCGCGATATAGGGAGCGAAAATCGCGATCAGCACCAGGATCAGAAGAATCATGAGGGCCGTCATGGCGACCGGGTCGCGGCAGATGCGGCGCAGCACGCCGCTCCAGAAGCCGGGGGATTTGGCGATGGCGGCAGGGGAAGGGGCCGCGATGTCTGCGGTGACGACAGCCATGTGTCAGCTCCTCTGGATGCGGGGATCGATCGCGCTCTGCAGCACATCGACGACGAGGTTGAGGAAAACGAAGAACATGGCGAGCACCAGGATCGTCCCCTGCAGGATGGGCAGGTCGCGGGTGAAGATCGCGCCGTTCAGCAGGAAGCCGGTTCCCGGCCAGGAGAAAACCGTCTCGATCAAGATCGAGCCGCCGAGCAGGTAACCGAGCTGCAGTCCCATGACCGAGAGCGCGGTCGGCGCGGCGTTGCGTACCACGTGGCGCAGGATCTGCGGTGTCATCAGCCCCTTGGCGGCGAGTGCCTGGGTAAAATCCTGGGAGAGGATATCGGCGACCAGCGATCGGATGGTGCGGGCGATGATGCCCATCGGGATGACCGACATGGTGACCGCAGGCAGGATGAGGAACTGCAGATAAGCCCAGCTTAGGTTTCTGCCCGACGATCCCTCCGGTCCGCCGCCCATGGCTGGCAGCCAGCCGAGGGTGACGGAAAAGGCGATGACCAGCACCATGCCGAGCCAATAATGAGGCACGCTGACGCCGAGCATCGAAACCGCCGATGCCAGGCGATCTACCCAGCCCCCGCGGAAGACGCCGGCAAGGAAACCCAGTGAAGAACCTGCCACGAAGCCGATAACGGCGGCCGCTAGTGCAAGGATGATGGAATTGACGGATGCATCCAGGATCTCGTTCAGCACCGGCCGGCCGCTGGCGATCGAGGTACCGAGATCGCCCTGCAGCGCATGCCATGCCCAAAGGGCATATTGGACCGGAAGCGGCCGGTCGAGGCCGTAGAAGCTGCGCATCTGTGTCTGCAGCTCGGCGGAGGCATCCGAAGGCAGGATCGCGGCGAGCGGATCGCCCGGAGCGATATGGATCAGCATGAAGCATACGATGCTCACGCCGATCGTGACGGGAATGACGTGCAGAAGTCGTTTCAGGGCATAGAGCAGCATGGTGTCCTCACCGGGAGAGGTTGATCGGGCATCATGAAAGGCGGCGCGCCGATCGCCCGGCGCGCCGCCTGCTCGGGATTACTCCATGGTAATCGTCGAAAAATCCTGGAACCAGTTCTGGGCCTGGACGAAGCCCTTGACCTTGGTGGTCATGGCGCGAGGGTTGACGTCATGCGTCACCATCAGGAACAGCGCATCGTTCACGTATTTCTCGTGCACCTGCTGCATCACCTTGTCCTGCTCTACGGGATCGAAGGTATTGCGCACCTTGTCGAACAGCGCGTCCATATCCTTGTCGCAATAATAACCCCAGTTGGTGCCGGTCGGCGGGGCGAGCTTGCACTGCGACTGGCGGATCATGGCGGTGAAGGGATCCTGGATGAAATAGCTGTAGTTGACCGCGGTGGCGCCTTTGGCGCTCGGATCCTTGGCACCCGCCCGCCAGATGTTGATGACGGTGTTCCAGTCGGCGACCTCGTATTCGATATTGATGCCGACTTCGGCAAGCGTCTGCTGGATATATTCGTTCATCTGCAACGGCAGCATCTGGCCCGAGCCTGACGAGGAGATGATGACCTTGGTCTTGAGCGGTTTGTCGGGGCCATAACCCGCTTCCTTCATCAGCTTCTTGGCTTCCTCGACATTGTATTCCACCTTGAAGGTCGGCTTGCCGAACCACTGGTGGCCGGGCGGCATGTAGCCTTGTGCCGGTACGGAAAGTCCGCCGAGAAGCTCGTTGAGACCATCGCGGTCAACGGCAAGGTTTGCGGCCTTTCGGACGCGGATATCGTTCCACGGGGAACCGTCGATGCGCGACAGATGCCAGGTCCAGTTATGCGGATAGGAGTTGGTGATGATCTTGAGGCCGGCCTCCTTCAGTGATTTCACCGAATCCGGGGCGGGAGCCTCGATCCAGTCGACCTGGCCGGAGCGAAGCGCCGCGACACGGGTATTGGGTTCCGGCAACGGGATCAGGACGAGCTTGTCGAGCTTGGGAACGCGCGCCTTGTCCCAGTAGTCCTTGTTGGGTGTCAGTTCGGCCCGTTCGCGGGGCGTAAAGCCGCTTTCCATCTTCCACGGTCCGGTGCCGGACGGCTTCTGGGCAACCGTATCCCAGTTCTTGCCTTGCTTTTCCCAGTTTGCCGGCGAGGAAATCAGGATCCAGCTCAGCTGGTAGGGAAGCGTCGCATCCGGCGTGTTGGTGGTGATTTCGACCGTCAGGGGATCCACGACCTTGTAGGAAACGACCGCCGGGATGCGCGACTTGCCCTGGGCCGCCTGGCGCTTGTCGAACTGCGGAGCGTCCGCCTTCAGAAGCTTGTCGAGGTTCCAGACGACTGCATCCGCATCGAAGGCGCTGCCGTCATGGAACTTGACGCCATCGCGGAGCTTGAAGATCCATTTGGTCTTGTCGGTCGGATCGACCTGCCAGGATGTCGCAAGGCTCGGAATGAGGGCGGACGGTTTGTCGGCTTTCGAAAGATCCCACTCGATCAGAGAATTGTAGACCGTATAACCCATGAAGCGCTGGCCTTCGCCGCCCTGGTCGGTCTGGCCGGTGGTGAGCGGGATATCGGAAGCGGTCATGCCGATGCGTAGCGTTCCAGCCGCCAGCGCGGGGGTCGCGGCGGCTGCAAGGAGTGCAGCCGCGGTCGCGCCAAATACCGTCGTCAACCGCAGGTTCCGGAAAATGCCGATGCCATGCCGGCGACTTGATGATGTGTTGGTCATGCTGTTCCCTCTTTTATTGAAGTCGCTGGATTTTGACCCAGTCGTCAAAGGAGATGCAGATTTCATGCCAATTTCTGTGAAACCAGGATTTCACTTATCTCAAAAGGAATGGCGCAGGTAGATGAGCTTGATTTCGAGATACGGACGGCTCGTGCCGAATTCTGTGGCGAGAATGCGAGGCGTCTGCCGAAAAATACCGCGCCGGTAGTCATAGCGGGTCGATGTGTGGTGGGTGTCCTGAGCGGGTGCTTCAGTTGGGTCGTAGAGACAGGACGTTGCACTTCGCGGCATGGCTCCGAGATCACCGGTTGGACAGACAATTGGCGAAAACCTGGAGCCACGGCTGGCCGGGTCGAATTTATCGGTTGCTTAGAGGCGCGCGGCGCTTAAAGCATATGCCTATCAGACGCCGCGAAATTGGACCGCAAACAGACCCATGACCAACAGAGATTATTATTCGAACCTCGGCGGTTTGCCGCCGCAGACCGATCTGCTTTCCAGCAAGGCTGTTTTCACGACATCCTATGCGGTCATCCCTCGAACCGTCATGTCAGACATCGTGGCCAGCCTGCTTCCCCATTGGCAGGGAACCCGGGCATGGATCATCTCCCGCCCGATGACGGGGTTTTCGGAGACATTCTCGCAATACATCGTGGAAGTTCAGCCCGGAGGCGGAAGCGACCGGCCGGAACCCAACGCGCGCGCCGAAGCGGCGATCTTCGTCGTCGAGGGCGAGATGTCGATCGAATTTGCCGGAAACGATCATGCGCTGAGGGCAGGCTCCTTTGCATATATCCCGGCCGGATCGCCGTGGAAGCTGCGCAATCGCGGCACGGCGCCGGTCAAGTTCCACTGGGTTCGCAAGGCCTTTCAGGCGGTCGAGGGGCTGGAAGCTCCGCCGGCGGTCTTTACCCATGAAGACGAGCATCCGATTTCATGGATGCCGGACACAGGCGACCGTTGGGGAACAACCCGTTTCGTCGACACCTCCGACGTCCGCTACGACATGCATCTCAACATCGTCACCCTGGAGCCGGGCGCGACCATCCCCTTCATGGAGACCCATGTGATGGAGCATGGCCTCTACGTTCTCGAAGGTAAGGCGGTCTACAGGCTCAATCAGGATTGGGTCGAGGTCGAAGCGGGCGACTACATGTGGCTGCGCGCCTTTTGCCCGCAGGCCTGTTATGCCGGCGGCCCCGGCCGCTTTCGTTACCTGCTCTACAAGGACGTCAACCGCCACACCGAACTGTGGTAGTCGCTGCTTAGCGAGCGCCAGCGGCGTCCTTGCATCGGGACGCCGTCAGCCGAGTTCGAGAGTGGTAATCCCGAACACGCCCGGCATACGCACCGCCGGCGCCGGACCGCGATACATCCGCGCGGTCGTGAAGCCTTTCACGAAACGACGAGTCTCGAGATAGGCGGAAAATTCCGCCTGCAAGGCCGGTACGTCGACATGCATGGTTTCGTTGCCGATCTCGGCGGCACAGGCGCTCAGCAGTTTTTGCGCGTCGTCGACGGTCTGCGCAAACAACGGGCCGACCTTGTAACCGTCATGGCATTTGCGGCAGACAGCATAGCCGCAGACATTGCCGTCACGGATGATGACCTTGGCAGCCCGCGGTGGCTTCAGCCAGGCGGTAAGGAAAGTATCGCGCTCCGCAGGGAAGAAAGCTCGGTCATAACCAAGAATGGTGGGCACGAGATCGTCGGTGATCGCGATTACATCGGCATCGCGGCTTGCGGCGAGGCTGCCGCTCCAGCGAAACGTCTCGTAGAGCGGCTCGAAACTCATGCTGCGATAGTTCGTCTGCTGCTCCGGCACGCCGTCGAGGCCGATCGTCCGGCCGTCGAGATGCGCCATACCGGCATCCCAGACCATTCTGCCGAAACCTTTGCCGCGAAAATCGGGGTTGGCGATATAAAGGCCGATGAAGCCGAAATCGGCACCATAGCGGACTGCGGATATGCCGGCGGCCATTCGGCCGTCCACGAAACAGCCGATGAAACCTTGGGGATCGGCGGCCTGAAGAGCCGGTGCATCCGCAAGACCCGGATTCCAGCCTTCGATCCGCGCCCAGTCCACGAGCTGTTCGACCTCGGAAGAGGAGAGTGCGCGAATAGAGGGATGATTGTTCATGAGGCGGTGAGCTTCCCGGGCTCGAAATCTTCGAGCAGGCCTTTATAGGACTTGCGGACCGGAGAAGCATAAGCGCCACGCTTGGCCGTCGACAAGCCCAATGTCACCAGCGCCTCGGCCTGTTTCACCGCCGCCGCGACGCCGTCGATCACGGGCACGCCGAATTCGCGGCGCAATTCGGCCGTGAGATCGGCCATGCCGGCGCAGCCGAGCACGATCGCCTCCGCCTTGTCGTCCCGCAGCGCCGTCGCGATCTCGCTGCGCAGCCGGTCGCGGGCGTTGGAATTCGGGTCTTCCAGTGACAGAACCGGAATATCGGCGGCCCGCACCTTGCAGCGTCCGGCCATGCCGTAGCGATGAACCAGGTGTTCGAGCGGCAGGCGCGAGCGCTCCATGGTGGTGACGATGGTGAAGCGTTGGGCGATGAAGGCGGTGGTGGCGAGTGCCGCTTCGCAGATGCCGACCACAGGAATGTTGGCCAGTGCCCGTGCGGCGTCGAGCCCCGTGTCGTCGAAACAGGCGATGATCGCCGCATCGGCGCCGACCTTCTCGCCCTTGGCGATCTCGATCAGCAGGCCGGGCACGGCGAAGGCCTCGTCATAATAGCCCTCGATCGAGACCGGCCCCATGGAGGAGGTGACGGCAAGGATTTCGGTGCCGGCATTTGCGACGCGGGTTGCGGAATCGGCGATCGTCGCCGTCATGCTGGCGGTGGTATTCGGGTTTACGACAAGAATGCGCATTCTGTTCACGACCGCAGGCGGCGGCGATTGAGGTGGACGATCAGGCCGAGCGTGCCGGCGATGACGAGGAAGGAGAACACCGTCGTCACCGTGCCGAGCGCGTAGAGCACCGGCGTCGTAACATTGGTGGTCATGCCGTAGATTTCGAGCGGCAGCGTGTTGAACGAGCCTGACGTCATCAGCGTGCGGGCGAATTCGTCATAGGACAGCGTGAAGCCGAACAGGCCGACACCGACGAGGCTCGGCGCGATCATCGGCAGCACGACGTGGCGGAAGGTCTGCCAGGACGAAGCGCCGAGATCGCGCGCGGCTTCCTCGTAGGCCGGCGAAAAGCGGTTGAAGACGGCGAACATGATCAGCACGCCGAAGGGCAGCGTCCAGGTGAGGTGCGCGCCGAAAGCCGACGTGTACCAGGACGGCTGGAAACCAAGCTGCTGGAAGACGACGCCGATGCCGAGCGAGATGATGATCGACGGCACGACGAGGCTCGCTACGGCCAGATAGAACAGCGCAGTCGAGCCGATGAAGCGGCGGCGGAAGGCGAGGCCCGCGAGCAGCGAGACGACGACGGTGACGATCATCACCATGATGCCGAGCATCGCGGAACGGCGGAACGATCCGCCGAAATCGCCGACCGCCTGGGTCTCGAACAGGTTGGCGAACCAGCGCAGCGACACGCCGTTCAGCGGGAAGGTCAGGCCGCCGTTCGGCCCCTGGAAGGAGAGGATCAGGATCGCCGAAAGCGGGCCGTAGAGGAACAGCACGAAGATCGTAAAGAAGATGGCGAGAAGGTAGAATTCGCGGCCGCGCTTGTCGCTGTGCATCTCAGAGCTCCCCTTTTTCCTAAAGTTCTTTGCGGATGTCGACGATGCGAAGAATGCCCGCGACCATCAGGAGAACGAGGACGAGCAGCACGACCGCGTTGGCGGCGGCTGCCGGGTATTGAAGCAGCGACATCTGGTTCTTCATCATCAGCGCCACCGAAGCGCTCTGGCCGCCGGACATCACCTGAACGGTCGAAAAGTCGGCCATGACCAGGGTCACGACGAAGATGGTGCCGATCGCCATGCCGGGCTTGGCAAGCGGAATGATGACGTTGGTGAGGATCTGGGTGCTCGTGGCACCGGCGTCGCGTGCGGCTTCGACCAGCGACTTGTCGATGCGCATCAGCGTGTTGAAGATCGGCGTCACCATGAACAGCGTGTAGAGATGCACCATCGCCAGCACGACCGCGAAATCCGAATAGAGCAGCCATTCGATCGGTTCTGGGATGATCCCGGCATTGATCAGCGTCGTGTTGACGAGGCCGTTGCGCCCGAGAACCGGAATCCACGAGATCATGCGGATGATGTTGGAGGTGAGAAACGGCACCGTGCAGACGAGGAAAAGCACCATCTGCATGGCCGTGGTGCGGATGTGGAAGGCGAGGAAATAGGCAACCCAGAAACCGACGAACAGCGTGATCGCCCAAACCAGGAAGGCAAATTTCAAGGTATTCAGATAGGTCTTCCAGGTCACCCACGAACCGAGCGTCTCGGCATAGTTCATCGACAGGAAATCCGGATACATCTGGGCGAAGTCGTAGTCCCAGAAGCTGACGACTGTAATCATCAGGATCGGCAGCAGCAGGAAGGCGCCGAGGATCAGCGCCAGCGGCGTTGCCTGAAGATAGGAGATCAGCGCCGGCGACAGACGAAAGCTTCTGGGCTTTGCGCCCTCGGTCTTGGCCGTTTCCGGCTCGGATGATGCAATCGTCGCCATGTCTTGATGTCTCCCTCTGGAGGCTTCAGCGGTGCAGTGGGTTTCCCTCCCCACAAGGGGGAGGGACAGGCCGGCAGATGCCTTACGCCGCGATGAACTCGTTCCAGCGGCGGACCATGTAACGGTCCTCGTCCATCACCGAGTTCCAGCAGGCCACGTGGCCCATGCGTTCCTCGAAGGAGCCGCCGTCACGGATTGCGCCGGCCTTTTCCATGACCTTGCCGTCCGGAGCAACGATATCGCCCTTGGCAGCCTTGCCTTCGATCCAGTAGCCCCATTCGTCGGCGGACATGTGTGCCTTGGCGGTTTCCATCGCGGCCGAATAGTAGCCCTGGCGATTGAGATAGGCGCCGACCCAGCCGGACGTGTACCAGTTGAGATATTCATAAGCAGCATCGAGCTTGGCGCCCGAAAGATGGGCAGCAAGGCCGAGACCGCCGCCCCAGGAGCGATAACCTTCCTTCAGCGGCTGGTATTTGCAGGCGATGCCCTTGGAGCGGACGGCGGCGACGGCCGGCGACCACATGGACTGGATCACGACTTCGCCCGACGCCATCAGGTTGACGCTCTCGTCGAACGACTTCCAGAAAGCGCGGAACTGGCCGGCCTGCTTGGCCTTGATCAGGAAGTCGATCGTCTTGTCGATTTCCGCCTTGGTCATGTTGCCCTTGTCGGCATACTTGATGTTGCCCATGGCTTCCATGATCATCGCGGCGTCCATGATGCCGATCGAGGGGATGTTGAGGATCGAGGCCTTGCCCTTGAACTTCGGGTCCATGATATCGGCCCAGGTCGAGATCTCGCGGCCGACGAGGTCCGGGCGGATGCCGAGCGTGTCGGCGTTGTAGATGGTCGGAACCATCGTGAACCACTTGGTTTCTTCCTTGGCGAAGGTCTTGTCGCCGGGCTTGGCGACATAACCGACCGTGTGCGGCGCGGTCCCTTGAGCGATCACGCTGTCCGGCTTCAGCTTGCCGTTTTTGAACAGCGGCACGATCTTGTCGTAATACTTGAGCTTGGTCGTATCCATCGGCTGGATGACGCCGGCCGGATAGACCTTCTTGAGGATCCAGTATTCGATATCGGCAATATCGTAGGAGTTCGGCTGGGTGACGGCACGCTGGGCGGCGGCGTCGCTATCCGTCGCGGTCATTTCGAGCGTGATGCCGAGGTCGGCCTTGCACTTCTCGGCGATCGCGTTGAGGTTGGAAACGCCGGTGCCGAACTGGCGCAGCGTGATCGGGTTCTGGGCCCAGATGGTCGGGAAGCCGGTGATGGCGCCGGAGCCGGCGGCAAGACCGGCCGCGGCGGACGCCGTCTTCAGAAGCGTGCGGCGCGAAATTCCCTTGGTCGTCTTCTTGGTCTCAGTCATTGCCTTGTTCTCCTCTGGTTGAGTTTTTTGGTGGCATCAGTTCTTGAGGCGGCCGAGGACGATCGCGTCCTCGCGGCCCCAGGAAAGCGGGATCGCTTCTCCGACCTTGACCGGATTGGCGAAAAATTCGGCGTCGGTCAGGATCGCAGTGAAATCCTCGATCCCGGCACCATTGACCGAGAGTTTTACCGAGGAACCGCGATATTCGACGTTCGAGACCGAGCCGGTGAAGCCGAGGCCTTTTTCCGAAGGCTCGCCGATGCGCACATGGTCGGTGCGGATGGCGATGTCGGCCACGTCGGTCAACCCGGCGGCTCCATCGTCGGTGGCGAGGAAATCGCCGCCTGCGGGCACTGACAGCATCAGCTTGTCGCCGGAACTCTGCGTCACCCGGCCGGAGATGACGTTATGGTCACCCATGAACTTGGCGACGAAGGCGGTCGCCGGCTTTTCGAACACGATGCGCGGATGGGCGGCCTGTTCGATGCGGCCGTCGTTCATGACGACGATCAGGTCGGCGAGCGCCATCGCCTCTTCCTGGCTGTGCGTCACATGCACGAAGGTGATACCGAGCGACGTCTGCAGCTTTTTCAGCTCGGCGCGCATGCGAATCTTCAGGAACGGGTCGAGCGCCGAGAGCGGCTCGTCGAGAAGCAGCGCTTCCGGATCGGTGATCAGCGCGCGGGCAAGCGCCACGCGCTGCTGCTGGCCGCCGGAAAGCTGGGCCGGGCGGCGGGTCGCGTAGGCTTCGAGCTGCATCAGCCGCAACATGTCCATCGCCTTGGCGCGCCGTTCGTCCTTGTCGACGCCCTTCATCTTCAGGCTGAAGGCGATGTTGTCGACGAGGTCGAGATGCGGGAATAGGGCGTAGGACTGGAACATCATCGCCGTGCCGCGTTTGGCCGGCGGCAGGTCGGTGACAACCGTATTGCCGAGGCGGACGTCGCCCGAGGAAATGCTCTCGTGCCCGGCGATCATCCGGAGCGTCGAGGTCTTGCCGCAGCCGGAAGGGCCGAGCAGGCAGCAATAGGTTCCGGCGGGAATCTTCAAGCTGATCGCATGAACGGCAGTGGTTGTTCCGTAGATCTTAGAGACTGAAGCGATGTCGATTTCGGCGGCTTTGCTCATCAGGCGCTCCCTTGCGTCTGATATTGTTATGCATCAGCCATGCCAACTCGATTAAACGTCTAGAAAGGCTTGAGTTTACCTGAAAGGGTCAGCGGTCGGGTTTTGCCGGTGCGCAAAAATCAGGCGATCGTTTTCGATCCATTGGGCAAATCGTATGCAATCTGAGTATTGGATCAAAAACAAGTTGCTTGGCATCCAGTGGACACTCGGGTTACAAAGGCCGTACATTGGACCGCAGAGATGAATATCAGCGAAAAAATCAATTTTACGGATACCGCGCCAGAGGACCGCTCCCAGGAAGACCGCTCCATGGCGATTCGGGAATCCTTGCGGAATGCGATTATCGACCGACGTCTGGCGCCCGGCACGAAACTTTCCGAAAGCGAAGTCGGCTCCCTGTTCGACGTCAGCCGCACGGTCGCCCGCGCCGCCCTGCAGATGCTCGCCTTCGAAGGCTTGGTGAAGACCGAACGCAATCGCGGCGCCTTCGTCTCCAATCCGTCGCCGGAAGAAGCGCGGCAGATTTTTGCGTCCCGCCGGCTCATCGAGCCCGGCATCGTCGCGGCCGCGGTCGAGCGGATCACGCCTGAGGACATTGCGAAGTTCCGTCGTCAGCTCGACGAGGAACAGCGTTATCTGAACGAGCGCGGTCCGGCCGCCCGCCGCGCCGAGATCAAGGCGTCCGGCGATTTCCATCTGATGCTGGCATCCGTTGCCGGCAATGTCATCCTGCAGCGCTTCATGGACGAACTCGTTGCGCGTTCATCGCTGGTGATCGCACTCTATGGCCGCTCCGGCGTGTCGAGCTGCGGGCATTCGGAACATACCGCCGTTCTCGATGCCCTGGAAAAGGGCGACGGCGAGCGGGCCGCCAAGCTTATGATCCACCACATCGACCATATCGAAGCGGATCTCGATCTTCAGTTGAAGCAGGGGTCGGGTCTCAAGGACGCCCTGTCGCTCGCCTAACCGCGCAAGTGTCGCAAGGCCTCGGTATAGGCGGCCAGGTCCCGTTCCGGGTCGGCGGGCAGTGCGGCGGCGCGAATGACCCGGCCGCCACCTTCCTCGATGCCGATGTCGATCATCAGATTGTCGGCCTTGCCATGGTTCTCGATCGACAGGCCGTCCGGGCCGCGAGGTCTCCCGCTACTCTCGTCGATATCGAGCCCGGAATACCAGATCGACCGCACCCGCGTGCCATAGTCGTCGGGATGGTTGGTATAGGCCCAGACCCGTTTGCCGAGCGCGATCATGAAGCCGATTTCGTAGACGGTGCCGGGATCGGCGCTGATGCCGCGGAACGGCGTGATATTGGCGAGGCAGACATCCGCCCGCCGCATCGCGCCATCGTTGCGCTGGTAGATCGCGGCTGCCGTCAGCTGGCCTACGGGCGCCTGGTTTTCGTCGCTGCCGGGGCCGGTCGGCTCAAAACCGAAGCTGCGAGCGAGTCGGCGTTTCTCGCCCATCACGGTCTGGGCGTCGGGCAAAAATACTTCGGGGCCGGCGAGATAGATGGTCGGCATGAAAATCCTTTGATGAATCGGTCAGCGCTAGTGTTCCATAGCGCCCTGTCCGGTGCATTGCGAGCATGAATGCGCCGGCCGACCGACTTGAGTCGCCGAGAAGCTGTTCAGTTCATCTCTTTGTATCAGGTTGGGCCAAAGCGTGTTTTAAAAGTGGAGATTTGTAGACAAGAATAATCACGCGCATTAGGAATGCTCCCCGACGACGTTACCGGCAGGGGATAGATCATGGTTTCGCTCACTCGTTTCGCTTCGCGCGGCCTTCAGGCCGCCGCACTTTCCGGCCTGCTGGCGCATGGTGCGGCCGCCCAGGAGATTGTTTTCAAGGATCAGGAAAATCGCGAGGTGAAACTCGCGAAAGCCGCCGAGCGCATCGTCTCGATCGTCATTCCGATGGCCTCCACGGTAATCGCGCTTGACGGCGGGACGAAGAAGCTCGTCGGCATGAACCCGACCGCCAAGAGCGCCGTGCTCGAAGGCATCCTGAGCAAGATTTTTCCGGAAACCAAGGACATCCCGTCCGACGTGACCGCGCCGAATTTCGTGCCGAACATCGAGGCGCTGACGGCGACCAATCCCGATCTCGTCATCCAGTGGGGCGGCCGCGGCAACGATATCGTCGCGCCGATCACCAATGCCGGCCTCAACGCCATGCTGATCCTCTACGGAACCGAGCAGCTGACCCGCGACTACATGACGATGACCGCCAAGGCGATCGGCAAGCCGGAGCGCATCAAGGAACTGGTCGAGTGGCGCGACCGGGTGCAGAAGGACATCGAGGCCAAGGCCAAGGCGATCCCGGAGGGCAAGAAGCCGACCACGCTTTATATCGCCCGCGCGCTGACCGACATCGCCACGACGGGAACCAAGGGCAGCTATAACGCCTGGTACATGGAACTCGTCGGCGGCAGGAACGCCTCGGCCGAACTCAACGGCACGGTGACGATCAACAAGGAGCAGATCGCTCAGTGGGATCCGGAAATCATCTTCCTCAACGCCTTCGAAGCCAGGCTCAACATCGACTGGGTCTATAACGACCCGATCCTGTCGCTGACCAAGGCGGCCAGGAACAAGCGCGTCTACAAGATGCCGCTTGGTGGCTACCGCTGGGATCCGCCGAACCAGGAATCGCCGCTGGCCTGGATGTGGACGGCCAATATCACCCAGCCGGACGTCTTCAAATACGATCTGCGTGCCGAGATGAAGACTGCCTACAAGACCCTCTACAACTACGACATCACCGATGCCGATATCGACGGCATCCTGTGGATGAAGGATCAGAGCGGCTCGGCCAACTACGCTCAGTTCAAGGCGAAGTAGGTCATGGCGGCGCTGACTGAAGACGAGGCGGCTCCGATGGTCCGCTCGCATCTGGCCCGGCAGGCGCTGGTTTTTGCAGCGTTGCTGGCGCTGTTTGCGGTCGCCTTCGTGGTCAGCCTCTGCGTCGGCCGTTTTTCTGTCCCGGCAACCCGTGCGCTGGAGCTGATCTGGCTCGGCGTCACCGACCCGTGGCGGGAGCTCACCACGATCGACGAGCGCATCGTTCTTCTGGTCCGGGCACCGCGCGTGGTGCTCGCAGCGCTCGCCGGCGCCGGGCTCGCTCTGTCGGGTGCGGCCCTGCAGGGCGTTTTCCGCAACCCGCTGGTCTCGCCGGATATCCTCGGCATCTCGCAAGGCGCGGCCTTCGGCGGCGCGCTCGGCATCATGCTCGGCGTCTGGGGTTTCCCGCTGATCGCCATGGTCTTCATCTCCGGCATGGCGGCGGTGATCCTCGTTGGCCTGATCTCGCGCATCAACGGCCGCAGCGAAACGATCACCGTGATCCTTTCCGGCCTCGTGGTCAGCTCGATGTTCTCGGCCGTCGTCTCGCTGCTGCAATTCGTCGCCGATCCGAACACTTCGCTTCCCGCCATCGT
Organism: Neorhizobium galegae; assembly: GCF_021391675.1. NCBI lineage: Bacteria > Pseudomonadati > Pseudomonadota > Alphaproteobacteria > Hyphomicrobiales > Rhizobiaceae > Neorhizobium > Neorhizobium galegae. The sequence goes on from NZ_CP090095.1 coordinate 120,450, forward strand.
CTACTGGCTGATGGGATCCTTCGCGACCGCGACCTGGGAGCGTACCCTGATCGCAGCGCCCGGCCTCATCATCGGCGGCGTGCTTCTCTGGATGCTGCGCTTCCGCCTCAACATCCTGTCGCTGGACGAGTCGGAGGCCCAGAGCCTCGGCGCCAGGACAAACCGCGAACGCTGGATGGTCTTCGGGCTGATCGCCGTCATCGTCGGCAGCCAGGTGGCCGTCTCCGGCATTATCGGCTGGATCGGCATCGTCATCCCGCACGCTTCCCGCCTGCTGGTCGGCCACGACCACCGCGCCCTGCTGCCGGCCTCGGTCGTGCTTGGCGCCGGTTTCATGGTGATCATCGATACGCTCGCCCGCACCGCGACTGCCGCCGAAATCCCGCTCGGCGTCATCACCGCCCTGGTCGGTGCGCCGATTTTCGCGATGCTCCTGCGCAATCACTACCGCGAAAGGAACGGCTCATGATCGGCCTCGAAGACGCCACCGTCCGTTTCGGATCGCGCATCATCATCGAAGCCTTAAGCTTCTCGGTTCCGGTCGGCCGCACGCTCGCCATCCTCGGCCCGAACGGCCGCGGCAAGACGACGACGCTGAAGGCCATGCTCGGTTTTCAGCGGCTCGATGATGGCCGCAGGGTTGCACCCGATATCGTCGGCTATGTGCCGCAGACCGGTACCAGCAACCAGCGTTACCGCGCGCTTGACGTCGTGGTCATGGGCCGCGCCGCCCATCTCGGCATCTTCGGCCAGCCGGGGCCGGAGGATTTCCGGATCGCTCATTCGGCGCTGGAACGGGCCGGTGCCGCCCGTTTCGCCGATCACTATTTCGATCGCCTGTCCGGCGGCGAACGCCAGCTCGTGCTGCTTGCCCGCGCGATTGCCACGGGCTCGCAAGTGCTGGTCCTCGACGAACCGGCGGCGGCCCTCGACCTGCACAATCAGGAACGGCTGCTGACACTGCTCAATACGCTGCGCCAGCCGCGCGACAAGGCGATCGTCTTCACCACTCACGATCCGAACCACGCGCTTTCGTCCGCCGACGATGCGCTGCTGATGATGCCGGACGGCCAGCCCCCGCTCTTCGGCCCGGTCGCCGAGACGATCACGCCGGAACATCTGGAAAGCCTCTATGGCGTGCCGATGCGCGTCGTCGAACTGGCCGGCCCGTCCGGCGAAACCCATCGGGCCGTTCTGCCCGCCTTTGCTGGAATCCGTGCCGCATGACCATCCTGATGATCCAGTCGCATTACCAGGAGCCGTTCTCGATGACCGCGCCGCTGTTCGGCGATGCCATCGCCTCCGGCCTCATGAAGGTCGTGCGCGAGATGGAGCTGACCGGCGAGGATTTCGCCACGGCGCGCGGGCTGATTACCACCACCCATCTCGATCAGGTCGGTTTCCAGCGGTTCTCAACCGATGTTACCGCGTTCCTCGACCGCGGCGGCCGCTGGATCTATCACGGCCATATCCTTCGCCCGATCTTGGCCGAACTCGGCACCTATCAGCCAATCCCCGATCCGAAGCGGGTGGATTTCGTGCAGACGCGGCTTTCCGAGCACCCGATCTTCGCCGGCATCGACCAGAAGATGCTGGAAACCAACCATGGCGTCGCCGGCTTCTACGGCCGCGGCCACAACCCTCCGCCCGAAGGAGCCGTCGTCATCAATGCACTCGGCCCGTCACAAACCCCGGTCGACTGGGTCTGGGCCCGGCCACAGGGCGGCGAGTTCCTCAGCCATGCCGGTAACGAATTCTGGGGTTGCGGCGACGATCCCGAAATCAAGAAGCAATTGGCGAGCCGCGCCGTCGCCTGGCTTGCCGGAGAGCTGAACTGATGAGCATTCTCGCGATCCATCCCGGCGCCTATTACCATATCGAGACGCTTGAGGCGCCGCGTTACGCCCACCATTTCGACATGCTCGTGCGGCCGGAAGACCTGGCCTCCGTGGACCTTGCCGAACACGCCGTCGTCTTCATTCCCTGCCGCACGCCGGCCGATCGCCTGGTGCCGCATGCCGCCCAGCTGCGCGCCTATCTCGAGCAGGGAGGCACGATCGTCGCCACCGGCGAAACCAACTGGGATGTCTTCCTGCCGGGCATAACCTTCACGCCGCAGTTGACGAACTGGTGGTGGTGGCTGACGCCCGGTGCCGATCTCGGCGTGCGCGTCGCTTCCCCCGACCATTCGCTGTTCCGCCATCTCGGCCAGGACGATCTCACCTGGCACCTGCACGGCTGGTTCGATCCGCCTGATGGTGTTGACGTGCTGGCCGTCAACGGCGAGGGAAAGCCTATTCTCTATGTGGACGAGGTAACGACGCCCGGCCGCATGATCATCACCAGCCTCGATCCGTGCTTCCATCACGGGTCACATTTCATGCCGGCGACGACTCGTTTCCTGGACGGTTTTCTGCCCTGGATGCGCGAAGAGCTGGACGGAGCAAGGACAAAATGACCGACAAGATCGACGTTCTCGAAGACGGCAAGCCACTCTCCTACACCTATGCGGACATGATGCATTTCCACGGCTTCGGCTTTCCGGGCGGTGTCGCCCATGCCTTCAAGGTGATGCAGCGGGCCATGCCGCTCTTGAGCCCCGATGGCCCGCCGGAGCGCCGCGACATCGTCATCCGCACCGCGTTCCGCGGTCCCGGCGGCCGCGACGCCTTCGAAATGGTGACGCGCGGCCTGACCGAAGGCCGCTATACGGTCGATCACGGGCTCGAAAAGCCGGAGCGCGGCAATATTCTCGAACGCTACGTCTTCGAGCTCAGCTATCGCGGTAAGACCGTGACGTTGCAGCTCAAGGAAGGCCATGTCCGCGAGGAATTCATTGCCGTCAGCCGCAAACCGGACCGGACGCCGGCCGAAGAGGAACGCCTGGTTTGGCTGAAGCAGGAAATGGCCGACCGGCTGCTGCTGGCGCCGGCCGACGCGGTCTACGAAGAGGCCTGAGCCTCCTCAGGCGATAAACAGGTTCCTGAACTGCGACGGCTGGCAGCGGAGATATTGCGGTGCCGGCTTCACCTGGGCGCCGAGTTCCGCCGCCGCATGCCAGGGCCAGCGCGGGTCGTAGAGTGCAGCGCGGGCGATTGCGACGATATCCGCATCGCCGGTCGAAACGATCGCTTCCGCCTGCGTCGGTTCGGTGATCAGGCCGACCGCCACGACCGGCATCTTTACCGCAGCCTTGACGGCGCGCGCCAAGGGCACCTGATAGTTCGGGCCGAGCGGGATTTTCTGTTCGATATGCAGCCCGCCGCTCGACACATGGATGGCGTCGCACCCCTTTTCGTCCAGCATCTGGGCAAACGCGATGGTCTGGTCGCTGTCGAGTCCGCCGTCGACCCAGTCGGTCGCCGAAACGCGCACCGTCACCGCCTTGTCGGACGGAAAAGCCTGGCGCACGGCATCGAAAACTTCGAGCGGGAAACGCGCCCGATTCTCGAGCGAGCCGCCATATTCGTCGGTACGCTGGTTGGAGAGCGGCGACAGGAACTGGTGCAGCAGGTAGCCATGCGCGGCATGAATCTGGATCGCATCGAGGCCGATCCTTGCTGCCCGCACGGCGGAAGCCGCAAACGCATCGCGCACGCGCTTCAGCCCATTCTTGTCGAGCGCGACGGGGGCCACGTATTTCGGATTGAAGGGGATCGCCGAGGCCGACTCGGTCTGCCAGCCGTTCGGATGATCCGGGGCGATCTGAGCGCCGCCGAACCAGGGCTTGTCGGTCGAGGCCTTGCGGCCGGCATGGGCGAGCTGCACCGAGATCGGCATGTCCGACCATTTGCGGATGCTGTCGAGCGTGCGGCCCATCGCCTTCTCGGTCGCGTCGTCGTAGAGCCCGACATCCGCATAGGTGATGCGGCCTTCCGGGGTCACCCCGGTCGCCTCGATCGTCAGAAGCGCTGCGCCCGAAAGCGCGAGTTGGCCGAGATGGATGAGATGCCAATCGGTCATGCAGCCGTCCTCGGCCGAATATTGGCACATGGGCGCGATGACGATGCGGTTCGAGAGTTCGAGATTGCGGACGTGGATCGGAGAAAAGAGAGCAGGCTGGGCCATGATTAAGTTCCTTTGCGCGATCGATGGCGCCGAGGCGGGAGGATCGGTAGCGCCTGAAATCGATCCCAGCGTTTTTGGCAAATCAACCGGGCCTCATCAAGTCACGCTGACGAGAGCGGCCCTACCAGACGACCGGATGCGTTTCGCCGGTGAGCACGTTGACGAATCCCTCCGGCGCCCGTTCCGACGGGGCCACCAGCACCCAGCGCCAGGGCGAGCAGGTCAGCGTCGCGAAGGACAGACGCTCCGGGAAGCCTGGCCACCAGCGTGGCGAGAAGGTCGGCTCATACATCCAGTCGATCGTTTCGCCGGCCTTGTAGAGCGCCTGCATTTCCGCATCCAGTTCTTCCGCCGAGCGCGCCGTCATCAACCCGCCGACTTCGTAATGCACGCGGGCGATCACCTTGCCGCCGGAGACCAGAACCCAGCCGCCCTGCTGTTCGGCGAGCGCATTGGCGACCATCGCCATCGTCTCGTCCGAGGAGCCGACCACCCAGATATTGTGCTTGTCATGCCCGAGCGTCGAGCCGAGCGCCGTATCCGGCGTCCGCGGCCCGGTGCCGAGCCAGAACATTTTTGACACTTTCGCCTCGCCAGAAAATCGGTCGACGATCGAGAATTTCGTGACGTTGCGGTCATGGTCGCGCTGGACGGCGCCATCCCTGACCGGCAGTTCCATGGTGATGAATTCGTCCGACCAGTGGAAGGGCCGCAGCAGCGCGGCATTTGCCGTGGCGCGATCGGCCGGCGCTTCGATGCGGAAATCGGCCGCGGTCACCCGCCGGTCGATCTTCACCGTCTTCGTCGCCCATTCCGGCCAGTCGATAATCGGGCGTGCACCGGTGAATGTCTTGCCTTCCGACACTGGCGTACCATCCGCCCAGACCTCGGCGATCGACAGCTTTTCGACGTCGTCGAGCAGCACGATATCCGCGAAACGGCCCGGCGCAATCGAGCCCACCCAGGGCGTCAGCCGCATATGCCGTGCCGGGTTGAGCGTCACGCACTGGATGGCGATTTCCGGCGCAAGCCCGTTCTCGATCGCAAGGCGCACGTTGTAGTCGGTCGCACCGATCTTCAGCGTGTCGGAGGCGCTGCGGTCGTCGGTGACGAAGGCCACCTGCGACCAGTCGGCGAGGTTCTTCTCGATGAGCCCCCGGATGACCTCCGGCAGCGAATGCGGCCGAAGTTCGATGAACAGCCCGTGCTGCAGCTTCTGCCAGATTTCCTCCAGGAACCAGCCTTCGTGATCGGAGGCAAGGCCGGCGGCGGCGAACGCATTGATCGAAGCCAGATCGCGCAGACCTGCGCCATGGCCCTCGACGACGCCGCGCTGCTCGAAGGTCGCTCCGATCATGCCCCAGAGGCGGTCATAAGACGGGTTCTCCGGGTCGGAGATCGACGGCCAGTCCATTACCTCGTCGAGGCCAGCGACCATCAGGCTTTCGCTCATGAACTGCTTCTGCTCGTCATAACCGAAATAGCCGCCGCCCCATTCATAGGCCGTCGGCGGCACGGCCGAGCCCGGCAGCGGAAAGATCTTCATCGGTGAACCGCGGCGGCGGGCTTCCAGCCAGAATTCCAGGTTGCGGGCACCGTTGACATTCGAAAATTCGTGGCTCGCCTCGCAGGTCCAGGTGACGCCATGCGGCATGACGAGAGCCGCTTCCCATTCCGGTGTCAGATGCGAGCTCTCGATATGCTTGTGCGCCTCGCCGAAACCCGGAACAGCCGAGAGATCGGGCTCGTGGCTACGTTCGGAAACCTCGCCCGCAAAACTGCCGGCCGGCCCGACATAGGCGATCCGCCGGCCCTTGATGACGATCTCCTGGTCCTCAAGCCATGTCCTGCTGTGGACGTCCAGCAGCCTGCCAACCCTCAGCAGCCGGTCCGCAGGCCGTTTGCCGAGCGCCGTCAACACCAGGTCCTGGCGGATGCGGACTTCGTCGGCCGCGTTGATCAGCAGGTCGTCGGGGAGGGGCGCGGAAACTGTCATCGGAGGAATGCCTGTCGGTTCTGATCGCCGGACCCTAAAGACGATGCCCGAACGTGTAAACCATCGCAAACCGTGCATCGGTTATTCGCCTGAGGTCCGAAATCAACCTCCGGTATGAGATGGTTCAAGCCTAAAGAAATTTGGCTCTTTAGGGGTCTATGCCTAATAATTGTGCTTGCAGCCGGACCGTTCAAAAAATAGTATCGCCCTTAATTCCCGGGGGGTGCCTCAGGGGAGCATCAACGCCGCTTTTCGCAAAAGGACACGCCTCATGAAGGCCATTCGTTTCACCCAATTGGCAACCCTTGCTCTCCTGGCGACGCTCGGCGGCACAGCAACGGCAAGCGCCCAGTCGAAGACGCTCACCATTTCCTGGTGGGGCTACAACGGCGAGAAGATGACCGCCAACATCATCGACCCGTTCAAGAAGATCTGCGGCTGCGACATCGTTTTCGAAACCGGCAACAATGCCGACCGCCTCAACAAGCTGAAGCTGCGTGACGGCAAGGGCGTCGATGTCATCTACCTGACCGACAGCTTTTCGCAGCTCGGCATCGAGCAGGGCCTGTTCCAGCCGGTCGATCCGGCGAAGATCCCGAACCTCTCCGAAATCTACGAGCTCGGCCGTGCGCCGCAGGGCAAATACGGCCCGGCCTATACGATCGGCCGCATCGGCCTCGTCTACGACTCGGCCAAGGTCAACCCGCCGATCACCTCCTGGAACGATCTGTGGCGTCCGGACCTGAAGGGCTCGGTTTCGCTTCCGGGCATCACCACCACGGCCGGCCCGATGGTCGTGGTGCAGGCCGGCAAACATGCCGGCGTCGATCCCTATACCGGCACCGACAAGGCGTTCGAAGCCGTCGAAGCCCTGAAGCCGAACGTGGTCAAGAACTACAATACCGGTTCCGAACTGGTGAACCTGATCTCGACCGGCGAAGTGCGCGTCGCGATCGGCCAGGACTTCACGCTCGCCTCCATGCAGGCTGCGGTCAAGACCATGACCTGGGCGAAACTCAAGGACGGCGACATCGCTACGCTCAATACCGTCAACATCCCGAAGGGTTCGACAAACGTCGAACTGGCTCACCAGTTCATCAACTTCATCCTGTCGAAGGACGTGCAGCAGAAGGAAGCCGAGCAGGGCGTTGATGCGCCGATCTCCACCAAGGTCCAGCTCACCCCCGACCAGGCGAAGATCTGGACCTACGGCGCCGATCAGGTTTCCAGCCTGACCCGTATCGACTACGCCAAGATGAACGCCGCCAAGACCGACTGGATCGACCGCTGGAACGAGGTTTTCGGCAAGTAATTTTTTGGTGCCGTCTGAACCGGCGGCATGGTTGAATTGAAAACGGAGCGCCGCTATCAACGCGGCGCTCCTGCCTTTGAAAGAGCCTATCGATGAACAAGCTTGCCAGATGGGGTTTGACGATGCCGGCGACGATCGCCGTCGTCCTGCTTCTGGTGATCCCCGTCCTGCTAACGATCGCCACCACGTTCGGCGAGGCGGCCGGTCCGTTTTCCACCTACACGGCCTTCTTCAAGAGCGGCTTTCGCATGGCCGTCCTCTACCGAACCCTGCAGGTGGCCCTCATCACCACGGGCATCGCGCTCGTGGTCGGCTTCATCACGGCATATGTCATCGCCCAGATGCCGGGACGCCTGAAGAGCATCATGATCGTCGCGGCGGTCTTTCCGTTGCTGACAGGCGTCGTCGTCCGCTCCTTCGCCTGGCTGATCATCCTCGGCAAGAACGGCATCATCAACAATGTCCTGATGTCGGTCGGGCTGATCGGCGAGCCCCTGTCGATGCTCTACACGCAAGGCTCGGTCATCGTCGCGATGGTCTATCTGTTCGTACCGCTGATGATCCTGACACTGGTCGGCGTGCTCGAGGGAATTCCGCGCGACCTCATCGAGGCGGCCGCCTCGCTCGGCGCCCGGCCGATCCCGACTTTCCTTCAGGTCATCCTGCCGCTTGCAGCCCCCGGCCTCATCGTCGGCGCGGTGCTGGTCTTCACCGGCAGCTTCACCTCCTATGCGACCCCCCAGCTCCTCGGTGGCGAAAAGCAGATGATGATGGGCACGTTCCTCTATCAGCGCGCCATGGTGACCTTCGATTGGGTCGGCGCTTCGACGATCGCCGCCATCATGGTGGTCATAACCATCGGCGTCGTGCTCATCATGAGCCGCATGGCACGCCGTCTCAACCCGATGGCAGTCTGATGGCGACGCGCATTCACCCCCTGCTTGGCGCTTTCGCCATTCTCGTCTTCTTCTTCCTGCTCGCGCCGCTGGTAATCATCGTCGGCTCCGCCCTCAGCGACACGACATTCCTCACCTTCCCGCCGCAGGGGCTGACGCTGCGCTGGTTCGCCAACATCTTCCAGATGGAGGCCTTCCGCCGCACGGCGATCACCAGCCTGCAGGTCGCCATCCTTGGCACCGGGTTGTCGCTGCTGGTCGGCATTCCGGCGGCCTATGCGCTCAATCGCTATAGAGTGGAACTGCCGCGCTGGCTCTCGACACTGTTCGTGCTGCCGATCCTGGTGCCGGAAATCGTCTTCGGCTTCGCACTCCTGAAGTCGATCACGATAGGTCTCGGCCTGCCGGTCTTCATCAGCCTCGTCGTCGGCCATGCGCTGCTGATCCTGCCCTATTCGGTGCGCGTCGTCGGCGCCAGCCTCGCCTCCTTCGATTTCTCGATCGAGGAAGCAGCGCGGAGCCTCGGTTGTCCGCCGCTCAAAACCTTCATGACCGTGGTGCTGCCGAATATCCGCGCCGGCGTCATCGCCGCCTTCATCCTGGCATTCATCACCTCCATCAACGACGTCTCGGTCTCGGTCTTCCTGACCGGACCCGGCATTTCGACGCTGCCGATCCAGATCCTCGCGCATATGGAGCAGTTCTTCGACCCGACCATCGCTTCCGTTTCCGTGCTTCTGATGCTGGTGACCGTCGGCGTCATGGCGATCGTCGAAGCGACACTCGGCCTCACATTCCTGACCAAGTAGGTTCCCGTGACCGTATCCCTGACCATCGAAAACCTTGTCGCCCATTACGGAACCACTCAGGTTCTGAAAGACCTGTCGATTTCCGTTGCGGCCGGCGAACTCGTGTCGCTGCTCGGCTCCAGCGGCTGCGGCAAGACGACGACGCTGCGCCTGGTGGCAGGGTTCCTTCAGCCGACCAGCGGCCGGATCAGGCTCGGCGACCGCGATCTGACGACGTTGCCGGCCCATGCCCGCGATATCGGTCTCGTGTTCCAGAACTACGCGCTTTTCCCGCACCTGACTGTTCTGGATAATGTCGCGTTCGGCCTGAAGCAGCGCGGCTTGGCTAAGACGGATCGTACCAAACGGGCGACGGCGATGCTGGAACGCGTCGGCCTTGCGCCGCTCGCCGACCGTCTGCCGGCAGCGCTCTCCGGCGGCCAGAAACAGCGCGTCGCGCTCGCCCGCGCTCTCGTTATCGAGCCGCCGCTATTGATGTTCGACGAGCCGCTCTCCAACCTCGATGCCAAGCTCAGGATCGACATGCGCGTCGAGATCCGCCAGCTCCAGCGCGCCAATGGCACCACGTCGCTCTACGTCACCCACGATCAGGAGGAAGCCTTTTCGATCTCCGATCGCGTCGCGATCATGAATGCCGGCCGCATCCTGCAGCTCGACACGCCTGAAGTGCTCTATCAGAAGCCGGCCAGCGCCTTCGTTGCCCGCTTCGTCGGGTTCGAGAACCTGATCCGCATGAAGGTCGTCGACCGCCAGTCGGCGATGGTCACCGCCGAAGCTGCAGGCGGCACGCGGCTTCACATTTCCCAGGACCTGTTCGGCCCGATCAAGGACGATTTCATCCTGGCCTGCCGCGCCGACGGGCTTGCGGTCCGCCGCGAGGGCGAAGGCATCCCGGCGGTGCTCGGGACGCGCACCTATCTCGGTCGTGCCTATCAATACAAATGCGAAACGGCTGCCGGCGAAATCACCGCCAATGGCCCGCTTTCCGACCCGCTGGATGCCGGCGCAAAGGCGGTCCTCGCGCCGCTGCCGGAGCAGTGCTGCATCCTCGATCCGGAAAACTGAGCCCGAAATAGAATACGAACCGGGCCGTTTGCCGGGGGCGTTGACGCAGGTCAAACCCCCGATGCGGTCCGTATGTCAGCACATCATGGTCACAATCCTTCAACCGGCAGCGCATTTGCGCTGTGAGGCCAAAGACCATGAATTACGTCTCAGAAACACTCTGGCTGGCAATCGGCACCTTCCTGGTGTTGCTCGCTGCCGCTTATACCCATGACAGCCTGTTTGCAGCCCATATGTGGGTTCTGTTCTTCGTGCTGCTGATCAGCACGGTCGTTTTGATGCGCAGGATTTCCTTTGCGCCGCAGTCGTCCGCGATAAGCCCGCCGGCAAAATCCGAATATTTCGACGAGGTGGTCAAATATGGCACCGTCGCCACCGTCTTCTGGGGCGTCGTCGGTTTCCTGGTCGGGGTCGTCATCGCCCTGCAGCTTGCCTTTCCGGACCTGAACATCGAGCCCTGGTTCAATTTCGGCCGCCTGCGGCCGCTGCATACCTCGGCTGTCGTCTTCGCCTTCGGCGGCAATGCATTGATCACCACGTCGTTTTATGTGGTTCAGCGCACCTGTCGCGCCCGCCTTTTCGGCGGCAATCTCGCCTGGTACGTGTTCTGGGGTTATCAGCTCTTCATCGTCATGGCGGCGACCGGCTATCTGCTCGGCATCACGCAGGGGCGTGAATATGCAGAGCCGGAATGGTATGTGGACCTCTTCCTGACGGTCGTCTGGGTCGCCTATCTCGTCGTCTTCCTCGGCACCATCCTGAAGCGCAAGGAGCCGCATATCTATGTGGCGAACTGGTTCTATCTCGCCTTCATCGTGACCATCGCCATGCTGCACGTGGTGAACAACCTGGCGATCCCGGTCTCCTTTCTCGGCGTAAAAAGCTATTCGGCCTTCTCGGGTGTCCAGGATGCGCTGACCCAGTGGTGGTACGGGCATAACGCGGTTGGTTTCTTCCTGACCGCCGGCTTCCTCGGCATGATGTATTATTTCGTGCCGAAGCAGGTCAATCGCCCGGTCTATTCCTACCGGCTGTCGATCATCCACTTCTGGGCGCTGATCTTCCTCTATATCTGGGCCGGCCCGCACCACCTGCACTATACCGCGCTGCCCGATTGGGCCCAGACGCTCGGCATGGTCTTCTCCATCATGCTCTGGATGCCTTCCTGGGGCGGCATGATCAACGGTCTGATGACGCTCTCGGGCGCCTGGGACAAGATCCGCACCGACCCGATCGTCCGCATGATGATCATCGCCATCGCCTTCTATGGCATGTCGACCTTCGAAGGCCCGATGATGTCGATCAAGGCGGTCAACTCGCTCAGTCACTATACGGACTGGACGATCGGCCACGTGCATTCCGGTGCACTCGGCTGGGTCGGCATGATCACCTTCGGCGCCATCTACTATATGACGCCCAAGCTCTGGAACCGCGAACGCCTCTACAGTCTCGACCTGGTCAACTGGCACTTCTGGCTCGCCACCCTCGGCATCGTCGTCTACGCCGCCGTCATGTGGGTCGCCGGCGTGCAGCAGGGCCTGATGTGGCGCGAATACGACAACCAGGGCTTCCTCGTCTATTCCTTCGCGGAAACCGTCGCGGCCATGTTCCCTTACTACCTGCTGCGTGCGGTAGGCGGCGCCATGTACCTCGCCGGCGGGCTCATCATGGCCTTCAACGTCACCATGACCATCCTCGGTTACCAACGGCAGGAGCGGGTTCGGGGCGGTGCTTCCCCAGCCGCTCTCCAGCCGGCCGAATAAGGAGGGATATCCATGTCCATTCTCGACAAACATCACTACATCGAACGCAACGCAACCCTGCTCCTGGTCGGCTCGCTGCTCGTCGTTTCGATCGGCGGCATCGTGGAAATCGCACCGCTCTTCTATCTCGAAAACACCATCGAGAAGGTGGAAGGCATGCGGCCCTATTCGCCGCTCGAGCTGGCCGGGCGCGATATCTACATCCGCGAAGGCTGTTATGTCTGCCATAGCCAGATGATCCGCCCCTTCCGCGACGAGGTGGAGCGTTACGGTCACTACAGTCTGGCGGCCGAATCCATGTACGACCATCCGTTCCAGTGGGGATCGAAACGCACCGGCCCCGATCTCGCCCGCGTCGGCGACCGCTACTCGAACGAATGGCACGTCCAGCACCTGATCGAACCACGCGACGTCGTGCCGGAGTCGGTGATGCCGAGCTACGCCTTTCTCAAGGAGACGCCGCTCAAGATCACCGACGTTTCCATGGGGCTGAAGGCGAACCGCGCCGTCGGCGTCCCCTATTCGGACGAGATGGTGGCGAGCGCCAAGGCGGATCTTTCCGCCCAGGCCGACCCGAATGCCGACACCTCCGGCCTGCTGGCCCGCTATCCCAAGGCCAAGGTCGGCGATTTCGACGGCAATGCCCAGAACCTGACGGAGATGGATGCGCTGGTCGCCTATCTGCAGATGCTCGGCACGCTGGTCGATTTCTCGACCTACGACGATGCCGCCGGTTACCGCTGAAGGGACAAGTCCATGGAATTCTACACGGCCATGCGCCACTTCGCCGATAGCTGGGGTCTGCTTGCCATGACCCTGTTCTTCCTCGGCGTTCTCGTCTTCACCTTGCGCCCCGGCGCGAAAGCCTCTGCAGACGAGGCCGCCCGGATCCCTCTGAAGGAGGATTGAACATGGCGGAAAAACATATCGACGAATTGAGCGGCGTTGAGACCACCGGCCACGAGTGGGACGGCATCCGCGAACTCAACAATCCGCTGCCGCGCTGGTGGCTCTGGACCTTCTATGCCTGCATCCTGTGGTCGGTCGGGTATGCGATCGCCTACCCTTCCATTCCCCTCCTGACCGACGCGACGAAGGGTCTGCTTGGTTATTCGAGCCGCGCCGAGCTTGCGGCCGACCTCGACGGTGCGAAGACCGCCCAAGGCGGCATCCTGGAGAAAATCTCCAGTTCGTCGCTGGAAGAGATCCTCGCCGACCCCCAGCTTAGCCAGTTCGCAACCGCAGGCGGCGCGGCCGCCTTCCGCGTCAACTGCACCCCGTGCCACGGCACGGGTGCCGCCGGCGGGCAGGGCTATCCCAACCTCAACGACAACGACTGGCTGTGGGGCGGCGATGTCAACGCTCTTTACCAGACGATCGCCCATGGCATTCGCGATCCCGCCGACGGGGAGACCCGCATCTCCGAAATGCCGGCCTTTACGGATATGCTGAAGCCGGACGAGGTGCGCCAGGTAGCCGCCTACGTGGTGAGCCTCACCAGAACCCCGCGCGATCCAGCGATGGTCGAGCCGGGAAAACAGCTCTTCGCCGACAACTGTGTCTCTTGTCATGGCGAGAAGGCCGAGGGCAACCGCGATCTCGGTGGGCCGAGCCTTGCCGATGCGATCTGGCTGAAGGCCCGCGGCGAGGCGGAGATTGCCAGGCAGATCCAGGCCCCGAAACACGGCGTCATGCCGGCCTGGGAAGCTCGCCTCGGAGACGTCGCCGTCAAACAGCTCGCCGTCTACATTCACTCGCTCGGCGGCGGGGAGTGATCAGGCTTCCGCCGACAGATACAGCAGTTCGATACCGGCCGGGGCGCGAATGCCCCGGTCGTTGGTCAGGAAGACCTCGCATTACAAGGCTTCGGCGGTCGCGACGTGGATGGCGTCAATGAGCTTGATGTTGAGTTCGGCGGCGCGCTTGATGAGAGCAAGACTGACGGGCTTGAGCGATATAAAGCCGGCGTTGCTCAAAATGGCGAGGAAAACAGCGGACATCCGGAGCATCGATCCGAGGAGACATTTCACGGAGGAAGCCAGCCGTCTCTCCATCTCAGGCGTCGACGACGGCTGGGGGAAGATCCTTCAGCTTATCGACGACGACCTCTGCACGTGAACGATTGACGAGCGGCGGCGGCATCAATCCGCGACAGTATCTCGTCATCCACTTCGATTTCCAGCCTGTGCAGGCCCATGGTCTTCTCCCGGTTGCGGGGAAGAATAGTGCATTTTGCACGTCCCGCCAGAATGTCGCGGTCTGCCGCCCTCGCCCGGTTGACTTTGGTCAAGGGAGATTGCCCGCGACGGTGCGAGAATATGGCCACAAAGGATTGGCCAATGAATCTCTACACAGCCTCCCACCTGCAGCAGAACGGTTCGTCCGTCGAGCGGATCGACGTCCAGCCCGTGCATTCGCCGGGAACGCCAAGCAGGCCGCTTTACGAGAAGCGCAAGAAGATCTTTCCGAAACGGGCCGAAGGGCGTTTCCGCCGCTTCAAATGGCTGGTGATGCTGATAACCCTCGGCATCTATTACCTGACACCTTGGATCCGCTGGGACCGCGGCCCCTTCGCACCCGACCAGGCAGTGCTCGTCGATCTGGCGAGCCGCCGTTTCTATTTTTTCTTCATCGAGATCTGGCCGCAGGAATTCTTCTACGTCGCCGGGCTTCTGGTCATGGCGGGTTTCGGCCTTTTCCTCGTGACCTCGGCCGTCGGTCGCGCCTGGTGCGGTTATGCCTGTCCGCAGACGGTCTGGGTCGATCTTTTTCTGGTCGTCGAGCGCTTCATCGAGGGCGACCGCAATGCCCGCATCAAGCTCGACGCCGCGCCATGGAGCTTCGACAAGCTCTGGAAGCGGGTCGCCAAGCACGCCACATGGCTGGTCATCGCGGTGGCGACCGGTGGCGCCTGGATCTTCTATTTTGCCGACGCGCCCTCGCTCGCCTTCGATTTCGTGACCGGCCAGGCGGCGCTGGTTGCTTATTCGACCGTTGCTACCCTGACGGCCACGACCTACGTGTTCGGCGGGCTGCTGCGCGAACAGGTCTGCATCTACATGTGTCCCTGGCCGCGCATCCAGGCCGCCATGGTGGACGAGAGCTCGCTGGTCGTCACCTATAACGACTGGCGCGGCGAGCCGCGCAGTCGCCATGCCAAGAAGGCGGTAGCAGCCGGGCAGCCGGTCGGCGATTGCGTCGATTGTAATGCCTGCGTGGCGGTCTGTCCCATGGGCATCGACATCCGCGAGGGACAGCAGATGGCCTGCATCACCTGTGCGCTCTGCATCGATGCCTGCGACGGCGTGATGGACAAGATCGGAAAGCCGCGCGGGCTGATCGCCTATGCGACGCTCGACGAATACGACGCCAACATGGCGCTCGCCACGAGCGGCGGCACGACTGCGATCGACCCGGCGCGTGTGCGCAATCCGGACGGTTCCTTCATCGACAAGGTCCGCCACTTCGACTGGAGGGTGATCTTCAGGCTCCGCACGCTGATCTATCTTGGTGTCTGGTCGGCCGTCGGTCTCGGCCTCATCTTCGCGCTCCTGTCGCGCGACCGGCTGGAGGTCAATGTGCTCCATGATCGCAACCCGCAATTCGTGCTGGAATCGGACGGTTCCATCCGCAACGGCTACACGATCCGGCTGCTCAACATGATCCCGGAGCCGCGCACCATCATGGTCTCGATGGAAGGCCTGCCCGAAGCGACGATGAAGATCTCCGGCGTCACGGATGTACCGGGCCGCCTCTTCGCGGTGCAGGTGGAGCCCGACAAGACGCTTGCCTTGAAGGTCTTCGTCACCCTTCCCAAGGATGCCGTTTCCTCCGAGGCCGTCGACTTCCATTTCATCGCCGAGGACCGGCCGAGCCACGAAAAGGACAGCTATTCAGCGGTCTTCAACACGCCGGGGGCCAGAAAGTGAGCACGACGAAAATGAACACGATCCCAGCAAAATCCTTCGTCTTCACCGGTTGGCATATGGTCGGCGTGCTGGTGCTCTTCTTCGGCACCATCATCTCGGTCAATTTCTACATGGCCTACAACGCGGTCACCAGCTGGAGCGGGCTGGTGGCGGAGAATACCTATGTCGCCAGCCAGCAGTTCAACGGCAAGGCGGCCGAGGCGCGGACGCTGATGGCCACGGGTGTCACCGGCCGCGTTACAGTCAACAGCTCCGAGCTACGTTACGAGGTCTTCCACCCGAAGAACGGGCCGGTCGCGGCCGATACGCTGACGCTCAAGTTCAAGCGGCCGGTCGGCGAACATCAGGATTTCCAACTCGACCTCGTTCCCGTTGCCAAGGGGGTCTTCACCGCCACCCACGAAATCCTGCCCGGCCACTGGATCGTCGATGCGAGCGCCATCCGGGATGGCAAGCGCATCCTGCATCAGGCCGAACGGATCGCGGTCTTGAGGAGGGCAGAATGAGCTGCTGCGCGCCCGGAACGGAAGGGTATCTGGATCACCCGCTTCCGTCCTCGGAGGAATTGACGCTGTCCAGCCGGGTGGTTACGCCAGGCCTGCGCCAGACCGATCTCAGCGTTCCGCAGGTCCATTGCGGCACCTGCATCTCGACGATCGAAAAGGCGCTGAATGCATTGCCGTCGGTAGAGCGGGCTCGAGTCAATCTTTCTACCAAACGCGTTTCGATCGTCTGGCGGGAGAAGGCCGGAGACGTCGCCACGGATCCGGTCGAACTGGTCAGGGCGATCGTCGATGCCACCGGCTACGATGCGCATCTTTTCTCGAATGCCGAGGAGGTCGGCGAAAAGCTGCAGCGCGACCTCATCCGCGCCGTCGCGCTCTGCGGTTTTGCGGCAGCAAACATCATGCTGCTTTCGGTTTCGGTCTGGTCGGGCGCCGATGCCTCGACGCGTGATATGTTCCATTGGATATCGGCGTTGATCGCCGCGCCGGCGCTGATCTATGGCGGCCGTTTCTTCTATCAGTCGGCCTGGAATGCGCTCAGCCGCCGCCGTACCAACATGGACGTGCCGATCGCACTCGCGATTACGCTCTCCTATGCAGTGTCGCTCTGGGAGACCATGCATCACGGCGAACAGGCCTGGTTCGATGCGACCGTCTCGCTGCTGTTCTTCCTGCTGATCGGCCGCACGCTGGACCACATCATGCGCGACCGGGCACGGGCCGCAATCAGCGGCCTTGCGCGCCTCTCGCCCCGCGGCGCCACGGTGGTCGTCCCGGACGGCTCGCGCGAATATCGCCCGGTGGACGAAATCCGGCCGGGCGACCGGGTGGCGATTGCCGCCGGTGAGCGGGTGCCGGTCGATGGGGTGGTCGAAAGCGGCGCAAGCGACATCGATGTCTCGATCGTCAACGGCGAAAGCGCACCAAGGCCGGTCCGGGTCGGCGATATGATACAGGCCGGGACGCTCAGCCTCACCGGTTCGCTGGTTCTGAAGGCGACGGCCGCTGCCAAGGATTCCTTCCTGTCCGAAGTCATTTCGCTGATGGAAGCGGCCGAGGGCGGCCGGGCACGGTATCGCCGCATCGCCGATCGCGCGGCGCAATATTATTCTCCGGCCGTCCACTTCCTGGCGCTCACGGCCTTCGTCTCGTGGGGCTTGATCGGCGGCGATTGGAAACACGCCATGCTGGTCGCCATCGCCGTCCTGATCATCACCTGCCCCTGCGCGCTTGGCCTTGCGGTGCCGGTGGTGCAGGTCGTCGCGGCCGGCCGGCTGTTCAGGAACGGGATCATGGTCAAGGACGGTTCGGCCATGGAGCGGCTTGCCGAAATCGACACCGTGCTTTTCGACAAGACCGGCACGCTGACCTTGGGCCGGCCCCGGCTGCTGGATGTCGAGCGGTTCGACAGGAAGCAGCTCGCTTTGGCCGCCGGGCTCGCCGTTCATTCGCGCCACCCTCTCTCCCAGACGCTCGCGATGGCGGTATCCGGCCCGGTTGCGGTCTTCGAGACGGTCACCGAAATCCCGGGCCGGGGACTCGAAGCGGCGACGCCGGCAGGCGTCTATCGCCTCGGCAACCGGCGCTTTGCCCTGTCGGTGCCGGATGACGGAAGCCCGGGCAATATTGTGACTGAGACGGTTCTCTCGCTCGACGCCGAGGAGATCGCCACCTTCCGCTTCGACGATTCGCTTCGTCCCGGTGCCCTGGCTGTCACGGCATCCCTCGCGGCCAGGGGTTTCGAGACGGGCATTCTGTCGGGTGACCGGCGCCGGGTGGTTGCCGATCTCGCCATTCGCCTCGGCCTCGAACACTGGCAGGCCGAGCTTTCGCCGAAACAGAAGGCGGAGTTCTGCACGTCGCTCGCGGCGAGCGGCCGCAAGGTGCTGATGGTCGGCGACGGCATCAATGACGCACCGGCGCTCGCCGCCGCGCATGTCTCGATCGCACCGGCGACAGCGGCGGACGTCGGCCGTCAGGCCGCCGACTTCGTGTTCATGCGCGACAGCCTTGAGGCGGTGCCGCTGGCGATCGACATATCGCGACGCGCAGGCCGGTTGATCCGCCAGAATTTCGCGCTTGCCATCGGCTACAATGTCATCGCCGTGCCGATCGCGCTTGCCGGGTATGCGACGCCGCTGATTGCCGCGGTTGCCATGTCCACGTCGTCGATCATCGTCGTCGCCAATGCGCTGCGGCTCAGCGGATCGGGGAGCGCCGTCGAGGCGGAGGCGACAAGGAGCAACGGCACGACCGCCGCTCCTCCCGGTGAGGCTCGCGTCGCATGAACATGCTGATCTACCTCATCCCAATCGCGCTTTTCCTCGGCGGTCTCGGCCTCTTCGCCTTTCTCTGGTCGCTGAAGAGCGGCCAGTACGACGATCTCGAAGGCGCGTCCTGGCGCGTGTTGCAGGACGACCCGCCGGAATGAACCGGTGACCTCCGACAAGCTCCGGGCACGTTCTCAAGGTTCTCAGGCGTGGGCGTTGCCGGCGGCTTTCTTGCCGAGGGCACAGTCGTGAGGCATTCTTTTCGTTGAAACCGCCAACAAATGGTACCTGCGCCGCAAGGACTGCGACCTTCACGAAAGGAATTCGATGCGTTTTATCAATCCCATTCCTTTCGTCCGTGACATAAATCACTCGAAAGCGTTTTACCGAGATAGGCTCGGGCTGAGGATAGTGGAGGATTTCGGGGACTTCGTACTCTTCGAAACAGGTTTCGCAATCCACGAAGGCAGTTCGCTTGAGCAAACGATTTGGCGGCAAGCCCCTGTTGCGAACGAACCCTACGGACGGAGAAATTTGCTGCTATATTTCGAACATGAGAATGTCGATGCGGCCTTTGAAAACATCGCGCCGCATGTGGAACTGATCCATCCGGTAGAGCCGCAAGCCTGGGGGCAGCGGGTCTTCCGCTTTTATGACCCCGACGGACACGCGATAGAGATCGGTGAACCACAAAGGCTAAACCCTTCTGGGACTTCACAGAAACTCTGAGCTCTACGGCTGTATCTGAGGCGCTGGCCGCAGATACAGCCCTTTTGAAACCCCACTCAGTCCAGCAGTTCGCGAAGCCGCACCGCGAGTTCCCTGGCAGTATACGGCTTCTTGAGCCAGCTACCGGATTGGGCGAGCTCGCGTCCGGCGATCGCCGGTTCGGCGTAGCCGGAGGTGAACAACACCTTCATGCCTGGCCGTCTTGCGCGGACTTCGGCCGCCAGTTCGTCGCCTGTCATCCCGCCCGGCATCACGATATCGGTGAAAAGAAGGTGGATGCCGTCGTGCTGGCCGAGCTGGTCCAGCGCTTCCCGGCCGCTCGAGGCCTCGATGACGCGATAACCGAGCTGCGTCAGCCGCGACACGGCGATGCGCCGGACCCGCGGGTCATCCTCGACGACGAGGATCTTTTCGTTGCCGCCGGGAATGGAGACCTGCTTCGTGGCAGCCTCGACAGCAAGCGGGTCCGCCGCTTCCGCCTTGCGCACCACCGGCAGGAAAATTCTGACGCTCGTGCCCTGTCCCGGCTCGCTGTAGAGCTGGATATGCCCGCCGGACTGTTTGGCGAAACCGTAGACCATGCTGAGGCCAAGGCCCGTTCCGGCGCCCAGGCCTTTGGTGGTGAAGAAGGGCTCGAAGGCCTTGTCCCTGATATCGGGAGACATGCCGATGCCCGTGTCGGTGACGGAAATCAGCACGAAGTCTCCGGTGCGGACGTCGGGATACATCTGCGCGTAGTCGACATCCAGTCTGACGCGGGAAATCTCGATCGACAGCTTGCCGCCGCGCGGCATCGCGTCGCGGGCATTGAGCGTCAGGTTGAGAAGCGCATTCTGGAGCTGCGATCCGTCGACCAGCGCTTCGTTGGAGACGCCGGTGACCGTGGTGCGAAGTTCGATCGTTTCGCCGAGCGTGCGCCGCAGAAGTTCCGAAAAGCCGGACACGAGATTGCCGATATCCGCGAGCTTCGGGTTGAGCGGCTGGCGCCGTCCGAACGCCAGAAGCTGGCCGGTCAGTTTGGCGCCGTCTTCCGCAGCGCCCTGCGCCTCATGCAGCAGCTCCAGCAGGCCCGCATCCGCGAGCTTGTTCTCGATCATCTCGAGATTGCCGCTGATGACCGTCAGAAGATTGTTGAAATCGTGCGCCAGGCCGCCGGTGAGCTGGCCTATCGCTTCCATCTTCTGGGCCTGGCGCAGCTCTTCTTCGATCTTGTGACGGCTGGTGAGGTCGCGGACGAAGCCGGTAAAGATGCGTTTTCCGTTGGTGACGGCTTCGCCGACCGAAAGCTCCATCGGAAACGTGCTTCCGTCCTTGCGCTGTCCGGTCACGACGCGGCCGTAACCGATGATCCGGCGTTCGCCGGTATGGAGGTAGCGTGAGATATATCCGTCATGGGCGTCCCGGTCGGGCGAAGGCATCAGCATCTTCACATTGTGGCCGCAGACCTCGTCGGACGAGTAGCCGAACAGCCGTTCCGCAGCAGCACTGAAGGACGAGATGCAGCCGACCTCGTCGATGACGACCATCGATTCCGGAACGGTGTCCAGAATGGAGCGCAGATGCGCTTCGCGTTCGGCAAGATCGTTCTGCACCCTTTTCATCTCGGTGATATCGTTGTTCGTTTGAATGATGACCGAAGGACCGTCGCTCGATGGATTGACGGCCACCCAGCGGGTCGCCACGAAGACCGGGTGTCCATGCTTGTGATGATGGACGACCTCGCCCTGCCAGGCATGATAAGTCTGGACATGTCGACGAATATCGTCGAGCGGCTCGGGAAACTCTGTCGCCAGAAGATCGTGAACGACCTTGCCGAGAGCCTCCTCCCGACGCCATCCGTAAAGCTGCTCGCAGCCGCTGGTCCAGCGGCTGATGATGCCGTCCACGCCATGGGCGATAAGGTTGGCATCGTCGAGAAGAGAGGTGACGGCATCGAGTTGGCTTTCCGCCGTGGCTTCGGATCCTGTATTGCCGTTCATGTCTATTCCGTTTAATGGCGCCGTCGCTCACCGAGAGCGATCAGGTCGCGCCGCATGTCTCCACAGTCATCGTCGTCTCCGGCGAGTTGCGCAAGCATCCCCGGTCGTTCGATTCTTATGGAATGACGGGCGGCCGGGTCCAGAACATTCAACACGCCCTTGCCGATAAGCCTGGTGATCGTACGCGAAACGGTCTCGATCGTCAGTCCGAGATAGTCGGCCATGTCCTGCCGGCTCATGGAGAGTTCGACGACCGGCTGCGCATTGGGTTCGGCCATCGCGCGTTTCAGGTATCTCAGAAGGAAGGTGCAGAGCCGCTCTTCCGCGCTTTTGCTCGACAGGAGCACCATCTGGTCCTGGGCGGCGGCCATTTCGTCGCAGACGCGGGCAAAGACCTTTGGCCGCAGGCTCTCGGAATTGATGACGGCTGCCTCGAATTGCCGACGCGCCAGCCGGCGGACCTTCGCCGTGGTGATTGCTTCCGCTGTGTAGATATAATTGTCCCGGAACGACACGCCGATCATATCACCGGCATGCAGAAACCCGGTGATGACCCGCCGTCCGTCCGAAATGATCCGGAAAACGCGTAACGTCCCCTCCATGACTTCAAAAATATGCCTGGCCTCGTCGCCCTCGAAGAACAGGGCCTGGCCGCCCGACAGATATTCCACAGGCTGCTTCGCGAACAGCGAATGCAGGCAATCCGGTTCGTCGAGCGGTCTTGCTGCTGCCGCGGTGAAGGTCTTTGCATAATCCGTGAGAAACATGAAACTGCCCCTATCCGTTTGGTTGAGGCAGTTGACCGAATCCCGGTAACGCGCGAATGCTAGTCGTGTGAAAGACGGTTCTAGTTGGTAACAATCTGTAACACGCCGGTTCCCTGTTGATGTCATCCCCCGCAAGCTCAGCAAACATCCTCGTCGTCGACGACGATCCCCGAATCCGCCAGATGCTGACGCGGTATTTCGAGGGCGAAGGATATGCCGTCAGCGCGGTATCCGACGGGCAGGAAATGCGCGCTCAGCTGAAGCGGCAGGAGGTTGACATCATCCTCCTCGACCTGTCGTTGCCCGGCGGCCAGGACGGTTTTGACCTTGCACGGGAAATCCGGATGCAATCGGATGTTCCGATCATGATGCTGACGGGCCGCGACGACGTGGTCGACCGGATCCTCGGCATCGAGATCGGTGCTGACGATTACATCGCAAAACCGTTTCACCTGCGCGAAGTGCATGCGCGGCTGAAATCGATCCTCAGGCGGCGCCAGCCGGCTCAGCCGAAGCCGGAGGTAAACGAGGAGAAGATCGTCCGTTTCGAAGGATGGACGCTCAGCCTTTCCAGGCGCCAGCTGCTGTCTGCCGAAGATGGCGAAGTCGAACTGACGACGGGCGAATTCGAGATGCTGGCGGCCTTCGTGCAGCATGCGGGCCGGGTGCTGACACGCGATTTCCTGATGGACGCGACGAGGGGGCGGCAGCTCGATGCCTTCGACCGCACGATCGATGCCCAGATCGTCCGGCTGCGCCGCAAGATCGAGGCGGATGCCAAACATCCCCAGCTCATCAAGGCCGTTCGCGGCGTCGGTTACATTTTCACCGGCAAGCTCGGCTGATCAAAAAATAACCTGTCTGTCCGCCGCAGAAAGCCCGGCAAAAGCTCTTTCCCGCATATCGTCCGCATCGGAGCCCTGCAGCGGAACCGGCCCCAAAGGCAGGTCGTGGTCCACCGGTCTGCCGACCGAAATCGGCAGCAATTCAAGTCTTTTGCACGTACCGTCATCCGCAAGCGTCAACCGGATCGCGGCGCTGCGCCAGACATCGACATGCTTTTCGTCATAGGTCGCCGGCCGCCCGGTGTGGAAGACGAAGTTGCCGAGGCCGGCGATGATCACCCGCCCGCGATAAAAGATGAGCGGCTGCATGACCGGCGCGCCGGTACCAAGCACCAGATCCGCGCCGTAGTCGATCAGGCCGCGACAGAGATCGAGCAGCCAGTCGGGCGTCGTTTTCCAGTTCGAATCCCAGTGATGGCCGTGGAGCGCCACCGCCACCAGATCCCCTATCGCCTTTGCGGCATCGATGCCGTCGACGAGCCGCTGCATGTCCGTCTCGTTCGCCGTCCAGTGTGCACCGATGGCGGCGCCGGCAGCGACGGGCGTGCCGAAGACCTCCAGTTCCGGGCGTTCGCCCACATCATAACCCACGGCGGCACGTGCCGCGCCGCGTTTGTCGTCGCCGAGGGTCCCGACGATCCTCTTCAGCGTCTCGAATTCTTCGGCCGGCACGCTCACCGTCCGCTTCATCCGCAACGGGGCAATGCCACCGCGCTCGGTCGAGGCATAGTTGATGTCCGGCTGCGGCCCGAGATCGACGGAGAAGATGGCAAGCGATTGCTCAGGTCCCGGCACGATCGTCGGCGCGGCAGCCTGCTCGATATCCTGCCCGCTGCCTGCGAGCTTCAGCCCGGCCATTTCCACCGCGGCGCGCGTCGAGGCGATGCCCGGCGGGCCGAGATCGAAGGCATGGTTGTTGGCATGCGTCACCGCGTGAAAACCGAGTTCCCGAATGGAAACCAGCGCATCCGGGGAAGCCAGATGCAGCGTCTTCGTCTTGGTGGGCCATGCCCCTGCCGTCTCCACCGTCGCCTCGAGATTGCCGAAGACCACATCCGCCTCGAGGAAATCCCGGACCTCGGCCTGCCCCTCGCCATGGAGGTCGAGGGGGCCGTGGATCAGGATTTGGCCGGTAACGGCGACGGTCAGCATGGCCTAGTTCATTTCGCGATGGGCTTCAGCGCCGCCATTGCCACTCTACCGACGATCGGCAGGCGGATGGCAGATGCACGCATACCATCGCAGAAAACCGTGTTGCGGGCCACTTGGCTTGTGCGTCCCCGGCCTTCCGGCGCATAGCTATTTGGATTGATGTCGTACTTCGGGAAATTGGACGACGAGATATCCACCCGGATGCGATGGCCCTTGGAGAACAGGTTGGCGGTCGCAAACGGCTCGATCGTTACCGTGAACACCTCGCCCTTGACGATCGGTTCCGGCTTTTCGAAGGAGTTGCGATAGCGGCAGCGGATGATCCCGTCGGTGATGTTGAGAGCGTAACCGGTCGGATAGTCCTTGCTCGGCGGATAGACGTCGACGAGTTTCGCGGTGAAATCCGTGTCCAGCGCATCCGACGAGACGTAAAGTTCGACCGTGATCGGCCCGACCACCGCGACATCTTCGGCGAGCGGCTCGGTCTCGAAGGAGAGCACGTCGGCACGCGCCGAAAGCGGCAGGCCCGGATGTTTCGAACCGTAGAATTTGTCGCCCTCGCGCTGGTCGAAGCCGCCGCCTTCGAAAATCGGCTGCCCGCTCGTCAGCGATCCGCCGATTGTGGGAACCGGGTTCTTCGGGTCGAAGTCGTAGGTGAAGGGGGAAGCCTCCGCCTTCGGCTTGTCGGTGGAAAGCGAACCGTTTTCATGGATATAGTAATTTAGGAATTCCGTTCCCGGCAGCGGCCAGTCGGCCGCCTCGATCCAGTGCCCGCCGTGATCCAGCCGGCCGTCCGCGTCGCGCGTGCCAGAGCCGCCGCCCATCACGAAGGCCCGCACCACCGGTTCCTGCGCAACCGTGTTGTCCTTGCCCTTCAGCCAGTGGTCGAACCAGTTGCGGCGGAAGGATAGCCAGCTTTCCATGGCATTGCCGCCAAGCGGCGCGGCCGGCCCGAAGGACGTGTCGCCGGCAAGCGTCGCATTGCGGTTGCCGTGCAGCCAAGGCCCCATGATCAGCTGCAGCGGTCGGCTGTCCTTGCCGGAAAGTCCGCGATAGTTGTCGAGCGTCGACTTCACATAGGCGTCGTACCAGCTCGACATCAGCACCACAGGCACTTCCGGAAAAGTCTCGTAGAAACCTTCCATGTAAAGCCCGACCCGGCGCCAGCTTTCGTCGAACGTGCCGCTGCGCCACTGGTCGAGCAGGTAGCTTTCATATTCCGGCATCCAGCGCACCGGAGAATTGCCTTCGCTCCAGGGCATGACGTTGAACCATGCGCGAAGATCCTCCGCTTCGATCGCTGCACGGGCAACCTCATTGCCCTCGCCGATCGCCTGATTGTAGGCCCAGGTCGCCTGCTTCAGTTCGAAGGCGCCGCCCTGGCGGATGCCGCACTGATAGGCGTTCGAGAATCCGCCCGAATCCATCACCATGCAGGCCAGCCCCGGCGGGTTGAGGCAGGCGAGCGCCGCTTGAGTATGGGCCGCATAGGAAAGGCCCATCGTCCCGAACTGGCCGTCCGACCAGGGCTGTTCCACCAGCCAGCAGGCGGTATCGTAACCGTCGGCGGCTTCTGAAATGTATTTGCTGAACTCGCCCTCGGAATTGTAGCGGCCGCGGCAATCCTGGTAGATCACGGCATATCCCGCCCGGACGAAATAGCTCGCAACCTCATGGCGCTTCATCGGCTCCGCCATGCCCACCTCGATCTCGGAACGCGAACGCTCCGCCTTGCCGTAGGGCGTGCGTTCCATGATCGCCGGAAGCCGGCCTTCGATCGCCTTGCCGTCCTTGGCAGGCCGGTAGACGTCGGTCGCCAGCCTCATGCCGTCGCGCATCGTCACCATCACATCCCGTTCGACGACCACGTCGTCGGCAATCACCTCGAAGCGCGATGGCGTCAGGGTATCCATGTCCATATCCTCAAAATTGGCAAAACAATACCCGGGCCGGCCCCACCACACGTCAGGCCGGCCCGGGATGCTGCGGCTCCGGAAAGAGGAGCCGCAGCAAAGAGCAGGCCTACTTGGCGATACCGGCGAGCGTCGCGCTGGTGTCTTCCGTCATGTTGGCGACATAGGAGACGTTCGCCTTGCCGGCCCAGTGAACCTTCTGCCAGTAAAGCGGGATGACCGGCACGTCGGCGAACACCATCTTGGTTGCTTTCTGCAGCAGCTCCACGCGCTTCTTGACGTCGAATTCGGCGGTTGCGGCGCGCATCGCGTCGTCGAAGGCCGGGTTCGAATATTTCGTCCGGTTGAACGAGCCGGTGCCGGCGTCCTTGTTGGCCGTCATCAGCAGGTTGCGAAGGCCGGTTGCCGAGGTCGGCGTAGAGTTGCCGAGAGAGAAGATGAAGGCGGAGAATTCGCCGGCCCCGGCGCCCTTGGTGTAGACGTTATAGGGCTGGGCGACGACGCCGTTCACCTTCAGGCCGCCGCGCGCAAACATCTGGCCGAGTGCCTGCGCCACTTCCGAATCACCCGGGAAGCGATCGTTGGAGGTGTGGATGGTGATGCCGAAACCGTCCTTGTAGCCGGCTTCCGCAAGCAGCTTCTTGGCGTTCTCGGCGTTCATGGCGGGCGCCGCGATCGACGGATCGTTGCCGGCGACGCCGTTCGGAACCAGTTGGCCTGCAGCATCCGCCGAACCGTCAAGAATACGGTCGATGATCAGCTGGCGGTTGACCAACTCGGAGAGCGCCTGGCGGACCTTGACGTCCTTCAGCGGGTTCTTGTCGAGCGGCTTGCCTTCCTTGTCGGTGATGAAGGGCGTCTTGTCGCGGGCGCTGTCGAGCGCGAGGTAGATCATGCGGGCGGAGGCGATCGAGAAGACCTTGAGGCCGGAGATACCCTGGAGGGTTTTCACATCGCCTGGCGGCACGGCGTCGATCAGGTCGACGGCGCCGGAGCGAAGGGCAGCGACGCGCGACGCATCATTGGAGATGAACTTGATCGTAACGTTGTCGAAATCCTGTTTCTTGCCCCAGAAGGTATCGTTGCGGGTGAGTTGCAGGTTGTCGCCCGGCGTCCAGGACTTGAACTTGTAGGCGCCGGTGCCGATCGCCGCCTTGCCGCTGTTGAAGTCCTCGATCGAAGCGCCTTCCGCGACCTTCTTTTCGACGATGTAGACGAAGCCGACCTGTTCGATGAAATCGGGCGTCGGCTTCTTGGTCTTGATCTCGACGGTCAGTTTGTCGATCGCCTTCATGCTGTCGATCGCCCCGACATTGCCGGAGAACGGCGCCGGGCTGTTCGGGATATCCTTGGCGCGGGTGAGCGAGAAGATCACGTCCTCTGATGTCAGCGGGTTGCCGTCGTGGAATTTGACGCCGTCGCGCAGTTTGATCTGCCAGGTCAGCGGATCGACATTTGTCCAGGAGACGGCAAGCGCCGGCTCGATATTGATCGCGGGGTCGGTCTGCACCAGGCGGTCGAAAACCTGCATGGCAATGTTCTGGTTGTTGCCGGTGCGCGAAAACTGCGGATCGATCGCCGACGGCTCGGTGGCGCTGCCGAGTATCAGGTCAGCGGCCTGAGCCGAGCTCAGCGCGATGACCGAGGCCGCAACCCCGGCCAGGAGAAATTTCATCGGTTTCATTATGTCTGTTCCCTTCCTTTTTAGATGGCCGGTTCGGCCGTCGCGTTTGTTGCCTGATGGGCGGCAAGATCGTTCAGGTGGCAGGCGCTGACATGGCCTGCCGCGTTTTCCTTCAGGACCGGCCGTTCCACGCGGCAGCGGTCGAAAGCCTTGGGACAGCGGGGATGGAAATGGCATCCCGCCGGCGGATGGAGCGGCGAGGGGATCTCGCCCTTGATCGGCGTGAACACCCGGCGGCGATCGGTGACGGACGGCAGTTCGCGGATCAGCGCCTGGGTATAGGGATGTTTCGGATTGTCGAAGAGCTCGTCCGGCGTGGCGCTTTCCACCACGCGGCCGAGATACATGACCACCACCCGATCGCAGATGTGTTTCACGACGCCGAGGTCGTGGCTGATGAACAGATAGGTCAGCCCGAACTCTTGTCTCAGTTCCATGAACAGGTTGAGGATCTGCGCCTGGATCGACACGTCGAGGGCAGCGACGGATTCGTCGCAGACGAGCAGCTTCGGCTTTACCGCGAGCGCCCGGGCAATGCCGATACGCTGCCGCTGCCCGCCGGAAAACTGGTGCGGGTAGCGGTCCAGATAGGACGGATCGAGGCCGACACGCGTCACCAGCGCAGCCACGTAATCCCGCATCTCCCGGCCCTTGACGATGCCGTGCACCTTGGGCGCCTCGCCGATCAGGTCGAGAACCCGCTTGCGCGGATTGAGCGTCGACATCGGGTCCTGGAAGATCATCTGGGCGGAAAGCCGCATGGCGCGTTTGTCGTCACCCTGCAGCGAGGTCAGCGGCCGGCCCTTCCAGCGTACCTCGCCGCCGCTCGCGGGCATGATGCCGGCCATCACCCGGCCGAGCGTCGATTTCCCGCAGCCCGATTCACCGACGAGGCCGACCACCTCGCCCGGATAGACCGCGAGATTGACTTCGTCGACCGCATGTACGGTCTTCTCCTCGAGGCCCGCCCCGAAGAGATTGGCGATCTTTTCCGCATAGTCGAGCTTGCGGGAAAACCGCCGGCTGACATCCACGGCTTCTACGAGGGGCACGGCTTCCACGAGCGGGGTCGTCATGCGGCGCTCCAGAGGTGAGGGTGGAAACAGCGGAACTCGCGGCCGGCGGCGATCGACCGTATCGGTTCGGTGGCGCAGATATCGGTGGCGCGGGCGCAACGGTCGCGGAAGGCGCAGCCGGAGGGACGCGACAGCGGCGAGGGCGCGAAACCAGGGATCGGCCGGAGCGGCTCGCCGCGCGGCACCGCCGCAGGCACGGCGCTGAGCAGGCCGGACGTGTAGGGATGGCGCGGCGCGGTGAGCACCCCATCGACCTGCCCCGCCTCGACGATCCGGCCCGCATACATGACCATGATCCGGTCCGCGAGTGCGGCGACGACGCCGAGGTCGTGGCTGATCCAGATCAGCGCCATGCCGAATTCGGTAGCCAGCCGCTTGATCTCGAACAGGATCTGCGACTGGATCGTCACATCGAGCGCCGTCGTCGGTTCGTCGGCGATGATCAGGTCCGGCCGATGCAGAAGCGCGATGGCGATCGCCACACGCTGGCGCATGCCGCCGGAGAACTGGTGCGGGTAGGAATCCAGCCGCTCTTCCGGCGAAGGGATGCCGACAAGGCCGAGCGCATCGCGCGACCGGGCGCGGGCTTCTGCGCGCGAAACCCGGTCATGGGCCTGCACGGTCTCGATCATCTGGGTGGCAACCGAGAGAACCGGGTTCAGCGTCATCATCGGATCCTGGAAGATCATCGCGATGCGCTTGCCACGGATGGCCCGCATGGCCGTCGGCGATTTCGTCAGCAGGTCTTCGCCGTTGAACAGGATCTGGCCGCCGACCACCCGGCCGGGCGGATCGACGAGGCCGAGGATCGAGAAGCCGGTGATCGACTTGCCGGAGCCGGATTCGCCGACCAGGCCCACGATCTCCCGCTGACCGACCGTGAAGCTCACGTCGTCGACGGCCTTCAGCACGCCGCGGCGGGTCATGAAATGGGTGGAAAGGTTCTTGACTTCGAGGACGGGTGTCATCGCGCTCACCTTTCACCCAGTCGGGGGTTGAGGACTTCGCGCAGCCGGTCTCCGACGATGTTGATCGAAAACACCAGAACGAGCAGCAGCACGCCCGGATAGACGCTGATCCAGTATTCGCCGGACATCAGAAGCTGGTAGCCGTTGGCGATCAGCAGCCCGAGCGACGGTTCGGTGATCGGCAGGCCGATGCCGAGGAAGGAGAGGGTCGCTTCCGCCGAAATGGCGTTCGCCACCTGCAGCATGCCGATGACGATCAGCGGCGGCAGGCAGTTGGGCAGGATATGGCCGATCAGGATACGTGGCGTGCCGATGCCGAGCGTCACCGCAGCCTCGACATAGTCCTTGTTCTTCTCGACAAGGGCAGCACTCCTGACCGCGCGGGCAAATGTCGCCCATTGCACTAGGATCAGCGCGAAGATCACCTTCCAGAGCCCCTGGCCGAGCAGCGCCAGCAGCATCAGCGCCACGAGAATGGTCGGAAAGCCGAGCATCAGGTCGACGACCCGCATGATCAGCGTGTCGATGCGCCCGCCGAAATAGGCGGCGATCAGGCCGAGCACCGTGCCGACCAGAAGCGCGACGATGCCGGAGAATACGCCGACGCCGAGGCTGGTGCGCAAGCCGTAGATCATCGCCGAAAACATGTCGCGGCCCTGGCCGTCGGTGCCGAGCCAGTAGTTCATGCCGTCCATGCTTTGCGAGCCGGGCGGCAGCTTGGAATCGAGGATGTCCAGCACCGCCAGATCGAACGGGTTCTGGGGCGTCAGATAGGGTCCGATGACCGCGGCAAACAGCAGGATGATACAGACGACGGCGGCAACGACCGCCTTGGGGCTGCGGCCGATGCCGGTTACCAGGCGGCCGAGCAGCATGTCTTCGGCGAAAAGAGCGCGTGCGGTCATTGGGCGCCTCCCAGCCGGACGCGAGGATCGACCAGCGAATAGAGCACGTCGACGACGAAATTGATGAAGATGAACAGGCTGACGATGACCAGCAGGTAGGCGACCACGACAGGCCGGTCGAGCCGCATGATGCTGTCGATCAACAACTTGCCGATCCCCGGCCAGGCGAAGATCGTCTCGGTGACGACCGCGAAGGCGAGCATGCTGCCGAGTTCCAGGCCGATCACGGTGATCAGCGGGATCAGGATGTTTTTGAACACATGCACGAAGACGATGCGACGCTCGGAAATGCCCTTGGCGCGCGCGAATTTGACGAAATCGAGCGGCATCGTCTCGCGTACGCCGGTGCGGGTCAGGCGGATCACCAGGGACAGCTTGAAGAGCGACAGATTGATCGCCGGCAGGATGAGATGCGTTAGGCCGTCCAGTGTGAACAGGCTGGAACGGATACCCAGAAACTCGCCCATCTGGCCGCGTCCGGTGGACGGCAACCAGCCGAGCCAGACGGAAAAGATCATGATCAGCATCATGCCCTGCCAGAAGCTCGGTAGCGAGAAGCCGAAGATCGAGCCGGTCATGATCACTTCGTCAGTGGCGGTGTTCGGTTTCAAGCCGGACAGGAGGCCGAGCGGGATGCCGAGCAGGAGCGCGAAGACGAGGCCGGTCAGCGTCAGCTCCAGCGTCGCCGGCAGGCGTTCGAAGATCAGGCTGATGGACGGACGGTTGAAGACGAAGGAGCGGCCGAGGTCGCCGTGGAGGGCGTTCCAGGCGAAAGTGAAGAACTGTTCCCAGAGTGGCTTGTCGAGTCCGAGCGAGGCGACGACCTGAGCACGTTCAGCCGGACTTGCATCCGGCGAGATCAGCATTTCAGCCGGATCACCGATCGCATAGATACCGATGAAGACGATAACCGCGGTCACGCACAGGACGGCGATGCTCTGCAGGAAGCGGCGGATGACGAAAACCGTCATAGCGTGCGCTCCTGCTTACCCTTTGTCCCGCAGGGACAGAGAATTCTCATGAAAGACGTTCCCTTTTTTCTCTTTGTTGACGCCGACGATAGCGAGCCGGGGAGGATGCGCAATATTATGCGCGAAACGCATGATCCTATGCGTTTTGTGTGCGAAACCCTGTTCGATGTCTTCGCTTGTGTTCGCTGCCGCCTTCCGTAGGATCGCGGCATGAATTTCAAGCAGCTCGAAATCTTCAAGACGATCATGGATACCGGCTCCACCATAGCGGCGGCGGCCCAGCTCGGCCTGTCGCAGTCGGCGATCAGCCGCCAGCTCGCATCGCTGGAAGAAGAGATCGGTCGCGAGCTTTTCCTGCGCGACAAGGGGCGCCTCATCCCGCGGCCGGAAGCGCATCTCCTGGTCGACGAGGTGGATGACGTCGCCCAGAGCGTCGCCCGGCTGCGCGTCAAGGTCGGCGACGTCCGTTCGGGTGCCTTCGGCGAGGCGCTGATCCGTGTTGCCTTCCCGCACAGCCTCGCGACCACGATGCTGCCGCCGATCCTTGCCCGCTTCAAGGCCGATCATCCGCGGGTGACGGTGGAGATCCTGAGCGGTCCCTATGATGCGATCGAACGTATGGTGCGCGGCCGCGTCGCCGATCTCGGTTTCGTCCGCCTGCCGCCGGAGGAGCATTCCTTCGACACCCGCCCGCTTTTCACCAGCGGCACCACCTGTGTCATGCCGGTCGGCCACCCGCTGGCCGCCAAGCAGGCCATCGACGTCAACGATCTTGCCCGCAACGACCTGATCCTGCTCGGCCGGCAGCGCATCAACCGCAACGAACTGGAGCACGAACTGCGCCGCATGGTGCCGAGCTATCGCTGCAGCCTCGAGGTCCATTCGGTCGAAACCGCTTGCGCCTGTGCCGCCCAAGGGCTCGGCATCGCCATCGTGCCCTCGCTGATTGCCGAGTTCTTCCGCAGCGACGCGATCGCCATGCGGCCTTTCCTCCCCGACAAGGTCTCCGAATACGGGATCATCTCCATGCCCGGCGCGCCGCTGTCCTGGACGGCCGAGGCGTTCATCAACATCATCAAGGCGGATTCGGGCGAAACCACGCTCTAAGCGCCGCTCATATGGTTTCCGGCGTTTTGCATTTTCCGGCCCGCGCTCTTATCAATTCGTATAGATGCGCGTTCCGCGGTTTCCCGCAGGCCCGCGAGACGCTAAGTAATGCCTAAGGGAATACCGGGAGCAGACATGCGAGCAGTTCTGGGTGAGGTCGAAAAACGCCGGGCGGAGGCAAGGCTCGGCGGTGGGGAGAAGCGTATCGAGGCGCAGCATGCCAAGGGCAAGCTGACGGCCCGCGAGCGCATCGAGGTGCTGCTGGACGAGGGCTCCTTCGAGGAGTTCGACATGTACGTCACCCACCGCGCGGTGGATTTCGGCATGGCCGAGCAGAAGGTCGCGGGCGACGGCGTCGTCACCGGCTGGGGCACGATCAACGGCCGGCAGGTCTATGTCTTCTCCCAGGACTTTACGGTTCTCGGCGGCTCGCTGTCGGAAACGCATGCGCAAAAAATCTGCAAGATCATGGATATGGCCGTGCGCGTCGGTGCCCCGGTGATCGGCCTGAACGATTCCGGCGGCGCCCGCATCCAGGAAGGTGTCGCCTCGCTCGCCGGCTACGCGGAGGTTTTTCGCCGCAATGCGGAGGCCTCCGGCGTCGTACCGCAGATCTCCGTCATCATGGGGCCCTGCGCCGGCGGTGCGGTCTATTCGCCGGCCATGACCGACTTCATCTTCATGGTGCGCGACAGTTCCTACATGTTCGTCACCGGTCCCGACGTGGTGAAGACCGTGACCAACGAGATCGTCACGGCCGAGGAGCTTGGCGGTGCCGGCACCCACACGAAAAAATCCTCGGTCGCCGATGCCGCCTTCGAAAACGACGTGGAAGCGTTGGAGGCCGTCCGCCAGCTCTTCGATTTCCTGCCCCTGAACAACCGCGAAAAGCCGCCCGTCCGCCCCTTCCACGACGATCCGGCCCGCATCGAGAACCGCCTCGACAGCCTGATCCCCGACAGCGCCGCAAAACCCTACGACATGAAGGAACTGATCTATGCAATCGCCGACGAGGGCGATTTCTTCGAGATCCAGGAAGCCTATGCGAGAAACATCATCACCGGCTTCCTCCGCCTCGAAGGCCAGACGGTCGGCGTCGTCGCCAACCAGCCGATGGTGCTGGCCGGCTGCCTCGATATCGACAGTTCCCGCAAGGCGGCCCGCTTCGTGCGTTTCTGCGACGCTTTCTCGATCCCAATCCTGACCCTGGTGGACGTGCCGGGTTTCCTTCCGGGCGTGGCGCAGGAATATGGCGGCGTCATCAAGCACGGTGCAAAACTGCTGTTCGCCTATTCCGAAGCGACCGTGCCCATGGTCACGCTGATCACGCGAAAAGCCTATGGCGGCGCCTATGACGTCATGGCCTCGAAACATATCGGCGCCGATTTCAACTATGCCTGGCCGACCGCCGAAATCGCCGTCATGGGTGCGAAGGGAGCGACCGAGATCCTCTACCGTTCGGAACTCGGCGACCCGGAGAAGATCGCGGCGCGGACGAAGGAATACGAGGAGCGTTTCGCCAATCCGTTCGTGGCGGCCGAACGCGGTTTCATCGACGAGGTGATCATGCCCCATTCGTCGCGCCGCCGCATTGCCCGCGCCTTCGCCTCGCTGCGCAACAAGCAGGTGACGACGCATTGGAAGAAACACGACACGATCCCGCTGTGACGAGCGGAAATTCGGCTGGCCGCTCTCTATATAGGTGTCGCCCCGCAAAAACCCTCGGGCGCGCCACCTGAATGGAAGGAAGATTTCATGACCGACAAATCCCCCGCCGAGAATTTTCCAGCGGGCTACGAGCTCCCGAAGATCTGGACCTGGGAACAGGGAAATGGTGGACAGTTCGCCAATATCAACCGGCCGATCGCCGGTCCGACTCATGAGAGGGAGCTGCCGGTCGGCAAGCATCCCCTGCAGCTCTATTCGTTGGCGACGCCGAACGGCGTGAAGATCGGCATCATGCTTGAGGAATTGCTGGCCGCCGGCCACAAGGGCGCCGAATACGACGCCTGGCTCATCAAGATCGGCGACGGCGACCAGTTCGGTTCCGGTTTTGTCGATGTCAATCCGAACTCGAAGATCCCGGCTCTGCTGGACCGTTCCACGCCCGAGCCGACCCGCGTTTTCGAAAGCGGCGCGATCCTTCTCTATCTCGCAAACAAGTTCGACGACGCGTTCCTGCCCAAGGACCACAAGGCGCGCACCGAAACGATGAACTGGCTGTTCTGGCAGATGGCCTCTGCGCCCTATCTCGGCGGCGGCTTCGGCCATTTCTATGCCTATGCGCCGGTCTATATCAAATATGCCATCGATCGGTTCTCGATGGAGGTGAAGCGCCAGCTCGATGTCCTGGACCGGCATCTTGCCGAAAACCGGTACATGGCAGGCTCCGAATATTCGATCGCCGATATCGCCATCTGGCCCTGGTACGGCAACCTGGCGCAAGGCAAGGCCTATGGCGAGGCCGGCACCTTCCTCGACGTCCAGAGCTACAGGAACGTCCAGCGCTGGACGGCCGAGATCGCCGAACGGCCGGCCGTCAAGCGTGGCCGGATGGTCAACCGGGTGAACGGCGATCCGTCCGAACAGCTTCACGAACGCCACGACGCTTCCGACTTCGAGACGAAGACGCAGGACAAGCTCGCCAAGGCTTGAAGAACGACCGCAAGGAGACCAGCATGCCCAGACCGCCCGACATGACGAAA
Organism: Neorhizobium galegae; assembly: GCF_021391675.1. Classification (NCBI taxonomy): domain Bacteria; kingdom Pseudomonadati; phylum Pseudomonadota; class Alphaproteobacteria; order Hyphomicrobiales; family Rhizobiaceae; genus Neorhizobium; species Neorhizobium galegae. Next base: position 155,865 of record NZ_CP090095.1, read on the forward strand.
CATAGGGGTTTCCCTTCCGGCATGCCGGGCCACGGGCATCATTTCACGATCCGGCGGGCAAACGAAAAAGGGGCGACGCCGCTGAAGCAGCTGCAGCGCCTCGCCCGCCCGGGCACGATCGAACAGAAGGTGGACGCCGCCTTCCTGCATGCGCTGTGGCACCATTTCGGCTCGGAGCCGTTCGAACGGGGCAATCTCGATGCCGGCCGGCTCAACCTTCTGTTCGGCCGCGAGGTGGTTCCGGCCGAAAACGATTTCGACCCGACCTCCTATGACGCGCTTCTCAGGATCGACGAAAAGGTCGCCCGTAGAACGTTCCCCGAATCCTTCGAAGACGTCATGGAGGTCTGATGCCGGCGCTCAAGAAAATTCTTATCGCCAACCGCGGCGAGATCGCCTGCCGGGTCATCAGGACGGCCCGCAAGATGGGCATAAAGACGGTGGCGGTCTATTCGGACGCGGATGCCGAGGCGCTGCATGTGCGGATGGCCGACGAGGCGGTGCATATCGGCCCGGCGCCGTCTTCCCAATCCTATATCGTCATCGACAAGATCCTGGAGGCGATCCGGACGACCGGCGCGGATGCGGTGCATCCGGGTTATGGCTTCCTTTCGGAAAATGCCGCTTTCGCGCAGGCGCTGGAAAAGGCGGGCGTCGCCTTCATCGGCCCGCCGGTGAAAGCCATCCAGGCGATGGGCGATAAGATCACCTCCAAGAAGATCGCCGCCGAAGCCGGCGTCTCCACAGTTCCCGGCCACATGGGTCTGATCGAGGATGCAGAGGAGGCGGTGAGGATCTCCGCCTCGATCGGTTATCCGGTGATGATCAAGGCGTCCGCCGGCGGCGGCGGCAAGGGCATGCGCATCGCCTGGAACGATGCCGAGGCGCGCGAAGGCTTCCAGTCCTCCCGCAACGAGGCGAAGAACTCGTTCGGCGACGACCGCATCTTCATCGAAAAGTTCGTCGACCAGCCCCGCCATATCGAAATCCAGGTGCTTGGTGACCAGCACGGCACCACGCTCTATCTCGGCGAGCGTGAATGCTCGATCCAGCGCCGCAACCAGAAGGTCATCGAGGAGGCTCCGTCGCCCTTCCTCGACGCTGAAACCCGGCGGGCCATGGGAGAGCAGGCCGTCGCACTCGCGAAAGCGGTCGGTTATTTCTCGGCCGGCACGGTGGAGTTCATCGTCGACGGCGCCAGAAATTTCTACTTCCTCGAGATGAACACCCGCCTGCAGGTGGAGCACCCGGTCACCGAACTCGTCACCGGGATCGATCTCGTCGAGCAGATGATCCGCGTTGCGTCGGGCGAAAAACTGTCGTTCGGTCAGGACGACGTCAAGCTCGACGGCTGGGCGATCGAAAGCCGGCTATATGCCGAGGATCCCTACCGCAACTTCCTGCCCTCGATCGGCCGGCTGACCCGCTACCGCCCGCCGGCGGAAGGCCGGCAGCACGACGGCACCGTGGTCCGCAACGATACCGGCGTCTTCGAAGGCGGCGAGATCTCCATGTATTACGACCCGATGATCGCAAAACTCTGCACCTGGGCGCCTGATCGCCTGACGGCGATTGACGCGATGGGCAAGGCGCTCGACGATTTCGAGGTGGACGGCATCGGCCACAACCTGCCTTTCCTCTCGGCGGTCATGGACCACGATCGCTTCCGCTCCGGAAACATCACCACCGCCTTCATCGCCGAGGAATTCCCGGAAGGTTTTTCCGGCGTGCATCCGGATGCGGCGGCAGCGAAAAAGCTAGCCGCCATCGCCGTCCTGATCAATCAGGCCCTGCAGCAGCGCGCCGTGCAGATCTCCGGCACGATCGGCAATCACCGCCGGATCCTCGCCAGGGATTGGGTGGTGACCCTCGCCGGCTTCGAAGAGGCCGTCACGCTCGAAACCGGGTCTGACGGCGCCAGCGTCCGCTTTGCCGATGGAACGCGGCTTTCCGTGGCCAGCGGCTGGCTGCCGGGCCAGAGCCATGCCCGTTTCCATGTCGGCGGCGAGATGATGGGGGTCAAGGTCAACCTCATCGGCTCCGCAGTGCGGTTGCGCTGGCGCGGCATGGACGTCACCGCCCGCGTCCGTTCGCCCCGCGTGGCCGAACTTGCCCGCCTGATGCCGAAAAAACTGCCGCCCGACACCTCGAAGATGCTGCTCTGCCCCATGCCCGGCGTCATCACCTCCGTCTCGGTGAAAGCCGGCGACGCCGTCGAAGCCGGCCAGACGCTCGCCACCGTCGAGGCGATGAAGATGGAAAACGTGCTGAAGGCCGAGCGCAGGGGCATCGTCAAACACGTCGCCGCGAGCCAGGGCCAGAGTCTGGCGGTCGATGAGTTGATCATGGAGTTCGAGTAGGTGAGAGGATGGGTGAAATGGGCGGCCAAATGGCTAGGCATCTATTTGGTTTCAAATATCATAACATTTTCCGCGTTATGGATCGCCTTCCTCTTGTTCGTGACCCATGAAATGACGGATCCTCAACTCGTCAATTTTGGTAAGAGGGAGGCGATTGAGGACTACAAGAGAGACTACATAACCAGAATCACCACTGATCCAAACAGCGTCAGCTGTGAGGTCTCTCGCGGTGGCAATGACGAAGTGGCGGAAGTGTTGTGCTCGGTATTCGACGGCGTCAACCTCGTTTTCAAGAGAAACTACTTCTACGTCGTCGACGGATTTGGCGCGGGCGATGTCGCTGGATTCGAGGATTATCCCCTTTCACCTGTGGAAACCAAGTAAGTGCAGCACATGGCAGGGCGCTCCGGTTGAGGCCGCCAGAATACCTCCGACCACGGGTCGGGTCAATTTCACCATGTTCGGCAAGCGGCCGACACGCGGCGCCTTCAGAAAAGGATCGCATCGATGACCAGGAAAACCATCGCCGACTGGCAGGCGCTTGCCGAGAAGGAACTGAAGCGTCCGGCAGACAGCCTCGTCTGGAACACGCCCGAAGGCATCGACATCAAGCCGCTTTATACGGAGGAAGACCTCCATGGCATCGACCATCTCAATTCGCTGCCCGGCATGAAACCCTTCGTGCGCGGCCCGCGCGCCACCATGTATGCCGGCCGACCCTGGACGATCCGCCAATATGCCGGTTTCTCGACTGCCGAAGCGTCGAACGCCTTCTATCGCCGCAATCTCGCCGGCGGCCAGAAGGGCCTGTCGGTGGCCTTCGACCTCGCCACCCATCGCGGTTACGATAGCGACCATCCGCGGGTCGAGGGCGATGTTGGCAAGGCGGGCGTGGCGATCGACAGCGTCGAGGACATGAAGATCCTGTTCGACGGCATTCCGCTGAAGGACATGTCCGTGTCGATGACCATGAACGGCGCGGTCATCCCCATCCTCGCCTCCTTCATCGTCGCCGGCGAGGAACAGGGCTGTTCGCGGGCCGAACTGTCCGGGACCATCCAGAACGACATTTTGAAGGAGTTCATGGTCCGCAACACCTATATCTACCCGCCCGAACCCTCGATGCGGATCGTTGCCGACATTATCGAATATACGGCCAAGGAAATGCCGAAGTTCAATTCGATCTCGATATCCGGCTATCATATGCAGGAGGCGGGCGCGACGCTCGTTCAGGAACTCGCCTTCACGCTGGCAGACGGCCGCGAATATGTCCGGGCAGCACTTGCCAAGGGCCTCAGCGTCGACGAGTTCGCCGGCCGGCTGTCCTTCTTCTTTGCGATCGGCATGAACTTCTTCATGGAGGCGGCCAAGCTGCGTGCCGCCCGCCTGCTCTGGTCGCGGATCATGGAGGAGTTCAAGCCGCAGAAGTCTTCGTCGCTGATGCTGCGCACCCACTGCCAGACGTCGGGCGTGTCGCTGCAGGAACAGGACCCCTATAACAACGTCATCCGCACCGCCTATGAGGCGCTGTCGGCGGTGCTCGGCGGTACCCAGTCGCTGCACACCAACGCGCTCGACGAGGCGATGGCGCTGCCGACCGATTTCTCAGCCCGCATCGCCCGCAACACCCAGCTCATCCTGAACCACGAGACCGGCATCACCAAGGTCGTCGATCCGCTCGCCGGCTCCTATTACGTCGAGAGCCTCACCAACGAGCTTGCGAACAAGGCCTGGGCACTGATCGAGGAGGTCGAGGCCATGGGCGGCATGACCAAGGCGGTCGCCGACGGCCTGCCGAAACGGCTGATCGAGGAAGCCGCCACCCGCCGCCAGGCCGCCGTCGACCGCGGCGAGGAAATCATCGTCGGCGTTAACAAATACCGGCTGGAAAACGAGGACGAGATCGACATTCTCGCCATCGACAATACCGCCGTGCGCAACGGCCAGATCAAGCGGCTGGAGGACGTGCGGCGGCAGCGCGATCCGAAGCGCGTGGCGGCGGCGCTTGCAGTGCTGGAGGAAGCCGCTGAAACGGGCGAGGGAAACCTGCTGGAAGTGGCGATCGAAGCCGCCCGCGCCCGCGCGACCGTCGGTGAAATCTCCGATGCGATGCGCCAGGCCTTCGGCGACCACTCGGCGGTGCCGGAGGTGGTCAGCGATATCTACGGACCCGCTTATGAGGACGATCCGGAATACAAGACGATCGTCTCGCGGCTTGGCAGCTATGCCCAGACGCTTGGCAGCAGGCCGAAGATCATGGTCGCCAAGCTCGGCCAGGACGGTCACGATCGCGGCGCCAAGGTGATCGCCTCGGCCTTCGGCGATATCGGCTTCGAGGTTCTGGCCGGCCCGCTGTTCCAGACACCCGAGGAGGCGGCCGACCTTGCGGTCAAGGAGAAGGTCCAGGTGGTCGGCATGTCGTCGCTCGCCGCCGGCCACAGGACACTCGCGCCCCAGCTCGTTGAAGCGTTGAAGGCAAAAGGTGCCGAAAACGTCATCGTCGTGGTCGGCGGCGTCGTGCCCCGGCAGGACTACGATTACCTGATGAGCCAAGGCGTCGCCGCCGTCTTCGGCCCTGGCACCAATGTTCTGGATGCCGCCAACTCCATCATCGACCTCCTGGAGGGCAAGCGGCGGAATATCTGACCGCTACTTCGCCGCCAGCATGGCTTTCGCGCTGTCGGCATCGGTGATCAGCACGTTGACAAGACCGCTCTGCGCCACCGCTTGCAGGATCTTGTGCTTGTGCGGCCCGCCTGACGCGACGATGCGGCAGCCGATCCTGCGGAAGTCTTGCATCTCGGGTGCCAGCACCTGGCGGTTCAGCGGGTGGTCGATCTCCTTGCCCGTGGCGTCGAGATAACGGCCCATCAGGTCGCCGACCGCGCCGGCTTTCCTGAGGATCTGTTCGGTCATGCCTTCGGGCAGGCCGTAACGCACCTGCAGCGATTGCTGCGACACGTCGCCGACGCTGAGGTACGCGACATCCACCTCGCAGATCTGCCTGAACGTCCGCTGGAACACCGCCTGCGAGATGATCGCATCGCGCGATTCCGGGCTCTCGGCATAGATCGGCGCTACGAAATAGCGGCACTGGGCGTTCAGCACCTGCGCGAAGCCGCGCACGATCTCGAACGTGTTGATCTCTGAACCCTGGGTGAGGCCACCCATCATCGAGCGCACCTTGATCTGCGGTTCGTTGAGCGACGGAATGTGCTGGATCGTCTCGCGCAGCGTCGAGCCCCAGCCGACGCCGATCGAGGCGGGTTTCTGCGTCTGGATCAGCCGCCCGAGAAAGCCGGCCGCGCCGCGCCCGAGCACCGAATGCAGCAGAGCCGCATCGCCCGGTGTCGGAATGACAACCGCGTCCATAAGCCCATAACGCTTGCGCAGCTTGGTTTCCAACTCCACGCTTTCCGCCAGCACGGAATCGAAACTGATCCGCACCACGCCCGCTTCCAGCGCTTCCGAAAGGATCTCGTTCACCCGCCGCCGGGTGATGTTCATCCGCTCCGAGATCTGCTGCTGGGTAAGCCCCTCCACGTGATAGAGCCACGCGGCCCGCACCATCAATTCACGCTGCTCCATATCCCCCACCATTAAAAATATCAAATGTCACATCGACGTAACATATGTAACGTAACCCATCCATGTCATGGCTAACCCAGACTGATGGAGATGGCCAGAACCGAAACAGGGCGGGTCGTGCGAAAGACCCGATTATCAGGGACCGAAACATGGCTTCGACATACGTGAAATCGATAACCGGCCTTCTTGCCGCAAGCGCACTTTTGATGGGCGCGACGGGAGCAACTGCTGCCGACCGCGTCAAGATCGAATGGTGGTACGCGATCTCCGGAAAGCTCGGCGATACCGTCCAGCAGCTGATCTCCGATTTCAACAAGTCGCAGGACAAGTACGAGGTCGTCGGCACCTTCAAGGGCAATTACGAAGAGACCTTGGCCGCCATGGTCGCCGCCTACCGCGTCAGCCAGCAGCCGGCTATCCTTCAGTCGGCCGAGCGTGGTTTCATGACCATGCTGAATTCCGGCGCGATCATCCCGGTTGACCAGCTGATGGCCAAGCAGGGCTACAAGACCGACTGGAACGACTTCATCAAGCCGGTCGCCGGCTTCTACATCGTCAACGGCAAGCCGGCAGCGCTGCCCTTCAACTCCTCGACGCCGATCCTCTGGTATAATGCCGATGCGTTCAAGGCCGCCGGCTTCGACGCGCCGTCCGACACCTGGCAGGGCCTCGAAAAGCAGCTTTATGCGCTGAAGGAAAAGAAGGTCACCGACTGCTCGATGGCGCTGCCGGGCGACTTCCAGTGGAGCCTGATCGAGAACTATTCCGCGATCAACAACTACCCCTTCGCCACCAAGGCCAACGGTTATGCCGGCCTCGATACCGAATTCGTCTACAACAAGACCGGTGTCGTCGGTCAGGTCGCCCGTCTCAAGAAGTGGGTGGATGACGGCGTGCTGAAGATCGCCGGCCAGGGTGTCGCCCCGATCAGCCTGTTTACCTCGGGCACCTGCGCCACGATCATCAATTCCACCGCCAGCCATTCCGGCGTCGAAGCTGATGCCAAGTTCAAGTGGAGCGCCGCGGTCATGCCGCATGAAGCGGGTGCCGACGTCAGGAACGGCACGATCGGCGGCGCGTCGCTCTGGGCGGTCAAGGGCAAGTCGGAAGAGGTTCAGGCCGGCGTTGCCGCCTTCTTCAACTTCGTTGCCCAGCCCGACACCCAGGAATGGTGGAGCAAGGCGACCGGCTACGTTCCGGTCACCAATGCCGCCTACCAGAAGATGAAGGCCGAGGGTTATTTCAAGGATCATCCGACCCGCGAGATCGCCATCGAGCAGCTGTCGCGCGGCGAGCCGACCGACAATTCGCGCGGCTTCCGCTTCGGAAACCACAACCAGTCGACCGCCATCCTGATCGAGGAAATCCAGGCCGTCTGGACCGGCAAGAAGACCCCGCAGGAAGCGCTCGACAGTTCCGTCAAGCGCGGCAACGAGATCCTGCGCCAGTACGAGAAGCTCCATGCCGGCAAATAATGCCATCATGACCAAGAACGAGGGCGCGGTGAAGCGCCCCGGTTTGCCCTTGCGGCGGAGCCTGAGCTCCCTGGTCGGGACGTCGGAAGCGGGGCTCAAGGCCTCGCATTTCCGGCGGCCCTGGCTGGCCGCAGGCCTGCTTGCGCCGCAATTGCTGATCCTGCTGTTCTTCTTTTTCATCCCCACCTGGAAGGCGCTGTCGCTCGCCTTCGTGCAGGTGGATCCGTTCGGCGGCACGATGATCTTCGTCGGGTTGGAAAATTTCACCACCCTGTTTTCGAGCCCGGAATATCGCGACAGCGCCATCCTGACACTCTGGTTCACGGTCGTGCAATGTATCGCGACGCTTGTCATCGCCGGGCTGCTGGCCTTCGCCACCGACAACGTCATGCGCGGCCGGGCGATCTACAAGGGCGTCATCCTTCTGCCCTATGCGATCGCCCCGGCAATATCGGGCGTGCTCTGGGCTTTCCTGTTCAACCCAACCGTCGGCCCGCTCGCCCAGATGCTGCATGAACTGGGCCTCGCCTGGGACCCGAACCGCCGGCCGTTCGACGCGCTGCTGCTGGTCTCGGTTGCGGCGATCTGGAAACATGTCTGCTACGACTACATCTTCCTCGTCGCTGCGTTCCTCGCCGTGCCGGCCTCGGTGATGGAGGCCGCGGCGATCGACGGCGCCCGGCCGGTCCGCCGTTTCCTCACGGTGACGCTGCCCATGGCCGCGCCGACGATCTTCTTCCTGATTGTCATGAATTTCGTCTACGGCCTGTTCGAGACCTTCGGCATCATCGACACGGTGACGCGCGGCGGCCCCGCCGGCAGCACCAACACGCTGGTCTACAAGGTCTATCAGGACGGTTTCCGCCAGCTCGACCTCGGCTCGTCGGCCGCCCAGTCGGTGATCCTGATGGCGATCGCCGTGCTCTTCACCTTCCTGCAGTTCCGCGCCGTCGAGCGCAAAGTCAATTATCAGGTGTGATCATGGTCGAACGTCACACGGGCCTCTCGATCTTCTGCCACGTCGTTCTGCTGATCGGTGCGGCAGTCGTCTGCATGCCGCTTTATTTCGCTTTCGTCGCCGGCTCGCTGACGGTCGGTGAGGTGCAGCAGGTGCCGTTTCCGCTGGTCCCGGGTGGCCATTTCGTAGAGAACACTGTCCTCGCCTGGAACGAAGGCCAGTTCAGCCGTCTCTACGTCAATTCCCTCATCGTCACCGTCGGCATTGTCGTCGGCAAGCTGGCGGTCTCGCTCATCGCCGGTTTCGCGGTCACCTATTTCCGCTTTCCCTTCCGCATGACCGCCTTCTGGCTGATCTTCGTCTCGCTGATGCTTCCCGTGGAAGTCCGCATCATCCCGACCTACGAGGCGGTGGCGGATGCCGGCGGCCCGCTTCGGTCGCTGTTCGACGCGATCGGCCTGACCGGTTTTGTCGCCGATACGACCGGCTACCAGCTCGACGCCGCGCTGCAATGGAACATGATCAACAGCTATGGCGGCCTCATCCTGCCGCTGATCGCCTCGGCGTCGGCGACCTTCCTGTTCCGCCAGTTCTTCCTGACCGTGCCGGACGAACTCTGCGAGGCGGCCAAGCTCGATGGCGCCGGGCCGCTGAAATTCTTCTGGGACGTGCTTCTGCCGCTGTCGCGCGCCAATATCGCGGCGCTGTCGATCATCCTCTTCCTCTATGGCTGGAACCAGTATCTCTGGCCGCTTCTCTTCACCACCGAGAAGGCGATGAGCACCGCAATGATCGGGCTCAAGGACCTGATCCCGGTCGCCGATGCCCAGCCGGCCTGGAACATCGCCATGGCCGCTTCCTTTTTTGTGATGGCGCCGCCCGCTCTCGTCATCCTTCTGATGCAACGCTGGTTCACCAAGGGCCTGGTGGATTCCAGCAAATAGAAAAGAGGTATTTCCAATGACCAATCCCATCATCGTCGGCCATCGCGGCGCCCGCAATCTCTGGGCCGAGAACAGCCTGACCGGCTTCCGCAACCTGCTCGACCTCTCCGTCGAATCGGTCGAGTTCGACGTGCATCTGAGCGCCACCGGCGAACTCCTCGTCATCCACGACGCGACGCTTGACCGCACCACAGAGCGCTCCGGCCGGGTGGCGGATCTCGCCGCCGGCGAATACCGTTCGGTGATCCTCAAGGGTACCAATGAGCGCATCCCCACGCTCGAGGAAGTGCTTGAAATCTACGCACCGACCGGTCTCGAACTGCATGTGGAACTGAAGGCCAATGCCGACGGCAAGCCTTATGAAGGTCTCGAAGCCAAGGCTGCGGCCATGATCGACCGCTTTGGTATCGCGGACAATTCCCTCCTGACCAGCTTCAGCGGCGAGGTCCTGAAGACGATCGGGCAAGTCGCGCCGCATATCCGCCGGCTGTCCTCGCTCAATCACAAATCCGTCCAGGCTCTCGGGCTGCGCCAGTCCGTCGAAGCCATGCTGTTGGTCTCCGACGTGCTGGCGATCGAAAAGGCGCTGCTGCTGGAAGAATGGGAACTGCTCTCCGCACTCGTTCCGGCCAAAAAGCTCGGCGTCTGGGTTCCGAACGAACTGGAAGACCTGTCGTTCTGGCTGAAGCGCCCGCTGCGCCAGATCACCACCGACCGCCCGGATCTCGCCGTCAAGGCACGCGAAGGACTGTTCGATGCCGCTCATTGATCGTCGAAGCCTGCTGCTGGGCGGACTGGCGGCGGCTGCCATCTGGCGGCCGCTCGGCTCCGCACGTGCGGCAAGCTTCAACACCGATCCTTTCGCTCTCGGCGTCGCCTCCGGCGCGCCGAGGGCCGACAGCATCGTGCTCTGGACGCGGCTAATCCTGGAGAACGCATCGGCCGCCACCTCCGCCGATCCCTTTGCCCCGGCACCTAAGCCGGTCCTGGAGCCGATCGATGTGGAATGGATGGTCGCCGAGGACGAGGCTTTTTCAAAGCCGGTCCGGTCGGGCCTCTTCCGTGCCGTCGCGGAATTCGCCCATTCGGTGCATGTCGAGGTGACGGGCCTTTTGCCCGGCCGCTGGTATTTCTACCGCTTCCGCTCCGGCAATGCGGAAAGCCCGGTCGGCCGCACCCGCACCGCACCGACGGATAGCGTCGATACGCTCCGTCTCGCCTTCGCCTCCTGCCAGCAATACGAGCAGGGTTTCTACAGCGCCTATGCCGACATGGCCGGCCGCGATCTCGACCTCGTCGTCCATCTCGGCGACTACATCTACGAGCGGAGTTACGGCGCGCAACTGGTGCGCAAACACCAGACCGGCGTGCCGTCGATGCTCTACGAATTCCGCGATCGTTACGCGCTTTACAAGTCCGACCCGCAATTGCAGGCGGCGCATGCCGCTTTTCCCTGGCTCGCCGTCTGGGACGATCACGAGGTCACCAACAATTATGCCAACGACCGGGCGCCGGACGCGCCGAACCCGGCCGAATTCCTCGCCCGCCGCCGCGCCGCCTACCAGGCCTGGTTCGAGCATATGCCGGTGCATCCGAGTCTTGCAGCCGGTTTCGATGCGCTGCGCATCTACGATCATTACCGCTTCGGCAACTTGGCTGGCGTGACGCTCATCGATACGCGACAATACCGCTCGCCGGAACTCGAAGGCTTTGCCGGCGACGATCGGCTGGAACGAACCATGCTCGGCCCGGCACAGGAACAATGGCTCGGCAATACGCTCGGTGCCAGCCAGGCGAAATGGAATATCATCGCCCAGCAGACGCTGCTTGCCGAACGCGACACCAAATCCGGTCCGGCCACCGCGTATAATCTCGACGGCTGGGATGGTTATCGCGCCGCTCGCGGCCGGCTGCTGGAGGCGGTGCAGACCTCGGCGGTCCAAAATCCGCTGATCATCGGCGGCGACCTGCATGCCTTCTACGCGGCGGATGTGAAGCGCGATTTCGCGGATGAGAAGGCCCAGGCCATCGCCAGCGAATTCGTCTGCGGCTCGATCACCTCAGATGCGCCTTCCGCAGCGAGCCTGGCGACGGCGCTTGCCGAAAATCCGCATCTCAAGTTTGCCTCGGACAAGCATGGTTATGCGATCATGCGCCTGAGCGATCGGTCGGCCGAGGTGGATTTCATCGGGATCACCGACCGCAAGCAGCAGAATTCCCCCGCTGCCGTTTTCCAGAGCTTTGCCGTCGCCGACGGTTCGGCTGGCGTCAATCGGCTTTGACGCCTCACTCAAGTTGGACTTTCATGCAGATAGATCTCCTGATTTTCGATTGTGACGGCGTCCTGATCAACAGCGAGCCGATCGCCAGCCGCACGCTTGCCAAGGCTCTGCAGGATGCCGGCGCCGCCATTACCGCCGAAGAGGTTCTGGTTCGCTTCACCGGCAATTCGGCCAGCGCCATCCGCCGCATCTGCACCGAAGAACTCGGCATCACCGATCTGGATGCGGTCTTCGAGGCCTGGCATCTCGACATCTATCCGGAATTCGCCCGCTCGCTGGAGCCGATGCCCGGTATCGAAAGCCTGGTCCGGTCGCTGCCGCACCGCAAATGCGTCGCCTCCAACAGCTCGACGGACCGGCTGTCGAAAAGCCTCGGCCTTTTGCCCCTCTGGAACGCCTTCGCGCCCTCGATCTTCAGCGCCGACATGGTGGCGCGGCCGAAACCGGCGCCGGATCTCTTTCATCTCTGCGCGGAAACCCTGTCGGCCAATCCGGCCCGCTGCGTGGTGATCGACGACAGCGCCCACGGGATCACCGGGGCGAGGGCGGCGGGCATGACGGCGATCGGCTTCGTTGATCCGGCAGACCCACGGTCCGGCCGCGTGAAAACCCTGGCGGAAGCCGGAGCCATATTCGTGGCGACCGGTGCCGCCGAGCTTCAGGAAGCACTTGCCCGTCTGGAAGCGCCGCTCACCGTGGAAGCCTGAGCGACCACTTCGCCAACATCCCGAAATAAAAAATCGCCGGTGTCATCCGCCTGTAAAACTCCGGCCCTAAGAAACCCCCAGCAAGGTTGCACGGCTGTGCAAGAGGGGGTTCGATGGAGCGGGACGGGTTTTTGGAATTGCGCGGCATCGCCAGCCGTTATGGCGCCACGCAGGTTCTGACCGATATCGACCTGTCGATCGCCAAGGGCGAGTTCGTGGCGCTGCTCGGTTCGTCCGGCTGCGGCAAGACCACCCTTCTGCGCCTGCTCGCCGGTTTCATCGATCCTTCGGCCGGCGAAGTGAAGGTGCGCCATCGCGACGTGACCCACCTGCCGCCCGACAAGCGCGGCATGGCGCTGGTCTTCCAGTCCTACGCGCTCTGGCCGCATATGACGGTCGCGCAGAACATCGGTTATGGGCTCAAGCTGAAGGGCGTTCCGCGTGCCGAGATCGCCAATCGCGTCGCCGCCATGCAGTCACTGCTGGGGCTCGACGGGCTGGAGGCGCGCAAGCCTTCGGCACTGTCCGGCGGCCAGCGCCAGCGTGTCGCGCTCGGCCGGGCGCTTGCCATCGATCCGGAAATCCTGCTGCTCGACGAGCCGCTGTCTAACCTCGACGCCCGTATCCGCCTGACCGTCCGCCATGAGCTGCGGGCGCTGCAGAAGCGCCTCGGCATCACCGCCATCCATGTCACCCACGACCGCGAGGAGGCCATGGTGATGGCCGACCGGATCGTCATCCTCAATGCCGGCAGGATCGCGCAACAGGGCACGCCGGAGGATGTCTATAATCGCCCGGCCTCGGCCTTTGTTGCCGCCTTCATGGGCGCGGAGAATGTGCTTTTCCTGAACGGCGAGCCGCAGGGCGACCTGTTCGCGATCGCCGCCGGCCCGGCGAATGCGGCCGGCAATGTGCCGCTCCTTGGCCACGCGCTGGCAGCGGGTTCGGTCGAAGCCCGCTTCCGCCCGGAGGCCGCCCGTCTGTTCCCGGCCGATGATATCGCCGTGATCGGCCCCGGCATCACCTTCCGGGGCGAGGTTGCCGCCGTCAGTTATCCCGGCGGCCATTGGCGTCATGTCGTCAAGCTCGGCGATCACGAAATCATGGCCGATGCCGAACGCGCCTTCGAGCCGGGCACCCGCGTCTCCGTGTTCGTGCCGGCCGATGCGCTGTTCCTGTTCAATTCGCCGGAGGCTGCTTCGGTCTCACCCATTTCCCGGACGCCGTCCGGGAAAGTCTACGCCTGACCTTTCGATACCTCTGCCTTTTCAGCTCACGGAGAAGCACTCATGAACAAGATGTCCTACGCAGCCTTCGCCGTCGTTTTCGCGGCCCTTCCGGTTCATGCCGAAGAGCTGACGGTTGCGACCGCCGGCGACCAGAACATGGTCGACTACATCAACCAGTATCTCGGCCCGCTGTTCGAAAAGACCTATCCGGGCAACACGGTTCGCGCCGTCGGCACCGGCCCCGGCGACGCCGGCTCGCAGAAGATCCTGGAGCGTTTCGACGCCCAGGCCGCGGCGAAGGCTGACAAGTGGGACGTCGACGTCGCTGTCGTCCACGAAAAATTCGTTGGCCCGATGGTGACCAAGAACTATCTCGACAAGTACCGCAGCGACATCGAAACCGGCAAGCTCGTCACCCGCGCCAACGCCAAGATGGCGCTCGGCACCAATGTCGACGGCTATGTCATGCCGATGTTCAATAGCCAGACCGCGATCGCCTACAATCCGGCGCTCGTTCCGAACCCGCCGAAGTCCTATGCCGAGCTCGCAGACTGGGCCAAGGCCCATCCGAAGCAGTTCGGTTATAACGGCATCAAGGGCGGCGCTTCCGGCGTCTCGTTCGTCATGGGCTGGATCTACGCCTTCGGCGGCGGCGATGCCAACACCCTGATGAACGGCCCGTTCAAGGAGGACGAAACCAAGAAGTGGGATACGGCCTTCAAGAGCCTCGCCGACTTCACCACCAACGCCACGCTGACGCCCGGCAATGCCGGCACGCTCGACCTGCTGTCGCGCGGTGAAATCGCCATGGGCCCGGTCTGGGTCGACATGTTCTACTCGTGGCAGGCCAGCGGCCAGCTGCCGCCGACCATGAAGCTGGTTCTGCCGGCTCCGGGCATGCCGGGCCAGCCGATGCACTACGTCCTGCCGGAAAAGGCAGCCCACAAGGCGCTGGCCGAGAAGTTCATCGCTCTCGCCACCAGCCCGAAGGTCCAGGCGGAAGGCATCGTCAAGCGCTTCAACTGGTATCCGGGCATCGACGCCGACAACGTCAAGAAGGAACTGGACGACGCCACCTGGAACAAGCTGTTCGTCGACATCTCGCCGGCCGACCTTGCCGCCAAGGGCAAGCCCTTCCCGATCGCGCCCTACAACACCGCGATCCTCGAAGCCTATGAGAAGTCTGTGAAGTAACGTTCTGTCTTCTCCCCAGCGGGGAGAAGATGTCCGACAGGACAGATGAGGGGGCAAGCGACGCAGGAGCGCGCGATCGAGCGCAAGCGAGGTCGCATCTGCCGCAAAACCCCCTCATCCGGCCCTTCGGGCCACCTTCTCCCCGCTGGGGAGAAGAGACTGTCCCAACATCTCTCCGAATGGTCGAACCATGCCAAAACGCCTCCTCGGTCTCCTTCTCGTGCTGCCGGCACTCGCGGTGATCGCCTTTCTCTTCATCCTGCCGCTGATCATGTCGGCGGTCGGCGCCTTCCAGGTGGAGGGGGCTTTCGGCTGGGGCAATTTCACCAAGACCTTCGACCTCTATACCAAGGACATCGTCTTCACCGTCGTGATCGTCAGCCTGTCGACGGTGCTGATCGGCATCGCCTCGGTTGCGATAGGCGGTTACCTGACGCTCGGCGAACATCCGGTTGCGGTGGCGATCCTGCGCTGGCTCTATCGCTGGCCGATGTTCATTCCCTTCATCGTCGTCGGCCAGATCCTTCGCACCTTCCTGTCCAAGAACGGCATGATGAACAACACTTTCATCAATCTCGGCCTGCTGACGCCGCTCGATGCGGTGAGCTTCCTCGACTGGCGCGGCATCGTCATCGCCTTCGTCTGGAAGCAGACGCCGTTCGTGGCATTGCTCGTCGCCGGCGCGATGGCTTCCATCAATCGCGACACGATCGAGGCGGCCCGCAATCTCGGCGCCTCGCGGCTGCGGCTGCTCTTGGAAATCGTCGTGCCGCAGGTGGCGATGACGCTGACGGTCGGCCTCATCCTCTCCTTCGTCACCATGATGTCGGTTCTGTCCGTGCCGCTGATGATCAACGCCCAGTCGCCGACCATGCTGACCGCCGATATCGCCTTCCGGGTCAATTCCTACGGAGATTACGGCGTCGCCAACGCGCTCGGCCTCATCTCGCTCGTGCTCGCCGCATCCGTCGCATGGATCTACCTGCGCGCCAGCCTCAAGGAACGCGCATGACAGCCGCCCATATTCCCGCCGCCCGCAATCCTCTCGCTGCCCTCTGGTGGGTGCCGCGCGGCATCATCTTCGGGCTGATGGCCTTCTTCATCTTCGGGCCGCTCTTCAACCTGCTGCTCTGGACGGTGGCGGAGAAGTGGTATTTCCCCTACAGCCTGCCGCTCGAATACGGCTTCAGCTCCTGGGCAAAAGTGTTCGCGCCGCGTGGCGGAGCGATGGAATCGCTCACCAATTCGCTGATCGTGGCGTTGCTCACCGTCGTCGTTTCGCTGTTGCTGGCGATCCCGGCCGGTTACGCGTTGGCGCGGCTGAAACTGCCGTTCCGAGGCCTCATCCTGCTCGCGTTCCTCATTCCGCAGGCCTTTCCGAACCTGACGGTCTATGTGAACATCGCCCGCATATTCTATGAGATCAGGCTCAACGGCACGATCCCCGGCGTCGTGCTGGTGCATGTCTCGCATGGCCTGGTCTATGCGGTCTGGATCGCCACGGCCGCCTTTTCGGCGATCGATGCGGAACTCGAACAGGCGGCCCGCAATATCGGTGCCGGTGCGTTCCGCGCCTTTCTCGACGTGACGCTGCCGCTCGCAGCACCCGGCCTGATGGCGAGTGCCATCTTCGTTTTCCTCGAATCGCTCGACGAATTCACCGGCAGCTATTTCGTCGGCGCGCCTGATGTGAACATGCTGCCGCTGCTGCTCTATACCACCGCTGCCGGTGGCAATTATCAGATCGCATCGATCACTGCCCTCTTGCTGCTCGTTCCCTCCCTGGTGTTCATGTTGATCGTGGAGCGATTCCTGAAGGCGGACGTCCTTTCGCGCGTGGGGCATTGAGGAAAGCATGAAGGACGAAAAACGCATGCGCTTCGTCAGCGCCGAACAGGTCGCCCGTCTTGCCGGCGTCTCCCGTTCGGCCGTGTCCCGCACCTTCACGCCGGGTGCCAGTGTTGCGCCGGCGACGCGGGAAAAGGTGCTGCGGGCGGCGGAAGAGCTCGGTTACCACGTCAACGACCTCGCCCGCGGCGTGCTCGCCAACCAGAGCCGCCTCGTCGGCATCGTCGCGACCAAGCCGGAACTCGGTTTTCGCGCCCATCTGACGGCGGCACTCGCCAAAGCGCTGATCCATCGCGGCAATATCCCGATCCTCATCAATACCGGCCAGACCGAAGACGAGTTGCTGGCCGCCCAGAAGATGCTGATCGGCCACCGTGCCGAAGCGACCATCATCCTGTCCGGTTCGCCGCCCGCAAGCTTTTTCGAACTCGCCCAGCGCAACGGCCAGCCGCTGGTGGTGATCGGCCGCTCGGAGCCGGATGCCGATCATGTCCGCGCCGGCAATTCCGAGGCCTCGCGCAAGGCCGCCAACGCCTTCTTCGACGCTGGACGTCGTCGCCTTGCCGTCGTCGGTTCGCAATCGGGAACGCCGAGCATCGTCGAGCGCGAAAATGCTTTCATGTCGGCGGCGCGGTCGCTCGGCGCCGAGGTCCAGTCCGCCGGGGGGCCTGACTCCGACTACGACAGCGGCATTGCCGCCGCCCGCGAACTGTTTGCCGGCGGCGAGCGCCCGGATGCCGTGTTTTGCACCAACGACCAGATCGCCTTCGGGGTGATGGATTTCATCCGCATCGAGGCGAAACTTCGCATTCCCGAAGACGTGGCCGTGATCGGCTTCGACGACGTGCCGGAAGCCGCCTGGCTGAGCTACAGCCTCACCACCTTCCGCCAGGATCCGATCATCATGGCGCTTCGGGCCGTGGAGCTTCTGGAACGACGGCTGGAAAACCCGGACGCGTCGCCGGGATACGAGCGGGTGATCCCCGAACTGGTCGTGCGAAAGAGTTTCGTCCCGGCTTAAAGCTTCAGCAGCTTGCGGGCATTTTCCTTGAGGATCAGCGGCCGCACCTCGTCCTTGATCGAAATCGCCGCAAAGTCCGCCATCCAGCGGTCAGGTGTGATCGCCGGCCAGTCCGAGCCGAACAGCATTTTGTGCTTCAGGATCGAGTTGGCGTACTGCACCAGGATCTGCGGAAAGTACTTTGGAGACCAGCCGGACATGTCGATATAGACGTTTGGCTTGTGGGTCGCGACGGAAAGCGCCTCCTCCTGCCAGGGGAAGGAGGGATGTGCGAGGATGATCGGCATGTCGGGAAAATCGGCTGCCACGTCATCGAGATAAATCGGGTTGGAATATTTCAGCCGCATGTTCATGCCGCCGCGCATGCCGGCGCCGACGCCGGTCTGGCCGGTATGGAACAGCGTGATCGCGCCTTCTTCGGCAATCGCCTCGTAGAGCGGATAGGCCATCCGGTCGTTCGGATAGAAGGCCTGCATGGTCGGGTGGAACTTGAAGCCCTTGACGCCGAATTCCCGCACCAGCCGGCGCGCCTCGCGGGCGCCCATCTTGCCCTTGGCGGGGTCGATCGAGGCGAACGGGATCATGATATCGCTGTTTTCGGCAGCGATCATCGCTACTTCTTCGTTGTTGTAGCGGCGAAAGCCGGTCTCGCGCTCGGCATCGACCGGGAAGATCACGCAGCCGATCTTGCGTTCGCGGTAATAGACGGCGGTCTCGTTGACCGTCGGCAGCATGCCCTTGTGGCCGGCCGGGTTCTTGAAATATTTGGCCATGCCGGCCTGGAATTGGTCGTAGCCGTCGTCGCGGGGGCCGCAGCAGGGTTCTTCCGCATGGGTGTGGACGTCGATGGCGATCAGTTCGTCGATGTTCAAGGTTCGCTCCTCCCGGTCCTTAAATTCAGCCCAGGCCCACGAATTTCCGCAGCAGGGCCGTCAGTTGTTGGCGCTCGTCAGCGGTAAGATTGGCGCCGACCGACCCTTCGTAGGTGAAGAACCATTGGCTCGCCTGCTTCACCCTTGTCACCGCTTCCGGCGTCAGCGTGATCTCCACGGCCCGGCGATCGCCATCAGGCACCTTCCGCGAAACGAGGTTCTGGTCCTCCAGCGCCCGGATCAGCTTGGTCATATGGGCTCGTTTGATCATCAACCGTTGGCCGAGCACGCTCTGTCGGATGCCGGGATTGTGGAGAATGACCCAAAGTACGGAGAATTCCCCAGGCTTCAGATTATGTTCGCCGACCTCTTCGAAAAACCGCTCGTAGATCTTGAGCTGCGCCAGCCGCATCAGGAAGCCGAGCGCCGAATTGAGCCGGTCGAGATCGACCTCGTCCGCCGTGCGGATCGGCATGTCCATGGGCGTTTCCCCTTATGCCGAACCCGGCGCCTTCAGCCTTGCGGCGCGTTTTTCCAGGAAGGCGCGCAGCCGCTCTTCGGCCTCCGGGCTAGTGGCCGTGAAGGAGGCGATAAAGGATTCGACAAAAAGGCCATCCTCCTTCGCCATGTCCTGGATGCGCGGGAGCGCGTTTATGACAGCGTAATTGGAGATTTCCGCATTGCTGGCGGCCGCTTCCGCAAGCTCATGTGCCTTCTGCCGAGCCATGCCCTTTTCGACGACGTATTGCGCCAGGTTCCAGCGCTCCGCCTCTTCCGCCGAAGCGACGCGGCCGGTCAGCATCATGTCGGTCATGCGGGCGACGCCCATCAGCCGGGCAGCACGCACCGAACCGCCGCCGCCGACGAAAATGCCGCGCTGGCCTTCCGGCAACGCGAAGAAGGCGGATTTGTCGGCAACGCGGATATGGGTGGATGCTGCCAGTTCAAGGCCGCCGCCGACGACCGCGCCATGCAGGGCCGAAATCCACGGGATCGTGCCGTGTTCGATGCCGGCAAACACCGCATGCCAGCGGCGCGAGCCGCGCACGCCTTCGATCGGCGTTTTCTTCACATGTTCGGCAAGGTCGAGCCCGGCGCAGAAGTGATCGCCATGGCCGAAGAGAACGACGGCTTTCGCCTCGCTTTCGGCCCGCGCCACAGTCTCGGCGATCGTCTCGACGAAACGGTCGCTGATCGCATTGCGCTTTTCAGGGCGGTTAAGACCTATATGGGCAACATTGCCCTTGAGCTCATAGGTCACGAAGCTGGTTGCCGTCTGATCGGCCATTTTATGCATTCTCCTCCAGCAACGGACGCTCCCCAGCCCGTCATCAGTTTTTGATCGTTTACAGGGAGATTGTTTCTTTGTAAACAAATTTTGGGAGCCCGAGAGGGAGCATTGACGTCTGGGAGGAGAAGTCATGAGCGGAAAACCTGTGCGTGACGTGAAGCTGTGGTCGCCCGTGGTCGGCTGGGAAGAGCGGCCGAACGGCGAATTCGTGGTCTGGCGCGAGGATCCGCTAGGTCCTTATCCCGACAAGCTCAACGAGCGGCTGGTCCACTGGGCGAAAACCGCACCCGATCGCACCTGGATGGCGGATCGCGAAGGCACGGCCGAGTGGCGCAGGGTGAGTTTTGCGCAGGCGCTCGATCAGGTGCGGCGCGTCGGCCAGTTCCTGCTGGACATGAAGCTCTCGGCAGAACATCCGCTGGTCATCCTCTCGGAAAACTCCATCGAACATGCGCTGATGGCGCTCGGCGCCCAGCATGTGGGTATCCCGTCCGCAGCGATCGCGCCGGCCTACGCGACCATCTCCTCCGATTTTTCGAAGCTGCACGACATCGCCAAGCAGATCACCCCCGGCCTGATCTTCGCCGACGACGCGGGTGCCTTCCGCAAGGCGGTCGATACGGCTTTCGGGGCTGACATACCCTTTGCCGGGATGCGCAACCTGCCTGAGGATAGGTCCGGCATCTATCTCCTCGACGACATCCTCAAGACCGAGCCGACCGAGGCTGTGGACAAGGCTTTTGATGCGGTCGGGCCGGATACGGTCGCGAAATTCCTGTTCACCTCGGGCACCACGGGCTCGCCCAAGGCGGTCATCCAGACGCAGCGCATGCTATGTTCCAACCAGGAGATGGTGACCGACTGCTATTCCTATTTCCGCGACGAACCGCCGGTCCTGGTCGACTGGGCGCCCTGGAACCACACCGCCAGCGGCAACAAGGTGTTCAACATCGCCATCTATAGCGGCGGAACCTATTACATCGACCGCGGCAAGCCGAGCCCGGCGCTGATGGCCCAGACGATTGCCAACCTGAAGGAAATCTCGCCGACCTGGTATTTCAACGTGCCGGCCGGCTACGAAATGCTGATCCAGGCGATGCGCGAGGACGAGGGTCTTCGCAAGACCTTCTTCAAGGACCTGAAGCTGCTGATGTATGCCGGTGCCGGCATGGCGCAACATACCTGGGATGCGCTGATCGAGCTTTCCGAGATGACGATCGGCGAACGGGTGCCGCTCGGCACCGGCATAGGCTCCACCGAGACCGCGCCGTTCGCGATCTTCTGCACCGACCCGCAGGAAAAGCCCGGCAATATCGGCGTGCCAGGCCAGGGCGTCACGATGAAGCTGGTACCGATCGACGACAAATACGAGCTTCGCCTCAAGGGCCCGAACGTCACCCCCGGTTACTGGCGCAACGAGAAGCTGACCAGAGAGGCCTTCGATGAGGAAGGCTTCTATCGGATCGGTGACGCGGTGAAATTCGCCGTCCCCGGCGATCCGCGCCAGGGCTTCTATTTCGACGGACGCACGGCGGAGAACTTCAAGCTGCAGACCGGCACCTGGGTGGCGGTCGGCGTGTTGCGGGCACAGATCGTCAACCAGTTCGGCGGGTTGATCCGCGATGCGGTCATCACCGGCGAGAACCGGGCCGAGCTCGGGGCGCTGGCGGTGCCCTTCATGCCGGCACTGCGCGAGCTGATCGGCGGCGACGCCGTCCTTCCCGACGAGGCGGTGGTTACCCATCCGAAGGTAAGGGCGGCGATCGCCGAGCGGCTGAGGGAACACCAGAAACAGTCGAGCGGTTCGGCGACGCGGGTGATGCGCATGATGCTGATGACCCAGCCGCTGCGCTTCGAAAAGGGCGAAGTGACCGACAAGGGCTCAATCAACCAGCGCGCCGTGCTCGCCCATCGCGGCGACCTCGTCGAGGAACTGTATGCGGATGCGCCGGGCGTCATCCGGGTCGGCAAGGAGCTGGCGGCATGAGGATCGAAGGAACAAGCGCCGTCGTCACCGGCGGCGGATCGGGGCTCGGCGAGGCGACGGCACGGCTGCTCGCAACACTCGGGGCTGTGGTGCATGTCTTCGACCGCAACCAGGCCGCAGCCGAAAAGGTCGCGACCGCGATCGGCGGCGTGGCGCTCTCCGGAGACGTGACCAGCGAGGATGATGCGGCCAAGGCGCTCGACGTTGCGGCGAAAGCCGGCGACGGCTTGCGCATCCTTGTCAACTGCGCCGGCATCGGCACAGCGGGGCGCATCGTCGGAAAGAACGGACCGATGCCGCTTGCCGATTTCGAGCGGGTGATCCGTGTCAACCTGATCGGCACGTTCAACATGTTGCGGCTTGCGGCCGAGCGCATGTCGGGCCTGCCCGAGCGCGAGGACAAGGCGCGCGGCGTGATCGTCAACACCGCCTCGGTCGCCGCCTTCGAAGGGCAGATCGGCCAGGCGGCTTATGCGGCCTCTAAGGGCGGCATCGTTTCGCTGGCCTTGCCGGCGGCGCGCGAATTCTCCCGCTTCGGCATCCGCGTCAACACGGTTGCTCCCGGCATCTTCCTGACGCCGCTGCTCTACGAACTGCCACAGGAAGCCCAGGACAGTCTTGCCAGCGCGATTCCCTATCCGTCCCGCCTCGGCGATCCCGGCGAATTCGCCGATGCGGTGCGGTTCGTGATCGAGAACCAGTATATCAACGGCGAGGTGATCCGGCTTGACGGGGCGCTGCGCATGCAGCCGCGGTAGCCGATCATGTCGTTCTCGGATCAGGCAAGCCGAACGCTGGAACTTCTCGCCCTGACGCCGGGCTGGCACCGGCTCAAGGAACTCCGTGAGGATTGCGACGACGAGACGGTCGCGGCGATCGTCGAGGAGGCGGCGAGTTTTGCCGAGGGCGTGCTGGCTCCGCTGAATGCCGTCGGCGACCGGATCGGCGCGAGGGTGGTCGATGGCCGGGTGAGGACGCCGGACGGCTTTGCCGATGCCTTCCGGCAATATGCCGAGGCCGGTTGGCTCGGCATGGACGTGGCGGAAAAATTCGGCGGTCAGGCCGTGCCGCTGACATTGCATGCCGCCTGCGCGCCGCTGTTCGAGCGGGGCTGCGTGGCACTGATGATGGCGGCCGGCTCGACACGCGCCGCCGCGCATCTTCTGGCCGAAGCCGCCGACGAGACGACCGCGAACGAATGGGTGCCGAAACTCACCGCCGGCGAATGGGCGGCGACGATCTGTATTTCCGAGCCGGAAGCGGGCTCGGATGTCGGACGCCTGCGCACCAAGGCCGAATTGCGCGACGGCGAATGGCTGATCACCGGCCAGAAGATCTGGATCTCCTTCGGCGATCACGACATGGCGGACCGCATAGGTCATTGCCTGCTCGCCCGCACCAACGACCAGCCGGGCACGCGCGGCATCAGCCTGTTTCTGGTGCCGAACTTGATCGACGGCCGACCGAACGGCGTTTCGGTCGACCGGATCGAGGAAAAGATGGGCCTGCACGGCTCGCCCACCTGCGCCATGCGGTTCGAAGGCGCCAGGGGCATCATGCTCGGCCGCGAAGGCCGCGGCCTGCCGCAGCTTTTCACCATGATCGAGCTGATGCGGCTGCTCGCCGGCTGCCAGGGGCTGGGCATCGCGTCTGCCGCTGCCGATATCGCCGAGGACTATGCCAAGGAGCGCCGTCAGGGCGGACGGCCGGACCAGCCGCCGGTGCCGATATCGAGCCATCCGGATGTGCAGCGCCAGCTTCATGACATCCGCAGCTCCACGGAAATCCTGCGCGCCGCGGTTCTCGAACTTGCAACGACCATGGATATCGCCCGGCTGGAGCCCGAATCCGGGCTGGAGGATTTCACCGGCTGGATGCTGCCGCTGATCAAGAATTTCGGCGCGGCGGCGGGGTTTGAGACCGCGAATGCGGCGATCCAGGTGCTCGGCGGCGTCGGCTACACCCGCGACTGGCCGCTCGAACAATATCTGCGCGACTCCCGCATCATGACCATCTACGAAGGCACGACGGGCATGCAGGCGCTCGATTTCCTGACCCGCCGCCTCTGGCGCGACGAGGGCCGGGGGCTGGCACTCTTCCTGGAGAGGGCGCGCGACGAGATCGATGCCTATATCGCCGAACATCCGCAGGCTTCGGACACTGTTCTGGCGGTTCTCGACGGCTTCGAATTGCTGAGCGGCCGGATGACGGCGCTGCAATCCGATCCCGACGCGGCCCTCTATCGTGCCGACAGTTATATGCGGGCCGCCTGGGCGGCGGTCTCGGCCTGGATGGCGCTGCGCATCTCCGAGGTCAGGGCGGTGGAAAGCCTTTCCGCGCAGTTCGCATTCCATAGCGCACGCTGCGCTTGAGCCGACCGCCTGCGCGCCATGTGGTGGAGTTGCGAAACCGCGGAAAATATGTGCGTGATGCCGGTTAGGATTTTTTCTCGAAACGAGAAAGACAGTGAACATACTTCTCGACATCGGCGCCTTCCTGGCAACCGCCCGCGCCGGCAGCTTTTCCGCCGCCGGCCGTGACCTGGGCGTCGCGACCTCGGTCATCACCAAGCGGGTCAAGCGGCTCGAAGAGCATCTGAACACTCAGCTTTTCGTGCGCACCACCAGGCGGCTGGCGCTGACCCTCGATGGCGAGCGGCTGAGGCCGCGCCTGCAGCTTCTGGTCGGCGAGATCGAGGAGACGCTGGCGACGCCCAATACGCATGAACTGGGCCTGACCGGTTCGCTGCGCATCAAGGCGCCGACGACGCTGACCTCGATGTTCTTCGGGGATATCTGCGCCGCGTTCCAGGCGGCCAATCCGCGGGTGAAGATGGAGATCGTGCTGATCGACCGCTCGGTCAATCCGCTGGAGGAGGGGTTCGACGTGGCGATCGGCGCGCTGCCGCAATCCTACGCCTATGTGATCGACCACCCGCTGTGTCCATATCCGCGGGTGCTGTGCGCATCGCGGGGTTATCTGGCGGGCCGCAAGCGGCCGAGGACGCCCACCGAACTCGTCGGCCACGAATGCATCACCTTCCACACGATCGGCACCACCTGGACCTTCCAGATGGAGACGAGCACGATCAACGTGGAGATCACCTCGAATTTCACGGCCAACGACAGCCGGGTCCTGCTCGCGGCTGCCCGTCAGGGACTGGGACTGGCGATCCTGCCGAGGTTCCTCGCTCGGTCGGATCTCGATAGCGGCGCGCTCGAAGAGGTGATGCCGGAATTTCCGGTCGAGCCGCTCTGGGTCAAGGCGTCCGTGCCCAGGATCAAGATGAACAAGGTCGTGGTGTCCGAGTTCATATCCTACGTGCAGAAGCGGTTTTCGGAAGGCGTGCCGGATCAGGTCATTCCGATGTTCTGAGAAGAAATCCGGACCCGCAGCTGTTCCGCCTCCACTCCCGCCGTTTCGCTGACGCCAAACCGCTGAAATCCGGCTGAACCTTTCTCGAAACAAGAAAGCTGATCGCATCACTTGCCGGGTTCAAGGCGGGGCGGCTTGGGCTACGATCATTCCCAAGGCGCCGGGAGGGCGCGGTACTATAGTGGGAGGCTTCCATGGCGGAAACGCTGAGCAGGGAAACGCGGATCGTCAGGCGCGAAAAGTCGACGCCGTTCCGCAAGCTCAAGGCGGATATCTGCGTCGTCGGCGCCGGCATCGCCGGGATTTCCGCAGCGCTGGAAGCCGCCAGGCTTGGCCGCAAGGTCGTCATCGTCGATGGCCAGGCGGCGCTCGGCGGACAGGCGGTCAACTCGATCATCGCCACGTTCTGCGGCCTGTTTTCGAACGGCACGCACGGCTATCAGTTCACCTATGGCGTCGCCGACAAGCTGCTGGCCCATCTCGAAAGCCAGGACCGGTCGATCTATTACCGCCACGGCCCGAACACGACGGTTGTCTATTACGACGAGGTCGTCCTCGGCCGCTGGATGGAGCAAAGCGTGCTCGACGCCGGCATCGAGGTCGTGCTCGGTGCGCAGATCCTCGACGTGCATGTGGAAGGCCGGCGCGTCGTCCAGACCGATTTCATGACCCGCTATGGCGGCGTCTCGATCGAGGCGACCGGCTGGGTGGAGGCGAGCGGCGATGCGGCGCTCGTCTGGCAGGCCGGTTTTGCCTGCCGCCAGCCGGAAAAGGGCGGCGTCTTCGGCACCCAGATGGTGGTGCTGGAAAACATCGACGAAGCCAAGCAGCCGACCCGCTACGAGATCGGCGACCGGATGAAGGAAAAGGCCGCAAACTACGGCCTGTTGCGCCGCGAAGGCCTTGGTTTCACCATTCCCGGCCGCGGCATCGCCGCCATGAACATGACCCATGTGGAAACCCCGCTTGATCCGGTCGAGGCCTCGAAGAAGGCGCTCGAAGGCAAGGACCAGGCGGCCCGCGCCGTGGAATTCCTGAAAACGGAGTTCCCGGAATGCTTCGGCAATGCCCGCATCCGCTCCTTTGGCCTGCCGGGCATCCGCCAGACCCGCTGGATCGCCGGCAGCCATCACCTGACCGTCGACGAGATCAAGGCCGGCACCAAGTTCGACGACGCGGTCGCCCGCACCGCCTGGCCGATCGAGCTGCACGATCACGGCGACGGCCACCACTGGATCACGTTTGACGAGCAACATGCCCATTACATCCCGCTCGGCAGCCTAACGCCGGACGAATGCGACAACGTCGCCGCCGCCGGGCGCTGCGTCGATGCGGATTCGGCAGCGCTTTCGAGCATCCGCGTCATGGGCCCCTGCATCGCCATGGGCATGGCCGCCGCCAACGCGCTCGACCTTGCCGGAACCGGCAGTGTGCACCAGATCGATCGCGATGCGCTGCGCGAGCGGGTTTCCGACAACGTCGAAAAGAAGCATTATCGGTGGACAGGTGCGGAAACGCGAGCCGCATCGTGAGGAGGACGCGATGAACCTGACGGATCACGAAAAGGCCATGTATGACGGCGAGCACGGCCGCGCCAAGGCGCGCGCCATGGACCTGCTCGTCCGCTACGGCGAAGCGCTCGGCGCCGAACGGCTGATTGAGACCAACAATGTCGCCGGCGCCTTCAACGCCTCGACCCCCTCGGTGCAGGCGATTGCCGAAAAGGGCATGGAGCACGTCTATTCCGAGCTGAACCTCGACAGCGACGAGGTGGTCGACGTGCCGCATATGGTGGCGCATACCTGCCAGCTGATCACCGGCATCGACAATGACAACTGGGAACTCCAGGGCGTCGACAAGTCGCTGGTCGACATGCAGCGCGCCAACGAGAAATACCTGGGGCGGCGCGGCGTCAACATGTTCGCCACCTGCACGCCCTATCAGGTCGGCAACGTGCCGGTGAAAGGCGAGCATTGCGCCTGGATGGAATCGTCCGCAGTCATCTACTGCAACTCCGTGCTCGGCGCCCGCACCAATGTCGAGGGCAAGGAAAGCACCGGCGCTGCGGCACTCACCGGCCGCATTCCCTATTGGGGTTTCCACATCACCGAAAACCGCCGTGGCACCCATCTGGTCGAGCTCGATATCGAGGTCGACGACATGATGGATTGGGGTCTGCTCGGTTACTACATCGGCGAAGTGATCGGCGAGGAAATCCCGGTGCTGAAGGGCACCGGCCGACAGCCCGATCTCATCAAGCTCAAGCATTTTGGCGCAGCCGCCGCGTCGTCGGGCGGGGTCGAGATGTACCATATCCCCGGCATCACGCCGGAAGCGGATTCGATCGAGGAAGCCTTCGGTGGCCGCCAGGTGAAGGGCACGTTCAGTTATGGTGCGAAGGAGCGGCGCGAGACCTATGAGAAGCTGCAAAGCTCGACCGAAAAGAAGGTCGATTTCATCATGCTCGGCTGTCCGCACAATTCCATCGACCAGATGGCGCTGATCGCCCACATGCTGGAGAACAGGAAGATCCATTCGGACGTGCAGCTCTGGGTGCATACACCGCGCGCGATCAAACAGGTCGCCGAGCGCAACGGTTATATCGACGTCATCCGCGATGCCGGCGGTGTTGTCATGAGCGACACCTGTCCCGCCATTTCCCGCCGTCTGCCGGCGGGAACCAAGGTCATCGCCACGGATTCCGCCAAGCAGGCGCATTACCTGCCGGCGATAACCGGCGTACAGGGCTGGTTCGGCTCGGTCAGCGATTGCGTCGATGCCGCCTTGACCGGCCAGTGGAACGGGAGGGTCTGATGGATATTTCGACGGAAGCCAAACCCGAGACGATCGAACTCAAGGGCCGCAAGGTGGTGGCCGGCCGCGCCGAGGGCGAGGCGTTGGTCACGACGGAGACAATCTCCGGCTGGGGCGGCATCAACGAACGCACCGGCACGGTCATTGAGCGCCGGCACGAAATGCGCGGCGTCTCGTTCGCCGGCAAGATCCTTGTCTTTCCCGGTGCCAAGGGCTCGTCGGGCTGGTCGGCCTATTTCCATATGACGCGATTGAACGGTGTCCAGCCAGCGGCGATGATCTTTACGCGGATGACCACCAAGATCGCGCTCGGCGCCGTCGTCACCCGCGTTCCGGCGATCACCGAACTCGATCAGGACCCGCTTTCGGTGATCGAGACCGGTGACTGGGTCGTGGTCGATGCCGATGCCGGCACCGTGACCGTGACCAAGAAATCTCGGACGTGATATTCTCTCCGGCAAGCATGCCACTCGACGGCTGGGCCGACTGCCGACTATAAGGTCTACCATCACAGGTGGGAGGCAGACATGTCGAAAGTAGCGATCGTAACCGGTGCGGGCTCGGGCGTTGGCAGGGCCGTGGCCCTCGGGCTTTTGAAAGCAGGCTATAGGACCGTGCTTGCCGGCCGGCGCGAGAGCGAGCTGCGGGGCACGGCGGAACTTGCCGGCGGGGAGTCGCTCGTCGTGCCGACGGATGTCACCGATCCGGCCGCCGTCGACGCGTTGTTTGCGGCGACGCAAGCGGCCTATGGCCGGCTGGACCTTCTGTTCAACAATGCCGGCCGCGGCACGCCGGCCGTTCCGATCGACGAGTTGCCGCTCGAAACCTGGCGGGCCGTCATCGACCTCAACCTCAACGGCGCCTTCTATTGCGCCCGCGCGGCCTTCGGAATCATGCGGCGGCAAAACCCCGGCGGCGGGCGGATCATCAACAACGGTTCGATCTCGGCGCACGTGCCGCGTCCTTTCCAGGCCGCCTACACCGCCACCAAACATGCCATTACCGGGCTAACACGCCAGATCGCGCTCGACGGGCGCGCGCTGAACATCGTCTGCGGCCAGGTGGATATCGGCAATGCCGATACGCCGATGACGGTGCGGATGAAGGAAGGGGCGTTGCAGGCGGACCTCACGACTGCTGTGGAGCCGGTCATGGATACCAAGCACGTGGCTGATGCGGTGCTCTACATGGATGGATTGCCGCTGGAAGCCAATGTCCTGTTCATGACGGTGATGGCAAACGGCATGCCTTATGCCGGCCGCGGCTGAAAGCGGTCGATGGCTGCCTTGATCTCGCCCGGAAACTCGGCCAGCGTAAGAAGATGATCGGAAGGAAACATCGCATGCAGCAGGCACTGGTGCTCGAGAAAAAAGGCGTTCTCGCGTTAAGGGAGATCGATCTTCCGACCGAGGTTGGGCCGGGCGACGTGAAGATCGCCATCGATACGGTCGGTGTTTGCGGCAGCGACGTCCATTATTACACCCACGGCGCAATCGGTCCCTTTGTCCTGCGCGAGCCGATGGTGCTCGGTCACGAGGCGGCGGGCATCGTCGTCGAGGTCGGCAGCGAGGTGAAGGCCTTGAAGGTCGGTGACCGCGTCTGCATGGAGCCGGGCGTACCGAACCTGTCGTCACGCGCCTCCAAGCTCGGTCTCTACAACGTCGATCCGGACGTCCGTTTCTGGGCGACGCCGCCGGTCCACGGGGTGCTGACTCCGGAAGTCATTCACCCTGCCGCCTTCACCTACAAGCTGCCGGACAATGTCTCCTTTGCCGAAGGCGCCATGGTGGAGCCGTTCGCGATCGGCATGCAGGCCGCCAGCCGCGCCCGTATCCAGCCCGGCGATGTCGGCGCGGTGATCGGTGCCGGCCCGATTGGAATCATGGTGGCGTTGGCGGCACTCGCGGGCGGCTGCGCCCGCGTCTTCATCTCGGATCTGAGCCCCGACAAGCTGAAGATCGCCGGCCAGTACCCGGGCGTCATTCCCGTCAACATCACCGAACGGCCGTTTGCCGAAGTCATCGCCGAAGCGACCGGCGGCTGGGGTGCGGATGTCGTGTTCGAGGCGAGCGGCAGTCCGAGAGCCTATGCCGGCATGTTGGACCTGGTGCGGCCCGGCGGTGCCTTGGTGCTGGTCGGCCTGCCGGTCGAGCCGGTGCCGTTGGACGTATCGAGCGCCATCTCCAAGGAAGTTCGCTTTGAGACCGTGTTCCGCTACGCCAACATCTTCGACCGGGCGCTGGAACTGATCGCGTCCGGCAAGGTCGACCTGAAGCCGCTGATCACCGGCGTCTTCGATTTCAAGGATTCGATCAAGGCCTTCGAGCGGGCCGTCGCCGGACATCCGTCCGACGTCAAGCTGCAGATCCTGATGAACGGCAAAGCCTGATCAGGCGGCGCGGACGAAGCGCTTCGACAGCGAGGCCGGCTTGTGGAGCGGCACGCGGCGGAGCATTTCGAGCGCGAACAGGCGGGCGTTCTGCCGGGCCTTGTCGAGATTGCTGATGCGGTTTTCGTCCATCGTGTAGAGCGTGCCGCCGAGATCGAAGATGTCGCGAAAGGCAGCGCGTTCGATGATCGGAGTGTCGAGCACTTCGACCTTGCGTTCGGCCAGCAGCATCTTCACCGCAAGCAGGGCACGGGTCGTCACCATCGAGTTGACGCGGGTCAGAACGACCGAATGCGGCACGCGGAGATTGGCCTTTTCTTCAAGGTAGCGCAGCAGTTCCAGCACGTTTGCGCCGCCCTGGGCATCCATGGCGCAGCCCTGGATCGGGATCAGCACGTGGTCCGAAAGGCCGATCGCCTTGGCGAGCAGCGGGCTTTGGGCGCCGGGCAGGTCGAGCACGAAATAATCGGTCTTGTGGCGGTTCTCGGAAATGTGCCGGTCGATCGAGGCCTGTGTCACGTAGGAGATGACGTTGAGCTTGTCGTTGTGCGGCGAGAGCATGTGCCAGCGGGTGATCCAGTATTGCGGATCGGCGTCTAGGATGGTGACGCGGTAGCCTTGCTCAACGAGTTCGGTTGCAAGCAGGAGTACGGCGGTGGTCTTGCCCGCTCCGCCCTTGGTGTTGGCAAAGGTAATGACTGGCATCTTGGGTCCCTGTCCGGCTACGAGCGTAAGATTGCTCTCTCACCGCACCCTCATGATGCGTTGCCCCATTCTTGCCAAACATGGTTAACGGGCCGTGAAAAATCCGTTGCCAGATCTTACCGCCGGCGATCGGCGGCGAGGATTTCCCGGGCGATCTGTTCGAGCGAAACGACCTTGTCGACGCCGCCATGGGCGATGGCTTCCTTGGGCATGCCGAACACCACGGACGACGCTTCGTCCTGGGCCACCGTATAGGCGCCCGCCTGATGCATCTCGTTCATGCCGCGGGCGCCGTCGTCGCCCATGCCGGTCATGATCACGCCCATGGCATTGCCGCCGGCCGAGCGTGCGGCGGACCGGAACAGCACGTCGACGGACGGACGATGGCGGCTGACCAGCGGGCCCGAGCGGATCGAAACCTCGTAACGCGCGCCGCGCCGTTCGAGCAGGATATGCTTGTCGCCGGGGGCGATCAGCACGTGGCCACGCAGCACCGGATCGCCGTCGGCCGCCTCCTTGACCTCGACTTCGCAGAGGCTGTTGAGCCGTTTGGCGAAGGCGGCGGTGAATTTTTCCGGCATGTGCTGGACGATGACCATGCCTGGAGAATTGGCCGGCATGGCTTCGAGAAGCTCGCGCAGAGCTTCGGTTCCGCCGGTCGAGGCGCCGACGCAGACGACCATTTCCGTGGTCTTCGCCATGGCTCCGGCCCTGGGAGGCGGAAGCACCGCGTCGGCCGTCAGCTTGGCGGTCGTTCCGCCTTCGGAAATGCGTGACGGGCGCAACCGGCCGACGCGGGCGCGCGCGGCCCCCTTGACCACTGTGCGGATCTGCTCCGCGGCCTCCGCGAGATAGTCGGCCGCACCGATCTTCGGCTTCAGGATGATATCGACCGCGCCGGCTTCGAGCGCCTGCATCAGCGTTTCCGAGCCGCTTTCGGTTAGCGACGAGCACATCACCACCGGGATCGGATGCTGCACCATCAGCTTGCGCAGGAAGGTGATGCCGTCCATCTGCGGCATTTCCACATCGAGCGTGATGACGTCGGGGATTTCCTCGCGCAACTTTCGCGCCGCCATGAAGGGATCGCTGGCCGCGCCTATGACTTCGATGTCCGGATCCGCCGACAGGACGGCTGTCAGGGTCTGGCGGACACTGGCGGAGTCATCAATGATCAGAACGCGAATTTTGCCGCTCATGGTTCATACTCGCTTGAACACAGTATTTGCCACCTGACGGATCGGCAGGTCGAAGCCGGTCACGGTTTCCGAATGACCGATGAACAGATAACCTCCGGGAAGAAGGGCCTGGCAAAGGCGGGACAGCACGTGCTGCTGCGTCGGCTTGTCGAAATAGATCAGCACGTTGCGGCAGAAGATCATGTGCATCAGGTCGCCGATGGGATAGGCCTCGTCCATCAGGTTCAGCCGGGCGAAACCGACGCGGGAACGCAGTTTTGGCGAAATCCGCACTTCCTGCCGCCGGCTGTCGGACGAACGCATGACATATTTGCTCATCATGTCGGCGGGAACGGGTGCCAGGAGCTCGCTCTGATAGATGCCGCGCTGGGCCTTCTGCAGCACATCGGTCGAAAGATCGGTCGCAAGCACGAAATAGTCGCGTTCCGGCGTCGACGAGCTCAGAAATTCCGAAAGCACCATGGCCATCGTATAGGGTTCGGCGCCCGTCGAGCAGGCCGAACTCCAGGTGCGGATGCGCCGGTCGGGGTAGCTTTTCAGGATGTCCGGCAACGCTGCCTGGATCATGTAGTCGAAATGCTTCGGCTCGCGGAAGAAGTCGGTCTTGTTGGTGGTCACCGCATCGATGAGGAAGATCGATTCGGCCTCGATACCTCCGTGCTTGAAGAGGTAGTCGCAATAACTGTCGAAGGTCGGCATGGCCGTGACGCGCAGGCGCCGGCGAAGCCGTCCTTCGAGCATGGTCAACTTGCTGTGCGGCATCTTGATGCCGCTATAGTCGTAGATGTACTTCGAAAGCATATCGAAGTTGCGCTTGCTCAGCCGATCATCGAGCGGCTGGCTCCTTATTGCTGCACTCACGCGCATGCCCCCGTACAAGAACCTATTCGGTTATGCGAATTCCTCATGCGACCTGGGACTGCGGCCCAACATCGGCAAGCGCCGACCCGGAATCCGAAAACAGCCGTGCAAGGTCGACAACGACAACGAAACCGCTCTCCCGGCGCACCACGCCGGCGATATAGTCGGAGCGCCAGCGCACCCCGATATCCGGCGCCGTCTCGATCTGTTCCTTGCGGAACGGCACCACTTCGAAGACGCGGTCCGCGACGAGGCCGAGCACCAGGACGCGATCGGCCACCGGCACGTCGAGTACAAGGATGCGCGTATGCGGCGTCTTGACCGTCCTCGTCAGGCCGAGGCGAAGACGAAGGTCGATTACCGGCACGCCCTGCCCGCGCACATCGCGCAGGCCGAGCAGATATTCCGGGCCGTGCGGAATCTTGAACGGCTCCTCGTGGTCGAGGATCTCGCGGACCACCTCGACGGGGACCGCGAAAATCTCATCGCCGAGGCTGAAGGTTACGAATTGGGATTCGGAGGATATGCCTGCCATTACGCGCTCTCCCTGAAGTCGGCATCGTCCGCGTCCGGGCCGCCCATCGACAGATCGAGGGCAAAACCTTTCACGCGGGCCTGTTGTGCGTTGACTGAATGACCGGCCGAATAGGCCTTGGGCGCCGGCTGGGGTCTGGATTTGGCCGCTGCTGGCTTGGCGGCCGGAACCGGCTGACCCCGTTGCTTGGATCCGGCCCGATCGACCTTGAAGAACGCGATCGAGGCCTGCAGCTCTTCCGCCTGGGCAGCGAGCTCTTCCGAAGTCGCCGACATCTGTTCGGAGGCGCCGGCGTTCTGCTGGGTCACCTTGTCGAGCTGCTGGATCGCTTCGTTGATCTGGGATGCGCCGATATCCTGCTCACGGCAGGCGGCCGATATTTCCGAGACGAGTTCCGCAGTCTTGTGGATCGCGGGCACCAGCTTGTTCAGCATTTCGCCGGCGTCCGTTGCGACCTGCACCGTCTCGCCGGAAAGTGCGCTGATTTCGGCAGCCGCTGCCTGGCTGCGTTCGGCAAGCTTGCGGACTTCCGAGGCGACGACCGCAAAACCCTTGCCGTGTTCGCCGGCACGGGCGGCTTCCACCGCGGCGTTCAGGGCGAGAAGGTCGGTCTGGCGGGCGATCTCCTGAACGATCGAGATTTTTTCCGCAATCGTCCGCATCGCCGAGACGGCACGGCCGACGGCCTGGCCGGAGCTTTCCGCATCCCGGGATGACTGGCGGGCGATCTTTTCCGTCTGGGCGGCGTTGTCGGCGTTCTGCTTGATGTTGGCGGCCATCTGCTCCATCGAGGCGGACGCTTCTTCGGCAGAAGACGCCTGTTCGGTCGCGCCCTGGCTCAGCTGTTCCGAGCTTGCCGAAAGTTCCTGGCTGCCCGAGGAGACGTTGTTCGATGCCGCAAGTGCATCGGCGACGACGCCGCGCAGGCGTTCCACCATGCTCTGCAGCGCAAGCCCGAGCGTGTCCTTGTCGGAGAGCGGCTTCGGCGAAATGGTCAGGTCACCATTGGCGATCTGGTCGGCGACATGCGCTGTGGTGCGCAGGTTGGTGACCATGCTCTGCATGGCGAGCCCCAGCGTATCCTTGTCGGAAAGCGGCTTGACGTCGACGGCAAGGTCGCCTTCCGAGATGCGTTCGGCGATCGCCGCCGTATTGCGCAGGTTGCCGGTCATCACGTTAACGGTGTCGATCAGATCCTTGACCTCGTCATTGGTCTTGACCTCGACTTTCTGGTTGAGATCGCCGATTGCCACTGCATTGGCGACGGACGCGATCTTCTTGAGACCGTTGTTGATGCCGAGCGTGATCCAGAAGGCGGCGCCGATGGCGATCAGCACGGCCGCAATCGAGGCGACGCTCAAGACCATCATCGTCGAGGCGAACAGATCCTGGTTCGCTTTTTCGGTATTTGCCATGCCCTTGCGCTGGATATCGAGGAGAACCTTGATGGCCTCGCCCATATCGGCAGTCATGGTGCGCAGATCGCCCATGGAAAGCGCCAGAGCGCCGGCCTGGTCACCGCGTGCCTGAATTGCCTGCAATTCGTTGGACTTCTGCTGGAACAGCTTGCCGATCGTCAGCAGCTTCTCCCAATAGGGTTTGCCTTCCGGAGAGGCGATCGAAAGCCCTTCCTGAACGGCCTTGAACATCAGTTCCGTGTTGTCGTCCGCTTCCTTGTGGAATTTCGCGGCATCCGCGAGATTGGTCGCAAGCAGCGCATTTTTCTGGGCGCGCACCGCATCGACCTCGTTCACATTGGCCGTGAGCGCAAGTTCCAGACGACGAACCGGGCCGTCGACCATCTTGATGCTGGCGTCGTTGAGACCGCCAAGGCTCAGGCTGCCGTAGACTGCAATGCCGACCAGCAGCAGCGTCAACAGGGCGAAAGCCAATCCCAATTTCAGTTTGATTGTAAACCGCATCTTAAATCCCCCAATTCCTTCAAAAAGCCGATAAAGCTGCCTTACATTTCTGAGATGCGATCGAACAAAGCCTGACCGTAAGGCCGATAAGCCGGCGGCAGGAACTTCTTCGTTGTTCGCACCAACGCAATGACGCTGGCGATCACGGGGCCGCCTGGCGGCCCCGCTCATTGGTCGGGAATCGCTCAGGCGCTTTCCCGGAAGTCGTCGTCGTCACCATCGGGGCCGCCCATCGAAAGATCGAGGGCAAATCCCTTGGCGCGCGACTGCTGGGCTGCGACGGAATGGCCGGCCGGACGGTACGCAGGAGCCTTCGATGGCTGTTTTGCGCCGAGCTTTGCGGTTGCGTGGACCTTGGGGCCGAGCTGAGGCCGGGCCTTCCCGTTGGCGCGTTCGACCTTGAAGAAGGCGATCGAGGCCTGCAGCTCTTCCGCCTGAGCGGCGAGTTCTTCCGAAGTCGCCGACATTTCTTCCGAGGCGCCGGCATTCTGCTGAGTCACCTTGTCGAGCTGCTGGATCGCTTCGTTGATCTGGGCCGCGCCGACATCCTGCTCGCGGCAGGCGGCGGAGATTTCCGAGACCAGTTCGGCCGTCCTGTGGATGTCCGGCACCAGCTTGTTGAGCATTTCGCCGGCGTCCGTTGCGACCTGCACCGTCTCGCCAGAGAGAGCGCTGATTTCGGCAGCCGCTGCCTGGGAACGCTCGGCGAGCTTGCGGACTTCCGAAGCGACGACCGCAAAACCCTTGCCGTGTTCGCCGGCACGGGCGGCTTCCACCGCGGCGTTCAGGGCGAGAAGGTCGGTCTGGCGGGCGATCTCCTGAACGATCGAGATCTTCTCGGCGATCGTGCGCATGGCACCGACCGCACGGGAGACGGCTTCGCCACTTGCTTCCGCGTCCTTCGACGATTGACGGGCGATCTTTTCGGTCTGGGCGGCGTTATCGGCGTTCTGCTTGATGTTGGCCGCCATCTGCTCCATCGAAGCGGACGCTTCTTCGGCCGACGAGGCCTGTTCGGTCGCGCCCTGGCTCAGCTGTTCCGAGCTTGCCGAAAGTTCCTGGCTGCCCGAGGAGACGTTGTTCGACGCCGCAAGTGCATCGGCGACGACGCCGCGCAGGCGTTCCACCATGCTCTGCAGCGCAAGCCCGAGCGTGTCCTTGTCGGAAAGCGGCTTCGGCGAGACGGTGAGGTCGCCGTTCGAAATCTGGTCGGCGATGGTTGCGGTGTTGCGCAGGTTGCCGGTCATCACGTTGAGGGTGTTGACCAGATCCTTGATTTCATCGTTCGTCTTGATCTCGATCTCCTGGTTGAGATCGCCGACCGCCACCGCGTCGACGGCATCCATGATCTTGCGCAGCCCTTTACCGATGCCGAGTGCAATCCACAGGGCAGCGATGATCGCAATCACCAGCGCGATACCCGTCAGGCCGATTATGAAGTTTCGTGTCGTCTGATATTGCTCATCCGTATCGCGGTCGGCCTGTTCCATCAGGTCCTTATTGGCCTCCACGCGCGCTTGGATCGTTTTTTCGATGTCGTCGATGATGGCGCGACCGTCGCCCTTTGCAAGGATGAGGGCCTGGTCGGCATTCCCATTGCGTACCGCCGACCGGATCGCGTCGTCGATACGGAAGAGCCGCTCGGCTTTCGTCGCGACCTCTCCCCAGGCCTTCCGAGCCTCATCCGTGGCCGAGAGATCCTGGAGCTTCTTCAGCGTCTCGTTGAAAAGGTTACGGTTGCGGTCGCTGGCTTGGATGTACTTGTCGATATCCTCTGCCGTTTCCGACGTCGCAAGGTTCAACTGCGCGCGCGCAATGCGCAACTGGGTAGCCGATAAATTCTCGGCTGTTTCCAGCCGCAATGCCGGACCGGCGATCAAGGCGCTGATGGCGGAATTGAGGTTGGCGAGGCTGTAAATTCCGTAGCCGGCGGTGACTGCCAGAAGGCAGATCATCAGGCCGAAAGCCAGTCCGAGTTTTAGTTTAATCGTAAATCGCATAGCCATATCCCCTCAAGGCAATAAAGTGCATCGGTAGGTGCTTCCCTCCCCAACGGGCGGAAACGTTTGAAAACGAGAAGACCGATACATTCACCCTTCTGCGATGGTCCGGCCGTCCAGACATTCTCCCGCTTACATGCGAGAGGCGATCCCGGATTTCTGTCAATCCGGGATCGGTTCAATTCCCTCAGGCGCTTTCGCGGAAGTCCGCGTCGTCGGCATCCGGTCCGCCCATCGACATGTCGAGGGCAAAACCCTTGGCGCGGGCTTGCTGGCTGAGCACCGAATGATCGGCCTTGTGAGACGGCTGGCCAGCAGCGCGTCGCATCGGGGCCGACTTGCCAATGGGCTTGTGGGCCGCAACGGTAGACGGAGCCCGCTTGGCCGACTTTTTGCCGCCGGCCTGATCGACCCGGAAGAAGGCGATCGAGGCCTGCAGTTCTTCGGCCTGCGAGGCGAGTTCTTCCGAAGTCGCCGACATCTCTTCGGAGGCGCCGGCATTCTGCTGGGTCACCTTGTCGAGCTGCTGGATCGCTTCGTTGATCTGGGATGCGCCGATATCCTGCTCACGGCAGGCGGCGGAGATTTCCGACACCAGCTCCGCGGTCTTCTGGATGTCCGGCACTAGCTTGTTGAGCATTTCGCCGGCTTCCGTTGCGACCTGCACCGTATCGCCGGAAAGGGCGCTGATTTCGGCAGCCGCTGCCTGGCTGCGTTCGGCAAGCTTGCGCACTTCCGAGGCGACGACTGCAAAACCCTTGCCGTGTTCGCCGGCACGGGCGGCTTCCACCGCCGCGTTCAGGGCGAGAAGGTCGGTCTGGCGGGCGATTTCCTGAACGATCGAGATCTTCTCGGCGATCGTGCGCATGGCGCCGACGGCACGACCGACGGCCTGGCCGGATGCTTCGGCGTCACGCGACGACTGGCGGGCGATCTTTTCCGTCTGGGCGGCGTTGTCGGCGTTCTGCTTGATGTTGGCGGCCATCTGCTCCATCGAGGCGGACGCTTCTTCGGCAGAAGACGCCTGTTCGGTCGCGCCCTGGCTCAGCTGTTCGGAGCTCGCAGAAAGCTCCTGGCTGCCTGAAGAGACGTTGTCGGATGCGGCGAGCGCATCGCCGACGACGCCGCGCAGGCGCTCGATCATCGTGTTGACGTAGCCGAGCAATTCGCCGATCTCGTCCTTGCTGGTGATCGTGGCAAACTTGGTCAGGTCACCATCGGCGACGTTTTGCACAGCCGTCACCGCATTGCGCAGACCCCTGTTGATCGAAAGAGCGATCCAGAGGGCGGCCAGCACGGCGATCAGGAAAGCGGCGCTCGCGACCGAGATCATGATCAGGCGGGTCTGAGCGTAATCCAGATCGGTTTGTTTATCGGCCTCGTTGAGGCGGCCCTCCTCGAGCTTGACCACATCCGAGAGCAGCGCGTCGATGTCGTTGGTGACAGCGCGGGCCTCATTGTTGGAAATGTGCAGCGCGGAGGCTGCGTCACCGCCGAGCATGGAGTTGCGGATCCGGTCGTCCTGCTTGCGGAACTCCGATGTGAAGCCGGCAAGCTTCGCCCACAGGGCCTTGCCCTGTTCCGTTGCACGGGCTTCAACCGCCTTGAGTGTCTCCTCGAAGGCGCGTCGAGCCTCATCGCCCTTTGCGATATATCCCTGCATCTCTCCAGGATTTGCAGCCAGAAGCAGGTTCTTCTGCTGACGGATCTGCTGGAGTTGCTCGTTGTTCAGGTTCTGGGCCAGTTTCAGACGCAGGGCCGGCCCCTGCAGCACATTTTCGAGCGTGTCGTTCAGGTTGCCAAGGCTGAGGATGCCGTAGGCGGCAGTCGCCAGCAGCATGATGATGATGAAACCGAATGCTGAAGCCAGCTTAAGCTTGATTGAAGCGTGCATTTTTTGAGTCCATCAAAAGGGTGATCAACCGTGGGAAGCCCCGGTCGCGGAATGGTCGTGTTGGGCGGAGAAGATCGCCTGGAGATTGGGGAGGATGATGAATTCCGCCCCCCGCTTGACGAGGCAATCGATGAAATCCGGCCGCCAGCGCATGCCAACGCTCGGCGGCGGTTCGCCGGCGGCGCGGAGCAGCGTGGTGACCTCATGCACTTTGTCTGTGCGAATACCTGCAAGAACAGGCTCGCCGCCGATGTTGATCGCGATGACGATGATCCGGCTGTCGATCGTCGGCTTGGTCGCTTCCATGCCGAATGCAAGCCGGATATCGGCAAGCGGAATGACCTTGCCGCGGAAGTTGATGACGCTGCCGACGAAGGCTTTTGCGCCGGGAACCATGGTCTCGGGTAGGAGATCGAGAATTTCCTGTACGCTCACGGCTTCCAGCGCGAACATCTCGCCGGCGATGTCGAATGTCAGGACTTCCAGCTCGTCGCGGCCGCCCCAGAGGTTTTCGGAGATCTTTCTGACTGCTTCGTTCATCCGGCCGCGCGCAGATGCGCCTCCTGTTGTTGTCCTTCGGCCACGAGATGGCCGACGTCGAGGATCAGCGCCACGTCCCCGTCGCCGAGGATGGTCGCACCCGAGAAGGTGGCGACGTCATGGTGCAGTTTCGACATTCCCTTGATGACCGTCTGGTGGTCGCCGATGATCTGGTCGACGACCAGGCCCACCCGTTCGGAACCGGTCGAGATGACGACCACCTTCTGGAAGGGATCGGGTTTGGTGCCGGTGCGGAAGAGATCGCGAAGCCTGAGGAACGGCACCAGGCTGTCGCGCAGCGAGATGAAGCTGCGGCCGCGTGATCGCATGTCTTCTTCGATCGGAAGCTCGAGGCATTCCTCTACCGCCGAAAGCGGAATGACATAGCGGCCGTCGCCGACCCGCACGAGCAGTCCGTCGATGATCGCGAGCGTCAGCGGGATGGCGAGCGAGATCTCGGAACCCTTGCCGACGTGGCTTGTGACGTTGATCGTGCCGCGCAGCGCGTCGATCGTCCGCTTGACCACGTCCATGCCGACGCCGCGGCCGGAGAGGTTGGTGACCGTTTGGGCCGTCGAGAAGCCGGGCTGGAAGATCAGCTGATAGAGTTCCTGGTCGGTGAGGTTGGCATTGGGTGCGATAAGACCGGAGGATTCCGCCTTGGCCCGCACCCGCTCCTTGTTGATGCCGCGGCCATCGTCCTTGATGGTGATGATGACTTCGCCGGCCTGCTGGCGGGCGGAGAGCAGGATGTGGCCCGCCTCCGGCTTGCCGGCGGCGCGCCGTTCCTCGGGTGTCTCGAGACCGTGGTCGCAGGAGTTGCGCACGAGATGCACGAGAGGATCGGCAAGGCGTTCGATCACGCTCTTGTCGACTTCCGTGGTTTCGCCTTCGGTCAACAGCTCGATCGTCTTGCCGGTTTCATGCGCCAGATCGTGTACCAGCCTACGGAAGCGCCCGAAGAGCTGGGTGACCGGCACCATGCGCAGCACCATCATCGTATCCCGCAGCTCGCCGGAAAGGCGTTCCACGTCTTCCGAGACGGCCCGCAGCTGCAGATCGCCGCTGCCGCCCGCAAGCTGGCTGAGGCGCGACTGGGCGATCACGAGCTCGCCGACCCGGTCCATCAGCTCGTCGAGCTTTTCGGCCGGCACGCGGACGTTTTCGGAGGTCTTTTTCTGCTTTGCATCGACGAGTGCCGGAGCGGCCGGTGCAGGTGGGACGGCCGGTGCGGCTGCAACGGCCTGGGGTGCAGCGGCAGGCAGGGCTTCCGCAACCGGGGCTGCACTCTTGGCTGGTGTCCTTGCGGCAAGCGGAGGCTCTACCGTGACGACGTCGAGCTGCATTTCGTCCATGACGAAGATGAACACGTCGTCGATTGCCGAACGCGGTTGGGTGGTCAGGAGTTCGACTTCCCAGGAGACATAAAGATCCGTCGGGGCGAGAAGTTCGAGCGATGGGATCGCGGAACGGTCTGCCACGATCTTGCATTCGCCGAGCTCGCGCAGTTCGTCGAGAAGCGGCAGCGGATTGGTGCCGTTTGCCATCGCGTTCTGCGGCAGGCTGAAGCGGATCTTGAAATGGTTCTGGCCCGGTGCAGCCTTGGCGGGGCTGCCAGCACCC
This sequence comes from Neorhizobium galegae, assembly GCF_021391675.1. Taxonomy (NCBI): domain Bacteria; kingdom Pseudomonadati; phylum Pseudomonadota; class Alphaproteobacteria; order Hyphomicrobiales; family Rhizobiaceae; genus Neorhizobium; species Neorhizobium galegae. Next base: position 197,478 of record NZ_CP090095.1, read on the forward strand.
GAGCTGTTGGCGCCATCGACGGCGGCGCGCAGATTGGCGAGAAGCGCTTCGCCCGTTGCCTCATGGTCGCCATTCGGCGTGTCGACCAGGGCACGCATGTGATCCTTGGCTTCCAGAACTGCGGTGACCAGTTCCCGGGTTGCCGGAACCTCGCCCTTGCGGACGCGGTCGAAGGCCGTCTCGCAGTGATGGGTGAAGGCGGCGAGGGCATCGAAGCCGAACATGGCTCCCGATCCCTTCAACGTATGGAGGCCGCGGAAGACCGCGTCCACCTGATCCTTGTCGCCGAGGTTTACGTTCAGGTCGAGAAGCCCTGCTTCGATCTGTTCCAGAAGCTCGGCCGCTTCTGTCCTAAAAACCGCGATAGGATCGGGAAAGCTCATCTGCCGAGTACCTTTCGGACGATCTTGACCAGGCTTTCCGGGTCGAATGGCTTGGTGAGCCAGCCGGTGGCACCGGCGGCCTTGGCTTCCTGCTTGATGTCGTTGTCGGATTCCGTCGTCAGGAAGATGACCGGAACGCCCATGTGAGCCGGCATCTTGCGCAGTTCCCGGATCATCGTCAGGCCGTCCATGTTCGGCATGTTGAGATCGGTGACGATCAGGTCGAACTGGCTGGCCTTGAGCTTGGCGATGCCGTCCAGTCCATCGACTGCCTCGGTGATCTGATATCCGGCATTGCTGAGGGCGACGCGCGTCGTCAGCCGAATGCTGGCGGAATCGTCGACTGTTAGGATGCTGGCGCTCATTGAATTCCCCCTTGATGAAGCCAGAATTTCAGATCTTCAGCGGACATTCCTTCGAGGAAGCCGCTGCGCGTCAGGACATCGAGCGTCGGACCGCTGGCGGGACGGGCTAACGCAATGTGTTTTCCGGCTGTACCCGCACAGATGCGGGCCGCTTCCATGAGTTGTATGAAGCTGATGTCCACTTGGCAGTCATCGTCGAGTTCGATGGTTGCGGAAGCAGTCTTGTCGAGAAATTGCAGCATTTCCTGCTGGACAATGGTGATTGCGCGAACGGTCAGGTTCTGCGGCAGGCGAAAACAATCCTCTTTAACTGCGGAAGCGGGCATTCTTACCTCAATATATTTCCGAGAAAGCTGAAATAGCTGGCTAAATTTGGACTTAGATCATTAATCACGAGTTAATCCGCCATGGCGACTTTTCGCGAAACAATACTGATAGGTTGTATTTTGCCTTGCCTGGGGGCGGAAACATTAACCACAAGTCGCAATGGGAACGCCGTATTCTACGGGAATTAACTCCTCGTCGCTCAAGGTAGCTCTCACGCAGGACGGAACCATCCACGAACTTGCTGGTGTGGAGCCGTCCCAAAACAATACAGACGAGTTCATCGTCGTTATCGTCAGCAGGCAGAGGTCCCGCGGGACCCGAAAGGTGAGGCAAAGTGGCTGTCAGGGCACCCATTTTTGACGTCGCAGACAATTCGACGGGCGTTCTGGTCTTGGTCGACCGGATGGAAACGGCGCGGTCGCGTATCGAGGAACGCTTTCTCGACGGCGGGGCGGCGCTCCTGTCGATTCTTGACGTGCTGAACAAGCTGATCAGCTCTCTCGACCAGTTGACCGGTTCGCTGGATGAAGGAACGGCAAACGCCACGATGGCCGAACTGAAGAGCACGGTCGAGCGCCTGTCGCACCTGACCAGGCTCGAATCCGGAAGGCAGGTCGGCTTCCAGGAAATCGCCTGCGCAGAGCGCAAGCTCCGGCCCCAGATCGAAGAGATGCAGGAAACGCTGCGCTATCTGCGTACCTTCGCGGTGACCGCCAAGATCACCGGTGCCGGGATCGCCGATTTCGCCGGTTTCGCAGAGGAAATTCTCGCAAGGATCCAGGAGGGCTCGCGCCAGGTCAACGATCTGGCCGGCAAGCTGAGCACCCTCGGCCACGGTCTTGGACCGGTGATGGTCAAGGGAAAGGCGATCCTGGCAAGCTACGAGCAAACGGTGCCGCAGATCGTTGTCGGCCTCTCCAACGGCGCGGTGGAGATCGGCAAGCACCGCAAGCTGCTGGTCGAGCGCGCCGCGAGGGTACGTACCGTTGCAAGCGGCATCCAATCGAAGCTCGCCTCGACGCTGTCGGCCATGCAGGTCGGCGATATCACCCGCCAGCGCATCGAACATTGCCAGTCGGCCTTGCGCATCCTTTCCGATTATCTGGAGTCGCCTGCGGCTGCCAGGCTGACCGGCGCCCAGCGCGAAAGCCTGTCGCTGATCATCCGCAAGCTCGTATCGTTGCAGCTCAATCAATCCATCTCCGACTTCGATCGCGATACCGCAAAGATCGTTGCCATCGTCGCAAGCTTCCGGTCGGATCTGTCGCAGATCGAGGCCCTGCGCGCGACGATGACCGACGCCGATAGCGGCGACAACGACAATGCGATCCGGCAGCTCGAGAGCGGCGTGGCCGCAGCTCGCGGTGCCGTGCGCGAAATCGAGGATGTTGCCCACCACGCCGGTGAGCTCAGCCGGTCGACCAGCGATACGGTCCGGGAACTTCTCGACGGCATCGGCATAGTCAAGGTCGTGCGCACCGACATTCACTATATGGCGCTCAACACCAACCTCCGTTGCGGCAAGATCGGTGAGGAAGGCAGGGCGATCAACGTCGTGACCGCCGAACTGCGGAACTTCGCCGCGGTGCTCGACGAGACGGCCGAAAAGATCCTGATCGAACTCCAGACGCTTGAAATCGCCGCCAACAAGCTGACCAGCGCCCATGGCGAAGAGAGCGAACAAAGCCTCGACCAGCGTTTGGAAAACGCGCTTGAAAACATCCGCTCGGTCGGCGACCGGATGGATGCCCAGATGTCGGCGCTCGGCGATCAGAGCAGGACGGCGGTCGGCGAGATGGATATCTCGCTCGCCCGGCTGAACTTCAATGCTGAACTCGGCGAGGTGCTGCGCTCCTGCGCCAATGAGATGGAGCTCGATAAGGACGTCTTCGAAGCGCCGGGTCTCGAAGGAGCGCTTGCCGATGTCGGCGGCCGCATTGCCCGCCTCTATACAATGGTGAGCGAACGCGAACTGCATGCCGCACTGCTCGGCACCGAACCACCGGTGCAAGCCTCGGCCGTCACGACCACCATGTCCGACGACGATATCGACGACGCCCTGTTCTGATCGGCCGGTACCTGCGGGAGCCGGGTTTGGGGGCTGCATCCGGCAGCCTGTCCTGTTAAGATAAAGCGAAGGCCGCGCCTTGACCTTTGGGCGCGCCTGGGTCATGTGACCGCCTTTGCTGACGCAGCGCTTGGAATACGGGACGAACCCCGCAAGTGCTCTAGAAGAGAAATAAAATGACCAAGGCATCATCCTCGGCGCCGTCCCAGCGCATGCTTCGCGTTGGCGAGCAGGTCCGCGCCGCCATAACCCAGGTCCTCCAGCGCGGCGAAGTGCGCGACGACCTGATCGAGAAGACCGTGATCTCGGTGTCCGAGGTCCGCATGTCGACGGACCTGAAAGTCGCTACGGCCTACGTGACACCGCTCGGCGTGCCGGACCATGCGGCAGTCATCGAGGCGCTGAACCGCAACGCGAAATACATTCGCGGCCGTATCGGCGGCCAGCTCCGGCAGATGAAATACATGCCGGAAGTCCGCTTCCGCGACGATACCAGCTTCGATAATTACAAGAAGATCGATGAGCTGCTGCGCTCGCCGGAGGTCCAGCGGGATCTCGACGGCGGCAATGAAGACAAAGAATAATCAAGAGAACGCATGTCAAAACCCCGCAAACCAAAGGGCCGCCCGATTTCTGGCTGGCTGATCCTCGACAAACCGGTCGATTTCGGCTCCACCGAAGCCGTCTCCAAGATCAAGTGGCTGTTCAACGCCCAGAAGGCCGGCCACGCTGGTACGCTCGATCCGCTCGCCTCCGGTATGCTGCCGATCGCGCTCGGCGATGCGACCAAGACCGTGCCCTACGTCATGGATGGCCGCAAGATCTATGAGTTCGCCGTCAGCTGGGGCGAAGAGCGCTCGACGGACGACCTCGAAGGCGAAGTCACGGCCGCTTCCGACACGCGCCCCGACGAACAGTCGATCCGCGACCTCCTGCCGAAATATACCGGCACGATCAGCCAGATCCCGCCGCAGTTCTCGGCCATCAAGATCGCCGGCGAACGCGCCTATGACCTAGCTCGCGACGGCGAAACAGTCGATATCCCCTCGCGTGAGGTGGAGATCTTCCGGTTGACGCTGCTTGGCGTCAATACGGACAAGGCGCATTTCGAGGTGGAATGCGGCAAGGGCACCTATGTGCGGGCGCTCGCCCGCGATTTCGGCCGCGATCTCGGCTGCTATGGTCATATTTCCGACCTGCGCCGCACCTTCGTCGCACCGTTCGCCGAGGAAAAGATGGTGCCGCTCGCCGATCTCGTGGCGCTTGAGGAGATCGAGGACCGAGACGAACGCCTGGCGGCGCTCGATGAATTCCTGATCGATACCGCCGAAGCGCTGTCCAGCCTGCCGCACCTGCCCGTCACCGACGATCAGGCGCACAGGTTGAAAATGGGCAATCCGGTCATCCTGCGCGGCCGCGATGCGCCGCTTGCGGAGGCCGAGGCCTATGCGACGGTACGTGGCAAGCTGATCGCCATCGGCGAGATCGGCCAGGGCGAATTCCGGCCGAAGCGGGTGTTCGGCTGATCGGCGGACGCCTCTTCCAATTGCAACGTGAATGGTCTATAGGCAGCGCCAGCATCAGGAGCCTATAGGCATCCTACTGCATTCATGGCCGAAGCTGAACGACATCTCGGCTTCTGGCGTCTCGTTCTCCTCTTTACGAAAGGATCGTAAGATGTCGATCACTGCCGAGCGCAAGACTGCGCTGATCAAGGAATATGCAACCGTCGAAGGCGACACCGGTTCTCCGGAAATTCAGGTCGCAATCCTAACGGAACGCATCAACAACCTGACGGGTCACTTCAAGGATCACAAGAAGGACAACCACTCGCGTCGTGGTCTTCTGACCATGGTTTCCACCCGTCGCTCGCTTCTTGATTATCTCAAGAAGAAGGACGAGGCCCGTTACAGCAAGATCATTGCTGCTCTGGGTATTCGCCGCTAAAAATTTCCGGTGGGCGTTCTTGGGGCGCCTGCCGGTTCTTTATTCGGGCCAAGGTCCGATGAAATGTTTGCGCTACGCCCTAGTTCGCGTGGTGACTGCCCGCAGACCCGGATGGGCCGGATCTGCCAAACAAACCGTTGACCTGTCATGGGGCAGGATTGCCGGATGCTTTCGGCCAAAGCCCTCGGGGCTTTAGCCGCGGCTCCTTTTCCAGGATGCCGGTGATGCAAAGCCTCCCGTTGTCTTGCCCATGATGTGTCACATTGATTGCGGTCGACTGTGCGCTGCGCCCCATATCGGCGATGCGTGTGCTCCCGCATTGAAGGACAAGACATATGTTCAATACACATTCCGTCGAAATCGAATGGGCAGGCCGCCCGCTGAGACTGGAAACGGGCAAGATCGCCCGTCAGGCTGACGGCGCGGTTCTCGCGACCTACGGCGAGACCGTCGTTCTCGCGACCGTCGTTTCCGCCAAGGCTCCGAAGCCTGGCCAGGATTTCTTCCCGCTCACCGTCAACTACCAGGAAAAGACCTATGCCGCCGGCAAGATCCCGGGCGGCTATTTCAAGCGCGAAGGCCGCCCGTCGGAAAAGGAAACGCTGGTTTCCCGCCTGATCGACCGCCCGATCCGCCCGCTCTTCCCGGAAGGCTACAAGAACGACACCCAGGTCGTCGTTACCGTCGTGCAGCACGACCTTGAGAACGATCCGGACGTTTTGTCGATGGTCGCGGCTTCCGCAGCGCTGACGCTCTCCGGCGTTCCCTTCATGGGCCCGGTCGGCGGCGCTCGCGTCGGTTACATCAACGGCGAATACGTTCTGAACCCGCATCTCGACGAGATGGACGAGTCCACCCTCGACCTCATTGTCGCCGGTACGGGCGATGCCGTCCTGATGGTTGAATCCGAAGCCAAGGAACTCAACGAAGACATCATGCTCGGCGCCGTCATGTTCGGCCACCGCGGTTTCCAGCCGGTCATCGACGCGATCATCAAGCTCGCTGAAGTCGCCGCCAAGGAACCCCGCGAATTCGAACCGGAAGACCATTCCGAGCTCGAAGCCGAAATGCTGAAGCATTTCGAAGCCGAGCTTCGCGAAGGCTACAAGATCACCCAGAAGGCTGACCGTTACGCAGCCGTCGACGCCGTCAAGGCGAAGGTCAAGGCTCACTTCTTCCCGGAAGGCGTCGAGCCGAAGTACAATGCTGAAGTCATCGGCGCCGTCTTCAAGCACCTGCAGGCCAAGATCGTTCGCTGGAACATCCTCGACACCAAGAGCCGCATCGACGGCCGCGACCTTGAAACCGTTCGTCCGATCGTCTCGGAAGTCGGCATCCTGCCGCGCACCCACGGTTCGGCCCTCTTCACCCGCGGCGAGACCCAGGCGATCGTTGTCGCCACGCTCGGCACCGGCGAAGACGAGCAGTACGTCGACAGCCTGACGGGCATGTACAAGGAGCGCTTCCTCCTCCATTACAACTTCCCTCCCTACTCGGTCGGTGAAACTGGCCGCATGGGCTCCCCGGGCCGCCGCGAAATCGGCCATGGCAAGCTCGCATGGCGCGCCATCCGCCCGATGCTGCCGACCGTCGAGCAGTTCCCCTACACGCTGCGCGTCGTTTCCGAAATCACCGAGTCCAACGGCTCGTCTTCGATGGCGACCGTCTGCGGCACCTCGCTCGCACTGATGGACGCCGGCGTTCCGCTGGCCAAGCCGGTTGCCGGCATCGCCATGGGCCTCATCCTCGAGGGTGAACGCTTCGCAGTTCTCTCCGACATCCTCGGCGACGAAGACCACCTCGGCGACATGGACTTCAAGGTCGCGGGTACTGCCGACGGCATCACCTCGCTGCAGATGGACATCAAGATCGCCGGCATCACCGAAGAGATCATGAAGGTCGCGCTCGGTCAGGCACAGGGCGGTCGCAAGCACATCCTCGGCGAAATGGCCAATGCCATCACCGAGAGCCGCGGCCAGCTCGGCGAATTCGCACCGCGCATCGAAGTGATGAACATCCCGGTCGACAAGATCCGCGAAGTCATCGGTTCGGGCGGCAAGGTCATCCGCGAAATCGTCGAAAAGACCGGCGCCAAGATCAACATCGAGGACGACGGCACCGTCAAGATCGCTTCGTCTTCCGGCAAGGAAATCGAAGCGGCCCGCAAGTGGATCCACTCGATCGTTGCCGAGCCGGAAGTTGGCGCTATCTATGAAGGCACGGTCGTCAAGACCGCCGACTTCGGTGCTTTCGTGAACTTCTTCGGCGCCCGCGACGGCCTCGTGCACATCTCGCAGCTCGCTTCCGAGCGTGTTGCCAAGACCCAGGACGTCGTCAAGGAAGGCGACAAGGTCTGGGTCAAGCTGATGGGCTTCGACGAGCGCGGCAAGGTTCGCCTGTCGATGAAGGTCGTCGACCAGGCCACCGGCCAGGAACTCAAGAAGGCTGAAGGCGAAGCCGCCGAATAAGGCCTTCTTCTTCCGAGACATCGAGGCGCGGAAGCTCTTCCGCGCCTTTTGTTTATCTGCTGTTACGAGACCGAACCCACGAGACTAGCCATGAGCCGAGACGCCCTGAAAACCCTGTTCCACCCCTTCGATACCGAGGCGGTTCCCATGCCCGGCGAAGGCGAGCGTGTGCTCTTCCTGGGCGCCGAGGCGGGCAACGCCTTGCCCGAGGGGTTTGCAGCCGAGATCACCGCAGTACAGTCGTTTCGGCCTCTGTTCCGCGCCTTGAGCGAAGGCGCCTTTCCCGAGGCCGAGGGTGACAGTTATGACTTTGGGCTGGTGCTTTGCGGCAAGCATCGCGGCGAGAACGAGAACCGCGTGGCCGAGGCTCTGGAGCGCGTCAGAACAGGCGGCGTGATCATTGTGGCCGGCGGTAAGGAAGACGGCATCCAGCCGCTTCGCAACACGCTCCTGAAGCTTGGCATCGAACTCGACTACACCCCGAAATATCACGGCGTCGCGATATGGTTCGCCAGGCCCGCCGATGCGGATGCTGCGATCAAGGCGTTGAAGAAGTCGACCGTGGTGATCGACGCCCGGTTCGAGGCGGCCCCCGGCATGTTCTCCCACGAGCGCGTGGATGCAGGCTCGGAACTGCTTGCAGGCCGTCTGCCGACCGATTTCGACGGCAACGCAGCCGACTTCGGCGCCGGCTGGGGTTATCTGTCGGTGATGCTGGCGGAGAAGTCGAAGCGGGTGAACCGCATCGATCTCTTCGAGGCCGATTACCAGGCGCTGGAATTTGCCAAGCGCAACGTCGCGCGCAACTGCCCGGACCTCAATGCCCGTTTCTACTGGCAGGATCTCGGCGCTGAGCCGCCGAAGGAAAAATACGACCTTGTCATCATGAACCCGCCTTTCCATGAAGCGCAGGCGACTGATCCGGAACTTGGCAAGACGATGATCCGCACTGCGGCGGCTGCGCTCAAGAACGGCGGACGGCTGATGCTGGTCGCCAATCGCGGCCTCACCTACGAGCCCGTCCTGGCGGAAGGTTTCCGCGAAAGCGGCGAAACTTGCCGCAACGCCCGCTTTAAGGTTCTATGGGCGAAGAAATAGGCTGCTGAAGGAGCGATATGCTCGATCGAGATCCGATTGTCATTGCCGATGCAGGGCCGTTAATCCGCTTGGCGGCGGCCGGTCTTCTGGACGCCATGCGGCTCACCAACCGGAGAATCGTCATCGTAGATCGGATCGAGGAAGAGGTCTGCAGTGATCTCTCCAAACCCTATGCGCCGGAAATCCAGGCTTGGATGATGTCCATGAATGGGGCGATCGAACATGCGGAGACGTTGGAGGGCATTGCGATCGCTACATTGCGGGAACGCGCCACAACGTCGGAAGCCCAGGACAAACTCAAGCGGGCACTGAGGAACAGCGGCGAACGCGCCATTCGCGAATACATCGAAACGATGGACCCGCAGGATACGGATGAGGCACTGGTCCTCTATGAGGACGGCGCCGTTCCGAATCTCATGGCAGCAGCAACGGTTCCGATGACACTTGTGACGACACGCGCCTTCGTCAGGGAAATCGAAGAGCGTGGCTACAATCTCGATGCGGTTCAGGCGCTGGAAGCCGTTCCATACAATCTGAAGCCCGCCATACGCACCGTTATCGACGCGAACAGCGGGCCTCCCGAAAGCTTCCCCAAATAGGGCTTACTCCGAATCCGCGTTTCGCAGCCGGTCGAGGCTCGGCAGCGACGTGATGTTGTAGCCGGCATCCACGTAGTGGATTTCGCCGGTTACGCCGCGGGAAAGGTCCGAGAGCAGGTAGAGGGCAGAGCCGCCGATATCCTCGATGGTCGCCGTGCGGCGCAACGGCGCGTTCTTCTGGTTCCAGGAATAGATCGCGCGGGCATCGGAAATGCCGGCGCCCGCAAGCGTGCGCACGGGGCCTGCCGAGATCGCGTTGACGCGGATGTCGCGAGGGCCGTAATCGGCAGCGAGATAGCGCACCGAGCTTTCAAGTGCGGCCTTGGCAACGCCCATGACATTGTAGTTCGGGATCACCCGCATCGAGCCGCCATAGGTCAGCGTCAGGATCGCGCCGCCATCGGTCATCAGGTCGGCTGCGCGCTTGGAGATCTCCGTGAAGGAGAAACAGGAGATCACCATGGTGCGGCTGAAATTGTCGCGCGTCGTGTCCGCGTAGAGGCCCTTCAGCTCGTTCTTGTCGGAAAAGCCGATTGCGTGCACCACGAAATCGAGCTTGCCCCAGCGCTCCTTGATTGCCGCGAACGTCGCGTCCACGGAGGCAATGTCCTCGACATCGCAAGGCACGACGAAATCCGAATTGACCTCGGCTGCGAGCGGCTTCACCCGCTTGCCAAGCGCGTCGCCCTGGTAGGTGAAGGCGAGTTCGGCGCCCTGCGCGGCTACGGCTTTCGAAATCCCCCAGGCAATAGAGTGATTGTTGGCGACCCCCATGATCAGGCCGCGTTTCCCCTGCATGATTCCGGTCATGGAATTACCCGTTAAAGCGCTGGAAGACGAGCGTGGCGTTGGTGCCGCCGAACCCGAAGGAATTGGAAAGGACCGTGTCGATCTTGGCGTCGTCGATGCGCTTGCGCACGATCGGAACGCCTTCGAATTCCGGGTCCAGGTTTTCGATATGCGCGCTTTCGCCGATGAAGCGTTCCTGCATCATCAGAAGGCCGTAGATCGATTCCTGTACGCCGGCACCGCCGAGCGAATGGCCGGTCAGCGACTTGGTCGACTGGATATGCGGGATCTTGTCCCCGAAGACCTGGCGGATCGCGCCGATCTCCTTGCTGTCCCCGACCGGGGTCGAGGTGCCGTGGGTGTTGATGTAGTCGACATCGCCCTTTACGGTCGCCAGCGCCTGGCGCATGCAGCGCATCGCGCCTTCGCCCGACGGGGCGACCATGTCGTAGCCATCCGACGTCGCGCCGTAACCGACGATTTCCGCGTAGATCTTGGCGCCGCGAGCTTTCGCATGCTCGAGCTCTTCGAGAACCAGCACGCCGGCACCGCCGGCGATGACGAAACCGTCGCGGTCGACGTCATAGGCGCGCGAGGCCTTGTCGGGATCGTTGTTGTACTTGGTGGACATGGCGCCCATCGCGTCGAACAGGTTCGACATCGTCCAGTCGAGGTCCTCGTGGCCGCCGGCGAACATCACGTCCTGCTTGCCCCACTGGATCATCTCGGCGGCATTGCCGATGCAGTGCGCGGATGTCGAGCAGGCGGACGAGATCGAATAGTTGACGCCGTGGATCTTGAACCAGGTGGCAAGCGTCGCGGATGCCGTGGACGACATCGCTTTCGGCACGGCGAACGGGCCGATACGCTTCGGGCTGTTGTTCTTGATGGTAATCTCGGCGGCTTCGATAAGCGTGCGGGTGGAGGGGCCGCCCGAACCCATGATGATGCCGGTGCGTTCGTTCTCGCCGATATCCTTGTCTTCAAGGCCGGAATCGGCGATCGCCTGTTTCATGGCGACATGGTTCCAGGCGCCGCCCTGGCTGAGGAAGCGCATGGCGCGGCGATCGACCAGTTCGGTCGGATCGAGCGTCGGCCTGCCCCAGACCTGGCACTTGAAGCCGTGCTCGGCGAAATCGGGAGAGAAGGAAATGCCGGACTTCGCCTGACGCAAGGATTCGGTGACTTCGGCGGCGTCGCTTCCGATCGAGGATACGATACCGAGACCCGTTACAACTACCCGTCTCATCTCATCAAAACCTTTTCTGCTTGTTCTTCTTTGGCCGCGAAGCAGGATCAGGCGGCCTTTTCCTTCGACAGGCCTACACGAAGGTCTGTCGCCTGGTAAATGGTTTCGCCATCCGCCTTGAGCCAGCCATCAGCGGTGCCAAGCACCAGACGACCGCGCATGACGCGCTTGAAGTCGATGCCATACTCGAGCAGCTTGGTGTCCGGGCGTATCATGCCCTTGAACTTCACTTCGCCGGTCGACAAGGCCATGCCGCGTCCGGGTTCGCCAAGCCAGCCGAGGAAAAAGCCGGTCAATTGCCACATGCCGTCAAGGCCAAGGCAGCCCGGCATGATGGGATTGCCTTCGAAATGGCAGGGGAAATACCAGTCGTCGGGCTTAACGTCGTATTCGGCGCGAAGATAACCCTTGTCGAACGCTCCGCCCGTTTCTGAAATGTCGGTGATGCGGTGGACCATCAACATCGGCGGCAGCGGAAGCTGCGCATTGCCGGGTCCGAACAGCTCGCCATGGGCGCAAGAGAGAAGTTCTTCGTAAGAGAAGCTGGACTGCCTGGGTGCCATAAATTTCCGTTCCCCCCGTTGAACCTTAGACCTTTTGTTTCAGCAGCTTTAGTGCAAGATCGGTCGGAATTGAAGCGTAACGATGAACTTGCGCTCCGCCTGGGGATGGCAGCCGAGCCACTGGAACATGCGTTTGTTCTGGTCCGCATATAGGAAGCGAAAGGCGCAAACCAGAGGCTTGTAGCGAAATTGCGCGTTTTTGGCGCTCTCGCGACAGGTATCCTCCGGAAACTATTGAAACTACCCTCCGTAAAAGTTATATCGGAAAGTCAAGATACCTGATATGGGCGTGAAACGGCAGGAGTTGACGGGCAATATGGCAGAAGCCATGACGGACATCGAGACGAGACTGCGCCATTGCGGCCTGCGTCCGACGCGGCAGCGCGTTGCGCTTGCCGATCTGCTGTTCGCCAAGGGTGACCGCCACCTGACTGTCGAGGAACTGCACGAGGAAGCCACCTTCGCCGGCGTCCCGGTTTCGCTCGCAACCGTCTACAATACCTTGCATCAGTTCACTGAAGCCGGTCTCATCCGGGTGCTCGCGGTTGAAAGCGCCAGGACCTATTTCGACACCAATATTTCCGACCACCATCACTTCTTCGTCGAGGGCCGCAACGAGGTGCTCGACATCCCGGTCAGCAATCTTCACATCGACAACCTTCCGGAACCTCCGGAAGGCATGGAAATTGCCCATGTGGACGTGATCATCCGCCTGCGCGAAAAGAAAAGCTGACGGCTCCTACTCTTTCCCTTTCTTGCCCCTCATGGCTTCGTCCTGGTCCCGTCCGGCCCGCGGCTTGTAGCGCGGCAATGTCCAGCCATAGTGGATTGCGCCGCCTCGCAGGCCGAAAGCAAGAGCCGCGCCTAGCCCAGAACTCGCATAGAGCGGCAGGCCGAGTGCATTTGCCGCGGTAAACCCGCAGGCCCCCGCGAGTGCGGCGGTGATGTAGATTTCCGGCCTCAGCAGTACCGAGGGCTCGTTGGCGAGAAGATCGCGCAGGATGCCGCCGAAGGCAGCCGTCAGCGCCCCGGTGACGATCGCGATTGTCGGTGATCCCGTGGCGGCAAGCCCTTTTGCCGCGCCGAGCACGCTATAGGCGGCAAGCCCGACCGCATCGAACCAGATCAGCAGGCGATAGCGCCATTCGACCCGATGGGCCGTGCAGAAGACGAAAGCACCGGCAATCACGCAGATCAGGATATAGGTGGGATCGAGCACCCAGAAGACCGGCATTCGTCCGAGGATGATGTCTCTGAGCGTGCCACCGCCGAGCCCGGTGACTGCCGCGAAAAACAGGAAGCCGACGAGGTCGAGTTGTTTTCGCGAGGCCGCCAGCGCGCCGGTCGCCGCAAAAAGTGCGATGCCGGCGTAGTCGAGGATCGTCAGCAGTGACATGTCAGACCTTGTGATCCAGCGTCGCGCAAGTGCAGGCCGTTAGCATAACCGCCGATCGTTGCGTGCGTCATCCTTCGACGCGCGCCGTGAACAGATGAATTTGCAGAGGTCCGCCAGTGAAAAAGCTCTTGATCATTGTTGTGCAGGCGCTCGTCCTGGTGTTTGCGCCAACACTTGCTCTCGCTCAGCAGCCACAGCGTTTCAGCGATCCGGAAATCTACGAGAGGGATTACTTCCGCAAGGAATGCAAGACCGTCGATTTCGGGTCGGCCTTCATCAAGCGCTTCGACATCAACAACGACGGCATGATCGACCTCGTTTCCAATCAATCCGAAGTAACCTGCGACGGGGTCAAGGGACCACGCTGCGCCAGTGAAGGCTGCCGCTACAATTTTTATGTCCAGATCAAGGAAGGCGGCTACGTGATGGTCGCCACCGCCCAGCTTTATAAATACGATTTCGTTCAGTACTTCGGCAACATGGTTTTTGAATTGACGATGCATCCCCGCTTCTGCGGTCGCACCGACGCCGCGCCCTGCGAAATGCGCGTCAGGGTGCGCGGCCTTGATTTCAATATCCTGTCGAAGAAATAAAAGGGCCTGGACATGGCTCATCCCGGAAAGATCCCGCCGATCCGCCCGGTGAGATAATAGGCAGTCAGGCTCATCCACTCGCGGGCGGCAGTCGTCGTCAGCTGCGCATTCAGCGCCGGCTGGGTGAAATCCAGCGACAGACGGACGATGCCGCTGGTGCGGTAATCGACCGGCCACGGCGTGACCGTTATCCCGGCCGCCCGGAACAGGCCCATCGAGCGCGGCATATGGAAGGCCGAGGTAATCAGCAGGCAGTTGTCGAGCCCCTGAGCCCTGAGAAGCCCGGCCGTATTCACCGTATTCTCATAGGTCGTGCGGGACGCGTCCTCCTTCACCAGCCGATCCGCCGGGATGCCGAAGGCGGAAAACAACCGTTCCGAAGCCTGCGCCTCGCCTTCGTAGGCACCGCTGATCGAGCCGTCGCCGCCTGATATCAGGATGCGCGCTTGCGGATGATTGCGGGCGAGCCGCAGCGCCTCCACGAACCGGTCGGCAGCCTGGTTGAGCTCTATGCCGCCACGCGCGGTCGTCACCTCGTTTTCGAGCACGCCACCCAGCACGATCATGCAGGAAACCGCCTGCGGCTCCTGGCCCGGCTTTGGAATGCGGTCCTCCAACACCTGCAGCGCTACCGCACCCGTTGTCGTGAAAAGCGTCACGAACAGCACCAGCGTGGCAAGCAGCGCCGAGAGGCCGCCGAGCCTGCGCCAGCCAACGAAGACCAGACATGTGGCGAGAGCCGCGAGCAGGAAAGCAATCGAGAGAGGCTGGGCAAACACCCAGAAGAGCTTGGAAAGCAGGAACATCAAAGACTTTCGAAACGATCAGGCGCGGCGGCGGGCGGAGACGATCGGCTGCTGGAAGTGCAGGTGCAGCGGGCGCGGCAGAAGCGCCGTCGCCAATGCCACCGCAAGGGCCAGAACCGAAACGATCCAGAGCGCATGGCTGCCAGCATATTTCGTCAAAAAAGCGCCGGTCACGGCACCGCATGCCATTCCGGTCCAGGGCACCGTCTGGATCAGCCAGCCGGTCGGGTTGCGGTCGCCGATCAGCCAGCGGCCGATGCCCCGGCCGAAACGGGAAAGCGCGCCGGTCACATAGGTGAGGCCGATCGGCAGCCCTTCGATATGCTCGACCGTCGCGTTGATCATGCCCATCGACAGCACGATCAGATAGAATTGAAGCCGCGGATAACCGGCCGTGGGAACGATGGAAGCCGCGGCCAGCAGGAGTGAAACGCCCGATAGCACGACGAAGGTGCGGCGCGCCGAAACCGTATAGGCAAGCACGATGCCGAGCGCGTTGCCGAGGATAAAGACCCAAAGCGCGATGAAGAGGATGATCGCATGGCTATAGTCGCCGTCGGCAAAGGAGATTGCCGCGCGGGTCGTGTTGCCGGTCATGAAGGACACGAAGTCGCCCGAGAGCAGCAGCCCCACCGCATCCGTCATGCCCGCCACGAAGGAAATCGCGGCAACGAGCGCAAGACCCGTTACGGTCCGCCGTCTGCGGATGATGCGTCTTCGTCTTTCCCTGGTCATGGAGGTCCTTTCCTCCGCGTAAATCTGCGCGAATCACGCCCCGAGGCGTTGATCCAGGACAATGTCGGATAACTAGGAAAGAAATCGCAAATCGAACGCCGAAGCGAGTCCTATTGCGAGCCCAGCCACGCCTCGACGCCTCGGGCAGCAGAGCGGCCCGTCGCAAGGCAGGCGGTTAGCAGGTAGCCGCCCGTCGGCGCCTCCCAGTCGAGCATTTCCCCGGCGGCAAACAGGCCGGGAAGCGGTTTCAGCATGTAGTTCTCATCGAGATTGCTCCAGGCGATGCCGCCGGCGGACGAGATCGCTTCCGCAATCGGCCGCGGACGGAGAACCGGGACCTGCAGAGACTTGATCAGCCTCGCCAGTTCCTTCGGGGACATGCGGTTGGCGTCCGGAACAAGTTCGCGAAGCAGAGCGGTCTTCACGCCCTCCAGCGCTGCTCCCTTGCGCAGGCGGTTGGAGAAACTCGCCTTGGCATCTTGCCGGGCAAGGTCGCGGCTAAGTCGCTCCAGCGTGCGGCCGGGTGCGAGATCGACGGCCAATGCCGCTTGGCCTTGCGAGAAGAGCCGGTCCCGGAGCGCTGCGGAATGGGCATAGACCAGGCTGCCCTCGATCCCGTGTTTCGAGACCACGAATTCGCCCTGGAACGTGCCGGCGTCGGACGTGGTCGAAACAGATTTCAGCGGCTCGCCGGCAAAACGCTCGCGAAACGCCTCGCTCCAGGCGACGTCGAAACCGCAATTGGCAGGCCGCAGATCGGCGATGACGATGCCTTTGTCTCTCAGCCATGGCACCCAGGCGGCATCCGAGCCAAGCCGCGGCCAGCTGCCGCCGCCGAGTGCCAGGAGAGCAGCATCCGGCTGGACGGTGATCGGCCCTTCCGGCGTTTCGAACCGATACCCGTTTTCGGCAAACCCCACCCAGCGGTGCCTTGCCTTGAGCTTTACGCCCTGTGCCTCCAACCGCCGCAGCCAGGCGCGCAACAGCGGCGAGGCCTTCATGACTGTCGGAAACACCCGGCCGGAGGTCCCCACGAAGGTTTCCGTGCCGAGACCCGCTGCCCAGGCCTGCACGTCGTCCGGCGTGAATACGCCGAGGGCAGGGCGCAGGCGCGCGGAAGCGCTTCCGAATCGCTCCGTGAACTTTGAAAAGTCTTCCGAATGGGTGATGTTCAGCCCGGACTTGCCGGCGAGCAGAAATTTTCGCCCGAAGGTCGGCATCGCTTCATACACTGCCACGGCATGGCCGGCAGCGGAGAGAACCTCCGCCGCCATCAGGCCCGCCGGGCCGCCGCCGATGATCGCGATCTGCTTTGTCATGCCTCCCGGTTAAGGCAGATCACTCCGCTTTGCCATAGCCCCCGGCCGTCGGTGTCTGAACGGTCACAGCCTCGCCCGCCTCGA
Organism: Neorhizobium galegae; assembly: GCF_021391675.1. NCBI lineage: Bacteria > Pseudomonadati > Pseudomonadota > Alphaproteobacteria > Hyphomicrobiales > Rhizobiaceae > Neorhizobium > Neorhizobium galegae. Next base: position 214,267 of record NZ_CP090095.1, read on the forward strand.
TGATCGTCTGGGCGCAGCCGCCAAGCTCTTCGAGCGTGCCGTCGAGGCGCCGCACCGTGGTTTTGCCAAGCTCGCCGGTTTCGCCGCTGGCAAGCCCGTGCGGCCTGATCGTCCGGTGCGAGGAGAGGATGGCGCAATCCATCTTCTCGAGGAAGCGGATGGTGCGCTTCGTGCCGTTGCCGGCCGAGAACCTGCCTCCGCCGCCGGAGTTTTCGCGGATGTGGAAATCCTCGAGCAGCACCGGATAACGGGTTTCCAGGATTTCCGGATCGGTGAGGCGGGAGTTGGTCATGTGCACATGCACCGCATCCGTGCCCTCGAAACCGGTCCCGTCGTTGAACACGCCGGCCGGCGAGCCGGAGCACAGCGTCTCGTAATACTGGTAGGTCGCATTGCCGAAGGTGAGATTGTTCATCGAGCCCTGGCTTGCAGCCATGGCACCGAGCGCACCGAACAGCGCATTGGTCACATGTTGGCTGGTCTCGACATTGCCGGCAACGACTGCCGCCGGATATTGCGGCTTCAGCATCGAACCCTCAGGCACGATGATCCGGATCGGCCGCAGGCATCCCGCATTCATCGGAATGGAGCTTTCGACCATGACGCGGAAGACATAGAGCACCGCGGCCCGGGTTACCGGTTCCGGCGCGTTGAAATTGTTCTTCTTTTGCGGACTCGTTCCGGTGAAATCGACAGTCGCCTCGCGCGTGGCCTTGTCGACGGTGATTTTCACATTGATCACGCTGCCCTGGTCTGTCGGATACGAGAACTCGGAATTTCCGAGCTTCTCGATGACCCGGCGCACACTCTCTTCCGCATTGTCCTGCACATGGCCCATATAGGCCTGCACCACGTCGAGCCCGAACTGCGCGATCATCTTGCGCATCTCGTGCACGCCCTTTTCGTTGGCGGCGATCTGGGCGCGCAGGTCGGCGACGTTCTGGGCGACGTTGCGGGCAGGGTAGGGGTGGTTGGAGAGGAGATCGGTGATGCCGGCCTCGTCGAACCGGCCGCGATCGACGAGCAGCACGTTGTCGAACAGCACGCCTTCCTCGTCCACGGTGGTCGCAAGCGGCGTCATCGAACCCGGCGCGGTACCGCCGACATCGGCATGATGGCCGCGCGAGGCGACGTAGAACAGGATGTTCTGGCCCTGTGCATCAAAGACCGGCGTGACGACGGTGATGTCCGGCAGGTGCGTGCCGCCGTTATAGGGGGCGTTCAGCGCAAACACGTCGCCGGGACGGATCTTGCCCTGGTTTTGGGCGATGACGCTTTCGACCGAGCGGTCCATGGAGCCGAGATGCACCGGCATATGCGGGGCGTTCGCCACCAGCGCGCCGTCCGCATCGAAGACGGCGCAGGAGAAATCCAGCCGTTCCTTGATGTTGACCGAAGACGCGGTGTTCTGCAGCGTCACGCCCATCTGTTCGGCGATCGACATGAAGAGATTGTTGAACACTTCGAGCAGCACCGGATCGGCTTGGGTGCCGATCGGCCTGGCGCGGGAAAGTTCCGCAATGCGCTTCAGCACGACGTGGTTCAGCCGGGTAATCTCGAACGCCCAGCCGTCTTCCACGACGATCGTCTGATGCGGCTCGACGATCAGGCAGGGGCCATTTGCGCGCGAGCCCGGCTTGATATCGGCGCGGCGATAGACCGGCGCTTCCCGCCATGCGCCGCCGGAGAAGAATTTCGTTTCTTCCGCCGCGAAAGGCTTGGCGTCGTCGATCTCGGATTCCGGCTCGTCGGAATCGGCGCCGCCGCCGATCGCCTCGACTTCATAGGCCTCGAAAATGATCTCGCGGTTTTCGAAGATGAAGCCGAACTGCTTCTTGTGCGCCGTCTCGAAGGCGACGGTCATCTCTGCCGCATCGGCCAGAGTTACGGGCAGTGTCGTATCGGTGCCTTGATAGCGAAGGTGGGCGCGGTGCAGCACCTCGGTTTCGGAGGCAGTCACGCCCTGCGAGGCCATCTCCTCCAGCACGCTGGCGGTCAGGTCGTCCTGGGTGGCCCCAAGCGTCTCCAGCGCGGCCGCAAGCTCGTGCGATACCGTGCGCTGGCGGGTGGCGCGGATATCCGCCAGCCCCATGCCATAGGCGGAAAGGATGCCCGAGAACGGATGGATCATCACGGTCGAGATGCCGAGCGCGTCGGCCGTCAGGCAGGCGTGCTGGCCGCCGGCGCCGCCGAAGCAGGTCAGCACATAGTGAGTGACGTCGTAACCGCGCTGGACGCTGATCTTCTTGACCGCATTCGCCATGTTCTCGACGGCGATCGCCAGGAAGCCGTCGGCCACTTCTTCCGGCGAACGGCCGTCGCCGATCACCTTGGCCATGTCCTCGAAGGCGACCCGCACGGCATCCGCATCGAGCGGCTGGTCGCGGTTGGGGCCGAAGATCGCCGGGAAGAGTTTTGGCGAGAGCTTGCCGAGCATGACGTTTGCGTCGGTCACGGTCAGCGGCCCGCCGCGGCGATAGGCTTTGGGGCCGGGATTGGCGCCGGCGGAATCCGGGCCGACGCGAAAACGGCCATTCTCGAAATGCAGGATCGAACCGCCACCGGCGGCAACCGTGTGGATCGACATCATCGGCGCGCGCATGCGAACACCCGCCACCTCGGTTTCGAACGAACGCTCCAGTTCGCCGTCATAATGCGAAACGTCGGTCGACGTGCCGCCCATGTCGAAGCCGATCATCCGGTTGAAGCCCGCCAACCGCGAAGTCTCGACTGCTCCGACCACGCCGCCGGCCGGGCCGGACAGGATCGCATCCTTGCCCTGGAACAGCCGTGCCGCAGTCAATCCGCCCGAGGACTGCATGAACATCAGCTGCGCGCCCCGATTGTCGGCGACGTCGAGCCCGGTCCCGAGCTCGCCGGCAACCTGCTCCACGTAGCGGCGCAGGATCGGCGACAGATAGGCGTCGACCACAGTCGTGTCGCCGCGACCGACCAGCTTGATCAGCGGCGAGACCTCGTGGCTGACGGAAACCTGGGTAAAGCCGATGTCGCGTGCGATATGCGCAATCAGCTGCTCATGCGCCGGGAAGCGGTAGGCATGCATCAAGACGATCGCGACGGCGCGGAAGCCGGCGTCATGCTGCTCCTGCAACTGACCGCGGATCGTCTCTTCGTCCGGTGCCGCCTCGATCGTGCCGTCGGCGCGGACCCGCTCGTCCACCTCGACCACGTGCTTGTAGAGCAGCTCCGGCTTGATGATCTTCTTGGCAAAGATGTCGGCGCGGGCCTGATAGCCGATCGCGAGCGCATCCCGGAAGCCGCGGGTCGTCACGAGCAGCGTGCGCTCGCCCTTGCGCTCCAGCAGCGCATTGGTGGCGACCGTCGTACCCATCTTCACAGCGCCGATCGCATCGGCGGGGATGGCGGCGCCGGCGGGCACGCCGAGAAGCTCACGGATCCCTTGTACGGCGGCGTCGCGGTAGGCTTCCGGATTTTCGGACAGGACCTTATGGGCGACGAGCGATCCATCCGGCTTTCGGCCGACGATGTCGGTGAACGTGCCGCCGCGATCGATCCAGAAATCCCACTTAGCCTCGGTCATGTTTCGCCCCTCAAATAGAAATTGATGCCTAACGAAAACATTTCGTCGATAAAACGTCAATGATTAGTTGACAGGAAAATGCACATTGAAGCATCATGCTCGCTGAACGGGCAGGAAGCCGCCAAGAGCTCCACCCGGATAACCGGCAACCGAGGGGAGCCGACCATGCCGTTTTCAAGATCCTGTAACGGGAGGGCCATCCATGTCCTCCGTTGATCCCCGCCACAGCATATTCCCGGATTGGCTCCGGAAGGTGCTGGATGGACTCTATCTGTTTTCCGGTTATCTCGCCGGGCTTTTTCTGGTCGCCATTTTCCTGATCATGCTGGGGCTCTCGGCCGGGCGCCCGCTCGATATCGACGTGCCGTCCGGTGACGATTTCGCCTCCTGGTGCATGGCTGCAAGCGCCTTCCTCGGCCTCGCCCACACGTTCCGCTCCGGCGAGATGATCCGTGTCGGATTGCTGATCGAGCGTTTCAAGGGCCGTCTGCGGCAGGTCATCGAAATTGTTGCCTTGGCCACGGGCACTGCCGCCGCGGTTTATTTCGCCTGGTTCGCCTATGACATGACGAAGACCTCCTGGCAGTTCAACGACCTGTCCCAGGGCGTCATCGCAGTGCCCTTGTGGATTCCGCAGCTCGGCTTCTGCGGCGGCTTGATCATCCTCGCCATCGCCTTCGTCGACGAACTCCTCCATGTCCTGTTCGGCGGTTCGCCGCGCTATGAGAAACCGGAGCCGCAAACGGCCGAGGAAGTCATCGAGCGCGCCATGCAGAGCGGGGCGTGATCCATGAGCACGATCGAACTCGTTGAAATCGCCGGCGTCGTTCTTGTCGCCCTTCTGGCGCTGCTGGCCGGCGGTGTGTGGATCGGCATTTCGCTGCTGATCTGCGGCTTTATCGCCATGCTCTTCGTTCCAGGCATTCCGATCGGCGCCGTGCTCGCCACCAATTCCTGGAGCGGCGGCGCATCCTGGTCGCTCGCGGCCCTGCCTCTGTTCGTCTGGATGGGAGAAATCCTGTTCAGGACACGGCTTTCGGAAGAGATGTTCCGCGGTTTGGCTCCCTGGCTCGGCTGGCTGCCCGGCCGCCTGATGCATGTCAACGTGATTGGCTGCGGCCTGTTCGGCTCGATCTCGGGCTCGTCGGCCGCCACCACCGCCATGATCGCCAAGATCGCCCTGCCGGAACTCAAGAAACGCGGCTATGACGAGATGGTCAGCCTCGGTTCGCTCGCCGGCGCCGGCACGCTCGGCATCCTCATCCCGCCGTCGATCACCATGGTCGTCTATGCTGTCGCGGCAAATGTCTCGATCATCCAGATCTTCCTCGCCGGCTTCCTGCCGAGCATCATCGTCATGGTGCTCTATTCCGGCTATATCATAATCTGGTCGCTTCTGAACCCGGACAAGCAGCCGCCCGCACCGCCGAAGATGAGCTTCATGGAGAAGCTCAAGGAATCGGCCAACCTCATCCCTGTCACGCTGCTCATCGTGCTCGTCTTCGCGACCCTCATTCTGGGCTGGGCGACGGCGACGGAGTGTGCGGCCTGGGGCGTGCTCGGTTCGCTTGCCATCGCCGCCTGGTCGCGGACGCTGACGATGAAAGCCTTCTGGGACAGCGTCATGGGCGCCACGCGGCTTACCTGCATGATCATGCTGATCCTCACCGGCGCCGGCTTCATGTCGATCGCCATGGGCTATACCGGCATTCCCAACGCGCTCGCCGCCTGGGTCGACAGCTTCAACCTCAGCCCCTACGCGCTGATCGCTGTACTGACGGTCATGTATATCCTGCTCGGCGCAGCGCTCGACGGGCTGTCGATGATCGTGCTCACCACGGTCGTGGTCCTGCCGATGATCGAGCATGCCGGTTTCGATCTCGTCTGGTTCGGCATCTTCCTGGTGTTGATCGTCGAGATGGCGGAAGTCTCGCCGCCGGTCGGCTTCAACCTCTTCGTGCTGCAGACGATGAGCGGCCGCGACAGCCTGACCGTCGCCCGCGCCTCGCTGCCGTTCTTCTTCCTGCTTGTGGCGACTGTCGCCATCATCACGGTCTTCCCGGAAATCGTGATGGTTCTGCCGAAAATGGCATTCCCGGGTTAATCAGAGAAAGAAAAAGGGAACTGATATGAGGAAAATGATCTCTACTCTCGTTCGCTCGGGCCTTGCTGGCGCAGCGCTTCTGGCGGCTTCCGGCGCTGCTCTCGCCCAGACCGCCTGGGTCCTGCCGTCGGCCTATCCGCCGGCGAACTACCATGTCGAGAACCTGATGCAGTTCGCCAAGGACGTGGAAACGGCCTCGGGCGGCAAGCTGAAGATCACCGTTCATCCGAGCGCCTCGCTCTTCAAGGCTCCGGACATCAAGCGTGCCGTCCAGACCGGCCAGGCCCAGGCCGGCGAAGTGCTGATCTCGCTGCACGAGAACGAAAACCCGGTCTTCGGCATCGACGTCGTGCCGTTCCTGGCAACCAGCTTCGATGCGTCCAAGAAGCTCTACGCCGCGTCCAAGCCGGCGATCGAGAAGGCGCTCGACGCCCAGGGCCTCAAGCTCCTCTATGCGACGCCGTGGCCGCCGCAGGGCATTTTCACCAAGAAGGACGTCAACAGCACCGCCGACCTCAAGGGCCTGAAATGGCGCGCCTATAACGTCGGCACGTCGCGCATCGCCGATCTGGTCGGCGCCCAGCCGGTCACTGTCCAGGCGGCCGAACTGCCGCAGGCTCTCGCAACCGGCGTCATCGACGGCCTGATGACCTCGAGCGCCACCGGCGTCGATAGCAAGATCTGGGAATCGCTGACCCACTACTACGACACCCAGGCCTGGATCCCGAAGAACGTCATCTTCGTCAACAAGGCAGCCTTCGCTGGCCTCGATCCGGCCGTCCAGAAGGCTGTCACCGATGCCGCCGCTGCCGCAGAGACCCGGGGCTGGGCGCTCGGTGCCGAAAAGACCTCGGCCTACATGGAAACCCTCAAGAAGAACGGCATGAAGGTTCTCGAACCGAGTGCCGATCTCAAGAAGGGCCTGGCCGATGTCGGCGCCAAGCTGACCGAAGACTGGTCGAAGAAGGCTGGTGCCGACGGCGCCGCCATTCTGGACGCCTACAAGAAGATGTGATTTGAGAGGCGCCGCAGGCATCCGCCTGCGGCGCGCTCGCACTCGGAGGAGAAATCATGTCATCGGAAAAGAGTGAATTCGGCCCGATCGTATCCTCCGGGCACCTGGCGAGCGGGGCTTTGCCGGCGCTGTCGGAGATCGAGTTCGGCATGATCATGCTGAACCACGCCTTCAGCCGCTGGATGGTCAGGTGCATGTCGGCTGCCGGCGTGCTGGATCTCTCACCGATCGATATCCTCGTCCTGCACAACATCAACAGCCGCAACAAGGCAAAGACGCTTGCCGATATCGCGCTAGTCCTCAACATCGAGGACACGCATGTGGTGACCTACGCGCTGAAGAAACTCGAGCGACTGAAGCTGATCAAATCCGGCCGCCGCGGCAAGGAAAAGCTGGTCATGGTGACGGAAGCTGGCGCCGAGGCCTGCAAGCGTTATGCGGCGGTGCGCGAGGAGCTGCTGGTCAAGTCGGTGCTGGCCACCGAGGTTTCGGGAGAAACCCTGTCGGCCATGGCGGCCCGCTTGCGCGCGCTGTCCGGCCACTACGACCAGGCGGCCCGCGCCGCCGCATCGCTTTAGGAAAACAGCGCATCCATCAACGGGTGGGCGGGATCCTCCATACCGTCGAGGATGGTGAAGTGATGCCTGTCCGGCTCCTCGACGGCCTCCGTCTCGGCGCCTAGCCCCTTCCAGATGCTGGCCAGTAGCGCGTTCTGACGGATGAACTCGGCACGCTCGCCGGCCCCCACCCAGCAGGTCACCCGAGCGCCGGCAAGCGGCTCCAAAAGGGCTGGGCTTTCCCGGTAGGCTTCTTCGGCGTCGATCCGCTGCTTTTCGTTCATCTTGGTCTTCATGATCGGCCGCAGGTCATGCACGCCGGAAAGCGAGACCGTGTTGACGATGCGGCTGCGCACGGCCTCCGGAAGCGGTGACGTGGCCGAGATCATCCGCGTCACCAGATGGCCGCCCGCCGAATGGCCGATCAGCCGGATCGGTCCCGCTACGTCCTTTGCAGCAGCCTCGATCGCCTTGCCGATTTCCGCCGTGATGCCTGAAATGCGGTTTTCCGGGGCCAACGTGTACATTGGCATGGCGACGGCATATCCGCGCTCCACCGAACCCTTGGCGAACTGCGACCAGTAGCTGTTGTCGAGACCGATCCAGAAGCCGCCGTGGACGAAAACCACGAGACCGGCCGGATCGGTTTCGGGCAGGAAAAGGTCGAAGCGGTTGCGCGGCTTTTCGCCGTAGGAAAGGCCGAGCCTGGCGCGGCCGGCTGTGGCGAGCGCCTCGCGATAAAGCCGCGCCGGCTCCACCCATGCTGCCGGCCAGCGGTCGCCCTGGGGAATATTGATGCCGTTGGCATAGGCATTGTCCCAGTCGCTGATCCGATGACGCATCTTCAATTTCCTTCGATCCGCTTGATTTCGAACGTCATACTGTCACCGCATCAGCTCGCTTGGAAGCCCGTCACAGCTTCAAAAATCGTCGGAGGAAAAATTATTACAAACTTAAACTTTCTCTCTTGCAACCGAGGGAAAGCAGTGCTTTTCTGGGCGAAAGGCAAAAAGCCGCTATATAAAAAACGCTTGGGAACGAAAATATGCTGGGACCGTCAGGCCATCTGGATACGTTTGCCCGCGACAATCTTCCGCCGCCGGATCAGTGGCCGGAAATCAGGCTTGATGGCTTCGATTATCCGGAATGGATGAATGCGGGCGTCGAACTCACCGACCGCATGGTCGAGCGCGGCTTCGGCGACAACACCGCGCTCATCGGCAACGGCCGCCGCCGCACCTACAAGGAATTGTCCGACTGGACGAACCGCATCGCCCAGGCGCTGACCGAGGATTACGGCCTGAAGCCCGGCAACCGGGTGTTGATCCGTTCCGCCAACAACCCGGCCATGGTCGCCTGCTGGCTGGCCGCGACGAAGGCCGGCGCGGTGGTCGTCAATACGATGCCGATGCTGCGCTCCGGCGAGCTCGCCAAGATCATAGACAAGGCGGAAATCTCCATCGCGCTCTGCGATACGCGGCTGATGGACGAACTGGTCGCCTGCGCCAAGGAAAGCCGGTTCCTGAAACAGGTGATCGGTTTTGACGGCACCGCCAACCATGATGCCGAGCTCGATCGTGCGGCCCTCAACAAGCCGGTGCGTTTCGAAGCGGTGAAGACCGGCCGCGACGACGTCGCCCTGCTCGGCTTCACGTCGGGTTCCACCGGCGTGCCGAAGGCGACCATGCATTTCCACCGCGATATCTTGATCATCGCCGATGCCTACGCGAAGGAAGTGCTGGATGTGACGCCGGACGACGTGTTCGTCGGTTCCCCACCGCTCGCCTTCACCTTCGGCCTCGGCGGCCTTGCGGTCTTCCCTTTGCGTTTCGGCGCAGCTGCGACCCTCCTGGAACAGGCGACGCCCGCGAAGATGATCGAGATCATCGAGACCTACAAGGCGACGATCAGCTTCACCGCGCCGACCGCTTATCGCGCCATGCTCGCGGCGATGGATGCCGGTGCCGACCTGTCGTCCCTGCGCATTGCGGTTTCCGCCGGCGAGACGCTGCCAGGTCCTGTCTTCGACGAATGGGTGAAAAAAACCGGCAAGCCGATCCTCGACGGCATCGGCGCGACCGAGATGCTGCATATCTTCATCTCGAACCGTCTCGGCGATTCCAGGCCGGCCTGCACCGGCAAGCCGCTCACCGGCTACGAGGCGATCGTCGTCGACGACGACATGAACGAAGTGCCGCGCGGCACGATCGGCAAGCTGGCGGTCAAGGGGCCGATCGGCTGCCGCTACCTCGCCGACGACCGCCAGAAGGACTACGTCAAAGACGGCTGGAACCTGACCGGCGACAGTTTCGTCGAGGACGAGGACGGTTATTTCCACTTCGCAGCCCGCTCCGACGACATGATCGTTTCGGCCGGCTACAACATCGCCGGTCCCGAGGTGGAGGCAGCCCTCCTCAAGCACGAGGCAGTGCTTGAATGCGCCGTGATCGGCGTGTCGGACGAGGCGCGCGGGACGATCGTCGAGGCGCATGTGGTGCTGGTAAAGGGCGCCGAGGCTGGCGAACTGATGGTCAAGATCCTGCAGGATCACGTCAAGGCGGTGATCGCCCCCTACAAATATCCGCGTTCGATCGTGTTCGCCGACGCCCTGCCGAAGACAGAATCCGGCAAGATCCAGCGCTTCCGGCTGAAGCAGAAGCCCTCAGCTTAACCATGGTGATCAGCGGTCGAATTTCGCCTGACATGTAGAGTGGAAGTTTCCACGCAAATGTGGAAGACAAAGAAGACCCGGCGGATGTCCAAGTCCGTCGAAGGCATCGGGAACAACACAAAAACAAACGGGAGTTCGTCACATGAAGAAAATGCTTGCTGCAGCCACGCTGGCGCTGAGCATGAGCACCACCGGCATGGCTTTCGCCGAGCCGCTGAAAATCGGCATGATCACCACGCTTTCGGGCGGTGGGGCCGGCCTCGGCATCGACACGCGCGACGGCTTCATGCTGGCGATCAAGAATTCCGGCAACAAGGACGTCACCGTCGTCACCGAGGACGATGCGCAGAAGCCGGAACTGGCCGTTCAGATCGCCGACAAGATGATCCAGAGCAATCAGGTCGACATCCTGACCGGCATCGTCTGGTCGAACCTGCTGATGGCGGTTGCTCCGAGTGCGGTGGCCCAGGGCAAGTTCTACGTCTCGACCAATGCTGCGCCTGCAGCGCTTGCCGGCGCCAACTGCAACAAGCTTTATTTCAACGCCGCCTACCAGAACGACAATCTTCATGAAGCCATGGGCGAATATGCCAACAAGGGCTACAAGAAGATGTTCATCCTCGCCCCGAACTATCCGGCCGGCAAGGATTCGCTGACCGGTTTCAAGCGTTATTACAAGGGCCAGCTTGCAGCCGAAGTCTACACCCAGGTCGGCCAGACCGACTACGCTGCCGAAATCGCCCAGATGCGCGCTTCCGGCGCTGATGGCATCTTCACCTTCCTGCCCGGCGGCATGGGCATCGCCTTCATGAAGCAGTTCGCTCAGTCGGGCGTCAAAATCCCGGTCATGGGCCCGGGCTTCTCCTTCAGCCAGGACGTTCTGCCGGCCATCGGCGATGCGGCGGTCGGCGCCAAGGCGTCCGGCCAGTGGGCCCCGGACTTCGACAACGCCGCGAGCAAGAAGTTCCTGGCGGACTTCCAGAAGGAATATAACCGCCTGCCGTCCATCTATGCCGTCCAGGCCTATGACGCAGCCCAGCTCATCCTGTCGGCTGCTTCCAAGGCAAGCGTCAAGAACGCCGATGCCTTCGGCGCAGAACTTCGCAAGGCAGACATCCAGTCGCCGCGTGGAAAATTCAAGTTCAACACCAACCAGCATCCGATCCAGGACATCTACCTGACGGAAGTGGTGAAGCAGAACGGCGTCATCACCAACAAGACGGTGGAGAAGATCTTCGCCGACCACGGCGATGCCTATGCCAAAGACTGCAAGATCTAAGGCCTGACTGTGACTTTGGCACTTGCTCTCGAGCAGTTGCTCAACGGCCTGCAGCTCGGCGTCATGTTGTTTCTCATGGCTGCCGGGCTGACGCTGATCTTCGGCGTCATGGGCCTGATCAACCTCGCTCACGGCTCGCTCTACATGGTCGGCGCATTCGCCTGCGCCACCGTGGCGGCGTGGACCGGCTCGTTCTGGATCGGCCTGATCGCCAGCCTCGTCGCGGCGGCCGCCGCCGGCGCGATCGTCGAACTCGTGGTGATCCGCAGGCTCTACGACCGCGATCACCTCGACCAGGTGCTCGCCACATTTGCGCTGATCTTGATGTTTTCGGAAGGCACGCGCTGGCTGTTCGGTTCCTTCCCGCTCTATCTCGATATCCCGCCGCTTCTGCAGGGCGCCGTCGCGCTGCCGGGCGGCACGGAATATCCTGTCTATCGCCTGGCGATCATCCTTGCCGGCGCGATCGTCGCCTTCGGCCTCTATCTGCTGATCTCCCGGACCCGTCTCGGCATGCGCATCCGTGCCGGCGAAAGCGACCGCGAGATGATCGGCGCGCTCGGCGTCGATATCCGCACACTCTATACCGTCGTCTTCGCGCTCGGCGCGGCCCTGGCGGGCCTTGCCGGGGCCATGGTCGGTGCGCTGCAGTCGGTGCAGGTCGGCATGGGCGAGCCGGTGCTGATCCTCGCGTTCGTCGTCATCGTCATCGGCGGCATCGGCTCGATCAAGGGCGCACTTCTCGGTGCGCTGCTGGTCGGGGTCACCGATACGATGGGGCGTTTCTTGGCTCCGAAGATCCTGGCGCTGTTCGTCGCCCCGGCGCAGGCCGGCATGATCGGCGGCGCGGCGGCCTCGATGCTGATCTATATCGTCATGGCGGTCATTCTTGCGGTAAAGCCGCGCGGCCTCTTCCCCGCGGCCCATGCGTGAGATCATGATCGTGACCCGTGAAAACCTCATCAACCTCAGTCTGGCGGCCCTGCTGCTCGCCGTGCCCTTCGCGGCGAACGCGTTCGGTCAGCCGTTCTACGTCACGCTTGCGACCCGCATCGCCATCCTCGCGCTCGCCGCCACCGGCCTCAATCTGGCGCTCGGTCTCGGCGGTCTCGTCTCCTTCGGCCACGCGGCCTTCTTCGGCATCGGCGGGTATGTGGCCGGCATTTTGGCGGCTCACGCCTTTTCCGGCGATCCACTGCTGTTTGGCCTTTCCGGCTCGAAGCAGATGTGGGTGATCTGGATCGTCGCGGTAATCCTTTCCGGCCTCGTCGGCCTGGCGATCGGCGCGATCAGCCTGCGCACCTCGGGCGTCTACTTCATCATGATCACGCTCGCCTTTGCGCAGATGGTCTATTATTTCGCGATCTCCTGGCCCGCCTATGGCGGTGAGGACGGGTTGTCGATCCTCGTCCGCAACCAGTTTCCGGGCGTCAACACCATGCGGCCGTTGACCTTCTTCCTGATCTGCTACGTCGTCCTGCTGCTGGCGCTCGGCCTTTTTGCGCTGATCCGCGCCTCGCGTTTCGGCACGGCGCTGCAGGCGGCGCGGCAGAACGAGGTGCGTGTCGCGACCGTCGGCATTCAGCCCTACCGGATTCGGCTCACCGCCTTTGCGATCTCGGCGGCAGTCACCGGCCTCGCCGGCGCGCTGTTTGCCGATCTCAACCGCTTCGTCAGTCCGTCCATGCTGTCGTGGCATATGTCGGGCGAACTGATCGTGCTGATCATCCTCGGCGGCACCGGCCGGCTGTTCGGGCCGCTCGCAGGTGCTGCACTCTACGTGATCTTCGAATTTGCGCTCGGTGGCCTCACTGAGCGCTGGCAGTTCTTCCTAGGCCTCATCCTGCTCGCCGTCGTGCTGTTTGCGCGCGGTGGTCTTCTGGGCCTGCTTGCCGGAAAGGCCAAACATGGTTGAGCCGGTTCTCCAGATCTCCAACCTCATCAAGAATTTCGGCGCGCTCCGGGCAACCGACGGCGTGACGCTCGATCTTCGCCCTGGCGAGATCCATGCCCTGATCGGCCCGAACGGCGCCGGCAAGTCGACGCTCATCCACCAGATCTGCGGCACGCTTCGGCAGGATAGCGGCACGGTGCGTTTTGCCGGGCAGGATATCGGCTCGCTGGGGGTTGCCGACCGTGCTCGGCTTGGCCTCGGCCGCACCTTCCAGGTCTCGTCGATCGCGCCGGATTTCTCCGGCCTGCGCAATGTCATGCTGGCGGTTCAGGCGAAGCAAGGCTCGAGCTTCCGTTTCTTCAAGCCCGTCATGCGCGACAAGTCACTGATCGACACGGCGATGGCCATGCTGGAACGTGTCGGCCTGACGGCCCGCGCCCGCATTCCGGCCGCCGAGCTTTCCCATGGCGAACGCCGGCAGCTCGAAATCGCCATGGCGCTGGCGCTCGGTTCGAAAGCCTTCCTGCTGGATGAACCGATGGCCGGCATGGGGCCGGAAGGTTCGAAATCGCTGACCCGTTTCCTCGATACGCTGCGGCATGAAGCGCCGATCCTGCTGGTCGAGCACGATATGGACGCCGTCTTCGCGCTCGCCGACCGGATTTCGGTGCTCGTCTACGGCCGCATCATCGCGACGGGGACTGTCGAGGAAATTCGCCGCGACCCGACCGTGCGCACCGCCTATCTCGGAGATCACGCCTGATGCTGCTCGATGTCACCAAGATCGAAGCATTCTACGGCGCCAGCCAGGCCCTCTTCGGCGTCGACCTGTCGGTCGCGGAAGGCGAGGCCGTCGCCCTGATGGGCCGCAACGGCATGGGCAAGACGACCACCATCCGCGCCATCTGCAATCTCAACCCGCCCCGCGCCGGTGGCGTGAAGATCGGCGGCACGGATACGAAGGGCAAGCGGCCGCATCATGTCGCCAAGCTCGGCATCGGCCTGGTGCCGGAAGGCCGCCGTTGCTTCCCGAACCTCACCGTCCATGAAAATCTGGTCGCTGCCGCACGGCCCGGTCAATGGACGCTGGAGCGCGTCAACGAGCTCTTCCCCCGGCTTGAGGAGCGTCATGCGCAAATGGCAAGATCGCTGTCCGGCGGCGAGCAGCAGATGCTGGCGATCGGCCGCGCCCTGATGACCAATCCACGCCTTCTCATTCTCGACGAGGCGACCGAAGGCCTTGCCCCGGTCATCCGCCAGGACATCTGGAAGGCGATCCGGCGGCTGAAAGCCGAGGGTTTGTCGATCCTCGTGGTGGATAAGACGCTTTCGGAGCTTTTGCCGGTTGCGGACCGCTGTGTCATCCTGGAAAACGGAAGAAGCGCCTGGAGCGGCAGGCCCGCGGACCTGACGACGGAATTGCAGGATCGATATCTCGGGGTATAGGCATGGAAGCAGAAGCGGCAAGCGCCGACCTGGAACTGATCGCCCATGGCCCGCATGGGAAGAACAAGCCTGAGACGCGGCTCTGGCTGCGCATGCTTTCCACCACCAAGCTGATCACCACCGAAATCCGCCGCCGGCTCCGCACCGAGTTCGGCGCGACGCTTCCCCAGTTCGATCTGATGGCGCAGCTCTATCGCGAGGCGGACGGCTTGAGGCTCGGCGAGCTTTCCAAGCGCACCATGGTGACGAACGGCAACGTGACCGGCCTGGTGGAGCGGCTGGAGACGGACGGTTTCGTGCAGCGGGTCACGCCGGACGGGGACCGCCGCGTCACCGTCGCCAAGCTGACGCCCGCCGGTACCGAGCTTTTTGTCGCCATGGCAGCCGCCCACGAAGGCTGGCTGCGCGATATCATGGCCGATGTGGACCCGGCGATGGTCGCCTCACTGTGGTCGGAGATCGGCGCGGTGAAGGCTTCCGCCAGCAACCATCTTTCCGGCAGCGCCTTCGAATAGTAAGGCTCGTCTCCGGGCGCAACAATTCGGGGTTAAGAGATGGCAGACCTGCAGGCGATCGTCGACGAGATCCACGCGAAGCTGACGCCGCGTCTGGGCGAAGGCAAGGTGGCCGACTACATCCCGCAGCTCGCCCATGTCGATCCGAAGAAGTTCGGAATGGCGATCATCGGTGTCGACGGCCAGGTCTTCAAGGCTGGCGATTGCGACGAGCCCTTCTCGATCCAGAGCGTCTCGAAGGTCTTCACGCTGACGCTGGCGCTCGGCAAGCACGGGGAGACCACCTGGAACCGCGTCGGGCGCGAACCGTCCGGCTCCGCCTTCAATTCGATCGTCCAGCTCGAGCACGAGGAAGGCAAGCCGCGTAATCCGTTCATCAATGCCGGCGCCATCGCCGTCAGCGATCTCGTGCTTGCCGGACACACGCCGCGCGAGGCGATCGGGGAGATCGTCCGTTTTGTGCGTTACCTGGCGGATGACGATTCGATCGCCATCGACCCGGAAGTGGCGAAGTCGGAACAGGCGACGGGTTTCCGCAATTTCGCGCTTGCCAATTTCATGCGCTCCTTCGGCAAGCTCGACCATCCCGTCGAACATGTCCTCGGCGTCTATTTCCACCACTGCGCGCTGGCGATGACCTGCACCCAGCTCGCCAAGTCGGCCCTTTTCCTCGCCGCATCGGGCCGCAATCCGCTGACAGGGCACACCGTGGTCTCGAAGCAGCGGGCAAGGCGCATCAATGCGCTGATGCTGACCTGCGGCCATTACGATGGATCCGGCGATTTCGCCTACCGCGTCGGCCTGCCCGGCAAGAGCGGCGTTGGTGGCGGCATCATGGCAGTCGCGCCGGGCAAGGCGTCCGTCGCCGTCTGGTCGCCGGGTCTCAACCACAACGGCAATTCGCTGCTGGGTTCGCTGGCGCTCGAAATGTTGGCTACCAGAACGGGCTGGTCGGTGTTCGGGCAATAAAAAAAGCCCGGCCGAAGCCGGGCTTTCAGTCTGTTGGCAGCGTTATGATCAGTCTTCGCTGGCTGCCATCTGCGAAAGAGCATCGCCGCGTCCGCGTGCACGCAGGACGAGGGGAAGGATGAGGGCAAGCGCTGCCACGCTCAGCAGCACGGCTGCGATCGGCGAGGTGAACAGCACCGTCACGTCACCCTGGCTGATGGCGAGCGCGCGGCGGAGCTGCTGTTCGGCAAGCGGCCCGAGAATGAGGCCGACGATGACAGGCGCGATCGGATAATCGAAGACGCGCATGATGTAGGCGATGAGCCCGAAGACCAGCAGCATGCCGAGTTCGAACACCGAGGGATTGGCGCCGATCGTGCCGAGCGTCGCAAACACCAGGATGCCCGCATAGAGCCACGGCTTGGGAATAGTCAGCAACTTCACCCACAGGCCGACCAGCGGCAGGTTGAGGACGAGTAGCATCAGGTTGGCGATCAAAAGCGAGGCGATCAGACCCCAGACGAGCTGCGGGTTGGTCGCAAACAGCAGCGGACCGGGCTGCAGGCCGTATTGCTGGAAGCCGGCGAGCATGATCGCCGCGGTCGCCGAGGTCGGCAGGCCGAGGGTCAGGAGCGGCACGAGCGTGCCGGCTGCGGACGCATTGTTGGCGGCTTCCGGACCGGCCACGCCTTCGATCGCGCCATTGCCGAATTCTTCCGGGTGCTTGGAAAGGCGCTTCTCCGTCGCATAGGACAGGAAGGTGCCGATTTCGGCGCCGCCGGCCGGCATCGCGCCGATCGGGAAGCCGATCACGGTGCCGCGCAGCCAGGCTTTCCAGGAACGCTTCCAATCCTGTGCCGTCATCCAGACCGAGCCCCGGATCGCTTCGATCTTGTCCGGTGCCGCTTCGCCCTGGGCGGCGATGTAAAGCGTCTCGCCGATCGCGAACATGGCGACCGCCATGGTGGTCACTTCGATACCGTCGAGCAGGTCCGGAACGCCGAAGGAGAGCCGGTTCTGGCCGGTCAGCTGGTCGATGCCGACGAGCGAGAGGGCAAGTCCGATGAAGAGCGAGGTGAGGCCGCGCAACGTCGAATTGCCGAAGGCGGAGGAGACGGTGACGAAGGCGAGAACCATCAGCGCGAAATATTCGCGCGGACCGAAGACCAGCGCCAGCTTGACGATGTAGGGCGCGATGAAGGCAAGCGCGAGCGTCGCGATCAGGCCGGCAACGAACGAACCGATCGCCGCCGTCGCCAGTGCCGGGCCGCCGCGTCCCGCCCGGGCCATCTTGTTGCCTTCGAGCGCGGTGACGATCGAGGCGCTTTCGCCCGGCGTGTTCAAGAGGATCGACGTCGTCGAACCGCCATACATGCCGCCGTAATAGATGCCGGCGAACATGATCAGCGAGCCGGTCGCATCGAGCTGGTAGGTGACCGGCAGAAGCAGGGCGACGGTCGTCGCCGGACCGATGCCCGGAAGCACGCCGACCATGGTGCCGAGCGTCACGCCGATCAGCGCATAGAAGAGGTTCATCGGCTCCATTGCCGATGCGAGCCCCTGGAGAAGGAATTCGAATGTGCTCATAATCTTACTCTCGAGGGTCGCATCACTGGATCAGGTGTTCCAGCGGGCCTGCCGGAAGCGAAAGTTGCAGAACGCCGGCAAACAGCCACCAGATGCCAAGACAGACGACGATGCCGATCGGAATGCTGATCCACAGTTTGCGGGCGCCGAAACCTGCCGCGGCGAGGCCGAACAGCGTGCCCGTGGCGATCGAGAAACCGGCGATCCGAATGAGGATCATCTGCGCCAGCAGGCCGGCGACGACCCACGCAACAGGTCCAAGTTCCTGTTTTTCGCGCGCCGGAAAGTCGCGGCGAAACGCGGCGAAGACGGTCCAGATCGCAAGCCCGATCAGTGCAAAGGCGATCCAGTTGGGAACGGTGGCCGGCCCGACCTGGCTATAACCGCCCATATCCCGCAGCCGGTCGACGTCCAGGAAGATAACGGCAGCGACGGCGACGAGGATGGCGGCAATAACAAGCGCCGCCCAATCGGGGCGGCGCTGTTCGGTGGTCGTTTTGTTGTTGTCGAGGCTCATTTAACCAGTCCGATGTCCTTCAGGATGGTCTCAGTCGCGGCAATGTCCTTGGCAAGCTGCGCGTCGAATTCCGGACCGGAGAGATAGGTGTCGATCCAGCCCTTGGTCTTCAGGCTGTCCTGCCAGGTCTTGGACTTGACGAGCTTTTCGACGTCGGCGGTCACGGCCTTCTTCTGCTCGGGGGTAAGGCCCGGAGCGGCGGCGACCATGCGCCAGTTCTGGATCACGACGTCAAGACCGGATTCCTTCAGCGTCGGGGCATTGATGCCTTCGAGCTTCTTTTCGGAGGAGATGGCGAGCAGACGCAACGCGCCGGCCTTGACCTGCGATTCGAACTCGCCATAGGACGAGATGCCGGCCGTGACTTGGCCGCCGAGGATGGCGGCGAGTGCTTCACCGCCGCCGGAAAACGCGATGTAGTTGACCTTCGTGGGATCGACGCCGGCAGCCTTTGCGATCAGACCCGCCGTGATGTGGTCCGTACCGCCGGCCGAACCACCGCCCCAGGAAACCGCGCCCGGATTTGCCTTCAGCTTGGCGACAAGGTCGGCAACAGTCTTGATCTCGGAAGCTGCCGGTACGACGATCACTTCGTATTCGCCGGTGAGGCGGGCGATCGGTGTGACGTCCTTCAGGGTGACCGGCGACTTGTTGGTCAGGATGGCGCCGACCATGACGTAACCGCCGACCATCAGGGCGTTTGCATTGCCCTTCTGCTGGCTGGCGAACTGGGCGATGCCGATCGTGCCGCCGGCGCCCGGAACGTTCATGACCTGAACCTTGCCGGAGATCTTCTCGGTCTGCAAAGCCGTCTGCATGGTGCGGGCGGTCTGGTCCCAGCCGCCGCCCGGCGCTGCGGGAGCCATGATCGAGTAGTCGGCCGCGGCGGCCGGAAGTGCGATTGCGCCCGCGAGAAGGGAAGCAAGGAAGAAATGTTTCAAGGGTCGATCCTCCGTTGGCGTCGTAATCCGACGCGATATGTTTGTTGGCGGAACGAGGGAGAGGGTTTGGCAAGCGAGAACCGCCTGGCCGATGTCCTCCCATCGTCAATCGGGTCCCCACCTCCAAATGGGGGCCGAATGCCCTAAGCCAGCATATGAAGCTGACATTAACCTGACATCTTCCCTGGACTTGCGATTTGGCAAGGGGTTTCCACCCGCCGCCGCCGAATTTTGTGACTATTGCAGCCTGAGGACCTCATTCCAGCGGGAAATCAGCCGTGCCCGCTTCACCTGGTCGAGATAGACCATCAACCCGAGGCTGACCGGCACCGGCTTCAATTGTCCGCCAAGCATCTCCCGCAATGTCGTCGCTGTGTTATTGCCGGCGACTTCGGGGCTGACGGCCGGGATCTGCAGTTCGCGGGCCATGATCGTCTGGCCTTCCTTCGACATGAAGAATTCGAGATAACGCTTGCCGAGATCTGGAGCGGCGGCGGCCTGCGGCACCAGGCCGATGCGCGACATCACCACCGTATAGTCCTTCGGCAGCACGATGCCGACATCCGGATGACGGGAAGCCCAGTCTGCGGCATAGGAGCCGAGAATGTTGTAGCCGAGCAGGAACCGCCCGTCGGCAACGCGTTCCAGGATCGCCTGGCTGGTCGAATAAAGTTTCACGCCCGCCGCACCCATCGCCCGGATCACGGACCAGATATCGCCGAACTGCTCCTGGTCGCGTGCCATGAACAGGAAACCGACGCCGGAACGCTCGATGTCGTAGGTACCGATCCGGCCGTAGACCGCATCGCCCCGCTTCTGCAGGAACTCCACCAGTTCCGCCCGGGTCGAGGGCGGGGAGGAATCCTTGAAACTCGGCTTGTGATAGACGAACACGGCCGGTTCGAAGGTCAGCGCATAGGCGGTATTGCGCCAGTTGGCCCAGCCCGGCCATTGACCGCTCATCGGCAGGTCGCTGCGCTGGGCGTAGCCATCATTGGCAAGCTTCACCTGCAGGTCCATGGCGGAGGAGAAGGCGAAGTCGGCCGTCTTGTTGCCGGCATCGGTTTCGCGCACGATCCGGTCGTAGATCTCGCCCGTCAGCATGTCCTCGTATCGCACCGCCACATCCGGATTGGCCGTCTGGAAGCCGGCTATCATCGGCTTGGCGAGCGGCTCGTCGAGCGAAGAATAGACCGTCAGCATGGGCGCATCGTCACGCCCGGAGAGCGCCTTGAACAGCGTCGTATCCGCCCCGGCGAGGCCTGGCGAAAAGGCAAGACAGAGGAGTGGGAAAAGCAGCCTTTTCATGAACCCACAATGCCCCACCGCGGCGGCCGCGACAAGCCGATCGGGTGACCCGTAACATTCCCGCCACAGGGGGCTCGATGCAACCGCCTGCCGGCTTGTTTTCCGATGCTGTGCCATTACGTGTGGGCGGTCATTTCGCGCCGGAAGCCCCGGCGTCCCGTCCGTCAACGAAGGTTTCGCTCCATGTCGCTTACGCTCTACGATATCACGGTGCCGGTTTTCATCCGCGCTTTCGGCAACCTCACGGAAATCCTCAAGAAAGGCGAAGCCTTCGCCGACGAGAAGGGCATTGCCCACAAGGAACTGCTGGAAACCCGGCTGGTCCACGACATGTACCCGCTGACCGCCCAGATCCAGCGCGCCAGCGACAGCGCCAAATTCGTGCCTGTCCGCGTCGGGCAGATCGAGAACATCCCGATGGCCGATGACGAAGTCACCTTCGCCGACCTGCATGCCCGCATCGAAAAGACCGTGGCATTCCTCAACAGCGTCGATCCCGCCAGCATGGCGGACCGCGAAGACGCCGAGGTGATCCTGAAGACCCGCAGCGGCGAGACCAAGTTCACCGGCAAGAGCTATGTGCTAGGCTTCGCCCTGCCGAACTTCTATTTCCACGTCACCACGGCCTACGCCATCCTGCGCCACAAGGGTGTTCCGATCGGCAAGATGGACTACATCGGCCGTTCACAGTAAACGACTGGGATAACGATCGAAGTAACCACGGCATCACCACATCCGTGACATCGCCGCTTCCGCGTTTATAATCATCTGCGGAAGCGGGGAGATTTCGTGCGTATTCTTCTGGTCGAGGACAATCAGGCGCTGGCCGAGGGGCTGTCGACGATCCTGCGCGGCAGCGGTTATGCCGTCGATGCGGTCGCCGACGGCGCTTCCGCCGAGGCTGTCGCCGCCGCCGAAACCTATGATCTCGTCATACTCGACCTGAACCTGCCGGAAATGGACGGGCTTGACGTGCTGCGCGCCATGCGGGCGCGGGCGAACAAGGCGGCGGTGATGATCCTGACCGCCCGCGGCACGCCCGAGGAGCGGGTGAAGGGGCTCGATCTCGGCGCCGACGACTATATGATCAAGCCGTTCGACATCCCGGAATTCGAGGCGCGCATCCGCGTGCTGCTGCGCCGTCAGGCGGGGCTTCTGGAGCTCGATCGTCAACTACGGCGGCGTCACCTTCGACCTGAATTCACGGACCTTTTCGAGCCAGGGCGTGACCCTCGATCTGCCAGCACGGGAAGTGGCGCTTCTGGAACTGCTCTTCCTGCGCGCCGGCAAGGTGGTCTCCAAGGACGCGATCATGGCATCGCTGACCGGCTTCGACGACGACTTGTCCGCCAATGCGATCGAGCAGTATGTGAGCCGCCTGCGCCGGCGTCTCGCCCCGCACGGTCTTACGGTGAAGACCGCTCGCGGCATCGGGTATTATCTCGAAACCACGGCACCGACGGCATGACATCGGTCTCTCACGGCGCCCAACCCGTCCCGCCGATTGCCGCCTATTCCCTGCGCCGCCGTCTGCTCGCCTGGCTTCTCGCCTCGACGGCGGTGATCGGCACGATCGCCATGGTCGATACCTGGGACGAGGCGGTCGATACGGCAAACGACGTGTCCGACCGTGTGCTGGCCGGCTCCGCGCTGGCGATCGCCGAACGGGTGATCGTTGCCGAAGACGGTTCTCTCGAAGTCGACATCCCGTATGTGGCCTTGGAAATGCTGACCTCGGCCGCGCAGGACCGCGTCTTCTACCGCGTCGACGGACCACCCGGAAAATTCATCACCGGCTATCAGACGCTTCCGTCGATCCCGCGTCGGGAAGGTCAGGCGGCCGCGTTCGAGAATGCCACGTTCCGCGGCGAACCGATCCGCGTCGCCGCGCTTGCCCGCTCCGCCTCGACCGGCATCAATTCCGTGCCGTTCACGGTGACCGTCGCGGAAACCACCATCGCCCGCCAGCAGCTGACCCAGACGATCCTGATCCGCTCGGCGCTGCGTCTCCTGTTCATGATCGTCGGCGCCGCGATCATCGTCTGGGTGGCGGTGACGCTGTCGCTTCGGCCGCTCTACCGTTTCAGCGAGGCGATCGCCGAGCGCAGCCCGGACGATCTTCACCCGATCAGCGAGCGGGTGCCGAACGAAGTGCAGGGCCTTGTCGATACCGTCAATTCCTTCATGGTTCGGCTCGAAAGCGCACTGGAGGCGCTGAGGCATTTCACCGGCAATGCCAGCCACCAGCTGCGCACCCCGCTCACCATCATCCGCACCCAGCTGGCACTTGCCGATCGCGGGGCGGACCTCGCGGAGGTGAAGGAAGCCGCCCGCAAGGCGGACGAGGCGGTGGCGGATGCCGAGCGCATTATTGCCCAGCTCCTGCTGATGGCGAAGATCGATGCGGCCACCCGCTCCGCCTCGATGCAGGTTGTCGACCTGACGGCGCTGGCGCGCGGGGCAACGGCCGACAATGTCCCGCTCGCCGCCGATGCCGGCATCGATCTGGGCTTTGAGGGAGAGGGGGAGATCATCGTCTCCGCCGAACCGCTGCTGATCGGCGAATTGATGAAGAACCTGATCGGCAATGCTCTGCTTTATGCGGGAAAAGGCGCCGAGGTGACCGTTCGCGTCACACCGGAAAACGGCGTCGCGGTGCTCGAAGTGGAAGACGACGGCCCGGGCATCCCGCCCGAAAAGCGGGCGTCGGTGCTGAAGCGTTTCGAACGCGGAGACCGCTCCGACAAGCTCGGCACCGGCCTCGGCCTGCCGATCGTCGAGGAGATCGCCCGCCTGCACGGAGCGACGATGACCCTCGCGGGAGGTCGCGAGGGCAGGGGTCTGAAGGTCGAGATACGGTTTCCGGTAGCCGGCTAAGCCTACTCCTGATGCACCTTCGCCCCGCCGATCCAGGTGCTCTTCATGCTAAGCTCGTTGGTGAGGAGCACGAAATCTGCATCAAATCCGGGCTTCAGCGCGCCCTTGCAGTCGGCAAGATAGGCCGCTTCCGCCGGATAGGCGGATGCCATGCGCAACGCCTCCTCGATCGGCAGGTCGAGCGCCTCATGGGCAAACCGGACCGACGAGATCATGTCGATATCGGCGCCGGCGAGTGTGCCGTCGGCAAGCGTCAGGCGGCCGTCCTGCCGCAGGATCTCGCGGCCGTTCAGGGTGAAGCTCTTCATGTCGGTGCCGATGGTCGACATCGCGTCGGTGACGATGAAGATCTTGCCCGGTCCGTTTTTCGAACGCAGCGCCACGCCCATCGCAGCCGGATGGACATGGATGCCGTCAGCGATGATCCCGACATAGAGCGAGCCGATATCGAGTGCAGCGCCGACGACGCCGGGCTGGCGGTGGCCGAGCGGGCTCATGGCATTGAAGAGATGGGTGACGGTGCGAACACCCGCCTCGGCGTAGGTCTTTGCGGTCTCGTAGGTCGTGTCGGTATGGCCGAGGCTCACCATGAAGCCAGCCTGCGCCAGCTGTGCCGCCTGTTCAACCGTCACGTTTTCCGGCGCGACTGTGATCATCATCGCATCGAACACCCCTCTGCAGGAGAGCATCAGTTCGATGTCCTTCTCCTCCATCGGCCGGATCAGCTTGGGATCATGCGCACCCTTGCGCGCCACCGAAAGATGCGGGCCTTCGAGATGCAGGCCGAGAAAGCCCGGCACGTCTTCGGCCTTCGCCTGCTTGCCGGCCTCGACCGTCCGGGACGTGATCTCGTAGGTGTCTGTGATCAGCGTCGGCAACAGCGCCGTCGTGCCGAACTTGGCATGCGCGGCGCAGATCTGTCTAAGACCCGCCACCGTCGGCTCCTCGTTTAGCAGCACGCCGCCGCCGCCATTCACCTGCAGGTCGATGAAGCCGGGCACGATCAGCCCGCCGCCGGCATCGATCCGCTCGATGCTGTCCGGCAGCTTGGACGTGGACTGGATAGCTTCGATCTTGCCGCCCGCAAAAACCAGCGCGGCATCCTCGTGCCATAAAGTGCCGTCGAAAATGCGGGCGCCGGTAATGGCCTTTCGCGTACTCATAGCGTCTCGGTCACCTTCTTGAGTGCGACAGGCGCATCCGGGTTGAAGCCCTTGGCGCGCGACCAGGCTTCGACGAAACCGTAGAAGGGCAGAATGAGCGTCAGCGCATCGGTGATCGGATGGCCGGTCGCCACGAAAGGCAGCTTGCGGGCGTCCTTGACCTCGTCGGAGGTCGCAAAGGCGAGTGCGCCCTTGACTGAGAGGCTGTCGGCGATCTCGACGGCGGAGCCTTCCGCCGCATCGCGGGCCGCGAAGGTGACGACCGGGAACCGCTTTTCGACCAGCGCGACAGGCCCATGCAGCACTTCCGCCGCCGAATAGGCCTCGGCATGCATGTTGGAGGTTTCCTTGAACTTCAGCGCGGCCTCGCTGGCGATCGCCAGTGCCGGGCCGCGGCCGAGCATGTAGAGGGATTCCGCATCGCCCAGCTCGTGTGCAAGCTCGCTCCAGTCAAGCTTGACTGCCTTTTCGAAATGCCCCGGCAGGTCGCGGATGGCGACTTTCAGCGCCTCGTCACCGACCCATTCCGACAGCAGCGCAAGGCCGGCAACGATCGAGTTGACGAACGACTTGGTGGCCGCAACGGCGAGTTCCGGCCCGGCATTGATGTTGACGGCATAGGCCGAAGCGGTGGCGATCGGCGAGGGCAGCGTATTGGTTAGCGCCACGGTGACGGCACCGGCCTTGGTCGCGGCCTCAGCCATCGCGACGATATCCGGGCTCTTGCCGGACTGCGAAATGGCGATCGCCGCACCGCCGTCGAGCTTCAGCTTGGCACCGTAGATCGAGGCGAGCGACGGCCCGAGCGAGGCGACCGGCCGGCCGGCGGTCAGTTCGACGGCGTATTTTATGAAGGTCGCAGCATGGTCGGAGGAGCCGCGCGCGATGGTGATCAGGAAGGCCGGGTCCCTTTCGCGCAGCGCACGGCCGGCAGCGGCAAGCTCGGCCGCCGAACCGTCGAGCAGACGTGCCGTCGCTTCCGGTATCTCGTCGATCTCTTTGCGCATGTTCGTCATATTGGTCAGCATAACATCGTCCTCGAAGGTCAGTTTTCGCCAAGCGAGAGCTCGGCCACGAAATCATAGGCATCGCCGCGATAGAGCGAGCGGGTGAGCTCCACCACCCGGCCGGATGCCAGATAGGAAACACGCTCGATCGAAAGGCCGGCGGAGCCGATCGGCACGGCCAGCAGCCCGGCATCCGGGTTCTTCATATTGCAGGCGGATATCCGCTGTATGGCGCGCACCGGCCGGGCATCCTTTTTTCCAAGTTCGGCATAGAGCGAATTGGTCACCACGGAAGGATCGGGCAGGAAATCGGCGGAAATGCTGGCCCGCTCGATCGCGAGCGGCATGTCGTTGCCGAGGCGCAGGCGGCCGAGACGCGCGACCTTTTCCCCGGGCGCGAGGCCCAGCATCATCATCTCTTCGGGGGAGGGGTGGAAAAGCCCGCGTTCCAGCCACTCGGATCGCGTCACCAGGCCGCGCCGCGCCATGTCCTCGGTAAACGAGGTGAGCCGGGTCAGCGGCTGCTCGACACGCGACATCGGCTTGACCACGAACGTGCCGGAACCGTGCCTGCGGGTCAGCAACCCGTCCTTGACCAGATCGTCGACGGCCTTGCGCACCGTGACGCGGCTGACATTGGCATAGTCGGCAAGATCGCGCTCGGCCGGCAGGGCGTCGCCATGGCCGAGCTTGCCGGTGCGGATAGCCTCCTCGAGGCTCTGGCGCAGCTTGCGGTAAAGCGGCCCGGTGCCGGCCGATTGCAGGCCGTCGAGCGGCAGGATGGCGGCGAGCATGTGATTCATGCGCGTAGCTCCGCCCGCGCCCCATAGGTTTGGACCGCAAGCGCCACCGCGCCGGTCAGCGCATCGGCAAGCGGTTCGGAAAGTCGGGCGCGGTGCCGTTCGGCCAGATATTCGGGATAGAGAGGGGCAAGACCGCCGAGCAGGCAGAGCCGGCCTTTTCCCTTGGTGATCCCGTTGACCGCATCGAGAGCCTCGTCGATGCCGGTTGCCCCGCTCTTGAGGATACGTATCGCCGCCTCGTCACTCTGCCGCGCAAATTCGAACACCTTTGGAGTATGACGCCCGAAATCACCAGGTTTCGCCAGCCGTGCGAAATCGACGACCTTTTCCGGATTGTTGTCGAACTCGGCGAGAATGGCCTTGGACAGACCGGTCATCGGGTGGATATTGTCATAGGCGAGCAGGCTCTCCTGCAGCGCGAGCTGGCCGAGCCGCGCGCCACTGCCGAGATCGCTCACCTGGAAACCCCAGCCCGCGACCGAATGAAGCCTGCCCTGATGCCGGGCGATATAGACCGTGCCGGTGCCGACAATGCCGATCGCCCCGTCCTCGTCGCCGATTGCGCCCTGCAGCGCGATGACTCCGTCTGACACGATATCTGACCGCTTGAAGGGCAGCCGCGCCTGCACATAACTCACCGCATCGCCGACATTGTTGCCGGCAAGACCGAGAACGGCGGAGGTGGCGGAAAGCTCAGGCTCCAGCCCGGCTTCGGCGAAAGCGAGGCGCGAGGCCTCGGCGATATGTTTCAGGGCCGTGTCGGGATCGGTCAGGATATTGGAGGCGCCGCTCTTGCCGCGGCCAAGGATGGTGCCATTTCCGTCAGCCAATGCCGCACGGCAACTCGTTCCACCGCCATCGATTCCGATAAAATAGGCCGCCATGGGTACCTCCGCAGACGATAATACCAAAAAAGTACCAATAACCAAGCGTGATTTCAAAAATCTCAAACAGCAGGTTTCATATATTTGAAATTGCTTCATTATTTTCAATAATTTCTGCTGAGCTTATCGATCTGTTCATAAAAGTTAATTTTCCTTCTGGACAATTGGTATTTTTTTGGCATCATTTTGGACTAGAGGGAGAAACCGGATGAGCACAACTGCCACCGAAGCGAGACATGGGAAAGCGGAAGGGCTCGATATGCTCTCGCCCGCCGAAATCCTTGCGCTTCTCGCATCCGGCCAGCAGGTGGCTGCCAAGGTTGTCGATCAAGCCATTCCAGCAATCGCCAAGGCCGCCGATCTTGTCGCTGCAGCTTTGAAATCCGGCGGCAAGGTGATCTATGCCGGCGCCGGCAGTGCGGGCCTCGTAGCGATGGCAGATGCGATGGAGCTCCCCGGCACCTACGGCATCCCGCCCGAGCGGATCGCCATCCTGTTTGCCGGCGGTCTTCCCGACGTAGCTGACCTGCCCGGCGGTCCCGAAGACGATGCGTCTCTCGGCGAGCGGGACGCCGCTATCATCGAGGCGGCGGATTGCGTCATCTGCGTGTCCGCGAGCGGTTCGACCCCCTACACGGTCGCCATAGCCGAAACCGCGAAACGCCGGGGCGCGAAACTCGTGGCGATGGCCAACAATGCCGGTACAAAGCTGTTCGAAGGTGCCGATGTGGCGATCCTGCTCGAAACGCCGCCGGAAGTCGTCGCCGGTTCTACCCGCATGGGTGCCGCGACCGCCCAGAAGATCGCCTTCAACATGCTGTCGACGCTGACTGCCGTCAAACTCGGCCACGTGCATGACGGCCATATGGTCAATCTGCGCGCCGATAACGGCAAGCTGCGTGCCCGCGCTGCCCGTATGGTGGCCGATATCGCCGGCATCGGTTTCGACGTGGCCCGTGACTGGGTCGAGGCCTCGGAAGGTTCTGTCAAGGTCGCGGTCCTGCTCGCAGCCGGCGCGGCCGATGTGGAAGCCGCGAAGACTTTGCTTGCCCGTTCGGACGATGTGCTGCGCACGGCACTTGCCGAATTGCAGGCGTCCAAGAGTTCCATGAAGCGCGCCTGAAAGGCGCATATAAAAGGGAGAACATCATGACACGCATATTGAAAAGCATTCTTTTTGCCACGACCGTACTCGCACCGGCGGGCTTTGTTGCCACCGGAGCTTCCGCACAGACCGCCACGCTCACCATCGAGAGCTGGCGCAATGACGACCTGCCGATCTGGCAGCAGAAGATCATTCCCGCCTTCGAAGCCAAGAACCCGGGCATCAAGGTAACCTTCGCGCCGATGGCCCCGACGGAATACAATTCCGCCGTCAACGCCAAGCTCGAAGCTGGTACCGCGGGCGACCTCATCACCTGCCGTCCGTTCGACCTGTCGCTCGCCATGTTCCAGAAGGGCCAGCTCGCCTCGCTGAGCGACCTGCCGGGCATTTCCAACTTCTCGGACACCGCCAAGTCTGCCTGGACCACGGATGACGGCAAGACGACTTTCTGCGTGCCGATCGCGTCCGTCATCCACGGCTTCATCTACAACAAGAAGGCCTTCCAGGAGGCCGGCGTGCAGGTACCGAAGACCGAGGATGAATTCTTCGCCATACTCGACAAGTTCAAGAAGGGTGGCAAGTACATCCCGCTCGCCATGGGCACCAAGGACCAGTGGGAAGCCGCTACCATGGGCTACTACAACATCGGTCCGAACTACTGGAAGGGCGAGGACGGCCGGAAGTCGCTGATATCAGGCAAGGAGAAGCTGACCGATGCCGACTGGGTCGAGCCCTACAAGGCGCTCGCGAAGTGGAAGCCCTATCTCGGCGACGGTTTCGAAGCCCAGACCTATCCGGACAGCCAGAACCTCTTCACGCTCGGCCGTGCGGCCATCTATCCGGCCGGTTCCTGGGAAATCTCCAACTTCAAGGCGGCCGCAGATTTCGAAATGGGCGCCTTCCCGCCGCCGGTCAAGAAGGCCGGCGATACCTGCTACATTTCCGACCATAACGATATCGGCGTCGGCCTCAACGCCAAGGGTAAGAACCCGGAAGCCGCGAAAAAATTCCTCGCCTGGGTCGCCTCGCCGGAATTTGCTGAGATCTACGCCAACGCCCTGCCGGGCTTCTTCAGCCTGAACTCGACGCCGGTGAAGATGAAGGACGACCTGGCGCAGGAATTCGTCTCCTGGCGCCAGACCTGCAAGCCGACGATCCGCCCGAGCGCTGCCATCGTCGGCCGCGGCCAGCCGAACCTCGACCTCGAAATGTGGCGCGTCTCGGCCAATGTCATCAACGGCACGGAAACCCCGGAACAGGCCGGCGCCGAGACCCAGAAGGGCCTCGACAGCTGGTACAAGCCGGCGAAGTAAGCCTCCGCCTCTGGCGATCAAAGACTGCCCCTCACCCTAACCCTCTCCCCGCTTGCGGGGAGAGGGGACTTGCCCCACGATGCCTTTGAAGCACGGAAACGGTGCGGCATATCCCTTCCCCCGTCGAGACGGGGAGAAGGTGCCGGCAGGCGGATGAGGGGCACCGCTATGAAGTCATTCTGAAAATACAAACCACCGGAACCCAAAACCATGAGCGATACCGAAATTGCCGATATCGAAACGGTGCCGGTGAAACGCCCCACCCGCTGGCATATCGCCGTTTTCCTGGCGCCGGCCTTCCTCGTCTATACCGCGGTGATGATCCTGCCGCTGATCGAGACGCTGCGTCTGTCGCTCTTCAACATGGTCGAAGGCCAGCTCGCCTTCGTGGGCTTCCGCAATTTCCAGACCCTGTTCGGGGATCCGCGCCTTTCCGCCGATTTCTGGAACGCGCTGCGCAACAACGTCATCTTCTTCATCATCCATATGCTGGTGCAGAACCCGGTCGGCATCGCGATTGCCGCCATGCTGTCGCTGCCCGGCCTGCGGTTCGCGGCCTTCTACCGCTCGGCGATCTTCGTGCCGACGCTGCTGTCCTTCGTCATCGTCGGCTTCATCTGGAAGCTGATCCTGTCGCCGATCTGGGGCATCGCGCCGAGCCTGATGGATCTGGTCGGTTTGAAATGGGCCTTTGCACCCTGGCTCGGCAAGGCCGAAACCGCGCTGATCGCCGTCTCGCTGATCTCCGTCTGGCAATATGTCGGCATTCCGATGATGCTGATCTATGCGGCGCTGCTCAACATCCCGGACGAAGTGCTGGAAGCCGCCGAATGCGACGGCATTACCGGCTGGAGCCAGTTCTGGAAGATCAAGCTGCCGCTCATCCTGCCCTCGATCGGCATCGTCTCGGTCCTGACCTTCGTCGGCAATTTCAACGCCTTCGACCTGGTCTACACGGTTCAGGGCGCGCTTGCCGGCCCGAACGGCTCGACCGACATTCTTGGCACGCTGCTCTACCGGACCTTCTTCGGCTTCCAGAACCAGATGGGCGACCGCTCCATGGGCGCGACGATTGCCGCGGTGATGTTCCTGATCATCCTCGCTGGCGTGGCACTCTATCTTTTCGTCATCCAGCGGCGCATGCGCCGTTACCAGTTCTAAAAGGGAGCGCAAGACATGTCGAAAGCCCGCTCCGCCCCCGTCCGTGCCGCCTTCATCCACCTGGCGTTGATCGCCTATACGTTGGTGGCGCTGTTTCCGGTCTTCCTGACGCTGGTCAACTCGTTCAAGAACCGCAACGCGATCTTCCGCGAGCCGATGGCCCTGCCGACCCCCTCGACCTTCAGCCTGATCGGTTACGAGACGGTGCTGAGCCAGGGCAATTTCGTCGGTTATTTCCAGAACAGCCTGATCGTCACCGTCGTCTCGATCGCGCTCGTCCTGCTGTTCGGCGCCATGGCGGCCTTCGCGCTGTCCGAATACCGGTTTCGCGGCAACACGCTGATGGGGCTCTACCTCGCGCTCGGCATCATGATCCCGATTCGATTAGGCACCGTGGCGATCCTGCAGGGCATGGTCGCCGCCGGCCTCGTCAACACGCTGACCTCGCTGATCCTGGTCTATACGGCTCAAGGGTTGCCGCTGGCGATCTTCATCCTGTCGGAATTCATGCGCACCGTCTCCGACGACCTGAAGAGCGCCGGCCGCATTGATGGGCTCTCGGAATACGCAATCTTCTTCCGCCTCGTCCTGCCGCTGGTGCGCCCCGCCATGGCGACGGTCGCGGTCTTCACCATGATCCCGATCTGGAACGACCTCTGGTTCCCGCTGATCCTCGCGCCCGGCGAGGCCACCAAGACGGTGACCCTGGGCGCCCAGATGTTCATCGGCCAGTTCGTCACCAACTGGAACGCGGTGCTCTCGGCCCTGTCGCTGGCGATCCTGCCGGTCATGGTTCTCTACGTCATCTTCTCGCGGCAACTGATCCGGGGGATTACGTCGGGGGCGGTGAAGTGATGGTTCTTGCATTTGAGGAGAGGGCGCACCCCCTCACCCGGCCTCCGCTCCGCTCGGCCACCCTCTCCCCAAGGGGAGAGGAGGGAATAGCGACGCCGCGGCATATCCTCTTCTCCCCAGCGGGGAGAAGGTGCCGGCAGGCGGATGAGGGGGCCACCCAGCACACCGTCTCAAACAAGGAGACAAATAAATGACCTCCACCCGCCCCATCCGCGTCCTCGTCGCCGGCCTCGGCAACATGGGCAAGAGCCACGCGGTCGCCTATCACAACAACCCGGGTTTCGAGATCGTCGGCCTCGTCAACCGCTCGCAGCGCGACCTGCCGGCCGGGCTAGAGGCCTATCCGATGTTTTCCGATTTCGAGCAGGCGCTGAACGAGACCAGGCCGGATCTCTGCTCGATCAACACCTATTCCGATACCCACGCCGACTATGCAGTCATGGCCTTCGAGGCCGGCTGCGACGTCTTCGTCGAAAAGCCGCTGGCGACTACGGTTGCCGATGCCGAACGCGTCGTCGCGGCTGCGAAGAAGCACGAGAGGAAGCTCATCGTCGGCTATATCCTCCGCCATCACCCCTCCTGGATGCGGCTGATCGCCGAAGCGCGAAAACTCGGACCACCCTACGTTTTCCGCATGAACCTCAACCAGCAGTCCTCGGGCGCCAAATGGGACGTCCACAAGGCGCTGATGCAGACCACCTCGCCGATCGTCGATTGCGGGGTGCATTATGTCGACGTCTGGTGCCAGATCACCGATGCGAAAGCCGTCGAAGTGCGCGGCATGGGCCTGCGCATGACCGACGAGGTCGCGCCGGACATGTACAATTACGGCCATATGCAGGTCCTGTTCGAGGACGGTTCGGTCGGCTGGTACGAGGCCGGCTGGGGCCCGATGATGTCGGAAATGGCCTTTTTCGTGAAGGACGTCATGTCGCCCAAGGGTTCGGTCTCGATCCTCGTCGACACCAAGGCGAAGTCCGACGATATCGATACGCACACCAAGACCTCGGTCATCCGCGTCCATTCGGCCGAAACCGGCGCCGACGGCCAGTTCGTGCGGCGCGACGAGGATCTCGCCATGACCGGCGAGCCGGATCATCAGAAACTCTGCGATCTCGAACAGGCCTATGTGCTGAAAGCCATCCGCGAAAATATCGATCTCACGCGGCACATGGACGACGCCGTCCAGTCGCTGCGCATCTGCCTCGCGGCGGATGAGAGCGTGCGCACCGGCGCGCCCGTCCGCCTGTAAAAGCCTAGTTTTTAAGGAAAACGCCCTTGGGTTCGCTTCAACTGAAATCCATCCGCAAGGCCTTCGGCAGCAACGAGGTGCTGAAGGGCATCGACCTGGAGGTCCAGGACGGCGAGTTCGTGATCTTCGTCGGCCCCTCCGGCTGCGGCAAGTCCACGCTGCTGCGGGTGATCGCCGGCCTCGAGGATGCCACGTCCGGTTCGATCCGCATCGACGGCCAGGAAATGGCGACCACACCGCCCGCCAAGCGCGGCATCGCCATGGTCTTTCAGTCCTACGCGCTTTATCCGCACCTGACGGTCAAGGATAATATGGGCCTCGGCCTGAAGCAGGCCGGCACCGAAAAGGCCGAAATCGACACCCGTGTCGCCAAGGCGTCCGGCATGCTGTCGCTCGATCCCTATCTCGCCCGCCGCCCGGCCGAGCTTTCTGGCGGCCAGCGCCAGCGCGTTGCGATCGGCCGCGCCATCGTCCGCGAACCGAAACTGTTCCTGTTCGACGAGCCGCTGTCGAACCTCGATGCGGCGCTGCGCGTCCAGACCCGCCTGGAGATCGCCGGCCTGCATCGGCGCCTGAAGGCGACGATGATCTACGTCACCCACGACCAGGTCGAGGCGATGACGCTCGCCGACAAGATCGTCGTGCTGAATGCCGGCGCGATCGAGCAGATCGGCTCGCCGATGGAGCTCTATAACAAGCCGGCCAACGTCTTCGTCGCCGGCTTCATCGGCTCGCCGCAGATGAACTTCATCCCGGCGGAGAAGCTCAGCCAATCGGGCGCCAAGACGATCGGCGTTCGCCCGGAACATGTCGCCCTGTCGCGCGAAAGCGGCGACTGGAAGGGCAAGGTCATCCATGTCGAACATCTCGGCGCCGACACGATCGTTTATCTGGAAACGGAGGCGACCGGCCTTCTGACCGTCCGCCTGTTCGGCGAACATGCCTATGCGCCCGACGACGTGGTGTTCGCGACGCCGGACAGGGCGAGCCTGCACCGCTTCGACGCCAACGACCGGGCGATCGTCTGAAGGGCTTCATTCATTCGCAATTCCGGACGGAAAACCGCTACGCACTTTTCCTGGAATTGCTTTAATCGTTGCTGGCAAGCAGCTTGGCGCCGCCGGCCGCCTGGACAGCGCGGCTGCCGAAGCGGATACCTGCCCTGAGGCAGGCTTCTTCCGACGCCTCGTTCAGCCAGGCATCGATGAAGCCGGCATTGCAGGCATCGCCGGCGCCGGTCGTATCGATCACCGGCACGGTTTCCGCCGGCGCATGCAGCATCCGCCCGTTCGACATCAGCCAGGCGCCTTCGGCACCACCCTTCAGGAGGACGAGCGGAAAGGCGAGCGACAGCTTGGCGAGCGCGACTTCGGGATCGGCCGACCCGGTGATCGCTTCGGCCTCTTCGAGATTGGGCAGGAACAGGTCAACGCCCTCGCAAGCCCGCAGCAGGCCGCGGTCATAGATCAGCGTCGCATCCCAACTCGGATCGAGCGAGACGGTCAGGCCCTTTTCCCTGGCGCGGGAAACGAGGTCCGGGATCTCGTGCAGCGTCGCATATTCGGCGATGTGCAGGTGGCGGACTTCGTCCCAGTCGAGAGCCGCTTCGAGCGTCGCGGGAAGCGCAGGCCCGGCGCGGCGGGTGAGAAAGGCGCGGTCCTGGCCGACCACGGCCGCGACCGTCACCTGCGGCCCGGCATCTTCCGCATGTTCGATGAAGCGCAGGTCGACACCGCTGTCCCGGATCTGCTCTTCGACGCCTGAAGACAGCGAATCCGTGCCGAGCCGGGCGGCAAGCGCCACCTTGCGGCCTGCATGGGCAAGATGGGCGGCCGCGATGAAGGCGCCGCCGCCGGCCGCGATCTCCATGCCGCTGGCATAGATCTCACGCCCCAGCACCGGCAGGTGGTCGAGGCCCGTAAAAATCAGGTCGCAATAGATCCGCCCGATGCTGAGCACCGCGGATCTGGTCTCTGCATGCGTCATCATGAACGGCCCAGAAATCTCTCTGTGCTGGCATCGAAGAGGTAGAGGTCGCCCGGTGCGGCTTCGCAGGTGAGCGTGCTTCCGACCGTCGGCACGAATTTTTCGCGCACGGTCGCGATGATCGGAGTGTCGGCAACATCCAGGTGCACCAGCGTTTCCGGCCCCAAGGGTTCGACGGCCGAGACCGTTCCCGTCACGGTGAAACCGCCGCTGCCGGTGACCGTCGCGTGGGCGATCAGGTCGTGCGGGCGCACGCCGATCAGGATATCGCCGACGGGTGCCATTTCCACGCCCGACCCCGTCCGGCGGCCGCGCACGAGGTTCATCGACGGGCTGCCGATGAAGCGGGCGGTGAACACGTCGACCGGGGCATCGTAGAGTTCCGAGGGCGTGCCGACCTGCAGGATCACGCCGTCCTTCATCACCACGATCCGGTCGGCCATGGTCATGGCCTCGATCTGGTCATGGGTGACATAGACGGTGGTGGTCTTCAGCTTTTGGTGCAGCCGCTTGATCTCGATGCGCATCTGCGCGCGAAGCTGGGCGTCGAGGTTGGAAAGCGGCTCGTCGAACAGGAAGGCGGAAGGGTCGCGCACCATGGCGCGGCCGATCGCGACACGCTGGCGCTGGCCGCCGGAAAGGGCGGCGGGCCGGCGGTCGAGCAGGGCTTCGAGGCCGAGTATCTTGCCGGCCGCCTCGATCCGCTTGTCCTTCTCGGCCTTGCTGAGCTTTGCCGTGTAAAGCCCGAAACCGATGTTCTGGCGCACGGTCATATGCGGATAGATCGCATAGTTCTGGAACACCATGGCGATGTTGCGCTGCTTCGGCTCGCGCTCGTTGACCACTTCAGAGCCGATCTTCAGCGTGCCGCCGGAAATCTCCTCCAGCCCGGCGATCATCCGGAGCGTCGTCGATTTGCCACAGCCCGACGGGCCGACGAAGACGACGAATTCGCCATCGGCGATCGAGAGGTCGATGCCCTTGACGGCCTCGACTTTGCCGTAGCGCTTCACCAGTTTTTCAAGTTCGATCGTCGCCATCAGCGGGCTCCCGTCAGGGCGGTGAATTTCTGGTTCAACTCAGCGGCTGCCTTCGCCTCATGCTCCGCAGCCTTGCGCGCTTCCGCCTCGAAGGCGGCCAGCTTGTCGCGGTAGGCTGATATCGCGGCCTTCATCGGCTCAGGCGCGGGACCGCCGAAACGGGCGCGCACGGCGACGAAATGCTCGGGCGAGACGATCTCCTTGAATTTCTGGAGATCGACCGAAGGCTTGCGGCCCGCCGAATGTTCGAAGGCCTTGAGGAAGGGTTCGTAACCGTCATTCGGCAGGTCGCCCTTGGCTGCGACGACGCTCTTTGCTGTTGCTGCAGCAATCTCATGCGCTTCGCGGAACGACAGGCCTTCCATGCGAACCAGCGAATCGGCAAGCTCGGTAATGGTGATGCAGGACCGGCGGATGTTCTGGTCGACGCGCTCCGGATCGATGCTGATCTGGGCGATCAGCGCGGCGAGCAGGTCGAGCACGCGGCCGGCGGAGGCAAAGGCCTCGTAGCCCATCCCTTGAGTCTCGCCTTCGCTGTCGTTCATGTCGGTGAAGGGCGTGTTGTGCATCACGTCGAGAACGGTCCGGGCGCGGCCCATCGTCTGGCTGGCAAGATGGCGCAGGTGTTCGATCGGGACGGGATTGCGCTTCTGCGGCATGATCGACGAGATCTGTACCAGCGCGTTCGGCACGTAGATCTGGCCCACTTCGAAGCTCGTCCAGAACTGGAAGTCCTGGATGAGGCGGCCGAGATGCAGGAACATCAGCCCGATCGCCGAATAGGTCGAGGTCGTGTAGTCCACGGCTGCGATGCAGGAATAGGAATTCCTGAGGGGCGCGGAGAAGCCGAGCAGTTCGGCAACGCGGGCGCGGTCGATCGGGAAGCCGGACGTCGTGATTGCGGCAGCGCCCATCGGCGACAGGTCGACGATTTTCCGGGCTTCGGCGAACCGCTCGACATCGCGGATCAGCACCTCGATCGCGGCCGAGAGATAGTGCCCGAACGTGGTCGGCTGGGCGGGCTGGCCATGCGTATAGGCAACGATCAGCGTCGCCTTCTCGCGCTCGGCAGCATCGACCATCGCGGCCAGCAGCTTGCGGGCCTTGCCCATCAGCGCATCGATCTTGCCCTTCAGGCCGAGCTTGAACAGCGTGTGATCAATGTCGTTACGTGAGCGGGCGGTGTGCAGTCGTCCGGCGATATCGACGCCGATGCGGGCCTTCAGCTCCTTCTCGATCAGGAAGAAGAAATCCTCGACTTCGCCGGTATAAACGAGCGTCGATGGATCGATTTCCGTGTCGATCGCCTCCAATGCGCCGGCGATCTTGCCCGCGAGCTCCTTGTCGAGGATGCCGGTCTCGACCAGCATCACGAGATGGGCGCGGTCGATCCGGCGGAAACCGTCGACATGATGGCTTTTGGCACCGTCGAAGAGTGGCCGCAGCACGGTTTCCTTGTAGACCGGATCGGGGAACTTGCTGGTATCGGAAAGGCGCGGGTTGATGTCCGCCATGGGTTTATCCTTGCATTATCCCTTGAGGCCCGCCAGCATCACACCGCGGACGATGTAGCGCTGCAGGACGAGGAAGACGAGAAGGGTGGGAAGGGTGGCGATCGCCGCCCCCGTCATGATCATTTCCCACTGGATGGACTGCTCGACCGCAAAGCTCGAAAGCCCGACCGGCAGCGTATAGAGTTCCTTGCTGGTGGTGACGATCAGCGGCCAGAAGAACGCCGTCCAGTTGCCGAGGAAGGTGAAGATCGCGAGCGCCGAAAGCGCCGGCGTCACCAAGGGCAGCGCCACTTTCCACCAGATCTGGAATTCGTTGAGCCCGTCGACGCGCGCCGCCTCGATGAAGTCGTTCGGCACGGTTTCGAAGAACTGCTTCATCAGGAAGGTACCGAAGGCCGTCATCATGCCGGGGAACATGATGCCCCAGTAGCTGTCCAGCCAGCCGAGCTGGCTCGACATCAGGTACCACGGGATGACCAGCATCTCGGTCGGGATCATCAGCGTCGAGAGGATCGCCAGGAAGATGAAATAGCGGCCGCGGAACTCGAACTTGGCGAGCGTATAACCGACCAGACTGTCGAAGAAGCAGTTCGACACGGTGACGAGAACGGCGATCAGCGTCGAATTGAAGAACCAGCGCATGAACCGCCCGTCGGCAAGCACCGCGATGTAATTCGCAAGCGTCGGCGCGGCGGGTATCAGGCGCAGGTCGTAGATCTGGTCGGCCGTCTTCAGCGACGTCGAGAACATGAAGGCGAGCGGCGAGACCATGATCAGGCCGCCGATGAACAGCACGGTCCAGGTGACGATCAGGCCGGGGCGGACTTTGCCGTGGCTGAGGCGAGTGGCTTCGCTCATTTCTTTTCCCTCAGGATCCAGAGCTGCAGCAGCGAAACGATCAGCAGGATGGTGAACAGCACCACCGTCTGCGCCGCCGCGTAACCCATCGCATAGGAGTTGAAGGCGGTCTGGTAGATCATCAGAACCAGCGGCTTGGTCGATCCGAGCGGTCCGCCGGGATCGTTGGTGGTCATGTTGTAGACCTGGTCGAAGATGCGCAGGAAGCCGATCGACGAGAACACCACGAGGAAGACGGTAGTCGGCTTCAGGAGCGGCAGGGTGATCTTGCGGAGAATCGCCCATTCGCCGAGCCCGTCGATGCGGGCCGCCTCGTAGAACGTACCCGGAATGGCGCGCAGACCCGCCATGAAGATGATGATCTGGAAGCCGAGGCCGGCCCAGATCGCCGTCGCCATGATCGAAAACAGCGCCTGGTCGGTCGAGCGGATGAACGGCTGCTGCGGAATGCCAAGCATGCCGAACACGTCGTTGATGACGCCGATCGGCGGCGGCTGGTAGAACCAGCGCCAGACCCAGGCCATCGCCGCAGCCGTGGTCAGGAAGGGCAGGAAATACAGAGCCCGGATGAAATTGTGCATGAAGCGGACGCGATCGAGGAAGAAGGCGATCGTGAAGGCGGCGACGAGGCTGATCGGCGTGCCGATGATCAGGTAGGTGAACGTGTTCTTGAACACCTTCCAGAACTGCGGGTCCTTGAAGAGCTTGATATAGTTGGCGAACCCGATGAATTTCGCCGGCCGCAGCAGGTCCCAGTTGGTGAACGACAGGTAGAAGGCCTGGAACGTCGGATAGAAGCGGATAATCGCGTAGAAGAGGATCGGCAGGGCAAGGAAACTCCAGACCCAGACGAGGCGCCGTGTCCGCATCGAAAAGCGGTCCGCAAAGGATGTCCCTGAGGATCCGCCGGGGCGGCCGGACGCCGCCCCCTGCTGCTCAATCGCTGCCATGACCGGCTCCGTATCTTACGGCTTGGCCGAGTCGATGATTTCCTGCTCGGCCGCGGCGGCCTGCTTGATCGAATCCTCGACGGACTGACCCTGCAGCAGCACGCGGTTTGCCATGTCGATGGCGTTCTGGCGCTGGCCCTGCTCATCCATGAAGAGCGTGGTGTGAGCGTATTCCAGACCCTTCAGGAACGGCGCGTAGATCGGGTCCTTCAGGTTCGCTTCCGTCAGGGCGGCCGCGCGAAGCGCTGGCAGCTCGCCGACGGTCTTCAGCCAGATGTCCATGGCGGCCGGCGAGGTGATGTAGGCCAGGAACTTCTTCGAGGCTTCGAGCTCCTCGCCCTTCGCCTTGGCGCTGATGCCGTTGGCGAAATAGCTGGCATAGTTGGAGCGCACGCCTTGAGCATTGGCCGGCAGTTCGGTCACGCCCCATTCGAAGTCCTTGATGCTCTTGAAGGCGCCGAGCCGGAAGGTGCCGTCGATGGTCATGCCGGCCTTGCCGCCGCGGAAGGCCGCCTGGCCTTCGTCCATGAAGCCGGCCGCGCCGATCTTCTTTTCGAGCTGCAGGCTGGTGTAAAACTTCAGGGCCTTGACGCCGGCTTCGCTGTTATAGGCGACCTTCTGGTCGTTGTCGGTGTAGGGAACGCCGCCGAACTGGCGGATCAGCACTTCACGCCACCACTGGTGGTCCTGGCCGCCCATGTCGAGCGTCGAACCTTCGACGATGAGGTTGCCGGAAGCGTCGCGCTTGGCGATCTTCTGGGCTGCGGCCACGTATTCGTCGAGCGTCTTCGGCGGGTTGTTCGGGTCGAGGCCGGCCTCGGTGAAGAGCTTCTTGTTGTAGAACAGGGCGAGCGAGCGCACGGCGGTCGGCAGGCCGTAATAGTCGTCGCCACGCTTCATCGCCTTGACGATCGGGAAGAAGTCGCTTTCGATCTTGGCATGCGGGAATGCGTCCTTCGGCAGCGGGGCGAGAAGGCCGCCGGCCACGAACTTGTCGAGCCAGCCGTAGAAGAGCTGCATGACGTCGGGACCATTGCCGGCCATGTTGGCGGCGATCACGCGCGTCTGGTAGTCGGCATAGGGGAAGGTGACCTGCTTGACCGTGATGCCCGGATTGGCCTTCTGGAACTCGGTGATCAGCTGGTCCATCGCCTTCACACGCGTGTCGAAGACATACTGCCAGTATTCGATTTCCACCGCCTGGGCGGCATTGAATGCGAATGTGCTGAAACCGGCGACGAGACCGGCGAACAAAGTTGCCTTGCGCATGTGAGCCTCCATTTGCCCCGCCGGGTGCACCGGTCTTGGGGTCTGATTGTTCCCTGCATTCGGACGCGACCTGCTGCCCGACGCGTTTATTGGTTTTCGGGAGACGAACCTCCCTTCCAAGCGCTGCGGCGCTTTGCCTCAGCCCTCCCCTTACGCTTTCCTGAGTGAGGTCGTTTGTCAATAAGATAATTTACTTGAATTATTCTATTGCGGGATGCCGTTTTCCGGCGTTATGAATTCTGCCAACCTAAGGTGGGCGAGATGACCATACACACGATCGGCACACACCCGGTGGCTATCGGCAAGAACCCCGAACGGAGCCGCGAGCACAATCGCCGCGTCGTGCTGGATGTGGTGCGCCGCCACGGTTCGCTTGGCCGCGCCCATATTGCCAAGCTCACCCAGCTGACCCCCCAGGCGGTCGCCAATATCGTCGACGAACTCGCCGGCGAGGGCCTGCTGATGGAGATGGGCCGGCTGAAATCCGGCCGCGGCCAGCCGCCGATCCAGTTTGCTGTCAACCCGGAAGGCGGCGCCACCATCGGCGTCGAAATCGCCGCCGATCACATGGTGACGGTGGCGCTCGATCTCTCCGGCGGGCTCCGGGCAAAGCGCATCACGCCGCTCAAGGATACCACTCCGGGGCATATCCTGCCCGCTTTCGCAGCCGAGCTTGCCGCCGTCACCGAACTGCTCGGCACAAAGCTTCTCGGCACCGGCGTCGTCATGCCGGGTCCGTTCGAGATCGACGGCATGACCTCGGTCGGCCCGACGACGCTGCCGGGCTGGGCTGGCCTCGATGCCGCCCAGGCGCTCAGCGAAGCCTGCGGCCATGCGGTGATCGTCGAAAACGACGCGACGGCGGCGGCCGTCGGCGAGCGGCTGTTCGGCGCGGGTCTGGCGATCTCCAATTTCTGCATGATCTATTTCGGCGTCGGTATCGGCCTCGGCATCATCCAGGATGGCGCCCCCTATCGCGGCGCCTTCGGCAATGCCGGTGAAATCGGCCATGTCACCGTTGTGCCTAAGGGCAGGCCTTGTCCCTCCTGCGGCCAGCTCGGCTGCCTGGAAGGCTATGTTTCCGCCTATGTGCTGCGGGAAAAACTGAGCTGCGTCGGTATTTCCGAGACCGAGTTTTCCGATCTCGAAAAGCTGCACGCCGACCGCCATCCGGTCGTCGAGGAATGGATCGACGAGGCGGCGACCTATCTCGGCCCGATGGTCGCCATGCTCGAAAACATCCTCGATCCGCAGACCGTCATCCTCGGCGGCGCGTTGCCGGATGCCATTATCGAGGACATCGTCGCCCGCATGGGCAACCTGCCGACCTCTGTCGCCAGCCGCAGGCAACGTGATCTGCCACGCGTGCTGCGCGGCCAGACGGGGCAATTGACCGCCGCACTCGGCGCTGCCGCCCTTCCGCTTTTCGACATGGTGACGCCCAAGCTGGAGACCTCGCTTGCCGCGCCTGCCGACATTCCTGCCTGACCGATTGGAGAACCTTTCATGCTGACCGCCCGCGAACGCATCGAACGGCAGATGGCCGATCCCTCGCTCGTCCGGCTCCATCGCAAGCTGACGCGGCTGAAGTCGACGGTCACGATGATGAACACCGGCGCCCATCCCGACGACGAGCAGAACGGCATGCTCGCCTGGTTCCGCCTTGGCCTCGGCATGCGCGTCATCATCGCCTGCTCGACGCGCGGCGAGGGCGGCCAGAATGCGCTCGGTCCCGAACGTCTCGGCCCGCTCGGCGTCATCCGTTCCCGCGAGCTGGAAGAGGCAGCCCGGGCGATCGACAGCGACGTCTCCTGGCTCGGCCACGGCCCCACCGACCCGGTCCACGATTTCGGCTTCTCCAAGGATGGCGACGCCACCTTCACCCGCTGGGGCGAGGCCCGCACCATCGAGCGGCTAGTGCGCGCCTACCGCATGGAACGCCCGGACATCGTCATCCCGACCTTCCTCGACGTGCCCGGCCAGCACGGCCATCACCGCGCCATGACGCGGGCCGCCGAGACGGCGATTACGCTCGCGGCCGACCCCAATGCCTATCCGGAACATTTCACCGAAGGCCTGAAGCCCTGGAAGGTCGCCAAATATTACCTGCCGGCCTGGTCCGGCGGCGGCGATACCTATGACGACGAAGTGCCGCCGCCGGATACGACGGTCACGGTTCTGGCCAAGGGCCGCGATCCGGCCACCGGCGCGGACTATGACCGGATCGGCGAATGGTCGCGCTATTACCATGCCTCCCAGGGCATGGGGCACTGGCCGAAACGCCCGGAAAAGGACTGGCAGCTGCACCTGAAGCTCTCCGCCACGCGCTCGAAATCCGAGCAGTCGGTGCTCGAGGACCTGCCGGCATCGCTGACCATCCTTGCCGGTTTCGCTGGCCTGCCCGCCAATGTGGCGGAGGCCCTTCGCCGCGCGGACGCCGCCATTGCCGTGGCCTGCACGGCCTTCCCGGACCGCGATGCGATCATCAGGGCGCTGACCGAGGCCGCCGGCTGGCTGGACATCGTAACCTCCGCCGCACCGGAAGAGTTTGCGACCCTGCAGGGCCACCGCATCGCCCGCAAGCAGACGGAAGTCGATGCCGCCATTCTCGATGCCGCGGCGATCTTCGAACGCGCCTATGCCGATCCCTCCGTCATCTCCCCCGGCGGCGCTGCGACGCTCACCGTCGAACTCGGCGAAGGCGCTTCGAACCACAAGGTCGATGTCGCCCCGGTTCTCCCGGCCGGCGTCTCGTCCTCCGTCCAGTCGCTCGCAAACGACCGCGTATTCGCGCTGACGGCAGCATTGGATGCGCCGCTCTCGGGCCTCTATCTGCCCGCCTGGTCGGCGCTCGGCGGCAACGGCCACGCGCATGTAAAAGTCTCGGCAGAAATCGGGGGCCGTACGGTCTCCGGCACTTTCGATCTCGAAGAGCCGTTTGCGGTAACGCCCGCCCAGTCGCTGACCCTGCTGCCGGATGCGCTGCTCGTGCCCCTCGGCACGAAACAGACGGAATGGCCGATCAAGGCCAATGTCTCCGGCGTCAACGCGCCGGTCTCCTTCAAGACGCCTGCCGGCTGGGTGATGAAAAAGACCGATGGCGGCTGGATCGCTTCTCCGACCGATGCGGCCAAGCCCGGCCTCGTCGAGCTCGAACCCCAGATCGACGGTCACCCGGCCTTCCAGGTCACGCCGATCGCCTACCGGCATATCGGCCGCACCAGTTTTCGCGCCCCCGCGACGCTGAAAATCCTGTCGGTTGACCTCAAGCTGCCCGAGGGCGCGCGGATCGGCTATGTCGGCGGCGGTGCCGATCGCGTCGGCCTGTGGCTTGCCCGCATGGGCCTCGACGTCACCGAACTCGACGCACAGGCACTCTCTGGCGATCTGTCGCGCTTCACCACGATCGTCGTCGGCATCTTCGCCTTCGGCATCCGCAAGGATCTTGCCGCCGCCACCGAGCGCCTGCACCGCTTCGTCGAAGAGGGCGGCCACCTCGTGACCCTGTATCACCGTCCGACCGATGGCTGGGACCCGAACGAAACCCCTGTCCGCCGCGTCGAGATCGGCTCGCCTTCGCTGCGCTGGCGGGTTACCGATCCGAGCGCCGAGGTCACCGTGCTTGCGCCCGACCATGTCCTCCTCAAGGGGCCGAACGTTATCGGCACGGAAGACTGGCAGGGATGGGACAAGGAGCGCGGCCTCTATTTCGTCTCCCGCTGGGATGACGTCTACGAGCCGCTGCTGGCCATGCACGACGCCAACGAACAGCCGCTCAAGGGCGCGCTGATCTCCGCCGCCGTCGGAAGGGGCCGCCACACTCATACCAGCCTCGTGCTGCACCACCAGCTCGACAAGCTCGTTCCCGGCGCCTTCCGGCTAATGGCGAACCTCGTGCAGCCGGCGTGAGCACGGAGGCAACGCCAGAGCCGGAAGCCGAGCGGGCCTCGAACGCCCGCACCGGCATCGGCTGGCTGCTTCTCGACATGACGCTGGTCTCCGGCGGCATGACGGCGCTGGTGAAGGCGCAAGGGGCGACCTATCCGGCCTTCCAGCTCGTCTTCATTCGGGCGATGATCGGGCTGTTGTTCATCCTGCCGCTGATCTGGCGGCACCGCGCCGAGATGCGCCGCGTCAAACACCCGTGGCGCAACATCTTCCGCATCTCCTGCAACGCGATTGCTCTCACAAGCAATTTTCTCGCCATCACCATGCTGCCGCTCGCCATGGTCAATGCGGTCGGCTTCTCCCGGCCGCTGATCACCATGGCCATGGCGGTCGCCATGCTCGGCGAAACGGTGAGCCGCATCCGCTGGCTCGGCGCCGGCTTCGCCTTCATCGGTGTGCTGATCGTCATGGCGCCCGGTACGTCGAGTTTCGATATCGAGGTTCTGGTGGTGCTGGTCTCGGTCGTCTTCGGTTCGC
This sequence comes from Neorhizobium galegae, assembly GCF_021391675.1. NCBI lineage: Bacteria > Pseudomonadati > Pseudomonadota > Alphaproteobacteria > Hyphomicrobiales > Rhizobiaceae > Neorhizobium > Neorhizobium galegae. The sequence continues at coordinate 259,073 of NZ_CP090095.1, forward strand.
TGGCGATCATCCAGACCCGGGCGCTGAAGGACGAGAACACCACCGTGATGATGGTCTTCTACACGGTCGGCCTCGCGGTCATCACCGCCGTGCCCGCGGTCCTTACCTGGCAGCCGGTCATGCCCTTCGACTGGATCCCGCTGCTCGGTATCGGCTTCCTCGCCCAGCTCGGACAATATTGTTTCCTGCGCGCCTATCGGATCGCCGATGCCAGCGTGCTCGCCCCCGTCGGTTACCTCTCGATCGTTTTCGTGACTGTCACCGGCTACATCTTCTTCGACGAGGTGCCCGAGGTGAGGGTGGTGATCGGCGTGCTCATCATCCTCGCCGCACTCCAGGGGGCCGCCTGGCTCGACCGGCGTCGCGGCCGCGCCCGACTTTGATGGGGAGATAGCGCGAACGCGAGCAGGCGTTCCGGCCCGGGCGTTCAAATTCTACATGTTCAGAGAAAAATTGGTGGAGCTAAGCGGGATCGAACCGCTGACCTCTTGCATGCCATGCAAGCGCTCTCCCAGCTGAGCTATAGCCCCATCAGGGTGGTCCGGTATTTTCCGGTCCTGGGAACTCCCGCGGGACGCTTGTTGAGCGCTGCCCCGTTGGAGTGGCGGCTTATTACTTCCGGTTTACGGAGAGTGCAAGCCGTATTTTGTCCGCCCGGCAATTTTTATTGAATTGCCGGGCGTTAACTTGAAAATCGGATCAGACTTCGTCGTCGTCGCCGGTCACGCCGATGATGCCGGACATGTCGTCGTCGTCTTCATCTTCGTCGGCTTCCAGGAAGGTATCGTCGTCGTCATCGCCGATATCGACATCGTCGTCATCGCCGATATCCGGGATATCGTCGCCGCTGGCGGCCTCGTCGCCCTCTTCGAGCGATACGAGTTCGACTTCCGGATTTTCGGTATCGACTTCCTGGACGTCCTCCTCCTCGGCCTGTTCCATCTTCTTGGCGGCGCTGTGCTCCTCAAAGAAGGACAGCGGCCAGGATTTGCCGGAATAGGGGGAAACGACCGGATCGCGGTTCAGGTCGTAGAATTTCTTGCCGGTATCGGGGTCGGTTCGCTTGGTTCCGAGTTCCGCTTTTGCCACAGTCAGAGCCTCATGGGATGGCCGAATAGTTCGGCGCGCCGCTTGGATCGCGGCTTTATAGGGTGAAAATCTAAGCCGGTCCCCATAAGGCCTGCGCTCTTTGATGTCAAAGACAAACTTTTCATGAGCCGCATAAGGCGGAAAACGATGACCGATCGCAGGCTTTATGTTAGTCACGACGGGAAAATTTCCACCGCAGCGGGTAGAACCACTGTTGCTTTGGGTGGATGCCGAAAGAGGTTGAAAGCATGTACCAGCCGCCGCATTTTCGCGAAGAGGATCTCGGAACCCAGCACGAGCTGATCCATGCCCATCCGCTAGGTCTGCTGGTCACATCCGGCAATTCCGGCCTGCTTGCCAATCCTGTGCCGTTTCAGTTGGATGCCGAAGCCTCGGCAAAAGGAACGCTGCGCCTGCATCTGGCCCGCGCCAACGGCCAGTGGAAGGACATTCGCGACGGATCATCGGTTCTCGCCGTCTTCCAGGGCGCGGATTCCTATGTCACACCCTCCTGGTACCAGACCAAGCGCGAGACCGGAAAGGTCGTGCCGACCTGGAACTATGCGATCGTCCAGGCAAGAGGCCCGGCCCGCATCGTCGAGGACGCGGATTGGCTGTTGTCGCAGATCAGCGCCATCACCAGCCAGCACGAAGGGCAGCGCGCCATGCCCTGGGCCGTCACAGATGCACCCGACGATTTCATCCGCGCGCAATTGAAGGGCATCGTCGGCATCGAAATCGAGATCGCCGAGATCGAAGGCAAGTGGAAGGTCAGCCAGAACCGTCCGGTCGGGGACCGGGAAGGTGTCGCGGCGGGCCTCGATGAAATGCCGGGCCAAGGCGATATGGCGGATCTCGTCCGCCAGTATGGGGCGATGCGGGAAGCATGACCGGCGGCGTTCGGACGGAGGGCGCCGGGCGCGGCAGGGATTGGCAGGAGGATGGCGAAGGCGGGATCATTTTCAAACCAGCCGCGGGCACGCCGGCCGTGCTGATTTCGAAGTCGGACCACGCCTCTATTTCCCGCGCCCGCATGATTGCTTTTTGCAGCATGTTTGCGACATTCATCCTAGTGGTGTTTGGCAACGGCCGATGGTGGCACGCCGGCAATAGCGCTGCAGGCGGTCTGGTGATCATTTTTTGTCTCATGGCCGTCAATGTCGTACTGGCTGGTAACGCCCATCGTTTAAAAGAGAGGATTGTCGAGGCTGCTGAGAAAGCGTCCATCGACATTGAACTCGGGTCGATGGCGCGTGTCACGGAGATCGTCTGCCGCCGCTTTTCGTCAGGACTTCTGGCGCTCCTGGCAATCGTCGCGCCGGTTTTCGATATCTGGATGACCTGGGATATTGTCCGGCTGTCCTCGCTGGGGCCGGACCCCAGCCAATTACGCGGCCGGTATGTTTCAGGACCTCTAAGTGGCTTGATTGTGCTGATGCCATTGATCTATCTGACTTATCGCGCCACCGCCGAGCTATGGCGCCGATTTTGCAAAGGGACACAGCGGATCACTGATGACTAGCACTTTCACCATCGCCATCGACGGTCCCGCAGCCGCCGGCAAGGGCACGCTGTCGCGGCTGATCGCCGACGCCTACGGCTTTCATCATCTGGATACGGGGCTGACCTATCGCGCCACCGCCAAGGCGCTGCTCGATGCAGGCTTGCCGCTCGATGATGAAGAGGTCGCCGGGAAGATGGCGCGTGAGGTCGAACTCGCCGGCCTCGATCGCAATATATTGTCCGCCCATGCGATCGGCGAGGCGGCCTCGAAGATCGCGGTCATGCCGTCCGTCCGCCGGGCTCTGGTCGAGGCGCAGCGCGCCTTTTCCCTGAGGCGGCCGGGAACGGTGCTCGACGGCCGCGATATCGGCACGGTCGTCTGTCCCGATGCTCCAGTGAAGCTCTATGTCACCGCGTCGGCGGATGTGAGGGCAAGGCGCCGTTACGACGAGATCGTCGGCAAGGGCGGCGAGGCGGATTACGGTGCGATCTTTGCCGACGTGAAGAAACGCGACGAACGCGACATGGGCCGGTCCGACAGCCCTCTGAAGCCCGCCGACGATGCGCACTTGCTTGATACCTCGGAAATGAGTATAGAGGCCGCGTTTCGGGCAGCGAAGACCATCATCGACGCCGCCCTGAAGAGACAATCGCATTAGAATAGAATAGCCCGAGGTTCGGTCCCCGCGCCGGATTGCCTCCCCCGGATAATTCCGATGAGGGAGGCGGACCTGAACATTGGGCATGTGCAACACGAACCACCGGCGCTGTATGGGCCCGTATAGGGTACCTCAGGAGATTTCATGGCAGTATCTAACCCCACGCGGGAGGACTTCGCAGCCCTCCTCGAAGAATCCTTCGCTACCAACGATCTGGCTGAAGGCTACGTCACCAAGGGTCGCGTCACCGCGATCGAAAAGGACATGGCCGTCGTTGACGTCGGCCTCAAGGTCGAAGGCCGCATCGCGCTCAAGGAATTCGGCGCCAAGGGCAAGGACGGTTCGCTGAAGGTCGGCGACGAAGTCGAAGTTTATGTCGAGCGCATCGAAAACGCGCTTGGCGAAGCAGTTCTGTCGCGCGAAAAGGCTCGCCGCGAAGAAAGCTGGGTCAAGCTCGAACTCAAGTTCGAAGCTGGCGAGCGCGTTGAAGGCGTCATCTTCAACCAGGTCAAGGGTGGCTTCACCGTCGATCTCGACGGCGCCGTCGCCTTCCTGCCGCGTAGCCAGGTCGACATCCGTCCGATCCGCGACGTCACCCCGCTCATGCACAACCCGCAGCCCTTCGAAATCCTCAAGATGGACAAGCGTCGCGGCAATATCGTGGTTTCGCGCCGTACGGTTCTCGAAGAGTCCCGCGCCGAGCAGCGTTCTGAAATCGTTCAGAACCTCGAAGAAGGCCAGGTTGTTGACGGCGTCGTCAAGAACATCACCGATTACGGTGCGTTCGTTGACCTCGGCGGCATCGACGGCCTCCTGCACGTCACCGACATGGCATGGCGCCGTGTGAACCATCCGTCGGAAATCCTGTCCATCGGCCAGCAGGTCAAGGTACAGATCATCCGCATCAACCAGGAAACCCACCGCATCTCGCTCGGCATGAAGCAGCTCGAGTCGGATCCGTGGGATGGCATTGCCGCCAAGTACCCGGTCGGCAAGAAGATTTCCGGTACCGTCACGAACATCACCGACTACGGTGCGTTCGTCGAGCTGGAGCCGGGCATCGAAGGCCTCATCCACATTTCCGAAATGTCCTGGACCAAGAAGAACGTTCATCCCGGCAAGATCCTGTCCACGACGCAGGATGTTGACGTGGTCGTTCTCGAAGTCGATCCGTCCAAGCGCCGTATCTCGCTTGGCCTGAAGCAGACGCTCGAAAATCCGTGGCAGGCATTTGCCTACTCGCATCCGGCCGGCACTGAAGTCGAAGGCGAAGTCAAGAACAAAACCGAATTCGGCCTGTTCATCGGCCTCGAAGGCGATGTTGACGGCATGGTCCACCTCTCCGACCTCGACTGGAACCGTCCGGGCGAGCAGGTCATCGAGGAGTTCAACAAGGGCGACGTCGTCAAGGCTGTCGTTCTCGATGTGGACGTCGACAAGGAGCGCATCTCGCTCGGCATCAAGCAGCTCGGCAAGGACTCGGTCGGTGAAGCCGCCGCTTCCGGCGAACTGCGCAAGAATGCCGTCGTCTCGTGCGAAGTCATCGCCGTCAACGACGGTGGTGTAGAGGTTCGTCTCGTCAACCACGAAGACATCACCTCGTTCATCCGCCGCAACGACCTGGCACGCGATCGTGACGATCAGCGTCCGGAGCGTTTCTCGGTCGGCCAGGTCTTCGATGCCCGCGTCGTCAACTTCTCCAAGAAGGACCGCAAGGTCATGCTGTCGATCAAGGCTCTCGAGATCGCAGAAGAGAAGGAAGCAGTTGCTCAGTTCGGTTCGTCCGATAGCGGCGCTTCGCTCGGCGACATCCTTGGTGCGGCTCTGAAGAACCGCGGCAGCAACGAGTAATCGAAGCTTCCTTGAGAATAGAAAAACCGCCGGATGCAAGTCCGGCGGTTTTTTCATGCGCAGTTTTTATGGATCGAATTACGTCCAGCCGGCCATGCGCCAATAGAGATCGTTGGCCCGGTCGGCATCTTCGGCGGCTTCCTTCGAAGCGTCGTCGCCCTCGTCGTCCTGGGCGTGGTCCCCGTCCGGACGCTCTTCGCCGAACGCCTGCTCGCCGGCCGAATGCTGCTGTTCGCCGTCTTCGTCGGTCTCCGAAATCGCCTTGGTCTTGCGCTCCTCGGGGTCCCGCTCGCGTTCTTCCGGCGGATAGGCGACATAGGGCAGGGCAACACCTTCGCGAAAGGCATGCGGCATGGCGATCGGGAGAGCGAGCTGTTCGGCGAGCTCCGTCGCGCCCGTGGCTTGGGTGCTTGCGCTTGCGGAAGGACCGGTCGTGCTGCCCGTTGAACCGGTGCTGGCCGGCTCGCCGGTGGCTGGCGGCACGGATTTCGTCGCGGCGGCACTTGCCGCCTCGTTCGCCTGAATGGCGGATTTTCCGAAAAGCTCCTTGTCGGTCAGCTGCAGCAGCGCCTGCTGTTCGGGCAATTGCCTTGCCGCGACCGGCAGGCCGTCGAGAAATTCGCTGGTGGCCTCGGCAAGCACCTCCGCGAGCCATGTGGTCGTGGCCCCGTTCGCCAGCTTCTCTGCGTTCGGTCCGTGAACGCCGTTCTGCTGTTCGAGGCCGCGCTGGGAAAGCCGAGCCAGGGCCGGGCCGTCGTAAAAGACGGGTTGAGACATGCGCCGATCGCCCGCGGCGGTGCTTGCGGTTTGCCGGCCGTCCTCCGGGCGCGTTGCGGATGGGCCCTCCGCTGTTTCGTCGGCCCGGGCGGCTGCAATTTCCGGCGTCCCGCTCTCCGGGAATTCGGCCGCTTCCTGCGCGGATATCGACGCAGATGCCGCGTCTAGATCGTTCTCGGCGCTCATCTGCGATGCATTGGTGTCGGTTGCCGTCGGCGAGGCCTCGGCTTCCGCCGAAAGCATGGTCGGGCCTGGAGTGGCGCTCAAAGTTGCCGTCGAAACCCGCGGTGCATCCGGATCCGGTATAGTCGCCTCCGCGGCCATAGTCTCAGGCGACGCTCCGTCGACAGCAGTTTCCTCGCCGGGCTGCGCGGCTTGGCCCTCGGCCTCGGCCGTAGGCACGGAAGGCTGGCTGGATGCTGATGGCGCCGCATTCGCCGGCTGCGGCAAGATGCTCGGCACCTGTTCCGCCCCGGCATTCTGCCGGTAGGAGCTGACGACGGCCTTTGCCACGAGATCGCGCTCGAGCAGCTGCGCGGTCTCCAGCTGTATGGCGACGCGGGCAGCTTCGGGACCTGCCGGATTGTTGAGGATTTCGGTGAGCAGGCGCAGAGAAATGCCCTTGACGAGCTGGTTGAGCGTGCGCTCGAGGGCCGCCTTTTCGGCCGGGTTCATCGCCTTGACCGCCTCTGAAAGGCGCTGGGCATAATCCGCCAATGCCTCGCCTTCGCGGCGAGGGACCTTGATCAGCCTGCCGATTGTTTCGGCGAAGATGGAAAAACCCTGGGCGAGCTGGAGCTGAGCCGAAAGCGAGAGAATGTCCAGCCGCCCCGCCGACATCGGCGAGGAAGCGATCAACCCGCTGTTCGCCGCGGTATTGGCCACGTCGATCCGTTGACGCAGCATCGGTTGCTGCGAAGGTGTCTGATAGTCAACGAATGAACTGGTACGAACCGGGGGCAGCATCGTCCGCTCCAATGTCTGATAGAGACGATAGGACAGCTCGGCTGAACGGATTCTTGTCTTTTCGCAACGAGCGGCGTTGCGACCGGAACGCCTCATGGCGTCGCCAGTGCCGATACACAGATATGACTGTGGTGCAAAAAGGTTAACAACTCGCTAACGACTTCCACCTTTCGCCGACAGCTCAGCGAAAATGATCCATTCCGATGCAGATGAGGGTGGAACTGGGGGTTATTGCAGGATTACGCAGCCAACTTCTTCTTCAACAATTCATAAATCCCGATTTCGTCCACTCGCACCGGCACGATGTCGGCATAGGACTTCTCGGCGTTATCGGCTGCGAGCTCCTCGATCGCATTCGCCGCCATTTCATTGGTAGGCGCGTCGTTTTCCGCCAGGACGGCGTCGGAGGCTTCGTCCTTGCTGGAGCTATCCTCGGAAACGAGGCTGTCGGCAGCCTCGCTCGTATCGGAACTGGCGACCTGTTCGGCGGCTGCGGCAAACAGGGCCAGTAGCGCTGTATCGTCCACGGATGCCGTGTCGGTTGCGCCATCGGCAGCCGGTTCGGCATTCGCCTTGTCATTCTTCTTTTCGATGACGTCCTGGACCTTCTGGACGTCTTCGAGTTTCTTGCCGGCTTCGGCCGCCTCGATGTCGGCCCGGCGCTCGGCGCGCGTTTCGGCATCTTCGACACGGGTCGGATCGTAGCCCTGCGGACCGAGCTTCAGCTCTTCGAGCGTCTTCGGATCGGCGACATCCTCCAGCCTTTGCACGACGCGTTCGACTTCCGTGTCGAGCTTGCCGCCATTGGCCTTCCGGTTGAGGCCGTCCATCAGGCGCTGGTTGTCGTCGCCGTAAGGGTTCTTGATCGCCGAGAGCAGCGTATCCATAGAGATGCTGATGTCTTCGAGGCCGAGATCTTCGACGAGTTCGCCGATCTCGTCCGGCATCATCTCTTTCAGCGCGTCTTCCAGCGCCTTTCCGAGCTTGTAGGACGAGCGCGCTTCGTCGGTATCGATGCCGAGTTTGGCAGCCAGCCGGTCGACGAGCTCGATCTTCAGCTCGTTGGGGTCTGTCTTGGTGACGCCGAAAAGGGCGGAGGTGATCTTGTCGCGGGCGCGCCGGGCGTCTTCGCTGGCGCTGATACGGGCTTCGGTAACCGGGTCGCTCTTCTTGCCGGTCCGCTGTTCTTCGTCCTTCTTGCGCTGCTCCTCGATGCTGTCGAGCATCGACTGCATCATGTTGGTCGCGGCAAGCCCATAAGTCTGCTGGGTAGGAAGCAACATGGCCCGAAATCCGGTCTCGTCGAGAGGTATACCGCGGGCAAAACTAGATTCGAACAGTTAACGGAACGTTACCGGACAGCTAGAGGTTATGCCGCTCTTTCTCATATTCGGGCGGAGTCTCTTCGGACGTCAGCTATGGGCGAAGATATCGGCCTCTTCCCAGCCCAGCAGGTCCAGCTTCGCCCGCGTCGGCAGGAATTCGAAGCAGGCCTGGGCAAGGTCGGCACGCCTGTCGCGGACCAGGCGGTAGCTCAGCTTGTCGCGCAGTGCATGCAGGTGCAGCACGTCGGACGCCGCATACTCCAGCTGCGCCGGCGAAAGGACCTCGGCTGCCCAGTCGGATTGCTGCTGCGCCTTGGAAACGTCGACATCCAGCATTTCCTTCAGATTGTCCTTCAGTCCATGCCGGTCCGTGTAGGTGCGGGTCAGCCGCGAGGCGATCTTGGTGCAGAACACCGGCGTCGTGGTCACGCCGAACGTATGGAAGAGAACGGCGATATCGAAGCGGCCGTAGTGGAAGATCTTCTGGCGCGTCGGATCGGCAAGCATGGCGACGAGGTTTGGAGCCTCGTTCTGCCCGGCAGCGATGCGGATCACGTCGGCGGAACCGTCCCCGGGCGAAAGCTGCACGACGCAAAGCCGGTCGCGGCGGGGCACGAGGCCCAGGGTTTCCGTATCGATGGCGATCGCCCCCGTATAACGCGCCGCATCCGCTGCCGGAATATCGCCTTCGTGATACCTGATCTCTGCCATGTCCGTCTCCGTCCGTCCGTCTGTCTGCCGGAACTCGCTATAAACCACGTTTTTCCCGAGCGATATGGTGATCTTGAGGGGACGGCGCAGCAGGGGCCGAAAAGGCTCCATTGAGCGATCGGATCAGTCCCGGGCATTTGCTCAGCTCTGCGTTCAGCGCATTGCTGCATTGCGGCAGGATGGGTTGGCGTGATTAAACGATTAGCCTATATCTTTGCTCATCGAGCGACGCACTCCTCCTCCCAGTGTTGCTCGATACGGATCGACAACATCCTCCTCCTCCCAGTTGTCGATCAAGTTTAAAGCCTGGCGCACCCTCCTCCCGCGCCAGGCTTTTTCCGTTTCTGGAGCAGGATTTCCCCCTTCAAGACATTGCGGTTTGACTCACGGCAGCCGGGCTGGCGTCACGTGTGTGTCACGCACCGCCGATATACGAACCTCGCCTTCCCTTTGAATTTTTCGTGAGGTTACTATGCGCAAGATTTTTGCCGCCCTGGTCGTTTCGACCGTGCTTGCCGGGGCCGCCCAAGCCGCCACCGTATATCCGCTGGATCGCGCCACGATCCTCGCCGGCTCCCCCTTCGACTTCAAGGTTGAGTTCACCTCGGTCGTAAAGCCGGAAGACGTCAAGATCACCGTCAACGGCCAGGACTACAAGAGCGTTCTCGGCAAGGAAGTCCAGTTCGTCGCGGAAGAAAAGAACAAGGACAAGCTCCTCGGTTCTGCCGTCATCCTGCGTGGCCTGACGCTCGCCAATGCCGGCGATTACAAGGTCGAGATTTCGGCCGGTTCCGAGACCAGGACCGTCACCTGGAACGTCTACGGCACGAGCGCTGCCCCGAAGGCCAAGAACGTCATCTTCCTGCTCGGCGACGGGCTGTCGGTCGCCCACCGCACCGCTGCCCGCATCATGTCCAAGGGGATGACCGAAGGCAAGGCAAACGCCCGCCTCGCCATGGACGACCTCGACCGCATGGCTTTCGTCGGCACCTCGGCCACCAACGCGATCAACACCGACTCGGCCAACACGATGTCCGCCTACATGACCGGTCACAAGACCGCCGTGAACGCGATTGGCGTCTACGCCGACCGGACTCCGGACCCGTTGGACGATCCGAGGGTCGAAACGATCGCCGAAGCCCTCCGCCGCCAGACCGGCAAATCGATCGGTATCGTCGCTACGTCCGAAATCGAAGACGCCACCCCGGCTGCCGTCGTTGCCCACACCCGCAACCGCAACGACAAGGCAGATGTCGTCGGCATGCTTCTCGACGTGAAGCCGGAAGTCGTGCTCGGCGGCGGTTCCGCTTACTTCCTGCCGCAGGCGACTGCCGGTTCGAAGCGCAAGGACGACAAGGACTTTATCAACCTCTTCAAGGATGCCGGTTACACGCTGGCCACCGACAAGAACGAACTTGCCGCCAGCGCAAACGCCAATGGGCTGCTGCTCGGCCTGTTCCATCCCGGCAATCTGGACGTAACGCTCGACCGCGAGTTCCTGAAGAAGGGTACCGTCGAAAAGTATCCGAACCAGCCGGGTCTGGTCGCGATGACCAAGGTTGCTCTTGATCGCCTTTCCAAGGATCAGGACGGCTTCTTCCTGATGGTCGAAGCCTCCTCGATCGACAAGATGTCCCATCCGCTCGACTGGGACCGCGCCGTCGTCGATACCATCGAATTCGACAAGGCGATCGGCCTTGCCCGCGAGTTCCAGAAGGCCAACCCCGACACGCTGATCGTCGTCACCGGCGACCATACCCATGGCGTTTCCATCATCGGCACGGTTGACGACGAAAAGCCGGGCACCGAGATGCGCGAAAAGGTCGGCATCTATGCGGAAGCCGGCTTCCCGAACTACAAGGACGAAAACGGCGACGGTTATCCGGACAAGATCGACGTCTCGCGCCGCCTGTTCCTCGCCGCCAACAACGGCCCCGACCACTATGAAACCTTCCGCCCGAAGATGGATGGCCCGTTCGTTCCGGCCATCCAGAACGAGAAGAAGGAATATGTCGTCAACGAACAGTACAAGAATGTCCCCGGCGCGGTCTTCGTTCAGGGCAATATCCCGAAAAGCGGCGACAGCGGCGTACACTCGGTTGATGACGTCGTCTTGCAGGCGGCCGGACCCGGTTCGGAAGGTTTCAAGGGCTATATGGAACAAAGCGACATCTACAAGGTGCTCGCCGATACCTTCGCCCTCGGCAGCAAGCAGACCAACTAAGGTCTGGCTGCCGGCCCCACTCGTGGTAAAACAACGCTCCCGGCCGAGACTTGGCCGGGAACACCGTTTCAGGAGGTTTCATGGAAAAGCGCTTTCCCCGGGGTTTCAGCCGGCGCAGCTTGCTGGGCCTCGCAGCCGCCGCTCCGCTGCTTGCGGCAGCCCGATCCGCTGTCGCTGCCGATGACCTTGGTTTTAACGAACTCTATGGCAAGTACGGCGTTCTGGGCCTCGAATTTTCCGACAAGGTGAAGAAGCTGGCTGGCCGGGACGTGGCGATCCGCGGTTTCATGGCGCCGCCGCTGAAGGCCGAGGCCGCTTTCTTCGTGCTGACCGAAGTGCCGATGGCGCTTTGCCCCTTCTGCTCCTCCGACGCGGACTGGCCCGACAACATCATTGTCATCTATCTTCACCGCAAGCAGACATTCACCCAGGCGAACGAAACGATCGAAGTGCGCGGCACCCTTGAGGTTGGCTCCTGGAAGGATCCCGAGACCGGATTTGTCAGCCTTCTGAGGATCCGAGACGCGGCGTATCAGGCTGCATGACCATGCTTTCCCTGCATCTCGACGGTCTGGGAAAATCGTTCCCCGGCCTCGGCAGCCCGGTTTTGCTGGTCGATTTCCTGGTGATCGCAGCGGGCGAGCGCGTTGCCGTCACCGGCGGTTCTGGCTCCGGCAAGAGCACTTTCATCAATGTCATTACCGGGCTCGAACGCCCCACCTCCGGAAAGGTCGTCTGGAGCGGCGAGGATATCAGCCGGTTGTCCGAAACGGCGCGCGACCGCTGGCGGGCCGAACATGTCGGCCTCGTCATGCAGGATTTTCATCTTTTCCCTGGCCTCTCGGCCGTCGAAAACGTGCTTCTGCCGGCGCGGCTGGCGCGTGTCGCCGATGCGGCGCTGATCGCGCGTGCGCACGATCTCCTCAAGGATGTGGGCCTTTCCCGTCCGGACCAGAAGATCGAGACCATGTCACGCGGCGAGATGCAGCGGGTCGCGATCGCCCGCGCGGTCCTGCGCAAGCCGGGCGTGATCGTCGCCGACGAGCCGACGGCCAGCCTCGATGTGGAGGCGGGCGAGGCGGTTGGACGATTGCTGCTCGACATGGCGGCAGAGGCGAAAAGCATGCTGATCGTCGTCTCACATGACGAGCGGCTGATCGATCGCCTGGATCGCCGCATCACGCTCAGCGCCGGCCGCATCGTCGCCGACGACCTGCGCGAAGAGGTGGCCGCATGATCCGTTTCATCCTTGCCGATCTGCGCCGTCTCTGGGCCGGTGCCGTCGTCGTCGTGCTTCTCGTGGCGCTTGCGACCGCTCTCGGCGTCACCGTCACGCTGCAGGAACGCGCCTTGCGGCTCGGCAGCGCCCGCGCCGCCGACAAGTTCGATCTGGTCATCGGCGCGGCGGGCAGCGAGACCCAGCTCGTGCTCTCCTCGATCTTCCTGCAACCGGCACCGTTGCCGCTGATGCCGGGCGGGGTGTTGGCAAAGCTCTCGAAGGATCCGCGCGTCGCCTGGGTGGCGCCGGTCGGGTTCGGCGATTCCTTTGCCGGCTACCCTTTGGTTGGCACGACCCGCGCACTGATCGGGAGCACCGTTTCCGGTTTTGCCGCAGGCCGCATGTTCGAGAAAGAAGGCGAGGCGGTGGTCGGGGCGGCCGTGAAGCTGCCGGTCGGCGCCGAAATCAAGCCCATGCACGGCACGGCGCAGATGGGCGGCGAGACCCATGCGGGTGTCGTGTACCATGTGACCGGCAGGCTGCCGGCGACGGGAACGCCCTGGGATCGGGCCATTCTGGTGCCGATCCAGGCCGTCTGGCACGTCCATGGCCTCGGCCACGGGCATGAGCAGGAGGATGAACAGCATCACGAAGGCGAGGTCGCTGCGGCTGACCACCCCGACGAGGATCACGATCATCACGGCGCCATCGATGCGGATGCGGCGATCGACGAGGATTTCGCCTCCGATGCCCCCGGCCTTCCCGCAGTCCTGGTAAAGCCGAAGACGATTGCCGATGCCTACAAGCTCCGCCAGGAATATCGCAACGGCAATACGCTCGCGGTTTTCCCGGGCGAGGTGCTGACCAGCCTCTATGCAACGCTCGGCGATGCCAAGATGGTGCTGAGCGCCGTGGCCGCCGGATCGCAGGGCCTGGTGGCGGCAGCCTTGGTCCTGGTCACCGTCACCCATATCGGCCAGCGTCGGCGCCAGATCGGCGCGCTCCGGGCTTTCGGGGCGCCGCGGCTGTCGGTTTTTGCAATCGTCTGGTTCGAGCTCTTCCTGCTGGTCACGCTCGGCATCGGCCTCGGCTTCCTGACCGGCCTTGCTGCCGCCCGGCTGATCGCCAACGCGTTTACTGTCAAGAGCGGCATCATCCTGCCAGTCGGCTTTACCGGCGAAGATTGGCGCATGGCGCTGATCCTGATTGGTGCGTCGGCGGTCTTGTCCGCCGTGCCAGCCGTTCTCGCCTACCGCCAGTCGCCGGCGGCGGCGCTCCGGGCCTAGACCAGCGCCTTGATCGCCGAGATAACCTCGTCGTCGATATCGAGCCCCTGCTCGATCGCCTTCCGGCGCGCGTTCTGGCCGCGCCGTCCGGGCAGGCGCACGCCTTCTTCGGAGGCCATCTCATGCGCGAGTTCGGCGATCCGCTCGGCCGCCGAAGCCGTGCTTGCGGAAGGATCGATGACAATAAGCGTCTGGCCGACCGAGGGCGGCGGGCCTTTCTCGTCCATGAACGAGCTTGCCTCGTAGGAGAAGTTCGAGCCGGTCAGGCCCGCCGAGAGGATTTCCACCATCAGCGCCAGCGCCGCGCCCTTGGCGCCGCCGGAGGGCGCCATCAGGCCCTTGTGGGCCGCGTGCGGATCGGTGGTCGGCTTGCCGTCGGCGTCGAAGGCCCAGCCTTCTGGGATGCTTTCGCCCTTCTGGCGCGCGGCCATGATCTTGCCGGCCGCGACGGTCGAGAGCGCCAGGTCGATGACCAGCGGATCCTCGCCGGCGACCGGCGTCGCAAAGGCGATCGGGTTGGTGCCGAACAGCCGCTTCCTGCCGCCCCAGGCGGCCATCGAGGCCGGCGCATTGGCAAACATCAATGCCACGAGGCCCTGCTCGGCAAACCGCTCCACGGTCAGCGCCATGACGCCCGCATGGTGGGAGCGATGGATGGCACCAAGCGCGATGCCTTGTTCCCGGGCGATTTTCGGAAGCTCGGCGACTGCGATATCGAAGGCCGGATAGGCGTAACCGAATGCCGCATCGACGACAAGCACCGCCGGCCGCGGCCGGGTGGCGACGGCCTTGGCCTTGCCATCCACCTTGCCGCTGCGTGCCTGGCCGATATAGGCGGGAACGCGGCGGAGGCCATGACCGTACTGCCCGGCAGCTTCCGCGTGCACGAGCGCATGGGCGACGGATCGGGCGGTCTCGGCAAGAACGCCATTGGTTTCGAATACGCTCTGAACGAGCGTTTCGGCTTCCGGGAGAGTGATGTGCATGCTGGAGATCCAGATCAGGTCAGGGGTCGAACACCGCGAGGAAATCAGGCGGTTATTCGCATCTTACCGGCTGGCTGAGTGAGCTTGCAACACCGGAGGGTGGCGCCGGAATAGGCGAAGCACGCCGGACAGCCGATGCGACATAGTCGTCGATAGACGCGTTGCCTGATGACCCCGCGACGGAGACACTGCCGATGTTGCCGCCGCCGTCGAAGCTGAAGCGGACCGTCACGATGCCGGTCCCGTTGCCGGGGCATTTGCGGGCGTATCGAGCAATCTTCGTTCTCACGCGCGTCATCCACTGCTGCGGCGAGACCGACGAAGAGAAGAGGCTCGTGGAATTTTGGCTGGCGGCCGTGCGGTCCGATTGTTTGGCCTGGATCTTCGCCTCGGCCATGTCCGGACGGGCCTGCTGCTGCTGTTGCTTCGGCTTCTGGACCTTCTTCACCGGCTCCTTTCGGGGCTCCGGCTTTTTCGGCTGTTCCGGCGGCTTTTCCGCGACCGGTGGCGGCAGAGGCCGCATCGCCGGCAACGGCACTTCGACATTTTCCAGCGCCGCCGTCATCTGTTCGTCGACCGGCTTGATCTCCTCGATCGGTTCCGGCGGTGGTTCGGGGACGGTTTCGGTAACCTCGGGTTCCGGCTCCGGTGGCGGTTCTACCACGGGCGGCTGCACCGGTTCGGGCTCGACCGGTTCGGCGACTTCCTGCGGCGGCGGTTCGACCGGCTGCTCGACGGGTTCGGCAACAGGCTCCGGCTGCGGTTCCTTGATGGGCTCCGCCTGCTCGTTCATCACCTGTTCCTGCTCCTGCATGTCAGGAGAGATCTGCTCTTCCTCGGTCTTGGCGGCTTCCGGCTCCGGCGCGAGTTCGATCATGATCGCTGCAGGCGGTGCGTTGTCGGCGAGTACCTCGGGTTGTTCGCGCATCAGATAGGCCGCGGCGCCGAAATGTACCGCCAGCATCAGCAGTCCGGCAGCGCCCCACAGCGCCAGCTCGCCGACGCGTCCGCCCGGACCTGTCTGCGAGACGACGAGGCTCATGGATTGCCTCCGGTTGCCGGTACGGCGGGTGCGGCGGCAGGAGCATTTCCGGCGGGCGCCGGCGCGGCCGGAGCCGCCGGTGCCGGCAGCGTTTCAAGCCCGACCAGCGCGATCTTGAGGTAGCCGGAATCGCGCAGCAGGTTCATGACCTCCATGAACTGGCCGTAATCGACCGCCTTGTCCGCACGCAGGAACACGCGGGTGTCCTTCTTGCCCTCCGTGACGCGGTCGAGGGTCGCCGCAAGCTGCTCGCGCCCCACTGCGTCATTGCCGATATTGAGGCTCAGGTCTTCCTTCACCGTCAGGTAGAGCGGCTCCTCCGGCCGTTCGGCGGGCTTTGCGGTCGAGGCGGGAAGATCGACATTGATGTCGACGGTCGCCAGCGGTGCCGCCACCATGAAGATGATCAGCAGCACCAGCATGACGTCGATGAACGGCGTCACGTTGATCTCGTGGTTTTCGGAAAGCTCGTCGCCGTGCTGTTCGCGGATGCCGCCGGCCATGGTTGATCAGCCCCCTGCCACCAGCGAGACCGGCGCCTTGCGGCTGCCCGGAGGAACCTTGCGGAAATCGAGGTCGCGGCTCACCAGCCGTTCCACACCCGCTGCGGCATCCGCCAGCAGCTGCCGGTAGCCGGTGATCGAACGGGCGAAGACGTTGTAGATGACGACCGCCGGAATGGCCGCAACGAGGCCGATCGCGGTCGCAAGCAGCGCTTCAGCGATGCCGGGCGCAACGACGGCGAGGTTGGTGGTCTGTGACTCCGAGATACCGATGAAGGCGTTCATGATACCCCAGACCGTGCCGAACAGGCCGACGAACGGAGCCGTCGAACCGATCGTCGCAAGCACGCCGGTACCGCGCGACATGCGCCGGCCGGCATAGGCCTCGATGCGGGAGAGCGTCGAGCCGACCCGTTCCTTCACGCCGTCGCCATGGGCATGGTCGAGGGCTGCTTCTGAAAGCTGCATTTCTTCTGCCGCGGACCGCAGCATCAGCGCGGCGGGACCGCCGCGGCCACCGGTGGCGCCGACAGCTTCCGAAAGCGTGCGGGAGGTGCGGATGACCTTCAGTGTGCGGGCGGCGCGCGCGCGCGCGCCTGCAAGCTCCAGCGTCTTCGCAAGCCAGACCGTCCAGGTGATCAGTGAAGCGAATGCGAGCCCGATCATCACGCTTTTGACGACCCAGTCGGCCGCCATGAACATGCCCCAGGGCGAAAGGTTGTGCGGCAGGTCCGAACGCTGTTCAGGCTCCAGGAACTGCGTGAACATGTCGATCGGCTGGCGTGCCCCCGGTGCCTGGGTCGGTGCTTGGGCCGGGCTGGCAGGCGTGGGCTGGGCGGTGTTGCTCGCCGGTGCTCCTGTCGAAACGGCGGGTTGCGAGGCGGAAGCTTCCGGCTGCGGGGTAGCGGGATTGGTCGGCTGCGCGGTGGGCGGTGCCGCGGTCGACGAGGCTGCCGGCTCGTTCGGCGCCGTGCGGGAGGTTGTCGGCGCTGCCTGCGCGGCAGGAGCGGGGGGCGCCTGGGTCGGCTGTGCGCCGGAAGGTGAGGCAGCCTGCGGCGAGGGCGGTGCTTGCGTCGATGTATCCGGTGCAGGCGCCTGCGCCATCACCGCCGAAGCCGTCAGTACCACGGCCGCGAGAGCGATCGGTAACCGGCTCCTGATCGGCTGGCGCATCGAAAAAGCGGGCTTCAGGGCAGCAGGCATGGCAGGCGATACTCCGGACTATTCGGCATGGCGGACAGCGCTCGGGGCGCAGGTCGGCAATGTCGGAAACGGGACACCGGAACGCCGCCGGCCACTGCCGCCGGGTTCGCGATGTTGCAGCTACCGGATAATAAACATGAGTAGAAATGGCAACTAATAAATCTGCGGGATGCCGATCAAATTTATGCGTGTTAGAGCAATTGCCCCGTTCGCGCATGGGATGAGCGTTCCGTTACCCGGAACCAAGCGGTTGGACGCGCTCAGCGCGCCAGCCAGCCGCCATCGACCGGCAGCACGACGCCATGCACATAGTCGGATGCCGGCGAGGCGAGGAATACTGCGGCTCCGCCGAGCTCTTCCGGCTGGCCCCAGTGCCCGGCTGGAATACGGCTGAGGATCGCCGCGTTGCGGTCCGGATCGTCGCGCAGCGCTTCTGTGTTGTTGGTCGAGAAATAGCCGGGCGCAATGGCATTGACGTTGATGCCCTTGCCTGCCCATTCGCAGGCGAGCAGCCGGGTCAGGCCGGCAAGTCCGCTTTTCGAGGCCGTATAGGAAGGGATGCGGATGCCGCCCTGGAAGGAGAGCAGCGAGGCGATGTTGACGATCTTGCCGCCCTTGCCCTCGGCAATCAGCCGGCGTGCAAACGCCTGGGAAAGGAAGAACACGGTCTTCAGGTTCACGTCCATCACCGCATCCCAGTCGGCCTCACTGAAATCGATCGCGTCGGCCCGGCGGATGATCCCGGCATTGTTGACGAGGATATCGGCACGCCCGGTCCATGCGACCGTTTCGCTGATGATCCGATCGACCGGTTCGAGCGTCGAAAGGTCTGCCTGGATCGACAGGCTGCGGCCGCCCGCCGCGCTGACCGCTGCTTCCGTTTCGGCCATGGAGGAGCGCCCGACCAGCGCCACATCCGCGCCGGCCTGCGCCAGCGCCACGGATATCGCTTGGCCAAGTCCCGTATTGGCACCGGTGACGATCGCCGTCTTGCCCGTCAGGTCGAATGAAACAGCCATGTTTTCCTCCTCAGAAACCGGAAAATCCAGATATACCGCAGATGCTTATCGTCGCGAGCCCGCCGGTAGAAGCTGAAAATTTTTTCCACGTCACGGGTTGACGTCGAAAGCGGGGTAAAAGCGTTGGATGCGCGGCGCGCTAGCGGCGGCGTATCAGGCCACGAACATAGCTGATGTAGCGTTCGGCTGTTGTGTCGTCGGGAAAAATTCGCCGGGGCAAAAGCAGATGCCCGCCGTCGTAGAAAAGAACCAGCCAGTTGCCCAGCGCTATCAACTTCCTGAGCCGTTTGGTACCCAGTTCGATCAGCAGGCCGTCGCCTTCCGCCCGGATGATATCGGGTCCGAATTCAGCCTTGATGGAGCGAATCTCGCGTTTTTCCGAAACGATAAGCGGGGAGGGGCCGGCCTCCCTGAACCTCTTTGCCAGGGCATCGTAAAACCCCAGCAATCCCATCAGCTTTTGCCGCCTCTCGAAATGGTATTGCACGACAAGATCGATGCCGTCCTCGAGTTCCGCATCGGAAATCACATACTCAAAATGCCAGGAGCCGTCCGCGAACGTCACGGACGGCTCCTGTAATTGTTCGGGCTGTTCGCCGGAGGTCACAGCGTGCGCGTGATATGCTCCACGCGGAAGCATTCGATGACGTCGCCTGCGCGCATGTCTTCGTAATTCTCGAACGCCATGCCGCATTCCTGGCCCATCGGCACTTCGCTGACTTCGTCCTTGAAGCGCTTGAGCGTCTTGAGCTTGCCTTCGTGGACAACGACGTTGTCGCGGATAAGGCGGACGCCCGCTCCACGCTCGACCTTGCCCTCGACGACACGGCAACCGGCGACCTTGCCGACCTTGGTGATGTTGAACACTTCCAGGATCTCGGCATTGCCGATGAAGGTTTCGCGACGTTCCGGAGACAGGAGGCCTGACATCGCTTGCTTCACGTCATCCACCAGATCGTAGATGATGTTGTAGTAGCGGATTTCGAGACCTTCGCGTTCAGCGGCGGTTCGTGCCTGCGGGTTGGCGCGGACATTGAAGCCGATGATCGCCGCATTGGATGCCTCGGCAAGCGAGATGTCCGATTCGGTGATGCCGCCGGCACCCGAATGAACGATGCGTGCACGGACTTCGTCGGTGCCGAGCTTGTCCAGTGCGCCGATGATCGCTTCGATCGAACCCTGCACGTCACCCTTGATGACCAGCGGGAATTCCTTCAAGCCGGTATTCTGGAGCTGGCTCATCATCTGTTCTAGCGAACCGCGCTGTCCGGACTGGCGGGCAGCCGCCTTGTCGCGGGCAAGCCGCTGGCGATATTCGGAAATCTCGCGGGCACGGCTTTCGCTCTCGACCACGGCGAACCTGTCGCCGGCGGCCGGGGTGGCGGAAAGACCGAGCACCTCGACCGGCATGGCAGGACCGGCTTCCTTCACATGGTCGCCCTTGTCGTTGACGAGCGCACGAACGCGGCCCCACTGATCGCCGGCGACGATGATCTGGCCCGGCTTCAGCGTGCCCTTCTGGACGAGCACGGTCGCAACCGCGCCGCGGCCACGGTCGAGTTGGGCTTCGATGACGATGCCTTCGGCCGTCCGGCTCGGATCGGCCTTGAGGTCGAGGATTTCGGCCTGCAGCAGGATGGCTTCGAGCAGCTTGTCGAGATTGACCTTGTTCTTGGCCGACACTTCGACGTCGAGCACTTCACCGCCGAGCGATTCCACGAACACTTCGTGCTGCAGAAGCTGCTGGCGAACCTTGTCCGGGTTGGCTTCGTGCTTGTCGATCTTGTTGATCGCCACGATGATCGGAACACCCGCTGCCTTGGCATGGGAGATGGATTCGATCGTCTGCGGCATCACGCTGTCGTCGGCTGCGACCACCAGGATTGCAATATCCGTCGCCTGCGCACCACGGGCACGCATGGCCGTGAAGGCGGC
Organism: Neorhizobium galegae; assembly: GCF_021391675.1. Classification (NCBI taxonomy): domain Bacteria; kingdom Pseudomonadati; phylum Pseudomonadota; class Alphaproteobacteria; order Hyphomicrobiales; family Rhizobiaceae; genus Neorhizobium; species Neorhizobium galegae. Next base: position 279,371 of record NZ_CP090095.1, read on the forward strand.
GTGGCCGGGTGTGTCGATGAAGGTGATCTTCTGGCCGTTCTGTTCCACCTGATAGGCGCCGATATGCTGGGTGATGCCGCCGGCTTCGCCGGAGACCACGTTCGCATGGCGGATGGCGTCGAGCAGCGAGGTCTTGCCGTGGTCGACGTGGCCCATGATGGTGACGACCGGCGGGCGCGAAACCATTTCGCCTTCGTCGTCGGCAACGTTGAAGATGCCTTCTTCGACGTCGGATTCGGAGACGCGCTTGACGGTATGGCCGAATTCGCCGGCGATGATTTCGGCGAGGTCGGCGTCGATGACGTCGCCCGGCTTCATCATCTGGCCTTCCTTCATCAGGTACTTGATGACGTCGACGGCGCGTTCGGACATGCGCTGCGACAGTTCCTGAATGGTGATGGTTTCAGGCAGGATGACTTCGCGCATGACCTTTTCGCGCGTTTCCTGCATCTGGCTGCGGCGGAACTTCTCCTGCCGGCGACGGGTCGCGGCCATCGAACGGCCACGGGCATTGCCGTCGTCGTCGGTGCTGACCGTGGTCACCGTCAGCTTGCCGCGGCGGCGTTCGTCTTCGGTCTTCGGGCGGGCCGGAACCTTGGCGGGAGCAGCGACGGGGACTCGGCCACGGCCGGGTGCGCCACGCGGCGGGCCGCGATCTTCGTCTTCTTCGTCGGCGCCCTTGCGGCGACCGGCAACCGGCAGTGCCGCAGGTGCGGCGCCGGGAGCTGCAGGCCGGGGAGCCTGGGGACGGGTTTCGCCCGGACGGCCGGCAGGGGCGCCAGCGGCGCGTTCGGCCGGCTTTTCGGCAACCGCGGGTGCAGGTGTCTCTGCCGGGGCCGGGGCCTCGACCGGTTCGACCTTGGGTTCGGCAGCACGGCGGGCAGCCTCGGCGGCTTCCTCGATCTTGCGGCGTTCTTCCTCGACCTGGCGACGTGCCTCGTCTTCGGCGCGCTGCTTGGCCTCGACGACCTCGCGCGCCTGCGCTTCCATCAGAGCGCGGCGACGGGCTTCCATCTCGCCTGCGGACAGATCGTGCAGGACGGCGCCGCCCTGACGCTGCTGCGGACGCTGCGGCTGGCTGGATTGCGGACGCGGCGGCTGGCCGGACTGCTGCGGGCGCTGCGACTGATTGGATTGCGGCGGGCGCTGGCCATGCTGCGGCTGTTGCGGCCGCTGGTTCTGCGAACCCGGCTGGTGGACGCGCGGCGCGGGAGCAGCCGCCTGCGGCTGTGGCGGACGCTGGGGAGCGACCGGCTGCGCAACGGCCTCCACCACCCGCGGCGCGGGCGCTGCTGCAGGCGTGATTGCAGGCTTTTCATCCAGCGGCCGGGTCGGCCGCCGCTTCACTGTCTCGACGACGACGGCCTTGGTGCGGCCGCGACCCATGTCCTGGCGGACGGTACCCTGGCTCATCCCAGATGGCTTCAGTGTAAGGGTCTTCTTTACGCCCAGTGTCTTATCGTCTTTGTTGTCGGTCATTCCGTTCCTGTTCCTTCGGACAGGAACGGATGGAAGCCATCAGAACCCGTCGTTTAATCCGTACATATCGATGTGCGTCCGGCTAAAGCCGGTGACCGCGTCATTGTTTCGGCATGTCAGCGACACCTTTTGTCTGGGACAGACCGCCCATGCGGTACTGTTCAAGTAGGTTTGCGCGCTTCACTACACCCTCACCCGCCTGCCCCGCAAGCGCGCAGGCATGGATAAAAGCATTCTGGCCCATCACTTCGTCCAATTCAGCGCTCGTGAAGAGCGAAAAGGACGGAATGTCTTCCCCGGTATTCGAACCGAGCTTCCAGGCCTTGCGGGCCTGGTCTATTTTTCTCACTCCGTCGGCGGCCGCATCGGCCGCATGGAACACTGCAAGTGCCGCACCCGAGCGCACCGCGGCATCAACTTTCGTCGCGCCGGTGACGAATTGGCTCGCCTTGCGCGCCATGTTCATCATGCCGACGAGATCGGCGGCGAGCAGGCGATCCACCAGCGCACCGAGATCCGCATCCGCCTTCGCCTCGGCCTTGAGGGCGCGAGCGAAAAGCTTTTTCTGGACTGCCCGGTCGACGAGCGACCGTTCAGCCTTGATCCAGCAGCCACGGCCTGGAAGCTGACGCTTCAGGTCGGGCACGACCTGGCCGTTCGGGCCAGCCACGAAGCGGATCAGCGTTTCCGGCGATCCCGCCTCACGGGTGACGATGCAGGTACGGTCGTTCACGACGATCTCGCCCAGGTCATCATCGACAGGTCCGTCATCATTGTGGTCCGGCTCATTCGCGAGCGGGATCATTCCTGCTCAACGGCGTCCGCCTCCTCCGCTTCGGCTTCCGGCTCGGGGGCACCCTTTGCGAGGTCTTCTTCGGTGATCCAGCCTGCCGACAGGCGGGCCTGGACGATCATGTTCTCGGCTTCGACGCGGGAAATGTCGAACTTCGAGAACAGGCCCTCGAACTTCTTCGTCACGCCGTCCTTGCGTTCGCTCCAGCCGACGAGGTCGTCGGCGGCGCAGCCGGCAAAGTCTTCGATCGTCTTGATGCCGTCTTCGCCGAGCGCGACGAGCATCTGGCCGTTCAGACCGTTGATCTGGCGCAGTTCGTCCTCGACGCCGAGTTCCTTGCGCTTGGCGTCCATCTCGCCTTCGATCCGCTCCAGATATTCGCGGGCGCGGGTCTGGATTTCGGTCGCGGTGTCTTCGTCGAAACCGTCGATCGAGGAGATTTCGTCGAGATCGACGTAAGCCAGTTCCTCGACCTGGGCAAAACCTTCCGAAGCCAGCACCTGGCCGACCATTTCGTCGACGTCGAGGGCGTCCATGAAGAGGTTGGTGCGCTCGTTGAATTCCTTCTGGCGGCGCTCCGACTCTTCGGCTTCCGTCATGATGTCGATGTCCCAGCCGGTCAGCTGCGAGGCGAGGCGGACGTTCTGGCCGCGGCGGCCGATGGCAAGCGACAGCTGCTCGTCCGGAACCACGACTTCGATGCGCTCGGCATCCTCGTCGAGAACCACCTTGGCGACTTCGGCCGGCTGCAGCGCGTTGACGATGAACGACGCCGGATCTTGAGACCACGGAATGATGTCGATCTTCTCGCCCTGCAATTCGCCGACGACCGCCTGGACGCGCGAACCGCGCATACCGACGCAGGCGCCGACCGGATCGATCGAGCTATCGTTCGAGATGACGGCGATCTTGGCGCGCGAACCCGGATCGCGGGCGACCGACTTGATCTGGATGATGCCGTCGTAGATTTCCGGCACTTCCATGGTGAACAGCTTCACCATGAACTGCGGATGGGTACGCGACAGGAAGATCTGCGGGCCGCGCTGTTCGCGACGGACATCGTAGACGTATGCGCGGACGCGATCGCCGTAGCGCATGTTCTCGCGCGGGATCATCTCGTCGCGGCGGATGATGCCTTCGCCGCGGCCGAGGTCGACGATGACGTTGCCGTATTCGACGCGCTTGACGGTGCCGTTGATGATTTCGCCGACGCGGTCCTTGAACTCGTCGAACTGGCGATCACGCTCGGCTTCACGCACCTTCTGGACGATGACCTGCTTGGCCGACTGGGCGGCGATGCGGCCGAAATCCATCGGCGGCAGCGGATCGGCGATGAAGTCGCCGATCTTGGCATCGACGTTGCGGTCGAGCGCCAGTGCCAGCGGGATCTGCGTGCCGTAGTCCTCGGCGTGATCGACGACTTCCAGCAGGCGCTGGAGCCGGATTTCGCCGGTCTTGGAATTGATGTCGGCGCGGATATTGGTTTCCGAACCGTAGCGGGAGCGGGCGGCCTTCTGGATGGCGTCGGCCATCGCGGCCAGCACGATCTCGCGGTCGATGACCTTTTCGCGCGCCACTGCATCCGCGATCTGCAGAAGTTCAAGCCGGTTCGCACTCACTGCCATTGTCGTTGGTCTCCGTAGGTCAAACGATGAGGCCCTTCCTGGGGAAAGGCACAAGTCTCTGTTCGGTTTATTCGTCTTCTGCTTCTTCGTTCTGGTTCGCGGCCTGCGCCTTGGCGAGCTTGTCGGCCCGAAGCGCGTCGCGGATCAGATCGTCGGTCAGAATGAGCTTTGCCTCGGCCAGTGCCGAAAACGGGATCGTTACCCGTGGTTCCTCGCCATAGGCGACCTGATCCCGCTCGATCGTGAAACCGTCCGCATCGCTTTCGGTGATCCTGCCGCGGAACCGCTTGCGGTTGTCGATCATGATCGACGTTTCGCATTTGACCAGATGGTTCAGCCAGCGGGTAAAATCCGACTTGCGGACCATCGGGCGGTCGATGCCCGGCGAGGACACTTCCAGATGATACTCCCGATCGATCGGATCTTCTACATCCAGGACCGGCGAAATCGCCACGGATACGGCTTCGCAGCCCTCGACATCCATGGTGCCGTCGTTGCGCTCGGCCATGATCTGCAGCGTCGCGCCGTTCTGGTTCAGCATCCTCACACGCACCAGGCGATAGTCCATGGCGGTCAGGACGGGCTCGATGATTTCGGCGACCCTCAGGTCAAGCCCGGTCTCGATGATGAGCCGCGGCTCGTATTCGGTTTGCGGCATAAGCTCTCCGGCAATCATTGCCCCATAGCTGGGCCCAATGTCTGGGTTACAGTGATCGCCTAACAAAAAAGAGCGGGTCCGGTGGGGCCCACTCTTCATCGGACGATCAAGAATATGGGGTGCATATACGCTTTCAGCCCCCCGAATGCAAGAGTCGCATATTCTCGGGCTCCAGCGACTGGAATTTGCTTCTACCGGGTCTATAACCGTTTGGTACGACGCACGAAAGAACGAGGACAAAGTGCCCGATCGGATATCGACCCTGGCTCCCTTCAGGCACCCAACATTCAGAACCATCTGGATCGCCAGCCTCGCCTCCAATTTCGGCAGCCTCATCCAGGCCGTCGGCGCGGCGTGGATGATGACCTCGATCACCGATTCCGAAGACATGGTCGCACTGGTCCAGGCCTCGACGGCGTTGCCGATCATGCTCTTTTCGCTGATCGCGGGCGCGCTGGCCGATAACGTCAACCGCCGCACCCTGATGCTGACGGCGCAATTCTTCATGCTCACCGTCTCGATCACCCTGACGCTCTTTGCCTATCTCGACCTCCTGACGCCCTGGCTGCTTTTGACATTCACCTTTTTGCTCGGCTGCGGTGTTGCGCTCAACAACCCGGCCTGGCAGGCGTCCGTCGGCGACATGGTGCCCCGCGAGGTCCTGCCAGCTGCGGTGACGATCAACAGCGTCGGCTTCAACATCACCCGCAGCGTCGGTCCTGCGATCGGCGGAGCGATCGTTGCGGCCGCGGGCGCGGCGGCCGCGTTCGCTGCCAATTCGATGAGCTATTTCGCCCTGATCTATGCCTTGATCCGCTGGAAACCGGAAGGCCGCGACAATGCGCTGCCGCGCGAGACGCTTATGCGGGCGCTTTCGGCCGGTCTCGGCTATGTCCTCATGTCGCCGAACATTCTCAATGTGCTGTTCCGCGGCCTTGTCTTCGGTCTTTCGGCAAGTGCCGTCCTGGCGCTTCTGCCGATCGTCGCGCGCGATCTCGTTTCCGGCGGCCCGTTGACATACGGCATCATGCTCGGCGCTTTCGGGGTCGGCGCGATCGCCGGTGCCATGGGCAATTCGCGACTGCGTGAAAAGCTATCGAGCGAATCGATCGTCCGCCTGTCCTTTCTGGGTTTTGCCGCGAGTGCCGCGATCATCGCCATGAGTTCAAGCACGCTGCTGACCGCGATCGTCCTCCTCGTGCCCGGCGCCTGCTGGGTGCTGGCTTTGTCGCTGTTCAATACGACGGTGCAGCTTTCGACGCCGCGATGGGTGGTCGCCCGCGCCCTTTCCTTCTATCAGACGGCGACGTTCGGGGGCATTGCCGGCGGCAGCTGGGTGTGGGGTATCCTGTCCGATACGTTCGGCGTCTCGATCGCGCTGACGCTGTCGAGCCTGGTCATGTTGCTTGGCGCTCTGGTCGGCATGCGCCTGCCGCTGCCGCAGTTCAGCGATGCCAATCTCGATCCGCTCAACCGCTTCAACGTGCCGATGCTGAGCCTCGACCTGCAGCCGCGCAGCGGACCGATCGTCTCCTTGGTGGACTATACCATCGCCGACGAGGACGTGCCGGAGTTCCTGGCGCTGATGTCGCAGCGACGCCGGATTCGCATCCGCGATGGCGCGCGGCAATGGGCGCTGATGCGCGATCTGGAACATCCGGAAATCTGGACGGAGACCTATCACACCGCCACCTGGGCCGACTACGTGCGCCACAACCAGCGCCGCACCCAGGCGGATGCCGAGGTCTGGGACGCGATCCGCACTCTTCATCGCGGCGAAGAGGGCCCCCGCGTCCACCGGTTGATCGAGCGTCAGACGATCCCGCCGAGCGACGACATTTTCCACAAGTCGCCGCCCGACCTGCACCACTGACTACCTGATTTTTCCCTTGAGCGACGGATCGGGAAAACACGTTGGAGCAAGGCCGTTCTTTGCCTGCCAGTCGCCGAGCGCACGGCGGGTCTTGTAACCCGGCAGGCCATCGACATTGCCCACGTCATAACCCTTGGCGACCAGCGCCTTCTGCATCGCGAGCACGTCGGAGCGCAGCATCTTGCCGACATCGCCCCAGGGCGCCTGGAAAGGTCCTGCGCCCGACGCGATGCGATCGGCCAGATTGCCGATGAACAGCGCGTAGAGATCCGAGTTGTTGTATTCCTTGATCACATAGAAATTCGGAGTGACGACGAATTCCGGCCCGTTGCGCCCCGCCGGGACCAGCATCATGCCATCAGCCTTGAGGTCGGCCGCGGGAAACGCCTTTCCGGAAATGCGGGTGATGCCCGTCGCAGCCCAGGCCGAGACGGGCTTGGCGAGATCCGGCCCTTCCTGCGCGCAGGAAACTTTTGCGGGGATCGTCACTTCGAACCCCCAGTCGCGGCCGCGTTGCCAGCCTTCCTTCTGCAGGTAGTGGGCGATCGAGGCAAGCGCATCCGGCACCGAGTTCCAGATGTCGGGACGACCGTCACCGTCGAAATCGACGGCATATTTCAGGTAGCTCGACGGCATGAACTGCGGCTGGCCGAGTGCCCCAGCCCAGGAGCCCTTCATTGTCGCCGCATCGACATCACCCCGCTCGATCATCTTCAGCGCTGCGATCAGCTCTTCACGGAACATGTCCTTGCGGGTCGACATGAAGGCCTTGGTCGCCAGCACCTGCACGGCCGAATAGGGCATCCGCGCCTTGCCGAACCCGGATTCACGGCCCCAGATGGCGACGACGATCTCGCCCGGCACGCCATAGGCCGCCTCTATCTTCTTCAGCGTCGCCGAATAGGTGGAGGCAAGCCCGCGGCCGGTGGCGGCAAGCCCTTGCAGGCGCTTTTCGGAAAAATAGGCCCCCGGCGAGGAAAACTCCGCCTGGCTCTGGTCCTGCTGTTTCGGCGGCTCCGAACCCGGCGGCACCAGGTCCGGCAGGTCCCAGTTCAGCGCCACGCCCTGAAAGGCGGTCTTCAGCGTCTTCTCGGAAATCCCCGCTTTCCTCGCCACCGGACCCAGATCGCCGGCAATCCATCGCTGGAACTGCTTTTCGACATCGGGACGGCTCTGGGCGAGAGCGGGGAGGGGGAGGAGGGTTGTCGCTATGAGGAAAAGAAAGGCTGCGATGTGCCGGAAGGCACCCCCTCTGCCCTGCCGGGCATCTCCCCCACAGGTGGGGAGATCGACGTGTTGCGACGCCTCGACCACCTTGAACGCTGCGATCGGACCGATGCCGGCGCGTCTTGCCGATCTCCCCACCTGTGGGGGAGATGCCCGGCAGGCCAGAGGGGGGCGAGCTTGCTCATCGTGATCCTCTTAAACGCTAAATCACCGTCCGCGCCCGAAGCGCCGCCGTCAGTGTGCCCTCGTCCAGATAATCGAGCTCCCCGCCGACCGGCACGCCATGCGCCAGCCTGGTGATCTTCACGTCGATGCCCGAAAGCTGGTCGGTAATATAGTGGGCCGTGGTCTGCCCCTCGACGGTCGCGTTGACCGCGATGATGATCTCGCGGATGACGCCCTCGTTCACCCGGTCGATCAGCCCGCGGATATTGAGGTCGTCGGGGCCGATGCCGTCGAGCGGCGAGAGCGTGCCGCCGAGCACGTGATAGGCGGTGTTCATCGCGCCCGTCCGCTCCAGCGCCCAGAGGTCGGAGACGTCTTCGACGACGATCAGCATCGTCTGGTCGCGGCGGATATCGGTACAGACTGTGCAGGGATCGACGGTATCGACATTGCCGCAGCGCGAGCAGATCTTCACCTTGTCATAGGCTTCGCCCATCGCGCCCGAAAGCGGCCCGAGCAGCTGTTCCTTCTTCTTGATCAGATGCAGCGCGGCCCGGCGCGCCGAGCGCGGCCCAAGGCCCGGGACCTTTGCCAGAAGCTGGATGAGTTTTTCGATTTCGGGGCCGGTGACTCGCTTTGCCATGTTCTCCCTTTAGCCCATATGCTTGAAAAACGGAATCGCGGAAGGACCGCTCATGAAACTTCTCGCCATCTGCCTCGGTCGCCCGGAAAGGCTCCCGGGCAAGAGCTTCAAGACCGGCATCTACAAGTCGGCCGTCAATGCCGCCGTCATGATCGACGGCCTCGGTCTCGTCGGCGATGCGGTCCGCAACACGAAACACCACGGCGGCGAGGATCAGGCGATCCTGCTTGAGGGCTCGCTGACGCTGGACTGGTGGGCGGACGCGCTCGGCCGCGATTTCCCGCCGGGCACATTCGGCGAGAACCTGATCGTCGAGGGTCTCGACAACCGCGATGTCGCCGTCGGCGACCGTTTTCATATAGGCGAAGTCGTGCTTGAGGCGACTTGCGCCCGCTCTCCCTGCAACACGCTTGCAGTGAAGATGGGCGATCCGAAATTCCTGAAGACCTATGTGAGGGCCGCCCGCCCGGGCATCTATTGCCGCGTCGTCAAGTCTGGGATGGTCTCGCCTGGCGATCCCGCCCGCCACCAACTTTATGCCGGCGAGCGCGTCATGATCGCGGAAATGCTGGCGGCCGTCGGCAGGAACCTGTCGGAAACCCAGCGAGCCCGCTTCCTGGCCGCCCCAATAGGCCACCGCTGGAGGCCTACTTTCGAGACCTAGCGGGTCGCGATCGCCGCTGCCGCACTCGCCATGGCGCCGGCCGAAATCCGGTTGGCGATCCTCACGGCCCGGGGGCTCTTCAGGAACTGGCGGGCCTTGGCGGCAAGCAGCACCCAGGCAAGATCGACGACCACGAGCACCACGAACATCGCGGCGACCAGTTCCAGCCAGCCGGTCAGCGTCACGCCGCCGAGATCGATGATCGAAGGCAGCAGCGCCACATAGAACATCATGATCTTCGGGTTGCCGAGCGTCACGGTGAGGCCGGCGAAAAACATCTTCAACACCGAGCGATTTTCCGGAAGGTCTTCGCCGGAGCTGGCAGGTTCGGTGAACCACATCTTCCAAGCGAGATAGAGGAGGTAGGCGACGCCGATCCACTTGATGGCCACGAAGACGGCATGGAAGCTTTCGGCGATGGCGGCAAGGCCTGCGACCGCAAACGAAAGCCATATGGCCTCGCCGACCCACATCGCCGCGAGAAACGGCAATACGTCGCGATAACCCTTGGACAGAACGCGCGCCACGAGCGCGGCTATGCTGGGACCAGGCGAACCTGCGGCGACGAAAAGTGCCGCTGCGAAAACCAGAAGTGACGTCAACGTCATCGGAGCTCCCCTATTCCCTCGGACCAGGATCAGAACGGCATCTTGAAGCCGGGCGGGATCGGCAGGCCGGCGGTCAGTTCCTTGGTCTTTTCGGCGGCGATCACCTCGGCGCGCTCCTTGGCGGCCTTGTGGGCGGCGACGATCAGGTCTTCGAGGATCTCGACATCGTCTTCCTTGAACAGGGACGGATCGATCTTGAGGCCGAGCATGTCGCCCTTGCCGTTGAGCCGCACGGTCACCAGCCCGCCGCCGGATGTGCCTTCGACGTCGAGAGCGGCGATTTCCGCCTGCATCTGCTCCATCTTGGCCTGCATTTCCTTGACCTTGCCCATCATGCCCATGATGTCGCGCATCTGTCTGTCCTCTTCTCTTATAGTTCGATGTCGTCGCCGGGCAGGATGTCGCCCTCTTCGGATTCCGCGGTCGCCGGTGCCGGCAGGTCCTCGGTCTCGCTTTCATCCTCTTCGCTGGCGCGAATGCGCACGTCGGTGATCCTGGCGCCGGGGAACTGGGCAAGGATCGCCGCCACGTCCGGATCGGCGCGGGCGTCGGTGAACTGCGCTTCCCGCACGCTCTTTTCGGATTCGACCAGCGTCGGCTCGCCGGCCTCGTTGCTGAGCGTCACCCACCACGTGATCCCGGTCCATTCCTCCAGCCGCGCCTTGAGGTCGCCGGCAATGGTCTTCGGCGCTTCGCCGGAAAGATTGATCTCCAGCCGGCCCGGCTCGATCTTCACCAGCCGCACGAAATTGCGCAGCAGCGCCTTCAGCCGCGGATCGCGGTTCTTGGAGCAGAGATCGGCGATATCCTGGATCGAATTGACGGGTACCTTGGGAACTGGTTTTTCGGCTGGCTGTTCTTCCGCGCGGCCGACGGGCATTTCGCGCGGCGTCGTATTCGGCACGGCCTGCAGCATCGCGGTCGGACCGCCGGAAGGAACGCGCGGGCTCGCCATTTCCGTGCCGCGCGCATTCACTGGCGATTGCGGCGGAGAAACCGGCCGCCCACCGCCACTGCCATTCGGAACCGGTGCCCGCTGGCCGTCGCCGTTGCTGAAATCGGCAAGCCTTCGGGCAGCATCTTCCGGCGAGGGAAGATGGGCCGCGTGCGTCAGCCGGATCAGCACCATTTCGGCCGCACCCGCCGGGCGCGAGGAATTTTCGACTTCCGGAATGCCCTTCAGGAGCATCTGCCAGATGCGCGACAGCGTACTCACCGCGACGCCTTCGGCAAATTCGCGGCCGCGCACGCGCTCCACTTCGCTGATCGAAGGATCGCTGGCGGCGTCAGGGATATATTTGAAACGGGTGGTCAGATGGGTGAAATCGGCAAGGTCGGTCAAAACCACGACCGGATTGGCGCCGGCCTCGTATTGCGCCGTGAATTCCGAAAGGGCAGCCGTCACGTCGCCGCGCACGATATGCTCGAAAAGGTCGACGATGCGGGCGCGGTCGGCAAGCCCCAGCATGCCGCGCACGGTCTCCGCGATCACTTGGCCGCCGCCATGCGCAATTGCCTGGTCGAGCAGCGACAGCCCATCGCGCGCCGAGCCTTCCGCCGCACGTGCGACCATGGCGAGCGCTTCCGGTTCGGCCGGAATGCCTTCCTTTTCCAGGATGGTCGTGAACAGGCCGACCAGATCGGCGGCGCTGATTCGGCGCAGGTCGAACCGCTGGCAGCGCGACAGCACGGTGATCGGAACCTTGCGGATTTCGGTCGTCGCGAAGATGAACTTCACATGTTCCGGCGGCTCTTCGAGCGTCTTCAACAGGCCGTTGAAGGCCTGAGTCGAGAGCATGTGCACTTCGTCGATGATGTAGACTTTGTAGCGCGCCGAGACCGGGCGGTAGCGCACCTGCTCGATGATCTCGCGGATATCGTCGATACCGGTATGCGAGGCGGCGTCCATCTCGATCACGTCGACATGCCGGCCTTCCATGATCGCCTGGCAATGTTCGCCGGGGATGCGCAGGTCGATGGTCGGCTTGTCGATGTCTGGCGTCTTGTAGTTCAGCGCGCGGGCGAGGATGCGGGCGGTCGTCGTTTTGCCGACCCCGCGAACGCCGGTCAGCATATAGGCCTGGGCGATGCGTCCGGTCTCGAACGCGTTGGTCAGCGTCCGGACCATCGGCTCCTGGCCGACCATCAGGTCCGAAAAATCCTTGGGACGGTATTTGCGGGCGAGCACCCGGTATCCGCTGCCTGCGGCGGGGTTGGCTGCGGGAGTGCTTGGAGATGTGGGCCCGGTATCGCTCATTCAGTCCTGCCAGCCTGCGCGGGCCAATCCTGAGCACGGTCTTGACCGGGCCGGAAGCTGACCAAGATGGTAGTACAAGTAAAAGGGTGGGAGGCTGGCACGGCGACCCGTGCCTGGCTCGTTAGGGCTGCTTCCTTCCGGACCTGACCCGGTTGGCGAGTGGCTCGTCCACCACCAACCTCCCAACGTCCATATCGTCAATAACGCTTCCAAATGCAAGCCAACCCTGTAAAAAACTGCTATCGAACAGAAAAACAAGGGAGGAAAGTTTGAGCGAATTCGAACTGGACGGGAGGATAACCCGCGATTCCGATCTTGTGAGCGTGCTCACCCTCTGCCAGCTCCGCATCCAGAACGACAGCCGCTGGCCCTGGCTGGTCATGGTGCCGCAACGCGCCGGCATGACCGAGATCTTCGATCTTTCGCCCGCCGAACAGGCGCTGCTCTCGGTCGAGGTCAACAGGGTGGCCGCTGCCCTGAAGACGGTGACCGGCGCCACCAAGATCAATGTCGGCGCACTCGGCAATATCGTCCGCCAGCTGCATGTCCATGTCATCGCCCGGTTCGAGGGCGACCCGAACTGGCCCGGCCCGATATGGGGTTTTGGCCAGCCGGTGACATATGAAGAGCAACAAAAGCAAGATTTTCTCAACAAACTGGTTGAAGCCCTTTCATGACCGCGACCCTTTTCGACACCGACTCACCCCATCCCGAACCGAGCACGCTGACGGCTTTTTCCGGCAACAAGCTGGATCGCCGGGCCGAGTACCGTGAGGACGATTGCGTCGAGAAGGCGCTCGCCGTGGAAGGCGCCCATATCCTCGCCTTCACCGGCAGCCGGCTGATCCTGAAGCACGACAGCCAGATCCTCGACCCGCTGTTCTCGCCTTACGAGCTTGCCGAACTGAAGCCGGATTTCGACAACGCCGTGCTGCTCGGTTACCACGAGACCGGCGAGCCGCGCATCGCCGTGCCGATGCTGATCCCGGCGGAAGAACTGGCAAGCCACTACAAGCCGACCGAGGCCCGCGCCCTCTTCCGCGATCAGCTGATCGAAGGCGAGTTGCAAGGCGAGGTCGCCCAGGCGGTGGCACTTCTCAACTGGAATGCCTCCAACAAATTCTGCGGCAAATGCGGCTCGCCAACCGAAACCAGGATCGGCGGCTACAAGCGTGTCTGCACCCAGTGCCAGCACATGACCTTTCCGCGCACCGACCCGGTGGTGATCATGCTCACCATCGACGTGGAGCGCGATCGCTGCCTGCTCGGCCGCAGCCACCATTTCCAGGAGGGCATGTATTCCTGCCTCGCCGGTTTCGTCGAGCCGGGCGAAACGATCGAGGATGCGGTGCGCCGCGAGACCTTCGAGGAATCCGGCATCGAGACCGGCCGGGTGCGCTACCATGCCTCGCAGCCCTGGCCGATGCCGCATTCGCTGATGATCGGCTGTTACGCGGAGGCGAAGTCCACCGAGATCAGGATCGACCCGCAGGAAATGGCCGATGTCCGCTGGTTCGAACGCGCCGAGGCCGCCGCCATGCTCGATGCCGGCCCGGACGCCCCGCTTTTCGCGCCGGTCAGGGGTGCAATCGCCCACCGCCTGCTCCGCGACTGGATCGAGTGGGGTGAGGAGCGGTCAGGCGAAGCCTGAGCAATCGGTCCAGTGGATCGGTTGCAGCGACGAACGCCCGGAGCCCAGGCGAAGGGCTGGGCGGTCCGGCCGAATCGAGCTCGACTTTATCATGGGGCCGGAGGGTTTCAGCAAAATGACCGTCGCCCGCTCCGAGCGCCTGCTGGCTCTTCTCCAGACGCTCCGGCGCTACCGCCAGCCCGTCAGCGGCGCGAAACTCGCCGCCGAGACCGGCGTCAGCCTGCGCACGCTCTATCGCGATATTGCCAGCCTCCAGGCGCAGGGCGCCTTCATCGAAGGCGAGGCGGGCCTCGGCTACGTGCTCAGGCCCGGCTTCATGCTGCCGCCGATGATGTTTTCGCAAGAAGAGATCGAGGCGCTGGTGCTCGGTTCCCGCTGGGTGGCGAAAACCGCCGACCCGCGGCTGGCCGCCGGCGCCGTCGATGCGCTCGCCAAGATCGCCGCCGTCCTGCCGCCGGACCTCAAAGAGGATCTCGACAATTCGACGCTGCTTGTCGGCACGCCGCGGCGAAGCGAGAGCGGAGCCGATCTCGCCCTGATCCGAAGGGCGATCCGCGCCGAACATATCCTCGAACTCGCCTATGAAGACGAAAAAGGAGTGCTGACCCATCGAAAAGTCTGGCCATTCGCCCTCGGCTTCTTCGACAGCGTCCGGGTCATGATCGCCTGGTGCGAGCTTAGGCAGGACTTCCGGCATTTCCGCACCGACCGTATTTCCTCCGCGGTTTCGACCGAAACGCGTTATCCGCGCCGCCGGCCGGTCCTGCTCAAGGAGTGGCGAGAGGCCGAGGGAATTCCGCCCCAGCCATGAACGCTGCTGCCATTATCTGACAGTAGGCTGCGATAATCTCCGGTCAGTCCCAACCAAAAGGAGTACTGACATGGTCCATCCCGATTTCGCCATCCTCTTCGTCGACAATCCGCTCGCCAGCACCGATTTCTACCAATCCCTCTTTGGCGCCGAGCCCGTGGAAAGAACCCCGACCTTTGCACTCTTCGTGCTGAACACCGGCATGAAGCTCGGCCTCTGGTCGCGCCACACGGCTGAACCGTCGGTGAGGGGTGAGTGCGGCGGCACGGAAATCTGCTTCAGGCATGACGCTGCCGCCGACGTGGACAGGATCTATGCCGACTGGTCCGCCCGCGGCCTGCGCGTACTGCAGACGCCGGTCGAGATGGATTTCGGCTACACGTTCGTCGTGACCGATCCCGATGGGCATAGGCTCCGCGTCTATTCCATGAGCGCTGACTGATGGAGGCCGTCATGGGCGACGAGCAGAAGTGCTGGATCGCCGTCGCCTGCGCCGCCCATGTGCGGGGCGGGTTGGCCGGCGGTTTCATGCAGGTGTGCCACGGCAAGGGCGGGCCTTTGCGGCGTGTCCGGCCGGGTGACCGAATAGCCTACTATTCACCGACCGAAACGCTGGATGGAGGCGCGCCGTTGAAGGCTTTCACCGCCATCGGAACTGTCGAGGAAGGGAGCGCCTACCAGGCGGATACGGGAAACGGCTTTCTCCCGTTCCGCCGCGATGTCAGGTGGTCGGTAGCGCATCCCGCGCCGATCCAGCCATTGCTGAATGAACTCGCATTCACGGCCGGCAAGCGCAACTGGGGTTACCAGCTGCGCTTCGGGCTGATCGAGGTCGATGCCGAGGATCTGGAGATCATCGCAGGGGCGATGGATGCAAGCGACGCCTAAAGCGTCCCCCGCATCGGGTGGCCCTTATACGTGCCGAGAACCCGCACCTTCTCGGAGAAGAACCGCAGTTCTTCCAGAGCCCGGCGCACGGGGGCATCGTCCGGATGGCCCTCGATATCCGCATAAAACTGGGTCGCCACGAACTTGCCGCCGAGCTGGTAGCTCTCGAGCTTCGTCATGTTGATGCCGTTGGTCGCAAAGCCGCCCATCGCCTTGTAGAGCGCGGCAGGAATGTTGCGGACGTTGAACACGAAGGTGGTCACCAGCACCTCGTCGGGATTGTTCCGCTGCACCCATTTTTCGTCGCGGGAGAGCACGACGAAGCGGGTGACGTTGTCGTCCCGGTCCTCGACATTCTCCGCCAGGATCTCGAGACCATAGAGATCGGCCGCAAGCCGCGGCGCGAGTGCCGCCATGGTCCGGTCGCCCTTTTCGGCCACCATCTTGGCGGAACCCGCCGTGTCGCCGGCGACGACGGCCTTCCAGCCGTTCGAGCGGATGATCTTGCGGCACTGGCCGAGCGCATGGATATGGCTGTGGATGGTGCGGATTTCCTCGCGTGTCACGCCGGGCAGCACCATCAGCTGGAAGCGGATCGGCATGAAATATTCGCCGATGATATGCAGCCGCGATTCCGGCAGCAGGTGATGGATATCGGCGACGCGTCCGGCGATGGTGTTCTCGATCGGGATCATCGCCAGGTCCGCATCGCCGTTTTCGAGCGCCTGGAAGGCGTCCTCGAAAGTCGGGCATGGAAGCGGTTCCATGGTCGGGAACATGTCGCGGCAGGCCATGTCGGAATTGGCGCCGAAATCGCCCTGGAAGGCGATGCGATTTGTGAGTGCGTTCATGGGGTTATCCGTTACGAGGAGGCACGGGCAAACAGGACCGCACGGGCCTTTTCAAGGTCGGCGGGAGTATCGACGCCTAATGGAACCGAGTCAACGATCTCGGCATCGATGCGCATGCCGGCTTCGAGCGCCCTCAGCTGTTCGAGCGATTCGCGCTTTTCGAGCACGGACGGCCCGAGCGACACGAACTTTTCCAGCGCAGCGCGGCGATAGGCGTAGAGCCCGATATGGTGGTAGAGCGGCCCGTTGCCGTAGGGCGCGGTGGCGCGGGTAAAATAGAGCGCCTTCAGCCGGGTGGCGGAAATCGGCGAGCCGACGATTTTCACCACGTTCGGATTGGTCTTTTCGTGTTCGTCGGTGATCTCGACCGTGAGGGTGGCGATGTCGGTCGAGGGATTGTCGAGCGGGCGAAGCGAGGCGCGCACCGCTTCCGGCTCGATCGTCGGCAGGTCGCCCTGAACGTTGATCACGAAGTCCATTCTCGCTTCCGGATCGGCCTTCTGTACGGCCTCGAAAATCCGGTCCGAACCGCTTTGATGGTCCTGCCGGGTCATCACCACGTCGAAGCCCGCGGCGGCCACGGCGTCGTAGACGTCCTGGTGGTCGACGGCGACGATGATTCGCCCGACCTGCGCTTCCTCAGCCCGTTTTGCTACCTGCACGATCATCGGCAGGCCGGCAATATCAGCCAGAGGTTTCCCCGGCAGGCGGGTCGATGCCATTCGCGCCGGGATCAACACCAGCGTCCGGTCAAAAGCCGAATTCTTCATGAGAGACCCTTCTATTCCCGCGTAAACAGTGTCAAAAAGTCTCACGCGCGGGACGATAATCGTGTTGCAACAACCATGCAAAAGACATAGGTTCCGCGCGATTTCAAGATGGTCCGCTTTCTCATGAGGCGGTTGCTAAGGAGCTTTTGCGGATGAACCCCAATGTCAACATGGCGGCAGGCGCCCTGCTTGCTACTGTTTTCGTCTTGATGTCGGTGTCCATTGCCTCGGAAGGCATTTTCCACTCGGAGGTACCCGAGAAGGCAGGTTTTGCCATCGTCGCCGCCGAAGAGCCCGCAGCCGGTGAAGCCGCGGCACCCGCTGCCGCCGCCGTTCCGATCGCGCAGCTGCTGACGAAGGCCGACGCCAAGGCCGGGGAAGCCGCATTCAAGAAGTGTCAGAGCTGTCATTCCGGGGAGAAGGGCGGACCGAACAAGGTCGGCCCCGATCTCTGGAGCATTGTCGACCGTCCGGTCGCCGGGCATGAAGGCTTTTCCTATTCGGCCGGCATGAAGGAGTTTTCCAAGGGCGGTGCCGAGCACTGGACCTTCGACAACCTCAACCATTTCCTCACCGCTCCGAAGGCTTTCGTGAAGGGCACGGCGATGGGTTTCGCCGGTCTGAAGAACGATGCCGAGCGCGCCAACCTGATTGCCTACCTGCGCACGCTGGCTGATTCGCCGGTTCCGCTTCCGGACCCGAATGCAGCCGCTCCGGCGCCCGCCACCAACTGATCGGCAATTCCAGGAATTCCAATTGAAATGCCCGGCGTCAGTCGGGCATTTTTGTTTTGGGCTTTCGTGATCGAGATGCGGCCGGCTCAGCCGAGCAGCCATGCCCAGAAGCCGACGGTGAAGACGCCGAATGCGGTGGTCATGCTGATCACCGAGGCCGCAAGGCTATGGCCGGAGCGGAAGCGCTGGGCGATCAGCCAGGCATTGATGCCGGTCGGCACCGAGGCGGTCAGCACCAGCGCCGCGGTCCAGTCCTTCGGCAGGGCAAACAGAGTGCTCATCAGGAAGACGAGCGCCGGCAGCACCAGCAGCTTCAGCACAGCAGCAGCCCCCGAAAGACCGATATCGCCCCGGATCGGATATCTGGTCAGCGCCATGCCGATCGATATCAGCGCGACCGGGCTTGCCGCGGCGGAAATCTGATCGACGACGATGGCGATCGCCGACGGGAGATGCAGGCCGAGGAAATTGAAGGCGACGCCGACGATTAGCGCGATCACCAGGGGGTTGCGGGCAAGGTTGGAGCCCACCTGCCCGAGGACCGCTGCGATGCCGCGCTTTTCGCCGCCGTCGACCTTGGCGGCCGCGCCCTCCATCAGGATCGTGCCGGCTACCATCATCAGCGGCAGGTGGATCGCGAGCAGGATGGAGATCGCCACCAGCCCATCCTTGCCGACGACATGGGCGACCAGCGGCAGTCCGATGAAGACGTTGTTGGCGAAGGAGCCGGACATGCCGGCGATCACGCCGATCTTCGCATCCCGGCCAAAAACGCGGGTGGTGAGGATGTGACCGATCCCCCAGGTCATGGCGACCCCGAGGAAATAGACGGTCCACAGCCGGAACGGCGAGGCTCCTTCGAAATGCGCATCCGCCAGCGTCCGGAAGATCAGCATAGGCACCGCGATCTTGAACACGAATTCGCCGAGCGCGTCGCCGGTCTCCTCCTTCAATATCCCGGTTTTCGCCGTCATCCAGCCGATCAGGATCAGGATGAAGAGGGGCACGACATTCAGGAAGACGGAGGACAAGGCGCAGGCTTTCTGTGGAGACGTTTTTATGCGTCTAACGCATGTCGCGGCTCGCGACAAATGCGTTTGGTGCAGAGAAGCTGTTTGGCGGGGAGGCGCGGCGACGGGCGCCCAACAAAAAAGCGGGGCAATCCCCGCTTTCCCTCCTGGTCTCGTCCAGGACATCCGGTGGTCGGCCGCCAGTTCATCCGTGGTCGGCAACACAACCGGATCGCCGAATGTCTAACCTGTGATCGTGACAGCAGAGTGACGACCCAGTGTCGGCCTAGTCAGAGTTGGGGCAAAACGCCCCGGATTGCGGGCGTCGCGGTTATTTTCCCTTCCAATCGGTCCAAAACCCGAATACCGGTTTTCGCGACAAACTGCTTCCCAAGAGGATCAAGACCGGATGCCCAAGTTCGACGTGCTCACCATCGGCAATGCCATCGTGGATATTCTCGCCCGCTGCGACGACGATTTCCTGAGCGACAATGCGATCACCAAGGGTGCGATGAACCTGATCGATGCCGAGCGCGCCGAACTCCTCTATTCGAAGATGGGCCCGGCGGTGGAAGCGTCCGGCGGTTCGGCCGGAAACACGGCAGCCGGCATTGCCGGTTTCGGCGGCAAGGCCGCCTATTTCGGCAAGGTTGCGGAAGACCAGCTCGGCAACATCTTCCAGCACGACATCCGCGCCCAGGGCGTGCACTATCAGACCAAGCCGGAAGGCACCCACCCGCCGACCGCCCGTTCGATGATCTTCGTGACGCCGGATGGCGAGCGTTCGATGAACACCTATCTCGGCGCCTGCGTCGATCTCGGCCCGGAACATGTTGAAGAGGATGTCGTCGCCGAGGCCAAGGTCACCTATTTCGAAGGTTACCTCTGGGATCCGCCGCGCGCCAAGGAAGCGATCCGCGAATCGGCCCGCATCGCCCATGAGCATGGCCGCGAAGTGTCGATGACGCTGTCCGACCCCTTCTGCGTCGGACGCTACCGTGCCGAATTCCTCGACCTGATGCGTTCCGGCACGGTCGACATCGTGTTCGCCAACAAACAGGAAGCGTTGTCGCTCTACGAGACAGAGGATTTCGAACTGGCGCTGAAGAAGATTTCTGAAGACTGCAAGCTGGCGGCCGTGACGCTCAGCGAGGAAGGCGCGATCATTGTTCGCGGCGCCGAACGCGTGAAGATCGACGCCTATCCGATCAGGGAACTGGTCGATACGACCGGCGCAGGCGACCTCTTCGCGGCCGGTTTCCTGTTCGGTTATACCCAGGATCGCTCGCTCGAGGATTGCGGCAAGCTCGGCTGCCTCGCCGCCGCGATCTGCATCCAGCAGATCGGCCCGCGCCCGATGGCGTCGCTCACTGAAGCTGCGAAGAAGCAAGGCCTCATTTGAGGCCCTGCGGGGAAACGCTTACTTGAAGGCCTCGCCGGGATAGGCGCCCCAGATTTCGGCCTGGGCGATCCAGCCCTCGGCGCCGTTGGTTTCGGCGCGGCACCAATCGCCGTTGCATTCCTTGATCTGCAGCACGACGCCCGGCTCCAGCTTGGCGAGGATGGCGGCCGTCGCCTGCGGGTCGCGGCGCATGTTGACGTAGATATCCTTGCCCTTGCCGCGCATCCACGGGGCGGCCACCGCAGTCCGGTCGCCCGAGAGCAGGGCCTGGTTCACCCAGCCCTCGGTGCCCTCGGCGTCGCGAACCCGCCGCCAGTTTTCGTATTCCTGGATGATTTCCATCGGCGTGCCGGACTTCATATACATCCAGGAAACCGCATAGTCCGTGCTCGGGCCGATGCGGATATTGACCTTCCTCGACTTGAGGCTGACGAAACGCGGCAGCGGCAGGCCGCTCGGACCCTTGGCGGCGCCCTGAGCATAGCTCGGGGCGGGTGCGGACAGGGAGGCGACAAGCCCGAAGGAAAGAGCGATGAAGGAGGAAAGAATGGCGCGACGCATGTGTTTGGTTCCGGCTGAGCGATCTCGGGCTTTCGGGAACCTCGCGAGGTTTTGTTTGTCTTCGCTGACGGGTCTGGTAGAAAACGCCCTGGATGAACTGAATATCGCGCGACTTGGTTAAGGACCTCCTAAAGCAGGTCGCCCGAAAGCGGGTACCGGTTTCGGGATAACGACATATGTCGAACAAAGCTTGAAGCATGGCCCCCGAATACGTTCAGGCTTCGTGCTTCAAGGCGTCAGGCAGAGAGTTTCATGACGGCGAAGAAGAAACCCAAGGTCTATATCACCCGTAAGCTGCCGGATGCGGTGGAAACCCGCATGCGCGAGCTGTTCGAGGCCGAACTCAATATCGACGACACGCCACGTTCGCGCGAAGAGCTGGCGGCCGCAATGAAGTCGGCCGACGTGCTGGTGCCGACGGTGACCGACCGTATCGACGAGGCGCTGATCGAGCAGGCGGGCCCGCAGCTGAAGCTGATCGCCAGCTTCTCCAACGGCTTCGACCATATCGACGTCGATGCCGCCGCGAAAAAAGGCATCACCGTCACCAACACGCCGAACGTGCTGACCGAAGACACCGCCGACATGACCGTGGCGCTGATCCTGGCCATCAACCGGCGGCTTGTGGAGGGAGCGCGCATCCTCACCGACAAGCCGGGCGAGTGGAGTGGCTGGAGCCCCACCTGGATGCTCGGCCGGCGGATCTGGGGCAAACGTATCGGCATCGTTGGCATGGGCCGCATCGGCACAGCCGTCGCGCGCCGCGCCAAGGCTTTCGGTCTGTCGATCCACTACCACAACCGCAAGCGCGTCAGCCCGGCGACGGAAGAGGAGCTCGAGGCGACCTATTGGGACAGCCTCGACCAGATGCTCGCCCGCGTCGATATCGTTTCGGTCAATTGTCCCTCGACGCCGGCGACGTTCCATCTCCTGTCGGCGCGGCGCCTGGCGCTGATGCAGCCGGGCTCGATCATCGTCAACACCGCCCGCGGCGACATCATCGACGAGGCGGCGATGATCCAGCTTTTGCGCGACAACAAGATCGCCGGCGCCGGCCTCGACGTCTACCAGAACGAGCCGGCGGTAAACCCGAAACTCGTCAAGCTCGCCCATCAGGGCCGGGTCGTGCTGCTGCCGCATATGGGCTCAGCGACGATCGAGGGTCGGATCGACATGGGCGACAAGGTGATCATCAACATCCGCGCCTTCTTCGACGGCCACCGCCCGCCGAACCGGGTTCTGCCCGGCCGCAACTGATCTCAGATCAGCCGCTTCTGCATTTCGATCGAGGTGATGCGGGTAAAGCCCGGATGGGAATTTTCCGCCGTCCTGGCGAAACCCCATCTGGCGAAGGTCGCATGATTGGTGGTCAGTTCGATGCGGGTTTCGAGCCGCAGCGCAGGCAGCCCTTTTTCCCGGGCGATGCCTTCCGCGACCGACAGCAGCCTGCGGCCTATGCCCTTGCCCTGGCTGGCCGGGGCGATCGCGAGCTTGCCGATATAAAGGAAGCCCGGCTCCGGCCTGCAGAAGATGCAGCCGGCAATCCTGCCGTTTTCGATCGCCGCAAACGCGATCTCGTCGCGGGCTTTCTGAGCGAGCGAGGCGAGCGTCAGCCGATGCGCCGAGGAGGGCGGGTCGATGATGCCGTCCATATAGGCGAACGAGGAGAGGATGAGCGCCAGAAGTTCGTCCCACCGGCGAAAGTCCTCGCGGATCCGGACAATCTCAATCGGCTCGCTCACTCGGCGGCAGCCTTGGCCGTGCGGCGCTTGTATTTGATCGCGTCGAAACGGGCCGACAGCGAATCGTAGAGCATCAGCCGTCCGACCAGCGGTTCGCCGATGCCGGTGACGAGCTTGATCGCCTCCATCGCCATGAGGGTGCCGATGACGCCGGTCAGAGCACCGACGACGCCGGTCTCGGCGCAGGACGGGATCAATCCCGCTGGCGGCTTTTCCGGAAAGAGATCGCGATAGCCGGGATTGAGAACGCCGTCCGGTCCCGTCTCGTAGGGCTTCATCACTGTCACCGAACCGTCGAACCGGCCGACTGCGCCGGTAACCAGCGGGATCCGGGTGGCTTCCGCGGCATCGGCCGCCGCATAACGGGTGTCGAAATTGTCGGAACCGTCGATCAGCAGGTCGAACAGGGCGAGCTTGCGGGCCGCCCATTCGGCCGAAAAACGCTCCTCGAAATCGACCACCCGGACATGCGGATTGAGCCGGGCGATCGCCTCGCGGGCGCTCCGGGTCTTCATCTCGCCGATCGTGCCGGTATCGTGGATGACCTGCCGTTGCAGGTTGGAAAGGGAAACCAGGTCGTCGTCGATGATCCCGAGCGTGCCGATGCCGGCGGCCGCCAGATATTCGAGGATCGGCGCGCCGAGCCCGCCGGCGCCGATCACCAGGACGCGGGCGTTCTTCATCTTCTGCTGCCCCGTGCCGCCGATTTCCGGCAGCAGGATATGGCGGCGGTAGCGCTCGATCTCGTCTTGGCTCAGTTTTTCCGGTGTCAGGCTTTCCATGGCGCAACCATATCACCGGCCGTCGGGCCGTGTAAGATGGATTTCAATCGCCGATGCCGCCATGCGCGACGGTAAAGAACTGCGCCCGGTCGGCCAGCGCGGAAAACATGCTCCGGTCGGTACCGGTCATGAAGGACTGGCCGCCGAGACCGTGAACGAGATCGAAGAGAGCGGCCCGCCGGCCTTGATCGAGATGGGCAGCGATCTCGTCGAGCAGCAGGATCGGCGCGTAACCGGTCATGTCTGCCGTGAGGCGTGCATGGGCGAGCACCAGCCCGATCAGCAGCGCCTTCTGCTCGCCGGTCGAGCAGCGCGCGGCCTCCATGTCCTTTTCGCGGTGGCGCACCAAAAGGTCGGAGCGGTGCGGCCCGTCGAGCGTCCGGCCGGCGGCGGCATCGCGGCCGCGGCCGTTGCGCAGCATGCCGAGATAGTCGTCCTCGAGATCGGCTGCCGGGCGGTCCATCGCGCCATCCATGAACCCTTCGAGCGTCAGCACCGGCGATGGGAATGGGGTTTCGCCCGAATTGGCCGACAGAGTCCGCAGCAGCCCGAGCATTTCCTGACGCGCGGCGGCCATGGCGATGCCGAGGCCTGCCATCTGCGCCTCGATGGCGGAAAGCCAGGACGGATCGAAGCGGCCCTCCGACAATAGCCGGTTGCGGCTTCTCATGGCGCGCTCGAAATCGCTCGCCCGCCGGCCATGGGCGGGATCGAGCGACAGGACGAGGCGATCGAGGAAACGGCGCCGGTCGGACGAGGCACCGGTGAACAACCCGTCCATCGCCGGCGTCAGCCAGAGAACGCTTAAGTGATCGGAAAGCTCCTCGGTCGATTTGGCCGGTGTGCCGTTGATCCTGAGCTTGCGGGTAACGCTTTCGCCTTCGCCAGGCTCGATGCCGGTGCCGATCGAAACCTCGCCGTCCATGCCGTCGATATCCGCGAAGATGGTGAACCCGCCGGCGGCACCGACGCGCGTCACGTCGGACAGCACGGCCCGGCGCAGCCCGCGACCCGGCGACAGGAAGGAGACGGCTTCGAGCAGATTGGTCTTGCCCGCGCCGTTCTCGCCCGTCAGCACCACATGCCGCCCGTCGAGCGGCAGGGCTGCTTCCGCGTAATTGCGGAAATCGGTGAGCTTCAGCCGGGAAAGGGAGGTCTTCTGAGCCATCGGGAATCTTGGGGTTCGTCGTCGAACAGGAGCTAAGGGCTCCAGGCCCGGATGGCAAGCCTTTGCTTGGGGCCGCCGATTCCTCAGCCCAGGCCGACCCGGCGCGCTTCGACGACTATGGTTTTCAATGGAGCTCTAATTTATAATTACTCAAAACTTAGTGGCCATGGCTAACAGGACGTTAAAGCTTTAATCCTAAAAGTTACCATGCACGCATACGCATCTCATATCCGGATGGCCGTGTTGACCCCTTCAATCTCCGGAGCCCCCATGAAAGAGCCAAACCACAAAGCCGATCTCGCCGAGCGCCTTGAATTCATCGGCCTGGGCCAAGAGCAGCGCCGGTCTCTTGCCGAGGTCCGGCCAGTCATCAAGGACACGGTCGGCGGCGCGCTCGATGCTTTTTACCGCAAGGTGAAGAGCAACCCGCACACGGCCAAGTTTTTCTCCAACGATGCTCATATCGCCCATGCCAAGAGCCGACAGGCTGCCCATTGGGAAGGCATCGCATCCGGCAAATATGATGACAATTATGTCGAGGCGGTTTCCACGATCGGCCGCACCCATGCCCGGCTTGGTCTCGAGCCGCGCTGGTATATCGGCGGTTACGCGCTGGTCCTCGATGGCATCATCCGCGCCGTAGTCAGCCGGGAGATGACCGGTTTTTTCCAGGAGAAGAAGGCGAAGGTGCTTTCTGAACATCTCTCCTCGGTCGTCAAGGCGGCCCTGCTGGACATGGATTACGCCATCTCGGTCTATCTTGAGGTGCTGGGCGACGAGCGCAGAGAGGTCGAAGCCAAACAGGAAAAGGCCAAGTCCGAGCAGGATGCAGCGCTTGGCGCGCTCGATGGCGCCCTGAAGAGCCTTTCCGATGGCGATCTGACATCCGAACTCTGGCAGGAACTGGCGCCGAGCTTCGCCAAGCTGCAGCAGAACTACAATTCGTCGATCTCCGAGCTTGACGTGGCGATGCGCGAGATCAGCACCTCGGTTGAGCAGGTGCGCGCCGAAGCCGGCGGCATTTCGTCGGCTTCCGAAAACATGGCCAGGCGCGCTGAACAGCAGGCTTCGGCGATCGAGCAGACGGCGGCAGCACTCGAAGAGATCACCACGATATCCGGCCAGGCCGCACAGCGGACCCGCGAAGTGCAGGAGATCGTGCGCGAATCGGCTTCCGAGACGGTTCGCTCCGGCAAGGTGGTCGAGGAGGCCATTGCCGCGATGGGCGACATCGAGCAGTCCTCGCAGAAGATGACCCAGATCATCGGCGCGATCGACGAGATCGCCTTCCAGACCAACCTCCTGGCGCTGAACGCCGGTGTCGAAGCGGCCCGCGCCGGCGAACAGGGCAAGGGCTTTGCCGTCGTCGCGCAGGAAGTCCGCGAACTGGCTCAGCGATCCGCCGCAGCGGCCAAGGAAATCAAGGAACTGATCGACCAGTCGTCGACCGACGTCCATCGCGGTGTCGAACTCGTCAACAAGACGGGACAGGCGCTGGTCGGTATCGGCGGGCGGGTGAAGTCGATCGACGAACATATCTCGTCGATCGCCCGTTCGGCTCAGGAACAGGCTTCCGGCATCGAGGAGATCAATTCCGCGATCCGCAGCATGGACCAGATCACCCAGCAGAACGCGGCGCTGATGGAAGAGACCAATGCCTCGACCCAGAGCCTGGTCGGCATCAGCAGCCGGCTGGCGTCGCTGCTCGGCCGCTTCAAGACAAGGGCCGTGCGCGAGACCCGCACCGAACGCCCGCGCCTGCGCGCCTGATCTTCGACCTGAAACATGGACCGGGCGGTTCCGGTCGGCTAGTGTTGCTCCGCTTTCAGAGGAGCAGCACATGACCGATCCGACCCGTGACGGGGACCGCCCTTCCTATATCCGCCACTGGACCGAGGTGGAAAAGCCCCAGGAGAAACACTATCGCGGTGATGACGAGCTGATGGGCTTCGGCGCCGCGCTTGCCCGGCAGTTCGGCCTCACGCGGCTCGGCATTCACCATCATCGCCTGCCACCCGGCCGCCGCACCTCCTTTCCGCACGCGGAGGAACTCGAGGAAGAATTCATCTACGTGATCGAAGGCAATCCAGAGGTCTGGCTGGATGGCGGGGTCTATCCGCTGAAACCGGGCGACTCGGTCGGTTTCCCGGCCGGCACGGGAATTGCTCATACCTTCATCAACAACACGGATGCGGAAGTGCGCCTTTTGGTGATCGGGGAGGCCAACAAGGACGAAAACCGGCTGTTCTATCCGAAGAATCTCGACCTGAAAGCGATCCGCCGCGACTGGTGGGACGACGCACCGGAGCGCCCGCTCGGGGACCATGACGGTATGCCGGACAAGGTACGGGTCTGGAAAGCCGGTCAGAAAGCAGCGAAGGAAACGACAGGTGAGTGACGAGGAAAGACTGATCAGGCTCGAGGAACTTGCCGCCTACCAAACCAAGATGATCGAGGAATTGTCCGATCAGCTCGCCGAGCAATGGAAGGTGATGGAACAGACGCGCGCCAAGCTCGACCGGCTGACAGAGCGGTTCCTGTCGCTGGAGGAGTCCTCACTGGAAGCGCCGGCCGTCACCAGACCGCCGCATTATTGACCGTGCGGTTGCCGCTCAGGCGGCGCGGGGCATGCGCCGTTTGAGCGCGACATATTCCCAGGTGGCGACGAAAAGCAGGACCGCGGTGGCGAGGACCTCCATCGCGAAATTGGCGATGAAGGGCACCAGCAGGAAGCAGGCGGCGAGGAGGATGACGCCGGCGGCATGCGAATAGGGGATGAAGCGCGACGAGACCGTCTTCATCCAGGCAGTGCCGGCGAGGAACAGGATCGGCCCGCCGAGCAACGCCAAGGCGTGGGCGTAGGAGCCTCTTTCATCGGGATGCGAAAGGCTGAAATCCTCGCCCACGGCGGTGAGGATGATGCCGGCGACGATCGGCAGGTGGCCGTAGGTGAAGAGATGCTGGGCGGTCGCCTGCGGCTCCGCGGTTTCTTCCGCCTTGTCGGCGGCCTTTTCCTGCCCGTCGTGAAAGTAGATCCACCACATGGCGACGGTCGAGAGAAACGCGCAGCAGAGCACCAGTGGCGTGCCGGCATTGTCCATGTGGCTGGAGGCGTTCTTGCCGGTGGTAATAATGGTCTCGCCGAGCGCGATGATGACGAAGAGAGCGCAGCGTTCGGCCAGATGTTCGCCGTTGATGTCGAGCGTTTCGGGCGGTGAGGCGCCGATCGACGGCACCCAGTAGCGCATCGCCGGCCCGGCATATTCGATGGCAAGGGCCGCGATCCAAAGGGTTGCCCGCATCTGCGGCTCGGCAAGCCCCCCGGCGATCCACAGAGCGCTCGATACGGCCAGCCAGGCGGTGATCCGGAAGAAGGTCATGAAGGAGGCGGCATCGGTTCCCCAGAACGCATAAAGCGCAAACAGTGAGCGGATGAGCTGCATCGCCGAATAGGCGAGCGCGAAGACGAGGCCCATGTCCGTGAAGGCCTTGGGCAGCGCGATGGCCAGCACGATGCCGCAGAACATCAGCGCGAAGAGCAGCAGCCTGACCGGTTCGATTTCGGTATCGAGGAGATTGGTGACCCAGGTCGTGTGGATCCACACCCACCAGAGTGCGAAGATGAACAGGATGGCCTCGGCGGCGATGCCGAAGCTGAAATCCGAGGCAAGCGTCTCGGAAAGCTGGATCAGCGCGAAGACGAAGACGAGATCGAAGAACAGTTCCGGAAAGCTCGCCTTGGTCGATCGGGCGTCGTCCTTTCGAAGCCAGTGGTGCTCGGTCTCGCTCATCCGGTTCCTCAGGTCGCTGCGGGACGTGATTGCGGCCCGCGCTGCTATTTAGGGCGCTGCCCGCCAAAGCCGAGGTGTGGTCGCACGATGTGCCGGAGACTTATGTGACCTTGAGGCCGTGCACCAGGTGCCGAACCACGAGGCGCAGCTGTTCCGGCGCAATCTCCAACCGGTCGGTCAGCAGCCGTTTCCACACGAAGCTCGTTATGATCTCCATAGCAAGCTCGGGTACGACCCAATCGGCCACTTCGTCTCGGGCCTTTGCCCGGCGGAATATCTCGCCGCCCTGCTGGTATCGCTCGGCCATATAGGCTGCGAGCGCCTTGCTGGCCGCCGGGTCGGTCTGGGCCTCGGCGATGACGGAGCGGAAAACCGCGCCTCCATGGCCGGTGTTCCAAAACTCGAGCAAGTCGCTCAGGAGCTGGAAGATATCGGTCTCGATCGCGCCGGTATCGGGTGCGATATCGACGAATTTCTGGCGATGGTAGACATCCAGAAGCAGGATCGTACGCGTGGGCCACCACCGATAAATCGTCGGCTTGCCCGCATGGGCTCGCCGGGCGACGGCCTCAATCGAAAACGATCCTAGCCCGCCCTCGACAAGAATTTCCTCCGCAGCCTGGAGAATGGCGTCCTGGCTGGCGGGATTGCGCTGGGCGCCGATCGACGTGCGACGCGCCTCCGCAGCCTTTTTCGCCGTCATGCGGATCCCCCAGGCAAAATTTTATTCGACATCACAAGAGTCCTACTTGAACGAAACGGCCCGTTTCGTTATATGGGCTCCATGGAAACGGTTCGTTTCTATGGAGCCCATGATGACCACAGCCGCTTTAACCCTCAGTTCCGATAGCAGAAATCAAGCCACGGAGGCGCAATTGCAGACCGCACCCGCTCGCGTCAACCCTTCGAAGGCGCGTCTCGCGCTCGTAATGATCCTCGCCGTATATCCGTTGATCACGGTACTTCTCTATATCCTCGCGCCACTCACCGAAGGTTGGGCCGTGTGGCATCGAACGATCCTGATCGCGCCGATCATGGTGCTGTCGATCGTATTTGTCGTCTCGCCAGCAATCCAGAGATATTTCGGCTGGTTCGTGGCCCGGATGCCTTCGCCGACGAAATAAGGTGGTTTGACGGGCGTCAAACCGCATGCTGAAAATGCTGATAGAGAGGAAGGGGCCGGACCATGCCGGCCACTTCGACAGGCAGTTGCATGACCCTTCCGGAATTCACCCTCGCCATCCTTCTGCTTCTCTGCACGCCGGGGCCGACCAATACGCTGATGGCGCTTGGCGGATACTCGCGCGGCTGGCTGAAGGGCCTGCCGCTGATCGCCGGTGAACTCGGCGGCTATCTGCTGGTGATCGTGCCGGTGGCGACGCTTGCCGCGCCTTTCTTCGACGCCTATCCGCAGGCTTCGGTCTGGGCGAAGCTCGCGGCGGGCGTCTGGGTTCTTTATCTCGGCTATAGCCTGTGGATGTCCGAAAAGCAGGCGAAGGACGCGGTGGAAATTTCCATCCGCCAGGTCTTCGTCACCACGGTGCTGAACCCCAAGGCACTGATCATCGCGCTCGTCATCATGCCGCATGGCGGCCTGCCGACACTCGCCCCCCGGCTCGCGCTGTTTGCCGGGCTCGTGCTCCTGGCCGCCAATGGCTGGATCGCCTTCGGCAGCCTGATGCGGCGGACCGAGCGTTTCGAGGTGAAACCGATCGTCGTGCGCCGCGTCGCTGCCGCCTGCCTCGTGCTCTTCGCCATGATCCTCGCCAGCGCGTCGATCCAGTCGCTGGCCTGACATAGACGACCTCGACCCGAGTTGACGAATCAAGGCCGGATCGGCATCTTTCGTTTTGCGTGGCCTACGCCGAACCTCCCCGGATCTTCCCCAGCATGGTCCTGAAACGGAGGCAAAGGGACTTCAGTCTCGGGTCGCTAATCTTGGTCCGACCGTTTCGGATGTGGTTGCTGGGGAACTCCGTCCGGGACGTGAAAGGCTCAAGATGACCCAGAACGGAAATTTCAAACGCCGTGTCCGTGCCCGTGCCGCAAAGACGGGCGAAGCCTATACCGCAGCCCTCAGCCACATCCGCGAGAGTGCCCCGAGCGATCCTGGGCCGCAGACCAGATCGGTGCGCCTGGCGGTGGCACAGACCACGCCGCGTGACGATCCCCGGAGCGCCGCCGAGCTTCGTGCAAGCGGGGAGGAGATGCGGCGCCTGATGCGTGAGGCGCAAAAGGCGGGCGTGAGGGTGGTCCACTTCCCCGAAGGTGCGACCTGCTCTCCCAACAAGCGCATCATGTCCTCGACCGGCCGCGATCCGGTCGGGCCGTCCGACTGGAGCCGGTTCGAATGGACCGTCCTGCGCGAAGAACTGGATGCCACGCGGGCGTTGGCGCGCGAGCTCGGGCTCTTTGCGGTGATCGGTTCCGTGCACCAGCTCACCGAGCCGCATCGGCCGCATAACAGCCTCTATATCGTCTCCGACAAGGGAGAGCTGGTGACGCGCTATGACGAGCGCCTGCTGTCGAACACCAAGATCTCCTTCATGTACACGCCGGGCTCGATGCCGGTAACCTTCGAGGTCGATGGCGTCCGCTTCGGCTGCTCGCTCGGCATGGAAACGCACTTTCCCGAAATCTTCAGGGAATACGAGCAGCTCGACGTCGATTGCGTCCTGTTCTCGACCACCGGCGCAACGCCTGCCTTCGCGGCCGAGGCGCTGGGACATGCGGCGAGCAACAGATACTGGGTGAGTTTCTCGGTCCTCGCCTATCCCGGCTTCATGCCGCCTTCCGGGATCGCCGCTCCGAGCGGCGAATGGGTGGCCCAATGCCGGGCGGATGCGACGCCCTCGCTTGCGATCGTCGATATCGACCACAATCCGGGAGAGATCGCCCGACCCTGGAGGCGAATGGCGCGGGCCGGCATCTATGAGCCGCATATGGTGAACGACCCGCGCAGCGGCGGCCGCGACACGTTTTAGGCCTCAATGAAAAAGCCGCCCGCAACGATCTGTTGCGGGCGGCTTTGAAGCTTGGGCTATAAAAACTCAGTTCTCGAAGAATTCCTTCATCCGGGCGAAGAAGCCCGTCGATTCCGGATTGTTCTCCTTCGAGGACAGTTCCTCGAATTCCTGCAGCAGTTCGCGCTGCCGCTTGGTGAGCTTCTGCGGCGTCTCGATCTGGATCTGGATGTAGAGATCGCCCGTCTGCGAGGATCGCAGCACCGGCATGCCCTTGCTCTTCAGGCGGAACTGTTTGCCGGGCTGGGTGCCTTCCGGCACCGTCACGCGGGACTTGGTTCCGTCGAGCGTCGCCACGTCGAACGTGCCGCCGAGGGCGGCCGTCGTCATGGAGATCGGCACGGCGCAATAAAGGTCGGCGCCGTCGCGCTGGAAGAACTGGTGCGGTTTCACCGACAGGAAGATGTAGAGATCTCCCGCAGGTCCGCCGCGCGTACCGGCTTCGCCTTCGCCCTGCAGGCGGATGCGCGTGCCGTCCTCGATGCCGGCCGGGATGTTGACCGACAGCGAACGTTCTTCGGTGACGCGGCCCTGGCCGTGGCACTTGCCGCAGGGATCGGTGATCGTCTGGCCGCGGCCGTGGCAGGTCGGGCAGGTGCGCTCGACCGAGAAGAAGCCCTGGCTTGCGCGCACGCGACCGGAACCCTGGCAGGTGCCGCAGGTCTTCGGCTGCGTGCCGGGCTTGGCGCCCGAACCGGAACAGACGTCGCAGGTGATCGAGGTCGGAACCCGGATCTGCGCCGTCTTGCCGGCAAACGCTTCTTCCAGCGTGATTTCCATATTGTAGCGAAGGTCGGCGCCGCGTTCGCGACCGCCGGAGGACCGGCGGGCGCGTCCGCCGCCCATCATTTCGCCAAAAATGTCTTCGAAGATGTCGGAGAAGCCGCCGGCGCCTGCGCCCGAGAAGCCGCCGCCACCGCCGCCCATTCCGCCCTGTTCGAAGGCGGCATGGCCGAAGCGGTCATAGGCCGCGCGCTTCTGCGGATCCTTCAAGGTCTCGTAGGCCTCGCCGAGTTCCTTGAACTTCTTTTCGGCTTCTGCGTCGCCCGGATTCTTGTCGGGATGATATTTCATCGCGAGCTTGCGGAAGGCGCTTTTCAGCTCCTTCTCGTCGGCCGTCTTGCCGACACCCAGCGTTTCGTAAAAGTCTGCTTTTGCCATGGAGGTAACCGGCTCCGGAAAGGATTCCGGCTGCACGAAGGCAGCCGGATACTCTAGTCAACTATGGTCGAGGTCTGGCCATCAGGCAACCGGCGGATTAGGCGGACTTCTTGTCGTCCTTGACTTCCTCGTAGTCGGCATCGACGATATCGTCCTTGCCGCCCTCGGAGCCTTCGCCACCTTCGGCCTGCTGGGCCTCGTAGATGGCCTGACCAAGCTTCATGGAGACTTCCATCAGGACCTGCGTCTTCGCCTGGATGTCATCGGCATCCGGTTCGGGAGCTTCGATGGCGGTCTTCAGCGAAGCGATAGCATCCTCGATCGCCTTGCGGTCGGTCTCGGAAACCTTGTCGCCATATTCCTTCAGCGACTTCTCGCTGGAGTGAACGAGGCTTTCGGCCTGGTTCTTGGCTTCGACGCCGGCGCGGCGCTTCTTGTCGGCTTCGGCATTGGCCTCGGCGTCCTTGACCATCTTTTCGATCTCGGCGTCGGAAAGACCGCCGGAAGCCTGGATGCGGATTTGCTGTTCCTTGCCGGTGCCCTTGTCCTTGGCCGAAACCTGGACGATGCCGTTGGCGTCGATGTCGAACGTGACCTCGATCTGCGGCATGCCGCGCGGCGACGGTGGCAGGCCGACGAGGTCGAACTGGCCGAGCAGCTTGTTGTCCTGGGCCATTTCGCGTTCGCCCTGCGATACGCGGATCGTCACGGCCTGCTGGTTGTCTTCGGCGGTCGAGAAGGTCTGGCTCTTCTTGGTCGGGATCGTCGTGTTGCGGTCGATCAGGCGGGTGAAGACGCCACCGAGCGTTTCGATGCCGAGCGACAGCGGGGTCACGTCGAGAAGCAGAACGTCCTTGACGTCGCCCTGCAGAACGCCGGCCTGGATGGCGGCGCCGAGAGCGACGACTTCATCCGGGTTGACGCCCTTGTGCGGCTCCTTGCCGAACAGCTGCTTGACGACTTCCTGGACCTTGGGCATGCGGCTCATGCCGCCGACGAGAACCACTTCATCGATCTCGGCTGCGGTGACGCCGGCATCCTTCAGGGCTGCCTTGCACGGTGCGATGGTGCGCTGGACCAGATCGTCGACCAGGCTTTCGAACTTGGCACGGGTCAGCTTCAGCGTCAGGTGCTTCGGACCGGAAGCGTCAGCCGTGATGAACGGCAGGTTGATTTCGGTCTGCTGCGAGGACGAGAGCTCAATCTTGGCCTTTTCGGCAGCTTCCTTGAGGCGCTGCAGGGCGAGCTTGTCGTTCTTCAGGTCGATGCCGTTGTCCTTCTTGAACTCGGCTGCGAGATATTCGACGAGACGCATGTCGAAGTCTTCACCGCCGAGGAAGGTGTCGCCGTTGGTGGACTTCACTTCGAAGACGCCGTCGCCGATTTCGAGGACCGAGATATCGAAAGTGCCGCCGCCAAGGTCGTAGACGGCGATCGTCTTGCCGTCCTTCTTGTCGAGGCCGTAGGCGAGAGCGGCAGCGGTCGGCTCGTTGATGATGCGCAGGACTTCGAGACCGGCGATGCGGCCTGCATCCTTGGTAGCCTGGCGCTGGGCGTCGTTGAAGTATGCCGGAACGGTGATGACGGCCTTTTCGACCTTCTCACCGAGATAGGATTCGGCAGTTTCCTTCATCTTCTGAAGGATCATCGCGGAAATCTGTGCGGGGGAATAGGCCTTGCCCTGAGCCTTGACCCAGGCGTCGCCATTGTCGCCCTTGACGATGTCGAAAGGAACGAGGCTCCTGTCCTTTTCAACGGTCGGATCTTCGTGGCGGCGGCCGATCAGGCGCTTCACGGCGAAGAGGGTATTGGTGGGGTTGGTCACCGCCTGGCGCTTGGCCGGCTGGCCGACGAGGCGTTCGCCGTCATCGGAAAATGCGACCATGGAGGGCGTGGTACGCGCGCCTTCGGCGTTCTCGATCACCTTCGCATCTTTGCCGTCCATGATGGCGACGCAGGAGTTGGTGGTTCCGAGGTCGATGCCAATTACTTTTGCCATTTTCTTCTCTCTCCTTTAAGCGAACCATCGGAACCCCTCAAAGGCATTCCACTGACAGTTCCTCGACTGGGATGGTGCGCAGCATCGGCTGCGGTCATGCGGCGTATATAAGGACGGGTTTTTAGGACTGCAAGGCGAGAAATCGCCCGGATCCTAGCAAAAAGAACAGTTTGCCGAGCAATACTGTCAATACGCTTCACTGCCCCATGATCAGGTCGAAAAGCGTGGTCTGCCGCGGCTGGTCTCTGGAGCCCGCAACGCCTACGTCGCCGGGCGGAACGGGGCCGCCGCCGATCGCTCCCGGCGGTACCGGAGCGGGCGAATCATACGGGCCGCGATACTGGCGATAATCGCGGACCGGAACGTCGCCCGGCGGTATCACGTCGCCACGGCGGCCGCGGTCGCCATAGACTGGCCTGTTGTCGTAAGTCTGTCTGTTGTCCCTGTTGTCGTATCCCTGGTTGTCGCCATAGACGGGCCGCACGCGGGCGGGTTCCCGTTCGATCGAGGCGGAATCCTGGGCAGGAGGGCGCGGCGCCGGCGGGTAGTCGGCGGGGAGTTCGTCCTGGGTTCGGCGGCCACCGGGCAGGATGCCGGAAATGATAT
Organism: Neorhizobium galegae; assembly: GCF_021391675.1. Lineage (NCBI taxonomy): Bacteria > Pseudomonadati > Pseudomonadota > Alphaproteobacteria > Hyphomicrobiales > Rhizobiaceae > Neorhizobium > Neorhizobium galegae. Next base: position 314,313 of record NZ_CP090095.1, read on the forward strand.
CGCCGATCGTCGTCGATGGCGAGTCCGGCTGGACTGCGGCAGGTGGCGGCAGATCGAGGCCGCGGCCGGTGCCGAACAGCGGTGTCGGCGTATAGCCCTTCATCGCCGACGTCATGTATTCCTTCCAGGCCTTTGCCGGCAGCCCGCCGCCGGTCACCTTTTTCATGAAGGCGCCGTCGTCGTTGCCGAACCAGATGCCGGTCGTCATGATGCTGGTATAACCGACGAACAGTGCGTCGCGGAACGACTGGGTGGTACCCGACTTGCCGGCTGCCTGCCAGCCGTCGATCCTGGCGGCCTTGCCGGTGCCCTCGTTGATGACGCGGTTCATCATGCCGTTCATCGTCGCGGCCACCGGCTCGCTGAGCACGCGCGGCGGGTTGGCGTAATCGGCCTCGTAAAGCACCTTGCCGTCCGGATCGATGATGCGCTTGACGATATGCGGCGTCGCCTTGTAGCCGCCGTTCATGAAGGATGCGTAGGCAGACGTCAGCTCGACCAGCGAGACTTCCGAGGTGCCGAGCGCGATCGAGGCATTTGCCTGGATGTCGGAATCGATGCCGAGCCGGTGGGCGAGGCTCACCACCTTGTCCGGGCCGACCTGCATGACGAGCTGTGCGGCAACCGTATTCAGCGATTGCGCGAAGGCCGAGGCGAGCGTCACCGGGCCGCGGTATTTTTCGTCGAAATTTTCCGGCGACCAGTTGCCGATCTTGACCGGCGCGTCGTTGACCATCGAGTCCGGCCGGGCACCGGCTTCGAGTGCGGCGGCATAGACGAATGGCTTGAAAGCCGAACCCGGCTGGCGCTTCGCCTTGACGGCGCGGTTGAACTGGCTCGTCGCATAATCGCGGCCGCCGACCAGAGCCCGGATCGCGCCGGTCGCATCGACCGAGACGAGGGCTGCCTGCGAGGCGTTGAGCTTGCCGCCCTCTTTCTTGAGGACGTCGTTCAGCGACTTTTCGGCGGCGGCTTCGAGGCGCATGTCGAGCGTGGTCTCAATAGTCACGTCGACCTTCGGTTCGCCGATCAGGCTCTTCACCTCGTCGACGACCATGTCGGCTGCATAATGCTGGGCTCCGGTCCAGTAGCGCTTCGCCTTGGCCGGCGGCTGCGACATGGCACTCTTGAGGTCGCTGTCGGTGACATACCCTTCCTCGCGCATCGTGCCGAGCACGACCTGGGCGCGGGCCTCCGCCGCCTTCGGATCACGGGCGGGCGACAGGCGGGATGGGGCCTTGAGGAGGCCAGCAAGCGTCGCCGCCTCGCCGAGGTTCACGTCGCGGGCGGACTTGTTGAAATACCGCCGCGAGGCGGCCTCCACGCCATAGGCGTTCGAACCGAAGAACACCCGGTTCAGATACATGGCGAGGATCTGGTCCTTGGTGAACTTGTGCTCCAGCCAGAAGGACAGCAGCACTTCCTGGATCTTGCGCTCGAACGTGCGGTCCGGCGACAGGAACAGGTTCTTGGCAAGCTGCTGGGTAATGGTCGAACCGCCCTGGATCGGCTGGCCGGTCAGGTTGTTGACCAAGGCGCGCGCCAGGCCGAACGGGTCGACGCCGAAATGGGAATAGAAACGCCGGTCCTCGATGGCGATCACCGCCTGCGGCAGGTAAGGCGACATTTCCTCGAGCGCCAGTGCCTCGCCGCCGGTCGAGCCGCGATTGGCGACGACCGAGCCGTCGACCGCGGTGATCTTCATGTTCGGCGGACGATCCGGGATCGCCCACGTGCTGGCAGCCGGCATTTTGGCGCCGTAGTAGAGCAGCAGCCCGCCGACGGCGATGCCGCCCCAGATGCCGAGCACGAAACACCAGTAGACGAGCCTCCTGAGCGGCGCGAAAAACCCGCCGCCCTGGCCGCGTTGAGGAGCCTTTTTGTTGCGGGAAGGACTGGCACGTTCCGGACGCTGGTCGCGGTCTTCGCTTTCGGCTCTCGATGGACGTTTGCCAGGCCGGCCGTTGCCCACGACCCGTTCGTCCGCGTCGAGGCGGAAATCGTCGCTCGGTCGCGAACCCTCGAAGGACGGTTCAACACGTTTGTCTGATCTGCCTCTGGCTGCCATGGTGAGCCGGCATACCCCCGTTACGCGCCTGTCAAAACAGGCTGTTACTCGAATGTCTGATCGCCCAAGCTTTGGCTGGACTCTAAATGCGGCGATTTAAGGAGGCGTAAAGGAATGGTTTATCGGACGATACTTATTGAACCGCTTGACTTTCATCTCCATTTATGAGAACAAATAGAGAACATCTGGAGGTGCTGATGAGCAGAACCGAACATGTGATCGAACGTGCAATGGCCGCAGTCGCGGCGTCGAGGGCTCTTCGCGAGGCTGAAGCGCAGCGTCGGCAAGAGACGTTTCAGAAGATACAGATCGCCAACCAGCGACGCCCGAATATTCCCAAAGGCATCCAGCTGCCCCTGGACCTTCATTGAAATGCCGCAACGCCCTGCAATGCCGGGCGTTGGCCTCTGTCACAAAAGCTGCCCGATACCGTATCCGACCTTAAAAAAATCCGATTCCTGGTGGAACAATGAGGCAAGATCCGCGTTACGACGGATTCGACCTTGGAGGAGGGGAGGATATGCAGAAAATCGTCGAGGCAGTCGTCCGAAATGGCGACCAGCGTGTCCCGGTCGGGCTGGTCACCGTCAAGCAGGCGCTTGAAATGCCTGAAAGGGGGTGCTGGAGTTCAGTCATCCCGCCTATGAGGCCGGAAAGACCGATATCTTCGTCAACCGCGAAACCCTTTCAAAGCTGATGTGATCGCGGCAGGCGACGAAAAACAGGCAGCATGATGGCGGCTCGAAACGCGAATTCGTGATTTCGGGTTCATTGCGTTGCGGGTTACCTTGCCGACTGCAACCACAGCGAAGGAGAATGGCATGAAGACAGTTCTCGTAATCGCCGCCGTGCTCGGCCTGTCGTCCACCGCAGCCCTTGCGGAATGCGCCGGCCACGTCACGGCTTCCGCCAAGGTGGACAAGGAAATCACCACGGCAAGCATTGCGGCTCCGAAAATGGATCCGCGCGAGGAAGCCGTGGTGCTGAAGCAGTCCGAAGGACAGGCTAAAGTCACCGAATGATGGTTTTGCCCGCGCCGGCCCTGTCGGCGCGGGTTTTCATTCCCTTTCAGATAAAGGCCTGCCCTTTCAGATAAGAAGCTGGAGACGGAACCTCGCGTTCCGTTTGAGTGTTGTTTCCGAAAAGGAGACTTCCAATGGCCAAAAAACCTCTCGCTGCCGGCTTTACCGGTGATGTCGCCGAAGAGACGAGCGTTCGTGCTCGTGCGAAATCTGCCGTTCATCATGTCAAGGACGAGGCGGGCATGGTCGCAGCCCACGCCGTCGATCATCCGGCCGCTACCGGCTCGGCAATTGCTGCCGTCGGTCTGCTCGGTCTGGCGATAGGCTACATGCTCGGTGTGTCATCCGCCTCCCGCGACCGTCGCTGGTATCGCTGAAGGCGAGTGAGGTTTCTTCGGGAATACTGCCGCCCCCGGAACCGTGGCTGGCCTCAGTCGTTGGTTTCCTGACAGAAAAAGGAGGCCATCATGCCCAATCGAGACCCTATCCCGACTCCGAGCCCGCAGCCGCGCGGGCCGACACCGGCAGGCGGAGTTCCAGATCGCATCCAGGAAAAACCGCCATTGACGCCTGCACAGGATCCGGGCGACAGCAAGAACCCGCAGGATCCGACGCTCAATCCCGCTCTGATGCCGACCGGCGATCCGGCGGGCATGGCATAAGGCGCCGTTGGACCTTCATGCCTCGTCTGTGGACACTCGCTGGACCCGTATAGGTAGTAACCCGTACGGGTCTACCCTTATATTGCACCCGTCTATTATTGTTATTGTCAATTTATTAGCCAAGGCTCAAAATCCTACCTCCTGTGGCTTGTAGACCTTTTTGTTCCTCGGGCGCCGACAAGGCCGGCGCAAGTCTGTCGCAATAGAAGGCCGCTGGTAATTTTCTCCGGCCGCCGTTGTAGAGCAGGGCGAGGGGAATGGTCCGCCGGTCGGGCGCCGTATGATCGGGAGGGTTATATGCCTACACAGATGGTTAGAAATCCTGTCAATCCCGACCAGCTCAGCTTGCTGCAGCAGGTCTTTGACCAGGCTTGCGCCGAACACCAGATCGACAAGGCGAGCCCCGATGCCGAGGCGCTCGCACTGATCCTGGTGAACTCCCTTCAAAAAGGCTCGGACGACAAGCAAAAGCTCTCGGCGCTGGCCGAGGCGCTGGCGAAAAGCCGATAGGTTCTTGCTTTAAACGAGGAACCTATCAGCCCTTCGGCAGTTGAACGGTCTCTTGAAAAACGCAAGGAGGCCGTAATGGCAGAACCCGTCAGAAACCTGAACACCCCCATGAAATCGGATACGCCCTCTTTCGATCACGAACCCAGCGAAAACGTCAGGATCGAGATCGCGACGCTTCGTTCCGAGATTGCCAATCTGCGCGAGATGCTCGCCGAAAAGACCGGCGCTGCCTATGACAAGGTCGCCGAGCGGGCCGGCAGTGCTGCGAGCTATGTCCAGCACGAGGCAAGCTCGGTCGCCGGTACCATCCGCGAACATCCCGCAGCCACCACGACGCTGTTCACCCTGATCGGCGCAATCGGTTTTGCGATTGGCTACGTGGTTGCGACCGCTTCCGCGGAAAGCAAGCATGCCTGGTATGACCGTTATCTGAGCGGCCGCCTCTAAGCGACGTCGCCGCCCGAAACCGGATCCTGACCGACATCGACCCAGGTCGCTGCGGTCAGGTCCGCCATACGTTCAGGGCTGATGCGCACCGCGGCATTGATGGCGCCGGCCGCGGGGACCACTTCCGGGAATTTCCTCAGCGACACGTCGCAATAGATCGGGATCGGCGAAGGCAGTCCAAACGGACATACGCCACCCACCGGATGGCTGGTGATATCAGCCACCTCGTCGCCGCCCAGCATGCGCGGCTTGGCACCGAAATGATCCCGGAACTTACGGTTGTCCAGACGGCTGGTTCCGGACATCACCACCAGCGCCGTCATTTCGCCGGAACGCACGCAGATTGTCTTGGCAATCTGCTCGGGAGCCACCCTGTGGGCGGCTGCGGCGAGCGGCACGGTCGCCGAACTTTGTTCGGTGATGATGACGTCGATGTCGGGGGCATGGACGGCAAAAAAGGCGCGGACGGATTCGAGGCTCATGTTTGGAAATTGACGCAGGATACAGCGCGCCGCAAGGGGGCAATAAAGCCATGCGATAATTGCAATGCTGCACTGCGATATCGTGACTGTTTTTTAAGCTTCGCTCCTGTATATTCAATTCATCGACGGGCGCACTCCTCCTCCCAGCGCCCCCGATGGGACCGACAACACCTCCTCCTCCCAGTTGTTGGTCAGTTTCGGAAACCCGGCGCACCTCCTCCCGCGCCGGGTTTTCTGTTTTACGCGCCTTGAAATCGCTGGCTATTTCGCCTTTGAAAGCACGGCTTAATTTTCCCGATCTTGACCTTTTTGACCGGAGCCATTATCTGGTTCGCCATCGATATTTGTTTGATAGCCAGCACTATGCGCCTCGCGGCGTTTGCGACGATCTCTCTTCAAATACGAAACTTCAACGTTCCAAGCGCTTCAGCGTGGAATAGTCGGTCATATTTGCAAGGGAAAGGCATCGTTATGGCTACCGGTACTGTAAAGTGGTTCAACGCAACCAAGGGCTACGGCTTCATTCAGCCTGACGACGGTTCGCAGGACGTTTTCGTTCACATCTCCGCCGTTGAGCGCGCTGGCCTCGGCCAGCTCAAGGACGGTCAGAAGATCTCCTACGAACTCGTCAGCGACAAGCGTTCTGGCAAGGTTTCCGCAGACCGCCTTCAGGGCGCATGATCTGCTGAAGACCTGAGTGTCGAACTCGCGAAAGGCCGGCTCGTCCGGCCTTTCTGCTTTTCGGGAGCGGGCAGCTCCGATGTTTAGAGTGATTCTAAATTTAACCCCTTGTAAACGGAAACTGCAGCTCCCATCTTGGATACAATAGCGTTTCCGACGCACCGCATGGTCGGGGCCCAAAAGCTTCAGCGAGCATGTGTGTTACGGCAAATACGGGCGACCGTGCCGTCCTCAGGCAGTTTTCATATCCGCGTTAACGGGATGTTTACTCAACCGAGGGATGATGACCGCTAGAGCCGCAGTGATCTGAAAAGGTCGAAGAGCGGCCGCGTCGGAAATGCTTGTCCCATTTCGAGTGACCACGGATGTACTGGCACCAGTGAATGGGAGTGGAAAGGTCGGGCTTGCCCCGGCCTTTTTGTTTTTAAGGGCCTGACGCGGAGACGCGTCAGGCCCTTCTCCGTTTCAGGCCTTCGGAGGTCAGTCCGCCAGCGCCGCGATGATGCGCGCCCACGAGCGGATACCCTTGTGGAAGGAGCGCAGGTCGTATTTTTCATTCGGCGAGTGGATGCGGTCGTCGCTGAGGCCGAAGCCGACGAGCAGCGATTCCATGCCGAGCGTCTTCTGGAAATCGCCGACGATCGGGATTGATCCTCCGACGCCGACAACCAAAGCCTGCTTCGGCCACTCCTCGGAAAGCGCCGTCTTCGCCTTGGTGAGCACCGGGGAATCATAACCGAGCTGGATCGCCGGCGAGCCGCCGTGCTTCAGGAACTCCACCGAGCAATCAGCCGGGATCTTCGAGCGCACATAAGCGCGAAAACTCTCGCGGATCTTTTCTGGATCCTGGCCTCCGACGAGACGGCAGGACACTTTGGCCGAGGCCTTCGACGCGATGACGGTCTTGAAGCCCTGGCCTTCGTAGCCGCCGCTGATGCCGTTGAACTCGCAGGTCGGCCGCGCCCAGAGCAGTTCGAGCAGCGAGCGGCCTTTTTCGCCGGCCAGTTCCGACAAGCCCACCTCTCCGAGAAAGTCGTCGCGACCGCTGACCAGGCCTTCCCAGGCCGCCTTGATGTTGGACGGTGTCTCCTCGACGCCATCGTAAAAGCCTTCGAGCGTCACGCGGCCGGTATCGTCATGCAGTCCGGCGAGGATTTTCGACAGGATCTGGATCGGGTTTGCCGCAGCGCCGCCATACATGCCGGAATGAAGGTCGCGGTTGGCGGCGGTGACGATGATTTCCTCGCCGACCAGGCCGCGCAGCGACGCAGTGATCGCCGGCGTATCCGCATCCCACATGCCGGTATCGCAGACGAGCGCGTAATCGGCCTTCAGCTCGGCGGCATTGGCGTCGAGGAAGGGTTTGAGCGACGGCGAGCCGGATTCTTCCTCGCCTTCGAAGAGGATGGTGACGCGCACGGGCAGCGAGCCATGGACATCCTTGTAGGCCCGGCAGGCTTCGACGAAGGTCATCAGCTGTCCCTTGTCGTCGGCAACGCCGCGGCCTGTCACCACTTTGCGGCCGGCACCGAGATCCTTGACCTTGGGGTCGAAGGGATCGTCCTCCCAGAGCTCGATCGGATCGACCGGCTGGACGTCGTAGTGGCCATAGAACAGCAGATGCGGCGCATCAGTACTGGCGCCCGGGTGGTGGCCGACGACCATCGGATGACCGGTCGTATCGCGAATCGACGCCTCGAAACCGAGGTCCTTCAGTTCGGCCACCAGCCACTCGGCAGCCTCGTGGCAATCGGATTTGAAGGCGGGGTCCGTGGAGATCGACTTGATGCGGACGAGGCCGAACAGGCGCTCGAGGCTTGCGGGAAGGTTCTGGTCGGCGCGGTCGAGGACGGCGGAAAGATCGGTCATGGGAAATCCTGTCTTTGAAATGCGAGACCTCGAGCCCAGGAGGCAAGAAGCGGCCCATCGTTTCGAATGCCCGGCCTTGTTAGCAAGTCAGGGGCAGAGGAGACAATGGCAAAGCGCCAACGCCGTTGGTTTAGATTTTGCGTGCGTTCTCGACGATCATCCGCATGTATTCGATCATCAGTTCGCGCTCGAAGCGACGAAAGCCTGAGAACAGGGCCGCATCCGCTTCGGAGGCAGCTTCCACGGCCTGGACTTCCAGCTCGCGGCCGAGCGAGGTCAGCGTGATGATCTGTGCCCGGCGGTCGTTCGGATGGGGGGTGCGCTGGATGAGGCCGTCCCGCTCCATGCGGGCGAGCGTGTTGGCGAGCGTCGCCTGCTCGACCTCCAGCTTGTCGAGGAGCTGCTTCTGCGTCAGCCCGTCTTCCTGCCAGAGTTCGAGCAGGACGGGAAACTGGCCGGGAGAAAAGCCAAGCACCATTGCCCGCTTCTGCAAGGAGCGCGCAAAGCCTTTGGCGAGTTGGCCCGCCAGGTATGTCGCCGAATGCGAGCGGTCGAATCCCATGGCTGGTCTTCATCCCTCCCTGAACGAGCCCGTTTGCGAGCAATATCTGCCAGATATATCGCACGCCATGCTTTCGCCAAGCCTGTGCGAAGATGGGGGAAATGACAAGTCTTTCCTGCGAAAGGGCAATAAAAAACCGCCACGGCAGGGAGGGGGACAGCCGTGGCGGTTTCTGATGGAAGGACAAAGGCCCGGAGAGGGGGATAGGCCTTTGTCCGGTCTGGTTCGGCGGGGGACATGCCGGCTGCCAGACTGCGGCGTGATCAATCGCCGGTGAGTAGGAAATGTGGGGCCGAACCGGGCTTTTCAAGAGAAAGGCATATTACAAATCGGTAACGTTCCGGTGAGGGCGGGAGGCTTCGCGGCAGCGAAGTTTTCGTGGACGGATCAAATGCCCCACGCTATTCCTTGCGCCATGAAAAAAGGCGATCATCTTTTCCTTATCGACGGTTCCGGCTTCATTTTCCGCGCCTTCCACGCGTTGCCGCCGCTCACCCGCAAATCCGACGGCCTGCCGGTCGGCGCCGTATCGGGCTTCTGCAACATGCTGTGGAAGCTGCTGACCGATGCGCGCGACACCTCGGTCGGCGTGACGCCCAGCCATTTCGCGGTCATCTTCGACTATTCCTCCAAGACCTTCCGCAAGGATCTCTACGACGCCTATAAGGCGAACCGCTCGGCGCCGCCGGAAGAGCTGATCCCGCAATTCGGCCTGATCCGCCAGGCGACCCGCGCATTCAACCTGCCCTGTATCGAGACCGAAGGTTTCGAGGCGGACGACATCATCGCGACCTACGCCCGCCAGGCGGAGGCGACCGGCGCCGATGTGACCATCGTCTCGTCGGACAAGGACCTGATGCAGCTCGTGACGCCGAACGTCCATATGTACGACAGCATGAAGGACAAGCAGATCGGCATTCCGGACGTCATCGAGAAATGGGGCGTGCCGCCGGAGAAGATGATCGACCTGCAGGCTATGGTCGGCGATTCGGTCGACAACGTGCCGGGCATTCCGGGTATCGGCCCGAAGACGGCAGCCCAGCTTCTTGAAGAATTCGGCGATCTCGACACGCTGCTTGCCCGCGCCGGCGAAATCAAGCAGGTGAAGCGCCGCGAGAACATCGTCGCCAATGCGGATCTCGCCCGCCTTTCGCGCCGGCTCGTCTCGCTGCGGCTCGATGTGCCTCTGGACCTTGATCTCGATGCGCTGGTGCTGGAGCCGCAGGACGGCCCGAAACTGGTCGGTTTCCTGAAGACCATGGAATTCGGCACGCTGACGCGCCGCGTCGCCGCCGCCTGCAACTGCGATGCCGATGCCATCGAGCCCGCCGTCGTCAACGTCGAATGGGGTCAGGCCGCCCGCGGCCCGGATCTCGATGCCGGCGGCGCGGCAGCGGTCGATACCGGCGAGGCAGCGGCCGAAGCGCCCGCCAATCCCGTCAAGGCGCCGGTCGCCAAGGGCATGGAGGCGGCAACGCCGGCCGCACTCGCTGAGACACGCATTGAAGCCTTTGCCAAGGCCAAACTCGATCCGAGCTGCTACGTGACCATCCGCGACCTGACGGTGCTGGACGACTGGATCCGCGCGGCACAGGAAACCGGTCTCGTCGCCTTCGATACGGAAACCACATCGCTCGATCCGATGCAGGCGGAGCTGGTCGGGTTTTCGCTCGCGCTTGCCGACAATATCGCCAACCCGTCCGGCCTTGAAATCCGCGCGGCCTATGTGCCGCTGATCCACAAGACCGGCGTCGGCGATCTGCTCGGCGGCGGGCTTGCCGAAAACCAGATCCCGACCAGGGAAGCGCTGGCGCGCCTGAAGCCGCTGCTGGAGGACCCGTCGGTCCTGAAAGTGGCGCAGAACCTGAAATTCGACTACCTCGTGATGAGGCGCCACGGCATCACCGTCGAGGGTTACGACGACACGATGCTGATGTCCTATGTGCTGGAAGCCGGCAAGGCGAGCCACGGCATGGACGCGCTGTCGGAACGCTGGCTGAACCACAAGCCGATCACCTTCAAGGAAGTTGCCGGCAGCGGCAAGGCGGGCGTCACCTTCGATTTCGTCGATATCGACAAGGCAACCGCCTATGCGGCGGAAGACGCCGACGTGACGCTGCGCCTGTGGATGGTGCTGAAGCCGCAGCTGGCGGCCGCGGGCCTGACGCGCATCTATGAACGGCTCGAGCGGCCGCTGGTTTCCGTGCTCGCCTGCATGGAAGAGCGCGGCATCACCATCGACCGGCAGATCCTGTCCAGGCTTTCGGGAGAGCTTGCCCAGCGGGCCGCCGCCTTCGAAGACGAGATCTACGAGTTGGCGGGAGAAAAGTTCACCATCGGTTCGCCGAAACAGCTCGGCGACATCCTGTTCGGCAAGATGGGCCTGCCGGGCGGCGCCAAGACCAAGACCGGCCAGTGGTCGACCTCGGCCAGCGTGTTGGAAGACTTGGCCGCCGAAGGTCATCCCCTGCCGCGCAAGATCGTCGATTGGCGCCAGCTCACCAAACTGAAATCCACCTATACCGATGCGTTGCCGGGTTACGTCCATCCCGAGACCAGGCGGGTGCACACCTCCTATGCGCTGGCCTCGACAACGACCGGCCGCCTGTCCTCCTCCGAGCCTAACCTGCAGAACATTCCGGTGCGCACGGGGGAAGGCCGCAAGATCCGCACCGCCTTCATCTCGGCGCCCGGCCACAAACTGGTTTCCGCCGACTACAGCCAGATCGAGCTGCGGGTGCTTGCGCATGTGGCCGACATTCCGCAGCTGCGCCAGGCCTTTGCCGACGGGATCGACATTCACGCGATGACTGCCTCGGAAATGTTCGGCGTGCCGGTCGAAGGCATGCCAAGCGAAGTGCGCCGCCGCGCCAAGGCGATCAACTTCGGCATCATCTACGGCATTTCCGCTTTCGGGCTGGCCAACCAGCTGTCGATCGAACGCTCGGAAGCGGGCGACTACATCAAGAAGTATTTCGAGCGTTTCCCGGGCATCCGCGATTACATGGAAAGCACCAAGACCTTCGCGCGCGAGAACGGCTACGTCGAGACGATCTTCGGCCGCCGGGCGCATTATCCGGAGATCAAGTCCTCCAACCCTTCGGTGCGCGCTTTCAACGAACGTGCGTCGATCAATGCGCCGATCCAGGGTTCGGCCGCCGACATCATCCGCCGCGCGATGGCGAAGATGGAATCGGCGCTGGAAACGGCCGGACTGGACGGAAAGGCCCGTATGCTGCTGCAGGTGCACGACGAACTGATCTTCGAGGTCGAAGACGAAGAGATCGACAAGACCTTGCCGGTGATCATCTCGACCATGGAGCACGCGGCCATGCCGGCGATCTCGATGCGGGTGCCGCTGAAGGTCGATGCTCGCGCCGCCAGCAATTGGGACGAAGCGCATTGAGCTTGAGGCTCAGTGTTCCTGCGGATAGAGAGACAGGAGCGCGGTCGAAAGCAGCTCGTCTGCATAGGTGCAGGCGGTGAGCCGCGCATCCTCCGGCATGTTCATCTCGTGACAGCGTTGGTGCACGGCTTCGAGAACGAGGTTGCTGATCCCGCGGGCGTGCTCGATATCTGCGTTTTCGGACGTGTCCATGGCAAGCGCCAACGCCGTCATGGAGACGATTTCCAGAACAACGACGCGCGCTTCCAGATCGATGGCGGTCGCCCCATCGGGTCGTTGCCCTTCGCGCGGCTTGCTCTGGCCCATGATTTTTCCTTTCTTAATATAAGAAAAGGCACATAGAGCCGGGTCAGGGGCTTTAAAGGACGATCGAGCGTTTTTCGCTAACCAATCGGACGGCTCGTAAAGCAACCGTTGAGGGCGTCGACCAAGGCCCTGCCGGCATCCTCAAGCGATCCGCTATTGTCGATCGTCACCACCTGGTAGTCGCCGGTCACGGTAAGCGAGCTACGTTCGAGACGCCGAAGTATCTCCTCGCGCGTTTCCCGTCCGCGCGCCTCGAGCCGGGCCGCGAGCACGTCCAGGCTTGCGGTGATGTTGATGACCACCAGCGACGGATAGGTATCCTTGAACCGGGCAAGCGCGGAACGCGAGCCGTTGGCGACGACCAGCTGGCCTTTGGCCATGGCCTCTTTCGTCTCCACGGGAATGCCGTATCGCAGGCCGTGGGCGGCCCAGGAAACCGCAAAACGGCCGGCCCGTTCCAGAGCCTCGAATTCTGCTTCGGAAACGCCATCATGGTCTTCACCGCCGGCGGCGGCGTTGCGGGTGATGACGCGCCGTACGAAGACGACGTCATCGCGGCCCTCGAAGAACCGGGCGGCATAGGCCATCAGCGTGTCCTTGCCGGCCCCGCTCGGGCCGACGACCGCGACCATGCAGCCGCTTCGCTCCGGTTCCGTCGCTGTCGGCCTGGCGTCCATCAGGCGACCCGCCGGCCTTCCCGCCAGACGGCGCGGGAGACGGGAACCCCCTCCTCGTGATGGACGCGGACGATATCGGCACGCAGCCCGGTCGCGATCCGGCCCCGGTCGTCGAGGCTGACGGTGCGGGCAGGGGTCGAGGTGACCATGGCGAGCGCCTTCGGCAGCGAGATGCTCTCGACCTCCGAGGCGAGCACGAAGGGCGCATGCAGCAGGCTGAGCGGCACGTAATCGGAGGAGAGCACGTCGAGCACGCCGCGTTCGGCGAGATCCCGGGCGGCGATATTGCCGGAATGCGACTTGCCGCGAACGATATTCGGCGCGCCCATCAGCACGCTCATGCCCGCTTCGTGCGAAGCCTTTGCCGCATCGAAACTGGTCGGGAATTCCGCCAGCCGGACGCCGTTGTCGATCGCCTCGTCCACATGGGAGAGCGTCGCGTCGTCATGGCTTGCGACGGTGATGCCGCGCTCGGCGCAGACCTTGGAGATCGCAACGCGGTGCGGCGTCGCGTTGCGTGCCGATTCTCCCTGGCGCTTGGCCACGAAGGCAGCGAACGCCTCGTCGCTGAGGCCGCGCTTCTTCTGGTAATACAGGGTGTACTGATCCATGGTCTGGAACTGCCGCTGGCCCGGCGCGTGATCCATCAGCGAGACGAGCCGCACATGCGAATCGTTCTCGAAGTCGACGAAATGCTCCATGCAATTGTCAGCGGAGACTTCGCAGCGCAGGTGCAGGAAGTGTTCGGAGCGCAGGCGGCCATGGGCGCCGGCGGCGGCAATCGCGTCCGCCATGGCACGCATTTCGCCGTGGGCAAAGCCGCCGTCCTCGTCGGCGCCCATCCGCAGGCAGTCGAAGACGGTGGTGATGCCGGAGGTGGCAATCTGCGCGTCATGGGCCTGGATCGCCGCCGTAGTGTTCCAGCGCACGCCCGGCCGCGGCGAATAATGCTGTTCCAGATGGTCGGTATGAAGTTCGACCAGGCCCGGGATCAGATAGTCGCCCTCGAAATCCTCGCCGGTATGGACATTGCCTTCCGAAACGTCGGTGATCTTGCCGTCCCGGATCTGGACGGAGCCGGAGATCACGCTGTCCTCGAGCACGATGCGGGCATTGGTGAGCACGAGTTCGACGGTCATGATGCGGTCTTTCTGTTTTCGAAGGCGGACGCCAGCGGCAGCCAGCGATAGGCGATGAAGGGTGCGCCGCGCTCGGGCTCCACGAAGATGGAGAGCCCATCGATGGTCAGCGGCGCGTTGGCGAAATCGGCGAAGCGGCGGTCGAGCTCGCGGCGCATGATGGGCGCCTGCTCGGGCGGAACCTGCCCGGTCAATGTCATGTGGAAGCGGAACTCGTCCATGACATAAGGATAACCCCAGCGGTCGAGATTGGCGCGTTGGGCGGAGCTTAACATATCAGGTTTACGCCGCGCGATGTCGGCCTCCGACAGCGGCGCGCGAAAATGTCCGAACTCTTCGACGACGCGTCCGGCAAAATGCTGGAGCTCCGGATAGATGGTATCGGGAACCAGCGCGAAGAACCGCCCCAGCTGGCCGACGATGACGTTCGGGATGTCGAACGCCGCGGTCTCTGCGGCAAAGCGTTCGGCGGCTTTGATCAGCTCCGCTTCCGTCCGCTCGGGATGCAGTTCGAAGGGCGCCTTGAGCGTCGCGTGAAAGGCGTAGCGCCGCGGATCGGCGGTCAGTTCATGGACGGTATCGGGGGACAGGCCTTCGACATCGGGCGTCGGAAACGTCTCGCCGGTAAACGCGTCACGGCCGAGCCAATGCACTGCCGCTTTCGTCAGCGGATGGTTTTCGGCGGGCGAAAAATAGAGAGCGTAGCGCAAAACGGGATTCCGGAATCAGGAGAAGGCCGGCCGACCTTACCTGCGCGCCGGCCCGCGAAACAGGACCCCCGGCTAAAAGATTTCCATGACAGAATGATGATAATCCGGCCTGTCAGGAGCCCTTTTTGCCCATGACGCGCGAACGCAGCGCGTTGGAGAGATTGTCGAAGACAAAGACCACCAGGAGGATCAGCAGAACCATGTAGGCAACCTTGTCCCAATCGGCATTGGTCTTCATGGATTCGAGCAGCTTGAGGCCGATACCGCCCGCGCCGACAGCGCCGATCGCGGTTGCCGAACGGGTGTTGGACTCCCAGAAATACAGCGATTGCGAGATGAAGATCGGCAGGACCTGCGGCACCACGCCGTAACGCTGCACGATGACCGGCGCGGCACCTACCGACTTGACGCCCTCGCGCTGCTTGTCGTCGACATTCTCCAGCGCTTCCGAATAGACTTTGCCGAGCGCACCGGTATCCGTGAAGAATATGGCGGCGATCCCCGGGAGCGGCCCCGGCCCGAAGGCGCGGGTGAAGAACAGGGCCCAGATCAGCATGTCGATGGAGCGCAGGAAGTCGAAGAAGCGCTTCATGCCCCAGTTGACTGGCCGGCTCGTGGTGATGTTGCGCGCCGCGACGAAGGCGAGCGGGAAGGCGATGAGGGTGGCAAACAGCGTGCCGACGAAGGCCATGACCAGCGTCTGCATCAGCTTGGAGAGAATATCGCCGTGCTGCCAGCTGCCATTGTTCAAGAAATTGTCGAGCGCCAGCGAGGGATTGGATTGGGCCGGATCGAGCCGCTCGCCGAAGAGCATCAGCCCGGCCACGCTGGTGACGCTGCGGCCCCAGAACGGCGATTGGGTGTCGAAGAAGAAATTCGCCCAGCCGAGGAAACGCCGCTGCACATAGACTTGGTTGTTGCGGATTTCCGCCTGGCCGGCAAAGCCGAAACGGACATTGACCTTGTTGTCGTCCTGCACCATCCGCGCCGGCGCACCGGCCGGCAGAACCGCTCGGTCCCCTCTGATCGCTACGGGATAGAGCTTGCCGTCGATATAGACGTCGACTTGGCTCGGGGTCACGTCGAGCCGGTCGTCGCTACCGAAGATCACCGTGTAACCGCCGTTGGAGGTGGGCTTCAGCCAGTCGATCGCCGCGCCGTCCGGATATTGGCGGCGGCTCGTCCATTGCGGCACGACCTGGCCATTCTGGAAGCGCAGGCGCGGCTGCGCGCGCCATGAATACCAGTCCTGGAGGTAGATCGCCGCGCGATCCCAGTTGCCGTTGGCGAAGGTCGGGATGACGTTGAAGAAGGAAAAGCAGAAAGCGAGATAGACGAAGACCGCGACGGCCGCGATCGCCAGGCCCCAGCGCTGCATGAGGCTGCGGTGAAAGACTTCCGGATAGGCGGCGAGCAGGCGTTCGCGATCGGCTGCATTGACGGCGAGATTGGACATCAGGCAGCTCCCCGGCCGAATTCGAACGATTGCTTGCCGATCAGCCGGCGGCGCAGCCAGGCCGAGAATTGGTCGACGCAGATGACGGTGACCAGCAGGAGGATGATGATCGCATAGGTCTTGGCGGCGTGGTCGCGGCCGATCGACAGGCTGAACACCTCCCCGATGCCGCCGCCGCCGACGGCGCCGATAATGGTCGAGGCGCGCACGTTGATCTCGGTGCGCAGCAGCGTGTAGGAGACGAAATTCGGCAGGACCTGCGGCAGGATCGCGAAGCGGACGCGCTCCAGCCAGCTGGCGCCGGACGCGCGCAGGCCCTCGTCCGGCTTCATGTCGGCATTCTCGACCACTTCGAAGAACAGCTTTCCGAGCGCGCCTATTGTGTGGATCGACACGGCGATGATCGCCGCGATCGGACCGATCGACAGGATCGCGGCCAGCAGGCCGGCGACGACGATCTCCGGAAAGGCGCGCAGGATTTCCATGATGCGCCGCACCACCCAGCGCGTGAGACCGGCGCCGACGAGATTGGTGGAGGCGAAGAAGCAGAGAAGGAAGGCGCCCGTGGCGCCGAGGATGGTCGAAACGATGGCGATGTTGATGGTGATCGCCAGCTGGTAGAAGAAGTTTGGAATATAGAAACTGTCGGTGATCCAGACACGGTCGCTCGTATAGTCGAACTTGATCGATCCGTCCGCATAGGGCGACGGCAGGTCGAACATGGCGCGGAAGATTTCCAGCGGGCTGTTCGGCACGAAGCTTTTCAAGAAATCGAAGAAATAGGGAAGGCGTTCGAAGAACTTGCCGGAATTGGCCTCGTTGGCGAAATCCAGCGACGCGCCGAGCACGATCAGGAAAACGACGATGGAAACGACGGTATAGATCCGCCGGGTCCGCACCTGTTGCTGATAATGGTCGAGGATGGTGCGGGAGCTTTCCTGCAGCCCGCTGAACTGGGCGGGTCCGGCCGCGTGCGCCATTCTGGGTATCCTTGTTGAACGAGCGGCGGCATCGTCATGATGCCGCCGCAGGATATTGATCAGACGTTGGATCAGCCGCCGATGACAGCCTTACGAGCGTCGATGATTGTCTGGTAGAACTTCTGGTCGACCGGCGACCAGTCGACGTAACCGCCGCCCGTGAAGCTCTCGAAGCAAGACTTGTCCTTCTTCGGCAGCTCGGCGAAGAAGGCGGTCACCTTCTTCTTCATGTCGTCCGAAAGCTTGTTGGAAACCATCAGCGGGCCGTTGGGGATGAGCGGCGACTTCCAGACCTGGACGATGTCGTCCATGTCGAGCAGGCCCTTGGAGACCATGATGTGCAGGTTGCCGGACGAATAGCCCTGTGCCCAGTCGCCGACGGCCGAACCGAAGGTGGTGCCGACGTCGAACTTCTTGTCGAGGATGCCGAGAACGAGGTTCTCGTGGCCGCCGCCGAAGCCGGTTTCGGAGAAGTACTGCTTGACCGGCATGCCGACGTCCTTCGGCAGGGCGACGTTCGGCACGAGATAGCCGGAGGTCGAGTCCGGATCGGCGAAGCCGATCTTCTTGCCCTTGGCGTCGGCGAGCGTCTTGATGCCCGAATCCTTGCGGGCGACCATGATCGAGTAGTAGCCGGTCGAACCGTCAGCCTGCTTGGTGGTCAGGACCGGGGTAACGGCGTTCGGGTCCTTGATGTAGATCGAAGCGTAAGAGGACGCGCCCATGACGGCCAGGTCGATCGTGCCGCCGAGCAGGCCCTGGATGACGCCGTTGTAGTTCGGCGACGGGAAGAGCTTGACGTCCGAAGCGCCGGTCGCGGCGATCAGGCCCGGCTTGACGCATTCGGTGCGGCGGACCTGGTCGGCTTCGTTTTCGCCGCCGTCGAGGCCGATGCGCAGAACCGGTGCGCTCTGGGCGTGGGCCTGGCCGGCAACGGCTGCGATGGCGATCGTCGCCATCAGGATCTTGCGGAATGCAGACATGGAAGTCTCCTTTGGTGATTGGGGTGGTCAACCCGGAAAGGGCGTCAGTCTTCCGGCCGCGGGTCGCAGCCGGAAACGGGTCAGCGCATGGCGGCGGTTTCGGCCACCATGCCGGATGTGTCGATCGCGACCGCAGCCTCGCCGCGGCGGGCAGGGGCAAGGCTGGTCGATGTCATGGTCTCGTCGATCCCGGCGCCATCCCTGTCGGAGCCGTAGATTTCGCGCACCGCACCGGCGTTGAGCTCCTGCGGCGGGCCGTCGAAGACGACGCGGCCGCCCGCCATGCCGATGATACGCTCGCAATAGCTGCGGGCCGTATCGAGCGTGTGCAGATTGGTGATGACCGTGATGCCTTCGCGCTCGTTGATGTCGCGCAGCGCATCCATGACGATCTTGGCGTTGAGCGGATCGAGCGAGGCGATAGGCTCGTCGGCCAGCATCATTTTCGGTGCCTGCACCAGCGCCCGGGCGATCGCCACGCGCTGCTGCTGGCCGCCGGAGAGTGTTCCTGCAGCCTGCAGCGCAGTCTGTTCGATGCCGAGCCGCTCAAGCGCCGCCATCGCCATGACGCGCTCGTCGCGGCTGAAGATTTTCAGGAGGCTCATCGTCGTCGAACGGTGGTTGAGACGGCCGAGCAGCACGTTGGTCATCACGTCGAGACGCGGGACCAGGTTGAACTGCTGGAAGATCATCGCGCAGTCGCGCTGCCAGTTGCGCAACGCCCGGCCCTTGAGGGAAGAGACCTCGGTGCCGTTGAAGTAGATGGAGCCGGAGCTCGGCTCCTGCAGGCGGTTGATCATGCGCAGCAGGGTCGACTTGCCGGCGCCGGAGCGGCCGATGATGCCAACCATCTGGCCCTGGGGAATCTCGACGTTCACGGCGCTCACCGCGATACGGTCGCCGAAACGGCGGGTGATATCCCTCAATTCGAACTTCATGCTCTCTCGCCAATTCAGCTTTTTTTCTGAGAGCTCGATAGCGATGGTTGATGAAGTCTGAATGTCGGATTTATGTCGGTTTTATTATATTCCGGAAGCGCCTGCCGCGCTTCCGTTACCTGGCATGACGCGACACGAATTCCTCTGCCGAAAGTGCCCGGAAATCATCGAGAGCAGCCCTCAGTTTCAAGTGATCCCAGTCCCACCAGGCAAGCCGGTCCATCGCTTCGCCGACCGCTTTCGTGAAACGCTCGCGGATGAGTTTTGCCGGTACGCCGCCGACGATCGTATAGGGCGCCACGTCCTTGGAGACGACCGCGCCGGCGCCGATCACTGCACCGTTGCCGACGGTGACGCCCGGCAGCACGGTGGCGCCATGCCCGATCCACACGTCATGGCCGATCGTGACGCGGTGGTCGCGCCGCCATTCGAAGAAACTCTTCTCGTCCTCGGCATCGTCCCAGTAGCTGGCGGCGCGATAGGTGAAGTGGTGCAGCGTCGCCCGCCAGGTCGGGTGGTTGGTGGCGTTGATGCGCACCGAGGCCGCCATGTTGACGAACTTGCCGATCGTCGCACACCAGATCGAGCCGTCCTGCATGATGTAGGAATAGGCGCCGATCTCGGCCTCGCTGATGCGGCAGCGCTCGGAAACTTCCGTATACGGGCCGAGCGTGGAATTGCTGACATTTGCCGTTTCGTGGATCGCGGGCTCGAGCCCTACTTTGACGCTCATGCGGCAACTGCCTTTCGCGGAGAAAATTGGGAGACGTCGAGAACGCGGTCAGCCACGGCCTCGCGTACTTCCTCGTCGTGGAAGATGCCGAGAAGCGCAACGCCCTCGCGCTTCTTGTCCGCGATCATCTCCACGACGACGCGCCGGTTGACCGCGTCGAGCGACGCGGTCGGCTCGTCGAGGAGCAGGATGCGGTGGCTGGTGATGAAACCGCGGGCGATGTTGACCCGCTGCTGCTCGCCACCCGAAAACGTCGCGGGCGGCAGGCTCCAGAGCTCCCGCGGCAGATTGAGCTTGGCCAGAAGCTCGGCCGCCTTGTCACGCGCTTCCGGCGCTGCGATACCGCGGGCGACGAGCGGTTCGGTGACCACGTCGAGCGCGGAGACGCGCGGAACGGTGCGCAGGAACTGGCTGACATAACCGAGCGTATGGCGGCGCACGTCGAGCACGGTGCGCGGATCGGCGCGGGCGATATCGACGATCCGGTCGTTGTGATCGACGAGGATCTGCCCGGCATCGACGGCGTAGTTGCCGTAGAGCATCTTCAGGATCGAGCTCTTGCCGATGCCTGACGGGCCGCCGAGCACGACGCATTCGCCGCTTGCAACGGAAAAGTTCACGTCCTTGACGACCGGCAGCTTGATGCCGTCGCGCAGATGCATGGTGAAGCTCTTGAAGACCTCGGAAACGACGAGAGGTGTGGCCATCGGTATTCTCCTCAGACCTGAAGAATGGAAGAGACGAGAAGCTGGGTATAAGGCTCGCGCGGATCGTCGAGCACCCGGTCGGTCAGCCC
This sequence comes from Neorhizobium galegae, assembly GCF_021391675.1. Lineage (NCBI taxonomy): Bacteria > Pseudomonadati > Pseudomonadota > Alphaproteobacteria > Hyphomicrobiales > Rhizobiaceae > Neorhizobium > Neorhizobium galegae. The sequence continues at coordinate 334,740 of NZ_CP090095.1, forward strand.
ATGCTCGATCACATGGCCGTCCTTCATCACCATCATCCGATGTGACAGGAGACGCGCGACCGCGAGGTCGTGGGTGACGACGATCGCCGACAGGCCGAGATCGTTGACGAGGCCGCGCACGAGGTCGAGCAGGCGGGCCTGGACCGAGACGTCGAGGCCGCCGGTCGGCTCGTCCATGAACACGAGGCGCGGGCCGGTCACCAGATTGCGGGCGATCTGCAGGCGCTGGCGCATGCCGCCGGAAAAGGCGCGCGGCTGGTCGTCGATGCGGTCGGTGCCGATTTCGACGCGGGTCAGCCAGTCGCTCGCCGTCTCGCGGATCTTGCCGTAATGCCGGTCGCCGACCGCCATCAGCCGCTCGCCGACATTGGCGCCGGCCGAGACCGTCATGCGCAGGCCGTCCGCCGGGTTCTGGTGCACGAAGCCCCAGTCGGTGCGCATCAGGAAGCGCCGTTCGGCCTCGCTCATGTGGTAGAGGTCGCGGAAATTGCCGTCGCGCATCCGGTATTCGACACTGCCGGTCGTCGGCATCAGCCGGGTCGACAGGCAGTTGAGCAGCGTCGTCTTGCCCGAGCCGGATTCGCCGACGATGGCGAGCACTTCGCCCGGCCACAGGTCGAAGGACACGTCCTTGCAGCCGATCCGGCTGCCGTAGAATTTCGAGACGCCGCTGACTTTGAGAAGAGGGGTGTCGGTCATTCCGCTGCCTCCTTGGCTGGCGCCAGCATGGCGCCGACATGGCCGTGTTCGCGGCGGTCCTCGCAATTGTCGGTGTCCGAACAGACGAACATGCGGCCGCCCTTGTCGTCGAGTACCACTTCGTCGAGATAGACATTCTCGGCGCCGCAGAGCGCGCAGGGCTTGTCGAAGGTCTGGATCTCGAACGGATGATCCTCGAAATCGAGGCTGACGACGTCCGTATAAGGCGGCACCGCGTAGATGCGCTTCTCGCGGCCGGCGCCGAACAGCTGCAGCGCCTCCGACCGGTGCATCTTCGGATTATCGAACTTCGGCGTCGGCGACGGGTCCATCACGTAGCGGCCCGCGACCTTCACCGGATAGGCATAGGTCTTCGAGATGCGGCCGTTATGGGCGATATCCTCGTAGAGCTTCACATGCATGAGGCCGTATTCTTCCAGCGCATGCATCTTGCGGGTCTCGGTCTCGCGCGGCTCGAGGAAGCGCAAGGGTTCCGGGATCGGCACCTGGTAGACGAGGATCTGGCCCTCGGCGAGCTTGTGCTCGGGAATGCGGTGGCGGGTCTGGATGATCGTCGCGTCCTTGGTGTGGGTGGTGACCGCAACATTGGCGACCTTCTGGAAGAAGGCGCGGATGGAGACCGCGTTGGTCGTGTCGTCGGCGCCCTGGTCGATCACCTTCAGCACGTCTTCCGGGCCGATGATCGCGGCCGTCACCTGCACGCCGCCGGTTCCCCAGCCATAGGGCATCGGCATTTCGCGCGACGCGAACGGCACCTGGTAACCGGGGATGGCGATCGCTTTGAGAATCGCGCGGCGGATCATCCGCTTCGTCTGCTCGTCGAGATAGGCGAAGTTGTAAGTGGCGAGGTCCGTCATTTACGGTTACCTTTGAGCAATTGGGAGGGCAGTTCATGGAACTCAGTGCCGAGACGCTTTCGAGTATCGTGCTCTTCGGCCTTATCGCGCTCGCGCTGCTCTATCGCGCCATCTTTGGACCGGGAAAGGGCAGCAGCAGTTTTGACGCGGATGGCGGCGATGGAGGAGACGGCGGCGACTGAAGAATGTGCGGCGATTTCGGTCATTCCGCCGCCTCCCGTATGTCTTTTCCGCCATTTCTGGTGGCTTCGATATCGGCGCGCATCCTGCGCACCAGCGCAAGCTCGGCCTGGAAATCGACGTAGTGCGGCAGCTTCAGATGCTCGACGAAACCGGTCGCCTGCACATTGTCCGAATGCGAGATCACGAATTCCTCGTCCTGCGCCGGCGCGGTGATGTCCTCGCCGAGTTCTTCGGCCCGCAGGGCGCGATCCACCAGCGACATCGACATCGCCTTGCGCTCGCTCTGGCCGAACACCAGGCCGTAACCGCGGGTGAACTGCGGCGGCGCCTTCGACGAACCCTTGAACTGATTGACCATCTGACATTCGGTGATCCGGATGCGGCCGAGCGAGACGGCAAAACCGAGTTCTGCAACTTCGATCTCGACTTCCACTTCCCCGATGCGGACTTCGCCGACGAACGGATGGTTGCGGCCGTACCCGCGCTGGGTGGAGTAGCCGAGCGCCAGCAGGAAACCCTCGTCGCCGCGGGCGAGCGCCTGCAGGCGCAGATCCCGGCTCATCGGAAACTCCATCGGCTCGCGGGTGAGGTCGCCGGCCTGATGGTCCTCGGAAAACTCGCCATCCGCTTCGATCAGGCCTTCATGGGCGAGAATGTCGGAGACCCGCATGATGTGCTCTTGCGGCGTGTCGCGGCGTTCCGGCTCATCGACCGGTTCGTCGGTGAGCAGCGAAGGATCGAGCAGACGGTGGGTGTAGTCGAATGTCGGCCCGAGAAGCTGGCCGCCCGGCAGGTCCTTGTAGGTCGCCGAAACGCGTCGCTCGACCTTCATGGCAGCGGTATCGACCGGAACGGAAGAGCCGAAGCGAGGCAGCGTGGTGCGATAGGCGCGCAGCAGGAAGATCGCCTCGATCATGTCGCCGCGCGACTGGCGGATGGCAAGCGCTGCGAGCGCCCGGTCATAAAGCGAGGCCTCGGCCATCACACGGTCCACGGCGAGGCCCAGTTGCTCGACGATCTGCCCGATGGTGACGGAAGGAAGCGAGCGATCACCCCGACGCCGGTCGGCCAGCAGCCTGTGAGCGTTGTTGATGGCGGCCTCGCCACCCTTGACGGCAACATACATGGTTCATTCTCCTGGCCATTGCCGGCATCCCATCAAGATGCGGGAAGGTTTGGTCATTTGGCCCCGAGCGGCGGCCCCAAGGTTAAAAAGTCAGTCGACCGTTTACTGGGTGGCGATGCGTACTGTCCGCGGCAGGCACAACAGATTTTTGCCGGCCGTCAGGATGACATCGACGCCACGCGGGAAGAGCGCCCGGTTGTCGGCCCACAGCCGCAAAAAAACTTCCGGAAGGCCCTTCACCATGACGGTGGTCGCGTGCGGAATGCCGGGGCCGGTCAGCGTCAGCGGCAGGCCTTCGCCAAGTGCTGCGACCTCGATCACCAGCGTCGTGGAACGGTCCGGATATTCCTGGGTGCCGGCCGAGAAGAGGCCGAACGAGGCAAGCGTCGCGCCGGCCTCTACGAAGGCGAAGCGGGCCTCGGCCTTCTCGCGGGTGATCGGCGCACCGGTGTGGAAGCCGATCCACTCGCCGACGGCCGATTTGAAAAGCCCGGCGCTCAGCCACACGGACGTTTCATGGTCGCAGAGCGTCACGGCGATCGCCCCGGCCGCTCCTCCCAGCGGCTCCGGCTGGCCGACATCCGGTCCGACGGTACGGATCGTTCCCGGACGGGCCATGCTGTCCATCAGCATGCGGAACACGTCCTGGGATTCGAAGACCGGTTCTCTAAACCCGCCGGAAAGCGCTTGTGTCTTGATGTTCATCAGTCGTCCCCCCGTACCATGGTGAAGAAATCGACGCGGGTCGCGGCCGTCTCCTCCGCCTTCTGTTTATCTTCCGTGGCGACGCGGGCCTCAATCGGACCGAGCAACGTGGCCTCCACGAAATCGCGCGTGCCGTCCTCCTGCCAGAGCGCGTCGAAAATGGCTGCGAGCCGGACATTCGGCTTCGCGGTGCCGAGCGCCTGCGCATGGCCGGCAGTTCCGGATGCCAGAAGCACGGTCGCACGCGTCACCGTCGCCTCGCCGAGATTGAAGGGTGCGCCGCCGCCGCCGATGCGACCGCGGACCATCACCAGTCCGGTCTCGGGGCCGCGCACCGGCTTGACCTCCGGTTTGGCTGGAAGCTTTTCCCAGGCGGCATGCAGTTCGTCCGTCGTCGCGCGTGCAAGAAGCCCAACGGCGCGACGGCGCGCGGCGATTTCTGCATTCGGCTCGATTTGTTTCGCCAGGTCCATTGCCAAGCTCCTAAATGTCTATTGATATAGACAACCATACAAGTTATATGTACTACTAACTTCGGGATATAACAAGCGTGTGACATGGATACGGGGCAGACAAACGTTCACCGTCAAAACGGCGTAGCGCTATGGCGGCAGATCGCCGACCGCATTCGCGCCTCGATCGCCGATGGCGACTACGACGCGACCGGCAAGGTGCCGCCGGAATTCACGCTGGCCGCGCAATTCGGCGTCAATCGCCATACGGTCAGGAGCGCGCTTGCCGCCCTCGCTCAGGAGGGCATCGTACGTTCGGTACAGGGGCGCGGTACGCTGATCGAGCGCAAGGAACGGCTGAACTTCCCGATCACGCGGCGCACGAGGTTCAGCGAGGGCATCGGCGACCAGGCGCGGGAAAAGGAAGGCCTGCTGCTGCATTCGGCCCAGGAACCGGCCTCAGTCGACCTGTCGACCCGGCTGCGCATTCCTGAAGGTGCGCAGGTGATCCGGCTGGAAACGCTGAGGAAAGCGGATCACCGCCCGGTTTCCCGCTCGACGACCTGGTTTCCGGCCGACCGTTTCGGCGGCATCGAGGAGGCTTATAGCAAAAGCGGCTCGATCACGGTTGCGTTCCGGATGCTCGGCCTTTCGGACTATCTGCGTGTCTCGACGGAAGTGACCGCGACCCATGCGGATGGCGCGGATCTCGCCGATCTGCAGCTATCGCCGGGTGCCATCATCCTCGTCGCCCGGGCGCTCAACACCGATACGGAAGGCGTGCCGGTGCAATATGCCGTCAGCCGCTTTCCCGCCGACATGGTGCAGTTCACGATCGAGAATTGAGCTATAAACCAGACGTCAACAATCATGTGGAGCAAAATCCGAGATTTCTCGCTGGCACTCGTTTCAGTGGTACGATCTTAAAGCTCGAAACTGGTGATTCCCGATGTCGACCTCTGATTGGATGATTATCCTCGCAACGCTTGCAGGCCCGATTTTAGCAATACAGGTCCAAAAGTTTTTGGAGCGGGGCCGTGAAAATCGTAATCGGCGTCTTCAGATATTTCGGACGTTAATGGCTACTAGAGCGGCATCCGTCTCTCCAGCCCATGTTGAAGCTCTGAATTCAATAGCTTTGGAATTTTACGGCAGAAAAAAATCTTCTAAAGCAGTAGTCGAGGCTTGGAAGCATTACCTCGATCACTTGTCTCAAGATAATGCTAATTTGGCAATCTGGGGTCAAAAGCGTGTCGATCTATTTATAGATCTTCTTCATAAAATGGCACCAACTGTAGGTTACGAGTTTTCCAAAGTTGAAATTAGTAGGGAAATATACTCTCCAAAAGCTCACGAAGAGCTTGAGGCGCATCAGCAAATTATCCGCGAAGGAATTGTTCGCATACTCAGCGGAAGCGCCGCACTCCCCGTGGAAATCCACAATGGGCCGCAAGGAGACGGTGAGATTCTACTGAGCCCACCCCTTCCCTAGGAAGGGGTGGATTCGGCAGAAGCAGAAGCTCAGTGCGCGCCGGACATGTCGCCGAGAACGTCCTTCGAAGCGACGGTCGAGTCTGCCTTGAGCGTGTAGACCATCGGCACGCCGGTCGCGAGGTTGAGCTTGAGGATTTCTTCCTTGCTGAGTCGGTCGAGAACCATCACCAGCGAGCGAAGCGAATTGCCGTGCGCGGCGACGAGGACCTTTTCGCCGCGCAGCACGCGCGGCAGGATTTCCGTCATGTAGTAGGGCCAGACCCGGGCGCCGGTATCGCGCAGGCTTTCGCCGCCCGGCGGCGGAATGTCGTAGGAACGGCGCCAGATATGCACCTGCTCCTCACCCCACTTGGCGCGCGCATCGTCCTTGTTGAGGCCGGAAAGATCGCCGTAGTCGCGCTCGTTAAGCGCCTGGTCGCGGATCGTCTCGAGATCCGGTTGGCCGACCTTGTCGAGGACGATCTTCAATGTGTCCTGGGCGCGCTTCAGCACCGAGGTGAAGGCAATGTCGAACTTGATGCCCGTTGCCGCCAGCGCTTCGCCGCCGGCCTCGGCTTCCTGGATGCCGAGCGGCGTCAGATCCGGATCGCGCCAGCCTGTGAAAAGGTTCTTGAGATTCCAGTCGCTCTGGCCGTGACGAACGAGGACGAGAGTTCCGCTCATGGGATGAATTCCTCCGGGAAGATTTTCAGGAAAGCCCGAGCACGTCGAGCATGGAATAGTGGCCGGGCTTCTTGTCGCGCGCCCAGAGCGCCGCGGCAACCGCGCCGCGGGCGAAGATCGAGCGGTCGCGCGCGCTGTGCGAGAGCGTCACCAGTTCGCCTTCGCCGGCAAGTACGACGGAATGGTCGCCGACGACCGAGCCGCCGCGCAGCGTCGCAAATCCGATCGTGCCGGTCGGGCGGGCGCCCGTATGACCGTCGCGCACCCTGACGGATTGGCTTGCGAGATCGATGCCGCGGCCTTGCGCTGCCGCTTCGCCGAGCAGCAGTGCCGTTCCGGATGGCGCATCGACCTTGTGCTTGTGATGCATTTCGACGATCTCGATATCCCACCCGGCGGCGGGCAAGGCCTTCGCCGCCTGCGCGACGAGCACACCGAGCAGGTTGACGCCGAGGCTCATATTGCCGGACTTGACGACGCGCGCATGACGGCCGGCCGCCCTGAATTTTTCCTCGTCCTCGACCGAGCAGCCGGTCGTACCGATCACATGGACGATCCGTGCCTGTGCGGCGAGGACAGAGAAGGCGACGCTGGTCGCCGGCGTGGTGAAATCGAGCACGCCGTCGGCATCGAGAAAAGCCTTCAGCGGATCGGAGGTTATTGGAACGTCGAGAGTTCCGACACCCGCAAGCTCGCCGGCGTCCTTGCCGATGAACGGCGAACCTTCGCGCTGAACGGCCGCGTGCAGCGTCACGCCTGCTGTTTCATGGATGACCCGGATCATGGCCTGGCCCATCCGGCCTGCAGCACCAACCACCACGAGTTTCATGTCATTTGCGGTCATGCGCGGCGCAGTCCTTGGCTGTTTGGAATGTTTGTCGGCGATTGCGAATTTCGCGACGAACCTAGAGCCCGTCACGATCCAGTGCAAGTGCCGAGAATGAGACGCTTTTTTGTCGAACCACTAGCCCGGAGTATGGCCTCCAATGCAGAGCCACGCCTTCCCGGTTTGCCGCTTGATGCAAGGAGATGCTTCCCAGTTTCGTATCAGCGGCCCTGCAGAACCTTGACGACTTTCGCGGTCATATCGCCCCGTCGCGCTTTTTCGAAGTCTTCATAGGTCAATTTGCCGGACGCCATTCCATTGATCACGCGCTGGCAGCCAAGAGCCGTGGCCTTGCTTTCGGATACGTCCAGCAGAAGTGCCAGATTTTCGATTGTCTCCTTGCGCCAATTCTGCTGGACGCACTGGGCAATCGTCTTGGTACGCAAAGCGGCACTGCCTTCGAGTGCGCTGGAAGCCGCCTGGTATTTCTCAGGCGTCGCCTGCGTCGCACAGCTTGCAAGCGCCGACGTGACGATGGCAACCGCCATCATCCGATAAGAACGGATCAGCATGGTTCAATCCCAATTGATATGCGGCGGGCCAAGGCTACTTACCTTGCAAGGATGCGATGGCACCCTTGGTGGGTTCGTCTTCATTGAAAGACTGCCAATCCTTGTACTTCATCTTGCCGGAAGCGATTGAATTGACGATACGCTGGCAAAGCAGGCGAGGATTTTTGGAATCCGCTACGCTGACATACCAAGAGTAGGCTTCACGCGATCGAGCGTTCCAGTCGTGACCTTCTCCGACGCATTTCACGACAAACTTCTCACGGAGAGACGCACTTCCCTTTAATGCTTCGGCTGCCGCTTCATACTTGTCCTCCGTCAGGCAGCCTGTCAGGCCAACGCAGAGCACAGAAATTGCTAAGCCACGGAAAATATTAGAAAACATGAAAATATGTCCCTCACTCAATGGGCGCCATATTTCCATCAGGAATTGAAAAAGCGCAAGAGCCTAACAGCGCCAGCGGCGGCCGTCCGTTGAAATTCCGTAGGCCGAGGGGGCCTGGGCGAAGCTTGCCAGGCCGGCCAGCGCCGCCTGCGGATGGGTCACCACGAAGGTGGGGATAGTGCCCATCAGCTCCGTATGCGGCGCTTTATCCTCGAAGGCGGCGCGGAACTGTGGGCCTTTCAGCGCCGGAACGATCTTCTGCGAGATGCCGCCGGCGAGATAGACGCCGCCGCGTGCCATGAAGATCAGCGCCATGTCGCCCGCGACCCGGCCGAGATAGGTGGCAAATAGCGAAAGCGTTTCGACGGCCTGGGAATTCGTGCCGTTCAGACCGTGGGCCGTGACGTCCGCCGGATCGGAAAACGCTGGCTGCAGCCCGTCGGCCGCGCAGACGGCCTGATAAATGTTGACGACGCCGCGTCCGCTCAGGATTTCTTCCGCAGAGACGCGGCCCTCGATGCGCTTGAGGTGCGGAAAAATCTCGAAATCCCGTTCCGAGCGCGGGCCGACATCTACATGTCCGCCTTCGCCGGGAACCGGGAACCACATGTGCCGCGCATAGACGAGGCCTGCGACGCCGAGGCCGGTACCCGGGCCGAGCACCACGCGCGACGCCATATGCGGCTCGTTGTTGGGCCCAAGCGTCTCGCGGTATTCGTCGGGCATGGTCGCGACGGCAAGCGCCTGGGCTTCGAAATCGTTGACGACCAGCACGTCCTCGAAACCGAGATCGGCGATCATGCCTTTCGGCCGCACCACCCAGTCGCAATTGGTCAGATCGATCTCGTCGCCATCGATCGGCCCCGCGATGGCAAGGATCGCCGAACGGGGCTGTACCGAACTCCTGTCGAGCACGATTTTCTGGATCGCGTCATCGATCGTCGGGTAGTCGGCGGTGCGCACGTTCGGGAACGGCTTCGGTTCCGCATCGGCGTCGAGGAGGATCGAGAAGCGGGCATTGGTGCCGCCGATATCGCCGATCAGGATCGGAAAGGGCAGCTTGTCGGTCTTCATGTTATCGGCCATCGGGAAGCTTAGTCCTTCTGAAAGTCGATGAGTTTTTCGGCTGTGGCGCGGTTGAGCGCCATGGGAATGTCGTAGACGGTCGCAAGCCGCGTTAGCGCCTTGACGTCGACGTCGTGGGGAAGGGCGCTCAAGGGGTCGATGAAGAACACCAGCATCTGGACCTCGCCGGTGGCGATCATCGCGCCGATCTGCTGGTCGCCACCGAGCGGGCCGCTCTTCAACCGCGTCACTTCGAGGCCCGGACAGGCATCCTGAACCCGGCCGCCGGTCGTGCCGGTGGCGACGATGCGGAAGCGCGAAAGCGCCACCTGGTGATGGCGGGCGAAATCCGCCATATCGTTCTTCTTCTGGTCGTGCGCGATCAGCGCGATGCAGGGCTTGGCCGACATGATTGGGTATCCTCACCAGAACGATATTCAATCGATTTGTGACGCGTTCTAGCGTGCCGCTTCGTTCTTGGAAAGGTGGCGTCGAGACCGGCGGTTTCGATTGCCGGCCTCATCCGGAACTATTGCAGCGGACGCGGTGTCGGGATCGGCATGTCATCGGAAGCGGGCGGCGGATCGTTGACGATCGCCTCGATAGTCTTTGCCGGTGCCGACGCGGCAGGCTGAGCCGTGTAGGCCACGGCGCTGCCGCCGAAGGTCGCGTCGTCTTCGGAGCGCGAGGGGGCGGCAAGCACGGCTGCACAGGCTTTCGGGAGATCCGAGAGCATGACCTGGCGAGGCTTGACCGGCTTCTTGTTCGGGTCCGGCTTCGGCGGCGGCGCCCACGGCTCCTTGCTGAACCACCAGGCGAGGGAATTGTCGCAGCCGTCGCCCTTGGCGACCGGCGCCTGGCTCTGGCAGGCCGTAGCGCCGGCCGGGCAGTGGATGCGGATATGGAAATGTTCGTCATGGCCGTAGATCGGCCGGACCTTGCCGAGCAGGCTTCGATCGCCGGTCCAGGTTTCGCAAAGCTTCTTCTTGATGGCCGGGTTAACGAAGACCCGCTCCACCTGCGGATAGCTCGCCGCCTGCATGACGACCTTGGCGTGAGTGCTGGTCCAGCGACTGGGATCGACGGTCAGGAATTTGCTCTTGTCGAGCATGGAGGTGAACGGCAGACTTTCGCGTTGCTGGGCGCTCAGAGGCTGGGCGGGCTTCGGCGTGAACCAGATATCGGCGTCGAGGCCGATCTGGTGTGAGGCATGGCCTGTGATCATCGGGCCGCCGCGGGGCTGCGAAATGTCGCCGACGAGAATGCCAGAACCCCAGCCGAGCCTTGCGGCATCGCCAGAGAACCGTTCGAGCAGTGCGATCATCGCCGGATTGCCCCAGCGGCGGTTGCGCGAGAGGCGCATCGCCTGCCAGGTCGGCCCATCGGTCGGCAACGCCACGGCGCCGGACATGCAACCCTTCGCATAGAAACCGAGCGGTTCCGCCTCCGCCATGCTCGGGAGCTTCAAGGTGCCAAAAAGCTGTTTCGCCGGCGTGCCTTCCTGCGCTGCCACCGATCCCGCGAACGCGCCGCAAAGGAAAGCGGTCACCGTCAGCCGCAAAATAGTACCCGAAATCGATCTCATGCCCATCCGCCGCAAATCACCTGATCGCCTCGAATCTACCGTGAAACAGGATTTTGGTGAAATGGAGATGGTGGAAGCCTTGCCGATTTCCGGAAGATAAACGCCGGATAAAACGGATGTGAGCGCCGAACTCCTGTTTTTCGCCGCCTTTTGTCCTATGCTTCACTGCAACAGAGAAACTCGGAAGAGGTAACGAATGGTTCTGGCTCGGCTGAAGGTAGGTTTCGCGATCGCCCTGGCGACGGTTTTCGCAGCGTCGAGCGTGCCGGCCCAGGAACCGAAATGGCGGCATGGCATGGCCGTTGTCGGGGACCTCAAGCTGCCGGAAGGCTTCAAGCAGCTCCCCTATGTCGATGTAAACGCGCCGAAGGCCGGCGAGCTGCGCCTCGGCGACGAAGGCACGTTCGACAACCTCAACCTGGTGATCGACCGGGGTGCCGCGGCTTCGGGTTTGAGCCTGATCTACGACACGCTCATGAAGCGGTCGGAGGACGAGGTTTTCGGCACCTACGGCCTTTTGGCCGAGGCCGTGTCCTATCCGGACGACGTGTCTTCGGTGACGTTCCGCTTGAGGCAGGAGGCGAAATGGCCGGACGGCCAGCCGGTCACTCCGGAAGACGTGATCTTCAGCCTGGAGAAGCTGAAGGAGCACAGCGCCCTCTATTCCGGCTACTATCGGCATGTCACCGGTGCTGAAAAGACCGGCGACCGCGAAGTGACCTTCCGCTTCGACGAAAAGAACAATCGCGAACTGCCTTCGATCGTCGGCGACTTCCCGATCCTGCCCAAGCACTGGTGGGAAGGCAAGGACGCACAGGGCAACCAGCGCGACATTTCCCGCACCACGCTGGAGCCGCCGATCGGGTCCGGACCCTACAAGATCGGGGCCGTTCAGCCGGGCTCCACCATTCGCTACGAGCTGCGCGACGATTACTGGGGCAAGAGCCTGCCGATCAATCTCGGCCAGTATAACTTCCGGACGATCAGCTATACCTATTTTTCGGATGCCGACGTGGAATTCGAGGCCTTCCGGGCCGGTACGATCGACTACCGCCAGGAAAACAGTTCGAGCCGTTGGATCACGCGTTACGATTTCGACGCGGTGAAGGACGGGCGGGTGATCAAGGAAGCGCTGACCAATCCGTTCAAGGCCGTCGGCGTCATGCAGGCTTTCGTGCCGAACATGCGGCGCGACATCTTCAAGGACGCGCGGGTCCGCGAAGCGCTGAACTACGCCTATGACTTCGAGGATCTCAACAAGAACCTCGCCTATGGCGGCTTGAAGCGGGTCGACAGCTTCTTCTGGGGCACCGAGCTTGCGTCCTCCGGCCTGCCCCAGGGAAAGGAACTGGAGATTCTCAACGGGTTGAAGGACAAGGTTCCGGCGCGGGTGTTTACGACCCCCTATACCAACCCCGTCGGTGGCGACCCCAACAAGGTGCGCGATAACCTGCGCACGGCCATCAGCCTGCTGAAGGGGGCCGGCTGGGAGTTGAAGGGCAATCGGATGGTCAATGCCAAGACCGGGCAGCCCCTGGGTTTCGAAATTCTCCTGAACAGCCAGTCGCAGGAGCGCACCGTGATGCCCTATGTGACAAGTCTCAAGAAAATCGGCATCGATGTCCGGCTCCGGATAGTCGACGCATCGCAATACATCAATCGAATCCGCAGCTTTGACTACGACATGATGTACGGGGTTTGGGCCCAGACCATGAACCCCGGCAACGAACAGGCGGACTACTGGGGATCGGCGTCCGTTAGCCGGCCGGGATCACGCAACTATGCAGGCATCGCCGATCCAGCGGTGGATCAGCTGATCACCATGATCACCTTCGCGCCGAACCGGGAAGATCAGGTGGCAGCCGTCAAGGCGATGGACCGGGTGCTGCTCGCCAACCACTATGTGGTCCCGATGTTCTATTCCGGCGAAGCGAGGATCGCCTACTGGAACCGCATCACGCATCCGCAGAGACTGCCGGAATACAGCATAGGTTTCCCCGAGACCTGGTCGGCCAGAAGCGCCGCGAAGTGAAGATTGGGCACGGACTTGCGCCGCCGACCGGCACCTGTTCCAAATGAGCCCACATGATTCGCACCGCAAAAAGAGGAAAGAGCCATTTGATCGGCATTGGAATATGCGCTGAGACGAAAGCCCGCCCGCCAGGCAGGGAGCTCTGATGGGCGCCTATATTCTCCGCCGTGTTCTGCTGATGATACCGACGATCGTCGGTATCATGGCGATTTCCTTCCTCGTCGTGCAGTTCGCGCCGGGCGGCCCGGTCGAGCAGGTGATCGCCCAGATACAGGGCCAGGATACCGGCGACCGGCTTTCCGGCGGTGGCGGCGAACTGCTCCAGCAACAGAGCGGAGGCGAGGAAAGCCGCTATCGCGGCGCCCAGGGCCTCGACCCGGAATTCATCGCCAAGCTCGAGAAGCAGTTCGGTTTCGACAAACCGCCCGCGACGCGGTTCCTCGAAATGATGTGGAACTACATCCGCTTCGACTTTGGCGAGAGCTTCTTCCGCAATACCTCGGTGCTCGATCTGATCATCGACAAGATGCCGGTGTCGATCTCGCTCGGCTTCTGGATCCTGATCGTCTCCTACCTGATCTCGATTCCATTGGGCATCCGCAAGGCGGTCAAGGACGGCTCGACCTTCGACGTCTGGACCTCCGGCGTGATCATCATCGGTTATGCGGTGCCGAGCTTCCTGTTCGGCATCCTGCTGATCGTGCTCTTCGCAGGCGGTTCCTTCTTCGACTGGTTCCCGCTGCGCGGCCTGGTTTCGGACAATTTTTCAGAACTTTCCTGGTGGGAAAAGGTCATCGACTATTTCTGGCACCTGACACTGCCGTTGATCGCCATGTCGCTTTCGGCCTTCGCCACCACCACGCTTTTGACCAAGAACTCGTTCATCGACGAGATCAAGAAGCAGTATGTGACGACGGCGCGCGCCAAAGGCCTCAACGAGCGGCAGGTGCTCTATGGCCACGTCTTCCGCAACGCCATGCTGATCGTCATTGCTGGCTTCCCGGGCGCCTTCATCTCCGCCTTCTTCACCGGTTCGCTGCTGATCGAGAACATCTTCTCGCTGGATGGGCTGGGGCGCCTCGGTTATCTCGCGATCGTCAATCGCGACTATCCGATCGTTTTCGGCACGCTCTACATCTTCTCTCTGATGGGCCTGTTCGTCAGCCTGATTTCGGACCTGATCTATACCTGGATCGATCCGCGCATCGATTTCGAGCGGAGGGATGTCTGATGGAGGCGACCGCCGCAAAGACCACCGGGCAGGCGGCACCGCCGCAGAAGCGGCCCTGGATTTCGCCGACCAACCGGCGGCGGCTCGCCAATTTCCGTGCCAACAAGCGCGGTTACTGGTCGTTCTGGCTGTTCATGGTCCTTTTCGTGCTCAGCCTGTTTGCGGAATTCATCGCCAACGACCGGCCGATCGTCGCCTCCTACAAGGGCGAAATCCTCTACCCGGTCGTCGTCGATTACCCGGAGGAGAAGTTCGGCGGCTTCCTGGCAACGACCGATTACCGCTCCGATTACATCCAGCAGGAAATCGAGGCGAACGGCTGGATGGTCTGGCCGCCGATCCGCTATTCCTACCAGACGGTCAATTCCAACATCCCCCATTCGGCGCCGACAGAACCCTTCTGGCTGATGGAGAAGGCGGATCGCTGCGCCGCCTATCCGCAAAAGGATCAGGACCCGAACTGCATCCTCGGCAATCTGAACTGGCTCGGCACCGACGACCAGGCACGCGACGTAACCGCCCGCATGATCTACGGCTTCCGCATCTCCGTCCTGTTCGGCCTGGTGCTGACGATCTGCTCGGCAGTAATCGGCGTGACGGCCGGCGCGGTGCAGGGTTATTTCGGTGGATGGACCGATCTTCTGATGCAGCGGTTCATCGAGATCTGGTCTTCCATGCCGGTTCTCTACATCCTGCTGATCATCGCCTCGATCCTGCCGCCTGGCTTCTTCGTCCTGCTCGGCATCCTCTTGCTTTTCTCCTGGGTCGGGTTCGTCGGCGTGGTGCGCGCCGAATTCCTGCGGGCCCGCAATTTCGAATATGTCCGTGCCGCCCGTGCGCTCGGCGTCGGCAACTGGACGATCATGTCCCGGCACCTTCTGCCGAACGCCATGGTCGCGACGCTGACCTTCCTGCCCTTCATCCTGTCGGGCTCGATCGCGACGCTGACCTCGCTCGACTTCCTGGGCTTCGGCCTGCCGGCGGGCTCTCCGTCGCTCGGCGAGATGATTTCGCAGGGCAAGAACAACCTGCAGGCGCCATGGCTCGGCTTCTCCGCCTTCTTCACCATGTCGATCATGCTGTCGCTGCTGATCTTCATCGGCGAGGCCGTGCGCGATGCCTTCGATCCGAGAAAGACGTTCGGGTGAGCCGATGACAGAGCCGCTTCTTTCCATCCGCGATCTCTCCGTGGCCTTCCACCAGGGTGGCGATACCTCGATCGCCGTCGACGGGGTCTCTTTCGACATCCACCCCGGCGAGGTGCTGGCGCTGGTGGGGGAATCCGGTTCCGGCAAGTCGGTAACGGCCAATTCCATCCTCAAGCTGTTGCCTTATCCGTCCGCAAGCCATCCGTCCGGCGAGATCCTGTTCGACGGCAAGGATATGCTGAAGGCGTCCGAGCCGGAACTGCGCCGTGTGCGCGGCAACGACGTCACGATGATCTTCCAGGAGCCGATGACCTCGCTCAATCCGCTTCATTCGATCGAAAAGCAGATCGGCGAGATCCTTGAGCTTCACCACGGAACCAA
Source organism: Neorhizobium galegae (assembly GCF_021391675.1). Classification (NCBI taxonomy): domain Bacteria; kingdom Pseudomonadati; phylum Pseudomonadota; class Alphaproteobacteria; order Hyphomicrobiales; family Rhizobiaceae; genus Neorhizobium; species Neorhizobium galegae. The sequence continues at coordinate 350,162 of NZ_CP090095.1, forward strand.
CGGCCAGGCAGTGCGTATCCGCACGCTCGAACTCCTGAACCAGGTCGGCATCCGCGAAGCGGAAAAGCGGCTGAAAGCCTATCCGCACGAGCTGTCCGGCGGCCAGCGCCAGCGTGTGATGATCGCCATGGCGCTCGCCAACCGCCCGAAACTGCTGATCGCCGACGAACCGACCACGGCGCTCGACGTCACCGTGCAGGCGCAGATTCTTGACCTTCTGCGTGGCCTAAAGGGCGAGCACGGCATGTCCATGCTGTTCATCACCCACGACCTCGGCATCGTCCGCAAGTTCGCCGATCGCGTCTGCGTCATGACCAAGGGCAAGATCGTCGAGACCGGCACGGTGGAGGATGTCTTCGCCAATCCGCAGCACACCTATACGCGCCATCTGCTCGCCTCCGAGCCCCGCGGTGAGCCACCACCGGCCGATCCTTCCAAGCCGGTGGTGATGGAAGGCAAGGATATCCGTGTCTGGTTCCCGATCAAGGCGGGCTTCCTGCGCAAAGTGGTCGATCATGTGAAGGCCGTCGATGGCGTCGATCTCCAACTGCGCGCCGGCGAGACGCTCGGCGTCGTCGGCGAATCCGGCTCGGGCAAGACGACGCTCGGTCTCGCGCTCGCAAGGCTCATCTCCTCGCAGGGCCGCATCGCCTTCGTCGGAACGGACATCGACAAGTTCTCCTTCAAGGAGATGCGCCCGTTCCGCGACCGTCTGCAGGTGGTCTTCCAGGATCCCTATGGATCGCTGAGCCCCCGCATGTCGGTCGGCGATATTGTCGCCGAGGGGCTGAAGGTGCATGAACGGTCGCTTTCCGCCGATGGCCGCGACGAGCGTGTCGCCTGGGCCTTGAGCGAAGTCGGCCTGGATCCGGCGACCCGCTGGCGTTATCCGCACGAGTTTTCCGGCGGCCAGCGCCAGCGTATCGCGATTGCCCGCGCCATGGTGCTGAAACCGCGTTTCGTGATGCTCGACGAGCCCACTTCGGCGCTCGACATGACCGTCCAGGCGCAGGTCGTCGATCTCTTGCGCGACCTGCAGAAGAAGCACGATCTCGCCTATCTCTTCATCAGCCACGATCTGAAGGTCGTGAAGGCGCTCGCCAACCACGTCATCGTCATGCGCCTCGGCAAGGTGGTGGAAGAAGGCCCCGCGGACCAGATTTTCCAGGCGCCGAAGCAGGACTATACCCGCGCCCTGATGGCGGCGGCCTTCAATCTGGAAGCCGTCGAAATCGAAGCCATCAACCAGTAATCACAGCAATCAAGGTCAATCTGTCCATGCCCGCCAAACATCCGGTCGTCGTCGATCTCAAGTTCGAACGCCGCGAGGTCGATGCCGCACTCGCCGACGCTTTTGCCGGTCGCACTGTGCTGCACGCCTCCGATCCGGGAGTAGACATGTCCGAGGCGCGCTACGCGGTGATCTGGAAGCCGGACCCGGACCTCTTCCAGCGGGCGCCGAAGCTGGAGGTGTTGTTTTCCGGCGGCGCCGGCGTCGATTATATCCTGACCATGCCCGGCCTGCCTGACGTCCCGATCGTCCGTTTCGTCGACGAAAGCCTGACGACGCGGATGAGCGAATGGGTCGTGCTGCAGGCCCTGAGCCACCTGCGGCAGGTGCCGGCCTATCTCGGACAGCAGCGCGAACGCCGGTGGCGCGAACTCTCCCAACCGGAAGCGAAGGATCTGACCGTCGGCGTCATGGGCCTTGGCGTGCTCGGCCAGGACGCGGTCCGGAAACTGAAGATCATGGGTTTTGATGTCGTCGGCTGGTCGCGCAGCAAAAAGACCATCGAGGGTGTCGAAACCTTCGACGGCGGCGAGCTCGATGCTTTCCTCGCCCGCACGGACATTCTGGTCGGCCTCCTGCCGCTGACGCCGGATACGCGCGGCATCTTCAATGCCTCCCTGTTTGCAAAACTTCGCCAGGGCGGGGCCTTGGGCAAGCCGGTCTTCATCAATGCCGGACGCGGCGGCAGCCAGGTGGAGAGCGATCTTGTTGCAGCGCTCGATAACGGCATTCTCGGCGGCGCATCGCTGGATGTCTTCGAGAAGGAACCGCTCGGCGCAGATAGCCCGCTCTGGGCGACGGACAACGTCATCATTACGCCCCATGCGGCTTCCGCCTCCGATGTGAGGGCGCTGTTTCGCAATGCGGAGGCCCAGATGGAACGCTACGAGGCGGGCGACCCCTTGCAGCACGTCGTGGATCGCCGGGCAGGCTACTGAGCCTTGCTGCCGGAACATTCGTTTCCGCCGACCGTTTCTTGTGCATGAGCCGGGCATTCCGGCCGAACAAGGAGCGAAATCATGAACACTCGTTTCGATCCCCAGGAAGCCGAAACCCGTCATCCGAACCCGATCGGTTCGCCGCCGGTTGTTGAGACCGCTACGGAAGCGCGGCAGGGAAGCTGGGGTGCACCGGTGCTGAAGGTACTGATTGCCGGCCTCATCCTGGCAATGGTCGCCTGGGCCGGCGCCGAGTGGTACGGTCGAAGCACCGCACCGCCGGCAGAGCAGACCGCAACGCCGCCGGCTGGCAGCACGACGCCCCAGAACCCGAATGCGCCGCCGACCGCCAGTCCCTCCACCCCGCCGGCTGCCACGCCGCCGGCAACCAATTCCCAGACCGGCAACTGACCGGCATCATCCTGATTTATTCGGCCGCGACCTTTCGCGGCCGAATTGCGTCTGGACTTAGTCTGCATTTTTTTCGATAAAAATGCCCGGAGGTTGATCAGCCGCTGCCTCCCTATGCATCGAATCGGCGGAGCCGGCCCGGGAGGGCCGGGGCAGGGGCAGGCATGACAAAGACCGATATCGCCAGCAGGGTGTATAACCACACCTGGAAGCTCGACCCGATCATCCGCAGTCTGATCGATACGGATTTCTACAAGCTCCTGATGCTGCAGATGATCTGGAAGCTCTATCCGGATGTCGACGCCACCTTCTCGCTGATCAACCGCACGACCAGCGTCAAGCTGGCGGAGGAGATCGACGAGGGCGCGCTGCGCGAACAGCTCGACCATGCCCGCACCGTCGGCCTGTCCAAGAAGGAGATGATCTGGCTTGCGGGTAACACGTTTTATGGCCGCAAGCAGATCTTCGAGCCGGAATTCTTGAACTGGCTGTCCACCTACAAGCTGCCGGAATACGAGCTTTCGAAGCGCGACGGCCAGTACGAGCTGACCTTCCACGGCAAGTGGATGGAGACGACGCTCTGGGAAATTCCGGCACTCGCGATCATCAACGAACTGCGTTCCCGTTCTGCCATGCGCTCGCTGGGCTTCTTCACGCTCGACGTGCTCTACGCGCGGGCCAAGGCCAAGATGTGGGAAAAGGTCGAACGCCTGCAGGCATTGCCGGGCCTGCGCATCTCCGATTTCGGAACGCGCCGCCGTCACAGCTTCCTGTGGCAGCGCTGGTGCGTCGAGGCGCTCAAGGAAGGCATCGGCCCGGCCTTCACCGGCACCAGCAACGTTCTGCTGGCGATGGACTCCGATCTCGAAGCCGTGGGCACCAATGCGCACGAGCTGCCCATGGTGGCTGCTGCTCTCGCGGAGACCGACGAGCAGCTGCGCGCCTCGCCCTATCAGGTCCTGAAGGACTGGAACCGGCTCTACGGCGGCAACCTGCTGATCGTCCTGCCGGATGCCTTCGGCACGGCGGCGTTCCTGCGCGATGCGCCGGACTGGGTGGCCGACTGGACCGGCTTCCGCCCCGACAGCGCGCCACCGGTCGAGGGCGGCGAAAAGATCATCGCCTGGTGGAAGAAGATGGGCCGCAATCCCAAGGACAAGCTGCTGATCTTTTCCGACGGGCTGGATGTCGAGGCGATCGTCGATACCTACCGGCATTTCGAAGGCCGCGTGCGCATGAGCTTCGGCTGGGGCACCAACCTGACCAACGATTTCGCCGGCTGCGCGCCGCACGAGATTGCCGGTCTGATGCCGATCTCCATCGTCTGCAAGGTAAGCGAGGCGAATGGCCGCCCGGCGGTGAAACTCTCCGACAATCCGCGCAAGGCGACCGGAGATCCGGCCGAGGTGGAACGCTATCTGAAGTTCTTCGGCCAGGAAGATCGCGTCGATCAGGTTGTGCTGGTCTAATCCACTGCTCGAAAACGGGAACAGGCCCCGCCGGAAATGGGCGGAGCCTGTCTGCGTTGGCTGGCTTAAGAGGAATTCGGAGCCTTCGCTTACCGGATGACCTGAACCACTGTATGGGTCTGCGGATCGACGATCACGCGCTGGTTGTTGACGACCGTATAGGCATATTTCGGATTGCTGGGCACCGGGGTCACGACGACGCTCTGCGGGATCGGCTTGCCCACAGCGATCGGCTGTTCGACCACCACGGATGTGGTCGGGGCAGGCTGCTCCTGCACATAGGTGACGACTTCGCGCGGTGGCGGATCGATCGCGGTACCGGCTACGGCGCCGACGACCCCACCCACCGCGGCGCCGACTGGACCGCCGACGATGGCACCGGTAACGGCTCCGCCGGCTGCACCGTTGACGGTGCCCTGCTGGGCTCCGGCCTGTGTCGCGAAGGAAGCGGCGAGAATGGCGCAGGATGCGAGAATGATCTTCTTCATGGGTCTTCTCCTTTTCTTGAACTTCCGAAGAGCTAACCCGCCAGTTTTTGAGTGGTTCCTGCCTGCCGGTCACCTTTCGTAAGGGTCTGAAATCTTGAGCGAGGAGGTATTCGGGATGTAGCCATGTTCCGCTCGCCAAAACTGAGCCGGCAACGTTAGCCTTCACGACCTCCGTTCCGGCAAATCTATCGGCCTGGCAGCCGGCGCGGCGGTTCGACGCCAGGGATCTAGATCAAAAAATCGATATCGGGACCCTGCTCCTATTGCCAAGCAGCGATCGGAGTTCATTTGCCTCCTTCAGTCTGGGAGGATCTGCCGTTGGAATATCGTTTCCTGATCGTCGAAGACAGTTTGCTGGTCGCGATGGATATCGAAGACGCCATCCATCGAAGCGGCCATGACGTCGTCGGAATAGCACCCGACATGACGGTGGCGCTGAACTATACCCGTGACACGGATATAGCCTTTGTAGATGTGCGCCTTGCCGACGGCGAGACCGGCCCCGAGATCGCCAAGGCGCTGGCGGAATACGGCATCGTGGTGATCATGATCACCGGCAATCCGGGGCTGGTGGCGGCGGGCGTCTCCGGGGTCCTCGGCGTAATGGCAAAACCGATGACCGACCAGGCTTCGATGGACCTCATCCAGTTCGCCGTCGATCGCAAGAATGGCCGGCCGGGCGTGCCGCCGGCGCGGCTGCGGCTCTTTCACTGAGGGCGGCCTGACTATCCGGCGGTTTAAATAACTTCTGCCCCAGATGACAGGGCCGGATATCCGCGCTATGGGATCGCCCCAGAGCGACAGCGGGTCATACATGCGTTACTTCATCACCGGGACGGCAGGCTTCATTGGTTTCCACTTGGCGCGACGCCTGCTGGAGGATGGGCACGAGGTTCTAGGCTTCGACGGGATGACGCCCTATTACAGCCTGCGCCTCAAGGAAGCCCGCAATGCCGGGCTCGCGCAATTCCCTGCCTTCCGCCCGGTCATAGGCATGCTGGAAGACAAATCGCTGCTCGACAAGTCGGTCGAGGACTTCAAGCCGGATGTGATGATCCACCTCGCCGCCCAGGCCGGTGTTCGCTACAGTCTTGAAAATCCCAAGGCCTATCTCGATTCCAATCTCATCGGCTCCTGGAATATCCTGGAGATTGCCCGCAATTACGGCGTCGGCCATCTGATGCTTGCTTCGACGTCGTCGGTCTACGGTGCCAACCCGGACGTTCCTTTCCGCGAAAGCGACCGCGCCGACGAACCCTTGACCTTCTATGCGGCGACCAAGAAGGCCTCGGAGTTGATGGCGCACAGCTACGCCCATCTCTACAAGGTGCCGATAACCGCCTTCCGCTTCTTCACGGTCTACGGTCCCTGGGGCCGGCCGGACATGGCGCTCTTCAAGTTCGTCAAGGCGATGATCGAGGATCGCGAGATCGAGATCTACGGCGAAGGCAAGATGAGCCGGGACTTCACCTATATCGACGACCTGGTGAATTCGATCATCGACCTGTCCAAGGTCTATCCCGGCGAGGACAATCGCGTCGCGGACATCGATACGCTCTCCCATCAGGCACCGTTCCGCGTCGTCAATATCGGCGGCGGCCAGCCATCGGGGCTCCTCGATTTCGTTGAAACCATCGAACGGATCATGGGGAAACCGGCCAAGCGCAAGATGCTGCCGATGCAGAAGGGCGATGTGCCGAGAACCTTCGCCAGCCCCGATCTTCTCGTCGCACTTACGGGCCGCAAGCCGGAGATCGGTCTGGAGGAAGGCGTCAAGGCCTTCGTTCAATGGTATCTCGACCACCGCCACGAGATCGACTGAGCCGCTTCCTGCCAAAAGGTGCATGCCGAGAACCGGCGCCGGAAAACACTGTAGCGGTCCTGACGACTCGGCTACTCGGCGCTTCATGCCTTAAACCAATGGCGCGGCGATCTCGAAGGATGCTCCCGACCTCAGTTCCGAGGAAACATACCATCCATCCCACTGCGAGAACTGCGGAAAAACGCGGGTGTAGCCGTTTCGCCGCAATAGTTCTTCGATACCCTTCTCGGTCTTGGAATTTTGCTCGACCGAAATGAGACTGAAACGTCGTCGGGAAAAATCGAAAGCGGAGAGGATATCGAGTTCGCTGCCTTCCGTATCGATGGAAATATAGTCGATCTCTCGCGGAGCGTCATATTTGTCGAGCAGATCGTTCAGAGAGATCGTCCTGATGTCGAGAGCGGTTCCGCCCTTGCGAACGTCGGCGAAGTGATCGCCGTCAGCGAAAGACGCGATCGCACTGAGCTCAGGATCGACGCCGTCCATGGCCAGAAACCTCACGACTTCTTCCGACTTGGAAGACACGCATAGATGTTCGATATGAACCATCCGGTTTCTCGCAAGTGCGGCATGCCAGACGGGATTTGGCTCCGCCAGGATTCCGCGCCAATTGAGTTCGTTCTCAAGCAACCACGTATTGCTGTTGATCAGTCCATTTGTCGCGCCGAACTCGACAAAGAACCCACCGCTCTTTTCCCCGAGCTCATAACAAACCCACAGATCCTGCAATATTTGCGCCTTGGATTTCCGGCGCCTCGCAATCGAGTATGCCATGAACGACAAGTCCTCGGATTGCAGCCAACCCGTCACCTCGGGGCGGTTTAGCCGCACGGCGTTGAATATTTTACTTTGAAGGGAAGGGTTGTGCAGCAGCGATCCGATGCTTCGCGCTGATGCAGACAACAGGATATTCCGGGGGCGCATGCGATACCCTTTCCACTATCGGCGGATAATCCGCCAGTCTCAGAGCTGCACAGAAAGTAGCCTGACAGGCTGCCTTTAACTTACGAAAGCCTCAGCCGCGCCCGAACTCGTCGACGATGCGGATGATGTCGTCCTCGCCGAGATAGGAACCGGTCTGCACCTCGATCACTTCGAGCATGATCTTGCCCGGATTGGCGAGCCGGTGCACTTCGCCCTGCGGAATATAGATGGACTCGTTTTCCCTGACGATCCGGGTTTCCTCGCCGATCGTCACTTCCGCTGTGCCCTTGACGCAGATCCAGTGCTCCGAGCGGTGGTGATGTTTCTGCAGCGAGAGCTTCTTGCCGGGCGTCACGAACAGCCGCTTCACCTGGAAACGATCGCCGTTGAGCACCGACGTATAGCCACCCCAGGGACGATAGGAGGTCGGATGGGTTTCGGTCAGTGCTGCGGTCGCTTTGGCCGCGGCGAGCTGCTTGACGATCTTGCCGACATCCTGGCTGTCTTCCAGCCGGCCGATATAGACGGCGTCCTCGCTGGCGATGACGGCGACGCCATCCAGGCCCTGAACGGCGAGATGGCTGGTGCGAGACATGACGAGCGAGTTCCTGGTGTTGATCAGCGTCGTCTTGCCGGAGGTGACGTTGCCGGCCTCGTCGCGGGCGCCGAGCTTCCAGACGGCGTCCCAGCTTCCGAGATCGGACCAGGTGAACGATGAGGGCACGACCGCCGCGTTGGAGGTCTTCTCCATCAGCGCGTAGTCGACGGAGATATCCGGGCTTGCGGCAAATTCCTGCGTGTCGAGGCGGGTGAAATCGAGATCGTTCGAAGCCTTGGCAAGTGCGGCGCGCGCGGCCGCCTCGACCTCGGGCGCGAAGGTGGAAAGTTCGCTCAGCACCTGCCCGGCCTTGAACATGAAGATGCCGGAGTTCCAGGCAAAGCCACCGGCCGACAGCATCTTCTCCGCCTCGGCCAATACCGGCTTTTCGACGAAACGCTTGACCTTGCAGGCGCCGGCTGGCAGCGCCTCGCCAATCTCGATGTAACCATAACCGGTGGCGGGCTCCGTCGGCGCGATGCCGAAGGTCACGAGCTTGCCGGAAAGGGCCGTCTCTTTGGCGATGCGGATCGCCTCGAAATAACCGGCATCCGCGGTGATCTCGTGATCCGAGGCCAGCACCTGCAGGACGGCGTCCTCGCCGAACCGGCTCTCGACGAAGGCGGCAGCGGCTGCGACGGCCGGGGCCGTGTTGCGGGCGACGGGCTCGAGCAGGATGCCGGAAAGCTTGATGCCGAGTTCGCGCGCCTGTTCGGCGACAAGGAACCGGAAATCCTCGTTGGTGATGACGACGGGAGCCTCATAGAGCTTCTGGTCCGAAACGCGCGACAGCGTCGCCTGGAACAGCGTCTGGTCGCCGATGAACTGGATGAACTGCTTCGGCGCACTGGCGCGCGACAGCGGCCAGAGCCGCGTGCCCTTGCCGCCGGCCATGATGACGGGGATGATCTTGCTATTCATTCCAATATCTCCGGCAATTCTCGTCCAAAATTATCGTTCTAGCTTTGAAGCCCAGGCGCGGATGAGGTTCAACCCCTCATGCAACAAGGCCTTCGCCTTGTCTTCCGTCCCGGCTTCCACGTAACAGCGCATTTCCGGTGCGTTGCCCGATGGCCGGAAATGCACGATGCGCCCGTCTGCGAGCGTCACCCGCAGGCCATCGATATCGCTTTTGGCGGCGACTGTCGAAATCGGCGCAAGGAAGGCTGCAAGATTGTCGTCGGATTGCCTGAGATAGGCCATCAGCGCGGCACTGGTCTCGACCGGGAAATTTTCGAGCCGATCGGCCGCCGCAAACGGGAGGCGGAAACCGGCGGCCACTTGCGACAGGGGCTTCTTTTCACGGGCAGCGAGGACAAGCGTCGCCAGCACCGGCAGGAAACTGTCGCGGGTCGGAAGCGATAAGAGCGTGCCCGTGCTGGTTTCGAAAGGTGACGCGGTCAGAAGCCCGCCATTCGCCTCGAAACCCATGACGCCCGTCTTGCCGGCTTCGAGTGCTGCGAGCATGCCGGAGATGACGAACGGCGATCCGACCTTGGTGCGAACCACTTCGAAATCACCAGCGGCCTCGATGCCCGAATTGGAGGTGACGGGGGTCACGACGACCCGCGCTTTCAGGAACTTTGCCGCGATCAGGCCTAGAAGGTCGCCGCGAAGCGGTTCTCCCGTTTCGTCGGAAACCAGCGGCCGGTCGCCGTCGCCATCGGCAGAGACGATCGCGTCGAGCCCATGTTCGCGCGCCCAGCCCTTGAGGAGGTCGATCGTCTCGATCGAGACCGCTTCCGTGTCGACCGGAATGAATTCTTCGGAGCGGCCGAGCGGTACGGCGTCTGCGCCATAACCTTCGAGAACCTGGACCATAAGATCCCGGGCGACCGTCGAATGCTGGTAGACGCCGACCTTGAGACCGGCGAGCGCTCTCTCCGGGAGCATGGTCGCATTGCGGGCGAGGAACAGCGCCTCGGCTTGCGCCGAATGATCCGGCGCTTCGCCGGGCGTCGAATCGATCTCGCTTCTGTCCAGTTCGGCGGCGATCGCGGTGATCCGCATCTCGTCCTGTTTGTCGATCTCCCCATCCGGTCGGTAGAACTTGATGCCGTTGCGGTCCGCGGGGATGTGCGAGCCGGTGATCATCAGCGATGCGGCCTTGAGCTGAAGTCCGTAGAGCGCCAGCGCCGGCGTCGGCACCGCGCCGCAGTCGATCGGCGAAAGGCCGGCGCGCTTCAGCGCTCCGATGCAGGTGGCGGCAATGTCGGGGCTAGACGGGCGGGAATCGCGGCCGACCAGCACCGCATCACCCGGCCGGGCAGCACCCGTTTCCAGGAGATGCCGGGCAAAGGCCTGGGTGTAGAGGGATGATGCTCGGCCCTCCAGGTCACTCACAAGGCCCCGAAGGCCGCTCGTTCCGAACTTCATGCGATATCCATCAAGGAGACTCCAAGGATGATCGTCCTAGTTCATTTCCTATGAAGATAAAGTTGAAATTGGCAATACCCCAAATCGGCGGTGTAGTGCCATAAGCTCTTTCCACAAAGCTTGGCGGGCCAGCCGAAATGATGTTATCCTTTACGGCATGATCAGGCCTTGTTCCGGATGTTTAGGCCCTGTTCTTGAGTTCGGCTGCTTCGGGTTCGAAGCTTGGGAGAGCCGTCATGGAAGCGAATATCGTAAAGAGCGTCGCCTTCGTGGTACCGATTGCCGGCCTCGCGTTTCTCATGGCCGTGGGCGAGACGACCGAAGACCAGAGGTGCCCGGGAAGCCTCGCGTTCGAGAAGTCGCGCCAGCTCGTCCAACAACGCCCCGATATCGTCGATGTTGCCTGGGGCAATTTCCGCTGGATCGCCGATTGCCGGTTCTCCATGGGCGGCTATGCCGACATCAACACCGACAAGGGCCTGGACCGCAGGGATTTTGAACTCGTGGTCGCTTTCGATCCGCAACTGCGCCGTTGGCAGCAGGTCAGCTTTTCGATCTCCCAATAATGCAGAGTGCGCCGCGAACCAGCCGACCCCGACATGGCTTGCGGGGTCTGGCGGCTCGGAATCGATTTATCTGCAGACGCGCGTCGTCTTGGTGACCCACCGCCCGTGATGGCGGTATTCGACGCTCCGGACCCTGCAGTGCGGTCGGTAATGGTGCCTGGAATACTGCCGGTAGTACGGGCGATGGTAGCGATGGTAGCCCGGCCGATAGTGGTGTCCGGGCCGATATCCTCGATCGCCAATCGTTATGCTGAAACTATCGGCGAGGGTCGGGGCCGCGGTCGTGGTAAGACATCCTAGCCCGATGATGCAGGCGGCAATGAACTTTTTCATTTTCTCCTCCTTCGGATTGGCCGCTGGATTGGCGGTTTCCGGGAAGGTAGGCCGCGGAAAATGAACGAAGGCTGACGGCTGCGTTCATGTTCCGTGAGAGTTGCCGGCCGCGGCAGAGTTTTCCGGTGAAAACCCCGCCCCTATCGACAGCGCAAGGCCCTACGGCGCCGCCTGTCTCAAGCAGCCCGCTCCGATCTGGCGCGGGATTGCCCCCGATTGTCGATGCGGAACAGATTGACGATCTCGGCCAGTGCCTCCATTTCCCGGCTCGTCCTCTCGGTGGAGGCTGAAAGGTCACCAACGAGCCGGTTGCTATGGGCATTGAGCTCATCGAGATCTTTCATCGCGCTCGACAATTGCCGAAGGTTGGCACTTTGATTGTTGCTCTCGCTGGTTATCTGGCTGGAAAGCGAAGAGACGAATGCGATGGACGAGACGATCTGGGAAAACTGCTCGCTCGCCTGGCGGACCAGTTCTGCGCCTGCCTTCACCTCCGCCTGGCTTTTCTGAATGAGCGCTTTTACTTCGTTGGAAGCATTGGCAGTCGACTGGGCGAGAGAGCGCACCTCGGTTGCGACGACCGCGAATCCTCTCCCGCTTTCGCCGGCACGCGCAGCTTCGACACCTGCGTTGAGCGCCAGCAGGTTTGTTTGGAATGCGACATCCTCGATGACCCCGATGATTTCGGAGATCTTGCCGGAGGAGACGGTGATCTGCGCCATGGCGCTTTCCGCGCCGTTCATGACCTGGCTGCCGTTTTCAGCCATGTGGCTGGTATCCGAAATCACGCTGGTGGCCTCACCCGCACGCTTGGAGTTCTGGCCGACGGTTTCGGCAACAGCGTTTGTTGTCACAGCCGTTGTCTGAAGCATCGACGACTGACGTGTAGACCGCCCGTTCAATTCGGTGGTTCCACGCAGAATCTCGTCGCTGGATGCCGAGACGGACGCGCAAGCGTCGGCCAGGCGTGACACGACCGCCGAGAGGCGGCTCGTTACGGCGTTCGCATTGTTCTGAAGCTCGGCAAATGCGCCTTTGTGGACACCTTCGAACCGGATCGTCAGGTCGGCATTGGCAAGTGCATCCAGGACGCGGCTGGTTTCGTTGAGCCCGCCTTCGAAGCTCGATATCAGCGTATTGAGGCTCTGAGCCAGCTCGTGATGTTCGGGACGGTCGAATGGACCGTTGACGCGACCGGAGAAATCGCCCTCGGTGGCCTTGTTGACAACGCCGCGCACCTGGCTCTGCAGCAGCCTGGCTTCCGCCGAGACATTTGCGAGACTGGCGGTCTGGGATTGCGCGTCCTTCTCCAAGGTATCACGCATTCGGGCATTTTCACGGAATACGGCCAGGGCATCGATCATGGCGCGAATTTCCTTGGCGCCCCGACGTTTTGGCACGACGACCTCGATGTTGCCGCCCGCAAGCAGCTTCATAGACGCGGTGATCCGCACGATCGGACCGGCAATCCGCTGGGCGACGAACAGCAGAATGACGATGCCCACCACCGCGAGTGCGGCGGCGGTCGTCAGTTCGTTGCGTATCTCGGTCTCAAGCGTGTCGCCGGCTGACGCAACCCTGTCGGATGCTGCCTTGTCCACAACCGTGTTGATGTCGAGGATCTTTGCCAATATGGCCGTGCGCGAGCGGGTAAGCTGCTCGGCCGTCGGAATAGCGTTCGAGTGATCGAGTCCGAGCATGATACGCACATTGCTGCGCCATGCAGCATGCAGTTCGGTGAGATTTTTGACGTTGTCGGAAACGGCAGGCGACAGCGAATTGCGGTTGAACTCGGCAAGCGTCGTCTCCAAGGCGCCATTTGTCGTGTCAAACCGCTTTTTGACCTCTTCGACCGAAACAAACGTCGTCATCGCCAGGAGATTTGCGACCACGCCTGACACGTTCTCGAACTGTGCTCCGGTCCTTGCAGCCAGCGTCTTGGCGGCGATTGCGTCTTGCACGACGCGTTCCACCTGCGCCTGGCCGTCGATCGCCTGCGATCCGACGAGAGCGGCAGCACCCAGGCCCGCGAGAATGGAGAGAATGAGGGGAAGAAGGATTTGGAATCGGACTGAAAGTGCCATGGTGTGCTACTCAGTTTGGTAAGGTCGGCAGGAGCAAATCCTGCTGCTCGGGAGTGAGGGTCTTCAGGAAAGCGATCAGGTCTTCCCGCTCGTGATCGGTCACGAAAAATGGGGATATGTGATCCGAGCGTGACGGACTTTCGGCACCGCCGCTTTCGTAGTGGGCAATCACGTCCTCCATGGTCGCCAGGCTGCCGTTATGCATATAGGGCCCTCGATAAAGAGTGTTGCGAAGACTGGGCGTCTTGAAAGCGTACAGGGCCTTGGGATTGTTCGGTTCCAGCTTGCCGCGCCCTATGTCGCTTGTGACCAGTCCCGTATTGTGAAACTTGTGGTCGGTGAAATTCCAACCTGTGTGACAAACCGAGCAATTTGCTTTGCCGGTGAAAAGTTCAAACCCGCGCTTGGCGCTGTCCGAGACCGCGGCCTGGTCGCCGTCCACCCAGCGATCGAACGGCGACCACGCGGAGACAACGGTGCGTTCATAGGTCGCGATCGCCGCCAACAGGGTCTCCTGCGTCGCGCCCTTGTCCGGGAATATCTGCTTGAACCAGTTGTCGTAGTCGGAAATGTCTCGCAGATCGGCGACAATCTGGTCAAGCTTGCCGTTCATCTCCGCGGGTGCCGTGATTGGTCCTGCGGCTTGCGCCTCGAGCGTTGGCGCACGACCATCCCAGAACAGGGAAGTGGTCCACGCAACGTTCAGAATTGTCGGTGCCTGCCGGGACAGATGTGTGTTGGCTGCACCCACCGGCGTCTTGACGGGCACCTCGAACCCGAAGGACGGATTGTGGCAGCTGGCGCAGTTCATGTTTTTCGCGCCCGACAGCCGCGGATCGAAAAACAACATCTTTCCGAGCGTCGCCAACTGCAACGAATAGGGCGTCACCTTGTCGAAGGGAATCGCGAGAGGCCGCTTGAAATCGGCAAGATTGCCAGCTGTCGCGCCTTGGAATGACACGGCTGCGAAGAGGGCGATGCAGAGAACCGAAAGGCGCATGGCTGAATTATCCAGAAGGTGAACTTAGCGCTCGAAGACCGGACTAGCTTGGGTTGAGTCATCCGGTTGTCGTCTGGAAGGAAAGTAACCAGAAAGAGTAAAATATTTGCATAACGAATTTCTAACTCAACCTATTATTGAAAAATTGGCAAATGATAAGAAGCGGCTTCAACACCGCGTTCGTGTCGGGCGGGTCGTTGAAGAGCCTGACATGCCTTGGTTCGACGGCATCGCGCGATGCGCGTTCTTGCGTCTTTGTCCTCCATCTCCGAATGGCGATACGGCTGCAGGCACACAACCGATGCCGGCGGGATCGAATGATTCCTGGAAATTTCGCGATGGTTCCGAGGAATGAGGCCGCTGTTCGGCCCGAACACCATCTGAGCGGGGATGCGGGGCAATCGAGGGATTAGCCCTGCCAGAAAATATTCAGCAGAAAAAGCTATTTAAGAAGCCAATGGCGGACAAGGTGGGATTCGAACCCACGGTACGCTTTCACGCACACACGCGTTCCAGGCGTGCGCCTTAAACCACTCGGCCACCTGTCCTTGGTTGCTTTGCGTCGTCTGAGAAGCAAAGCGTTGGAACGGCCGCGATATATACCGATCAATTCCCCGGGATCAACCCGAATCTGAACGTTTTTTGACAGTGGGCGGGAAAACTCGGTTGGCCGCGTTGCCAAGCTTCGGCGCGCGGACTATTTCTTCTGCCATAAACGCCGTCGTGCTGCAGGCGGCGCGACCGTGATCAACGACGCGGGCTTGTTCGGAATGGCAGTCATACGGTTCGTTTTCCATCTGCTCAGCGGGCTTGCGCTGGTTGCTGCGATCGTTGCCGGCACGCTGGATTCGATCCAGTCCGTGTCATCCTCGTCGGTGGTGCTGACCAGCCTTGGCAACGCCTGGCTCAATCTTGATCCCGAAAGCCTGACGCTCGCGGAATTCGTCGTGAGCACATACCTCAGTCAGGATATCTGGCGGCCCTTCGTGACACCGTTGCTGGCGCAGCCGGCATTCGTGGTGTTTCTGGCAATCGCCCTGATCTTCTGGATGGCCGGATACAGCAGGCCGCATTTTGCGGGGCGGTTTTCCGCCTGAAGAGGCTGGTCGTGTCAATTCCCCCGAGGTCGCGCCTAAAGCCGCGTGTTTGTGCAGTTTTTCCACAGCATTGTCGAAGTTTTCAGCAGGTTCGTTGTTTTTTACCAGTTGAAAAAAATCTCGTGAATTTTTCCGAAACCCGTGCAAGAGTGACCGAAGCCAGACCCTTGAAGAAAAAGGGCCGGTGGCCGCAGACATGCCCGGAGAACGGGATTGCGGGGGGACCTAACAGCTAAAAAACAGGGCTGCACGATGAAGAAAACCCTTTTGAGCCTCATTGCCATGGCTGCCATGTCGGCAACCGCGCTTGCCGCGGATATCAAGCCGGCGCTGGTCTATGGCACGGGCGGCAAGTTCGACAAATCCTTCAACGAAGCCGCTTCCGTCGGCGCCGAAAGGTTCAAGAAGGAAACGGGGATCGACTTCCGGGATTTCGAACCGACTAGCGACACCCAGGGCGAGCAGGCTATCCGCAACTTCGCAAGCCGCGGCTTCAACCCGGTGGTCGCCGTATCGTTCGCCTGGACCTCGGCCATGGAAAAGGTCGCGGCCGAGTTCCCGGACACCAAGTTCGCGATCGTCGATTCCGTCGTCAACCTGAAGAACGTCCGCTCTATCCTCTATAAGGAGGAAGAAGGTTCCTACCTCGTCGGCCTTCTCGCCGGCATGGCGTCGAAGACCGGCAAGGTCGGTTTCGTTGGCGGCATGGATATCCCGCTGATCCGCAAGTTCGGCTGCGGTTATGTCCAGGGCGTCAAGGCGGCCAAGCCCGATGCGCAGGTCTTCCAGAACATGACCGGCACGACCGGTGCTGCCTGGAACGATCCGGTCCGTGGCGGCGAACTCACCAAGAACCAGATCGATCAGGGCGCCGACGTCGTTTACGCGGCTGCCGGCGCAACCGGCCTCGGCGTGCTGCAGACCGCTGCTGACAACAAGAAGCTGTCGATCGGCGTCGATTCCAACCAGAACCACCTGCATCCGGGTTCGGTTCTGACGTCGATGGTCAAGCGCGTCGATCTCGCCGTCTACAATGCCTTCAAGGACACCAAGGAAGACAAGTTCACGGCCGGCATCCAGGCTCTCGGCGTCAAGGAGGACGGCGTTGCCTACGCGCTCGACGACAACAACAAGGCACTGATCACGCCTGAAATGAAGACCGCTGTTGAAAAGGCCAAGGCCGACATCATCGCCGGCACCATCAAGGTGCACGACTACATGTCGAACAAAGCCTGCAACAAGTAAGGTCGGGTTTTGAGGGGCGCAGGGCGGTGATGATCGCCACGCGCCCTTTTTGCATATCAGGCGGAAGGGCGAACCATTGAGCCTCGATTCTCCGAAGGAGCCCGCGATCGAGCTTGTCGGCATCGACAAGAAATTCGGTACGGTACACGCGAACAAGAACATCAATCTGACGGTCGCCAAAGGTTCGATCCACGGTATCATCGGGGAGAATGGTGCCGGCAAATCGACCCTGATGTCGATCCTTTATGGCTTCTACCAGGCCGACCATGGGGAAATCCGCATTTCGGGAAAGCCGGTGACGATCCGGGATAGCCAGGCAGCGATCGCTGTGGGCATCGGCATGGTGCATCAGCACTTCATGCTGGTCGAGAATTTCACCGTGCTGGAAAACGTCATGCTCGGCGCCGAAGGCGGCCAGCTCCTCGCCAAGGGCGTTGCCAGCGCCCGCAAGGAACTGAAGCGGCTGGAGGATGATTACGGCCTCGAGGTCGATCCGGATGCGGTCATCGAGGAACTGCCGGTCGGCAGCCAGCAGCGCGTCGAAATCTTGAAGGCGCTTTATCGCGGCGCCGACATCCTCATTCTTGACGAGCCGACCGGAGTGCTGACCCCGCCGGAGGCCGATCATCTTTTCAAGGTCCTGCGCGTGCTGCGCGATCAGGGCAAGACGATCATCCTCATCACCCACAAGCTGCGCGAGATCATGGCGATCACCGACACGGTGTCCGTCATGCGCCGCGGCGAAATGGTCGCGACCCGCAAGACCGCCGAAACGACCGTCGAAGAGCTCGCCGAGCTGATGGTCGGCCGTCGCGTCCTGCTGCACGTCGAAAAGGGCACGGCCCATCCGGGAGCGGTCCTGATGTCGGTCAGGAACCTGACGGTCAAGGACAGCCGCGGCGTCACCATGGTCGATAACGTCTCCTTCGACGTGCGCGCCGGCGAGATCGTCGGCATCGCGGGCGTCGCCGGCAATGGCCAGTCGGAGCTCCTCGAAGCGATCGCCGGCATCCGCAAGCCGTCGTCCGGCGAGATCTTCATCGATGGCAAGCCCGTCGCCGGTGTCGATCCGGCGGGCCTGCGCGATCTCGGGCTTGCGCATATCCCCGAAGACCGCCACCACATGGGCCTGGTCCTGAAATTCGAGGAATACGAAAACTCGATCCTCGGTTATCACCGCGATCCCAGATACGGCCGCGGCCCGTTGCTGGATATCGACGCGATGAGGAAGGATGCCGAGGAGAAGATCGTCAAATACGACATCCGCCCGCCGAACCCGCGGTTGCGGACCGCCAATTTCTCGGGCGGCAACCAGCAGAAGATCGTCGTGGCGCGCGAGATAGAGCGCGATCCGAAAATGCTGATCATCGGTCAGCCGACCCGCGGCGTCGATATCGGCGCCATCGAATTCATCCACAAGCGGATTATCGAGATGCGCGATGCCGGCAAGGCGGTGCTGCTGGTCTCGGTGGAGCTCGATGAGATCCGCTCGCTCTCCGACCGCATCCTGGTGATGTTCGCTGGCAAGATCGTCGGCGAAAAGTCGAGCGAGGCGGGCGAACAGACGCTGGGCCTGATGATGGCCGGGATCGCCGCATGATGCCTGGAGCAATGACGCTTGAAGCAATGACCCATCCGGAGCATGGAATGATTGAATTTTCGGCGGCAGCACGGCGGACGAGGGCAGGGGCATGAGCACCGCATCCGTTCCGCTTCCCGCCTGGATCAATTACGGCCTCATTCCGCTGCTCAATCTCGTCCTGGCCTTCTTCTTTTCCGGCCTGGTCGTCTGGGCGATCGGCGAAAGCCCGTTCGAGGCGCTGCAGCTGCTGTTGATCGGCGCGCTCGGCCGTGGCGAGGGCATCGGTTTCACGCTGTTCTACACGACGAGCTTCATCTTCACCGGCCTTTCGGTGGCGGTCGCGATCCATGCCGGCCTGTTCAACATCGGTTCGGAAGGCCAGGCCTATCTCGGCGGTCTTGGCGCCGCGCTGGTGGCGCTCGCCATGGACCGCTATGTGCCCTGGTATGTCACCATGCCTTTCGCGGTGATCGGCGCTGCGCTGTTCGGTGCGGCCTGTGCCGCCATTCCCGCCTGGCTGCAGGCCAAGCGCGGCAGCCATATCGTCATCACCACCATCATGTTCAATTTCATCGTCTCGTCGCTGATGAACTACATGCTGGTGCGCCTGCTGATCGTGCCTGGCAAGATGGCGCCGGAAACCCGCACCTTCCTGCCCGGCGGCCAGCTTCCCAAGCTCGACTGGCTGATCGCCGCGTTCGGTGGCAAGATCGGCGCAGCCCCGCTCAATTTCTCCTTCCTGATCGCGCTGATCATGTGCTTCCTGGTCTGGGTACTGATCTGGCGCACGAAACTCGGTTATGAAATGCGCACGCTCGGCATTAGCCCGACGGCTGCGAGTTACGCCGGCGTCCGCTATTCCAAGATCGTCATGATCACCATGCTGATCTCCGGCGGCCTTGCCGGCATGATGGCGCTGAACCCGGTGATGGGCGCTTCCGCCCGCCTGCAGATCGAATTCGTCGGGGGCGCCGGCTTCGTCGGCATCGCCGTCTCGCTGATGGGCCGTAATCATCCGGCAGGCATCATCCTGGCGGCGCTCCTCTTCGGCATTCTCTATCAGGGCGGGGCCGAACTCTCCTTCGACATGCCGGGCATCACCCGCGACATGATCGTCGTCATCCAGGGCATGGTGATCCTGTTCGCCGGTGCGCTGGAATACATGCTGCGCCCGTCCATCGTCCGGCTCTACCAGCAGCTCACCGGGAAGTAGGCTCATGGATTATTTCGATATTTTCATCAGCATTCTCGGCTCGGCGGTTCGCCTTTCGATCCCGCTTCTGTTCACGGCGCTTGCCGGCCTCTTTTCGGAACGCGCCGGCATTTTCGATATCGGCCTGGAAGGCAAGATGCTGGCCTCCGCCTTCGCGGCAGCCTGCGTCGCCTACTGGACCGGCAATGCCTGGTTCGGCCTGCTCGGCGGCATCGGTGTGTCGATCGTATTTTCCTTCGTGCACGGCTTTGCCTCGATCACCAACCGCGGTAACCAGATCGTCTCCGGCGTGGCGCTGAACTTCGTTGCCGCCGGTCTGACGATCGTGCTCGGCCAGGCCTGGTTCAGGCAGGGCGGGCGCACGGGGCAGGTGCCGCCCGAGGGCCGCTTCTCTTCCATCGTCCTGCCGGGCGCCGACATGATGCGCGATGTGCCGATCATCGGCCCGCTTTATGTCAACGTGATCTCCGGCAACAACATCCTCACCTATATCGCCTTCCTGATGGTGCCGATCTCCTGGTGGGTTCTCTACCGCACCCGTTTCGGCTTGCGTCTGCGCGCCGTGGGTGAAAATCCGGGTGCGGTGGATACCGCCGGCATTTCGGTTGCGTGGATGCGCTATCGCTCGCTGATCGTCGCCGGATTCCTCTGCGGTTTCGCAGGCACCTACCTGTCGATCGCCCAATCGGCCGCCTTCATCAACAACATGTCGGCCGGCAAGGGGTATATCGCGCTCGCGGCGCTGATCTTCGCCAAGTGGAAGCCGGTGCCGGTCATGCTCGCCTGCCTGCTCTTCGGTTTCCTCGATGCGTTCGCCAATTTCATGCAGGGCAAGTCACTGCCGCTGATCGGCGAAGTGCCGGTACAGATTTTCCAGGCGCTGCCCTATATCCTCACCTGCGTATTGCTCGCCGGTTTCATCGGCGCCGCTCGTCCGCCCAAGGCCGGCGGCGTGCCCTATACCAAGGAGCGTTGATAAGATGTCCCACGACCTTTTCGAAGCCGCCCGCGACGCGATGGCCAAGGCTCACGCCCCCTACTCGAAATTTCCGGTGGGCGTGGCGATCCGCGCCGATGACGGCAAGGTCTATCTTGGCGCGAATATCGAGAACATCTCCTTCCCTCAGGGGTGGTGCGCCGAGCCGACGGCGATCGGCGCAATGATCATGGGCGGGGGAAAGAAGATCGTCGAACTGGCGGTGATCGCCGAAAAGCTGGCGCTCTGCTCGCCCTGCGGCGGCTGCCGGCAAAAGATCGCCGAGTTCGCCTCCGCCGATACCCGCATCTATCTCTGCGACGATCTCGGCGTGCAGAAGACCGTCACCATGACGGAGCTCCTGCCTTTTGCTTTCGAAACCGACGTGATCGGCTGAGGCGATGGACATGAGGCAAGTCATCGACCTGCTCGTCAATCGCCTGAACGGCCTGATGCCGCGCCACGCGATCGTGCTCGGCTCCGGCCTCGGTTCGCTGGTGGACCAGGTAACGGAGGCTGTCCGCATCCCTTATGGCGCGCTGGAGGGCTTTCCTGTGAGCGGCGTCACGGGCCATGCGGGCGAGATCGTCGCCGGTCATCTCGGAGCGGAGCCGGTCATCATGCTGTCCGGCCGCGCCCATTATTACGAACACGGCGACGCCAAGGTGATGCGCTTTCCGATCGAGGTGATGAAGGGCCTCGGAGTCCAGTCGCTGATCCTCACCAACTCGGCAGGCTCTCTCAGGGAAGATATGCCGCCAGGCTCGGTGATGCAGATTTCCGACCACATCAACTATTCCGGCATGAACCCGCTGATCGGCGAGGAAGGCGACGGGCGTTTTGTCGGCATGACCACCGCCTATGATGCGGACCTCGCGCTCGACATGCGCAATGCGGCGATCCGTTGCGGCGTGCCGCTGTTTTCCGGGGTCTATATGTGGTTCTCCGGACCGAGCTTCGAGACGCCGGCGGAAATCCGCATGGCGCGCACGCTTGGCGCCGACGCGGTCGGTATGTCGACGGTACCGGAAGTCATCCTCGCGCGCTATTTCGGGCTCAAGGTCGCAGCCGCGTCGGTCATCACCAATTTCGGCGCAGGCATGACCGGTGCGGAGCTCAGCCACGCGGAAACCAAGGACATGGCCCCCGTCGGAGGGCAGCGACTGGCGGCTATTCTGAAAGAAATGTTGGCCTGATTACACGATGTATTTCAAGCGGATACGTCCCGTGGGGTTATGCGTTGCCCGGGTGTGGCTTGCATCTAATCGTTTGAACGATAAATATGGGCGAGCCGCATGACCCAGAAATCGAACAGATTTTGACCGGACCTGCGTCGCTTTTGAATTTACCGCGTCCCCGGCGCGCCATCGGCGCACGGTGCGGTAAGCAAGCCGGGGAGGCACTTCGACATGGAACTCCTGAGCCCGCGTGAGGCGGCAGCCTTCGCGCTATCGCTTCTCGACCTGACGAACCTGCGCGACGACTGCGACAACGCCGCGATCGAGAAACTGTGCCTGCGGTCGCAGACGCCCTATGGCAATACGGCGGCAATCTGCATCTGGCCGCGTTTCGTCGCCCATGCCCGCCAGATCTTAGGCCCCGAACATCCGGTCCGCATCGCGACCGTCGTGAATTTTCCGTCGGGTGATCTGGCCGTCGCGACCGTGATCGAAGAGACGCGGCTGGCGATCGAGGACGGTGCCGACGAGATCGACGTGGTCATTCCCTATCGCAAGCTGCTCGCGGGCCACGAGGCCGCGGTGACCGAAATGGTCGAGGCGGTCCGCGCAGCCTGCCCCGATGCGTGCCTGAAGGTGATCCTGGAGACGGGCGAACTCAAGGACAGCGCGCTGATCCGCCGCGGTTCCGAACTGGCGATTGCCGCCGGCGCCGATTTCATCAAGACATCGACCGGTAAGGTCGCCGTCAACGCGACGCTCGAAGCGGCCGATATCATGCTGCAGGCGATCCGGGATTCGAAAAAGCGGGTCGGCTTCAAGCCTGCCGGCGGGATATCGACTGTCGTCGACGCCGATCTCTACTTCCGGCTTGCCGAAACGATCATGGCTCCGAACTGGATCATGCCGTCCACTTTCCGCTTCGGCGCATCCAGCCTGCTTGACGATATTCTCGGCGTGCTGAGTGGCGGCACCACTGTCCGCGCATCAAGCGGCTACTGACAGGATGATCCCGCAGGAGATCATCCGTCGCAAACGCGACGGAAAAGTCCTCGCCGGCGACGAGATCGCGGCCTTCATTGCGGCCCTGACAAGCGAGGAAATCTCCGAGGGACAGGCGGCTGCCTTCGCCATGGCTGTCTTCTTTCGGGGCATGTCCCGCGATGAGACAGTGGCGCTCACTCTCGCGATGCGTGATTCCGGGACAGTGCTGAATTGGGACAGTCTTGGTCGGCCGGTGGCGGACAAACACTCGACCGGCGGCGTCGGCGACAATGTCTCGCTGATGCTTGCCCCGATCGCGGCGGCTTGCGGCCTTGCTGTTCCGATGATTTCCGGCCGCGGGCTTGGCCATACCGGCGGCACGCTCGACAAGCTGCAGTCGATCCCGGGTTACAGCGTCATGCCGGACGAGGTTTTGTTCCGCAAAGTGGTAGACGAGGTTGGCTGTGCCATTATCGGACAGACGAGCGACCTCGCCCCCGCCGACCGCCGGCTCTACGGTATCCGCGATGTGACGGCCACCGTCGAATCCGTGCCGCTGATTACCGCCTCCATCCTCTCCAAGAAACTCGCGGCCGGGCTTGGCAGCCTCGTGCTGGACGTCAAGGTCGGCAACGGCGCCTTCATGGAGAGCTTAGGTGAGGCGGAGACGCTCGCCCGCTCGCTGGTCGAGGTGGCGAATGGAGCGGGCGTGAAGACGGCTGCGCTGCTGACCGACATGAATCAGCCGCTCGCCGATGCGGCCGGCAATGCGCTCGAAATCGTCAACTGTCTCGATTTCTTGGCTGGCCTGAAGGCCGGCACGCGGCTCGAAGCCGTCGTCCTGGCGGAGGCAGCGGAAATGCTGGTTCAGGCAGGTGTGGCGCGTGACCTGTCGGAAGCCGAGGAGAATGCGCGACTGGCCCTGAGCTCCGGCGAAGCGATGGAGCGTTTCGCCCGCATGGTCCATGCGCTCGGCGGACCAGTGGATTTCTGCGAGCGGCCGGATGCCTATCTGCAGAGCGCGCCGGTGCGGTTGCGTGTGCCGGCACCGCGGGATGGATACCTTGCCGCCTGCGAGACCCGCGCCCTCGGCCTGGCCGTGGTCGAACTCGGCGGGGGCCGCAAGCGCGCGGCGGATCCGATCGATCATCGTGTCGGCATCAATGAGCTTCTGCCGCTCGGGACGCAGGTGTCGGAAGGCGAGCCGATCGCCATGGTGCATGCGGCAAGCCGTGAAGATGCCGAGCGGATCGCCGAGGATATCGCCCGTTTCTATACGATCTCAGACGCTCCGCCCGCAGCCACGCCGGTGATCCTCAAGCGCATCGGCTGATCACTGGATCAGCTTCAGGTTCCCGCCTTCCACCTGGAAGGATTTCAGCTTCTTGAGAAAGCTCATGCCGACCAGGGTGCCGGTCAGCGCCTTGTCGCGCAGCACGAAGGCATCGACGTCCTTGACGCGCACGCCGCCGATCTCGATCCGGTCGAGGACCACATGCGCAGCCTCGGTGCCGCCATTGGCGGTATTGACCGTGTAGCGGAAATCCAGGCCGTTGGCGCTGTAGCCCAGCTTGCGCGCAGTGCTCTCGTTGATTGCCACCAGGGACGCCCCGGTATCGACGAGGCCCTCGACGGATTTGCCGTTCATCCGGAACGTGCCGTTGAAATGTCCGCGTCCATCCGCTTCCAGCGTCACGCTGCCGGACGTCACCGAGACAGGGGTCACCTTCGCGGGCGCTTCGACAGCGGCCATCGCCTCCGGCGGATGATCGGCACGCTGGATCATCGCCGGGATCTGTGTCGCCAGCAGCGCCGCAACGGCTGCGAAAATAACGGTGCGCAGGAGCATGAACAACCTCTCGGCATGAACCGGATATCCGCTTCCTGCATAGCGGAGAAATCATAAGAAAACGGCCCGCGAAATCTCCGCAGGCCGTTCATTTCAAAGCTTGGTAAGTGAATTCTAAACTACTTACTTGGTGCCGTACATACGGTCGCCGGCGTCACCGAGGCCAGGCACGATATAGCCTTTCTCGTTGAGATGGCTGTCGATCGAGGCCGTGTAGATCCTCACATCCGGATGGGCTGCGTGGAAGTTTGCGATGCCTTCGGGGGCTGCAAGCAGGCAGAGGAAGCGGATATTGTGCGCTCCGCGTTCCTTGAGCTTGTCCACCGCGGCGATCGAGGAATTGCCGGTCGCCAGCATCGGATCGACGACGATGATCAGCCGTTCGGCGATATCCTCCGGCGCCTTGAAGTAATATTCGACCGGCTGCAGCGTCTCGTGGTCGCGATAGACGCCGATATGCGAGACGCGGGCCGAAGGCACCAGTTCCAGCATGCCTTCCAGAAGCCCGTTGCCGGCACGCAGGATCGAAGCGAAGACCAGCTTCTTGCCCTCGACGACCGGCGCCTGCATTTCAACGAGCGGCGTCTCGATCGTTTCCATGGTCAGTTCGAGGTCGCGGGTTACCTCGTAGCAGAGCAGCATCGAGATTTCCCGG
This sequence comes from Neorhizobium galegae, assembly GCF_021391675.1. Lineage (NCBI taxonomy): Bacteria > Pseudomonadati > Pseudomonadota > Alphaproteobacteria > Hyphomicrobiales > Rhizobiaceae > Neorhizobium > Neorhizobium galegae. Next base: position 375,241 of record NZ_CP090095.1, read on the forward strand.
AGCAGCCGCCGGAAACCCGCTGTCGAGGTTTCCTTCTTGCGCATGATCGTCAGCTTGTGCTGCACCAGCGGATGATCGATGACAGTGACGCCGTCCATGAGCTTCCCCTTGTTGTTTGCCTGTCTCTTCTTTCAGGAAAAAGGCCGGTTCCGCAAGCCGTCAGGCGCGCATGGCCGCCTCATCCCCAGCCTCTGGCCCGCTCTGCGCGTCGAACCGGGCGATCAGCTTCGCCCTTGTCTCTTCGTCCACAAAGGCAGCTTCGATCGCCGTGCGCGTCATCTCATCGATCTCGTCATCCGGCATCCTCATGATCCCCGAGGCGATGTCGTATTCGCGGGCGAGCGAGGTGTGGAAGAACGGCGGGTCGTCGGAATTGATGCAGACCCGAACCCCGGCGGCCTTGAGGCGTTTCAGCGGGTGGCTGTCGAAATCCGGAAACACATTCAGCGCGATGTTCGAGCCCGGGCAGACCTCCAGCACGGTGCCGAGTTCGGCAAGCCGTTCCACGAGTGCCGGATCCTCGATCGCCCGGACGCCATGGCCGATCCGGGAAGGCTTCACCAGATCGAGCGCGTCGGAAACGCTGAAGGCACCGCAGACCTCGCCGGCGTGAATAGTGAGCCCCAATCCGGCATCGCGGGCGATATCGAAGGCGCGGGCATAGTCGGCGACGCGGCCCATGCGTTCCTCGCCGGCCATGTTGAAACCGGTCACCAGCGGGTTTTTCGCCCGCGCCGCATATTCCGCGGCCGAGATCACCCGGTCCGGGCCGAAATGCCGTTCGCCGGTCACGATGATCCGCGCTTCGATGCCAGTCTTTTCGCGTGCCGCATGGATGCCGTCGCAGATGCCGGCGAGATAGGCGTCCGCCCCGAGCCCGATCCGGTCTCCGTGGTCGGGCGATACGATGATCTCGCTGTAGATCGTGTTGGCGGCGGCGAGTTCCAGAAGATAGGTCTCGGTCAGCAGCGCGTAGTCGTCGGCCGTTCTGAACAGGCTGGCCACTGAATCGTAGCAGACGAGAAATTCGGAAAAGTCCGACCAGACATAGGCGCCGTCACGCAACACCTTGCTCGCATCGACGCCATATTTCCTGGCTTGGGTTGCTGCCAGTGCCGGTGGCGTGGCGCCCTCGATATGGCAGTGAATCTCGGCCTTGAGGAGGTGTCTGGTCAAAGGAAGCTCCATCCGTTGGGCCCAAGCGGGATCGAGAGATGCGCGGCGATTGTTTCGGCAATGTCCGAGTAGGTCGACCTGATCCCGATCGAGCGGGAGCGGATGCCCGGCCCGAACGCCATGACCGGCACCCGCTCGCGAGTGTGGTCGGTGCCGCGCCAGGTCGGATCGCAGCCATGGTCGGCGGTGAGGATAACCAGATCGCCGGGCTTCAGCCGCCGGTGGACGTCCGGCAGGGCGCGATCGAAGGCTTCGAGCGCCGCGGCATAACCCGGCACGTCACGGCGATGGCCGTAAAGCATGTCGAAATCGACGAAATTCGTGAAGACCAGATCGCCGACGGTCGCCTCGTCCATCGCGGCAAGCGTCGCCTCCATCAGCGCCGCATTGCCGTCCGCCTTGATGACGCGCGAAACGCCCTGATGTGCGAAGATGTCGCCGATCTTGCCGATGGCATGCACCGACCGGCCGCCCCGGATCAGCCGGTCGAGCAATGTCGGCTCCGGCGGCGGCACGGAGAAGTCGCGGCGATTGCCGGTGCGCTGGAACGTAGTCGCCGTTTCGCCGAGGAAGGGCCGCGCGATCACCCGGCCGATATTCAGCGGATCGAGCAGCACTCGAACGGTTTCGCAGAGCCTGAGCAGCCGGTCGAGGCCGAAATAGGTCTCGTGGGCGGCAATCTGGAATACGGAATCCGTCGACGTGTAGCAGATAGGCTTTCCGGTGCGGATATGCTCTTCCCCGAGCCGGGCGATGATTTCGGTGCCGGAGGCATGGCAATTGCCCAGAATGCCCGCAATGTCGCCTTCGCGGCAGATGGCATCCACCAGTTCGGGAGAGAAAGCCTCGCCTTCGGTCGGGAAATAACCCCAATCGAACATCACGGGCGTCCCGGCGATTTCCCAATGGCCGGACGGCGTGTCCTTGCCGCGGGAAATTTCGTTGGCCGCACCGTGCAGGCCGAAGATCCGCTCCGGCATCGGCATGCCGGCGGGATAGTCGCCGCTGGCAAGCTTGGCGATTTCCAGAAGCCCGAGCGACGACATGTTCGGCAGATGCAGCGGGCCTTCCCGGAGGCCCGCCCGGTCGCCGACGCCGGCGGCGCAGAACTCCGCGATATGCCCCAGCGTGTTGGAGCCCAGATCGCCATACTCGTCCGCATCCGGGGCACCGCCCACGCCGAATGAATCAAGAACGAACAGGAAGGCACGCGCCATCGGTCACCCGGAAGTTTGAATATCGTCAGCCGACGGTTCTGCTGGCCGGCTCGAATCGGGATTCATATAGCCGTGGTGACGTATTGGCAAAGGGGATAACGTCCGATGCACTTCAGCAATTGGTGCAGTTGACACTGTCTCCGAGGCGCTGACGGTAGAAATACTCGCGCGAAATGGTGAGGTCGCGCACCTCGCTCGGCAAAAGACCCGACATGAACATCAACAGTTCATGATGGACAGAGACTTCCGCCCGGACAAGGAAGGAATTGGCTATGTGCATATCGGCCGGCACCTGGACCGCAGAACCGATCACATACGGCCTGCCATTCTCCTGATCCCATGACCAGGCGACGGTCGGATTGCCAGTGGCATCGAGCGCCACCCCCGTGACTTTGATGCTGAGCGTTCTGGGCGTATAGGGCGCAAAAAGACTTGCGGTCACATCCTTCATCGTCATGAGGATCGTCTTGTCGACGTTCGTTTCCCGGGTCACGAGATCGGCGATGGTGCTCGCGCTATGCGTCACCCGCTTGGAGACGCTCAGTCCGATGGTGATCTCGAAGGACGTGATATAGAGGCTGAGAAGGAGCGGCGCGATCAGGGCGAACTCCACTGCTCCGACGCCGCGCCGGTCAGCCACCAGCTGCTTGAGGCGGGTCAACACGCCCGGATATCGCTTCTGGGACTGGATCGGCTGCTCTTCCATCACGGATAATCCTCGGCTCGGAAGGCGGATGTTTCGACAATCAGGAAATAGTTCGGACGCCCGCCGCCCTCAGGCCGCACATTGGTGATGTAAGGCCGGATCAGATCGGTGATGACGTCCCAGCGGTAATAGGCGCGCAGCATGTTGATGCTTTTCGCGGGGCCTGGCGCATAGGCGAAGGAAGACGTGTCGAGCTCGCCGAAAGCGCTGCCGGAGGTGGAACGCGGAATTGTGGTCGGAATCAGTGCAAAGGTGGCGAACGAACGGACATCGAGGTGAAGTTTATCGGGCGTCGCGATTTCTTCCTCGCTGCACTTGATCATGATCGATATTTCGCCGCAGAAGGCGCGGCGAAATTCTGTTCGGGTCTTGTCTGTGCCGCGATTGAGCCCATAGGTAATGTTGCCGGTCCTGAGCTTGCGCGCCATCGTGTCGACGGCATTGGCGACTAGCTGTTCTCCCGTATAGGCGATGAAGGTTTCGACGATCGCGAAGACGATCAGGAAATAGGGAATGGCCAGCAACGCGAATTCGATTGCGGCCGCACCGTCCTTGGAGCGGACAATCCGCCGCCACGTGCCCTTGCCTCTCACCGGCATAGGCGCCTTGCTTCTGGTATCGTCATAATCCTGGCACATGGTTCCCGTCCGACAGCCCGGCTTGAGCGTGCCGATCCTATGGCTGGATTGTTGAGATTCCGTTGCAGCGATCGCCCGCAGTTTAACCACCTGTCCCCGATCAGGGCGTAGCGGTGTTCTTGAACTCGGCGTGCTGCTCGCAATTGGGTGTGCAGGAAAGGATGGAACGTTCCGTTTGCCGGAAGACGCGCACGGTGTTTCCCTCGTCGATCGAAACGAGGACGCGTTCGTCGGCAATCGCATTTCCCTCGGCGTCCAGCAGCACGAGATTGGTCGTGCCGAAGCTGCGGCCGGTAAGGACGATCGTGGTGGAATCGGCAACGGTGGCATCGGCCACGTTCGAGTTGCCGACGATGACCTTGCTGACGGGCCTATCAAGTTTCAGCACGCGCGCGTGATTCATGAATACGCGCAGAAGGTCCCCCTGGTCCTGCGCCGCCGACTGCCCCGCGCCCGCGAAGACGACACCGCATATGGCGAGGAGTCGGACCATGACGCTACGGAACAGCATTGGAGGGGCCTTCAGGTGAGATTGTTATCTGCCCAAGGATGGCTGCGATTGGTGAATGAAGGGTTAAGTGGCACAGAAGGCGGCTCTTGGTCTCGTCTTAACCATTGCCGATTGGCTTGGATTGCAACCCATGGAGGCGAATTTCAGGCTTTCTGCATGCAAATTAAGACACTGTAAAAAAATGTACATTAGCAAATTATGAGCATGGGTGGGTGGTCGTTCGAATGCAAGTTTTTTTCTTTCCCCTTCGTTTACCACGCAACCGGCAATCCTCCGTTAACCGGAAGGTAACGATGTTCCTTAAGCCGATGGCAATCGTCCCTCTGTAGGTTGCAGTCATCCGAACAACGGAAAACAGTTGTCGGGAAGTGCTGAACAACAAATGTGGAGTAGGAGAGTTCCATGACCAAGATTTTCGCTCGTTTCATGAAAGATGAGTCTGGTGCGACCGCCATCGAGTATGGCCTTATCGCAGCGCTCATCTCCGTTGCCCTGATCGCCGGCGCAACGACCCTCGGCAACTCGCTGAGCACCACCTTCAATACCATCTCGTCGAAGATGACCGCCGCTGAGACCACTGCGGCTACCCGATAATTCGACACATCGGTTCGATATGTATCTACGCGAAGCCGCCCGCAGGGGCGGCTTTGCCTATTTGAAACTCTACGCCTTGGCAGCCTTCGGCATGCAAATCACCGGGATGGAGAACGAATGGCAAGCATGATTGTTGCATTTCTGGTTCTGTCGATCCTGCCGCTCGGACTGGCGCTTGCCGCTATCTCTGATCTCGTCACGATGACGATCCCAAACCGGGTATCGGTAGCCCTTCTCGCTTCCTTTCTCATCCTCGCGCCATTTTCAGGCGTCGCATGGCCGGAGATCGGCATGAGCCTCGTTGCCGGCCTCGCTGTATTCGGCGTCTGCTTCGGGCTATTCGCCTTGAACGTCATGGGTGGCGGCGACGCCAAGCTGCTGACCGCGGCTGCCATCTGGTTCGGCTTCAATCACTCGCTTCTCGTCTTCCTGGTCACCGTCGGTTATGTCGGCGGTGCGGTGACCCTCGTTTTCCTGCTTTTGCGCTCGCAGGCGGGGTCGGTCATGGCCATGGGTATTCCCCTTCCGCCATCCCTCGTCAACGCCAAGAAGATCCCCTACGGGATCGCCATCGCGATCGCGGGCTTCCTGACCTTCGAGCAGGCACCGATCTATCTCCTGGCCATGAAGGCGTTTCAATAAAGGTTTCAGCGATTGAAAGATCGCGTTAACCAGAATTGTAAGCTTCTCATTAACTATAATTACACCATTGGAGGCCATTCTCCGGGAAGTTAGTGTTCCCTCAAGGAATGGCCATGAAGCCCACCCGTATCATTATTCTAGCGGTTGCCGTGGTGGCGGCGGGCCTCGCCGGCATGATTGCCATGCGCCTTTCCGGCACCAAGGCACCCGAACTGGTGGAAACCGTCATCCAGAAGGAGCCGACGGTCAAGGTACTCGTTTCGGCTGAGAACCTGCCCGTGGGCAGCCGCCTGAACGACAAGTCGATGCAGTGGATGTCCTGGCCGTCGAGCGGCATCGTCGACGGGTTCATTACCGATTCGACGCGCCCGAACGCCATGACCGAGCTTCAGGGCGTCGTGGTCCGCATGCCGATGTTCAAGGGCGAGCCGATGCGCGCCGAGAAGATCGCCGATTCCTCCAGCCGAATCATGTCCTCGTTGCTGCCATCCGGAAAACGGGCGGTCGCAACCGAGATCTCGGTTGCGACTGGCGCCGGCGGCTTTGTGCTGCCGAATGATCGCGTCGACATCATCATGGTGCGAGAGAACAAGGACAACGGCAACTACATTACCGAAAACATCCTGAGCAACGTCCGCGTCCTCGCAATCGATCAGCAGGTCCAGGAGAGCGAAGACGGCAAGAAATCCGTCGTCGGCACGACAGCGACGCTGGAACTGACGCCGGATCAGGCAAAGGTCATCGCCGTTGCCCAGCAGATGGCTCAGCGGCTGACGCTCGCGCTGCGCTCGGTCGCGGACTCGCAGGAAAGCGACACGGTAGCCCCGGACTATTTGCTGCATGGGGGTGATGGCAAGGCGGATATCCAGGTCATCAAATCGGGGGCGATCGTCAAGAGCACGGCGACGGCGGTGCAGGCGAAATGAACGGAGCGCTCAAGTGAACAGTCTGAAACACAAGATTCGTAGCTCGGTAGCGGCAGGCATGGCTTTTTGCCTCGCCTTTTCCGGCGTTTCGCTGAATATCGTCCCGATCAGCCTTCAGCCGGCGCAAGCCCTGGCGGCCGAAAACAGCGTCGTCCGCATCACCGAAGGCGGGCCTGGAATACGCAAACGGCTTCAACTCGGCCTCAACAAGGCCCTGGTCGTCGACCTGCCATCCGACGCCCACGACATTCTGGTGGCCGACCCGAGCATGGCTGACGCGGTGACGCGCACCTCCCGCCGGATCTATCTGTTCGGCAAGACCGTTGGCCAGACCAACATCTTCGTCTTCGGACCCAACGGCGAGGAAATCGTCAGCCTGGACGTGGCAATCGAGCGCGATATTTCCGGTCTCGAGCAGAACCTTCGCCGGTTCCTGCCGGAATCGAACATCAAGGTCGAGATCATCTCGGACAACATCGTTCTGTCAGGCAGCGTCCGGACACCGCAGGATTCGGCGCAGGCGGAAAAGCTGACCACCGCCTTCCTCAAGGGCGGTGAGGCGACCACCCGGAATATTACGGCTCAGGGCAATAACGGCGACGCGGATATCTTCGCCGAAAACCGACAGCAGTCCCAGATCGTCAACCTTCTGACGATCGAAGGCGAGGACCAGGTCACGCTGAAGGTGACGGTTGCGGAAGTCAGCCGGCAGGTGCTGAAGCAGCTCGGTTTCAATGGTTCTGTGACCGGCCCCAAAGGCTCGATTTCCTTTGCCAACCCCGCCAATCTTGGAAATGCCGTCGGCCTGGCTGCTCAAGGCGTCTTGTCCGGCAACATAGGCAATGTCGGCCTTTCGACTTACATGAACGCCATGGAACAGGCGGGCGTCATGCGCACGCTTGCCGAACCCAGCCTGACCGCCATTTCCGGCCAGCAAGCGAAGTTTTATGTCGGCGGTGAATACCGCCTGCCCGGCCAGCAGGAAGTCGATGGGCAAGAGGGTACTGTCACGCAGACGGTCGATACGGTCGATTATGGCATTGAACTGAACTTCAAGCCCGTCGTTCTGTCGCCCGGGCGCATCAGCCTGGTGATCGAAACCAACGTGTCGGAGCCGACTTATGAAGGCTCCGCCGTGACGGGCAACGGCGCTTCGCTGCGGGTTCCGGGCAATACCTATATGTCGATCCGCAAGCGCGAGGCTTCGACCACGGTCGAATTGCCATCCGGCGGCTCCATTGTGATCGCCGGCCTGGTGCAGGACAATGTCCGACAGGCAATGTCCGGCCTTCCTGGTATTTCCAAGGTTCCGGTGTTCGGGACGCTTTTCCGCAGCAAGGACTTCATCCGCAACGAAACCGAACTCGTGATCATCGCGACGCCTTATCTGGTCCGTCCCGTTGCGCGCAACGAGATCGCTCGGCCGGACGACAACTTCAATCCGGAAAACGATGCCGCGACCTTCTTCCTGAACCGCGTCAACAAGATCTACGGCCGTAAGGAACCCGTCGCGGCGGGCCAGTATCACGGCGCCGTAGGCTTTATCTACAAGTGAGCGGTCATGGACATTGAAACCCAGAAAATCTCGGCCGAAGGACAGGATGCCATGACCAAGGGTGTAACCAGGTCCCGTCGCAGCGGGGTCGCCGCAGCCTTGGCGCTTGCCGTATCCGGCCTGCTCCTGTCGGCCTGCGGCAACAGCCAGCTCACCACAGGCTCCATCCCCGACGATTATCGCACCCGCCATCCGATCGTGTTGGCGGAAGGCCAGTCGACCCTCGATATTCCGATCGCCTCGGGCGATGTCCGCCTGACGACGGGAATGAGGGATACAGTGAAGGGATTTGCGCAGAATTTCATGGCGTCGCCGGCCGGCGTGATGCAGATCCAGGTGCCATCCGGCTCGTATAATTCCGGTGCAGCCCAGCATCTGGCGGGCGATATCCGCCGCGAGCTGACGCGTTCCGGCATCAAGCCGCAACGGATCCTGATGAGCAGCTATGCTGCCTCGCCGAATGGCGATGCAGCGCCGATCCGGCTTTCCTACGTGACGACCAAGGCGATGACCGGCCAGTGCGGCGAGTGGCCGGCAGACCTGTCGGACAACACGTTCGGCAACAAGAACTGGTACAATTTCGGCTGCGCCAGCCAGAACAACCTTGCAGCTCAGGTGGCCAATCCCACCGACCTCATCGCCCCGCGCGCCATAACACCGATCGACGCCACCCAACGCGCCAAGGTCATCAGCGACTACCGCACCGGCGGCACCGCCACGACGACGCCGTAAGCCAGTGAACCGGAGAACACGATGAGCGCGATCAACTACGAAATCCGCACTCCCGGCCAGGGTGAGGGGTTTGCCGAGGACGCCGATCGTCCGGGCGATTTCGACGCGCTGCGCCCGCTGCCGCGCATCTCTATCCATTCCTTCTGCGAAAGCGAAGGGATGCAGCGCATGATGGACCGCATGGCCCGCGATCGCCGCATGGCCAAGGTCAATCTCCGAGTGACGATCGGCGGCACCAGTGCTGCCGCCAACATGTTTTCGTCCACCCCGACCCCCAACCTCATCATCCTGGAAACCGACGCCGAGCCGAAGAACCTGCTCCACGAGCTCACGCCGCTTGCGGAAGTGTGCGACCCCTCGACCAGGGTCATCGTCGTCGGCCGCTACAACGATATTTCGCTCTATCGCGAACTGATCCGTAACGGCATTTCCGAATACCTCGTCGGCCCTGTACAGATGCCTGACATGCTGGCTTCGATCTCGGCGATCTTCGTGGATCCCGAAGCCGAACCGCTCGGCAAATCGATCGCCTTCATCGGTGCCAAGGGCGGCGTCGGTGCCTCGACCATCGCGCATAACTGCGCCTTCGGCATTTCGAACCTGTTCTCGACCGAAACCATCCTGGCCGATCTCGATCTTCCCTTCGGCACCGCCAATATCGACTTCGATCAGGACCCGGCCCAGGGCATCGCGGAAGCCGTCTTCGCGCCGGAACGCCTGGATGAGGTCTTCCTCGATCGCCTTCTGACCAAGTGCTCCGAGCATCTCTCGCTGCTGGCGGCTCCCTCGCTGCTCGATCGCGCCTATGATTTCGATCGCAACGCCTTCACGCCGATCATCGAGCTTCTGCAGCGCAGCGCGCCGATGGCCGTTCTGGATGTCCCGCATGGTTGGACGGAATGGACGCGGGCGGTTCTGTCGGAGGTCGACGAGGTGGTGATCTGCGCGGTCCCCGATCTCGCCAACCTGCGCAACACCAAGAACATGATCGATGCGTTGAAGAAGCTTCGCCCGAACGACCGTGCGCCGCATCTGATCCTCAACCAGGTCGGCATGCCGAAACGTCCGGAGATCGCTCCGAACGATTTCATCGAACCATTGGAGATCGAGCCGATCGCCATCCTGCCGTTCGACGTGCTGTTGTTCGGCAATGCCGCCAATAGCGGCCGCATGATCTCCGAAATCGACGCCAAGTCGCCTATCGCCGAAACCTTCTCCCAGATCGCCCACATCGTCACGGGTCGCATCGCCATGAAGAAGGTGAAGAAGGGTGGCCTCGGCAAGATGCTCGGCATGCTCGGGCGCAAGAAGGCCTAACACCAGGAAACCGGTATGTTTGGAAAACGCGGAAACGAGGGATTTGGGAAGAGCGGCAGCGTAGCGCCGCCGCTGCCGGCTGCACCTGCGCCTGCCGCGGCGCGGTCCGCCGCTCCGGAAGTCCTTGCCGAGCCGGTGCGCGATCCGGTTGCCCAGCGGCAGCAGATCTCTTCGCCGCCGCCGCTCGCGCCGCAATCCACGGCCCGCAAGCGCCCGGCGCGCACGGAACTCTATTACGACACCAAAAGCCAGGTCTTCTCGGCGCTGATCGATACGATCGACCTCTCCCAGCTTGCCAAGCTCGATGCGGAAAGCGCGCGCGAGGAAATCCGCGATATCGTCAACGATATCATCACCATCAAGAACTTCGCGATGTCGATCTCCGAGCAGGAGGAACTGCTTGAGGACATCTGCAACGACGTTCTGGGTTACGGCCCGCTGGAGCCGCTGCTCGCCCGCGACGACATCTCCGACATCATGGTCAACGGCGCCGGGCAGACCTTCATCGAAGTCGCCGGCAAGACGATCGAATCCGAAATCCGCTTCCGCGACAATTCCCAGCTCCTGTCGATCTGCCAGCGCATTGTCAGTCAGGTCGGCCGCCGCGTCGACGAATCCTCGCCGATCTGCGACGCGCGCCTGCCGGATGGATCGCGTGTCAACGTCATCGCGCCGCCGCTCGCCATCGACGGACCGGCGCTCACCATTCGTAAGTTCAAGAAGGACAAGCTGAACCTCGACCAGCTCGTCAAGTTCGGCGCGATCACCCCGGAAGGCGCCGTGCTTCTGCAGGTCATCGGCCGCGTCCGCTGCAACATCGTGATTTCCGGCGGTACCGGTTCGGGCAAGACGACGCTGCTGAACTGCCTGACCAACTACATCGACAAGGAAGAGCGGGTCATTACCTGCGAGGACACCGCCGAACTGCAGCTGCAGCAGCCGCATGTGGTTCGCCTGGAAACCCGCCCGCCGAACATCGAAGGCGAGGGCGAGATTACCATGCGTGACCTCGTCAAGAACTGCCTGCGCATGCGCCCTGAGCGCATCATCGTCGGCGAAGTGCGCGGACCCGAAGTCTTCGACCTGCTTCAGGCGATGAACACCGGTCACGACGGGTCGATGGGCACGATCCACGCCAACACGCCGCGCGAATGCCTGAGCCGTATGGAATCGATGATTGCCATGGGCGGCTATTCGCTGCCGGCCAAGACCGTGCGCGAGATCATCACCGGTTCGATCGACGTCATCATCCAGGCGGCCCGCCTTCGCGACGGTTCGCGCCGCATCACCCAGATCACCGAGGTGGTCGGCATGGAAGGCGACGTGATCATCACCCAGGACCTGATGCGTTACGAGATCGACGGCGAGGACGCCAATGGCCGCCTGATCGGCAAGCATATGTCGACCGGTATCGTTAAGCCGCATTTCTGGGACCGCGCCCGTTATTACAACGAGGAAAAGCGCCTTTCTGCCGCGCTTGACGCGATGGAAAAAACCAAGAGCTGAGGAGCAGGGTTCCATGTTCGGGCTGGATATCAATGTCGTGGCGATCATCGCCCTCGTGGCGGTCGCCGCGGCGGCGGTCTGTTACGCGCTGTTGTTCTCCCGCATGGAAGTGGAAAAGAAGGCCGACAGCCGGCTCAACCGGGTGAAATCGGCGGAAACCGATCTCAACAAGGTCAAGGCCGCGCGCGACCGCGTGCAGGAGCTTTCCAAGCGCCGCAAGTCCATGCAGGATTCGATCAAGGACCTGGAGAAGAAGCAGGAAGAGAAGAACAAGAAGATGGCCGACGGCAGCTTGAAGGCCAAGCTGCCCCAGACCGGCCTGTCCCTGACGATGGGCCGCTTCTATATTTTCAGCGTCCTTTTCGGCGTCTTCGTTTTCCTCGTGGCCCTGATCGCTGGCCTGCCGCTGCTCGCCGCCGTCGGTGCCGCCTTCGTCAGCTCGGTCGGGCTGCCGCGCTGGATCATCGGTTTCCTGGTCAAGCGTCGCCAGAACAAGTTTCTCCAGGAATTTCCGAATGCGCTCGACGTCATGGTGCGATCGATCAAATCCGGCCTGCCGCTCAACGATGCAATGCGGCTGATCGCTTCCGACGGCCAGGAACCGGTGAAGACGGAATTCCGCCGCGTGATCGAATCCCAGCAAGTGGGCTTGAGCATTCCGGAAGCCTGCACGCGCATGATGATGACCATGCCGCTGCCGGAAGTGAATTTCTTCTCGATCGTCATCACCCTCCAGGGCCAGGCCGGCGGCAATCTTTCCGAAGCGATCGGCAATCTTTCCAAGGTGCTGCGCGAGCGCAGGAAGATGAAGGCCAAGGTGCAGGCGTTGTCGATGGAAGCCAAGGCTTCGGCGGTAATCATCGGCGCCTTGCCGTTCATCGTCTCGCTGCTCGTCTATCTCACCTCGCCTCAGTACATCTCGATCATCTTCACCGATCCGCGCGGCCACCTGATCCTTTTGCTTTCCGGCGTCTGGATGTCGATCGGCATTTTCGTCATGCGCAACATGATCAACTTCGACATCTGAGGGGATGCAGCGATGGGACTGGCAACGACGCTCACCGACCCGACCACACTGCTCGCCATCCTGGTGGCCGTGGCGGTTTTCGCGACCCTCTACACGCTGGCGAGCCCGTTCCTCGAAAAGGGAGACCTCGACAAGCGCATGAAGGCGGTCTCCACCGAGCGCGAACAGATCCGCGCCCGCGAACGCGCCCGCATGAATTCCGAACAGTCGAAGACGTCGCTGCGCGCGCAGAATAATCAGTCCGTCCGGCAGATCGTCGAGCGCTTCAATCTGCGCAAGGCGCTGGTGGACGACAACACCGTCAACAGGCTTCGTGCCGCCGGCCTGAGGTCGCAGAACGCCCTCAACATGTTCCTGCTGGCCCGTTTCCTGCTGCCCTTCGTTTTCCTCGCAGGCGCCATCGTCTGGATTTTCGTGCTCGGCAACCTCGCCACCCGGCCGCTCCCGATCCGGATGCTGGCGGCGATCGTCGTCGCCTATATCGGTTTTTATGCACCGAACATCTACATTTCCAACCGGGTGAAGAAACGCCAGCTTTCCATCAAGCGGGCCTGGCCCGATGCGCTCGACCTGATGCTGATCTGCGTCGAATCGGGGATCTCCATGGAGGCGGCGATGCGCCGCGTGGCCGAGGAGATGGCGCAGGCGTCGCCGCCTCTGGCCGAGGAAATGGTGCTGACGACGGCCGAGCTCTCCTTCCTGCAGGACCGCCGCACCGCGCTCGAAAATCTCGGCATCCGCACCCAGCTCGATATCGTCAAGGCGGTTACACAGGCGCTGATCCAGGCGGAACGCTACGGTACGCCAATCGCCTCGGCGCTGCGCGTGCTTGCCCAGGAAGGCCGCGACGAGCGGATGAACGAGGCGGAAAAGAAGGCCGCGGCCCTGCCGCCGAAGCTGACCGTGCCGATGATCCTGTTCTTCCTGCCGGTGCTGATCGCCGTCATTCTCGGCCCGGCCGGCATCCAGGTCGCCGACAAGTTTTGATGAAACCGGCCGCGGCGCCGAGCCGACGGTGAACGCCACCTGAATTGCGGCTTCAGACCGCATTCAGCGGCGATCGATGAATATCCCCTTATCGCACGAAGATCCGCCTGCTGACGCAACGCGGGTCCAGAGCTACGTGATTTTGGAGGATACCCGATGCTGACAAGACTTTGCGTGAACCTCGTCCTGATCGGCGGAATCATTACCGTCATTTCACGCCTTATCTGAAAGGCGCGTCGATCCCGAAAGCAAGAAAACCGGCGCGAGGCCGGTTTTTTGTCGGGAATGCGGGAGCCCGATCAATTCGTATTGGGCTTGCTCTTGCCATCCTTGTCGGCGAGCTTTGCCCAGGCATTCTGCTGGGATAACATCGAGCGGAGATAGGTGACGTTGGCGTCGGCTTGCTGCTGCGAGAGTTCCCGGCGGGCGATCTGTTCGGCTTCCGCGAAACGGCCCTGCAGGCCGACCACCAGCGCCAGGTTCTGGCGGACGCGGCTGTCGGCGGCGGGCTGGCCGGCGGCATTGCGCATGTAGGTTTCCGCGGTCTTCAGGTCGCCGGAAAGCACGTAGGACATTCCCAGATTGGACATCACGCTCGGTTCGTTCGGCTGGGTATCGAGCGCCATCCGGTATTTCTGGCGGGCCTCCGCCGAGCGGCCAAGCTGGTCGAGCACGGCGCCTTCGGCCGAATAGAGCCGCCAGTCCGGATGATCGGGGGTCTGGGCGCGGTTGATGGTCGCGAGTGCCTGTTCGAGCTGGCCGGCGCCGGCCTGCGCCTTGCCATAGGCCGCCAGCACGTCGCGGTCGGCCGGATGGGCGATCACCACCTGCTGCATCACGGCGAGCGCCTGCGCATTCTTGCCCGTCATTCCGAGCACTGTCGCGTATTGCAGCCCGATCTGCTTGTTCTTGGGATCGCGGGCATAGCTCGCACCGACAGACTTCTCGGTGCTGGCAAGATCGTTCGCGTTCATGCCGTCCATAGAGGCGGCCGAGGCCCTCGGGATAGAGCCCGTCGTTTCCACATCCCGCTTTGTCGCGCAGCCGGTGACCGAGAGAACGGCGAGAATTGCGAGGGCGGCGGTCTGGGCGAGGCGGGTCTTGCGAAGCGTCACGGCTGCGGAAGCGGTCATGGGGTGCGGTCTCGTTCGGTCCGGTGCCGCGTCCTCCGAATAGGGAGCGGGCAGATAGCGCATTTCCACTCCAGCAATAAACTGTTAACCCTAACAGATCGTTAAGACGAGCGATTCCAGCAGCTTCCGAAGGCTCCCTCCATGGCACCCTATCAATATATCGAACGTCCCTCTCCCTTCAGCGCGAAAGGAGCGGCGACCAGGCCGGTCCATGCCGTAACGCCTGCCGACATCGAACCGGGGAAGTTCGACGCGGGGGCACTCGCCTGGGCGAAGGCGGCAGGGTTCAAGGCGGAAGCCAGCGCGCTGCTTCTGGTGCCGGCGGCCGGCGGCGAGATAGGCAGCGCCCTGTTCGGCCTTGGCAGCGATCCCGCCGAGGCGCCTTTCATCACCGGAAAACTCTCGAAGCTCCTGCCCGCGGGTGACTGGCATGTCGAGACCTCGACGCTTGGCGATACGCATCTTGCTCTCGGTTACGGCCTCGGTACCTATGGCTTCAGCCGCTACAAGTCCGAAAAACCGAAGGACGTCCGGCTTGCGATCCCGGCCACGGCCGATGCCGCCGATGTCGAGCGCCAGCTTGCCGGCGTCTTCCTCGCCCGCGACCTCATCAATATCCCGACCAACGAGATGGGGCCGATCGAGCTGGAAGCAGCCTTCCGGGCGCTCGGCGAACATTATGGCGCCACAGTGACCTCGATCGTCGGCGAAGACCTGCTCGCCCAGAATTTCCCGCTCGTCCATACGGTCGGCCGCGCCAGCGTCTCAGCCCCGCGCCTGCTCGAAATGCGTTGGGGCCAGAAGGGTCATCCGCGCGTCACCCTGGTCGGCAAGGGCGTCTGCTTCGATACCGGCGGCCTCGACATCAAGGGTGCCGCCAACATGGCGCTGATGAAGAAGGACATGGGCGGTGCCGCGAACGTCATGGGACTTGCCCTGATGATCATGGATGCCGGTCTCGAGGTCGATCTGCAGGTTCTGGTGCCGGCGGTCGAGAACTCCATTTCCGGCAATGCCTTCCGCCCCGGCGATATCTACAGGAGCCGCAAGGGCATCACCGTCCAGATCGACAATACCGATGCGGAGGGCCGGCTGGTCCTTGCCGATGCGCTGGCTTACGCGGACGAAAACCCGCCGGACCTGATGGTCGACATGTCGACGCTCACGGGTGCCGCCCGCGTCGCGCTCGGCGTCGAGCTTGCTCCCTATTTCACCGACGACGAAGCGCTTGCCGGCAAGCTGATGGACGCGGGCCGCGCTGAAGCCGATCCGATGTGGCGCCTGCCGCTGTGGATGGGCTACGACAAGGATATCCGCTCCCGCGCCGCCGATATCACCAATTCGCCCTCGGGCGGCATGGCCGGCGCGATCACCGCAGCGCTCTTCCTCAAGCGCTTTGTCACGGCGACCAAAAGCTGGGTGCATTTCGACATCTACGGCTGGGTGGCGGCCGAAAAGCCGCAGGCACCGGTCGGCGGCGAGGCGTTTGCGATCCGTGCGCTCTACCGAACGATCCGCGACATGGCCGCGAAATAAACCGGCTCCGAAACAAACCGGTAAGATTTTCGGCCTAAAATCCGTCGGATTGTAAACCGAGGCCGGATTTCGAACCGAGGTGGTGATGCCGGTTGAACTGACCGCCACGGAAGCGCTGGGCCTCTGGCACCGGGTATCGCTGGAGCAGGTGCGCCACGACGGCCGCGATCTGACATTGCGCCAGATGTCCATTCTGCTGCATATTTACCTCGTGCCGCCGCCGCACACGGTGCGCGGGCTGGCGGCGACGCTTGGCGTCACCAAGCCGGTCATCACCCGCGCGCTCGACACGATGGGCGAGATGGGACTGGTGGACCGCCAGCGCGACGAGCGGGACCGCCGCAACGTGGTGATCAAGCGCACGGTGGCGGGTGCGCTCTATCTGGAAAAGCTGGGCGACCTGATCATCCGGGAAGGCCGCCAGTGATGGGTTTGCCGTGAAGCGCCCGAAGGGATTTTGAGATGACCGAGCTGCTCGACAGACGCCTGCACGCCTTCCGCCCCGACCTCGCAGACGAGACGCTGAAGGGCAGCGTCGAGGCAGGCCAGTTCGTCCGCGGCGAACCGGCACGCATCGCCGTGCCGGTGGCCCAGCTCCGCCAGGCACCGGACCTTGCCTGCGGCATCGATACCGAACTTTTGTGGGGCGAAACCGTCCGCGTCTTCGACCGCGCCGATGGTTTTGCCTGGGTGCAGGCCGATCAGGACGGTTATGTCGGCTACCTGCCGGAGGCGATGCTCGGAAGCCTGGATGAACCCACCCACCGCATCGCCGTGCCCCGCACCTTCCTGTATCCGAAACCGGAGCTCCGCAAGCCGCCGATCGGCGCCCTGTCCATGGGCAGCCGCGTCACCGTCGCCGGCGAGGCGGAAACCCGTGGTACCCGTTATTTCGTCCTGGCGAGCGGCGAGGCGGTGATCGCCCGCCATTGCCTCCCCATCGCCGAAACCTTGGGTGACGATTACGTCGCCATCGCCGAAAAATTCATCGAGACGCCCTATCTCTGGGGTGGCCGTTCCGGTTTCGGTCTTGATTGCTCGTCGCTCGTGCAACTCGCCCTGATGATGACCGGCCAATTTGCCCCGCGCGACTCCGATATGCAGGCCTCGATCGGCAAAGAGATCACCCGCGGGGAACTTCGCCGCGGCGACCTCGTTCTATGGAAGGGTCATGTCGGCATCATGGAGAATGTCGAGACGCTTCTCCACGCCAACGGCCACACGATGAGCGTCGCCCGCGAGAATTTCGAGGCGGCCGTTCAGCGGATCGGCTGGCTCTACCAACAGCCCACCGGCTATCGCCGCCTGGATAACCGCCGATGATCACGCAAACGTGGTCCCTGGCCCATGGATTGGACATCCTGCCGTCCATATCTCTGATTCGTCCGCGGCTTTCGTGGATGAGGAGTCGATTGATGCTCAAAGGTGCATGGATACTGCCGGCCGTGATGCTCGTGGCGCTGCTTGTCGCCGCGCTGGTTCCGGCTGAGGTATTCGCGGCCGAGCCCCAGGCCTTCCCCAAGGATGTGCAGACCTACTTCCGTAACCTGCCAGGCGTCGTGCCCGAGGAAGAACACGCGAAGAAACAGGCCTATGAATGCACCAGCGATATCGAGAACGTCTACCGCAGTCGTGGCAGTTTCGACATTCTCTATGGCGACGTGATGCCGACCCGGATCTATCGCTGCAAGACGCCGAGCGGCGTAACCTATACCGGTACGCGCATGCCGAACAATGAATGGGCTCCCGGCATTCACCCCTATCATCTGCCCGAATAGGGCAATCTTCGTTCAAACGCGGCGAACGGGAAGACCGTATCTTGCGATGTCGCGCCAGAGCGCCGCCCAGCCATTGACGACCTGCCGCTGCTGCCCCACTACTTTCTGACATACTAAACTTGGTACACCGGGAGGATGCAGGGTGTTCCACGCAAGCATGAATTTTGCGCTCGGCGAGGAGGTCGACGCTGTTCGTGAGACGGTCCACCGTTTCGCGCAGGAAAAACTCAAGCCTCGCGCCGACGAAATCGACCGCAGCAACGAATTCGCCCGAGATCTCTGGCCTGAACTAGGTGCACTCGGCCTGCTCGGCATTACCGCCGACCCGGATTTCGGCGGCACGGGCCTCGGTTATCTCTCTCATGTGGTCGCCGTCGAGGAACTGGCCCGCGCCTCGGCCTCGACGTCGCTCAGCTACGGCGCCCATTCCAATCTCTGCGTCAACCAGATCAACCGCAACGGCAATGCCGATCAGAAGGCGCGTTACCTGCCGAAACTCTGCTCGGGAGAGCATGTCGGTGCGCTTGCCATGTCGGAGCCCGGCGCCGGTTCCGACGTCGTCTCGATGAAGCTCCGCGCCGAGAAGCGCGGCGATCGCTATGTCCTGAACGGAACCAAGATGTGGATCACCAACGGCCCGGATGCAGATGTGCTGGTGGTCTATGCCAAGACCGATCCGGCCGCCGCCTCCAAAGGCATCACCGCCTTCCTCGTCGAAAAGGGTTTCAAGGGTTTTACGACCGCCCAGAAGCTCGACAAGCTCGGCATGCGCGGCTCCAATACCTGCGAACTGGTGTTCAGGGATTGCGAAGTGCCGGCCGAAAACGTCATGGGCGCCGAGGGTGGCGGCGTGCGCGTGCTGATGTCCGGGCTCGACTACGAGCGCGTCGTGCTTTCGGCCATCGGCATCGGCATCATGCATGCCTGCCTCGACGTGGTCATGCCCTATGTCCATGAGCGAAAGCAGTTCGGCCAGTCGATCGGCGAATTCCAGCTGATCCAGGCCAAGGTCGCCGACATGTACACGGCGATGAACTCCGCCCGTGCCTATGTCTATGCGGTGGCCGCCGCCTGCGATCGTGGCGCCGTGACGCGCCAGGATGCCGCCGCCTGCTGCCTCTATGCCTCCGAACAGGCGACCCAGCAGGCACTGCAGGCAATCCAGATCCTCGGCGGCAACGGTTATATCAACGAAAACCCGACCGGCCGGCTGCTGCGCGACGCCAAGCTGATGGAAATCGGCGCCGGCACGTCGGAAATCCGCCGCATGCTGATTGGCCGAGAACTCTTCAAGGAAACCGCCTGATGGCTGTCATCCGGTCTGCGGTCAACCTGAGGAGCGAAGCCGCCGAAGCGAACCGCGCCGCGATGCAGGCAAAGCTTGCCGAGGTCGAGGCGGCGGTGGCGCTCGCCGAAGCCGGTGGTGGCGAGGAAGCGCGGGCGCGGCATGTCAAGCGCGGTAAGCTGCTTCCCCGCGAACGTATCGCCCGGCTGCTCGATCACGGCTCGCCTTTCCTGGAGGTTGGCGCTACCGCGGCCCACGGGCTTTACGGCGGCGCGAGCCCGGCGGCCGGCATCGTCACCGGTATCGGCCGGGTCGAAGGCCGCGAGGTGATGATCGTCGCCAACGATGCCACGGTGAAGGGCGGCACCTATTATCCGATGACGGTCAAGAAACATCTCCGCGCCCAGGAGATCGCCGAGGAGAACCGGCTGCCTTGCGTCTATCTGGTCGATTCCGGCGGCGCCAATCTGCCGAACCAGGACGAGGTGTTTCCCGACCGCGATCATTTCGGCCGCATCTTTTTCAATCAGGCGCGCATGTCGGCGAAGGGCATAGCCCAGATCGCCGCCGTCATGGGTTCCTGCACGGCGGGCGGCGCCTATGTGCCGGCCATGTCCGACGAGGCGATTATCGTCAAGGACCAGGGCACGATCTTCCTCGCCGGCCCGCCACTGGTGAAGGCCGCGACAGGCGAGGAGGTCTCGGCCGAGGACCTTGGCGGCGGCGATGTCCACACAAGGCTCTCCGGGGTGGCGGATCATCTCGCCCGCGACGACGCCCACGCTTTGGCGCTGGTTCGCCGCGCCGTCGCTGGCTTGAACACCCGCAAACCGGATACCGTGGTATTGGCGACGCCGGAGGAGCCGCTTTACGATCCGGAAGAAATCGCCGCGATCGTCCCGTCGTCGCTGAGCACGCCCTACGATATCCGCGAAGTGATCGCGCGGGTGGTGGATGGCTCGCGTTTCGAAGAGTTCAAGGCGCGCTTCGGCATGACGCTGGTCTGCGGTTTCGCGCATGTCTTCGGCATTCCCGTCGGCATCATCGCCAACAACGGCGTGCTGTTTTCCGAAAGCGCCCAGAAGGGCGCGCATTTCATCGAACTCTGCTCGCAGCGGAAAATCCCGCTCGTTTTCCTGCAGAACATCAGCGGCTTCATGGTCGGCCGCAAATACGAGGCGGAAGGCATCGCCAAGCACGGCGCCAAGCTGGTGACCGCGGTAGCGACCACCTCGGTGCCCAAGGTCACGATATTGGTCGGCGGCTCCTTCGGCGCCGGCAATTACGGCATGGCCGGCCGGGCCTATTCGCCGCGGTTCCTCTGGACCTGGCCGAGCAGCCGCATCTCGGTGATGGGCGGCCCGCAGGCGGCCGGCGTGCTTGCCACCGTCCGGCGCGACGCGATCGAACGCGGCGGCAAGGCTTGGGAAGCGCAAGAGGAGGCGGCCTTCAAGCAGCCGGTGCTCGACCAGTTCGAGGAACAGAGCCACCCGCTTTATGCCTCCGCCCGCCTCTGGGACGACGGCATCATCCACCCCGGCAGGACACGGCAGGTCCTGGGCTTGAGCCTCTCTGCCGCGCTCAATGCCCCAATCGAGGATACACGCTTCGGCGTGTTCCGGATGTGAGGTTGGTTTGATGCAGCAGAGCACATCCAAAGACCCCTTCTGGCCTGCCGGCCATCTCCCCCACAAGGGGGGAGAAGACTCGCGGCAAGGCCTCGCTTCAAGTCCACGGCCGGTGCGGCGGGGTAAGCCCCTCCCCCTTGTGGGGAGGGGTTGGGGAGGGGTTTACTCTTCCTGGTATCTCGGTGCGGCCTCATGCTGAGAAAAGTCCTCATAGCCAATCGCGGCGAGATCGCCTGCCGCATCATCCGCACCTGCCACCGGTTGGGTGTCGCCACGGTCGCCGTCTATTCCGACGCCGACCGTGACGCGCTGCATGTGTCGCTTGCCGGCGAGGCCGTCCATATCGGTCCGTCCCCCGCCGCCGAAAGTTATCTGCGCGGCGAGACGATCATCCAGGCGGCGCTGCGCACCGGCGCCGACGCCATCCATCCCGGTTACGGCTTCCTCTCGGAAAATCCCGACTTCGCCGATGCGGTGACATCCGCCGGCATCCGGTTCATTGGCCCATCGTCGGATGCAATTCGCGCCATGGGCCTCAAGGACGCCGCCAAGGCGCTGATGGAAAAGGCGGGCGTGCCTGTCGTCCCGGGCTATCACGGCGCCGAACAGGATCCGGATTTCCTGCTGGATGAGGCGGAGCGCATCGGCTTCCCGGTCTTGATCAAGGCGCGCGCCGGCGGCGGCGGCAAGGGCATGCGGCGGGTCGAAAGCGCAGCCGACTTCGGGGAAGCACTCGCCTCGGCGCAGCGGGAGGCTCTGGCCGCCTTCGGCGATGCCGCCTGCCTGATCGAGAAATACATCGCCCATCCACGCCATATCGAAATCCAGGTTTTTGGCGACGACCACGGCAATGTCGTGCACCTCTTCGAACGAGACTGCTCGCTGCAGCGCCGCCACCAGAAGGTCATCGAGGAAGCGCCGGCCCCCGGCATGCCGGAGGAGATGCGCCTTGCCATGGGCGAGGCGGCCGTCAAGGCCGCGATGGCGATCTCCTATTCCGGTGCCGGCACGATCGAGTTTATCGCCGATGCCTCCGATGGGCTGAAGGCCGACCGTTTCTGGTTCATGGAGATGAACACTCGCCTGCAGGTGGAGCATCCGGTGACCGAGGCGATCACCGGCGTCGATCTCGTCGAATGGCAGCTTCGCGTCGCGTCCGGCGAGTCCCTGCCGCGCCGGCAGGACGAACTGTTCATCAGCGGCTGGGCCTTCGAGGCTCGGCTTTATGCGGAGGATGCCGAGCGGGGTTTTCTGCCCGCCACCGGCAGGCTTGCCCATCTCGACCTGCCGGAGGAGCTGGCGCGCGTGGACAGCGGCGTGCGCGCCGGCGACCGCATCTCGCCCTTCTACGATCCGATGATCGCGAAAATCATCACCCGAGGCCCGGATCGCCAGACAGCGCTCTCGCTGCTGTCGGCCGCCCTTGCCGAAGTTCGTACCACCGGCGTGACCACCAACGCCGCATTTATTCGCCGGCTAACGATCCAGCCGGATTTCGTTGAGGGGCTGCCCGATACCGGCCTGATCGACAGGCATCTGGCGGAATTGACGATCGGTCAGGCCCCGTCTCGCGAGGCCATGGCCTTGGCCGCGTTGAAACTTTCCGGTGCCCTGGAGCCGAAGAGCGGAAGTGATCCCTGGGATCGCTTATCCGGATTCCGGTTATGGTCCGAAGCTTCCGATTTCGTCGAACTGGACTACCGCGGTCAGCACGTGCCGGTCTCGTTCGGATCGATCGGAGAGGGCGTCTATGCGGCCACGGTCGACGGCAAGCCGGTGGATTTCCGCCTCTCTCGCCTGAGCGCCGAGGCTTGTCTTCTGGAGGCCGACGGCCGGAAACATCGCGTCCATCTGGTCTCCGGCGAACGTGACGTGACGATCTTCGGCGATGGCGAGAACTGGCACTTCGGCCTTATCGATCCCCTTGCCGGTGAGGATGAGATTACCGCCGGCGGCGATCGCATCGCCGCGCCCATGCCGGGCCTCGTAAAGCTCCTCCGTGCCACGCCGGGAGCCTCCGTCGCGAAAGGTGAGGCCCTTGTCGTCATGGAAGCCATGAAGATGGAATTGACGCTTGCCGCCCCGCGCGATGGAACGATTGCCGATGTCCTGGTGTCGCAGGGCGAACAGGTGATCGAAGGCGCGGTGCTGCTCTCCCTTGAGCCTGAGCCGGAAGCCGGGGAGCCGCAGGATGGCTGATTTCGTCCGCATCCACGAAATGGGCCCGCGCGACGGGCTTCAGAACGAGAAGGGGCTCATTTCCACCGCCGACAAGATCCGGCTGGTTGACCTGCTTTCGGCCTGCGGTTTCGAAAAGATCGAGGTGACGAGCTTCGTGCGCGCCGACTGGGTGCCGCAGATGGCCGATGCTGCCGAGGTCATGGCAGGCATTACCCGCCGTCCGGGGACGCTGTACACGGTGCTGACACCGAACGTGCGGGGATATGCGGGGGCCGTCTCGGCCAAAGCGGATGAAGTCGCCGTCTTCGCCTCGGCGTCCGAAGGTTTCAGCCACCGCAACATCAATTGCAGCATCGCGGAGAGTTTTCAGCGGTTCGCGCCGCTGATCGACAGTGCCCGTCGCGACGGCATCCCGGTCCGCGCCTATGTCTCCTGCGCCGTCGACTGTCCCTTCGATGGTCCGACGCCGCCGGCGCAGGTGGCGCGGGTGGCAACGGAGCTTCATGCGCTGGGCTGCGGTGAGGTGGCGCTGGCCGATACGATCGGCACCGGCACCCCGGATCGGGTCGCCGCCATGCTGGATGCGGTCCTGGAGCGCATGCCGGCGGCCCATCTCGCTGGGCATTTTCACGACACCAACGGCCGGGCGCTCGACAACATCACCGTCTCGCTCGAAAAAGGTCTGCGCGTTTTCGACGCTGCGGCGGGCGGGCTTGGTGGCTGCCCCTATGCTCCGGGTGCGGAGGGCAATGTCGCGACCGGCAAGACTGTCGATCATCTACATGCGCTGGGTTTTGAAACCCGCATCGACCGCGACCGGCTGACCGAGGCGGAGGCTTTTGCCCGCAGCCTGAGGGGAGCGCGCTGATGGGCGCTTACGAAACGCTGACATTGGAACGGGATGACCGCGGCGTCGTGAAGCTGACGCTCGCCCGGCCCGAAAAGCACAACGCCATGAATGCGCGGATGATTGCCGATCTGACGGACGCGGCCGGCAAGCTCGCAGCCGACGAGGCGGTGCGGGTCGTGGTTCTCGCATCCGCCGGCCCCACCTTCTGCGCCGGCGGCGACCTGCAATGGATGCGCGACCAGGCGGCAAGGGATCGCGCCGGCAAGATCGAGGGCGCCACGGAACTCGCGCTGATGCTGAAAGCGCTGGATGACTTGCCGAAACCGCTGATCGGCCGGGTGCAGGGCAATGCCTTCGGTGGCGGCATCGGCCTGATGGCCGTCTGCGATATCGTCATCGCGGCTGAAAGCGCCTGGTTTGCGCTCACTGAAACACGGCTCGGCCTGATCCCCGCTACCATCGCACCCTACGTCGTGCGCCGGATCGGTGAAGGCCATGCCCGTCGCCTGTTCCTCAACGCCCGCCGCTTCGATGCGGTCACGGCCCGCGAGATCGGTCTCGTGTCCGTCGTTCGCACCGCTGACGAACTCGATGCGGCAGTTGAAGAGGAGGCCTCGGCTTTCCTCGATTGCGCTCCCGGCGCTGTCGCCAGCGCCAAGAGCCTTGTGCAAAATCTCGCCCGCCAGACGATCGAAGATCCGGTCGGCTACAGCACCGGCCTGCTCGCCGACCGTTGGGAAAGCGCCGAAGGCCGCGACGGCATCGACGCCTTCCTCAATCGTCGGCAGATGCCCTGGGTGGCCCCCAAGTCAGGCGGGGATTAGTCCCGGATAGGCTCCGGGACCAATCGAGCGTCATTGTTTCGGAATACCCGCCTTCTGGATCACGTCCGACCATTTCTGGATGTCGGCCTTCAGGCGGCCGCCGATCTCCTCCGGCGTGCTGGATCGGGCTTCGACGCCCAAATCCGCGAACCGCTTCTTGAGGGCAGGGTCGGCCAGGACTTCGACCAGCGCGGCGTTCAGCTTCTTCACCGCTTCCGGCGGAGTGCCCTTCGGCGCGAAGATGGCGTTCCAGGAAGTGACGTCGAAGCCCTTGACACCTTCTTCCGCGGCGGTCGGGACGTTCGGCGAGAGGCTGGAACGCGCCGGGCCGGATGAGGCGATAGCGGTCGCCTGGTTCTGCTGCAGGGCAGCCTTCAGCGCCGTCTGGCTGTCGACGATCACGTCGAGTTCACCACCGAGCAGGGCGACCTGAAGATCCGGCGTGGCCTTGTAGGGCACGATGGTGAAATCTATCCCGGAGGTCGACTTGAAGAGTTCCGCCGCCAGGTTCTGGCTGCTGCCGACATTGATCGTCCCAACGTTGAGCGCGCCCGGCTTGGCTTTGGCCGCTTCCAGAACATCCTTGAGGGATTTGAATTTACCGCCTGACTTGGTGACGAACACGAAATCGAAATAGGCAAGGCTCGACACCGGCACGAAATCGGCGACCGGATCGAATTGCAGGTTCTTGAAGAGCGGTACGCTGATCGCGGTTCCGTTCGAGAGAAGCGCGAGCGTGTAACCGTCCGCCGGGGCGTTCAGCGCCGCCCGTGCCGCGACGGAACCGCCGGCACCCGGCTGGTTCATGATCACGATCTGACGGCCGAGTTTCTTGCCGAGCGACTCGGCCACCAGGCGTGCCGTAATGTCGGCAATCCCACCGGGACCGAAAGGCAACACCAGGGTAATGTCCCTCGACGGATAGGCGTCCTGCGCCATGGCGCCGGTCGGCAGCATCAGGGTCAGGGCGACGGCCAGAGATTTCATCCATCGCACCGGCCGTCCGAATCGTCCCGCTGACCTCTCCGTAGTTGTGCAATCCATTCTTTCCTCCTCCTCCAAAGGCCGCTCAGGCGGCGAAACCGTATAAACGTGCGGGATTGTCGACGAGCAGCCGCCGCCGATCCTCTTCCGTGAGCGCGAACTTCGGCACGAGATCCACGAGGTCGGCCTCGTCGACCGGCTCCTTGAGGTTCGGATGCGGGAAATCGGTGCCCCAGAGGCTCCGCTCGGGGCTGGCCTCCACCAGCGCTTTTGCGAAAGGCACGGCCGTATCGAACGGAAAGCGGGAGATTCGCTCCGACCCGCAGACCTTGATCCAGCAGTTTTCCCGCCGCACCAGTTCCAGCAGCGTCTGAAACGCCGGCTGGTCGGTCCCAAGGTTGGTGTCGACGCGGCCCATGTGGTCGATGACGAAGGGGACCGGCAGCCGGGCGATCATGTCGGAAAGCGGCACGATGTCGGCGGCGTCGAGATGCAGCACCACGTGCCAGCCGCGTCCCTTGATGCGGTCGATCACCCGGTTGAAGACGTCCAGGTCCGGTGCACCGCCGAGATGGCGGACGAAATTGAACCGCACGCTGCGCACGCCGCCGTCGTCGAGCGTCTGGTAGGCGCGGTCGTCAAAACTGTCGTCGACGATCGCGACGCCGCGGTAACGATCCGGGCGCCAGGCGATCGCGTCGAGCATGGCGCGGTTGTCGGTCCCGTGGCAGCTCGCCTGAACGATGACGGCGCGGTCGATGCCAAGCCTGTCATGAAGCTTTGCCAGCGCCTCTTTCGGTGCGTCATCCGGCGTATAGCTGCGGTCGGGCGCATAGGGAAAAACGGCTCCCGGACCGAAAACGTGGCAATGGGCATCGCAGCTGCCGTCGGGCAACAGGAAGTCCGGCTTCCGCCGTGCAATGCCAGCCCCGTGACCGCTCTCCTGCCGATCTTCGTTCATTTTTCTTCCCTCATGTAAGTCAGGCACGCTCGGATTGCCTGGTTTCGACGCCGAGGCTTCGAAAGCTCGCATAGCTCGCCTCGACGATTTGGTTGACGGCGGCTTCCCGATCGTTTCCGTCGACCGT
Source organism: Neorhizobium galegae (assembly GCF_021391675.1). Taxonomy (NCBI): domain Bacteria; kingdom Pseudomonadati; phylum Pseudomonadota; class Alphaproteobacteria; order Hyphomicrobiales; family Rhizobiaceae; genus Neorhizobium; species Neorhizobium galegae. The sequence continues at coordinate 402,062 of NZ_CP090095.1, forward strand.
GCCGCCCGAAAGACGCGTGACGCGGTCCGGATTGATCAGGGCGTAATAGAGCGAGCCGAGCAGGAACTGGCTGCGCCAGACCAGCCCGCTCAACGGCGCGCCGGGCACGCAATCGGCCAGAGCCTTGATGAAGGCGCGGCTCGTTTCGTCGAATGCGTCTGCGATGATCGCCTGCGCGTCGGGATTTCCTTCCGCCGACAGCACTGCCCGCATCCGGGTGAATTCGGCACCGCCGCCATCGCCCTCCGAGGAGGAGACGAAGGCCGGCACGACATAGGCGCGCAGGATGGCCATGAGCCGCTGATCCGCATCGCTGATCCGCAGGGCTTCGCCCAGAAGCTCGCGGCGGCGGGCGTTCATCGGCACCGTGTGGCGCTCGTAAACCTCCCGCAGCAATTTCGCCTTCGAGCCGAAATGATAGGTGAGGCTGCCGACATTGGCGCCGGACGCCTTGGCGATATCCCGTAGCGACACGGCATTGTAGCCGCTGCGGGAAAACAGGGTCACGGCGTTTCTGAGCAAGGCTTCCCTCAGGTTCGGTCGCATCGAAGATCCATTATCAACTGTACGCCCAATTTGTACAGTTGTACAAATTGGGCGTCAATCGAAATTGCGCGCCGAGGGGTGAGACGATTTTGCGGCAGGCGCCAGTTCCGGGAACCGATCCTGCCGAGGAAACGAGCTAGCGTTGTAGAAGCATGAAGCCGCCGAAAAAAGCGGCGAGCTCCGCGTAGGCATCGAGCGGCAGCACATGCGCGACATACTGGTCCGGCCGCACCAGGACCATGCAGCCCTGTTCCCGATCGATGCCGCGCATGTCGAAGATATCCTGCCCGTTCTTGAAGTCGGGGCAGAACATCTTCTCGTAATCGCAGAGCCCGTAGCGGCCCTTCCGGGGCAGGAGGAAGGCTGGCATGGTGTCTACGGCGAGCGTCCGGTGAGCCTGCTGGAAGACAGCGCGGAAATCGATCACCGAGTCGATGTCCTGGCCGGCCGGCGTATGTCTCTTCACCGGCGAGGCGGGGGAGTCCGCCAGGAAATCGCAAAGCGCCCGCAGCCGAGAAGAGGGGGCCGCGCGATCTTCCGCGCCTGCAAAGGCATAGATGCGCCAGCGGCCGTCCGCCTTGGCGGCATGGCCGAGTTGCGTAGGCTTGGCATCGGCCAGGCGGATCGCCGGCGCCGAATGGAACCGCGTGCCGATCGTCAGCCCCTTGGCGAGATGCTGATGGGTGGCTTCGCCGGTCAGCACCGACGGCGTGTAGCGGGTCGCTGTACCCGCGGTATAACGCCCCGACCGGACGAAATACTTCTGCACCTCTGCCGGCTCGACGCCTTCGCCGTCCGGATCGTCCGGGGATTTCAGCGGCGCACTCAGCATTGCCGACCATTCGCGATCGAAGTCTATCAGTTCCTTGGCGATGGTCTGGCGTTCGGCGGAATAGCTGTGCAGTAGTTCCGGCCCGCTCCGCCCCTGCAGGACGGCCGCCAGTTTCCAGCCGAGGTTGAAGCCGTCCTGCATCGAGACGTTCATGCCCTGGCCGGCTTTCGGGCTATGCGTATGGCAGGCATCACCGGCGATGAACACGTGAGGCAAGCGCTCCCCGATCGCGTCTTCGGCCACGTCGTCGAACTTGTCGGTGAGGCGCTGGCCGATCTCGTAGACCGACCACCAGGCGACCTCCTTCACCTCGAACGTGTGGGGATGCAGGACACGCTGTACGGCCGCGATCAGCTTGTCGACAGTGATGTTGCGGCTCGCGACGCGCTCGTTTTCGTTGAGCTTGTCCATCTCGACATAGATGCGGACCATATAGCCGCCTTCGCGCGGGATCAGCACGATGCTGCCTTCGCCGGCGGACTGGATCAGCGCCTTGAGGCGGATGTCGGGAAAATCGGTGACGGCGAGCACGTCCATGACGCCCCAGGCGTGATTGGCGGAATCGCCGTGCAGCGCCCGGCCGATCGACTTGCGCACCGTGCTGCGCGCCCCGTCGCAGCCGACGACGTACCGGGCCTTGATGATCTCGATCTCACCTTCGTGGGAGGGGTCGAGCCGCTCCAGCCTCGCGGTCACCGGATAGTCGGAGGCGGCGGGGTCGGTCTCCAGATCGATCAGGCGCCGCGAATAATGCGGTTCGAGCCTGGTCGGCGATTTGCGCATCACGTCGAGGAAGAAATCCTGCACCCGCGCCTGGTTGAGGATGACATGCGGAAATTCGGAAAGCCCGTCTTCCGTGTCGTCGATCCTGCCGCTGCGGACGATGTTCTCGCGCTTTGCGTCGTCGGGTTTCCAGAACGAGGTCTCGTTGACCCAGTAGGATTCCTGGAGCACCCGTTCCGCAAAGCCAAAGGCATTGAACATTTCCATCGTGCGGCAGGCAATGCCGTCGGCCTGGCCGCGCAGCAGCGGGCCGGATCTCTGGTCGACGATGCAGGTCCTGATGCCGGGAAAGGTGGAGAGCTGTGCGGCAAGCGTCAGGCCCGCCGGCCCGCAGCCGACGATCAGCACATCGACTTCCTCAGGAAGCGGCCCTGCCTCGACAGGTGCTGCGTATCGATCCTCCGGGTGAAAGATTTCCGGGTCGCCGGGCTCGAACCCATTCAGATGGAATTGCATGGAACCAGTTTCCTCCGCATGTTTCTTGAGGGCATCCGCGGAAATGGATTCGGCGGATCCAATATTGATCAGTATGCTGATTATCAGTATACGTGTCAAGCTTGCGATGGTTTTGGAGAGTTTGGTGAAAGACAACGATGACATGCCGGGGCATCTGGCCCGCCGGTTCCAGCAGATCGCGGTGGCGGTCTTCCATGCCGAGGTGGAGCAAGCCGGGTACGACCTGACACCCGTCCAATACGCGGCGCTCGCCGCGATCAGCATCAATCCCGGGATCGATCAGGTCACGCTCGCCGGGCTGATCGCCTACGACCGGACGACGATTACCGGGGTCGTCGACCGGCTGGTGCAGAAGGGCCTGCTGGTGCGCAATGCCAGCACCAAGGACCGGCGCGCCCGCGAACTGCAGATCACCGACGAGGGTCGCAAGACCCTCGACGGAATAGCGCCGGCGGTGGAGGCGGCGCAGGAACTGATGCTGCGCGGCCTGACGGCAGCGGAAGCCGACGAACTGCTGCGGCTTCTGCGCAAGGCGATCGCCGCCGGCAACGAACTGAGCCGGGCGCCGCTGCGCGATGTTCCCGAGGCCGGCCGGAGCAGGCCGGTCAAGTGACCTGCTATCGACGCCGCTGCGGGCAAGGCCGCCCGGCTGCCGGGCAAGCCGCACATCCAATCCCGTTTCGTTAACCTTTTGTTGACCATATTCCCCGAGCCTTGCCATCCACGCATCACGCGTTCGGTCCGGTTACAGCAAGGAGAAGAGCATGACGCTCGTGACATTGCCAAACAAGATCATGCGAAACAGCCATCACACGCTTCTGGTCATGCGCGACGGCGGCACATGCCAGGCCGTCTGCGTGGTCAACGACGGCAGGATCGGCGACGTGCGCTCGAAACTGGGTCTCATCGAAACGATCGCCAACAGAAAGCTTGATCACGGCGAAGTGGCCTTCGACGGGCGCGTCTGGATTACTCATTCCGACATGCCGCGCCCGCTGCACGCGGACCGCCGCCACTGACAAAGACCTGAGCTGGCGAGAAGACATGACAATCCCTTGGCGATCCCCGGTTTCTTTTCGTCATCCTCGGGCGACCCTCGGGTTTAACCCGAGGGCGACTCGAGGATCGGACGGGGCGCTGAAAGCTGCCTCGTAAGGTAAGTAATAAGTGACACCTCTCAGCGCCCCGTTCGGCGGTTAATATCCGCGACTTCGGTCCCTCTGCGATGACGGGGGTTGTGGGAACGGTTGCGTGCCCCTCCGAAAGAGGGCGTCATGCACGCTCTCAGACCACGCTGCCGCAGGCCATGACTGCCGCCCGGCATCGTCTTCCACCTGCGCCGCACAATCCGGGTTTTTGAAAAAACCCTCGGACGCCGCACGGCGCGGCCCCGATCACCCTGCGTGCCTCACAGGCACGCCCGGCGCTCCATGATGGAAAACGAAACGAGAAGTCGGTCCGACAGCTTCTCACCCGTCCCACGTCGCCGGAGGGAGACCATTTTCCGCGAACCCGGACGCCAAGGTTTTGCGTCTTGCCCTTGACGTCCGCGCCGGTCCCGCCTCGCCGGCACGCCTGCCGGTGTATCCGTGACGGAACGGGGGATTGTAGGCACGGGTTGGGAGGGCGGGGATGAGGGGGAGGCTAAGTGTTTGATGGGGCTGACGGGGAGGTATCGATTGTGCCCGGATGGTTGGCGCCTGGAGGGTGGATCCTCGGGTCAAGCCCGAGGATGACGACCTTGGATCTCGAGGATGACGACCCTTGGATGTCGTGCGCCTCTCCTCCGTCATCCGCCGCCCTCTCCGTCATCCTCGGGCTTGACCCGAGGATCCAGTCGCTGTGCGGCGCACGGCGACACCCCTTTTCCCGGGCGTTGCGCCTGGAAGGGTGCGTAAGGAGAAAGCCATATCCGGCCTCCGAGCAAGCTCGAGGGCCGGATATCGGGGAGGTATCAGCGGAAGAGGTCGAGAATGCGCTTCGACTGTTCGTTGACGATGCTGAGGCCGATCGTCTGGAGCTGCTGCTGCACCTTCGTGGCGGCAAGCTTGACGGCACTCTCCTCCATATTGGCATCGACGAGGCGCCCGACGCCGCGGTCGATCGCATCCTGCAGCTTGGAGAGGAATTCCGTATTGGCGCTGATGCGGCTCGACGTGGAGCCGAGCTTGGCACCGGCGGAAGTGAGGCTCGAAAGCATGCTGTCGGTGGCGGAGATCATGCCGTCCAGTTCGTCTTCGGTCGTTGCGTTCGAGATCTTGATTTCGCTGGCGGTTGCCGATCCCTGCGATCCCGTATCGAGAAGATAGTATTCGTAAGGAGTGCCATTCTCCGTCGTGCCCGAATAGGCCTTGGTCAGAAGGCCATTGGCAGCATCGCCGCTGCTGGTCAGCGTCGTCGAGGCGGTATCGAAATCGATCGTGTTGAGGGCCGTGGTGCCGTCTGGGTTGGTCGATGCGGACGCAAGCAGCGACTTGACGCCCGGTGCGCCGGCGGAACTCAGCCAGTTCTCGCCGTTGAAGGACGAGGACTCCGTTACCGTGCCCAGCTGTTCTTTCAGCTGCGTGATCTCGGCATTGATCGCATCCCTGTCCACGCCGGACGAGCGGGCAAGGATAAGCTTCGACTTGATCTCGGAAACGAGGCTGGTTGCAGCTTCCATGCCGAGCGACGCCGTATCCGTCATCGCGGCGGCAAGCCCCGATGCGTCCCCGACCGCCGAGAGCGACATGCCCGTGGAACGCATGGACGTGGCGATCGACCAATAGGCGGCGTTGTCGGACGCCGTATTGACCTCGCGACCGGTTGCCACCTGGACCGTGTTACGCTCCAGCGCCTTGGTCGAGCCGGTCAGCAACAGCAGCGCCGATGCGGCCGACGGATTATAAGAAATGCTGCTCATGAAGCGTCTCGCAGGTGGGAAGGGCACGTTACGGGCTCAGGCAGTGAAGATCGGCGTCATGCCCTTGAGCTGTCGCCGTGTTGGCGCACGAACCCATCACCTGCAATCACCCTGCACGAGCGAGCTTTCAAAGCATTTGCAGGATTTATTAAGGTTTTAGTGATTGGCGGATTTTTTGAGGGGTGGGGGCGGCGATAAGATCAAACCGCATCGTCAGAACTGGCGATACTTTGCCAGCGGCAGGCCGTGTTTCTCGACATACTCATTGTGAAACCGGATTGCCTCGGCACTCTCCAGCCGCCAAAGGCGCTCCCGCTCGGCTTTGAGGGCCTTGGCGATGCCTTCCTCGGCGGCCTGCGAGAGGTCAATCTTCAGCGCGCGAGCCTCGGCAACAAGGTTGCCGTCTAACAAAAGCCTAGTCGATTTGCGGGCGGGCTGGGACATTCCAACCTCCAAGTTCATGCGCAAAATATATGCGCATGAACTGTCATTGGAAAGATCAGTCGTCCTTCATCTTCAGCGCGGCAATGAACGCTTCCTGCGGGATGTCGACCTTGCCGAACTGCCGCATGCGCTTCTTGCCTTCCTTCTGCTTGTCGAGCAGCTTGCGCTTGCGGGTGGCGTCGCCGCCGTAGCATTTTGCGGTCACGTCCTTGCGCATGGCGGAGATCGTTTCGCGGGCGATCACGTTGCCGCCGATCGCCGCCTGGATCGGGATCTTGAACATGTGCCGCGGGATCAGGTCCTTGAGCTTCTCGCACATGTCGCGGCCGCGCTTTTCGGCAGCCGAGCGGTGGACCAGCATGGAGAGCGCGTCGACCGGCTCGCCGTTGACCATGATCGACATCTTCACGAGGTTGCCCTCGCGATAGCCGTGCAGATGGTAGTCGAACGAGGCGTAACCCTTGGAGATCGACTTCAGGCGGTCGTAGAAGTCGAACACCACTTCGTTAAGCGGCAGCTCGTAGGTGAGCATGGCGCGCTTGCCGACATAGGTGAGTTCGGTCTGGATGCCGCGGCGGTCCTGGCAGAGCTTCAGGATGCCACCGAGATAGTCGTCGGGGGTGAGGATGGTCGCCTTGATCCAGGGCTCCTGGATTTCCGAAATCTTGACCACGTCCGGCATGTCCGCCGGATTGTGCAGCTCGCGCTCGGAACCGTCGGTCATCGTCAGCTTGTAGACGACCGAAGGCGCCGTGGCGATCAGGTCGAGGTCGAATTCGCGCTCCAGGCGTTCCTGAATGATTTCCAGATGCAGGAGGCCGAGGAAACCGCAGCGGAAGCCGAAGCCGAGCGCTGCGGACGACTCCATTTCGAAGGAGAACGAGGCGTCGTTGAGGCGCAGCTTGCCCATCGCGGCGCGCAGGTCCTCGAAATCGGCCGCATCGACCGGGAAGAGGCCGCAGAACACCACCGGCTGAGCAGGTTTAAAGCCGGGAAGCGCCTTGGCGGTCGGGCGCTTGTCCTCGGTGATCGTATCGCCGACGCGGGTATCGGCCACTTCCTTGATCGAGCCGGTGAAGAAACCGATCTCGCCCGGGCCGAGGCTGTCGACGGCCAGCATTTTCGGGGTCAGAACGCCGACGCGCTCCACCTGGTATTTGGCGTCGGTGCCCATCATGCGGATGGTCTGGCCCTTGGTCAGCACGCCGTCGAGAATGCGCACCAAAACCATGACGCCGAGATAGGTATCGTACCAGCTGTCGACCAGCAGCGCCTTCAGCGGGCCTTTTTCGCCGAGTTCGCTCTTCGGCGGCGGCAGCTGGTGGACGATCGCTTCCAGCACGTCGGGAATGCCGAGGCCAGTCTTGGCCGAGATCAGTACGGCGTGCGACGCGTCGATGCCGATCACTTCCTCGATCTGTTCGCGGATGCGGTCGGGTTCGGCGGCCGGCAGGTCGATCTTGTTGAGGACGGTGACGATCTCGTGGTTGTTGTCGATCGCCTGGTAGACGTTGGCGAGCGTCTGGGCCTCGACGCCCTGGGATGCGTCAACGACGAGAAGCGACCCTTCGCAGGCCGACAGCGAACGCGACACTTCATAGGCGAAGTCGACATGGCCGGGCGTGTCGATCAGGTTCAGAATGTATTTTTCGCCGTTGTTCGCCTGGTAGTGCAGGCGCACGGTCTGGGCCTTGATGGTGATGCCGCGCTCGCGCTCGATATCCATCGAGTCCAGCACCTGTTCCGACATGTCGCGCTCGGCAAGACCGCCGGTCGTCTGGATCAGTCGGTCGGCCAGCGTCGACTTGCCGTGGTCGATATGCGCCACGATCGAGAAGTTGCGGATATGGTCAAGCGGAGTGCGGGTGGAATTGGTGCTCATGGCTCGCGCATATAGCAGCGCGAATCCCTGTCGCAAAGCGGAAAGATAACCTTTCGTTGAGGATAAAGCCCGCGGCCGCAGGCTATTCGGCGGGCTTTTCCGCCTCCGGGCCGGTCATCACCGAGGCGTTCGGAAGCTGGGCGCTGCGCAGCCCGACATTCTCCCGCTCGTCGGCAGGCACGCCCTCGCGTTCTGTGAGGCGCCAGATCACGTAAGCCCCGTAGGCGATCGCCACCAGGATCACCGCATAGATGAAGGTATGCTGGCCGAAAGCCGGGGTGAGCAGCGTGACGCCGAGGGGCACGATAGTGGCTGCCGTCGACCAGGCCACCAGCAGCGTCGAGGAGAGCGGCACGAAATCGCCGGGGTCGGCCCGGTCGTTGGCATGCGCGTTGGCGACCGAATAGACGGTCTCTACCGCGCCGCCGAAGACGAGGAAGACCAGCATCAGGATGATCATCATCGAGAAAGACACGAACAGCGCCGCAAAACCCGCCGCGACGATCAGCGCACAGGTGATCAGCAGCACGAAACGGCGGTCGATGCGGTCCGACAGCATGCCGAGCGGGTATTGCACGAACAGCAGGCCGGTCTGCATCACCAGCATCAGCAGCGCCACATCCGTCTGCGCCACGTGATTGGTGGTCGCATAGATGGGCACGAAGCCCTGGATCACCATCGAAAGGCCGCCCGACGCGAGCACGCCGATCAGCCCGACCGGCGAGATGCGCCAGGCCATCCTGATGTCGACATTGACATTGGCCGGCGCCGGCGGGTTCGGCAGGCGGGTGAGCCCGATCGGCAGGATGGCGAGCGCGGTGACGAAAACGACGGCAAGCGGCGCGAGATTGCCATCCGTCGGAATGCGTCCGAACAACCAGGCGCCGGCGCCGAGGCCCAGCACGAAGGCCATGTAGAAGAAGGACATCGCCCGGCCGCGCCATTCGTTCGAGGCGGCGTGGTTGAGCCAGCTCTGGGCGATGATGAAATTGACGTTGGAGGCCGCACCGTAAACGCCGCGCGCCAGCACCCACCAGATCGGCGGCGGATTGGTGGCGATTAGCACGGCGGCGATGATCACCATGGCCATCGAGCAGGAGAACAGGCGCGCGTGGCCGACCCGGCGGATCAGCGGGCCGCCGACGAGGCAGCCGACCAGGCCGCCGAAGGCGAGCGTCGGGACCGCGGCGCTGGCGGCCCAGGTGTCGCCCGTCTGCGTCAGCACGAAAGGAACATAGGCGGACATGATGCCGCTGCCGATGGCGGCGATCGTCATCGAGACGACGATGCTGGCGATCGACAGGGGCGACGCCGTCTCGATTGTCTGGCCGTTCATCTCGTCCCTCCGCAAGCGCGGGCGTCGGCGGTTTCCGCCGACTTGAAGCCCGATACTGCTCCATAACCGATGGACCGTGACAGGAGCTATCGCGGAAGCGCCATCGCTTGTAAAATTCGACGGTTCCAGCATCGCACCGCTTGATTCCATGATAAGAGAATGCAATTCTCAAATTATGGAAACGACGGATCATGACATCGAGAACGCCATCAGCGAGCGGCTGAAGAGCCTGCGGGCCCGCGCCGGATTGACGCTGGACGAGCTGGCGAGCCGCTCCGGCGTCAGCCGCGCGATGATTTCGCGGGTGGAGCGGGGGGAGGCGAGCCCGACCGCTGCGCTGTTGGCAAGGCTGTCGGAAGCGCTCGGCCTCTCGCTCTCCGCCTTCTTCGCCGATGACGAACCGCAGAGCTCGCCGCTCAGCCGCAGGGCGGAGCAGAAGCTGTGGCGCGATCCGCATACGGGTTATCTGCGCCGCTCGGTTTCACCGCCGGGAACGCCGAGCAAGGTCGATATCGTCGAGGTGGATTTCCCCGCCCATGCGCGGGTCAGCTTTCCGCCGCGCGAGGAAAGTCGGGTGATGACCCAGCATGTCTGGCTCTTCGAGGGCGTGCTGGAGATGATCATCGGCGAGACCGTCCATAGGCTGCAGCCCGGCGACTGCCTCTATATGGATATCGGCGATGCCTTCGACTTCCACAATCCATCCGACCAGCCGGCTCGTTATGCCGTCATCCTCGACCGCGGCCGCTAAACCTTTTCAAGATGCCAGGAGCCTTCATAAGATGACCGTCACCATCCGCATCCTCAATGCCGGTGAAACCCGCACGGCGATCGCCGATCTCTCCGAGACCCTGTCCGACTGCGTCAACGGCGGAGCTTCGCTCGGCTTCATGCTGCCCTTCGAGCCGGAGGACGCGGTCGGCTACTGGCAGGAGATTGTCGATGCGGTCGAAAAAGGCAGCATCATCCTCGCTGTGGCCGAAGTAGAGGGCAAGGTCGTCGGCACGGTGCAGGTGGGCCTTGCCTCGAAACCGAACCAGCCGCATCGCGGCGACCTGATGAAACTCCTCGTGCATCGCTCCGCTCGCGGGCTCGGCCTGTCGCGCAAGCTGATGGAGGCCGTGGAAGCGGAAGCCGCCCGGCGCGGCCGCACGCTTCTGGTGCTCGACACCGCGACCGGCAGCGATGCGGAAAAGATCTATCCGCGCTTCGGCTGGGAGCGGGTCGGCGTCATCCCGGACTATGCCCTGTGGCCGGAAGGCGGTTTCTGCGCCACCACGCTGTTCTACAAGCGGGTTGCTTGAGGACGGAATAAAAATCCAGCAACACGGCCCCCTCCATCTCGATTTATTCTTGCAAATCAGGACATATGAATGGGCGTCGTTGATCAGGCGCTTTCATAGGGGGCTTCATGTTGACTTTTAATTCGCTGCCGGCAATGCGCCGCGCAGCTCTGGTGGTTTTGACTGCAATCATCTGCTCCACGGCCGGACAGGCGCTGTCCGCGGACGTGAGCTTCGTGATGCGCAACGAGCATCCGAACGCCGTCGAGGTCGAGCTTTACAGCCAGGACCGCAAGCATGTCTGGCCGGGCGGCAACCAAGTCTATTATCTGGATGACGGCGAATCAAAGCAGATCCACCTCTCGTGCAAGCAGGGCGAGAACATCTGCTACGGTGCCTGGGTCTCCGGCGACAAGCAGACCTATTGGGGCACCGGCCCGAACAACAAAGAGAGCTGCGAAGATTGCTGCTACGTCTGCGAAGGCGGCGAGACTGAGGAAATCAACCTGGTCGAGTAAGCAGGTCTGAAACGGGATCGGCTGATTGGCCGGCCGATCCCTTCGGCTCAGCGGTTTTCTTCAACAGCCGTAAACGGGGCGATGGCCGTTTCCAGCGTCATACCGGTTGTCCAATAAACCGCATTCCAGCCAAAAAGGCGGGCCGCCTCGACATTCTCCAACGTGTCGTCGAGGAAGACGATGTCTTCGGGCGACGCACCCACTTCCGCCGTGGCAAGGCGGAAGAAATCCTGCGCCGGTTTGCGGTGGCCGAATTTGGCGGAATAGAAAATACCGTCGAAATGGCGGGCGAGGCCGAGCCCATCCATCAGATAGGCTGCGCGCCGATGTTCCTGGTTGGTGGCGAGATAAAGTGCGATGCCGGTTTTCCGAACCACGGCAAGATCGTCGAGCAGTGTCTGATCCAGCCGGGAATCGTTTTCGAACCAGTATTGGAGCAGCGTTTCCGCTTCGAGATGCGGAGCGATTTCCCGAAGCACCGCGGTCAGGCGAGGCTCGATCGGCTCCCGGCCGGTGACGACGTCCGGCCAGAAAGGCTTGAAGAACTCCCGCTGCCACACGTCAACCGGCAGGCCGAGATCCCGTTCGAGATCGGTTGCGAACGGCAATCCGTCGCTAGGACGCCCGTCAACGAGCACGCCGTCGACATCGACCATCAAAATTTTCATTGCTTATTTCCAGATCTGAAAACGGCATAGTTTTGGACGCCGCTTCCTACCGGTGGATGATATCCGGATGATGACGTTCAGCGGATAGCATTGCCCGATCCGCTGAACAACGAAAACCCGAAGAGCACGCTTTTCGCTCAGCGGGCGGGTTTGAGGCTACGCTCGAAGGCTAACACGATGAGGCCGGTGAGTTCCCGGTGCATATCGGCCCGCGATCGGCTGGTGGTTTCATCGCAGATCGGATCGGGCTCTTCGACGGATTTCAGGAACTCGGCTGCACCCGGTTTGCAGACCGGCAGGAAGCTGAAATGGTTGGCGCCCTTCACCTGCGCGTAAGTGGCATTCGGGGCCTGTTTCGCCAGCGCGTCCGAAAGCACCGCGACCGGGATTTGCCCGACGCTGCCGAGATTGATGAAGGCCACCGGGATATCGATGGCTCTCACGCTGCCGGCCGTGAAAGCCGTCGCAAGGCCGGGATCGACCATGACGGCCGCAGCGATGCGCGGATCGCGGTTCGATCGTTCGAAGCGTGTCCTGTCGATGCTTTCGAGATCGAATTTTTTGACCGTGACCTGTTCGCCATCGGCAAAACCGCGCCCGCCTCGGAACCAGATGCAATCCATCATGGCCGGATAGTCGTCGCAATACCGTTTGTAGGCGCCGAGATCGGCACGTGCGCCGGCAAGTTCCATCGCCGTACTGCCGCCGAGCGAGAAGCCGAGAACGCCGATATGCTCTGTGTCGATTGCCGCCTTCCAGGGGGCTTCGCCGGTCAATGCGGTGATGATGTCGGAAAGGTCCTGAGTGCGTTCCCAGATCTTCGGCGTCGCGGCTGGCGTGGAATCGCCGCTCGTGGTGCCGGGATGGTTGGGACCGGCGACGATGAAGCCCGCCTCGGCGAGCCTGGTGGCAATCCAGGCCATGCCTTCGGCGCGGGAGCCGGAGCCATGGGACAGGAGCACGAGCGGATAGCGACCGCTTTCGAGGGACGCGTTCTTCGATGCAGGCGATCCCTCGAAAATCCGGTTGTCGCCGATGGACGTCGTTTCGCCGTCACCCTTTGACGGATACCAGACGGTTACCGCAAGTGCCCGATCGTGTTCGGGCGAAACCACACTGATTTTCCGGACGCCGACGGGATCGGCGGCAAGCACGGGTGAACTGCTGATGCCCGCCAGCAGAAGAGCAAAAAAGCGAAGGATGGGTCGCATGGAAGCCTCGTTGATCTGAGAAACGAAGGCTGACCCCTGGCAGGAGGGTGGCACGTTGGCGACCTCGATCACGTTCGAGGTCGTCCTCGAACGTGATCTTGTCCTATCGCCTTAAACCTTGGCGCGTTTTTCCGTCAGGAAATAGAGGAAGGCGATGACCGGCAGGGCAAGGCCGAGCGAGGAGGCAAGCAGCCAGCCGCCTTCGGCAAAGGCCCAGGCGCCGACGGCCGAGCCGATTGCGCCGCCGCAGAAGAAGGTCGCCATGTAGAGGCCGTTCAGCCGGCTTCTCAGGTCCGCGCCGAGATTGTAGATCGACCGCTGGCCGATCACGAGCGTCATCGTCACCCCGAAATCGAGCAGGATGGCAGCAACGGTCAGCAGCGCGAGCGCAATAATCGAGCCCTCCGGCGCGATATGGGTGATCACGAAGGCGACGGCGACGGCGGCGATGCCGAAGACCGTTGCGGGCTTGCCGAGATCCCGGTCGGCCAGGCGTCCGGCGATCGGCGAGGCGATGGCGCCGGCAACACCTGCCAAGGCGAACAGCGCGATGCCGGCCTGGCTGAGTTGGAAGGCGGGGCCGGCCAGAACCAGCGGTGTCACCGTCCAGAACAGGCTGAAGGTGGCGAACTGGCAGGCCTGGTAGAATGCCCGGCGGCGCAGAACCGGCTGGGTGGCGTAAAGGCTGCCCATCGATGCGAGCAGGGCGACATAGGAGAGCTTGGTTTGCGGCATGCGCTTCGGCAGCCGGGCCGCGAGCACGAAGCCGAGCACGATCATGACAGCCGCCGACAGGTAGAAGACGATGTGCCAGGAAGAAAACTCGGCAATGAAGCTCGAGACCGGCCGCGCCATCATGATGCCGATCATCAGTCCGCTCATGACATTGCCGACCACGCGGCCGCGATTGGCGTCGTTGGTCAGGCTGGCGGCGAACGGCACGATCATCTGGACCGCGGTGGAGCCGACGCCGATCGCGAGCGATGCGGCAAGGAACGGCACCGACGCGGTCGACAGGCCGGCGCCGAGCAGTGCCACGGTGACGACGCCGATCATGGTGAGGATCAGCCGGCGGTTTTCGAGAAGGTCGCCGAGCGGCACGACCAGCAGCAGGCCGAGGCCATAGCCGATCTGGGTGAGGGTGACGATAAGGCCGGTTGCATGCGCCGGCAGGCCGATCGAAGCGGCGATCGGGCCCGCGAGCGGCTGGGAATAGTAGAGATTGGCGGCGATGAGCCCGCAGGCAGCGGCCATTACGAAGGTCATGGCGGCGGACAGTCCGGAAGCGGCCGCCGGCGTGGCCATCGTTGCGCTATTGGTGGTCATGAGAAGCTCCTTGGGAGGAAGGGTCGGATAAAAATCAGTCGAGAAGTTTCATGGCCGTATCGACCACGGAAAAGGCACGGTCCCGGTTCGGACCGGTCTTGCCGAGTACTCTCAGGCCTTGCGTCACCGAGAGCAGGACGTGGGCGGTGGTGAGCGGGTCGATCGCCGGCGGAATGGAGCCATCCGCCTGGCCCTCGCGGATGAGCCCGTCGATCATGGCTTCGGTACGGGTCATGGAGCGGTCGACCCGTTCGGCGGCTTCGGCATCGTAGACGGCAAGCTCGATCGCCGTTCCGACGACAAGGCAGCCGCGCCGGCCGCTTTCGCCATGCGATGCCTCGGCATAAAAGCGCAGCAGGCGGGAAACCTTGTCGCGGCCGTTCTCGCCCTCGGCCAGTTCCTGTTCGAGAAGGGCGTTACGGACCTGCTTGTAGCGGTCGAAGCTCGCGAGAAAGATCGCCTTCTTGTCCTTGAACGCCTTGTAGAGGCTGCCGGCGGCAAGCCCCATGGCGTCCTTCAGCTCCGAGATCGAGGCCGCGTGATAACCCCTCTCGGAAAAGACGATGATCGCCTTGTCGAGCGCTTCTTCGATCTCGAATTCGCGGGGGCGACCCGGCGGGCGCGGCGCAGTGTTGATGTTCATGATATCGGCTTAATTTGGAAACGATCGTTCCCAAATAGAGGCATGTTTGCGCTTCGTCAAGCGCAAAGCCTATCCGCGGCGTGTGAAGCTTGGGTGTCAGTTGTAGCGCCCGGTCGGCAAATGAGCGGGGAACACTTGGCGCGCCGGGCGGTTACACCTCTGTCACCAACCCCAAAGCTGGAGGCAGACATGAGCAAGAGTGACGTGAAGGAGGCCGTAAAACGCGCCGAGCGCCAGGTGGAGAACACCAGTGCCGGTGGCCACCTCGGCGGTACCTATTACGGCCAGAACCCGGACGGCAAAACGGCATCGACGAATACCAATGTCGGCAAGAACCGTCCCAACACCGGCAGTAGCTAGGACGTCACCACGATCAAGAGATTTGGAAAGCCCCGCCGCGTGCGGGGCTTTTTGTTATATGATCCAAAAATCCGGTTGCGAAAAAAATCGGTTGGTGTGTCGGCAGGGAGGGGGCCTCACACGTCCTGGGTTCAAGGATGGCATTGCGATGTCGCGCGATCCGTCCGGATCTCGGAACCTGTGACATATGGGGAGTAGACATGAGTAGCAATTATCGTTGGGTCATCGTCGCAGCCGGCGCCCTGATGGGCTGCGTCGCCGTCGGCACGACGTTTTCGCTGGCCATCTTTCTGGAGCCGATCGCCAAGGCGACCGGCTGGTCGCATGCCGGCATTTCGAGCGCGATGACGCTGAATTTCGTCGTCATGGGTCTCGGCGGCTTCATGTGGGGCACGTTGAGCGACCGTTTCGGAGCGCGTATCGTCGTGCTGATCGGGGCCGCGCTTCTCGGCCTGGCGCTGGTGCTTGCCAGCCAGGCGCAGAGCCTCCTTGCCTTCCAGCTGATCTATGGCTGTCTGATCGGACTTGCCGCGAGCGCCTTCTTCGCACCGATGATCGCCGTCACCATGTCCTGGTTCGACGAGCATCGCAGCCTTGCGGTCTCGCTGGTTTCCGCCGGCATGGGCATGGCGCCGATGACCATCTCGCCCTTTGCCCGCTGGCTGATCACCGCCTATGACGACTGGCGCATAGCGATGCTCTTTATCGGCATTGGCGCCTGGATACTGCTCCTCCCGACGGCCTTTTTGGTCCGCAATCCGCCGGTCGTGGCGGCTTTGGGCGGCGGAGCCTCCGAACCTCAGGCCGAAGGTGCCGGCATGCCGTTGTCGCGGGTGTTCCGCTCGCCGCAGTTCCTGGTGCTCGGGTTTACCTTCTTCGCCTGCTGCGCGGCCCATTCCGGACCGATCTTCCATATGGTCAGCTATGCGATGTTCTGCGGCGTGGCGCCGATGTCGGCCGTCAGCATCTACAGCGTCGAGGGGGCGGCGGGCCTTGGCGGCCGCATTCTGTTTGGGCTTCTGGCCGACAGGCTGGGCGTCAAGCCGGTGCTGATCGGCGGACTGATGATCCAGGCCGTGGTCATTGCGGCCTACACGATGGTGAGCGATCTCAGCCAGTTCTACATGCTGGCGGTGATCTTCGGCGGCACCTATGGCGGCGTGATGCCGCTTTATGCGGTGCTGGCGCGGGACTATTTCGGGCCGAAGATCATGGGCACCGTGTTCGGCGCCGCGACCATGCTGTCGAGCATCGGCATGGCCTTCGGGCCGCTTGCGGGCGGCTGGGCCTTCGACCACTTCGCCAACTATGACTGGCTGTTCTTCGGATCGGCGCTGGTCGGCCTCGGAGCCGTGGCGATCGCTCTCGCCTTCCCGCCGCTGCCGCGCCAGCCGGCGCAGCTTCAGGCGGCCTGAGCAGCTCTGCGACTGTGAGCCACACAGCAAAAAGCCCGGAAAATTCCGGGCTTTTTGAAATTCAGTGATCGGCCGGGGCCTTGCGGCCCTTGGCTCGAGCAGGGGCCGGAACAGGCTCCGCAGCTTCGCGTTCGAGACGAAGCTGCCTCAATTTCTCGGTTTTCTTTTCCCGCTGGGTCGCTTCCGCACTAATGATCGAGCGCGCGGTGTGATCTGTCGCAGCGGCTTTGTCACGCGCGGAAAGCTTGGTGGGATTGAAGAATTCGTCCTTGGTGGCGGCCATACTATCCTCCTTCCTGATGGGATGTCCGTGCGGTTGACAAGTTATCCGCGCGCCGGACGGATCACTTTCTTAGGTGCCGGCAGGAGGCCTTCGCGCTGCATCTTCTTGCGCGCCAGCTTGCGGTAGCGGCGAACGGCTTCAGCCTTTTCGCGTACCCGCTTTTCGGAGGGCTTCTCGTAGGCGCTGCGCGCCTTCATCTCGCGGAAGACGCCTTCGCGCTGCATCTTCTTCTTCAGCACCCGGAGTGCCTGCTCGACGTTGTTGTCTCTGACTAGAACCTGCAAACTAAATCCTTTCCATTGCGGGCAGATCCCGCGTTCGATCGAAGTGTTGAATCACTTGCCAATGCGAATGCTCGACGGCTTCAGCCAAGGCCCGCTCGGAGCGTCGGCGGAAGCCTCGTCCGTCTTGGCCGACGATGCGGTCTCCGAAGTGTCGATATCGCTTTCGACGATCCGGCGCTCGAAATTTTCGCTGCCGAAACGTACCCGATACTGGTTTTCACCACGATCGGCTGCCGGCAGAAGGCCCACGACGCGGCATGTCCGGTCGCCAGTGGCGGTCCGGGTAAGGCCTGCCTTGAGGACGATGTTATCGCCTATGGCATAGACATTTGCGCTCATCGTGTTCTCCTTGGACCGGCCGAAAGCCGGGGCAAAACAAAAAGGCCGGGCGTTACCCCGACCTCTTCCCGTCATTCAAGCCGTCGCTGCCAGTACATCCGTGGTCAGCCGAGGCGAATGACATCCTTATGCGGCCCGGAGGTTGTCGGCCGAGCTTTTGCCGGACTTGCGGTCGCGAACGATCTCGTAGGAGATCTTCTGACCTTCCGTCAGGGAAGACATGCCGGCACGTTCAACAGCCGAAACGTGAACGAAAACGTCCGTCGCGCCGTCATCAGGCTGAATGAAGCCGAAACCCTTGGTGCTATTGAACCACTTCACGGTGCCAGTATTCATAACGATTTCCTTTCAATCGTTAGAGATTGCGGACAGTATTCCGTCCGCTTTGATCGATATTTGAGAGGAAATCTGACTGAGCACCAGGCCCGTGAACAAAGGTCGCAAGCAATTTTCGATAGCGTCAATATAAGCTTTATCCGTTGATAATCAATGCTGCCACGGAGATTTAATTTTCCGGGAGCTCAACGGCGATGCCGATTTTCTCAATCAACGATATGATTTTACGATACAATATTGAAATTAGCAACCGCTTTGGCAGTTTCGGAAGCCGATGCTGACGCATTGACGACCGTTTTTTCAAACACCAAGCCCGGAGGGTTGCTCCGGGCTTGGTGTATGTCATTGCGGTGGGACGGTCAGAGCGTGCCGGCGCGCTGCTGCGTCATCATGTAGGTGTCGTAGGAATATTCGGCAATCTGGGCCCAGAGATAGGCGTCCTTCTTGAAGGCCTGCTGGCTGTCATAGATCTTCTTGAAGGCCGGGCTCTTGGCCGAGAGCTCGGCATAGGTCTCCATAGCCGCCTTGAAGCAGACATCCATGATCTCGCGGCTGAAAGGCTTCAGGATCGCGCCTTCGGCGACGAGCTTCTTCAGCGCCGTGGCGTTGTGGGCATCGTAATTGGCGAGCATGCTCATGTTAGCCGCAGCGCAGGCGTCGGTGACGATCTGCTGGTAGCTTTTCGGCAGGCTCTTGAATTTTTCGAGATTGAAGAAGGCATGCATGGCCGGGCCGCCTTCCCACCATGCCGGGTAGTAGTAGTACTTGGCGACCTTCACGAAGCCGAGTTTCTGGTCGTCATAGGGGCCGACGAATTCGGTGGCGTCGATCGTGCCCTTTTCGAGCGCCGCATAGACGTCGCCGCCGGCGATCTGCTGCGGGGTGACGCCGACCTTCTGCATGACCTGGCCCGCCAGGCCGGCGATCCGCATCTTCAGGCCCTTGAGGTCATCGATGGTGTTGATTTCCTTGCGGAACCAGCCGCCCATCTGGGTGCCGCTATTGCCGGCCGGCAGGGCATAGAGATTGCGCGGGGCGAGGAATTCGTTGATCAGGTCGTTGCCGCCGCCTGCCGTGAACCATGCATTGGTCATGCGGGCATTGAGGCCGAAGGGAATGGCGGTGCCGAGCGCAAATGCCGGGTCCTGGCCGATGTAATAGTAGGAGCAGGTATGGGCCATCTCGACCGTACCGTTGGCAACCGCGTCTGCCGCCTGCAGCGGCGGCACGATTTCGCCGGCCCCGAATGTCTGGATGGTGAACTTGCCGTCAGTGGCGTTCCTGACGCTGTCGGCGATCTGGTTGGCGGCATTGAAGATGATGTCGAGGCTTTTCGGGAAGGACGAGGTCAGCCGCCAGTTCACCCTGGGGCTTTCCTGGGCAATCGCCGGGGCGGCGAGCGCGGTAGCGGCAGCTGCGCCGACCCCGGCCGTGGCGGCCTGCTTGAAGAAACGTCTGCGGTTCATGAGAATGCTCCTGGGCTTCGGATGCGCGGGCCTCGCGTTATGCCGGTCTTAATCCCATCGTTTCGGGGACGGCAAGCAAATTCCGGACGAAAAAAGCCCGGAGGATCGCTCCGGGCTTTTCGAACCTGATCTGGCAGGGATGGATTACAGCGTGCCCTTGCGCTGCTGCACCATCATGAAGGTGTCATAGCTGTATTCGGCGATCTGGTTCCAGAGATAGCCTTCCTTCTTGAAGGCCTGCTGGCTGTCGTAGATCTTCTTGAAGGCGGCGTTCTTGGCGTTGAGTTCGGCATAGACTTCGAGCGCAGCCTTGTAGCTGGCTTCGAGGATTTCCGGGCTGAACGGCTTCAGGACGGCGCCTTCCGAAACGAGCTGACGCAGCGCCTTGGCATTGCTGGTGTCGTAGCGGGAAAGCATGTTCTGGTTGGCATTGGCGCATGCATCCTTGATCATGCGCTGGTAGCTCTTCGGAAGGGCGTTGAACTTGTCCTTGTTCATGAAGGCGTGGACGGCCGGGCCGCCTTCCCACCATGCCGGGTAGTAGTAGTACTTGGCGACCTTCACGAAGCCGAGTTTCTGGTCGTCATAGGGACCGACGAATTCCGTGGCGTCGATCGTGCCCTTTTCAAGCGCCGCATAGACGTCGCCGCCGGCGATCTGCTGCGGCGTGACGCCGAGTTTCTGCATCACCTGGCCTGCGAGGCCGGCAATGCGCATCTTCAGGCCCTTCAGGTCTTCGATCGTGTTGATTTCCTTGCGGTACCAACCACCCATCTGGGCACCGGTATTGCCGGCCGGCAGCGCGAAGAGATTGTAGCCGCCAAGGAAGTCGTTGAGCAGTTCGTTACCGCCGCCGACCGAGAACCATGCATTGGTCTGGCGGGCGTTGAGACCGAACGGAACGGCGGTACCGAGCGCAAACGTCGGGTCCTTGCCGATATAATAATAGGCGCAGGTATGCGCCATTTCGACGGTGCCGTTGGAAACGGCATCGGCGGCCTGCAGAGCCGGCACGATTTCACCAGCGGAGAAGGTGTGGATCGTAAAGTTGCCGTCCGAGGCTTCCTTGACGCTTTCCGCGATGTCGGTGGCGGCGGACCAGAGGATGTCGGTGTTCTTGGTGAACGACGAGGTCATCCGCCAAGTGATCTTCGGGGATTCCTGGGCAATGGCAGGCGCTGCGAGCGCGGTCGCTGCAGCGGCGCCCACGCCGGCGGTCGCGGCCTGCCGGAAGAAGTTTCTGCGGTTCATGGGATCTATGCCTTCTAAACTTTGGGAGGTGCCCGGATTTTGGCCGCGCGGCGCAGCTCATAGTCCTTTCGTTTCGGGAACAGCAAGAAAAAAATCCGGAAAATTACGCTGCATCGCAGCAATCTTTCCGGATATTGCGCCACGCCTTCCCGCCATCTTTCGATCGCGGGAAGGCAGAAATCCCTTGAAGTTTTCAGGCGAGGCTTTAGTTTAGAATTATTCTAATAAGAGGTTTTTCCATGCTCGCCCGCCTTCTTTCCAGTTCCAAGCGCTCATTCGCCTCCCTCGACGAGAAGGAAATCCTGGCGCTCGCCATCGCTTCGGAAGAAGAGGATGCGCGGATCTATCTCGCCTATGCGGACAATCTCAAGGATCAGTTTCCCGCATCCGCGAAGGTGTTCGAAGACATGGCGGAAGTCGAGCAGACCCACAAGAACATGCTGATCGAGATGTTCCGCTCACGCTTCGGTGAGCGCATCCCGCTGATCCGCCGCGAACATGTACGCGGTTTCTACGAACGCAAGCCGGATTGGCTGACCCGCAACCTGTCGCTCGACACCATCCGGGAACAGGCGGAAGCCATGGAGCAACAGGCTTTCCGGTTTTATACCGAAGCGGCAAAGCAGGTTTCCGACGCCTCGACGCGGCAGTTGCTGGGTGATCTGGCGATTGCCGAACAGGGGCATGAGGATATCGCCCGCATGCTCGGCGACAAGCATGTGACCGACGACGTGAAGACCGAGGAAGACGAGACCGCCCGCCGCCAGTTCATCCTCACCTACGTGCAGCCGGGTCTCGCAGGTCTGATGGACGGTTCGGTTTCGACATTGGCGCCGATCTTTGCTGCGGCCTTTGCGACCGGCGACACCTGGTCGACATTCCTGATCGGCCTCTCGGCCTCGGTCGGTGCCGGCATTTCCATGGGTTTTACGGAAGCCGCCCACGACGACGGCAAGATTTCCGGACGCGGTTCGCCGATCAAGCGTGGGTTTGCCTCCGGCATCATGACGGCGCTCGGCGGCCTCGGCCACACGCTGCCTTACCTGATCCCGCATTTCTGGACCGCGACCATCGTTGCCGCGATCATCGTCTTCTTCGAACTCTGGGCGATCGCCTTTATCCAGAACCGCTACATGGAAACGCCGTTTCTGCGGGCAGTCGTACAGGTGGTGTTTGGCGGATCGCTGGTGCTCGCCGCAGGTATCTTGATCGGGAATGGGTGAAGCGCGACGGCTGCAAGCCGTCAAAACGCTCCGGTGGAGTGTTTTGAGCGCTGAACGCCCTGAGCCAAAGCGAAGGGCCGGGATCCGGCGCGGCACACTCCCGGAGCTCAAACGCGCGGTCGGTAGGCTGCTGGTGTTGCCTGTACCGTCCGCTCACGCAGCCGCTTGTGGCGCCCGCGTCCGGGGTACCTCGAGCGAAAACACCGCGCCGCCGTCATTGTGGGTGGTGAAATGCCCGCCGAGCTGCTTGACGAAATTGGCGATCAGCTTGCTGCCCATGCCGCCGGCCCGGCTGAAGGCCTCGATGCCCGGCCCATCGTCGCGGATGACGAGGCTCAGATTGTCGCCGTCTTCGCGGAGTTCGACGGAAAGCCTGCCGCTTTGCCGACCGGCAAAGGCATATTTGAACGAGTTGGAAACGACTTCGTTGATGATCATCCCGAGCGGCAAAGCCTGCTCCCGATCGACGGTCAACGGCTGCAGCCTGAGATCGAGCACGACGGGCGTCTCATAGCCCGAGGCGATGTCGGTGATCAGCTTGGTGGCATAGGGCGCCACCTCGACCTCTTCGAACTGATCGTTCTGGTAGATCTGTTCGTGCACGGCGATCATCGCGGCAATGCGCCTCGTCATGTCGTCACGAGCATCGACCGGCAAGGCTTGCAGCCGCACGAGCGCCAGCACCGCCTGGAGATTGTTCTTCACCCGGTGATGAATTTCCCGCAGCAGGAAGCGGTTGCGCTCCACCGCCTGCTCCAGTTCTTCGTTGCGGACGGCGGTGCGATAGAGAAGGCGGTTGATCCAGAAGGCGCCGAGGACCAGCAGCGCCATCAACGGCAGCATGATCAGCGCGTCCGACAGGAGATTGCGCCAGAACTGGTCGAGAATTTCCTGCCGTGCGATGGCCGCAAGGGCGATGAGCGGCCAGCCGGAGACCTTCCAGAAGGCGACGATGCGGGCATGGCCGTCGATCGGCGAGACCGGACTGTGGTAGAAGCCGGAGGGCATTTGGCGCGTCATCGGGTACCACGCGGTCGTACTGAGATCGATCGGGCGCGTTGTCGCCGGCCGTCGGGCCATCAGCCAGCCGTCGTCCCTGATGATCAAAATCGTAGAGTTCGGCCCGAGCCCCAACGAGGCCCAGAAGCTGTCCAGGCTCTCGTTCGGGATGGTAATGCTGGCGGCGCCTCGGAAAATCCCGTCTCGGTCGATCCGCCGTGCGATGGTGAAGGATGGCTTGCCGGCACGTTCGTTGTCGAGCAACCGGGTGAAAGTCAGCTCCTGGCCTTGCCTCAGCCTCTTGAAATAGGCGCGTTCGCTGTGATTGTCGGATGCATTGCCAGCGGCACTTCCATCGGCGCTGGAAAAGCGCACGACGCCGGCGTCATCCAGAAGCGAATATTGAAAACCGGCCGGCAGCTGGCCGACAGCCCGCGACAGATCGGCTGCAAGAACAGGCGAGGCATCGATCGGCCGGCTGGCCACCTCTGTTTCGATGCGCCGCAGAGCCTGGTCGCTTGCCTCGATCATCCACTCCAGATGGGCGGCGACCACATGCGCGGACGAGAGCGCGCGAGCTTCGCCTTCCTTCAGGGCATTTCGGTAGTTTTCGAGGACGATGAGCCCGGCGACCGCCAACAGGACAACGAGGAATACACCGGTCAACAGGATCGGGAGGGTGGGCCTCATCGCACGGACCGCGCGGGGCAAACCTGTTATCACCTCGTCACGCACAACCCGCTCCGGTTTCAGAGATTCCCTCCTAGCAGGTTGGGCGCACTGAGGAAATGTCTTCCGATATGGCGATACCAAAACATTCGCCCGCAATCTCATCGGTTGCGGGCGAATGTCAATCGTTACTTAAAGATGCGGGTTATTTCAACGCGCCGACCAGCAGGTCGCGGCCGTTTTCGATGGTGACCCAGCGGCCCGTATTGAACGAGGCCTGGCGCTTCAGGAAGGTGTAGGGCGTCGCAAACCAGGGCTTCACCTCGTTATCGAGGTTGTCGAGGATGAAATCCCCGTCGGACGTGCGCAACGTCAGGACCGCATGGCCTTCGCCGTCCGGTTTGCGGACGACGGTCATCAGGAGATCGGATAGGGCGAAGCCCTGCGCCGCGAGTTCCTTGCGCTTCTCGAGCGCAAAGTCCTCGCAATCGGCGAAATTGCTCGGATAGCTCCAGACCTCTTCGCGGCCGTAGACTTCCTTGTCCGTCTTGGCGATGTAACGAGCGTTGACAGCCCGGTTGATCTGACGGACCGCAGCCCAGCCTTTGGCGCTGACTTTGGGGGAAGGAGCGGAGCGGCTCTTGATGGAACATTCCGCCGCATATTTATGACAGAATTCGTAATGGCCGATCGGCTGGGAGGTGACGGCACCGGTGACCATTGCGGCCATTGGCCTTGGAGCCGGAACTGCAGCACTCACTGGTACAAGTACGCTAACTAGGATCACGGCTATGCGCCGCGCCTGCAAGGCTATCATCATGGACCCGTCCCTTCAAATCCTAATGAAACGTTAAGGGCGGACGGGCGAAAGAGTCAATCAGCGAGTTTTGTTAACGGGTCATCGCTCGCATTATGGTTAAGGCTGCAACATTTTTGTATCAGCCCAAAATTTAATCATTAAATATTAGGGCCGAGACCGCAGCGCGCAATTTTTCGATGTCCTGGGGCCTGGAGAGCCGGTGATCTCCGTCGCGGATCAGCGTCAGGACGACGTCGTCGGCCGGCAGGAATTCGACGAGCTTCAATGCGTGGGCGTAAGGCACGTCCGGATCCTTCATGCCCTGCAGGATGTGAACCGGACAGCCGGTCTCTATAATGCCCGTCATGACCAGATTGCTGCGGCCGTCCTCTATCAGGGCGCGCGTGTAGATGTTGGGCTCCGGGCTGTATTCGGATCGCTCCTCGAGATAACCGCGCTCGGCAAGCGACTGCCGTTCGGCTTCGGTGAGATTGGGCTCGATCAGTTCCGCGGTGAAATCCGGCGCCGGCGCGATCAGCACGATGCCGTCGACCTTCGCGGCCTTCCTGCGTCTCTTCAATTCCTGCACGAGGCGCAGCGCGATCCACCCACCCATCGACGAGCCGACCAGGATGACGCGTTTCGGCTTGATGTCGTCAAGGACGGCGATTGCCTCTTCCAACCAGCGCGAGATCGTCCCGTCACGGAAGGCGCCGCCGGAAGTGCCGTGGCCCGAATAGTCGAACCGGATTGCCGCGAGCCCGAGTTCGCCGGCAAGCGCGTCGAGTTCGACGGCTTTGGTGCCCGTCATGTCCGACCGGTAGCCGCCGAGCCAGACGAAGGCAGGCCCCGCCTTTTTCCTGCGCGCGGCCCGGTGGATGATTGCGATCTCCCGCGCAAGCGTTCCGGAGCCGACGGTGATCGTTTTGCGGGTAAGGTTGGCAGCGTCGGTCATGGTGGAATCCTGAGGTTTTGCCGCGCTTATAAAACAGATTCGCGACATGCGGACAGCAGGTGATTTTTTCGCGCGGCTATGCTATTGACTTCGCCGTAGCGATCACGACATTGCCGTCGGCCGCAAGCCGGGCGCTCTCGATGTGTCGCTGCGGTGCCGAAACAATCTAGGAGAATACGACCATCCGCAGACCATTCAAAACCGATGCCCCTGTTAAGGACGGGCCACGCTCCAACCGGGAAATTCGCATTCCCAAGGTCCAGCTTATCGATGCCGAAGGCTTGAACCTTGGTATCGTTCCGACCGAGCAGGCTCTCAAGATGGCTGAGGACGCCGGCCTCGATCTCGTCGAGATCTCGCCGAACACCGAGCCGCCAGTGTGCAAGATCCTCGACCTGGGCAAGCTGAAATATGCGAACCAGAAGAAAGCGGCAGAAGCCCGCAAGAAGCAGAAGATCGTCGAAATCAAAGAAATCAAGATGCGTCCAAACATCGACACGCATGACTATGACGTGAAGATGAAGGCGATGAACCGCTTCTTTGAAGAAGGCGACAAGGTCAAGGTGACGCTGAAGTTCCGCGGCCGCGAAATGGCCCACCAGGAACTCGGCATGAAGCTCCTGCTTCAGGTCAAGGACGACACCACGGAAATCGCCAAGGTGGAAGCCGAGCCGAAGCTTGAAGGCCGCCAGATGATGATGGTGCTGGCGCCGAAATAAGCGCCCACCGTCGGCCTTTCGCGGATCAACCGGCATTTCGGCCGGGCTTTTGCCGCGTTTTTCTTTCCCATTGCGCTTTCGACCGACTGCGGTTATAAGCGCGCGTTCCGAACGGTCCGGCAGGGCATGCCGTGGCTGTTCTAAAATGCTTGAAACCAGCCTCGTCTGCGGTTTCGATACAAAACTGGAGTAGCAAAATGCCCAAGATGAAGACGAAATCGGCTGCCAAGAAGCGGTTCAAGATCACCGCGACCGGCAAAGTCGTTGCAGCCGCCGCTGGCAAGCGCCACGGCATGATCAAGCGGTCCAACAAGTTCATCCGCGATGCACGCGGAACGATGGTCCTTGCCGAACCCGATGGCAAGAAGGTTATCAAGAACTACCTGCCGAACGGTCTCTGAGACCCCTCGTCACTTTTGGATCAGTTAAGGAGATCATGACATGGCACGCGTAAAACGGGGCGTCACTTCCCGCGCCAAGCACACCAAGACTTTGAAGGCAGCCAAGGGCTTCTACGGCCGCCGCAAGAATACGATCCGTGCAGCCAAGGCTGCCGTCGATCGTTCGCGTCAGTTCGCCACGCGCGACCGTCGCGTCAAGAAGCGCAATTTCCGCGCCCTGTGGATTCAGCGTATCAACGCTGCCGTCCGCGAATCCGGCCTGACCTACGGCCGCTTCATCGACGGCCTCAACAAGGCCGGCATCGAAGTCGACCGCAAGGTTCTCTCCGACATGGCAATCCATGAGCCGGAAGCATTCGGTGCTCTGGTTGCTGCTGCCAAGAAGGCGCTTGATTACCTCAAGGAAGCCGGCACCACCAACGAGTTTGAAAGCGCGGTTCGGTAACCAGCGCTTCCCAAGCTAATTAGCTTTACTGATTTTGGGAAACCCGCGCTGGTTACGGCTGGCGCGGGTTTTTCTTTTGCACTGCGCACGTCATTCCGACAAACAGCCGTCACGACCTCGCAATAGATCTCGCCGAGCATCAAACGGAAGAAACCATGTCCGATCTGGAAAACCTGAAAACTTCGCTTCTGGCGGAAATCGCCGCCGCCAGTGACGAGGCGGCGATCGAGGCCGTGCGCGTCGGCGCTCTCGGCAAGAAGGGCTCCGTCTCCGAACTCCTGAAGACGCTGGGCTCGATGTCGGCGGAAGAGCGCCAGACCCGTGGGGCGGCGATCAACGCGCTGAAGAACGAGATCACCGAGGCCATTGCCGAGCGCAAGACGGTGCTGAGGGACGCTGCGATCGAGGCCCGCCTCAAGGCCGAGACGGTCGACATCTCGCTGCCGGTGCGCTCCTCGCCCGCCGAGCGCGGCCGCATCCATCCTATCAGTCAGATCGTCGACGAGATCACGGCCATCTTCGGCGACATGGGCTTCTCGATCGCCGAAGGTCCGGACGTCGAGACCGACTACTACAACTTCACGGCGCTCAACTTCCCCGAAGGCCATCCGGCCCGCGAGATGCACGACACCTTCTTCTTCCAGCCCGACGAGAATGGCGAGCGCAAGGTCCTGCGCACCCACACCTCGCCGGTGCAGATCCGCACGATGGAATCACAGAAGCCGCCGATCCGCATCATCATCCCCGGCAAGACCTATCGCCAGGATAGCGACGCCACCCACTCGCCGATGTTCCATCAGGTCGAAGGACTGGTCGTCGACCGCAAGTCGCATGTCGGCAACATGCGCTGGATTCTCGAAGAGTTCTGCAAGTCCTTCTTCGAGGTCGACAGCGTCACCATGCGCTTCCGCCCGTCCTTCTTCCCGTTCACCGAACCGAGCTTCGAAGTGGACATCCAGTGCGACCGCTCCGGCCCGATCGTCAAGTTCGGCGAGGGCACCGACTGGATGGAAATTTTGGGCTGCGGCATGGTGCACCCGAACGTGCTGCGCGCCGGCGGGCTCGATCCGGACGAATTCCAGGGCTTTGCCTGGGGCATGGGGCTGGACCGCATCGCCATGCTGAAATACGGCATGCCGGACCTGCGCGACTTCTTCAACGCCGACGTCCGCTGGATGAACCACTACGGTTTCCGCCCGCTCGACATGCCGACGCTGTTCGGTGGGTTGAGCGCCTGAGCCAGAGAGCCTGACGAATGCCGACCCTGCTGATCTGGCATGGATACAAGTTCCGGTTCTACGCTTTGGATGTGGGCGAACCGCCGCATGTCCATATCGTCAAGGATTCAAAATCCCTGAAGGTCTGGCTGAGGAATTTGGAAGTCGCGCAGAATAAAGGGTATAGTGACCAGGAAATTGCGAGGCTGCTGAAGGTAGCCTCGGAACATCGTGATGAATGGCTGGGCGTTTGGCATGACTTCTTTGGCCTTTGAAACTGACGAGATGCGGCCTGTTCGGGCCTGGTGTGCCGACGGCGAAGTTCATGTGGCGCTCGCCGACGGTCGCGTCATCGCGACGCCTCTCTGGTGGTATCCGTTCCTGTCGAAGCTGACCGACAACCAGCTGAACGACATCGAATTGATGTACGAAGGAATCTGGTGGACCGCTGTCGATGAGGGCATTTCGGTGAAAAGCATGTTCCTGGGCATAAAGGCACCCGGTGCCAAGGCACCGGAGAAGGCCGCCTGATCCGATTTTCCTGATGATTTTGAGACGAGAACAAAGACAATGAAATTCACACTCTCCTGGCTGAAGGATCATCTGGAAACGGATGCGACCCTCAATGAGATCTGCGAGCGCCTCACGGCGATCGGGCTTGAGGTCGAGGATGTCGATGACAAGGCGGCCTACAAGCCGTTCGTCATCGCCAGGGTTCTCTCTGCCGAAAAGCACCCGTCCGCGGATCGCCTCAAGGTGCTGATGGTCGATGCCGGTGACGGCAAGCCGGTGCAGGTCGTCTGCGGTGCGCCGAACGCACGCGCCGGTCTGGTCGGCGCGTTTGCGAAACCTGGCACTTACGTTCCGGGCATCGACGTGACGCTGGCCGTCGGCAATATCCGCGGCGTCGAAAGCCATGGCATGATGTGCTCGGAAAAAGAGCTCGACATGTCGGACAATCACGATGGCATCATCGATCTGCCCGAGGATGCTCCGGTCGGCACGCCGTTCGCCTCCTATGCGGGCCTCGACGATCCGGTCATCGAGATCAACCTGACGCCGAACCGTCCGGACTGCACGTCGATCCACGGCATCGCCCGCGATCTGGCGGCGTCGGGCCTCGGCACG
Source organism: Neorhizobium galegae (assembly GCF_021391675.1). Classification (NCBI taxonomy): domain Bacteria; kingdom Pseudomonadati; phylum Pseudomonadota; class Alphaproteobacteria; order Hyphomicrobiales; family Rhizobiaceae; genus Neorhizobium; species Neorhizobium galegae. Next base: position 431,181 of record NZ_CP090095.1, read on the forward strand.
CTGAAACCTCAGGCAAAGCCGGACTTCAAGACCGAAGGCCAGACCTCGATCGGCCTCAAGATCGTTCTCGACGACGGGCGGCTCTGCCCCGGTTTCGGCCTGCGCCTCGTGCGCGGCGTCAAAAACGGCCCGAGCCCATTGTGGATGCAGCAGCGGCTGAAGGCGATCGGCCTTCGCCCGATCAACGCGCTGGTCGATATCACCAACTTCATGACCTTCGACCATGGCCGGCCGATGCACGTCTTCGATGCCGCCAAGGTGAAGGGCGACCTGACGGTGCGCCGTGCGTTGGAAGGCGAGACGGTGCTGGCGCTCGATACGCGCGAATACAAGCTGAACCCCGGCAACGTCGTCATCGCCGACGACAACGGCGTGGAATCGATCGGCGGCATCATGGGTGGCGAACATTCGGGCTGCGACGAAAACACCGTCGATGTTCTGATCGAATCGGCTCTCTGGGACCCGATCAACATCGCCAAGTCCGGCCGTTCGCTCGGCATCATCACCGATGCGCGCTACCGGTTCGAACGTGGCGTCGATCCGGAATACATGGTTCCCGGCCTTGACCGCACCACCCAGCTGGTGCTGGAACTCTGCGGCGGCGTGGCCGCGCAAGCGAAAGTCGTGGGTTACAAGGGCCATCAGCCGAAGATCGTCGACTTCCCTTATGCGGAAGTGAAACGCCTGACGGGCCTTGAAGTCTCGACCGAGGAAAGCCGTCATATCCTGACGCGACTTGGTTTCGCGGTCGAAGGTTCCGGAGAACGCGTTTCCGTCACCGTGCCGTCCTGGCGTCCTGACGTCGACGGCAAGGCCGACCTCGTCGAAGAAGTCATGCGCATTCATGGCGTCGACCAGATCAAGCCTGAGCCGATCGAAAAACTCTCGAGCGTCAATGCCAAGATCCTGACAACCCTGCAGATCCGCACCCGCACCGCCAAGCGGGCGCTTGCCTCGCGCGGCATGCTGGAAGCGGTCACCTGGTCGTTCATTCCGGAAGATCAGGCAAAGCTCTTCGGTGGCGGCGCCCGGGCGCTGAAGCTGGCGAACCCGATCGCCGCCGACATGTCCGACATGCGGCCGTCGCTGCTTCCGGGCCTGCTGGCTGCGGCACAGCGAAATGCTGACAAGGGCTTTGGTGACGTGGCGATCTTCGAGGTGTCCGGCACTTACGAGAGCGACAGGCCGGAAGGCCAGCGCCGCGTTGCCGGCGGCATTCGTCGCGGCACGGCTACCATCAACGGCAGCGGCCGTCTCTGGTCGAACACTGCCAAGGGCGGCGGCAAGCTGGTCGATGTGTTCGACGCCAAGGCCGATGCGCTGGCGGTGCTCGAAGCCTGCGGCCTGCCGATGGGCAATGTGCAGATCGAGAAGGGCGCGCCGGAATGGTATCATCCGGGCCGCTCCGGCACCATCAAGATGGGTCCGAAAGTCGTGCTCGGTTATTTCGGTGAATTCCATCCGAAGACGCTGGGTGCCCTGGACGTTTCCGGCGCGCTCTGCGGTTTCGAAGTATTCCTCGATGCCATGCCCGAGCCGAAGAAGAAGGCGACGCGCACCAAGCCGCCGCTTGAGCTTTCACCCTTCCAGGTGGTCAAACGCGACTTCGCTTTCGTGGTTTCGAGCGATGTGGAAGCCGGCGCGATCGTCAAGGCGGCGGTGACCGCCGACCGCAAGCTGATCACCGGCGTCAACGTCTTCGACGTGTTCGAAGGTGCGTCGCTCGGCGAGGGCCGGAAGTCGATTGCGGTCGAAGTGCTGATCCAGCCGGCCGAGCGCACGCTCACCGACGAGGATTTCGACGCGCTGACGGCCAAGATCGTCGCCAATGTCGAAAAGACCACGGGCGGAACCTTGCGCGCCTGAAACGGGTGGCCTGAATCACTTACGAAAGATAGCCTGCCCCGCTGACGAAGCCGGGCAGGCTTTTTGTTTTGGAGGAACGGATGCGCACACCGGGATCGATGAAGGGGCTCGAAGAACTCGGCCGGGTGCGGCTGTCGAAAAACTTCTTCTTCCGCGATTTCCTGTTTTCGGAGATAGCCAATTTCTACGCCATCCCGAACATGCCGGAAGATCCGGACCTGGCTATCGAAGCTGGCCGGCACCTCTGTGAGGAACTGCTGGAACCGCTGCAGGCGACGTTCGGGCGGCTGCATCTGCGCTCCGGTTATCGCTGTGCCAAGGTCAACGAATTCGGCAACAAGAACAATCTCAATTGCTCCTCCAATGCCAACACGGCGGCCGACCATATCTGGGATCGGCGCGATGCCAAGGGCTTCATGGGTGCCACGGCCTGTGTCGTCTTCCCCTGGCTGATCGACAACTATCACGACGACGGCGATTGGCAGAAGATGGCTTGGTGGATCCACGACCACCTGCCTTACTCGTCGATCATGGTCTTTCCGAAACTCTGGGCGATGAACATCCAGTGGCACGAAAAACCTGCCCGGCGGATCCGAAGCTTCGCCGAGCCGCGGGGCGTCCTCACCAAGATCGGACTGCCCAACAACGAAGGCGATCATTCCGAGCACTACATCGGGTTTCCGGCGCTTGAACGGTAAGCGATAGCGGACCGTTCAGGAATGCAGGTGATAGAGCTTGTTGACGATCATCCATCGGCCGTCGATCTTCAGAAGCGAGAGATAATCCGAAAACCGCATGCCGGCGAACTGGTCCACCACCTTGACCGTCGCGGCGTCGCCGGTAACGTCGAGCGTTTCGATCTGGATCAGCGGCTGCGTGCCGGCAGGGGCGGGACCTTCCGAGGTGACCGCCCCGATGAAGTCCTCGAGCGACAGCCACTCGACCGCTCCATCGTAGTTGCCGATGATGCACGCCTTCGGATGAAACGCCTTCCGAAGCGCTGCCTCATGCGCAAACGTCATTCCGTCCACATAGAGATGGATCACCGCCTGAACGGCCCGCTCTTCGGACATCGATTTTCTCCCGTGTTAGCTCCAGCATGCTAACACGGGAAGATGGAAATCCAAGGTTGCGTTAGCAAGAGCAAACTTAACGATTGGTCCAGGCCATCGCCTGCGCCGCATAGCGGGTGCCGGAGAATTTCTCCGGCGCCAGCAGGTCGCCGAGGGTCTTGAGCTCGTCTGCCGACAGCGAAATTTCGGTGGCGGCGACGTTTTGTTCCAGATGCGGGATTTTTCGGGCACCGGGGATGGGCACGATGAAATCGCCCTGGGCGAGAACCCAGGCAAGCGCCAGCTGCGCGGCGGTGACGCCCTTCTGGGCAGCCATGTCCTCCAGCATCTTCACCAGGGCGGCATTGGCGGCCATGTTCTCGGCGCTGAAGCGCGGCAGCGTGTTGCGGAAGTCGTCGGGGCCGAAATCCTCCGGCTTCTGGATCTTGCCTGTGAGGAAACCGCGGCCGAGCGGGCTGAACGGCACGAAACCGATATCGAGTTCGCGGCAGGTTTCGAGGATCTCGCCTTCCGGCTCGCGGGTCCAGAGCGAATATTCGCTCTGCAGGGCGGTGATCGGGTGAACCGCATGGGCGCGGCGGATGGCGTCCGCACCTGCTTCGGAAAGGCCGAGTGCACGCACCTTGCCTTCCTTCACCAGTTCGGCCATCGCGCCCACCGTATCTTCGATCGGCACGTTCGGATCGACACGGTGCTGGTAGAAGAGGTCGATCACCTCGACGCCGAGGCGTTTCAGCGAGGCCTCAGCCACTTCGCGTACATGTTCCGGCCGGCTGTCGAGGCCGGACATGGCCCGGGCGTCGGACGCATTCGGATCGATCTTGAAACCGAACTTGGTGGCGATGACCACTTTGTCGCGGAACGGTTTCAGGCCCTTGCCGACCAGTTCCTCGTTCTTGAAAGGACCGTAGACTTCGGCCGTGTCGAAGAAATTGACGCCGAGATCCACGGCGCGGTGCAGCGTCCTGATCGCTTCCTGTTCGTCCTGGCCGCCGTAACCGTGGCTCATGCCCATGCAGCCGAGGCCGACGGCGGAAACGGTTAGTTCTTTTCCGAGCTTTCTCATTTTCATGAGAGCCTCCTTTTGTGATGGCAGAAAACTGACGGGCGTCTCGTGGCGCCCGTTGGATTGATCAGGCACCGGCCTCGTTGAGTAGTTTCATCTGGTCAGCCGAAAGCGTCAGATTGCCGGCGGCGATGATCGCGTCGAGCTGGCCGACGCTGGTGGCGCTGGCGATCGGCGCGGTGACGCCGCGGGTCTGGACGAGCCACGCGAGCGCGATCGAGGCAGGCTCCGCATTGGTCTCGACCGAGATTTCGTCGAGGGCTGCGAGGATGCGCAGGCCCTTGTCGTTCAGATAACCGAGCGCCCGGCCGCCGCGTGCCTTGCCTTCGGTATCGGCCTTTTCACGGTATTTGCCGGTCAGGAAGCCGGAGGCGAGGCCGTAATAGTTGATGACGCCGATCTCTTCCTTGACGCAGAGATCCGCAAGCGGGCCTTCGAACGTGTCGCGGTCATAGAGATTGTATTGCGGCTGCAGCACGTCGTAGCGCGGCAGGCCGGCCTTCTTGGCTGCGTCGAAAGAGTCCTGCAGCATCTTGGCGTCGAGGTTGGAGCAGCCGATCGCGCGGATCTTGCCCTGTTCCTTCAGCTTGGCGAAGGCGCCGAGCGTTTCCTCGTAAGGTACGGCTTCGTCCGGCCAGTGAGCGAGGTAGAGGTCGATATAGTCGCTCTGCAGGCGGCGCAGGGAGTTTTCGACCTCTTCGAGGATCCACTTGGCGGACAGGTCCTTCCTGCCCTGGCCCATGTCGGAACCCACCTTGGTGACGATGACCGCCTTGTCGCGGGAGACGCCGCCGCTCTTCAGCCACTTGCCGATGATCGCCTCGGACTCGCCGCCGACATGGCCGGGCACCCAGCGATTGTAGCTGTCGGCAGTGTCGATCGTGTTGAAGCCGGCATCGAAGAAACGGTCGAGGATGTCGAACGACGTCCTCTCGTCGGCGGTCCAGCCGAAGACGTTGCCGCCGAGAACGACGGGCGCAATGGAAAGGCCGGTTCGGCCGAGTGCGCGCAGCTCCATGATATTCCTCCAAAATTTTTTAAGTGAGTGGTTGAGCCTGGGAAAGGAGCCTGAGATTAGCCGATGTTCCGCCGCCGACCAGCCCCTATTTTGGGCGGACGATCACTTTTTCAAGCGCCGCATCCGGCGTGCCGTTGCGCTGTTCCCAGCAGGCCAATAAGGTGCGGCAACAATGCCATAGGGAGGCTCACATGCTGCGTTTCGGAATCCTGTCGACTGCCAAGATCGGTCATGAACAGGTGGTGCCGGCGATCCAGGATGCGGAGAACTGCGTCGTCACCGCCTTTGCCAGCCGCGATCTCGCCAAGGCGCGGGCGCTCGCCGACCGTTTCGGCGCCCCGCATGCCTTCGGTTCCTACGACGAGATGCTGGCGTCCGAGGTCATCGACGCCGTCTATATCCCGCTGCCGTCCAGCCAGCATGTCGAATGGTCGATCAAGGCCGCCGAAGCCGGCAAGCATGTGCTCTCCGAAAAGCCGATTGCGATCAAGGCGAGCGAGATCGAAGATCTGATCAAGGTGCGCGATCGCACCGGCAAGCTGATCTGTGAAGCGTTCATGGTCACTTACGCGCCGGTCTGGCTGAAGGTGCGCGAACTCCTGAGCCAAAAGGCGATCGGCGAGCTGAAACACGTGCAGGGCTCGTTCAGCTATTTCAACCGCGACCCGTCCAACATGCGCAACATCCCGGAACTCGGCGGCGGCGCCCTGCCGGATATCGGCGTCTACCCGACGATCACGACCCGTTTCGTCACCGGCCAGGAACCGCAGCGGGTCCAGGCGTGCGTGGACCGCGATCCCGGTTTCGGCACGGATATCTATTCCAGCGTCAAGGCGGATTTCGGTTCGTTCGAAATGACCTTCTACATCGCAACCCAGATGGCCGCCCGCCAGCTGATGGTCTTCCACGGTACCGAGGGGTATATCGAGGTCAAGTCACCCTTCAATGCCGGCCGCTGGGGCGCCGAGGAAATCGAACTCACCAACCAGAACCACGCGGTGTCGCAGATCTTCCGCTTCCCGGACAGCCGGCAATACAAGCGCCAGGCGGAGGCCTTCGCGAAGGCCGCCAGGGGCGAGCCGGTCGAAGTCGTGACGCTCGAGAATTCGCTGGCGAACCAGAAGTTCATCGACGCGATCTATCGCGCCGGCGGGCACGACGGCTGGGAAGCGGTCTAGTTCCGTCAGCGGCGGATGCGATATAGCCCGAAGCCGCCGAAGATGAGTGTGCAGGCCCAGGAAAAGCCGAGATGCACGAGCGGCTGCACATGCGGCGCGCGCGAAGCCAGCGCTGAAAAAACTCCGTAGTTAAGGACAAGGCCGACCGCAACGAGCGGCCAGAAACCCGGCTGGCGTGCTTGATCCCGAGCCATAGGAGCGATCCTGTGCAGGATCAGCGCGGCAACCAGGCCCGCACCGAGCGATATCAGCCGGTCTATCAGCGTGCCGGCCTCGGTCGCCGTAGTCAGCAGCTGCAGGAGCAGCGCATCGACGATGATCAGCAGCGCGAGGAGAATGGCAAACCGGACGCGGTTGGTCATCCTGCGGTCAGCCGTTGATCGCCAGCAGACCGGCGAAGATCAGCACGGTTCCGAGCGCATATCGAAACGTCAGCGGCTCGCCGAAGAACAATTGCGCCAGCAGCGGCACGAAGCAGAATGTCAGCCCCATGAAGGAATAGGCGAGCGTCAACGGCACGGATTTCAGCACGTAGATCCAGACGATCGTGCCGAAACCGTAAAGCGCCAATGCTGCGATCAGCACCGGATTGGCGGCAAGTGCCAACAGCCCCCGCAGCGAGAAGTCTCCGACAGTGGAGCTGGTCATCTTGAAGAGAACCTGCCCCATGGCGATCAGCAGCGGCGTTCCGAGAAGCCCGAGCCAGGTGATGGGGGAAAGCGAGGCGAACATCGAATATCCTCAGCCCGGCCGGTCTTCGCTGTAGAAGATATCGCGGCCGATATCCTCGCAGACATAGACTTCCGGCACCGGATGGGCGGCGCGCAGGAAGGAATGGGTGTAGGCGAAGAAGTTGAAATGCGGATTGAACGTGTAGCGGGATTCCCGTTCGCGCGGCACGACGATGATCAGCCGCTTTTTGGCGATCCGCCGCAGTTCCGCAATCGCCTTTTGATATTCCAGAACATGTTCGATCACATGGGTACAGACCACCGTGTCGAACTCGCCATCGGCAAACGGCAGGTCCTCGATCTTGGCGGCGACATATTCGACGCCTTCGATGGCAGCCGCGTCCTCGACGACGAAATCGACGCCGACCAGACGCGTGAGTTCGGGATGGGCGGCGCGGATATGGGTGAGCAGGGCGCCGGTGCCACAGCCGACATCGCAGACGCTGGTCCCGGTGAGCATGGAATTGATGCGCCGGATGCAGGCCGCCGAATTGTCCGTGCCTTCATGGACGCGCGGATGGTTGCGGTAGAGGTCCGCATATTCCTCCGCGGTCAGGAAAGGCGCCCGCTCCCGAAAGCTGGCGAGATGGCTGATATGGTCGCCCCAGACGCGCTTGGCGAGCCAGAGGAAAAGCGGCGAATCCCGCAGGATCGGCGGCAGCAAATCCTCGATGACGAAGCGGATGCGGTTGGTGGTTTCCCGGTTCATGCCGCTTTGGTCCTGCGCCGCTCGGGCTTGGCGGGCTGGGCCGTGATCGGCGCAGGATCGGCGGCATGGGCGCTGGCCGGCAGGCTCATATAATGGATACGGAGCTGTTCGGCCCGCGCGCGCGACACGGAATCGAGAATCAGCCCGGCGGTGAAGATCAGCAGCGAAACCAGCATCAGCACCAGTGAGAAAACCCAGGTGGGCATGCGCTCCACCAGGCCGGTCTGGAAATAGGCGACCAACACCGGCGCCATGAAGATCAGGCTCGCCGCCATGAAGGCGCCGCTGATCAGGCCGAAAAACGCGAAGGGCCGCGTTTCCTTCATCAGCATCGCAAACATCCAGAGGATCTTGGCGCCGTCCTTGAAGGTCGAGAGCTTGGAATGCGAGCCTTCCGGGCGCCTTCCGTAGTGGAGCTCGATCTCGCAGACCGGCAGCTTGAGCAGCGAGGCATGCACCGACATTTCGGTCTCGATCTCGAACCCGCCTGAGACCGCCGGAAAGCTCTTTACGAACCGGCGCGAGAAGGCCCGGTAACCGGAGAAGATGTCGGTGAAGTCAGGCGCGAACATCGTCCGGTAGAGGAAGTTGAACAGCCGGTTGCCCGCCGCATGACCCTGCCGCCCGGCATCCGCATGTACGCCGCGCCGAGTGCCGACCACCATGTCGGCGCGCTCGGTCAAGAGCGTGCGGACCAATTCTTCCGCATCCTGCGGCGCATAAGTGCCGTCTCCGTCGGCCATGATGTAGATGTCCGCATCGATGTCGGCGAACATGCGACGCACCACATGGCCCTTGCCCTGCCGCCGCTCGCGCATCACCAGCGCCCCTGCAAGCATGGCCTGGAGGGCTGTGCCGTCCGTGGAATTGTTGTCGTAGACAAAGATCCGGGCGCCCGGCAGAGCCTCGCGAAAGCCACGCACCACGCCGGCGATAGTCATCGCTTCGTTATAACAGGGCAGCAGGATTGCGATGTCGAAATGGCCGGTCAGGGCGTCGGTCATGTTGTTCACTCGATACACTGAAAACCGAACGCGGGAGTCTCCCGTGCCGCAGGCTTTACTATTTCTTGGGAAGGTTAAGGCTAGGTTTCCTCGACCCCCGAAACAGGCGAAAAGTCCGCACCAGGATGACGGAAAACATGGCAGACAGATCCTTATCGAGGGCGCCAGGCCAGCCCGTTGTGCCGCTATTGTCGCGGCTTCTGCCTGCGGTGGCTCTTTATGCGCTCATCGCTGCCGCAATAGCTCTCTCGTTTCTTCTCTCGGACGCTACTAAGGATTACGTCGGAGCCGACAATGACGACGTCATGCGGCTCGTCGAGGTCAGGGATTTTCTCGGTGGCCAGAACTGGTTCGATCTAACCCAGTACCGGCTCGGCCTCGAGGGCGGCACGCTGATGCACTGGTCGCGGTTGATCGATCTGCCGATTGCGCTGCTGATCCGGTTGTTTTCGCTCTTCCTCACGCCGGATAAGGCCGAAGTCGTCGTCGTCACGATCTGGCCTCTTCTTCTGGTGCCGCTTATGCTTCTGCCGCTCGGCCTGGCTGTCCGCCGGCTGGCGGGCGTCGCGGCCATGCATATCGCACTCGGTCTCGGTGCGCTCTTCGCCCTCGGCTGCGTCCGCTTCAAGCCTGGTTCCATCGACCATCACAATGTCCAGCTCATGCTCGTCATGTGGATCGCCGCCATGCTGGTCGATCCGCAGAGGCGGGCGTCGAGCTATATCGTCGCTGCCATCGCCTGTGCGCTGGCATTGGCGATCGGCGTCGAAACGACGCCTTTTGTTGCCGTCGTCTGTGTCTGCGTCGCGTTTCCGTGGGTTTGGCACGGCCGGGCATTTTCCCGATCGGCCCGTTTCTTCGGCCTGTCGCTGGCGCTGTCCGTCTCGGCGGCCTTCTTCCTGACGATCCCGCCGCGTGCCTATGCGGTCGTCACCTGCGACAACTTTTCGCTCGGTTTCTATGCCCTTTCCGCTCTCGGAGGGGCGGCGCTGTTTCTCCTCGCGAGCCTGCCGAGACAACCAGGTCGTATCGTCCGCATCGCGCTGGCCGGCGGCACCGGCGGTCTCCTTCTTCTGACTACCCGCATCATCGCGCCGCAATGCCTCGCCGATCCGTTGAGCACGCTCGATCCGCTGTTGGTCGAGCTTTGGCTGAACGGCGTGACGGAGGCGCGTTCGTTTCTGGCGGAGGCCCGGGCCGAGCCGGAAATGGTGGGCGGATTCTACGCGGTCGGGCTTTTTGCGATCATGGTCTGCCTTGTCCGCAGCCTGAGGCGGGAGAAGACGGAGCTCCATCTCGTGCTTCTGGCGCTGATCGGGGCGTCATGGGGGATCGCGCTGCTGCAGGTGCGTGGCGCTTTCTTTTCCAACATGCTGGCCATCCTGCCGTTGTCGCTTCTGATCGCCGATCTGCGGCGCGCCTCCGCGGCCGATCCGAAAAATCCCAGCGCCGCCTTTGCCTATATCAGCACGGTGCTGATGTCCGTGCCGGTCGTCTGGGCCCTGGGCGGCGTCCTTGCGGTGCATGGCTGGAAACAGGCGGCCGACATGCGGGCACTTTCGAGTGCCGGCATATCCGATGGCGAAGTCGGTGAGTGCGGCGATCCGGCGGATATGGTCGCGTTGAACACATTGCCTGCGGGCGTCATAGTCGCGCCCTCGAACAGCGGGGCGGATATCCTGCGCTGGACCCCCCACAGGGTTCTGACGGCACCCTATCACCGCAACCAGAAAGGCATGCTGACCGAACTTTATATCGGTCTCGCTCAGCCGGGCGAGGCAAAGGCCTTTATGAGAGGGGCCGGCGTGACGGCGCTGGCCTTCTGCAAGACCGATCCGCAGACGGACGCCCTGATCAGGCGCAAGCCGGACGGGCTCTATGCCAATCTCGCCCGCGGCCAGGTGCCCGATTATCTGCAGCCGTTCGGACAACCGAGCAAAAGCGGTTTTCGCCTCTACAAGGTACTGCCGGACAAGAATTGATTGCGGGGATGAAATGCGCTCACGCCGCGCGGCGGATATTCAGAGCGAAAAGGCCGGTGAGGAACCCGATCAGGCCGGCATTGTAGCCGAGGATGGCAATCAGCAGATTGAAATAGGACGCCGGGCCGGGTGATACGGCGGTCGCGAGCGCGAATGTCGCGGTGATCATGACGCCGATAAAAGCGATCGAGAATGCGGACCGCATCATGCCGACGCAAATGCCAATCGATGCAGCGGTCAGGAAAAGCACTCGGATATCTCCTCATCCACCTCAAGGGAACGAGCCTATTAGCAACGTGCTAATAAACGCTTTCGTTCCAACGCATGACGGGCGTCAAGGCACGCGACGACTTCGATACGATCTGATTCGGTGCGGTTAAGCCATGTTCAGTGGCTCTGGCATTCGCCTGAAGCGCCACGATCCACAAGATATGGCATCAATGAGCGTGGCAGGTCTCCTCGCCAGATAAGCCGGACATGGTAGCCCGAGACCGGACAGGTGAGGGCGACGACCTCGCCTTCGAATTCGGCCGTTTCGCCTGTCGGCTTGCGGATGATGCCGTCACCAGAGACGGCATCGAACGCAATGCCGATCTCGCCGAGCACGGACATGGCCTGCTGCCTGTCCTCGAAACGCAGCAGCAAGGGTTTAGGCCGCATCGCTGCCCACCGTTTCCCTCAGACGAGTCCGGCGATCGCCACCGCCGTCGTGCCGGTCGCAAACACGCGGGTTACCCGCAACGGAAGCAGGCCGCCAGCCGGTACGTTCGAAAGTGTCAGTGTCTCGCCGGACAGCATGCGGACGGACAGATGGCCCCCGGTCCCCACATAGAGCGCGCGCGTTGTCTCCGGCAGGTCGGCGCTGTCGCTGGGCGTGATCGCAAATCCGGAGGCGGCGGGGCCGGAGAGCGAGGCTTGAGTATTGGCGAAACGGTCTGGCATGGACGAGATCTCCTTGAATATCGCTTGCCGTCATTGTCGCTTTCCTCTCTCCGGTGGGGAAAATGCGAGGCTCTAAAAAAGTGCTGTGCCGGAAGTTTCCGGCCTCTCCAGAGAAAGAAATGTGGCTTCTCCGGCAAAAGAAAAGGTGCAACGCCAAATGCTTGGGCACGAACCGCCCGCGGGACCGTCCCTTAATGCATCATCGAAATAGCCATTCGAAACGTTCTTTTTGCGGGCACATCATCCCCGTTTCCGCTGCCTGGAACTGGTGAAATCGCCGCGCTCTTCCTTTAGAAGAAAAGGATGACCAGTTTGCTCGACAACGATTCGCCCACGAACCTCACCGAGTTTTCGGTGTCGGAACTGTCCGGCTCGATCAAGCGCACGGTAGAGAACGCGTTCGACCATGTGCGCGTGCGCGGCGAGATTTCCGGTTATCGCGGTCAGCATTCCTCGGGCCACGCCTATTTTTCGCTGAAGGACGATCGCGCCCGGATCGACGCCGTGATCTGGAAGGGCAGCTTCCCGCGGATCAAGTTCCGCCCCGAAGAAGGGATGGAAGTGATTGCGACGGGCAAGATCACGACTTTCCCGGGCTCCTCGAAATACCAGATCGTCATCGAGAACCTGGAGCCGGCAGGTGCCGGCGCGCTGATGGCGCTGCTCGAAGAACGTCGGCGCCGGCTTGGGGCTGAGGGCCTGTTCGACCAGAGCCGGAAGCGGCCTCTGCCCTTCCTGCCGCGGGTCATCGGCGTCGTGACCTCGCCGACCGGCGCTGTCATCCGTGATATCCTGCATCGCATCGCCGACCGTTTTCCGATGCATGTCATAGTCTGGCCGGTCAAGGTGCAAGGCGAAGGATCGGGCGACGAGGTGGCGGCCGCGATCCGCGGTTTCAATGCGATGGCGCCCGGCGGGCCGATCAAGCGGCCGGACGTGCTGATCGTCGCGCGCGGCGGAGGCAGTCTCGAGGACCTCTGGAGTTTCAACGACGAGGCGGTCGTGCGTGCCGCGGCGGACAGCGAGATCCCGCTGATCTCGGCCGTCGGTCATGAGACCGACTGGACGCTGATCGACCACGCCGCCGACATCCGTGCGCCCACGCCGACAGGTGCCGCCGAAATGGCGGTGCCGGTCAAGGCGGATCTGGAAGCGCAGGCCGCCAATCTAACCGCCCGCTTGCGCGGCGCCGCCAGCCGCCAGATGGACCAGAGCCGTCAGTCCGTGCGGGCGCTGGTCCGCGCGCTTCCCTCGCTCGACCAGCTGCTTGCCCTGCCGCGCCGTCGTTTTGACGAAGCGGCGGCCGGTCTCGGCCGCGGGCTTGAGCGCACCACGGTGGTCAAACGCCGCAGTTTTGAACGAGCCTCTTCGGGGCTGCGGCTGGAACTGCTGACCAACCGCCTTGCCCAGCAGCGGCAGTTGCTGGCCGACCGGCTGACGCGCGGCGACCGTTGCCTGGAACGGCAATTGCTGAAGGAGAACAACCGCGTTGCCAAGGCCGGCGCTTCGCTTTCGGCGCTCCCGGCAAGATTGCTCGGCCAGTTGCAGCGCGAGCGCCAGCACCTCACGTCGATGGCCCGTCATGCGGATACGGCGATTTCGCACACGCTGATACGCAGCCGTGCGGCAATCACCGCGCAGGATCGCGTTCTGCAATCGCTCTCCTACAAGAACGTGCTGAAACGCGGCTTTGCCGTCGTGCGGGGTGAGGACGACCGGCCGCTGACGCGCGCCGCCGGCATCGGCGAGGGGCAGGGTATCTCCGTGGAATTCGCCGATGGGCGGATTACGGCGGTGACGGGCGAGGGTGGCGATCCTGCGGTTCCGTCCGCCGTGCCGCCTCAGCCCAAGAAGCGACCGGCGAAACCGGAGCCGCCCGGAGGCGCGCCGAAACAGGGCACGCTCTTCTGATGCATGTTCTCCTGGTGCTTGCCCATCCTCTGCCGGACAGTTTTGCGCATTCGGTTGCCCGTTTGGCGCGTGAGACCCTGGAGGCGAACGGCCACACGGTCGATCTGCTCGATCTTTATGCGGAGAGTTTCGATCCGCGGCTGACGGAACGAGAACGGCGCGGTTATTTCGATGTGCCCTACGACACATCGGAGGTGGCGGATCTCGTGGCACGGCTGCAGAAGGCCGAGGCACTGATATTTGTCTTTCCGCAGTGGTGGTTCAACCTGCCGGCGGTGCTGAAGGGTTTCTTCGACCGGGTCTTTGCGCCAGGCGTCGCCTTCCGTCACGACAAGGCGGGTGGGAGGATCGTCCCGCTGCTCACCAACATCCGCCATTTCTGGGTCTTCACGACCACAGGTTCGCCGTGGTGGGTGGTGAAGTTCTACATGGGCGATCCCGTGCGCCGCCAACTCAAGCGCGGCATCGCTGTCTTCTGCAATAGAAAAGCCGAATTCCGCATGCTGGCCCTGCACGACATGGACCGCGCCACGGCAGACAAGCGCGGGCGGCATCTGGAGCGCGTCAAGGCCGCGCTCCGATCCTTGCGGTAGTCAGCGCACCCGCATGCCGGCCTTCTCGTCGAAATGCAGCGGCTTGTCGAATTTCTGAAGTGGCGCCTCCGGCACCGAGCCGATCGTCACGCCGAACTGCCAGTCCGGCGGGCATATGGCGATATAGCGGGCATACCCGCCGACACCGCCGCCGAATTTCGGATAGCCGATTGCCACCAGCGCACCCGTTTCCGGCACCTTGTCGAGGTTCGCTACGCCTTCCGCCTGCGCGAACCCGTTGTGCATCAGCCAGTATTCGCCTTCGAGGTTGGGCGTCGTGTCGGTATCGAGCGGCTCGTGGCCGTGAAACAGGATCTTTCGCTCCAGATGCAGGAATTTCAATGCATCGAGGCTGACGCCGGGAAACGGCTTCGTCGTGGAAAGCGAGGGATCCGGCCATTTCTTGTACCAGCCGGAGCGCACGAACACGACCGAGCCTTCCGGGATCCTGCCGTTCTTCTTCTCGAAATCGGCAATGTCGGAGACCTGCAGGTGGTAGCCGGCATCGGTCTTCACCTTGTCCTCGATATTGACGACGACGAGCGGCCGCACGGCATAGGTGGCTGGAAGTTCGTCGATCGCCGCATATTCCGGCGCCCAGTGGGCCGGCGGATCGAGCTGCGTACCGAGCTGGTCGGTGGCGAGATTGTAGGTGGATGCGGCGAAACCATGCTTCTCATAGGTGAAGGTGTCGCCCTTCTTGGCATAACCTTCCAGATCGACACCGGCCGCGGCCTGACCGAAGGCCGATTTGCCGAAGCCCGCCCATACGGGGATATTCGGTGTGATCGTGTGGGTGAGGTCCACATATTTGGCGCCCTTCAGGGTCTCGTTATAGACCCTCCAGAGGCCGGGCTCCTGGGCGAAGACGCTGGTGACGGGCGCAATGGCGAGAAGCGCCGCGCCGAGCGGTGCAGCCAGACGCATAAGAGAAATGGGCATGCTGTTTCCCTCTTTTCGGATTGTCCTGATCAGGGTGAGCCGACACATCGAGCGTGCCGGCGCGTTCAGTTTCCTGCCGTAAAAGAGGGAAAGTCAACCAATTGGCGAAATCAGGCCCACTCGCCCTTACGCATTACCGGCACCTTCGAGCCGTCGGCGCGCAGGCCGTCGATGTCGACCTTGTCGGAGCCGATCATCCAGTCGATGTGGATCAGGCTCGAATTGCCGCCCTGGGCCTTGATCTGGTCCTGGCTGAGCGATGCACCGTCGAGGAAGCACTTCGAGTAGCACTGGCCGAGTGCGATGTGGCAGGAGGCGTTTTCGTCGAACAGGGTGTTGTAGAACAGGATGCCGCTTTTGGAAATCGGCGAGGAATGCGGCACCAGCGCCACTTCGCCCAGCCGGCGGGCGCCTTCGTCGGTATCGAGCACCTTGTTCAGCACTTCCTCGCCCTTCGAAGCCTTGGCCTCGACGATCCGGCCGCCTTCGAACTTCACCTGGATATTGTCGATCAGCGTGCCCTGGTGGGAGAGCGGCTTGGTGCTGGAGACATGGCCTTCCACCTTCAGCGCATGCGGCGTGGTGAAGACCTCTTCGGTCGGGATGTTCGGGTTGCAGGTAATGCCGTTCTTGGCTGTCGAGGCGCCGCCATGCCATTCGTGGCCGTCGGCAAGCCCGACGGTCAGGTCGGTGCCCGGGCCGGTAAAGTGAAGTGCGGAAAAGCGCTCGCCATTGAGCCATGTCGAGCGCTTCTTGAGATTGCCGTTGTGTTCGGCCCAGGCCGCGATCGGATCGGCGAGATCGACGCGCGAGGCGGCGAAGATCGCGTCCGCCAGCTTGCCGACTGCGACATCTTCCGGAACCTCCGGGAATACCTGGCGGGCCCAGGAGGGGTTGGGATAGGACACGATGTTCCAGTTGATGTCGAAATTGGCGATCTTTTCGAGCGCGGGCTTGTAGGCGATCGAATTGGCCTTGTTGGCGCGCGCCACTTTGGCGGGGTCCTGGCCGGAGAGCATCATCGGGTTGTCGCCGGAGATGGCAAGCCGCGCGGCGCCGTTGGCATAGGCCTTGGCCATGCCCTCGTAGAGCCAGTCCGACGCCTTGTCGAAGCTTGCATCGGGCGCGTATTCATAGCGCGCGAGCGTCGTCTCTTCGTCGGAATAGAAGGTCGAGACGATGCCGGCGCCGGCGATATATGCGTGTTTGGTGAGGAGCCGCACGAGCGGCAGGGCGGCGAGCGGTGCCGTGATCACCAGATCCTGGCCCTTCTCGAGGCGCAAGCCGACCTTGATGGCGACTTCCGCCAGCTTTTCGAGCTTTTGAGGATCGACGACGGTTTGAAAATTCGGCACGATTGTCATGTTAGACCTCACCTGATTTCTGTGATCGACGAGACTTAAAGAGGTTTGGGGCAAAATTGAAGCTGAGGGAACCATGTTCATGAAAACCGCCTTGCTGTGCGCCGTTCTCTTCGGCGTTTCGGCCGCTCCCAGTCTCTCCGCCGACTTTGCGGCGACCATGTTCGATCATCAGGTGGCCATCGCATCCGATGACGATGAGGAGAAACTGACGATCGACGGCAGGCAAGTCCATTCCAACCGGTTCCTGCTGATCGACAATGTCGGTCTGGTCGCAGGTGTGCCGTTCGTCGTGGTGGTAAGTTCGGACGGCGGCAACGCCTGCCCGGGTTCGCCTCTGATCGTCTCGTTCCCGCAGGGCGGGGAGCCGCGCGTCGATGAGCCGATAGACGATTGCCGCGGCGCCGCCTCGATCACCGCGGAGGACGACGACCATCTTCTCCTTGCGACGCAGGCGGTTGCCGGCCAGCCGAGCCTGCGCTGGACGTGGACGCCCGAAAAAGGCTTCGCCGAGGCCGACAAGGTCGCCTTCCAGCCGAACGCGGCGATGGGGTGGGATGACATGAAAAAGGCGGAGCATCCGTCCGACCTCCTCGGCATCGGGCCGATTGCCGAGGCGGCAAACGCGATGCTTGGCGAGCATAGGCAGGAGTTCGAGAGTTCCATCACCGGGCCCGGCAGCGGTGCGTTCAAGAACGGCTTCTACATCGGCGAAGCCTGCACGCCGCATATGTGTACCGAGGCCGAGGCATTGATCGCCGCCGATAATTCGGCGAGAAAGCTTTATCTCGCCTGGAAGCCCGCGGGTAAGAAGATCATCCTGCGTCCAGCGGTCCGCAGATGGCCGGCACCGGCGCTTGCCGCTCTCAAGCAATGGTCGGCAAAGTGGCCGTGACGGTGGGACAATGCCCGTTCAGCGCTGCAGCGCCGCTCTGACTGCCGCGATGTTGCTGGCATGAACCTCCTCGTAAGGCGCGAAATAGAGCACGGCGCCCGAGGCGACTTCCTCCTCCACGAAGGATTCTAAGGAGGGATCGATATCCTGACCTGCGGCGATTGCGCCCGCCATGTGGCGCAGATAGGCGCGGTTGGCATCGATGAGGTCCGGCCCATAACCGCCTGACGCAATCCGCTCCGCATCGCCATGGGCCGGCAGGATTTTTGCGATCGGCCAGGAGGCCATCCGGGCGAGTTCGGCGATATGCGTGCCGATCTCGGCGGCTTCCGAAATATAGGTGACGGTGTCTTCCAGGGTGTCGCCGGCGAGCAGAAGCCGTTCGTCCGGCATCCAGACCACGTTGCCGTCGGCGCTGTGGATTGCGAAATGGTGGAGTTCGATCCGGCGGGTGCCGACCGTCAGCTCCAGCCGGCCGTCGAACAGGGTGGTCGGCATGACGAGCGGTGAGATCGGCGGGTTGGCGCTCTCGATCTTCTCTCGGTTTTCTTTCAGCGTCTCGGCCGTCAGCGTTAGCGCGATGATTTCGCAATCGGAAAAGATCGCGTTTCCGGCAATGTGATCCTTGTGCCAGTGACTGAGCACGACGCGGATCGTCGTAACGCCGAGCCGCTCCAGATGGGTGCGGATCGCCTTGGCGTGGTCGAGCGAGATATGCGTGTCATAGACCAGCGCCTCGCCGTGATCAACGATCGCATAGGAGGCGACGCCGAGCGAATAGGCACCGTCGTCCAGCCAGTTCGCGGTTTTCGCATGCAGCCGTTTGCCAGGCACCCGCCCATCGTAATAGGCAAAGATGCCCGGATAGGGCTCGAGAATTCGAAGGGTCGAGGTCATTTCACTCATGATCGCATTCACGCCACCAGCGGCGCGGCGACCGCCTTCAGTGCATCGCGGGCCGCCTTCGGGTCCAGCCGCAGCTGCAATCCGCGCTGGCCGCCATTGATGAAGACATGCGGTTCGTCGAGCGCGGTGATCTCGATCGCGGTCGGCACGAGCTTTTTCTGACCGAAGGGGCTGATGCCGCCGACATGATAGCCGGTCGCCCGCTCCGCATCGGCGGGCTTCATCATGCTTGCCGACTTGCCGCCGAATGCGGCCGCGAGCTTCTTCATCGAAACCTCGTGGTCCGACGGCACCACGACGCAGACCGCCTTGCCGTCTACCTCCGCCATCAGCGTCTTCAAGACACGACGCGGCTCCTCGCCGATCGCCTCCGCCGCCTGCATCCCGATCCGGTCCGCATTCGGATCGTATTCGTAGGTGACTGAGGCAAAGGCGATGCCTGCCTTTTCGAGCATCTGGGTAGCACGGGTTGTCTTGGACATGGATGAATCCTGGTTTCAGATACCGGCAAAAGCCTCTTCATAAACCTCCGGCTTGAAACCGACGATCAGCTTTCCGTCCGCTTCCAGCACCGGCCGCTTGATCATCGAAGGCTGGGCAAGCATCAGGGTGACCGCCTTCTCGCGATCGAGGTCTGTCTTGTCGGCGTCATCGATTTTCTTGAACGTGGTGCCGGCCCGGTTGAGCACGATCTCCCAGCCGGCGCGGTCCGTCCAGCTATCGAGATGAGCACGGTCGATGCCCTCGGCCTTGTAGTCGTGAAAGGTGTAGGTGATGCCCTTGCGGGCGAGCCAGTCGCGCGCCTTTTTCATCGTGTCGCAGTTCTTGATGCCGTAGATCGTGATTGCCATCGAAGCCTCTTCATTCGGGCTCGACCGATACCAAGGGCACCCCTTGCCGTGCAAGCCTTTCGGCGTGGTTAACGGTTGTTATGTGACAGTTGCATGGCTCCCCTGTTCCGTTGTGCATTGCACAAAAACAGCACAGGCATCATATTTTAGCAGAACGAAAAAGGAGAGTTTCACATGTCCGTACAGAAAAAAATTCGTGGCAGCGCCATTGGCCGCGCCTTTGCAGTTATGAGCGCCGCAATCTCGGTTTCGGCTGCCGTGGAAAACCATCGCCGCCCGAGCAACCGCGACCTGACCACCCTCGGCATCGACCCGAAGGCTTTCGATCGTCTCGGCTGATCAGTCTTTCCCGGCCTTGCCTGGCTGGGGAGGGGCTTTGCATCTCAGCCTTAAGTATAAAGCTTTGCGGAGCACTCGCGGAAACTGTCCGTTAACCATGCCATCCTATATTCTCCTAATATTCCGGGAGGTGTGGATTTGGTCGGGCAGGTTGTCAGGGAAGAAGCGCCGTCGGGCCCTGTGTCTGTCGACGGCGAGGTGTTGAAGCGGTCCGTCGCCAAACTGGCGAACGAGGCTTCCGCGCTCGGCCTCCATCTGGTCGATATTGCCGGTGCTATCCAGGATACGGCTGCGCAATCCTCCGCACATGCAACATTGCTTGGCCGCCTGACGCAGTCCGCTCAATCGATCGCGGACGCCAACGGCCACGTTGCCCGCTCCCTTCAGGAATCCGACAAGCTGACTGCGAACGCGCGCAAGGTGCTCGGCGAGCAGGCTGAACAGCTTTCCGGCTCGATCACTGCGATCGATCACATGGTGCATGCGTCCCAGGAAATCGGCGCCGAGATCAAGCTGTTTTCCACGGCGCTCGGAGACGTTGGGCGTTTGGCAGATGCGATCGGCATGATCGCCCGGCAGACGAACCTTCTGGCATTGAATGCCGCGATCGAAGCGGCGCGTGCGGGCGAAGCCGGCAAGGGTTTTGCTGTGGTCGCCGCGGAGGTACGCGCGCTGTCGCTGCAAACCTCCCAGACCACGAGTTCGATCCAGGCCACGCTCGACCAGTTGAACAGCCGCATCGACAAGCTGGTAACGGCCGGCGAAGGCGCCAGCCAGTCGGCCGAGGGCGTCAAGACGACCGCGATGAAGGTTCAGGGGTCATTCAAGGGCGTCGAAGGCGTCATGACTCAGATCCTCGACAAGGCGTCCTCGCTCGCCGGAACGACCGAAACGGTGGACCGGCAATGCGGCGAATTTGCCTCGTCGATTGCTTCCGCGGCAAGCGCGATCCTGAAATCCAATGACCAGTTGCAGCAGACCTCGTCCCGCGTCGGAGAGGTGGTGACGATTTCCGAGCGGATGATCCAGACGACGGCGAGCGCCGGCATCGAGACCCCGGACACTCCCCATATCCGCGCCGTCATGGCCTATGCCGCCGAGGTTTCCTCCGCCTTCGAGGCAGGTATAAAATCCGGCCGCATCGATCTTGGCGCATTGTTCGACCGGCAATATGTTGCGATCCCCGGTAGCGATCCTGTCCAGTACATGACGCGCTTTACGGAGTTCACCGATACCGTGCTGCCGCCTATCCAGGAACGGGCGGCCGAAAGCGACGCGCAGGTCGCGTTCTGCGCCGCCATAGATGAAAACGGTTACCTGCCGACCCACAACCGAAAATTCTCGCAGCGCCAGCGTCCGGGCGACGTGACCTGGAATACCGCCAACTGCCGCAATCGACGCATCTTCAACGACCGCGTGGGCTTGGCGGCGGGCCGCAACAAGGAGCCTTTTCTGCTGCAGACCTACCGCCGCGACATGGGCGGCGGTGAATTTGTGCTGATGAAGGACATTTCCGCCCCGATCACCATCAACGGGCGCCATTGGGGCGGTCTGCGTCTCGCTATCAAGGTTTGATATCGGGAGGCGGCGTCGGTCATCCCGCGTAGGCCGCGTCCAGCGCTGCAATATCGATCTTCTTCATCGAGAACATGGCCTGCATGACGCGATAGGCGCGGGCGCTATCGCTGTCCGTCAGCATTTTCGGCATCCTGGTGTAATTGACCTGCCAGACCAGCCCGAAACGATCCGTCAGCCAGCCGCAAGGCTGTTGCTGGCCGCCCTCGACGAGCTTATCGTAATAGTGGTCGATCTCGTCCTGCGTCTCGCAATGGACAAGGAAGGAAACCGCGCCGTTGAACTTCGCCCAAGGTCCGCCGTTGATCGCCGCGAAATTCTGCCCCTCGAGCTCGAAGCCCATCGCCATCACCGAACCCTTGAGCCCGGGACCGGCATCGCCAAAACGCGAGACATCGGTGATCCTCGAATCCTCGAATACCGAGATGTAGAAATTGACGGCTTCTTCCGCGTTGTTATCGAACCAGAGATGCGGAACGATCTTATGCTTCTGGATGGCCATTGTTCTCTCCTCAAATGGGCGACCTTCCATAGGACGCTCAGGCGCCCGCCGATCCGACTCGCCTGGCAAAATTCTTTCAGATCATCATGCGGAGCTGTTCCGGCCGTGTCGGATAGGCAGGAGCATTCGGATCGAAGCTCCATCTTCCGAATTCCTCGTGCCGCGTCTCGCCGTAATGGCTGTAGACCAGCATGAACTCGCCGGCGATCCAGGCATAATTCCGCTCGATGGGCATGGGTTCTATGCGCCCGCAGCCATAGATCAGCGTTACATGCGGAGCAGTGTCCGCCATCCAGTAGTTCGGAAGGTTGTGACGGGCGAGAGCGCGGCGCAGCATCTGCGCGAACTGGACGACCACCGGATTGCCCCTGGCGCGATAGAGGGCGAGATGACGCTTGCCTCCGAACAGGGCGCTGCTGTCGAGCGTGACCGGGACAGGTCTCGCCTTGAGGCTGGCTGCGACCATTTTGGTTGCCTCGATAAGCGGCATGGGTGGTTCTTCGAACTGTTCCACGCAGAGCAGGCTCATATGGAGAAGATCGGCGGGATGGGCATCGCGGGTATTCTCGTTCGCGGCGTGGATCATTGCGTCGCCATGCATGACGAGACCGAGGGGAGCCGACGGCTTGAGCACGAACATGAGCTTGCTCTTGCGCCGGGCAGGCGGGGTCGGTTTCGAAAGCCAGCCTTCGCCAAAGGGGAGCGAAGGCTGGCCAGCGTGCTTGCGCAAGCTCATCTTGCTACCGTCATAGTAATGCGACCTCATGCCGTTGAACGAAATCTAGCGGGGCTCCCTGGATGAGTAAAGAACAAATGCGGAACAATTGCAATCATGGTTAATTCGCGAGCCGGTCCGGCAACGGCTTTAGTTGATAGGCCTGCCAGAAAAAGCTGTCGGCGGCAGCCTGATCCTAGGAGAAGTTGCGGGCTTCCTTGATCTTGCCGTCCTCGATGCGGAAGGCGAGCACCCACACCGTATCGACATTGGCGCCGTCACGGTTCGACCAGCCCCGATGCATGTCGATCACCCAGTTTTCGTCGGCCATCAGTGCGATGAGTTCCGCGCGAAAGATCGAACTGGCTGATACCGTCGAGCCAGAGCTCCGACTTCTCGCCCGGCACGGCGAGCGTTGCGCCTCGGTTCTCGAAGGAAATTTTACGGGTCTGAATATCCTCCGCGAGGGCGGCGGAGGTCATCACCGCGATGCAGAAGGTTGAAACAGCTGTGGCTTTCATTGCGTTCTCCTGTCTCGTGTCGAACGACGGGAGGTTCGCAGCTTTGCCGCGGCGGCACAGGCGCGGTTCTTGGCGTTCGTTATGCGATTATTGCTTCAATTGGCTCTGAAGGCAGCGGGCGTCGTGCCCGTCTGGCGACGGAAATGCTGGCCGAACCGCGAGACGTCTTCATAACCGACGCGGGCGGCCACGGAGGAGATCGGCAGGCGGGTGGCCTTCAGGAACAGTTTCGCCAGCTCCATCCGTTCATGAATGACATATTGAAGCGGCGATCGGCCGAGCGCCTTGGTAAATGCCCGCACGAAATGAAAACGGCTCATCGCCGCTTCGGCTGCCATGTCTTGCAGCGACAGATTGGCCGCGAGGTTGTCGTGAATGTAGTCGAGTGCGCGGTGCAGGCGTCGGTCGTCGATGCCGACAAGCCTCGGCTGGGCCGGAGCCAGGATCTGGGCGAGGTGTGCCGCGAGCGCCAATTGCATCGTTTCGCGATAGAGCGCCGACGCATGACCGGCGATCGAGACCGTCTGATGCGCAAGCTGCGCCAGCAACGGGTCGAAGGCGCCAACGACAGGCCGGAAGTCCGAATGATGTTCGAAGCCCACATCGGTGAGCAGGTTTTCGGGCACTTCGAGCTTCAGGAAAGACAGCGCCTCGTCGTATTCGCAGATGCCCGTCGCACCGGCCGGCAGGATCCAGCCTTCGCCGGCTTTCAGCGGCACATGTAGCCGTTTGTCAGAGCCGATGGCGATCCGGTGGCGCTCCTGATCGACGAGAAAAAGCCCGAGCGCCAGGCGCGATATCACAAAGCGTCCGCCGCCGGGAGGCGTATGCAGCCTCTCCGCCGTCAATCGCGCTTTTCCAGCCAAAGCTTTTGATCCGCTCATGGGGAAAATTTAAGGAGCGGCTGGAGAAGTTCAACCAACAGTTCTGTGAGAACTTCGCCCTTGCAGGCAAGAAACGGGTTGCATCCCCGGGCCTGAGGCACGATTTTAAGGTCAATCGCAATGCGGAGGTTTCCTCATGACAACGCATCAATACCTGATTTTTCAAACCGCAGCCGGCTTCTGCGGCATCGCCTGGAATGAGGTCGGTATCACTCGTTTCCAACTGCCCACCAAAAGCGCGGATTCGACCGAGAAGCTGTTGCTGCGCCGGCTGCCTGAAGCCGAGCCGGGCACGCCGCCGGCCGAGGTTCTGGAAGCTGTCGACGCCGTGAAGCGTTATTTTGCGGGCGAAGAAGTCGATTTCTCGAAGGTCAGGCTGGATCTCGAAGGTCAGGACGATTTCTTCAAGCAGATTTATGCCGCCGCCCGCCGGATCGGCTGGGGGCACACCACGACCTATGGCGCGATCGCCAAGGAACTCGGTGCCGGTCCTGAGGCCGCTCGCGACGTCGGCCAGGCAATGGCGAAAAACCCCGTGGCGCTGATCATCCCATGCCACCGCGTGCTTGCAGCCGGCGGCAAGATCGGCGGGTTCTCGGCTCCGGGCGGTTCGACTTCGAAGACCCGCATGCTTGAACTCGAAGGCGTGCGCCTGACGCCGCCGGAGCCGGCACAGCAATCCCTGGGGTTCTGAAACATCCTTCCAGGCCCTCTATCGCGGCGGGTACCATGAAGGTCCAAGGAATGGCGATTGCTATGTTCCTGCGAACTTGATCTGCTGGGTCTGTGCCACATGCTTGCCGGCTGGCCAACATGATGCTTCGGTGACCCGCATGTGTATGCGGCGGGCAAGGCGGCGCTGCACGCGTTCGCACGCGGGTGGCTCAACGAACTCAAGGGCAGGAATATCCGGGTGAACGTGCTGCACCGGGGCCGATCGCCACGCCGATGCAGGACCAAGTTCTCACCGAGGAGGCGAAGCGGATGTTCGAATCCCTCATCCCGCGGGAAAAGATGGGTCGTCCTGAGGAAATTGCGGCGGCCACGCTGTTTCTTGCTTCAGACGATTCGAGCTTTGAGCGCGGCTTCGTCGGCATGACGCGGCTGCCGGTTGTACTCGACGACCTTCTGGCGGCGCGTGAAGCGCTGATCAGCGAAATGGTCGGCGTAGCGATCGATATGGAGATAGGAAACCTGTGATCTTGGCATTCTGATCCGCGCTTTCGCATGTCAGGCGTGGCGCGACAGGAACTCGGACACCTTTCCAAGGCAAAGAGTCTTCTCCTCGACATGCGGCATGTGGCTCGAGTTCTCGAACAACACCCATTCGCAGCCCTTGACCCTGTCGACATAGGGCTTGACCACGAGCGGTGTCGCCTCGTCATATCTTCCGGAAATCAGCAGGGTTGGCGCATCGATGAGATGCAGGCGATCCTCGATCGTCCAGTCCTTCATCGTGCCGACAACATGGAATTCGGTCGGGCCGTTCATGTTGCGATAGACGGTGTTGTCCTCGTCCATGATTGCGAAGGTGCGTGCGACTTCCGGCGGCCACGGGGTCACTCGGCAGACATGGCGATCATAGAAGATACGCGATGCCGCGACATATTCGGGGTCGGTGATGGTGCCGGCCTTCTCGTGCTTCAGCAGCGTATCCTGCACATCCTCCGGCAGTTCCTCGCGCAGGCGGTTGGCTTCCGAGACCCAGGTGTGCATGTTGGCTGGCGAATTGGCGATGACAAGCGCCTTCAGGCCCTTTGGCTGGCGCACGGCATGTTCGGCACCGAGCATGCCACCCCAGGACTGGCCGAGAAAGGCGTAACGATCCTGGATGCCGAGATGGGCGAGAAGCGCGTCTAGCTCTTCGAGGAAGAGGGAAGGGGTCCAGAAATCCGGGCCCTTTTCCGGCAGGCGGGTGGAGTTTCCGTTGCCGATCTGGTCGTAATGGATGACGGCTCGCCCGTCGATTTCAGTGATGCCCTTGAAGCTGTCGACATAGTCATGCGTGCAGCCAGGGCCGCCATGGGCAACGACCAGCGGCAGCTTGCCGCTATCGAGCGAGCCCGTGATGCGATACCAGGTCCGGTAGTCGCGAAAGGGTAGAAAGCCTTCCTTGGACGCAATTGCGAGCACGTGCATCTCCATGTCGTGACGAGCGATGGTGAAGCATAGCCCGGCAAAAAACGGTTCGGCAGCTATTACAAGTTATAGGATGGCCACTCTTCCAGCATGCGGTAATGGGTTGCTCGCACAACGGCCTGCGTGCGGTTCCTGGCGCCAAGCTTCTTCGCGGCAGCGTTGAGATGCATGACGACCGTCGGGACCGACCGCTCGATGATGCGGGAGATTTCTTTGGCCGAAAGCCCTTCGGCGGAGAAGCGCAGGCATTCGCGCTCGCGTTCCGTCAGTCGCGCATGGCCGCAGCGAAACACCTGTGCGTCGAACAGCGAATAGGCTGTCTCGTGAAAGACATGAGCGAGAAGGTTGAAATCGGCGATGTAGCGCAGCGCGTGCTGTTCGAATTCCCGGTTTCCGCCGAAACGCACGCCGGTAATGGTCGCATAGTCGCCGCGCGGCATATGGACCGGCACGGTGACGCCGGTCGACATGTCCCGTTCGCTCAGATAACGCGCCACCGGCGCCGTGTCCTCGGTCATGAAGCGGCGGATCAGTGTGTCCGCACTGGTATCATAGTTCCAGAAAAACGGGGTGGAGGTGCGCAGAGCGACCTGCTGGACCGGATCGATGCGGAAATAACCGCGATTGAACCAGTAATCGTGCATGTCGTCTGAAATGTTGCGCAGCTTGAGCAGCGAAGGGATCATGATCGCGCCATCGAGATCGTAGGGCACCGGAGTGTAATCATAGATCAGCGCCTCGAAGCCGATCGCCTTCATCGCCTCGAAGATCTGGTCAATGCGTCCATCCAGCGTCTCATGCGCCGTGAACTGGCTTCTGATCGTGCCGATTTCGTCAATCATTCCCGGCTCCACAGCCCCTTGAGCCTCCGATCCTATCACTTCTTATAGCTGGCGCCCAATAACGTTTGCGGTAAAAATTAGCAGTGCTCAAATATTGAGCAAGTGAAATCTTTGCAGGAGTGTGCAATGTGGCGTGAGATCGAGCCCGATGCTCGACATGAGATCGAAGTCGATGGCCACAAGGTGGTTGCCTACAGTTTTGGCGATGGGCCCGAGACGATCTTCTGCCTCAATGGCGGACCGGGCCTGCCCTGCGACTATCTGCGGGAGTCTCATTCCTGCCTGGCCGACAAGGGTTACCGCGTCGTTGCCTTCGATCAGCTCGGCACCGGCGCCTCCGATCGTCCGACAGACACCTCGCTCTGGACCATCGGCCGTTATGTCGAGGAAACCGAGACGGTTCGCAAGGCGCTTGGGCTTGGCAGGGTGCATATGCTCGGCCATTCGTGGGGTGGCTGGCTGGCGATCGATTATGCACTGACCTATCCGGAAAACCTGCAGACGCTGATCCTTGAAGATACCGTCGCCGACATGCCGCATCTGATCTCGGAGCTGGAACGGCTGCGCGCGGCCCTCGGGCCTGAAACGGTTGCGATGATGCAGAAACACGAGGCGCAGGGCACTTACGACCACCCTGAATATCTGGCAGCCGTCACCATTCTGAACTACCGCCACGTCTGCCGACTGTCTGAATGGCCTTCCCCGGTCAACCGGTCCCTGGGAGACTGGAACATGGGGCCTTACGGCACGATGCAGGGGCCGAACGAGTTCCTCTATATCGGCAACCTGAAGGACTGGAACCGCATTCCCGACTTGCCGCGCATGACAGTGCCGACGCTGATCACCTGCGGCGAACATGACGAGCTGACGCCGGCCTGCGCGATGAAAATGAAGCTCGCCATCCCGAATGCCGAGATCAAGGTCTTCGCCAATGCCAGCCACATGCCCTTTTACGAAAACCCGATGGATTATTACCCGGCGCTTGTCGATTTCCTCGCCAGAAACAGAGCGAACTGATGCATAGACCGGTGAACGACAACATCGGAAGACGGAGGCGCGGGCGTCGCCATGCATCGTTATAGGTTCGTTCTCTCAAGGCCGCTGCAATTCCTGCCGGTCATTTTCGGCATCAGCATCATCACCTTCATTCTGGTGCGGCTGATCCCCGGCGATCCGGCGCGCGTTCTTCTCGGTACCCGTGCAACGCCGTCGGCGATCGCCAATATCCGCGCCCAGTTCGGCCTCGACGAGCCGATCTGGCTGCAATATCTCTATTTCCTCCGAAACCTTGCCCATGGCGAGATGGGCAAGTCGATCCTCTACAAGATCGACGTGCTCCAGCTGATCGCAACGCGTATCGAGCCGACGCTCGCACTTGTCATTTCGAGCGTGGTCCTGTCGATCCTGATTGCCGTGCCGATGGCATCGATCGCGGCGCGCAATGCCGGACGGAGCCTGGATCACGCGGTCCGCATCATTTCCACCTTCGGCATAGGCTTTCCGCCGTTCTGGCTCGGGCTGATGCTTATCATCCTGTTCAGCGTGAAGCTCGACCTGCTGCCGGTCTCCGGTTATGGATCGACCCTGGGCGAAAAGCTGTCGCATCTGGTCCTGCCGAGCCTGACGATCGCGTTGTCCCTGTCGACCGTGCTGACCCGAAGCCTGCGGGCGGCGATGATCGAGCAACTCAAATCGGATGTGTCTACAGCGGCGCGCGCCCGCGGCATGCCGGAACGTGTTGTTTTCTGGCGCCATGTGCTGCCCAATTCGCTGGTGCCGACGATCAATCTTCTCGCCGTCAACACCGGCTGGCTGATCGGCGGCACGGTGGTCATCGAAAGTGTCTTTGCGCTTCCCGGCATGGGCCAGCTTCTCGTGCGCGCCATCTTTTCGCGCGACTACATGGTCGTGCAGGGTGTTGCCATGGTGTTTGCCTGCGCCACCGTGCTCGTGAACTTTCTGGCGGATATCGCCACCGTCGCGGCCGACCCGAGGGTAAAGATATGAGCGCCGGTGCCATATCCATCACGGCTTCTGGCTGGAGAACTTTCCTCGGCCGGCGCACGATGCTGATGGCCGGGGCCGGCTTCCTCCTGTTCTTCGTACTGCTCGCCGTCGCGGCGCCATTGATCGCGCCTTATGACCCGATCCTGCAGGACGGCGGTGCCCGCCTGCAGCCGCCATCCTTGCTGCATCCCTTCGGCACGGATAATTTCGGTCGCGACATCCTCTCCCGCATCATCTGGGGCGCACGGGTGGACCTGCAGATCGCACTGATCGGCGTCGCGTTTCCGTTCGTCATCGGGACCATCCTCGGTACTGTCGCGGGCTTCTTCGGCGGCATAGTCGATGCGCTTTTCATGCGGATCGTCGATATCATCCTCGCTTTTCCGTTTCTGGTGCTGATGCTGTCGATCATCACCATCCTTGGGCCGGGGCTCGGCAGCTTCTATATTGCCATGGCCCTGGTCGGCTGGGTTTCCTACGCTCGCTTGATCCGGGCGCAGATCCTGGTCCTCAAGAACAATGACTATGCCGTCGCAGCGGTCAGCCTCGGCTTCGGCCGGATGCGGATCATGTTTCGCCACCTGCTGCCGAACGCGATTGCCGGTTCGATCGTTTTTTCCATGTCGGATGCAGTGCTGGTTCTGCTAAGCGGCGCTGCCGTCAGCTATCTGGGACTCGGCGTGCAGCCGCCGGTAGCGGAATGGGGCGTGATGGTTGCCGAAGGCCAGAGCTTCATCACCACGGCCTGGTGGATCACGCTGTTTCCCGGCCTCTCCATCGTCTTCCTCGCCTTCGGATTCAGCATGCTCGGCGATGCGCTCGGCGAATTGCTGGGAGTGCACGAATGAGCGCTCCGGTTCTTTCCGTCCGCAATCTCACCGTCAAGGCGCATCTCGACGACGAGACGCGCATGCTGCTCGACGCCGTATCGCTCGATCTGGCGCGAGGCGAAATTCTCGGGCTGGTCGGTGAAAGCGGCTCCGGCAAAAGCTTGTTCTGCCGATCGCTGGTGCGGCTGCTTCCTTCTTCGCGATTGCGGATCGAGGGTGGTTCCGCCCTGCTCGAGGGACGCGAACTGACGACCTTGAGCGATAGCGAGATGCTGAAGGTTCGCGGCGGCGAGATCGGCATGATCTTTCAGAACCCGACAAGCCATCTCGATCCGGTGATGCGGATCGGCGACCAGATAGCCGAAGGTATCCGCTATCATCAGGGTCTCGATGCCAGGGCGGCGCGCGCGGCGGCGACGGAGATCCTGTCGCAGGTCGGTTTCCCCGATCCGCTCCGGCAGTACGACAGCTATCCACACGAATTTTCCGGCGGTATGCGCCAGCGGGCAATGATCGGTGTGGCTCTGTCCTGCAATCCGAAGATCCTGATTGCCGACGAACCCACCACCGCCCTTGACGTCACCATCCAGGCCCAGATCCTGGCGCTGCTGATGGATCTGCGCGACCGTCGCGGCCTGTCGATCATCCTCATCACCCATGATCTCGGAATCGTGGCGCAGACATGCGATCGCATCGCCGTCATGCGGGGCGGCCGGTTGCTGGAACAGGGACCGAAGCGGCAGATCCTCTCGCAACCGCAGGACCCCTACACAATCAGGCTGATCCAAAGTCATCCGTCGATGCCGGACACGAAGCCCCTTGCTGCAGTTGCGGCCCTGCCGGCCGCCGCATCCGTGAAGCCTATTCTGGAGATCGACGACCTGCATGTGCGGTTCCCTGTCGGGGGCGGCCTTTTCAGAGGGAGTGCTACGAAAACGGTCTCCGCCGTCTCCGGCGTCAGCCTGCAGATCATGCCTGGCGAGACGGTCGGCATCGTCGGCGAATCCGGTAGCGGCAAGAGCACGCTTGCACGCGCGATACTGGGCCTTACGCCGATCTCCTCCGGCCATGTAAGCTTCGAGGGCGTCGACCTTGCCCTGCAGCGCAATGCTGCGCTGGCGAAACTGCGGCGCGAGACGGCGATGGTCTTCCAGGATCCATTCAATGCCTTAAACCCGCGCCTCACCATCGGCCAGACGATCGGTGAGGTTTTGGCCGTTCAGGGGAAGGTCGAGAAGGCCGATATTCCTGCCCGCATTGGCGAATTGCTTGACCTCGTCGGGCTGGAGCGCGAGTTCGCCAATCGCAAGCCGCGCTCGATGAGTGGCGGCCAATGCCAGCGTGCAGGCATCGCCCGCGCCCTGGCCGTCGATCCGAAGTTGATCATCGCCGACGAATGTGTTGCCGCGCTCGACGTCACCATCCAGGCGCAGATCATCGCGCTTTTCCGGGATCTGGCAGCAAGGATGAACCTGACGCTCGTCTTCATCGCCCATGATCTGGCGATCGTCCGCAATCTGTGCACCCGCACCGTGGTGATGTATCGCGGCGCAGTCGTTGAGGAAGGGCCTTCGGAACAGGTCTTCTCTCACCCGAAACATGCCTATACGGCAGCACTCGTCGCCGCGATCCCCGATATTGACCCGGACAAGCCGCTGCTCGGCGCCATTCCCGAGCCAACAGCAGACATTCTCCCATCAATCAAACGCATGCCATAACAAAGAAGGGAACAACATCATGCACAGGAAGTGGAAATCAGTCGGCTTCGCGGCATTTGCCGCCGCCCTCAGCCTCAGCGCAAGTTTTGCAGAAGCAGCCGGCGTTCTCACCATCGGCCGCCGCGAGGATTCGACCACGTTCGACCCGATCAAATCGGCGCAGAACGTTGACAACTGGGTCTTCTCCAACGTCTTCGACGTGCTGATCCGGGTGGACAAGACCGGCACCAAGCTGGAGCCGGGCCTTGCCGAAAGCTGGAAAGTGTCCGATGACGGCCTGACCTACACGTTCAAGATCCGCGACGCGAAATTTTCCGACGGCTCGCCGATCACGGCCGACGACGCGGCGTTCAGCCTGCTGCGCATCCGCGACAACGATGGCTCGTTATGGAGCGACAGCTACAAGATCGTCGATACCGCCAAAGCGACCGATCCGAAAACTCTGACCGTCAAGCTGAAGACGCCTTCTGCGCCCTTCCTGTCGACGCTGGCACTGCCGAACGTCTCGGTCCTGTCGAAGAAGGCGGTTGAGGCCGGCGAAGACGCCTTTGCCGAATTGCCGACCGCGTCCTCCGGCGCTTTCACAGTCAAGGAATGGAGGCGCGGCGACCGCGTGATCCTCGAAAAGAACCCGAAATTCTGGCAGGCGGACCGGGTAAAACTCGATGGCGTCGAGTGGATTTCCGTGCCGGACGACAATACCCGCATGTTGAACGTGCAGGCCGGCCAGCTCGACACGGCGATCTTCGTGCCGTTCTCGCGTGTCGAGGAGCTGAAGAAGGACGCCAATCTCAACGTCCTGATCGACACCTCGACCCGCGAGGACCATCTGCTGATCAACCATGAGCATGGGGCGCTCGCCAAGAAGGAAGTGCGACAGGCCCTCGACATGGCGATCGACAAGAAGGCGATCGTCGATACCGTCACCTTTGGCATCGGAACGGTCGCAAATTCCTATATTCCCAAGGGCTCGCTCTATCATTACGACGCCAATTTCCAGTATCCCTATGATCCCGAAAAGGCCAAGGCGATGCTTGCTAAGGCCGGCGCCTCAGATTTGTCGCTGAACTACGTTGTCAATGCCGGCAACGAGGTCGACGAGCAGATCGCCGTGCTGTTGCAGCAGCAGCTTTCCAAGGCGGGTGTCACGGTCAACCTGCAGAAGGTCGATCCGAGCCAGAGCTGGGATATGCTGATCGCCGGTGATTACGACATCTCGGTGATGTACTGGACGAACGATATCCTCGATCCCGACCAGAAGACGACCTTCGTCCTCGGCCATGACACCAATATGAACTACATGACCCGCTACAAGAGCGACAAGGTGAAGGACCTCGTGGCCGCGGCGCGCCTGGAACTCGATCCGACGAAGCGTGAAGCGATTTATGTCGAGATCCAGAAGACGGCAAAGGACGACGTGCACTGGATCGACCTGTACTACAGCCCTTACATCAACGTCGCGCGCAAGAATGTCGAGAATTTCTACCAGAACCCGCTTGGTCGTTTCTTCCTCGAAGACACCGTGAAGAACTGATGACGTGTCGGCCGGGCGCTTCGGCGCCTGGCCGATCGGGCTGATGCGCGCTTTACGAAGGATCGGGATCGGCCACGACGATATCGACACCGGCCGCGGCAAGGGCCGCCGCCATCTCCGGGTCAGGCATGCGGTCGGTTATCAGGCTTGCGATCTGGCTCAGTCCCGCCACCTGGAAAACGGCCGGACGTCCGAGTTTTGCATGATCGGCCAGAACCGTGATGCTCTGCGCCTGGGCGATCATGGCGCGGGCCATCTCGGTTTCCCGCAGGTCGTAGTCCATAACAGCGGTCGCGGTGATCGCGCCGACAGTCAGTACGACATGCTCGGCCTTGAACTGGGCGATCTGTGCGGTGGCCATCGCCCCCAATGTTTCGCGGCCCTCGGCCGCGATTTCGCCGCCGACCAGATAGACATGATGGCGCATCTCCGCCTGAGCCATGATCCTGGCGATCTGCGGAGAATTGGTGATCACCGTCATGTTGCGCCGCTTGGCCAGCGCCTGCGCAAAGGCGATCGTCGTCGAGCCCGTGTCGATGAACAGCACGGAGCCCTCAGGGAACAAGGTTGCGGCCTTGCGGGCGATGGCGGTCTTCTCCGCCTTTCGCTCCTTCATGCGCGTGTCGAATTCGCTTTCGTGAGGCGAGGCATCCTTCAGCTTCAGGGCGCGCGCGCCGCCATGGAACTTGCGAATGTGACCTCCGGTGTCCAGATCCGAGAGATCACGCCTGATGGTCTCGCGGGACGCATCAAAACGTTCTGCCAGATCCTCGACCGTGACTTCGCCGGTCTCATCGAGAAGCCGGAGAATTTCCTCCCGCCTGGCTGCCGGTTTCATCGTCTATTCCTTCATCGTGCAGGTGCTTCCAGCAGCTGCCGCAGCAGCGAGACCGGGTGCTGCAACTCGGTGCCGGTCATATGTTTGGTCTGACATCGGCACGAAAAGCCCGTTGCGAGAATGGCTTCGGGGCCGGGTGCCGTCGCAGCCTTCCAGCTGTGTCCGAAGATTTCATTGGACTTGGTTCGATTGGTGGACTCATGCCCCCACATCCCCGCCATGCCACAGCAGCCGGTGGCGGGCATGTCGAGCTTGATGCCGAGGCGATCGAAAATAATGCGCCATTCTGCGGTGGCTCCGGCACCCAGAACCCGTTCGCTGCAATGCGGCAAAAGCCGCACCGCCATCTCTGACGTCCGGGCCGGCAATGCGGCAATCAGGGGCGCGAGCATCTGCTGCGGCAGCGCCACTGCCGGCATGTCGTCCGGATAGTCGGTGCGATAGGAGAGCGTCACTGGCGGTTCGAGCCCCATCAGCGGCACGCCGGTCGCGGCGATCACCTTGAGGCTGTCCTTCTGCCTTTGCGCCTGACGGGAAAACCCTGCCAGCCGCCCGAGAACCTTGCGAGCCTTGCCGGAAGGTCGATAGGGCGCCACCCACAGTTTTTTCTGCAGGCGTGCCAAGACGACGTCGAGATCCGCGACGACCTGCGGCTCGAAAAACTGCGTGAAAGCATCGGGCACCAGAACCACGTCGACCTTCGGGTCGAGCCGGGCGATATCGGTTTGCTTCAGCCAGCGAAGGCCGTGCGCCTGTTTCGGCATGCTTGGTAGCGCCGTCAGGCCAATGGCGGACATCAAGGATGCGCCCGGCCCTTCGGTCATCAAATTGAAACTCCTGCGGAATTTTGCGGCAAGCGGCAGCAAGCCTTCCAGATGCGCGAGTGCGGTATCGCGTAAGGACCGGCGATGGCGGCGATAATAGCTGTCGAGAAACAGCGACCGGATCGAGGGAACGTCGACACGCACCGGACATTGGCTGGTGCAGGCGCCGCAGCTGAGACAGCCGTCGATCGCCTGCTTGACTTCGATCTCGAACTGCGGATCGGCGCGACCGTCCGGCCCGCCCTGCCGCAGCCATTCGCGCACCAGCCCGACGCGCCCTTTTGGCGAGTGACGCCGGTCGCCGGTGACCTTGTACGAGGGACACATGACGTCGTCGAGCGTGCGGTTGAAGCAGGCGCCATTGCCGTTGCAGCCGAAGGCGGAGGCGTATTCAGTGCGTAGGGCGGCCGGGACGGTGCGGTCGTTCTGGCCGCGCAGGGGTACCTCGTCGATCTTCCACAAGGGGCCATTGTCGGGCGTGGCGATCTTGCCGGGGTTCATCTGGCTGCGCGGATCGAAGGCCGCCTTGATCCGCTGCAGTGACGGGTAGAGCGGCCCAAAAACCTCTGGCACGAATTCGGAACGCACGCCCTTGCCATGCTCGCCCCAGAGAAGGCCGCCATGGCTGCGCGCCAGCGCCTCGACCGCTTCGGTAATGCGGCGGATGAGCGGTTCCTGGGCGGGATCGGTAAGGTCGATCGCCGGCCGCACATGCAGGACGCCGGCATCGACATGGCCGAACATGCCGTAGGCCAGTCCCTCGCGATCGAGGATTGCCCGGAAACCGGCAATGAAGGGCTCGAGATTCTCAGGGGGAACGGCGCAGTCCTCGACGAAGGGGATCGGCCGCTTGTCGCCGATCGCACGTCCGAGCAGCCCGACGGCCGTCTTGCGCAGCACCCAGACCAGCTCTACCTCGCGGCCGTTGGCAACCGTCATCGAGAGCCGCGCGGGCATGCTTGCGAGCTGTGCCACCAGCGTTGTGACCCGTTCAGCAAGCGTTGCCGGGTCGTCGTCGGTGAATTCGACGATGT
This sequence comes from Neorhizobium galegae, assembly GCF_021391675.1. Classification (NCBI taxonomy): domain Bacteria; kingdom Pseudomonadati; phylum Pseudomonadota; class Alphaproteobacteria; order Hyphomicrobiales; family Rhizobiaceae; genus Neorhizobium; species Neorhizobium galegae. Next base: position 466,511 of record NZ_CP090095.1, read on the forward strand.
TGACCCCTTGTGCACCCGCCTGCGGGAAGAGGTGTGCGACGGCGGAAAAGGTAGGCTCCTCGCGTGCCAGGCCGAGCACGCGGCTGTCGATGGTTTCGACCGAAGTGGCGCCGAGCACGGCCATTTCGCGGGCGTCCCGCAGCGCCGACTGGAAATCGGGATAGAAAATGAGAATCAGCGCCGCAGCCTTGGGAATCGGCAGGACATTCAACCTCGCCTCGGCAATCAGCGCGAGCGTACCTTCCGAACCGCACAGCACTGCCGCCGGATCGATCGTGTCGCCTTCACGGATATGGGCGAGATCGTACCCCGTCAGCGATCGGTTGAGTTTTGGGAAACGCGCCGCGATCAAGTCCGCCTGGCTGGCCGAGATGTCGTCGAGACAGGCGAGAACCTCACCGGCACGGCCCCTGATCGTCCGATCGAGCGGCGCCCGGCGGGTTTCCAGGATCTCGCCGCCAACCAGCACCGCACGCAGGTTGAGGACATGGTTGGAGGTCTTGCCATAGACGCAGGATCCCTGTCCGCAGGCATCGGTGGAGATCATGCCGCCCAGTGTCGCGCGCGACGACGTCGATAATTCCGGGGCAAAAAACAGGCCGAGCGGTTTCAGTGCCGCGTTCAACTGGTCCTTGATCACCCCGGGCTGGACACGCACCCAGCCCTCCTCGGCATTGATCTCGAGGATCCCGGTCATGTGGCGCGAACAGTCGACCACCAGGCCGTTGCCGAGCGACTGACCGTTGGTGCCCGTGCCGCCACCACGTGGGCGAAGAACAATGCCGTGGAAACGCGGCTCTTCGAGCAGCTGAGCGATCAGCACGAGATCCTCCTCGTCCATCGGCAAGGCCACAGCATCCGGCAGAACCTGGTAGATGGAATTGTCGGTCGCCAGCACCACGCGGTCCGATGCGGCGATGGTCGCCTCGCCACGGAAGCCCTTCGATTTCAAGGTTTTCACAAATGCGCTGTAGTCCGCGGCTTGCAGGGGGGCTGGAGACTCCACGTTCGTTACCTCAGCGCAGAAAATTGGCGGCCATGGACCGCATGCCATTCTTTATGCGGACCGCGACGATGCAGCGCCTCCCGCACCAGTCTCAAAATCAAGCCGCCTTGCTCTTCACTAGCATGATTGTTTGGGGTGTAAAATAACGTATTCAGTCATTAAGATGCCCGAACATACAATTTTGGCTCGTCAAAAGATCTCTGCAGCGGTAAGCATAAGAGATCTATTCACCTGGTCGTCGATATGGCGGCTTTCGCAGGCAACGGAGTACGCTTTTGACGGCTTTCGGCGATCCTGTGGATGCGGTCATCATCGGTGCCGGCGTCGTCGGCTGTGCCCTGGCGCGCCGCTTTTCGCTGGAGGGGGCCAGTGTCGTTGTTCTCGAGCGGGCGCCCGACATCCTGTCCGGCGCATCGAAAGCCAACAGCGCCATCCTCCATACCGGTTTCGATGCGCCGCCCGGCAGCGTCGAGCTGCAATGCATGCAGGCGGGTTACGACGAGTACATGCAGATCCGCAACGGTTTCAACCTGCCGATCCTTGAGACCGGTGCGATGGTTGTCGCATGGGACGACAGCGAAGAGGCCCGGCTTCCCGAACTGCTGGATCAGGCGCTCTTGAACGGCGTTGCCGATGCCCTGCTTCTCAGTCGTGCGGAAGTGCTTGCCCGGGAGCCGGCACTCGGCTCCCATGTGCGGGCCGCGCTGCTGGTGCCGCGCGAGGTCATCATCGATCCCTGGTCGGCACCACTTGCCTATGCGACCCAGGCCAAGGCAATGGGTGCCCGGTTTCAGTTCAACGCCGGGCTGTTGTCGGCCCGTTTCGATGGCGACCTGTGGCACCTGGAGACGCCCACCGGCACGCTGACGGCGCGTAGCGTCATCAACTCTGCGGGTATTCAGGGCGATAGCGTCGAGCGGATGTTGCTCGGCGAGGCGCAGTTCGAGATTCGTCCGCGAAAGGGGCAGTTCGTGGTGTTCGACAAAGCTGCCGCCAAGCATCTGCGAACGATCCTGCTGCCGGTGCCGACGGCCCGCACCAAGGGTGTGGTGCTGACGCGAACGATCTTCGGCAACCTGCTGGTCGGACCGACGGCGGAGGAACAGGAAGAGCGCGAGCGCCCGGACGTCACCCGGCCGGAACTCGACATGCTGATCGCCAAGGCCGTTGAGCTTGTGCCGGCGCTGGCGCAGGCCCAAGTGACGGCCGTTTATGCCGGCTTGCGACCGGCCTCCGAGGAAAAGCCTTACCGGGTCCACAGCCTTCCGGAAAAGGGCTATTTCTGCGCCGGAGGCATACGCTCCACCGGCCTGACCGCCGCGCTGGGTATTGCCCGTCATGTCCATGGGCTATGGGCACAAAGCCGGACGGCCGGCGGCGAACGGTCCGCAGCGCCGCCGACCTTCCTGCTGCCCAATCTGGCCGAGCACCTGCCGCGTGACTGGCAGACGCCCGGGCATGACGGCATCGTCTGTCATTGCGAAATGGTGACCGGTCGCGAGATTGAGGCTGCGCTTGGCAGCCCCTTGCCGCCCGGAGATTTTGGCGGGCTGCGTCGGCGTACGCGTTGCGCCATGGGGCGATGTCAGGGGTTCAACTGCCTGGCCCGTCTGACGAGCCTGACGGAGGGCCGGTTGTCCGTGCCGATCGCACCGGAGGTCGACCCATGAGCGCGGAAACGTATGACGTCGCAATCGTCGGCGGTGGCCCTGCCGGCTTGTCTGCCGCCATCGAGCTGAAACGCCGGGGCGTGGCCAAAGTCGCACTCCTCGAGCGTGGTGCCGAGGTCGGTGGCATCCCCCGCCATTGTGGCCATCCACCCTTCGGCATGCGCGAGTTCGGCCGCATCCTCACGGGCCAGGCCTATGCCCGTCGCCTGGCGGGCGCGGCCGTGGCGGCCGGTGTGACGATCCTGACAAAATATACGGTCGTCCATACGGGTCCAGACGGCCTGCTGACGGTCGCCAGCCCCGCCGGCATCCAGACCATCCAGGCCGCCCGCATCCTGATCGCCACGGGCGCCCGCGAGACGACCCGCGCGCAGTTGCTGGTGCCGGGCGTGCGGCCGCTTGGCGTGATGAATACAGCAGCGCTTCAGGCTTTCGTCTACCAGGAGGGGCGTGTTCCGTTTCGCCGCCCGGTCATCGTCGGCAGCGAACTGGTGTCGCTGTCGGCGATCCTCACCTGTCGAAGCCACGGCATCCGGCCCGTCGCGATGGTGGAGACGGAGCACCAGGTGCAGGCTCGTCCGGCATTTTTTGCACTGCCGCGAGTGCTCGGCGTGCCGGTCATGACCGGTGCGCAGGTGCTCGCCATCGAAGGCAGCCCGCGGGTGACATCCGTGCGTTTGCGCTTGGCTGACGGCAAGGAAACGGTGCTGGATTGCGACGGGCTGATCTTTTCCGGCCGCTTCATCCCGGAGGCGGCGCTGGCTGAGGCAAGCGCCCTTGCGCTCGATCTCGGAACCGGAGGCCCGGTGATCGACCAGTACGGCCGTAGCTCCGACCCCAACATCTTTGTCGCCGGCAACATGATTCACCCGATCGAGACGGCCGGCCATTGCTGGGCCGAGGGGCGCCGCGTGGCCCGCGTGATTGCGGCAGAACTAGCGAACGCGAGAAATGCCGAACCCGGTAGGACGCCCGGCCGCCGCATCATCGCTGGCGCAGGGCTGAAATATGTGGTTCCGCAGCGACTGACGCTCGAAGGCAGGGGCACTGTGCCGGCTCTGAACATACGCGCTATCGGGGCCGCGCGCGGCCGATTGATCCTCTCGGACGGCAGCGGTACGGTCCTGCGCACCCAAAGCATCAATACCGCGCCGCAGAAGCCGATCCGCTTTTCTCTGGCGGGGCTGAACCTTGCCGTCGATAGCAGCGATCTTCAGCTGCGACTGGAGCCACGTCCATGAGCATTTTCCTCGCCCTCGATCAGGGCACCACATCGACACGCGCCCTGCGGGTCACGGCCGATGGCGACGCCAGTATCGTTTTTTCCGCCACGCACAAGCAGCATTTTTCCGGCACGGATCGGGTCGAACATGATCCGGAGGAACTGCTCGCCAATCTTTGCGCAGCGCTTTCTGCCGCCGGCGAAGCCACGGCGATCGGTCTGTCCAATCAGGGTGAAAGCTGTCTTGCCTGGGACGCGATTGATGGCAGGCCGCTCTCTCCCGTCATCGTCTGGCAGGATCGTCGCACCGCCGCGCAGGTTGCCGCTCTTTCCCACGCGGAAACCGAGATCAAGGCGCTGTCCGGCCTGCCGCTCAGCCCTTATTTCTCAGCCGGCAAACTGGCCTGGCTGCTGGAGAACAATGACGAGGTCAAGGCTGCCCGGCGTGCCGGCAGATTGATGCTCGGCACCACGGATGCGTTCTTCCTGCAGCGCCTGACCGGACGCGCGGCGACCGACATCACCACCGCTTCGCGCACCGCCTTGATGAATATCGCGACCGGCCAGTGGGACAGTACGCTCTGCCAGCTTTTTGGCGTGCCGATCGAGTGCCTGCCGCCCATTCTGCCGACCGTCGGCGATTTCGGTGGCATCGATGGCACGCCGCTGACGGCCTCTGTGGTCGACCAGCAGGCTGCCCTTTACGGCCATGGTTGCCGGGTTGCCGGCGATACCAAGATCACCTTCGGTACCGGTGCGTTCGCGCTGTCGCTGACCGGCCCGCACCTGCGCCTGGATCGCCAAAACGGCCTGCTGCCGACCGTCGCCTGGTCGATCGGCGGCGAGACAAGTTATGCCACGGATGGCGGTGTCCACGCAGCCGGCGCGGCGATCAACTGGGCGCAAAGGATCGGGCTGCTGAATGACCCTTCGGAACTCAATGCTTTCGAGGCGGGACCGGCCATCGACCGCGGCCTGGCTTTCGTGCCGGCCCTGGCGGGGCTTGGCAGCCCGCATTGGGATGGCAGTGCAGCCGGGCTTTTCATCGGCATGACCGGCGCAACGACGCGACAGGACATGCAACAGGCGCTGATCGAAGGCATCGCCTTGCGTGCCAGCGAAATCGTGGCGGCCATGGCGTCGGATGCGCCGGTGACCCGGATCTCGGTGGATGGTGGCGTCAGCCGCTCGCGTTACCTATGCCAGTTTCTCGCCGACACGACGGGTTGCACGGTGGTCATTCCGAGTGTCGACGAACTGACTGCCTACGGCACGGCCCAACTGGCGGCCTGTGCGCTTGGCGAAATGCTCTCGACGCCGGCACCATCGCAGATTATCGAGCCGAACCCGTGTGACGCGCCCGCGCGGCTATCGCGATTTTCCCAGGCCGTGGACAGGGCCAAGGGTTGGCATTTAGGCCCCGTCAGCTAGCCGCGGGCGTCGTCGACGGTAACGCACTCGCACGTTGAGGCCAGCAAGCGGTGGGATCGCAGGGAGTTCTTGCGGGATCAGACGTGCTGTCCGCCATTGATGTGGATTTCCGCGCCATTGATGTAGGCTGATGTCTCGCTGCACAGGAAGTGGATGGTTTCGGCGACTTCCCGCGGCGTACCGAGCCTTTTCATGGGAACGGTTGCTTCCACCAGCTGATCGGTACCGAGAGACAGGATCGAGGTTGCGATTTCACCTGGTGCAATGGCATTAGCGCGAACGCCATGCGGGCCGAACTCGTGGGCGATCTCGCGCGTCAGAGCTCCCAGGCCAGCCTTGGAGGCAGCATAGGCGACGCCGGCAAAGGGGTGTACGCGCGATCCGGCAATCGATGTCACGTTTACGATCGATCCCTTCGCCGCCTCCAGTTCGGGCAGCAATGCTCGGGCAAGCAGGGCGATCGAGACGAGATTGACGTTGAGGACCGTCGTCCACGTCAACGCGTCGGAAGCGATGACACCCAGGCGCGTGCCACCGGGACCTTTCGGAGAAATGCCGGCATTGTTGACCAGCGCATCCAGGGCTGCCCCGTCCAACCGCTCGCGCACGTCTGCTGCCAGTTTGTCGATTTGCGTGAGATCGGCCAGATCGGCCTGGATATGGCTTTCGCGGGCTGAGGGCCAGCGGCACTCCTCGGAGAAAGGTTGCCTTGAAACGGTCAGAACGCGCCAGCCCTTTTCCAAAAACAGTTTGACCGTGGCGTGGCCGATACCCCGGCTGGCACCCGTCAAGAGCATGTAACGTTGTGTCATTGGTGGCCTTCTCCGGATGCCAGAGGCATCAAATGTCTGAACGTCGTTTTTCGATAGCAATCCATGGAGATATCGTGCTGAATTTGCCGGCTGCCAGCAGTCTCGCGCAATCAATGCGCTTTTATGGGATCGAACGTCATCGGTTTTATGCGGGCTTGGCAGGCGCCTTGTCCGGCCAGAAACGTACGCCCGGACGCGCCAGCCCGCCGCCGAGTGCAGCCACGGTGCCGTCGGCACGCCAGCAGGCGGCACCGGTCATCGTGTCGCCAAAGGCGATGGCGTTCATGCCGCCGCCGATATGCGGCATCACCCGCACCTCGTGCCCGAGTTCCTCGAGTTTTTCCTGTTGCGGCGCATAAGCCTGCTCGATTTCCACTTCCTGGCCTTGCGTCCAAATCCGTGGCGCTTCCACGGCTTCCTGAAGGCTCATCTTGTGGTCGATCAGGTTGACGATGGCCTGCATGGCCGAGGGGAAAATCCTGAGGCCGCCCGGAAGGCCGAGGGCAAACACCGGCGCGCCATCCTTCATCAGGATCATCGGCGCCATCGAGGTCGGCACGCGCTTGCCCGGAACCACAGACAGTGCATTGCCGGGATGCGGATCGAAATTGCTCATGTAGTTGTTGGGAATGATGCCGGTGCCCGGCACCGCCAGCCGCGCCCCGAACAGCCCGTTGATCGTATGCGTGGCGCTGACGATGTTGCCGTCGCGGTCGGCGACGGTGATATGGGTGGTGTCGTGGCTCTCATAGCCCTGCGCATAGGGGGCGGGCAGGCTTGCCGCCCGGCGGATCTGGGCGCGGCATTCGGCGGCATAGGCCTTCGAGGTCAGCCGTTCGACCGGCACGTCGACAAAGGCCGGATCGCCCGAATAGGCCCGCCGGTCGGCAAAGGCGATGCGGATCACCTCGACGAGAAGATGCAGGGATTGAGGACTGCCAAAACCCATGCCGGCCACGTCATAGGCTTCCAGCATGTTGAGCATCTGGGTGACATGCACGCCGGAAGAGGCCGGTGGCGGCGGGCCGGCAATGTCGAAGCCGCGATAGCTGCCGATGATCGGCTTGCGCTCGATCGGGCGATAGGCGCGCAGGTCGACTTCGGTGACCCAGCCTGCATCATCACCGCCGGTCGACATTCGCGCGGCCAGCGCCGCGCCAAGCGCACCGCCATGCAGCGCCGCGGCGCCTTCGCGCTGGATCAGCCGCAGGCTCTCGGCATAATCGCCCATGACAAGGCGCTCACCGGGTGCCGGCGCCGCCCCGCCCGGCATGAGAATTTTGGCGATTTCCGCATCCTGCGACAGTTCGCCGGCCGCCTCGCCAATCGCGCCGGACAGGTAATGGGTGACTGCGAAACCGCGCGCGGCCAGGCGGATCGCCGGTTCGACGACATCGGCGAAGGGTAGCTTGCCGTAACGCGACTGCATGTCGCACCAGCCCGCAAGGTTGCCGGGAACGGCAACGGAGGATGCGCCGATGATGTTGCGCCGTCCCTTGGCGTCCATGTAGCGCGCCGGCTCGTCCGAAACCGGCTCGTAGATTTCCGGGTGCATGGTCGCTGCCGCCGAAGAAAGCGCGTCGATCACCACATGCGGCCCGCCGGCCATGCGGATATGTGACAGGCCGCCGCCGGCAATGCCGACCATCATCGGTTCGACCACGGTCAGCGCCAGAAGCGAAGCGACCGCGGCATCCACCGCATTGCCGCCTGCCGCCAGCATCTCGAAACCAGCTGCCGAGCCCAGCGGATGGTTGGTGACCACCATGCCGCCAGCACCACTGGCCGGGGATTTTTCGCAGGTAAATGGTAGACGGGAAGCGGTCATGGCGTTCTCAATTCGATGGGTATGGCAGTCGTCGGAAACGAGCCGGAGCAAACACTCCGGCTAGAGAGCATGGATCAGCCGAGCTTTGCCAGAACTTTGGCGGTCGCACCCGACAGATCGCCGAGCTTGACGCCGGTTTCGCGCACGCTTGCCTCGCGCGCCTTGCCGCGGATCTGGATGTCGATGGCTTTCTGTGCCTCCGATGCCACTTCTTCCGGCGGCAGGACGATGACGCCGCTCTCATCGGCCAGCACGGCGTCGCCCGGCATGACCACGGTATTGCCGACAGAAACCGGTACGTTGATTGCGCCGCCGAGGTCATAGATGCGGGTGGTGATCGGCGAGATGCCGCGGCACCACATCGGGAAATCCGACTGGACGATTTCCTCAAGGTCGGTGCAAGGGCCGTCGACCACGGCGCCGACGGCACCGGCTGCCTTGGCGCCGACCGTCACGCCGCCGCCCCAGCAGGCATAACGGTCATCATGCAACCGGTCGACGATGACGAAGTCGCCCGGGCGGATAAGGCTGAGCAGATGGTGTAGCAGGGTGGAGTCCGGGCCGGGAATGGCGATGGTGACGGCAGTGCCGACGACGCGGCGGCCCGGGATCAGCGGCTGGATCTGCCGGTGCAGGAAGCCGAAATGCCGCCAGTGGCCAAGTGTTGCGGTTTCGACTTTGGCCAGCAGGTCGAGGTCCGGCTGGGCGATCTGTGCCGGCATCGGATTGATTTTGTAGGTCATGTTCGGATCCAATCTGTGACGTGAAAGTTAGCGGCCAAAGGCCTTGGCGAAACCGACGCTGCGTTCGACGACGAGGACGATGGCAAGCGAAAGCGCGATCATCAGAACGGCCAGAACGGCCACCATCGGATCGGTCCGCTCGTCGACATAACGGTAGAGGGCGACCGGCAGCGTCTGCAGCCGCGGTCCAACAATGAACAGCGACAGCACGATCTCGTCGAAGGACAGGATGAGGGCGATGGCGCTGGACGCGATCACGCCGGGCGTCAGCCGCGGCAGGGTGATCTGCATGAACACCTGCAGCGGCCGGGCGCCGAGCGTCATCGCCGCCTCGTCGACATCGGTGCCGAGATTGCTGAGCGCCGTCTGCAGGATGCGGATGCTGAAGGGCAGCGTCATCACCAGATGCGCCAGAACCAGACCGGGATAGGTGGCGACAAGGCCGGCCGGCGTGAACACCATCAAAATGCCCAGGCCCAGCATCATCGCCGGCAAGACAAGCGGCGCGATCACCAGACTGCGGATCAGCGCGCGCCCCGGAAACTCCAGCCGCACCAGCGCATAGGCGGCCGGAAGGCCGAGCACCAGGCTGAGAGCTGCGACGATCACCGCGATCAGCGCACTGTTGCGGAAGCCCTGTATGAAGCTGGTATTGCCGAGCACCGCGCCATACCATTTCAGGCTCCAGCCAGAAGGCGGAAAGGACAGGTAGCTGTCGGCGCTGAAGGAGATGACGAGAATGATCACCATCGGCATGAACACGATGCAGAAGACCAACGTGACATAGGTGCGGGAGATAAAGGACAGGAACTTTGTCATGTCTTAGGCCCTCCGGGTCAGCAGTCGAAGCACAAGGCCGGCCAGCCCCATCGCGATGACGAAAAATGCCAGCATGAGGAAGGCCAATGCCGCTGCCGTCGGCCAGTCGAGCGAGACAAGCGCAAGGTCATAAACTTCGGTCGCCAGCAGGAACACCCGGCCACCGCCCAGCAGGGATGGCGTGATGAAGGATGAGACGCAGAGCACGAAGCCGATCGTCAACCCGGCAAGGATGGCCGGCAGGCTGAGCGGCAGGGTGACATGCCAGAAGACTTTCTGTGGCGGCGCGCCGAGCGACATGGCGGCATCATCCAGCCGCCTGTCGAGCTTGCCGAGCCCAGCCGCGATGGTGAGGAACATGTAGGGCATGATGCTTTCCGACAGGCCGATAATCACGCCCGAAAAGTTGTTGACCATCTGCAGCGGCGCGTTCGTCAGCCCCAATATGCGCAGCAGGTGGTTGACCGGGCCGGCGTCGCCGAGCGTCACCAGCCAGCCGAAGGACCGTACCACGGCCGAGATCAGCAGCGGCGATGCGGCGAGCACGGTCAGCGGCGTGCGCCAGCGCGACGTCATCCGCGACAGCGACAGCGCCATCGGATAGGCCAGCAACAATGCTACCACGGAACATGTGATCGATACGCGTAGCGTCCGGCCCAGAAGGTCCAGGTAATAGCTGTCCTGGAGGATGCCGAGATAGGTCTGCAGGCTGATCGCCTTGGTGATTGCTCCATAATCCGAAATGTTCAGCGACATGCGGAACAGCCACAGGATCGGCGCGATGAAGGAGATCGCCAGCACGCTCAGGACCGGGGCGAGAAGCAGCCAGGGCGTCAGTCTCGTGCTGGTTCCGGGAACGGTGAAGCGGTTCATGCGGCAAAGATCCGCATGTCTGTGGAGCGCCAGCTCAGTGCCACATCGGCGCCCGGTTGCGCAAGCTGCGCTTCCTCGCTGCCGGGGCGAAGTTCGGCCACCAGCTTCTGGCCGCCGCCCAGTTCCAGCTCTACCTCGATCACGCTGCCGACGAAGACGCTGCGGGTGACGCGTGCCGTCAGCCCGCCGGCATCCGGCCTGGAAAGCTGGATGGCATGCGGTCGCACCATGGCGGACATTTTTGCACCTTCACCGGCGTCTTTCGGCAGTTCGTCGACGCCTGGCGCGGGCAGCGCCTGGCCTTCGTGATCGAGCTGCGGCGCGCCGGTTCCGAGACTGAGCGTCGCCGGCACGCTGTTGGCTCGGCCGATGAAGCCGGCAACGAATGGCGTCGCGGCCTTGTCATAGACCTCGACCGGCGTTCCGATCTGTTCGAGCCGGCCGCCGTTCATCACGGCGATCCGGTCGCACATGGTCAGCGCTTCCTGCTGGTCATGGGTGACGAACAAGGTGGTGATGCCGGTGCGGGATTGGATATCGCGGATCTCGAAACGCATCTCGTCGCGCAGGCGGGCATCGAGGTTCGACAGGGGTTCGTCGAGCAGCAGGATTTCCGGCTCGATGACGATGGCGCGGGCAATCGCGACGCGCTGCTGCTGGCCGCCCGAAAGCTCGGCGGGACGGCGGTCGCCAAACCCTTCGAGCCGAACCGCCCGCAATGCCTCGGCAACCCGTGAAGCACTCTCTTCCTTGCCGACCTTGCGCAGGCGCAGGCCGAAGGCGACGTTCTGGGCCACCGTCATGTGTGGAAACAGCGCATAGGACTGGAAGACCAGGCCGAGATTGCGCTCCCAGGGGGGCGAGACACGATGTTCTCGCCGCCCATGATGATCTGTCCGGATGTCGGGGCGAGAAGCCCCGCGAACATCCGCAGCGTGGTGGATTTCCCGCAGCCGGAGGGACCTAGAAGCCCGATGAATTCGCCCTTGGCGATATCGAAGGACAAGGAGTCGACGGCCGGGCGTTCGCCGCCATAGTCGAAGGTCAGCTTGTCGATGGTGATATGGGCGGGCGATGAGGCGAGCTTCATGGGTCCGTCCTGCTGTTTCACTTGCCGGCTGAGATGATCTGGCGCTTCCAGATCTGGTTCCACTCATCCGACTTCGTGGCAGCCCAGCCCCAGTCGAGCGGCAGCGTTTTGTCGATCTGGCCTGAAACGGTGCGCGCGGAGGCGGCGTCGCTGACCTTGGCCTTGGCATTGACCGGTGCGTAGAACATCGCTTCCGTGAAGGCGGCCTGTGCCTCGGGCGACAGCGCATAGTCGATGAAGGCTTTGGCCGCGGCCGGGTTCTTGGAGCCCTGCACGAGGTTGATCGTGTTGATCTGCAGAATGGTGCCTTCCTTCGGCAGCATCACGCCAAGCTTGCCCTTGGATTCGTCGGCATAATACTGGCCGCGGGCGTTCCAGCCGGTGCCCAGCACATCGGTGCCGTTGATGACCAGCGTGTAGGCATCGGGCTTGGGGTCGAAGGTCTGTACGCCCGGCGCCATCTCGGCGAGCTTGGCCGCGGACTGCTTGACCGACTTCGTGTAGTCCTCGCCCAGCATGGCCGAGGTCATCACCATCAGGCCGGAGCCGAGAATGGACGGCATCGAGGTGACGGCCATCTTGCCGGCATAGGCCTTGTCCCAGAGAACCTCGAGCGAGGTGGGGGCGGTCGGGAAGGCTTCCTTGTTGTAGATCACCACGAGGTTGTCGAAGGTGACGGCCGGGCCATAACCTTCCTTGACGATGGCCTGCGGTACCAGGTCTACGAGGTTTGGAACGTCGGTTTTTGTCAGCGGTGCCAGCAGGCCTTCCTTGTCGCCGATCAGCGAGGTGGAAACGTCGAAGATCACCACGTCGGTTTGCGGGTCGCCGGCCTGCGAGCGCAGGTTGCCGAGCATGGCCGAGGAGGCATTGGAGGCGAAATAGTTCACCTTCACATTGGGATATTTCGCCAGGAATGGCTTGATCACCGCATCGTTGTATTTGTCCTGAAAGACCCCCGAATAGGCGGCGAGAGTGATCTCACCCGAAACAGCGGCGGACTGGGCATGCGCGGTGGTGGAGATCAGCGCGGCAAAGATGACGGGGGCAAGAAGACGGGTAATCATCAGCACATTCTCCTGTCGGGTGAAGCGGCCCGGTTGTCGAGGTGGCTGCCAGGATGGCAGGCGGCACGGTGAGCCGTGGATCGGCCAGAGCCTTCTTCGCCCGGCTTGTCCATCTTGGCGAAGCTGGTGGGCGTTTCAAACGATCCACTGCCCCACGATGCAACGATCTGCGGCCGGCATTGTCCAATCGAATTTTCTTAAGTCCAACATCAGAAAAATTTTGGAAAAAATTGCCTGATTTTTTAGCCGATTGCCGAACTAAGGGACTGAATTGTGATGATTTTTTAAACAGAGCCCTCCAGCCGCCACGATGGCGGCCAGAGGGTCAGGGGGGATCTGAAAATGAAATCTATGGGGTTAGTAGCCGCGTTTGGCATCCGCGAGATCGGCGACGGTTCCGGTCTCCTGGAAGGTCCTGATGTTCTTAGCGACGATCTTGCTGCCCGTTGGTGCGTCGATCAGTGACGCCACGTGCGGCGTGACCGTGATCTTCGGGTTGGTCCAGAACGGATGCGTCTTAGGCAACGGTTCGACATGGAAGACATCGAGCGTCGCGCTGCTGATCTGGCCCGAATTCAGCGCCTCGACGAGATCGCTGTCGACCAAGTGCGGACCGCGCGCCGCGTTGACGATACTGGCGCCACGCTTCAGCCGGTTGAAGGTGTCGGCATTGAGAATGCCGCGCGTGCTTTCGGTCAAGGGCAGCAGGCAGACCAGGATTTCCGTGCCCTCGAGGAAGGCTCCGAAACCCTCGGCGCCGGAAAAGCATTGTATGCCCGGCAGGTCCTTCGGAGATCGCGACCAGCCGCGGACCTCGAAGCCGATCTGCTTCAGGAGATCCGCTGCGACGGCGCCGAGATTGCCCAGCCCCATCACGCCGACGCGGCGCTGGGTGGCGGGTGGCACGACGATCTGCTCCCAGAGCTGGCGCGCCTGGTTCGCCTGGATGGCCGGAAGTTCGCGGTGGTGGCGCAGGACATGCAGGGCCACGTATTCCTTCATCCGCTGCGTCAGGTCTGTGCCGACGGTGCGGATGATCGGCACATGTGTCGGCAACTGCTCGTCGGCCAGGACGTGGTCGATGCCTGCCCCCAGCGAGACGATGGCCTTCAGGTTCCGGAATGGCCTCATGGAGCCGGTTGCTGGCCGCCAGAGCACGGAATAGGTGACCGCATCAGGATCCGGCACCTTGTCGATCGGGTAGACGTTCCAGTCCGGCATCAGATCGCGCAGCATCTGGCACCACCACTCGGTCTTGTCTGCGGCGGGTAGCGAAACGACAATGTTCATGGAGCATCCTCATTGGCTCATGCGTCACGGTGTGCCACCATTCACCGCAGGACAGGCGCGCAGGTCAAAGCAAAAATTCCTGTCTCTTTCATAGAAAATTTTTATGTGGATTTTTGATCGCTTTGATCTAGGCTCTGATCATGAATTTCAAACAGCTGGAAGCCTTCTACTGGCTCACTCGTCTCAAGAGCTATCAGCGCGTTGCCGATCATATCGGTTTAACGCAACCAGCTGTTTCAGCGCGGATATCCGGGCTGGAAGACAGTCTGGGCATCCCGCTTGTCGATCGTGCCCAATCCGACTTCACTCTGACTGAACAGGGGTATGAAGTCGCCGAATATGCCGAGACCTTTCTCAATCTCAGTGAGACGCTGACCAGCCGTCTGAAGTCGAAACAAAAAAGACGTTATACGATCGGCGTGGTTTCCATGGTCACCCAGACCTGGGCGGTCACCTTGCGCCACAAGATTGCCGCCCTGCCGGACCCGCCGCTGGTCGATTTCTATTCCGGCTCCAATCTCGATCTGCGACCCATGGTAAAGTCCGGAGCGCTGGACATGGCGTTCGTCACCGGAGAAGCCGGGCTACCGCAGATCGAGGACAGCTTTTCGGTCCAGTATCATGTCGGCTGGGTGGCTCGGCCGGATGTGGTCGGCGAGATCAACCGCCCTCTGACACCGGATGAACTGCGCGAGTTGCCGCTGGTACTCTACCCGCATACATCGCCGCTGTTCGGGCCTGTTGCCGACCTGATCGAAGAGACGAAACGCCGCCCCAATTCGCGCCACACCGGCAATTCGCTGGCCACCATCTGCGAGATGGTCAAGGCCGGCTATGGCGCCTCGGCAATGCCTCTGGTGTCGCTGGAGCCGGAAATCGCCACCGGAATGCTGGTCGAGATCCCGACCACGGTCCAGCTTGCCCCTCTCGATATCCGCTGCGTCCACCAGAACAGGGCGCGCAAGGCGCAGACCGAGCAAATATTTCAGCTGGCCCGACAGGCTGCCGAGGAATGGGTGGCAGCCCATCCGCGTTATGTCAGCTTTCGCAAGACCTGAATTCCCAACGGATCGCTTCAAGAACCCCCGGGTCATGCCACGGATGTCTTTCCGGAATGCGGCACCGAACGGCACCGCATTCCAGACGGTAAGTCATCAGGCGGCAAAGCGCGTGGAGACGTGGTCGCGGATGAAGCCGGCGCCGATCTTGACCAGACGCTCGGTGAGCGCCGCGCCGGTTTCGGCCGAGCAATAGACCGGGTCACCGCCCCATACGCCATGTGGCGCAGCTTCCATGGCCTCGATCGGTGCCTGCAGGCGGGCACCGGCATATTTCAGCGCGGCAAAACCCGCGACATCCACGCCCATCGCCTTCTGGCCCTTCGGTGGCGCCTTGGCGAGATCCATGCGCAGGATTTCGGGGTAATAATGCAGGCCGACCGATGTCAGCGGATCGCCGCCGTGGCCGGAGGACTTTGCAGCTGCTTCCGGCCCAAGGATCTCCTTCAGCAGTTCATAGCTGATCTGCCACAGATACATCGAAGCCACGAACATGCCGTTGGCCTGGCGCCATTTCAGGGAAACCTCGTTGATGGCGCCGACATTGCCGCCATGGCCGTTGATGACCAGAACCTTGGTCAGGCCGTGGCGGGCCAGGCTGGCAAACATGTCGTTCAGGAGGGCGACGAGCGTCGACTGGCTGAGCGCGATGCCGCCATGCGAGGAGCCGAAATAGTCGGCGCCGCCGAAGGGGATCACCGGGGCGATGAAGGTGGGAACGCCTTCGGCACGCGCGGCGCGGGCAATGTCGAGCGCCACGGCTTCGGCCGCGAGATAGTCGCCCATCGGCGCATGAGTGCCTTGGTCTTCCAGCGAGCCCATCGGCAAAAGGATGACGGCGTCGTCGTTGAGGAACTGGCGGGCTTCTTCGCTGGTCAGTTCGGCGATCTTGATCTTTTCAGTCAGCATGTTGATTTCCTTACAGGATGTCAGTTCTAAGACAGGCCGCCTGATGCTGATCGCCGACCGTTTGCAGCGGCGGGACGGTTTCGGCACAGGCGGGCTGGGCATAGGGGCAGCGGCTGCGGAAGATACAGCCGGAGGGCAGGGCGAGTGGCGAAGGGATCTCGCCGGTCAGGCGGATACGGCGGCTTTCGCGGTGCAGGCTGGGCTCGGCCGAGACGAGCGCCGCCGTATAGGGATGTTTGGGTGAGAAATGCACCTGATCGGCCGGGCCGACCTCCATGACGCGGCCGAGATAGAGAACCATCACCCGGTCGGAAATGTAGCGTACCACCGAAAGGTCGTGGCTGATGAACAGCAGCGAGACGCCGGTCTTGGCGCGCAGGTCGGCCAGAAGGTTCAGAACCTGCGCCTGGATGGAGACGTCCAGCGCCGACACGGCCTCATCGCAAACGATGAAGCTCGGCTCGACGGCAAGCGCCCGGGCGATGCCGATGCGCTGTCGCTGGCCGCCGGAAAATTCGTGTGGGCGCCGGTCGAGAAAGCTCGGGTCTAGCCCGACGAGGGTGACGAGTTCGATCAGGCGCGGTCCGCGGGCAGCACCCTTGTGCAGCCCATGGGCATCGAGCGCTTCCGACAGCACCGCGCGGATGGTCTTGCGCGGGTCGAGGCTGGCATAGGGGTCCTGGAAGATGATCTGCATCTCCTTGCGCAGGCTGCGCATCCGAACCGGCGAGATGCTGTTCAGATCCTGCCCGCCAAAACGCATCACGTCGCTCTGGGAGTCGATCAGGCGCAGGATGGCGCGGCCGATCGTGCTTTTTCCGGAGCCGCTTTCGCCGACGAGGCCAAGCACTTCGCCTGGTGCGACGCTGAAGCTGACATCGTGCAGCACTTTCAGCGACCGCTTGGAGAAAAGACCGGTTCGTCCGATCGAATAGCTTTTCTTGAGATTCTGGACGTCGAGAAGGGGTGCGGCTGTCATGCGGCCTCCGTCTGATAGTTCATCAGGCCGGCCGGGGCTTCCGGCGCCCGCAGACAGCGCA
Source organism: Neorhizobium galegae (assembly GCF_021391675.1). Taxonomy (NCBI): domain Bacteria; kingdom Pseudomonadati; phylum Pseudomonadota; class Alphaproteobacteria; order Hyphomicrobiales; family Rhizobiaceae; genus Neorhizobium; species Neorhizobium galegae. The sequence continues at coordinate 483,369 of NZ_CP090095.1, forward strand.
CGGCGCGCTCCCCATCGGCGCTTGGATAGAGTGCCGGCCGGATTTCGGCGCAGGCGGGCATCGCGATCGGACAGCGGTCACGGAAGGTGCAGCCGGAAGGGCGGGCCGACGTCAGCGGCGGCGTGCCGGAAATTGCCGGAAGCCGGTCACCGCGGGTGGAGTGCAGCCCTTCATGCGAGGACGGCATGCTTTCGATGAGCGCGCGTGTATAGGGATGATGCGGATCGCGCAGGATCTGGTCGGCGGGACCTTCCTCGACGATCTGGCCCGAATACATCACTGCCACGCGGTCGGCGATATCGGCGACGACGCCGAGATTGTGGCTGACGAACAGCAGGCTGAGGCCGTTTCCCTGGTCCTGGCGCAGGGTTTGCAGCAGTTCTATGATCTCGGCCTGGATCGTCACGTCGAGCGCGGTGGTCGGTTCGTCGGCGATCAGCAGGCGCGGTTCGCAGGTGAGCGCCATGCCAATCATGACGCGCTGGCGCATGCCGCCCGACATCTGGTCCGGATAGCTGTCGATCCGCCGCTCGGCGTCATTCATGCCGACGCGTTTCAACAGCTGGATGGCAAGGGCGCGGGCGTCGGATTTCGACATCGGCCGATGCGCCTGAATGGCCTCGATCATCTGGTCGCTGATCTTGTGGATCGGATTGAGCGAGGTCATCGGTTCCTGGAAGATCATGGCGATGTCGTTGCCGCGGATATCTTCGAGCGTACGCGCATCCAGAAAGCCGAGATCGACGACTTCCCCGGTCTTGCGCCGCAATTGCAGGGTGCCGGAGACCTGCCGGATCGCACCGGGCAGGAGGCCCATCAGCGCCAGCGACGAGAGCGATTTACCCGATCCGCTTTCGCCGACAAGTGCCGTGCACTGGTTGGCGCGCAGGGTAAGCGACACGTCTTCGATAACGGCGGCAGGTGTTCCGAAGCGGGCGGTCTCGAGCCGCAGCTTGTTGATGACGGCAACCACGTCCGGGTCCCTGATGGCCGGTGCGTCGGCCAAGGCCAGCGGCTTGGAAACCTCATCCATGCTGCTGCCGGAAGCGCCCTTCGGGTCCAGCGTGTCGCGCAGGCGGTCGCAGAAGAAGTTGATCGCGTAGATCGTCAGCACCAGGGCGGCGCACGGGATCATGATGCCGAGCGGGTCCTGGTTCATGAACTGCCGCGCACCGCGGATCATCTGTCCCCAGGAGGGTGCCGGCGGTACGACGCCGAGGCCGAGGAAGGACAGACCGCTTTCGATGGTGATCGCCGCCGCGGCCGTCAGCGAATACTGCACCGACAACGGGCCGGCGATATTCGGCAGGATGGTGCCGAGCACGATGCGGCGCGACGGCGTGCCGAGCGCGCGGGACGCTTCGACGAAATCGAGCGAGGTGACGCGCAACGCTTCGGAAAAGGTGATGCGCGCAAAGGTCGGGAAATAGAGGACGGAAAGCACGGCCACCAGCGTGCCTGCCCCCGGTCCGAACAGGGTGACGACCAGCAGCGCCAGCAGGATGGGCGGAAAACAGAGGACGATGTCGGATAGCCGGCTCGTTACGAATTCCGAGGGGCCGCGGAAATAGGCGCCGATCAGCCCGAAAAACGTGCCGATGATGCAGGCGACGGTGGTCGCGACGAAGGCTACGGTCAGCGATACCTGTCCGCCATAAAGTACCCGGGCCAGCCGGTCGCGACCGAATTCGTCACGTCCCAGCCAGTGTTGCATGTCTGGCGCCGCCAGCCGGTAGCGGACGGCGATCTTGATCGGGTCTTCAGCGGTGATCAGCGGGGCGGCAAAGGGGATGATGATCAGTGCTGCCAGCAGGACGCTTGGCAGGATCATGCGCTTGGGAAAGTCACGGGCTGACATCATTGCAGGCGAATCCTCGGATCTAGCAGCGAGGACAGGATATCGATCACCAGATTGATGCCGATGAAGATGGCGGCGACGGTCAGGATGACGGCGCGAACCGTCGGGTAATCGCGCTGTTCGACCGCCGAGACCAGCAGGCCACTGAGGCCCGGCCAGTTGTAGATGAACTCGACGAGAACGGTGGAGCCGAGAAGGATGCCGAGCTGCAGGCCAACCACGGTGATGATCGGGCCGAGCGCGTTATAGAGGATGTGCCGGCGGACCACGCGCTTGCGGCGAAGGCCCTTGGCGACGGCAGTGCGCACCCAGTCGTGGCCGCGCATTTCCAGGACGCTGGCACGCGTCATGCGAAACACCATCGTGGCCAAGTGCAGGCCGACGGTCAGCGAGGGCAGGATCAGCATCTGCAGATGTTGAGCGGGATTGGTCGCGAAGGCGACATAACCGCCGGCCGGCAGCCAGCCCAGGATCTGCGCGAAGAAGTAGATGAACAGGGTGCCGAGCACGAAACCCGGCACGGAGGTCAAGAGCGCGTTGATGGCAGACGTAGCAATGTCGAACTTGCCGCCGGCCCGCAATCCTGCCGCCGTGCCTGCCGGAATTGCCAGCAGCAGCGCAAAAATCGTCCCGGCGACGATGATTTCCAGCGTGCGCGGCAGGCGCAGGGCGATGACGGACGAGATCGAGCCGTTGTCGACGATCGATGTGCCGAAATCCAGCCGTGCCGTGTTGTAGAGGAAGGTTACGTATTGAGTAAGGATGGGCTGGTCGAGCCCCATATTGGCCCGCAGATTGGCAATGGCTTCTGCGGAAGCGGAGCCGCCGCCCGTCGACAGCAGGAGTTCGGCCGGGTCGCCCGGTACAATGATGAGAAGCGAGAAGATGATCGTGCCGATAACCAGCAGCATGGCAGCAGCAGCTGCCATGCGACGAGAGATGAAGGCCAGCATGCATCGCTCCTTATGCGAATTTGGTCTCGTCGAGCGCGTAGCCTGATGAACCGCTGAGGAAACCGGGCAACTGTTCGAACCCTTCGACCGACTGCTTCATCGCATAGGCCTGGATGCGCCAGTTGAGCGGAACCTGCGGCACTTCCTCGTAATAGGCGACGACCAGTTGCTGGTAGATCGCCTTGCGCTTGTCCGGATCGACCGCGTTGCGGCCCTGTTCGAGCAGGCCGTCGATGCGGGCGCTCTTGAAACCGAAGGACTGTAGGTAGGACGGATTGCCGGAATAGAGCAGCGACCAGAGCGCATCCGGATCATTGTAGTTGCCCGATGTGCCGTGGACGGCGATGTCGTATTTGCCTTCCTTGCCCGCCGTGACGCGTGTGCCCCAGTCAGGAAGATGGAGCGTCGCATTGATACCGATGGCGCCAAGATAGGCCTGAACAACGGAGGCAGTGTCCTGATGCATGCCGTAGGTTGCGGTGGCCAGCAGGCGGCATTCGAAGCCGTTGGCATAACCGGCCTCGGCGAGCAGTGCCTTGGCTTTCTCGACGTCGTATTTCCATTCATGGGCCGGATCGGCCAGATCGAATTTGGAACCTCGCGGGTTGGGGAAACCGTAAAGCGGCTCGCCACGGCCGGCAAAGGCGGCATCGACGATGTCCTGCCGTTCGATCGCGTAACCGACTGCCTGGCGTACCTTTGGATTGGCGAACGGGCCGCTGGTGACGTTGAACAGCAGGAACATGAACGGTCCCAGCGTGGTCTTCATCTTCAGCGCCTTGGAAGCTTCGACCGTGTCGAACTGGGTCCAGGGAAGATATTCGATGAGGTCGACATCGCCTGCTTCGAGCGCCGCATAACGCAGGTTTTCGTCGGCATAGGCGACGAAGCGGATGCCGCCGACCTTCGGCTGATCCGCCAGATAGAAGTCCTTGAAGCGGGCAACCTCGATATAGACGTTCTTTTCGCTGCCCTTCAGCGTGAACGGACCGGCGCCGATGATCTCGCTGTCGGTGCTCTTCTTCGAAATGACCGGGCAGCAATAGCTGGCCATCAGGTCGAGGAAAACCGCGCTCGGCGCTTTCAGCTTGATACGCACCGTCTTGTCATCGACGGCCTCGACGGCGGCGATGATCTTCAGGTCGCTCTTCAGGTAGGCCGTGGAGCCATCCTTAGTGATTTCGTTGAGCGAGTAGGCGACGTCGGCGGCGGTGACCGGGCTGCCGTCATGGAAGACGGCGTTCTGACGCAGTTTGAAGACGGCGGTCGTCGGGTCGCTCCACTCGACGCTTTCGGCGAGTTCCGTGACCAGCTTGCCGGTCGCGTCGTAACCCATCAGGCCGCGATACAGCATCAGCTTGACGGTATTGGCGGCACCGCCGGTATTGTCGAAAGGTTTGATCGTCGGCGGGAAGGTGGACAGGCCGAATTTCAGCACCGAGGCGGGCGCCTGGGCGAAGGTGACCTGCGGCAAGGTGAGCGCGACAACACCTGTGCCGAGGCTGATCAATACGCTGCGTCTGGTGGGGTTCAGGCAATCGGAAGGTGTCACAGCGACCTCGAATGTGTTGGGAGGGAAAGTGCGGCTTCGGTCTGTTCCATCAGTCCAGCTTCCTTGCCGTCAGCTGTCCAATCGAAAATATTTTGATGGAATATAGATTTCTTTGCCGGCCAATGGAGTGATGGGGCCTGCCTTTAAATTCATCGATTGATTTATATGCACAAATCGTAGTCATGAGGGATGGCTCGACGAGCTAAAAGCGATGGCAAGCTTTTGGCTGACAAACAATTTTTTTTGAAATGGCGGTTGCGCGGGCCGAAAAACGGCTTCCCTTTTGTCATCATGACGGCGTGTCGACCGGACTCGATCATCCAATCGAGGCCTCAAACTGCGTCCGGGCCTTTCCGAGAAAATCATCTTGGCATTGTGGCGAGGCTGGCGGATGGCCGGCAGCGTAACAACCACAGGCACTCCTTGGCCGTCATTGCACCAACTGGCCCATTCCTCGCTTTGCAGATGCCATTAAGGCTTCAAAACCCCAGCGCCTGCAATCGGTCACGGATGTCACCTGGCGGCGCCTGTTCGGGGCGCTGAACAAGGACGGCAGGCTCCCAACCTGCAGATCCGCCGCATGTCGACCCGTCAGCTCGCGGCTCTTCTGGGCATCGCCCGCAATACCGTGACCACTGCCTATCAGTTGCTCACCGATGAAGGTTTCTGGTCTCGAAGGAGCGCAGCGGCATCTTCGTGGCGGCCGGCGGTGCGGCACCAGTCGCCAACAGGCCGCCATCCGATATATTCGGCGATTGGCAGGCGCGGTTCCTCATCCGGCCTTCCGCCCAGCGGCAGATCTGCAAGCCGTGCGATTGGCTGGACTACCCGATGCGTTCATCACGATAGATCACGACACCGACGATGTTGTCGAAGAAGGTTTCCATCCGACGCCCTTCATCGATCGCCAAGCGGGGTAGATGCCGATAGCTGACGACTGATATATTTTTTATTTCAATGGCTTAGATCGTATCATGGCGTAGTTTCGGATACCTTCGGATGGGTCTGAATCACTCCCATTCGATCGTGCCGGGGGGCTTGCTGGTCACGTCATAAACGACGCGGTTGATGCCGCGGACTTCGTTGATGATGCGGGTGGCGGTGCGGCCGAGGAAGTTCATGTCGTAGGGATAGAAATCCGCGGTCATGCCGTCGACCGACGTGACGGCGCGTAGCGCGCAGACGAAGTCGTAGGTGCGGTAGTCGCCCATGACGCCAACCGTCTGTACCGGCAGAAGCACGGCGAATGCCTGCCAGATCGTATCGTAGAGACCGGCCTTGCGGATTTCGTCGAGATAGATCGCATCCGCCTTGCGCAGGATGTCGAGCTTTTCGCGGGTGACGCCGCCGGGGCAGCGGATCGCGAGGCCCGGACCCGGGAAGGGATGGCGGCCGATGAAGCTTTCCGGCAGGCCGAGCTCGCGGCCGAGTGCGCGAACTTCGTCCTTGAAGAGCTCGCGCAGCGGCTCGACCAGCTTCATGTTCATGCGCTCGGGAAGGCCGCCGACATTGTGGTGGCTCTTGATGGTAACCGAAGGTCCGCCGGAGAAGGAGACGCTTTCGATCACGTCCGGATAGAGCGTGCCCTGGGCGAGGAAGGCTGGAGAGCCCTTGCCGTCGGCGGCGATCTTTGCGGCTTCCGCCTCGAAGACCTCGATGAACAGCCGGCCGATCGTCTTGCGTTTCACTTCCGGGTCGGTTGCGCCCTCAAGCTGGGTCAGGAACAGCTCGGAAGCGTCCACATGGACGAGCGGAATGTTGTAGTGGTCGCGGAACATGCCGACGACCTGCTCGGTCTCGCCCATCCGCATCAGGCCGTGATCGACATAGATGCAGGTCAGCTGGTCGCCGACCGCCTCATGGATCAGCACGGCCGCGACGGAGGAATCGACGCCGCCGGAGAGGCCGCAGATCACCCGCTCCTTGCCGACCTGTTCGCGGATCTTGCGGATCATCTCGGCGCGATAGGCAGCCATCGTCCAGTCGGACTTCAGGCCGACGATCTTGTGCACGAAATTGGAGAGCAGCTTGGCGCCATCGGGCGTGTGCACCACTTCCGGGTGGAACATGGTGGTGTAGTAGTGTCGGCTCTCGTCAGCCGCGATCGCGAAGGGCGCGTTCTCGGAGGTCGCGATGACCTCGAAGCCTTCCGGAAGCTGGGTGACGCGGTCGCCATGGCTCATCCAGACCGGATACCGGCCCCCGACCTCCCAAAACCCTTCGAACAGCGGGCTCTTGGCCTTGATCTCCACGTCGGCGCGGCCGAATTCCGCTGCGTGCCCGCCTTCGACGACACCGCCGAGCTGGGTCGCGAGCGTCTGCTGGCCGTAACAGATGCCGAGGATCGGAACGCCGCTGTCGAACACCGCCTGCGGTGCGCGGGGGCTGCCTTCGGTGGTGACCGATGCCGGGCCGCCGGAGAAGATCACGCCCTTGGGCTGGAGTTTCTCGAACGCGGCACTTGCGTGCTGAAAGGGATGGATTTCGCAGTAGACGCCGGCTTCACGGACGCGACGCGCGATGAGCTGCGTCACCTGGCTGCCGAAATCGATGATGAGAATGCTGTCGGGATGAGCTATCTGGGTCATGCCGAGCCTTTAAAGAAAGTTCCCTATTCTGGCAACCGGGATTCAGGCGAAAATCGCCCGCTCAGAGCGCGATGGCGCCATCCTCCAATCCCTCGAACAGGCTGTCGACCGCATCCGCCAGCTTTTTGTCGATCACATGCAGGTATTCGGTCCAGTCGCCGACATGCTTCAGCTCTTCCTTGCCGTCGGAAATGCCTCGCAGGCCAATCAGCGGAATCTCGAAAAGCTGGCAGCAGCGCAGCACCGCGAATGTCTCCATGTCGACCATGTCGGCCCCGACGAGATCATAGGCGGCACCGGAGACGATGTTGCCGCCGGTCGATAGCGAAGCTTCCCTGACGCCGGGGATGCGCAAGGGGAGGGGCATGATCGCCGGATGGTCGAGGAAGGGCGTGCGGCCCTTCTCGAACCCGAGCGGCGAGGCGTCCATGTCGCGATAGGCGACCGACGAGGCCTGATAGATTTCCGTCTGCTCGAGATTGCGGGAACCGGCGGAACCGAGCGAGACGACGAGATCGGGCAGATCGTCCGTTGCTTCGAGCCGGGTCAGCGCATGGGAAAGCACGACAGCGGCCTCCACCGGCCCCACGCCGGTCATCAGCGGCTTGATGCGGGATTTGAGCGCCGGGCCGTATTCGGCATCGACGGCCATCACGAAGAGAATGGATTTGCCGCCGGCGAGGCTAGGTTCGCCGAGCGGAAGTGAAGACGTCATCCGGTTATGTCCTCTCGGCCGCGGATCACCATCATGGTGCCGGTCATGGAAGCAATGAGTTTGGCGGGGCCGTCGCCGATCGCATAGGCGCGGCCGTCCGCGACTATTATCGTCGAGCCCGGCTTGGTGATTTCGCCGCGGAACAGGAAGCGATCGCCGCGGCCGGGCGACATCAGGTTCACCTTGAATTCGATGGTGAGGATAGAGGCTTCCGGTTCAATGACGGTATAGGCGGCATAACCGCAGGCGGCATCAAGCGCCGCGGAAATCACGCCGGCATGCAGGAAACCGTGCTGCTGGGTGAGCTTGATGTCGAAAGGCAGCTCGATCTCGACTATCGCCTGTTCGATGCGTGTCAGCTCTGCGCCGAGCATCCCCATCGCGCCCTGCCGGGCGAAGCTCTGGCGTACCCGCTCGCGGAAGTCGCCCGTATCTTTCCCGTTCATGTCCCATCCCTTTCGCAGTTGCGAAATTGGCATGGCGGGCGATGTTCGGCAAGCCGTACGATGGAGCGTGCTTAATTCATGAGGACGATCGACAGGTTGAGGAGCGTCGCGAACGCGACCCAGAGTGCATAGGGCACGAAAAGCCACGCAGCCCTGCGATTTTCCTGCCAGCTGGCGGCGATGAACAACAGGATCGAGACCAGCAGCGGCACGATGACGACGAGGCCGAGAACCGGGCTCTGCATGGCGAAGAAAGCCGGCGACCAAAGAAGGTTGAGCGCGGCCTGTATGGCAAAGAGAACGAGGCGGCGGCCGTTGTTCTCGTCATACCAGGTCTCGGAAAGTACGACGCCGATCAGGACGTAGAGGACCGTCCAGACCGGCGCAAAGATCCAGCCCGGCGGATTGAAGAAGGGTTTGTTGAGCGATTGATACCATTCGCCAGGGACATTGCTTGCGCCGCTCAAGGCGCCGAGTGCGACGCAGGCGACGATGAAGAGGATGGTGGCAAGGGTTCTGTTCATGCCGGCCAGAGATAGTGCGGACGCCGCCGCTGGCCAGATCAGCCGAGCCGAGCGATATGCTGGTCCCAGGCAACTTGGCTGCGTGTCTCGTTGAACTTCCCATCGTAGGACGAAACGGCGATACCATGCGCGGCCGGCGCGACGCCGGCGGCATCGCGGATGGCCTCTTCCTTCACCACCGCGCCAGTTTTCGCGTCGAGCGTGACCGCAGCGCCGCCGACGGGCGAGGTGAGGCCGACGACGCCGTCACGGCGGTTGACGGCGATGGCGCCGACATAGTTGCCGAGGCGGAGGGTCGTCTCCTCCGGCAACGAGACGAAGGACAGGTCCTCGCCCCTGGAAAACCAGCCGGCGAGCGGCGGTAGGGCATTGCGTGCGCCTTCCCATTGGCAGGCGAACCAGATGCGGTCGTTTTCCGCGAGGTCGAGATGGCGCGTGGAGAGCTGTTTCAACGAGGCGGGTAGGCGGTGCCGCTGGATGAGGGCGCCGGTCTTCGCGTCGAGCAGAACCAGCGATGGTTCCATGCGGTCGACATTGAGCTTGGTGCGACCGAAATCAGGGTTGGTCTCGATGCCGCCATTGGCGATGACCAGCAGCTTGCCGTCGTCGGAAACGGTCATGTCGTGGGTGCCGATGCCATGGGCGTCGAATTCACCGATGCGGCGGAACCTGTCTCGCGCATCGTAGACGCCGATCATGCCGCGATTGCCGTCGAAATCGTTCTCGCTGGCATAGAGCCTGGTCCCATCCGGCGAGAAATGGCCATGCCCGTAGAAATGCCGGCCTTCCGGAGAGGTGACCATCACCGGTTCGGCCTGCCGCGACGGGTCGAACACCATGGCAAACGTGCCGGGGCGGCGGGCGAATGCGACGGTGCGGCCGGTAGCAGCGCTATAAGCCATGCCATGGGCGCGGGCGGGCAGGGCAACACGGTCGATAATCTCGCCGCGTTCCGAAACGGTGGCGACGCCGAAAGAACCGTCCGGCGCACGAAAACCCGAGGCATAGACCGCATCAGAGCGTTCGAGCGCCATCAGCGAGCGCGGCGAAAGGGCGGCGGTGAAGGTAATCCCCGCCGCCTTCAGGAAGCCTCGCCGGTCGATGGCCTCGCCGCGCCACATGGTCTTAGTCGCCGTCGGCAAACGAGAAGCCAGAGCTGAGGCCGATCGCACCGCCATAACCGTCGTTCAGCTTGGCGATGACGTCCTTGCCGTCCGCCAGCAGCGTATCGAGCTTCTTGCGCTCGGCAGCATTCTCGACCGCCTTTTCGAGATCCGGCGTGATCTTGGCAGAAAGTTCGATCATCGACTTCAGCTGCGCCTGCGTGGCGGCAACGATCGGTCTGTCCTTCTCCTTCAGCAGTTCCACCATGCCGGATTTTTCGAGCAGGGTCGAAAGGCCTTCGAGATTGCCCTTGATAGCCGGCCAGGTGTTCTTCGAGCGCCAGAACAGCGCCTGCTTGGGGAATTTCGCCTTGTCGGCGCCCTTGTAAAAAGTTTCGATCCGCTGGTCGCGCACCGCTTCCGCGCCATGCACGAGAATGCCGAGCAGCGCCGTGATCGCCTCGCCGCCGGTGCGGAAATCCGGATTGTCCGGCCCCGGCTGCTCCCAGGCCTTCTGGATGCCGTCGGGCGCATCCCAGATATCGGAAAGTTCCCTGGCGACATTGGTGATATTGCCAGCGACGGCCGCGCCATAGCGGCAGCGGTAACTGTTCTTCGCCTTGAGAAGTTCGTCGGAACCGGTGCCGGCAAGAACATATTCCAATGCGCCAAAACCTTGCATGGCGACGCTCTTGGTGCCGAGCGTGGCGGGGTCTGTGGCAGTTTCATCGACCTTGGACAGGACCGACTGAACCTGCTTCAGTCCCGTACTCTTCCGATCCGGGTAAAAGAGGATGCGTTCGAAGCGGTTCTTCTCGATGACGGGACCGACGCGAACCACTTCGATATGCGCCCAGCTCACCGCCGCATCGCGGAAGGCGCCTTTCGCGGCATCGTAGTTCGTCTTGGAGGGCGCTTCACAGAGCGCCTTCATCGCGGTCGTCATCTTGCCCGCGGATTCGTGGAATGCGTCGTACCCTGGCCGGATGAACCCGTCGACCGCAGCCGTCATCACCTTGGTGACGTCAGCCATCGGCAGATCCACCGAGGGCGCGGGTTCACCTTCCTGCGCGACAGCAGCGGTGGGGAGGAGCGAGACCAGTCCGGCAAAGAGGATCTTGCGCATCAGAGAGACTCCAGGAATTTGAGGAGGGCAGCACGGTCTTGTCTCGAGAGTGCGGCGAAGGCATCGCGGGCCTTCTGCGCTTCCCCGCCATGCCAGAGAACGGCTTCGGTCAGGTTTCGCGCCCGGCCGTCATGCAGGAAGAACGTGTGGGCATTGACGGTTTCGGTGAGGCCAATGCCCCAGAGCGGTTGTGTGCGCCACTCGTTGCCTGTGGCAACGCCCACCGGCTGGCCGTCGGCGAGGCCTTCGCCCATGTCGTGCAGCAGGAAATCCGAATAGGGCCAGATCAGCTGGAAAGCCTGCGCCTTGTTGCCGGCATCGCGGCTGGTCACGAATTTCGGCGTGTGGCAGGCGGTGCAGCCGGCCTGGTAGAACAGTTCCTTGCCCTTCAGCACCGTCTTGTCGCCGATATCGCGGCGGGCCGGCACGGCGAGGTTTTCGGAATAGAAGGTCACGAGCGGCAGGACCGGATCGGGCGCTTCGACCGGCCCGAGCCGCTGCTGTACACCGGTCGGCAGGGCGAGGCACGCAGCTTCGGCCTTGGTGCAGTCGCCGTGGTCGAACGGGTTGTCGGGCGTGGAGATGCCGAGGTCGCCGGCAAAGGCGGCCGAACTCTGGTCGCGGACCGAGGCATTCTGCCCCTTGAAGCCGAACCGGCCGAGCTTCAGCTCGCCGGTCTTGTGGTCGCGCACCATGGCCGTCCTGCCGGAGATCCCGTCGCCGTCCTTGTCGTCCGGATCGGCCAGGCCGAGAATGTCGGCATCGTGGATAGCCTGAATAAGCCCCATGCCGATCATCGGCGGCGCCATGCGCGGCGACAGCGTCACGTCGCCTTCCATCGCGCCGTAACCGAGGTCGGCAACCGCATAGGTCGGCTTGCGCAGGTTGACGACTTCGCCGTCGTCAAGTTTGACCGGGATTTCCTCGTAGGAAATCTGCATCCGGCCTTCGGAGGCGAGGCCAGACACGGCGAGGTCCTGCAACTGCTCGCCATAGATCGCGTCGGGGAAATTGAGTTTCCGGTAGTCGGAGACTGCCTCGCGTTCCTCGTCGGTGCGCGCCGGACGCGCGAGCCGGAGGAACATCGAGGTTGCGTCGGCACCGCCTTCCGGGGGATGGCCGCGGCCGTCCTTCAGGTGGCAGCTCTGGCAGGCACGGGCGTTGAACAGCGGCCCCAGCCCGTCGGAGGCCTGTGTCGAGGAAGGCGCCGAGACCCAGAGCTTGGTGAACAGCGCATTGCCGAGCTTGAACGTCCCTTCTTCCTCGAAGGTGATGTTGGCGGAGAAATGCGAGAAGGCGTCGCCATTGACATCGGCGCGGCTGGTCGCGGCCCCGCCGGACATGGTCTCGAACGGCTCGGGCTTGGAGAAATCCGTCGTCGGGCGCGTGACGCTCTCGACGCGTTTCTGGTCCTTCGGATTGAGATCCGTGCGGATGGTCGGGAAAAGAGCATCGCCACCGGTCGCGATCAGCGGCGTGAGAAGGAGAGTGCCCGACAAAATCGGCAACAGGAAGACGAAAGACTTGGGCGTTCTCATGGGAAATCGGGCCGCAGGCTGAAGGTCAGCCGCGGCCCGCCTTTTCATTGCTTATTTGAAGACAGCGTCAGGATTATCGAGGCTGTCGGAACCTTCAAGCTCTACTTTGCCAAGCTTCAGCGACGCAATGACGCGCTCGACGCTCTTGCTCTGGTCGATCAGGCCGTCGATCGCCTTCTGGACGACCGCATTGCCCTCTTTATTGCCCTCGCCGATCATCTGGTCGTAGGCCTCGACCTTCTTTGCCCGGTCGGCCATGGCGTTCATGGCGGCGAGCGTCGCGTCGAGCTTGCCGAGCATTTCGGTGTCGAGCGACTTGTCGGTTGCCGCAACCAGTTCGGAGAGCGAAGGCCCGGTCATCTTGGTGCCGTCGACGCGGGTATAGTCACCCGTATAGGCCGACTTGATGCCGATCGCGTCGTTGAGATGCGAGTTGTAGGTGTTGTCGGAGAAGCAATCGTGCTCCTCTTCCGGATCGTGCAACAGCAGGCCGAGCTTCATGCGTTCGCCGGCAAGCTCGCCATAGGAGAGCGAGCCCATGCCGGTCAGGATGGCGGTCAGGCCCTTCTTGGAATTGGCCTCGACATTCCTGGTGGCCTTGCCCTTCGGGCCCCAGGCGGTGACCATGTCCTTGAGATCGGAGACGAGCAGGGCGGACGCGGCCATCAGGTAATCGGCGCGGCGATCGCAATGGCCGTTGGTGCAATTGGCCTTGTCGTAGTCGGTATAGGAGCGCTTGCCGGCGCCCGGTCCGGTGCCGTTCAGATCCTGGCCCCAGAGCAGGAATTCGATGACATGGTAGCCGGTCGCGACGTTCGCCTCGATCTCGCCGGCCTCGTTCAGGCTGCGCAGCGTCTTGGCGTCGAACTTCGAAAGGTTGAGCGTCTTGCCGTTGACCTTGATCTTCGGGTTGGCAATGACGTTAGCGGTATAGAGTGCGTTCTCGTCGCTCTCCTTGCCGTAGGAGGCGTCGACATAGTCGATCAGGCCTTCATCGAGCGGCCAGGCATTCACCTTGCCTTCCCAATCGTCGACGATCGGGTTGCCGAAACGATAGACTTCCGTCTGCTGGTAGGGAACGCGGGCAGCGATCCATGCGTCCTTGGCAGCCTTCAGCGTCTCTTCGCCGGGCTTGGCGATCAGCGCGCTGACAGCCTTGTCGAGCGCCTGCGCGGTCGTCAGCGAATCTTCGTACTTCGCATGTGCCAGTTCGGCATAGTGTTTTAGGACGGCGGCGGATGTGGTGGCGGCCTGCGCCTCTGTCACGACGAACGCCGCGGAGGCGGCGAAAAGCGCCAGGGCGGCGCCGAGAACGGTCTTGCGGATCATGTCCCTCTCCTTCCGGCCCGGATCTCTCCCCGGCCGTCAAGGGTTCATCGCGCAATTGGAAACTGGTGTCAAACTATCTAGTTTAGAACAATTTGAAAGTAGAACTCGACTTTGACTTTGACCCTGACGCACTCAAACTTTGCGTTGCATACGGCAGAAAAAGAATCCGTCCGTATCGGTACTTGCGGGCGTCAGCGTCACTGTCAGCGCATCCTGCGATCGTGGATGGGGCGTGTCTTTTCCAAAAATCTGATCCCAGCGGGCTGCCGCCGACGTGATCGAGAATTCGGGATTTTCAGCGCAGAAGCGGGAAACCTGCGCGTCGTTCTCCTCCGGCAGAACGGAACAGGTGACGTAAAGAAGCGCGCCGTTCGGCTTCACGAAGGCGGCGGCTTCGGAGAGCGCTTCCTGCTGCTGGGCGAGGCGCTCGTCCAGGTTCTTCGGGGTCAGTCGCCATTTGGTGTCCGGCCGGCGGCGCCATGTGCCGGTGCCGGTGCAGGGGGCATCGACCAGGACCGCGTCCAGCTTGCCCTTCAGCGTGTTGAGCTGGCGCGCGTCGTCATGCACCTGCACATTGCGGGTGCCGGCGCGGCGCAGCCGCTCGATGATCGGCGCCAGCCGCTTGCGGTCGGCGTCATAGGCGTGGATCTGGCCCTTGTTGTGCATGGCGGCCGCCATAGCGAGCGTCTTGCCGCCGCCGCCGGCGCAGTAATCGAGAACCTGGTCGTGTTCGCCCGGCTGCACGAGTTCGGCGACGATCTGCGAGCCTTCGTCCTGAACTTCGAACCAGCCTTTCTGGAACGAAAGCTCGGCGGTAACGTTGGGCAGGCGGGATGCTCCCTCGCCGGCGGCAATCCGGATGCCGTTGCGGGCGATGCGCGAAGCCTTTGCGTTCGAGCGTTCCAACGCCTTGACGACCTTCTCGCGAGACGCCTTCAGCGTGTTGGCGCGCAGATCGAGGGTCGGGCGGTCGGCCAGTGCCTTGGCCTCAACGAGCCAGTCCTCGCCGAAATTGGCTTCGAAGGACGGCTGGATCCAGTCGGGTATGTCGCCCTGCACGTGCAGGGGCGCATCCTCAAGGTTGCGGGAGGCGAGCGACGAGAGGTTCGCCTCGGTCAGGGCCGGTGGCGCGAAACGGTCGTCGGTAAACTCGGCCTGGAGTGCCTCGGGTGTGAAGCCCCATTGCCGGATCAGGACCGCGTAGGCGAGGGCCGCCGGGCTTTCGTCGTCCATGAGCCAGGCATGCGACAGACGCATGCGCAACGCGTCGTAGACGATGTTGCCGATTGCGGCACGATCGCCGGAACCGGCGAAACGATGGGCGAGGCCCCAGTCCTTGAGGGCATCGGCGACAGGGCGCCTGCGCGTCTCGATATCGGCCAGCACCTCAATGGCCCCGGCAATTCGTCCGCCCAATCGCATGTCGCTCTCCGTGTCGGTTGCACCCGTGTGGCACGGGTCGTAACCGTGATCGCGCGATAGGGCAATAGGCCGGTCTAAACCGTCCCTCTGGCCAGCCTCAGCCTTCGATCGCTTTCAGGCCCTTGCCCGGGACCTTCTGATCGCTGGCGTCGACGATCTGGTAACAGACCTGGGCGGTGCCGGAGCTGATCATGCCGATGTTCTTGGCTGCGGCCTTGGAAACGTCGATCACCCGGCCGCGGATGAATGGCCCGCGGTCGTTGATGCGAACGACGACGCTTTTGCCGTTGCGCTTGTTCGTCACGACAACCTTGGTGCCGAATGGCAGCGTCCGGTGGGCCGCCGTCATCAGAGAGGGGTTCATTCTTTCCCCGGATGCGGTCTTCGATCCGAGGGCATACCAGGATGCGTGACCGCATCCGGGCGCAGCATTGGCCTGCGCGGCGCCGAGAGTTGCAAAAGCAGCAATGGAGGCCGCGGCGAAAGTCGAGCGTCGAATTGTTGTCAAGTCGGTCGTCCCCGTTCGTTTTGTCCCTGCACGTTGCGTGCAAAACGGCTAAGCGGGGCGAAAAGTGGCAAAAAAGTGGGACTTTCGATCACGGAACGTTACAGTCTGTAACATTTGTGATTAGATTGCCGTCGATCTTTTTAAGAAGCCAGCTAAGCTTCTTCGGAAGAAAACCTTTAAAAACAGTCAGAAAGCGGAATGTAGTTTCAGCGAGACTCGCAAGAAGTCTGCGATCACGAAAATTGCAGAAAAAAATTTATCGTGATGCGAGGCCTATGGCCTCATTTGGGCAAATTTTGTGGCGCTCAGCCGTAAGTATTAAGAAATAATAACTAGATCAACCGATCAGGATGAAAATTTCAACCGTTTCAAAATGGGAATTTCAACCTCGCCAGCGGCGCGAGGTCCACATTTCGGCGAGCGACATCCGGTAGTTCGGGAAGCGGAATTCGAAGCCCGCGGCGCGGATCCTGGCGTTGGAAACGCGCTTGTTGGCGCCATAGAAGGAGCGCGCCATTGGCGTCATGTCGGCAGTCTCGAAATCCTGTTCCGGCGGCGGCTCGACACCCATCAGGCGTGCCGCTTCGACGATGACATCCTGCGGCGGACCGGGCTCATCGTCGGTGACATTATATAGGCCGCCCATATTGCCCTTCGCGAGGAAGAGCGCCGCGCCGGCGATATCCTCGACGCGGATCCGGTTGAAGACTTGGCCTCTCTTTATAATGCGCCGCGCAGTGCCGCGGGCAAGGTTGACGAAGGCGTTGCGGCCGGGGCCGTAGATACCGGAGAGGCGCAGGCTCGCCACCGGCAGACCGGCGGCCCGCCCTTCCGTGGCCCAGGCCTCTTCCGTATCGACCCGCTCGACCGACCGGCCCTGGATCGGGCTGCCCGGGGTCTCCTCGGTGACCCAGCCGCCGCCATGATCGCCATAAACGCCGACGGTCGAGAGATAACCCACCCATTCGAGCTTCGGGCAAAGCGCGCGCAGCTGCCCCGAGACGAGCTTGAGCAGCGGATCGCCCTCGGTGCCGGGCGGGATCGACTGCACCAGGTGCGTCGTCTCCCGAAGCTCGGCCAGCAGTTCGCCGCTGAACGGGCTGCCGTCGAACACGAAGGCCTTGATGTCATGGGCCGCAAGCTCCAGTGCCTTGTGGGCCGTTCTGACGGTGCCGGAGACCCGATGGCCTTCGGATTTGAAGGCCTCGGCGATTGCCCGCCCCGAATAGCCGCATCCGAAGATCATCACATTCATCAGGCCGCTCCCGCCAATCGCCATTCTTCCCGCACTTCCGGATCGTCTTCCACACCGCGTGCCTCGGCAAACCGCGAGAAGTCGTCTTCTGTCATCAGCCGCTTCAGGGCCCATATAGCCATGCCGCGCACCACGGGCGAGGGGTCGCTCGCAAGTTCGAGACATTGCCCAGCGAGCCTGGCGTCACCGGAATTGCCGGCAGCGATCAGCACGTTGCGGATGAACCGGTCGCGGCCGATGCGCTTGACCGGCGAGCCGCTGAAGAAGGTTCGAAAGGTCGCATCGTCCAGGGTCAGCAGAAACCCGATCGACGGTTCCTTCAGGTCTTCGCGCGCCTGCAGCTTCATTTCCGAGGCGCTTGCCGCGAACTTGTTCCAGGGGCAGGCAGCAAGACAGTCGTCGCAGCCATAGATGCGGTTGCCGATCAATGGCCGGAATTCCGGATCGATCGGGCCTTTGTGTTCGATCGTCAGGTATGAAATGCAGCGGCGCGCGTCGAGCCGATAGGGAGCCGGAAAGGCAGCCGTCGGACAGGCGTCGAGACAGGCCCGGCAGGAGCCGCAATGGTCGGTCTCGGGCGCGTCTATAACAAGGTCGGCCGTGGTGAACAGGCTGCCGAGGAAAAGCCAGGAGCCATGGGTGCGGCTAACGAGATTGGTATGCTTGCCCTGCCAGCCGAGCCCAGCCGCCTCCGCCAGCGGCTTTTCCATCACCGGTGCGGTATCGACGAAGACCTTCACGTCCTCGCCGGCGCGCGCGGCAAAGCGCGTGGCGATCTCTTTCAGCCGGCCCTTGATGACGTCGTGATAGTCGCGGTTGCGCGCATAGACCGAGATCGCCGCCTTGTCGTGCTTTTCGAGTACGCCGCGCGGGTCCTCGTCCGGCCCGTAGTTCAGCCCGAACATGACTATCGAACGCACCTGATCCCACAATACCTTCGGGTCGGCGCGGCGTAGCCTCGTCTCTGCCATCCAGTCCATGCTGCCGTGGTGGCCGTCGGCCAGGAAAATCTCCAGCCGCTCCGGCGCCCGCGGGATGCTGTCCGGGCCGGTAACATGGCAGAGATCGAAGCCCTGCGCCTTCGCCTCCTCGCGGATGAAGGCGGTCAGCTTCTCCCGCCGCGGGAGCGCCTTTTCTTCCTCCCGCGAGGTCGCGTCAGAAATCAAGGTCCGCATAATGGGATACCGGGGTGAGGCCGCGGATGCGTTCGGCAAGCATCGGCCGGAAGGAGGGTCGCGATTTCAGCCGCTGATACCAGTCCTTGGCGACCGGCGTCTCCGACCAGTCGATCTCGCCAAGATAATCGAGAATCGAAATCGAAGCGGCGGCGGCAAGGTCGGCATAGCTCAGCCGGTCGCCCGCAAGCCAGGGCCGTGAACCGGCAAGCCAGGAGAGATATTTCATGTGCTGGCGGATATTGGCGCGGGATGTGCGCAGCACCTTCGAATCCGGCGCGCCTCCGCCTTGAGCCGTCGTCATCTGCAGCTTGTAGACCCGCTCCCGGGTCAGCGGCCGGGTGACATCCTGCTCCATCTTCTGCAGGAACCATTCCGTCAGGCGCCGGATCTCGGCGCGCTGCCACGGGTCTTCCGCAAGCAGCCGGCGGTCGCGCTTCAGCACGCCGTGGGTTTCGTCGAGGAATTCCAGGAGCACGGAAGGGCCACAAAGCACTCTCATGCTGTCGTCGACATAGACCGGGAGCGTGCCCGCAGGATTGAGCGTCAGGAATTCCCGCCGCTTTTCCCATGGCTGTTCCTCGACCAGATCCGCCTGGAAGCCATATTCGGCGAGAATCAGCCGGACGAACCGGGAGGCCGAAGACATGGAATGATGATAGAGCGTGGGCATGGATACTTGAACTTCACGAACTTCGTATAGGAGGGGCAGGGGCGCCTCGCGCGCCCGCCTGACATATGGCAGCTATATGGATTTGGTAGTCCCAAGACAAGCAACGGCTCATAAACTGCTTAAAACTGCCCTTATCTGCTCAATAAAGGATTAAGAATGGCGGATCAGTCCATCATCAGCGCGCTCATCCTCGGTTTGATCGAGGGGCTCACTGAATTTCTTCCTGTTTCCTCGACCGCCCACGTTCTCTTGGCTGGTCATTTCCTCGGTTTCCAGTCCCCCGGCAACACTTTCGCGGTCCTGATCCAGCTCGGTGCGATCCTCGCCATCCTGCTCGTTTATGCCCGCAAGCTGCTGCAGATCGCGGCCGACCTGCCGACCAGTCCCAAGGCGCGCAGGTTCGTGGCAACGGTGCTGACCGCATTCCTGCCCGCGGCGGTGATCGGCGCTTTGGCCCACAGCTTCATCAAGGCCGTGCTGTTCGAGACGCCGATGCTGATCTGTGTCATGCTGATCCTCGGCGGCTTCGTGCTGCTTGTGGTCGACAGGATCAAGTTTCAGCCCAAATACCACGACGTGATGGATTATCCGCTGTCGCTCGCCTTCAAGATCGGGCTCTTCCAATGCCTGGCGATGATCCCCGGCACGTCGCGATCCGGCGCGACGATCGTCGGTGCACTGCTGCTCGGCGCGGATAAGCGCTCGGCGGCGGAATTTTCGTTCTTCCTCGCCATGCCGACCATGCTCGGCGCCTTCGCGCTCGATCTTTACAAAAACCGCAATGCCTTGAGTCTCGACGACAGCGCGTTGATTGCGGTCGGTTTTATCGCCGCTTTCGTCACTGCCATCCTGGTAGTGCGCTCGCTGCTCGATTTCGTGTCGAGCCGCGGCTATGCGCCGTTCGCCTACTGGCGAATCGTCATCGGCGCCGCGGGCCTGATCGCCCTGCTGCTGGGAGCGTAAAAAGAAGGCGGCTCAAAAGGCCGCCGACTTCCCGATCACATCAATGATGGATGGATGCCGTGCTGCACGGGTCGACGCCGTATGCGGGCGTGCATTCGCTCTTGCCGGCTGCGCCCGTCGTCGGGGCCATGAAGGAGCCCGCGAGGATGATCAGCGCTGCGCATGCAAAAAAGAGGGCGATGGGCTTGCCCATGGAGGAATGCCTTTCGATGGAAGATTTTATCGTCACGGTTGCGCCGCTTGTTTGGTGAGGGAGGATCTATGGGTTGGATTAGAAGAATTCAATAAAGGATTTTGCTGAACCGGCCGTTAACGCGAACGCTTCAGCCACTGCGACCTTTGTGCCACAATCCTTGCCCGAAACATGAGCGACAACAAAGGGGTGCCCGATTTTTCATCGGGCACGACCGGTATATCGAAGCGAAACAAATCGCTGGATATGGTTAATGATATCAGGCCGCGCGGCCGGAGCCCGTGTACTGGCCCTGCGGGCGATACTGCACAAGGTAGGATGGCAGGATAGAGGACGCGAGCGTCGGGCGGATGCCTATCCCCTGCAGCGTGCGGCCTTCCGTGACGGCGGCATCGGAAACCACGGTGTCGATCTTCAGCAGCTTCACCTGGTCGCTGGTGATCGGCGGCTGGACGAAGGGGATCAGAGACGCGATGCTGCCGATCAGCGATGCGAAGCCGAAGGGCAGAGAGACGAGCGCATTGCTGCGATTGGTGACGCGCAACATCGTCTCGAGACACTGGCGGAAGGTCATGACCTCGCCGCCGCCCAGCTCATAGATCTTGCCGGATGCAATCGTGCCGTCGACCGAGCGTGCGACGGTTTCGGCAACGTCCTCCACATAGACCGGCTGGAACTTCGTCTTGCCGCCGCCGATCAGCGGCAGGGCAGGGAAAGTGCGGGCCATGGAGGCGAACTTGTTGAAGAAGCTGTCTTCCGGGCCGAAGACGATCGACGGCCGCAGGATCACGGCATCCGGCAGCGTCGAAAGGATCGTCGCCTCGGCGCGGCCCTTGCTGCGTGCATAGGACGATTCCGAATCGACATCGGCGCCGATCGCGGAAATATGGGTAAGCTTGGCACCGGCCGCACGTGCCGCATCGACAACCGCGCGAGCACCAAAATCCTGGACGGCGTCGAACGTGTTGCGGCCGCTCTCGAACATGATGCCGACGCAGTTGACCACATGCGAAGCGCCTTCGACGGCCTTGATGACCGACTGGCGGTAGCGAAGATTCGCCTGGACCAGCGAGATCTGCCCGACATAGCCGGCCGGCAGCAGGAAGCCTGCGAGATCCGGACGGCGGACGGCAACCCGGACGCGATAACCGCGCTTGGCGAGCGTACGAACCACATGCCTGCCGACGAAGCCCGATCCTCCGAAAACGGTGACGAGCGGCGGAAGGTTGTTGATGGTCATGGCGTGCTCCGGGAGCCTGTGGGACGAGATGAGTGCTGTTTAACCGAATCGCGGCACGGGTGGAAGTGTCTCCACTGCCGCACCGACCGCGACAACCGATTCTTAAAGGCCGTCGAGGACGACGATTTCGCCATCCGCCACTTCCTGGCGGATCTTGATGGCGATCGCATATTCGGGCGAATTGTAGCAGTCGATGGCGGCCTGCATCGAAGGGAATTCGATGATGACGTTGCGGGCGCGGGACTTGCCCTCCATCGCCGCCATCGCGCCGCCGCGGGCGAGGAAATTGGCGCCGTATTTCTCGAAGGCGGGCGTGGCGGCTGCGATATAGTCCTTGTAGCGTTCCGGATCGCGGACATCGACGCGAGCGACCCAATATCCCTTGGCCATGGTATTTCCTCCAACGTGTTTTCGGTTGCGATGACTTCAGGCAAATTCCGGGGTGAGTCAATATGACAGGCTTTGCGCCCTATCCTGCGGTCCCCGGGAACTCTTCCCGGACGGCGGCCGGGAGAAATCGTCTCCGGTAACGAGTAGTCGTCAGAGCGCGCCCTGCATCTCGGCGAGGATGGCTTGTGCCGCAGCCTTCGGATCCGGCGCCTTGACGATCGGACGGCCGACGACGAGATGGCTCGATCCGGCCCGCAATGCGTCCGAAGGCGTCATGACCCGCTTCTGGTCGCCTGCGTCCGAACCCGCAGGGCGGATGCCGGGCGTGACGATCGCCATGTCAGGACCGACGATCTTGCGCACCGCAGCCGATTCCTCGGCCGAGCAGACGATGCCGCCCATGCCGGCCGCCAGGGCTTGTTCCGAGCGGCGCAGAACCAAGGTGTGCGGGTCGTATTCGTAACCGGCGTCGACGAGGTCCGTCTCGTCCATCGAGGTCAGGACCGTAACCGCGAGCAGGCAGAGGTCGGAACCCCTGGCTGCCTCGACCGCGGCGCGCATCGCCTTCGGATAGGCGTGCAGGGTGAGCATAGTCATGCCCATCTTGACGATGTTCTCGACGCCCTTGGCTACCGTGTTGTCGATGTCGAGCAGCTTCATGTCGAGGAAGACTTTTTTGCCATCCTTCGCGAGATCGCGAGCAAATTCGAGACCGCCGGCAAACACGAGCTGATAGCCGATCTTGTAGAAGGAAACAGTGTCACCGAGCGTGGCGACCATCTTTTCGGCTTCGCCGATGGTCGGAATATCGAGGCCTACGATGAGGCGATCACGAGCGTTCATGCCTGGAACCCTTCCCATTTTTCGATGGGCGTCCAGTCGCATGAGACAGTCCGATCCGCAAGGGTGAAGCAGAAGAGATTTCCGCCGCCACCCGGCTGGTCCCGGTCGCGGGCGATCGGCGAGCCGGTGAGGTGGCATTTCAACAGCGTTCCAACGCCGCCATGCCCGACGAAGGCGATCGGCATGTGTGGATCGTGATCGGCGAGAATTCTGGTGACCGCCGAAACGATGCGGCTCTGCGCGTCCACGGCGCGCTCCCAGCCTTTGAAGCTCTCTTCCGGATGGGCAAAAAACCAGTTCGCAGCGTCCTCGAACAGCGGCGGCGGCAGGAAACCGGTCGCCGAGCGGTCGTTCTCATGGGTGTCGTGCGCGATCTCGATCGAAATCCCCGAGGCGGCAGCGATGATTCCGGCGGTCTCTATCGCTTTCACTTCGTCGCTGGAGATGATCCGGCCGAGCTTTTTTGCCCAGTCGGACTGTGCGGCCTCATGGGCGCGGGCAGCGCCGACATCCGAAAGCCCCCATTGAGGCACCGGAACGTCCGGATCGATACGAACCTGGGGATGGGTGATGTAGAGACCGAACGTCATGGTCAGCCGCGGCTATAGGTCCAGAGCTGCGCAGGCGGAATATTGCGGACCACGAAGTCGTAATGCTTGATCCGGTAACGGTCGGGCTGGGCGATGATCGGCGAGACGGGACCGTAGGTGATCTGCATCACCGGCCGGCCGGCCGGGATGCGGTCGAGCAGGTCTTCGAGCATCGCGATACGGCGCTCCATCGGGAAACTCAAAAGCGGGATCGCCGAAACGACGCTGTCGAAGGTCTTGTCCTTCCAGGCGCCGAGCGTGCGCTTCAGGTCGAAGGCGTCGCCGTTGATGAAGTTCACACCCGGATAGGTGCGGAGGAGATGCTGAAAGAAATCGGTCGAATATTCGACCGAGACCAGGTTTTCCGGCGAGACGCCGTGCTTCAGGATCGCCTTGGTGATGATGCCGGTGCCGGGTCCGAGTTCGAGCACAGGCAGGCCCGAGGCCGTGTCGATGACGCTTGCCATGCGTTTGGCGGTGACGGAGGAGGTGGGGCAGATCGCGCCGACCCGTTTCGGGCCGTCGATCCAACCCTTGAAGAACCGGATCTCATCATCGAACTTGCGGCCGAGCCGTTCCTTCAAGCGCAGTTCCATTTTTTAGCCTCTCCCTTTTGCCCCATGTGGAACCCCAATGCCGCAAAAGCAAGGAAAAATGTCGCACCTGGGAAACCGCATGAAAAAGGCGGCTGGAGTTTTCCAGCCGCCTCAATGATTTAAACCCGCATCGGCATCAACACATAGAGCGCATCGTCGCCCGCCGTGTCGCGCACCAATGTCGGAGAACCGGCATCCGCCAGCATGAAGATTGCGTCGTCACCCGAAAGCTGGGCGGTAATGTCGAGCAGGTATTTGGCATTGAAGCCGATTTCCATCGGATCGTTGTCGTAACCGACCGCAACCTCTTCCGTGGCGCTGCCCGAATCCGGATTATTGACGGTCAGCATCAGCTGGCCGTCGGTCAGCGACAGTTTTACGGCTCGGCCGCGTTCGGAGGAAATGGTCGAGACGCGGTCGACGGCCCTGGTAAAGCTCTGGCAATCGACGCGCATTTCCTTGTCGTTGCCGGTCGGGATGACCCGCTGGTAATCCGGGAAAGTGCCGTCGATCAGCTTCGATGTCATCACGACCGAGCCGATTGTGACGCGGATCTTGGCATCGGAAACCTCGACCGTGACAGCCGCTTCCGGATCGTCGACCAGTTTCTGCAGCTCGCCGACCGTCTTGCGGGGAATGATGATGCCCGGCATTCCTTCCGAGCCCGACGGTGCCTGCACATCGGCGCGCGCCAGACGGTGACCATCGGTCGCGACCGCGCGAAGCTTCAGGTCCCCGTCGGCTTCGATCGTGTGGAAGAAGATGCCGTTCAGGTAGTAGCGGGTCTCCTCGGTGGAGATCGCGAACTGGGTGCGGTCGATCAGCATTTTCAGATCGGTCGCCTTCAGCTTGAACGTATGCGTGAAGCTGCCGGCGGTGAGATCCGGGAAGTCCGATTCCGGCAGGCACTGCAGAGAGAATTTCGACCGGCCGGATTGCACTGTCATCGAGCCGCCGTCCGGGTTGGTGGCGAGCAGCACCTCGGAACCGTCCGGCAGCTTGCGGACGATTTCATAAAGCAGGTGCGCCGGAACCGTCGTGGCTCCGGCAGTCTCGACCATAGCCGGCAGGACCTCGGTGATTTCGAGATCGAGGTCGGTCGCCTTCAGATCGAGACTGGCGCCGGACGCGCGCATCAGCACGTTGGAAAGGATCGGGATCGTGTTCCGCCGCTCCACCACGCGATGCACGTGGTTCAGCGACTTCAGAAGGTTGGACCGCTCAAGAGTAATACGCATGGACGCAATCGCTTTCGACCGTGACGATCCGGCAGGGCCGGACCCTGATATTCTGCCGGCTTTGGGCCAGCCGGATGATGTGGACCGGCAAAATGGCAGACAACGCCTTCGAAAAGCAAGAGGTGAACAAGGCGTTAGCAAGTCATTTCACATCTGTCTCACGCACTGCACACAGAAAATATGCGTTCTCAACGGCTTGCGCTTTACTTGCCGAAGCCCGCCGGCTTGCCCATAAAGGCACATGACCATCCTTTTGCGCGTGACATTCCTTGACCGATGACCTGAAGAGCAGCCAACGCGGCTATCGCGTCGCCAACACTTTCGTGCCTGCGCGGCCGCTGGAGCCGGCGCTTTATCTGGTCGCAACCCCGATCGGCAATCTCGGCGACATCACGCTGCGGGCGCTCGAAACGCTCTCCGGCGCCGATGTGCTGGCCTGCGAGGATACTCGCGTAACCCGCGTGCTGCTCGACCGCTACGGCATCGTCAACCGACCCTACGCCTATCACGAGCACAATTCCGACGAGGTCGGGCCGAAGCTCATCGCGGCGCTGGAAGAGGGGAAATCGGTGGCGCTGGTCTCCGATGCCGGCACCCCCTTGGTTTCCGATCCCGGCTACCGGCTCGGCCAGATGGCGATCGAGGCCGGCCACAAGGTCGTGCCGATCCCCGGCGCCTCGGCGCCGCTCGCGGCCCTTGTCGGTTCCGGCATGCCGTCCGATGCGTTCCTGTTCGCTGGCTTCCTCCCGGTCAAGGACAAGGGTCGGCGGGACCGGCTGGCCGAGCTTTCGAAAGTGCCGGCGACATTGATCTTCTTTGAATCGCCGCATCGCATCGGCGCAACGCTTGGCGCCGCCGCCGAAGTGCTCGGGACCGGCCGGCGTGCGGCGGTCTGCCGCGAATTGACGAAGACGTTCGAGGAGTTCCGCCGCGGCACGCTGGAGGAGCTTGCCGCCTACTATAATGGCGATCGCGTCGTTAAGGGGGAGATCGTGCTGCTCGTGGCGCCGCCGGAGGCCGAGGAGCCTCCCGGCGAGATCGAGGTTGACGCGCTGTTGCGCCAGTTGGCCTCTGCAATGCCGGCCGCCAAGGCCGCCGCCGAAGCTGCCCGCGTGACGGGACTTCCGCGCAAGGACCTCTATCAGCGGCTTCTGGACCTGAAAGGCGAGGCAGGTGGCGGAGAGTGACCCAGGCTTGAAACGCCGCAAAGCCGAGCGGCAGAAGGCTCAGCGATGGGGCCATGTCTCGGAATATCTCGCCGCGCTTTATCTCTTTGCCAAAGGCTACAAGGTTCTGGCGATCCGCTACCGTACTAGGCTCGGCGAGATCGATCTCATCGTCCGCAAGGGTGATCTGGTGGCCTTTGTCGAGGTGAAGGCGCGGATCGGCGAGCAGGAGGCGATCGACGCCGTCGGTTTTTCGACACAGAGGCGCATTCGGGCCGCAAGCGATCTCTGGCTTTCGAAGCGGCAGGATGCCGCAAGGCTATCACAACGTTACGACGTGGTCGCGGTGCTTCCGGGCCGTCTGCCGCGGCATTTTGCGAACGCTTTCTGACGCTGATGTGAAATTGTTGCATAGGTGTGCAATGTAACATTTCTGACATAAAACTGTTAAGGGCCTGTCACAGCCTGGCCCTATTGCGGTCCTCACCCCAACAAAGGTGGAGAGGACCTTAAAATGTTCAAAAAGCTTTCGATGGCCGCGATCGCGGTCGCTCTGTCCGCGACCTCGTCGCTTGCTGCGACCGAAGTCACCTGGTGGCATGCCATGGGCGGCGAGCTCGGTAAGAAGCTCGAAGAGATCGCTCAGAAGTTCAACGAGAGCCAGAGCGACTACAAGGTCGTTCCAGTCTACAAGGGAAGCTATCCGGAAACGTTGACCGCCGCCATCGCCGCGTTCCGTGCCGGCCAGCAGCCGGCCATCGTCCAGGTCTTCGAAGTCGGTACCGGCACGATGATGGCCGCCAAGGGCGCCGTCTACCCGGTCTACAAGCTGATGGCCGACGAAGGCGAACCCTTCGACACCAAGACATTCCTGTCTCCGGTCACCGGCTACTATTCCGATACGAAGGGCAACATCCTGTCGCTGCCCTTCAATTCCTCCACGCCGATCATGTACTATAACAAGGACGTCTTCAAAAAGGCTGGCCTTGATCCGGAGGTTGCCCCGAAGACCTGGAAGGAAGTCGAGGAATTCTCGAGGAAGATCGTTTCCTCCGGCGCTGCCAAGTGCGGCCTCACCTCGGCCTGGATCACCTGGGTCCAGACCGAAAACCTTTCGGCGCTGCATGACAAGCCTTTCGGCACCCTGGAGAACGGTTTCGGCGGTGTGAAGTCCGAATTCACCTTCAACGGTCCTCTGCAGGTCAAGCACTGGGCAAACCTGAAGAAGTGGCAGGACGAAGGCCTGTTCAAGTATGGCGGTCCCGTCGGCGGCGACCAGGCGGCGACCATGTTCTATTCCCAGGAATGCGCCATCACGATGAACTCCTCCGCAGGCCGCGCCGGGGTCATCAACAACGCCAAGACCTTCACGCCGGGCTTCGCTCCGCTGCCTTATTACGACGACGAGATCAAGGAGCCGAAGAACTCCATCATCGGCGGTGCCACCCTCTGGGTGCTGAACGGCAAGGAAAAGGCGACCTACAAGGGTGTAGCCAAGTTCTTCAGCTATCTCTCCAAGCCGGAAGTCCAGGCCGATTGGCACCAGTTCACCGGCTACCTGCCGATCACCAATGCCGCATATGATCTCGGCCAGAAGCAGGGTTATTACGCAAAGAACCCGGGCTCCGACATCGCCATCAAGCAGATCACCCGCGGTACTCCCTCGGAAAATTCGAAGGGCGTGCGGTTCGGCAACTTCACCCAGGTCCGCACCATTGTCGACGAAGAGTTCCAGGCGCTCCTCGCCAACAAGAAGGACGCCAAGCAGTCGCTCGACAGCGCGGTGCAGCGCGGCAATGCGCTTCTGCGTGAATTCGAGGCTGCCAACTCGAACTGATTGTTCCGATTGCTGCAGGGAGGACCGGCTGCCGCCGGCCCTCCCTTGCTTGCTTGTTACGTTGTAGTGAGGGACCGGTGGATACCAAGAGAACAACCTTCAACAACCGCCTGCTGCCCTATCTGCTGCTCGCGCCCCAGCTCGCTATCACGCTCGTCTTCTTCATCTGGCCTGCCGCGCAGGCAGTGAAATCCTCCTTCGAGCGGGAAGATCCTTTTGGCTTCTCGACCGTTTTCGTCGGATTGACCCATTATCGGCGGCTGTTTGAGGACCCGAACTATCTGGATGCTCTCTGGCGCACCGCCGTATTCGCGGTATCCGTAACCATCCTTTCGATGATGCTCGGCCTTGCATTCGCGGCTGCGGTCGACCGCCTGGCGCGGTCCGCGAAAATCTATACCACCCTGCTTGTCTGGCCTTATGCCGTCGCACCCGTTGTGGCGGGCGTCCTGTGGTGGTTTCTCTTCAATACATCCACGGGCCTGTTGCCCTTTTTCCTGGAGCGCATCGGCATTCGCTGGGACCATGATCTCAACGGCACGCATGCCATGATCCTGATCATCATCGCGGCAGCCTGGAAGCAGATCTCCTACAACTTCCTTTTCTTTCTGGCCGGGTTGCAGTCGGTGCCGCAGTCGCTGATCGAGGCAGCCGCCATCGACGGTTCAGGCCCGGTGAGGCGCTTCTTCACCATCTCTCTGCCGCTTCTGTCTCCGACGACGTTTTTCCTGTTCATCATCAACGTGAACTACACGATGTTCGATACCTTCCCGATCGTGGATGCCACGACGGGCGGCGGGCCCGCCCAGGCGACGACCACGCTCGTCTACAAGGTCTATCAGGACGGTTACGTTGGTCTCAACATCGGTTCGTCCTCGGCGCAGTCGGTATTGCTGATGTTGATCGTGATGCTGCTGACCTTCGTCCAGTTCCGCTTCGTCGAACGCCGCGTCCAGTATTGAGGAACGATCATGGTTGAAAATCGCCCCTTCCTGACCTTCCTCACCCACGCTTTCCTGATCCTGGGATTTCTGATGGTCGCGCTGCCGGTCTATGTCGCGATCGTGGCATCGACCCACGACATCTCGACGCTGATGAGCGGGCCTGTCCCACTTCTGCCGGGCTCGCATCTCATCGAGAACTATTCGACCATTCTGACGAGCGCCTCTGCGGCTCACGGCCTGCCCAATTATTCGCATATGGCGCTGAACT
The DNA here is from genome assembly GCF_021391675.1 of Neorhizobium galegae. Lineage (NCBI taxonomy): Bacteria > Pseudomonadati > Pseudomonadota > Alphaproteobacteria > Hyphomicrobiales > Rhizobiaceae > Neorhizobium > Neorhizobium galegae. The sequence continues at coordinate 512,402 of NZ_CP090095.1, forward strand.
CTCTGATCATGGCGTTGGCGATTACGGCCGGAAAAATTGCCATCTCGATCCTTTCCGCCTTCGCCATCGTCTATTTCCGGTTTCCTTTCCGGCTGCTGGCCTTCTGGATCATCTTCGTGACCCTGATGCTGCCGGTCGAGGTGCGCATCATGCCGACATACAAGATCGTCGCCGACCTCGGCATGCTGAATTCGTGGGCCGGCCTGACTGTCCCCCTGATCGCATCGGCCACGGCGACGTTCCTGTTCCGCCAGTTCTTCATGACGGTCCCCGACGAGCTTCTGGAAGCGGCCCGTGTGGACGGAGCAGGCCCAATGAAGTTCTTCCGGGACATTCTGCTGCCGCTCTCACGCACCAATATCGGCGCTCTATGCGTCATCCTCTTCATCTATGGCTGGGTTCAGTACCTCTGGCCGCTCCTGGTGACCACCGACCCCGGCTATTACACGCTGATGATGGGGATGAAGCGCATGGTCACCGTGCAGGACGGCGTCATCGAGTGGCAACTGGTCATGGCAGGTTCCGTTCTCGCCATGCTTCCCCCCATCCTCGTCGTGGTTTTCATGCAGCGGTTGTTCATCCGCGGGCTCACTGAAACGGAGAAATAACATGGCTGGAATTCACATTTCGGAAGTTTCGAAGATCTATACCGGCGGCGTAAAGGCGGTAAGCTCCGTCTCCATCGACATAGCCGACGGCGAGTTCATCGTCCTTGTCGGTCCGTCTGGCTGCGGAAAGTCCACGCTGTTGCGCATGGTTGCGGGGCTGGAAGCCATTTCCGCGGGCGAGGTGAAAATCGCCGGCCGGGTCGTCAACGAGATCGAGCCGGCCGAGCGCGATATCGCCATGGTGTTCCAGAATTATGCGCTCTATCCGCATATGACGGTGTATAACAACCTGGCCTACGGTCTGAAGAACCGTGGTACGCCGAAGGCCGAGATCGACGCGCGCGTCGCCGAAGCCGCCCGCATGTTGGAGATCACCCAGTATCTGGAGCGCAAGCCCCGCGCACTTTCCGGCGGCCAGCGCCAGCGTGTTGCCATGGGCCGCGCCATTGTCCGCAAGCCGGCAGCCTTCCTGTTCGACGAGCCGCTCTCCAATCTCGACGCCAAGCTGCGCGTTTCCATGCGCGGCGAGATCAAGCGTCTGCAGCGCCGCCTTGGTACCACGTCGATCTACGTCACCCACGACCAGCTCGAAGCCATGACGCTGGCCGACCGCTTGGTCGTTCTGAACGGCGGCCAGATCGAGCAGATCGGTGCACCGCTGGAAGTCTACCACGCGCCGGCCTCCACCTTCGTTGCAAGCTTCATCGGCTCGCCGGCCATGAACCTCGTCAAGGGCGAGCTGCATGGCGACAAGCTGGCGATCGGCCCGGCGATGGTCGCCCTCAACGGTTTCGCGCCGACCTCCGGTGCCGTCACCGTCGGCGTCCGCGCCGAGGATCTGCGCATCGCCCGCGACGACGAGGAGGCTCTGCCCTTCCGACTCGAATATACCGAGGAACTGGGTGCCCAGCGCCTGATCCACGGCACCGTCGGCGATCAGCAGATCACCGCGGCCGTTTCGCCGGAGATTGCGCTTTCCCCGGAAATGCGCGTCGCCGTCGACGCCAGGCGCCTGCATTTCTTCTCGATCGAAACGGGCAAGCGCCTGCCGGGCCACGTTCCGGCCGAGGCAAAGCTCGCGCCGGTCGAACCGGTTATCTGAGGGCCCAATCCGAAATTGAGGCCGATCGTTAAAATTCTAACATCGGCCTGAAGAGCGGGCTTACTCTTTGCCGTTAGCATCTCCCGGAATTGACAGCTTCCGGGGGAAAGATGAGTTGGCACGTCCTCGCCGCGACCGCAGCGGCAATTGCATTTCGGTCAAAGTCCTATGCACCCGAGAAGCCGAAGGTGAAGCCGTTTATCGGCGCCTGTCCGCATTCTCTCGAAATGAAGCCGATGCCGATCGAGCCCACCTGGGTCATCGCCGGCGATCCGCAGGCGCGTGCCGGTTCTCATTCCACCGCCGAGGACGATTGCGCGACGACCGGTGTATGGGAATGTACGGCGGGCGAGTTCCGCTGGTACTTCCATTGGGACGAAACAGTGGTGATCCTTGAGGGCGAAGTGCATGTGACTGCCGAAGACGGCACGCAGCGCGTTCTCCAGGCAGGCGATGTCGCCTATTTCAAGGGCCGGACCTGGGCCACCTGGCGCATCGACAAATATCTGAAGAAGGTCGCCTTCATCCGCCGGCCTTTCCCGAAGCCGATCGCCATGCTTTTCCGCCTGCGCAACATGTTGCGGGCAAAGACGCAGGTCGGCATCTCCGCGTGATATCGGCCGATTGCAGTTGCCTTTGACGGCCCGCCATCCTACATCAGGCGGGCCAATCCTAGGGGGCTGAAGTCATGGCGAAAATCCGCAAGGTCGCGTTCCAGATGGACCATATCTCCGGCATCAGCATTGCCGGCGACTCCACTTTTGCCATGGCGCTCGAAGCGCAGGCGCGTGGCTTCGAACTGTTTCACTACACTCCCGACCGCCTGACCATGCGTGACGGCAAGATCTTCGCCGCTGTCGAACCGTTGCAGGTGCGCGACGTCAAAGGCGATCACTTCACGCTCGGGGAGAAGGAACGCGTCGACCTGTCGGTGATGGACGTCGTCCATCTCCGCCAGGATCCGCCCTTCGACATGGGTTATATCACCTCGACGCATCTGCTCGAGCGCATCCACCCGAAGACGCTTGTCGTCAATGACCCGGCCTGGGTGCGCAACTCGCCGGAAAAGATTTTCGTCACCGAATTCGCCGACCTCATGCCGGCAACGCTGATCAGCCGCGATCCGGGCGAAATCGCCCGCTTCCGGGAAGAGATGGGCGATATCATCCTGAAGCCGCTCTACGGCAATGGCGGCGCCGGGGTTTTCCATTCCGCCCGTGACGACCGCAATTTCACGTCGCTGCTCGAAATGTTCGGCCAGATGTATCGCGGCGAACCCTATATCGCCCAGGCCTATCTGCCGGCCGTGCGCAAGGGCGACAAGCGCATCCTGCTGGTGGACGGCGAGCCGGTCGGCGCGATCAACCGGGTTCCCGCCGAACACGACAGCCGCTCCAACATGCATGTCGGCGGCCGTGCCGAGGCAACCGAGATCACGCCGCGCGAGAAGGAAATCTGCTCCCGTATCGGACCCGCCCTGCGCGAGCGCGGCTTCATCTTCGTCGGCATCGATGTCATCGGCGATTACATGACCGAGATCAACGTCACATCCCCGACGGGCATCCGCGAAGTCAAGAAGTTCGGCGGTGCCGACGTCGCAGGCCTCCTCTGGGATGCAATCGAGGCAAAACGCGCCTGATGAAGCCGAGGCGTTTCGGAAACGGGTCGCCTTTGTTCTCGCGATGCAACCGCCTGCAACCCATTTGCAGCGGATGCGTGAAATTGTTCGACTAACGTTCTTGTTTCATTCCGTTTTCTATGTCAGATTGCAATTCCTGGCACGGAAAGCGTGTATCGCTGGCGTCCTGGACATGAAGTTAGGGGCGGGGTGGATATGGTTTCGCGCGTCAGCACAGTCGCATTCCAGGGCATAGAGGGCGTTCCGGTCGACGTGCAGGTCATGGTCGGGCCGGGCAAGATCAACATGCATATCGTCGGCCTGCCGGACAAGGCGGTGGCCGAGAGCCGCGAGCGGGTGCAGGCGGCACTGCACGCCTCGGGCCTTGCCATGCCGCCGAAGAAGATCACCGTCAATCTGGCGCCGGCCGACCTTCCGAAGGAAGGCTCTCATTTCGACCTGCCGATCGCGCTGGCATTGATGGCGGCGCTGGGCGCCGTTCCCGGCGATGCACTTACCGGCTATGTCGTGCTCGGGGAACTGAACCTCGACGGAACGCTTGCGCCTGTGGCCGGAGCACTTCCGGCGGCAATCGCCGCCAACGCCTTGGGAAAGGGCCTGATCTGCCCGGCTGACAGCGGCGCGGAAGCCGCCTGGGCAGGCGCCGAGATCGATATCGTCGCGCCACGCAGCCTGATCGCGCTCGCAAACCATTTCCGCGGCACCCAGGTCATCTCCCGTCCGCAGCCGGCAATTCGCGCCTTGCCTGCCAATTTGCCGGATCTGGTCGACATCAAGGGTCAGGAATCGGCCAAGCGGGCGCTGGAAGTCGCCGCCGCCGGTGGGCATAATCTTCTGATGGTCGGCCCTCCCGGCTCCGGCAAATCCATGCTTGCCGCCCGGCTGCCGTCCATCCTGCCGCCGCTTTCAGCCCCCGAACTGCTGGAAGTGTCGATGATCCATTCGATTGCTGGCCAGCTTTCCGGTGGCAAGCTCTCCGACCGCCGGCCTTACCGCACGCCGCATCATTCGGCCACCATGGCAGCGCTGGTGGGCGGCGGCCTGCGCGCCAGGCCCGGGGAAGCATCGCTCGCCCATCACGGCGTGCTGTTCCTCGACGAATTTCCGGAATTCTCGCCGCAGGCATTGGATGCGCTCCGCCAGCCGTTGGAGACCGGTGAATGCATTATCGCCCGCGCCAATCATCGGGTTTCCTATCCCGCCAGTATCCAGCTCGTCGCCGCCATGAACCCATGCCGTTGCGGCATGGCGGGCGAACCGGGCCATTCCTGCGCGCGGGGGCCAAAATGCATGTCGGACTACCAGGGGCGCATTTCGGGGCCGCTGATGGACCGTATCGATATCCGCATCGACGTGCCGGCAGTCTCGGCCGCCGATCTCATTCGCCCGATGCCTGCGGAAAGCAGCGCGGATGTCGCCAGGCGCGTAGCGGCTGCGCGTGACAGACAGCGGGAGCGGTTCGAACAGGCCGGTTATCCGCGGGTGCTCACCAATGCCCGCTGCTCGACGGCGCTGATCGAGAAGATCGCGGAACCCGATCCCGGTGGTCTCCAGTTGCTCAGGGATGCGGCCGAGAAGCTCAAGTTCTCGGCCCGCGGATACCATCGGATATTGAAAGTCGCCCGCACGCTCGCCGATCTCGACGGCAAGGATACGGTCGGCCGCATTCATCTCGCTGAGGCGATTTCCTATCGCATGGTCGGCGAACGGCTGGCGACGGCCGCGGCGTGAGGGGAGTGGGTAGTGGTTGGTCGGTAGTGAGTAGTTGGTAGCCAATGGTTGGGATGAGCGGTAGCGAGTAGGGTAGGGAAACTTCCGGCAGCTTGCATGCCGCCGGTTTTGCCCCGACACTACCCACTACCCACTACCCACTACCCACTAATTCCCCAATCCCTCAAACAGCGCCGTCGACAGATAGCGCTCGGCGAAGGAGGGAATGATGACGACGATTGTCTTGCCGGCATTTTCCGCGCGGCTGCCGACTTCGATAGCGGCCTGCAGCGCCGCACCGGAGGAGATGCCGACCGGTACGCCTTCGAGCCTGGCCACCAGACGGGCCATCTCCATGGCCTCGGCGCTGTTGACGGTGACGATCTCGTCATAGATGTGCGTGTCGAGGATCTTTGGCGCGAAGCCGGCGCCGATGCCCTGGATCTTGTGCGGGCCGGGCTGGCCGCCGGACAATACGGGCGATTCTTCGGGCTCGACGGCGATGATCTTGAGTGCCGGGTTGCGCTCCTTCAGCACCTGGCCGGCGCCGGTGATCGTGCCGCCGGTGCCGATGCCGGAGACGAAGATGTCGATCTTGCCGTCGGTATCGTTCCAGATTTCCTCGGCGGTCGTCTTGCGGTGGATGTCCGGATTGGCCGGGTTTTCGAACTGTTGCGGAATGATCGCGTCGGGCAGCGAGGCGGCGAGTTCTTCCGCCTTGGCGATCGCGCCCTTCATGCCTTTCGGACCTTCGGTCAGCACCAGTTCGGCGCCGAGGAGGGCGAGCATCTTGCGCCGCTCGATCGACATCGTCTCCGGCATGGTGAGGATCAGCTTGTATCCCTTGGCGGCCGCGGCGAAGGCGAGCGCGATACCGGTATTGCCGGATGTAGGCTCGACCAGCGTCGTCTTGCCGGGCGTGATCTTGCCCTGGGCCTCAAGGCTCTCGATCATCGCCACGCCGATACGGTCCTTCACCGAGGCGATCGGATTGAAGAATTCGAGCTTGGCCAGAAGATTGGCCTTCACGCCCTTTTCCTTGGCCAGCTTGTCGAGGCGCACGATCGGGGTGTCGCCGATGGTTTCGGTGATCGAGGAATAGATGCGGCCGCGTCCCGGCTTTCTGGTCTCTGGCATGGTGCCCTCCCTGAGTTTGGAGAGAACGTAGGGCGTGTTCCCGATGAATGCCAGCAAGGCCGAACCCGACAACAGGCGAAATGGAAATTTTGTTCCCGGAAGAGGCCGGCGACGAAAACGCCGTTGCGTTCAGAGGCCGGTCGAGCCGAAACCACCGGCGCCACGGGCAGTTGCAGTCGCTTCCGTAATTTCGGCAACCCGAACCTGGGTAACGGGCGCGATCACCATCTGCGCGATCCGCATGCCGCGGGTGATGACGAAATCCTCGTCGCCGAAATTGATCAACAGCACCTTCACTTCGCCGCGATAATCGCTGTCGATCGTGCCGGGCGTGTTGAGGCAGGTGATGCCGTTCTTGAAGGCAAGTCCTGAACGCGGCCGAATCTGCGCCTCGAAACCTTCCGGAATTTCGAAGATGAAGCCGGTCGGCACCAGCGCCCGCTTGCCGGGGGCGATCGTCAGCGTCGTGCCGTCTTCGACGGCAGCGCGCAGATCCATGCCGGCGGCGCCCGCGGTTTCATAGGCCGGCAGATCGAGGCCGACGCCATGCGCGAGACGGATGAGGTTCAGCTTCGGCGAGGAGGGGGCGTGAATGTTCATCGTGTCATTTGTCGACCCACGGTCGCTCCGGTCAAACACGAATTGAAAGTTATCCACGGAGTCGTTAGATACGCGGCAACGTAAAGGATCTAGAAAAAATGCCCGAAACGATTGCCGAGGCGGTTTCCCGCCGCCGCACATTCGCAATTATTGCCCATCCGGACGCGGGCAAGACGACGCTGACCGAAAAACTGCTGCTGTTCGGCGGCGCGATCCAGCTCGCCGGCGAAGTGAAAGCCAAGAAGGACCGTATCCAGACGCGGTCCGACTGGATGAAGATCGAGCGCGAGCGCGGCATCTCGGTCGTCACCTCGGTGATGACTTTCGAATATAACGGCAACGTCTTCAACATTCTCGATACGCCCGGCCATGAAGACTTCGCGGACGACACGTATCGCACGCTGACGGCGGTGGATGCCGCGGTCATGGTCCTCGACGCCGCAAAAGGCATCGAGCCGCGGACGCTGAAACTGTTCGAAGTCTGCCGCATGCGCGATATCCCGATCATCACCTTCGTCAACAAGATGGACCGTGAAAGCCGCGATCCGTTCGAGATCCTCGATGAAGTCGAGGAGAAGCTGGCGCTCGACACCGCTCCGGTCACCTGGCCGATCGGCCGTTCGAAGAGTTTTTGCGGATCCTATAACCTGGCGGACAATACCGTTCGCGGCTCGGATACGGACGTCAAGGCAACCCCGGTCAACGGACCCCAGAGCGTTGCCGACCGCCTGCCGGAAAACGAACGCGCGGCCTTCGTCGAGGAAACCGAACTGGCGATCGAGGCCTGCCGGCCGTTCGACCGCAAGGCTTTCCTAGAAGGCCACATGACGCCGGTCTTCTTCGGTTCGGCTTTGCGGAATTTCGGCGTGCGCGATCTCATCGATGCGCTGGGCGATTTCGCCCCGCCGCCGCGAGACCAGGTGGCGGACATCCGCACCGTGCACGCGACCGACGACAAGATGACGGCCTTCGTCTTCAAGATCCAGGCGAACATGGACCCGAACCACCGCGACCGTATCGCGTTTGCGCGCATCTGCTCGGGCAAGCTGGAACGCGGCATGAAGGCGCGGCTGTCGCGCACGGGCAAGCAGCTCGGGCTGACGGCGCCGCAGTTCTTCTTCGCGTCCCAGCGCCAGTTGGCCGATACCGCTTATGCCGGCGATGTGGTCGGCATCCCGAACCACGGCACGCTGCGCATCGGCGATACGCTGACCGAAGGCGAACAACTGGTGTTCCAGGGCGTACCGAACTTCTCGCCGGAAATCCTCCGCCGCGTGCGGCTGGAGGATGCCATGAAGGCGAAGAAGCTCAAGGAAGCGCTGCAGCAGATGGCGGAAGAGGGCGTCGTGCAGCTCTTCTCGCCGGAAGACGGCTCGCCGGCCATCGTCGGCGTCGTCGGCGCGCTGCAGCTCGACGTGTTGAAGGAACGGCTGCAGGGCGAATACGGCCTGCCGGTCTCCTTCGAAATGTCACGGTTCTCGATCTGCCGCTGGATCTCGGCCGAAAATCAGGCCGATCTCGACAAGTTCCTGACGGTAAAGCGCGGCGATATCGCCCGCGATCTCGATGGAGACCCGGTTTTCCTGGCGCAGGACAGCTTCTCGCTGCGCTACGAATCGGAGCGTTATCCGGCCATCAAGATGGTAGCGATCAAGGAATATCAGGTGGCCAAGGCGGCGTGATATCATTCGGTCGTCTTAGGCGAACTTGACCGCCGTCGTGTTGGAACCGCAGACGAGCACGCAGACGCGCTCATTGGGGCCTGGAACGTATTTGCCCGATAGCAGGGCGGCGAAGGCGGCAGCACCGCCGGGTTCGGCCACGATCCGCGCGCCGGCCCAGAGCGCTTTCTGAGCGCCGAGGATTTCGTCGTCCGTCACCAGTACCGGCGGCTGGACATATTTCTGGGCAACAGGGAACATCAGTTCGCCAACCTGCTTTGGCGCCAGCGAATCCGCGGCGATACCGCCGGCCGGCGCTTCAACCGGGCGGCCAGCCTTGAAGGCTTCGTGAAGGGTCGGCGCACCGTCGGATTCCACTGCGACGATCTTCACCCGGCCGCGGAACCAGGAGGCGATGCCGCCGATCAGCCCGCCGCCGCCGACCGCAACGAGCAGCGTCGTCATCTCCGGCAGGTCGTCTTCGATCTCCTTGCCGAGCGTGCCCTGGCCAAGCAGGGTTTCTACCTGGTCATAAGCATGGGCCGCGATGGCACCGCTCGTCGCCACATAGGTCTGGCTTGCCGCCAGCGCATCGTTATAGCGATCGCCGCCGACCACCAGTTCCGCGCCATAGGAGCGAATGAGGTCGATCTTCGCCTGCGAGGCCACGCTCGGCACGAAGATATGCGCCGGAACGCCGAGCCGCATCGCGGCGTAGGCGACGGCCGCCCCATGATTGCCTCCGGACGCGGCGACGACGCCGGCCGCCGGGACATTGCGGGTCAAAAGGTTGGTGAAGGCGCCGCGCGCCTTGAACGAACCGGAATGCTGCAGCAGTTCGAGCTTCAGGTCGACCGGCAGCGGTGTCCCGCCGAAATCCCGCATGTCGACGCGCATCACCGGCGTGCGGCGGATATGCGGGCGGATGAGCGTTTCGGTTTCCGCGATGCGTTCGGGCGTGACGGTGGGTTCGATCGACATGATGGCCTCTTGGGGATGGGACGGCCATGGGTAGCCCCCAGGCCCCCGAAATGAAAGTCCTTTTAGGCGCCGATCCGTTCGCTGAGAAAGTCGACGACGGCGCGCACGGCCGGAAGCTGCCCGCGTCGATGCGGCATCAGGATCGTCGTGGTGATGCTGCCGGCGGTCCAATCGGGCAACAGGCGGATCAACCTGCCCTCGGCAAGCGCCCCGCGGCAGACGGAAGTCGGCAGGCAGGTCAGGCCAAGGCCTGCCATCGTTGCCTTCATGATCACCATCGGCTCGTCGGCGGAAAGCACGGATCTGGGTGTCACGACGACCGCTTCGCCATCCTCGGAAGCCAGTTTCCAGACCGTATCCGTCGGGCCGGCAGTGACCGCCCTGTGTCCGGCGAGATCTTCCGGCCGCGAGGGTTTGCCATGGGTGCGAACATAATCCGGTGAGGCGACGACGAAGAAAGAGTGCACGCCGAGCTTCTTCTGCAGAAGCGTCGAATCCGGCAGCGGCGCCTGGTGGCTGCGTACCGCGATGTCGAAACCCTCCTGAACGATATCGACGAACCGGTCGCTGACATGCAGCGAAAGATGCAGCTTGGGATAACGCGCCGAAAGCTCGGCGAGCTGGTCGGCGAGCAGGAATTGCGCGGTCGGCACCGCGGCCGTCATCCGCACGATGCCGCTCGGCTCGCCGAGATGGGTGCGAACGATGGTTTCCGCCATCTCCGCCTCGATCACCGATGCCTGCGCGTGCCGGAAGAAATCCCGGCCGAGATCGGTCAGCGAGAAACTGCGGGATGTCCGCTGGATCAGCCGCACGCCGAGCCGGTCCTCGAGTTCCGCCACGCGTTTGCTGATGGTGGATTTCGGCATGCCGAGCCGGCGGCCTGCCGCGGAAAAGCCGCCATGCTCCACTGCCTGCACGAAGAGATAGAGATCATTGAGGTTGGGCAAAGTCATTGCAGCTTCCATACCTCTAGACTTAAAGGCGAAAAATGGGCGCCTACCGCACCGGCGTCCACAAATTCATATTGCCGGTGCCTCAAAATTTCAATCCAGGGAGTATGAAATGACACCGATCCTGTTTTACGGCGTTCCGGAAGGATGTTCCTTCGGCTCGATCGTCGCGCTCGAATGGACCGGCGCGCCATATCGACTATGCCGCGTCGAAATGCCGGCCGTGGTTTCGAGCGAGGCCTACAAGCCGGTGAATCCGATCGGCGAAACACCGTCGCTGATGCTGCCGGATGGCCGGGTTATGAGCGAAAGCATGGCGATCCTCAACCACATCGCCGCGCGTACGGTGGATAAGGGCTGGGGTTTCGATCCGAAATCGAAAAAGTTCTACCGGCTGAACCAGATGCTGGCCTTCCTCAATACCGCTTTCTTCAACGCCTTCGGCCCGCTCTGGCACACGGTGGAGCACGAACTCGACCCGCAGGCCAAGCAGGCGCTTCGCGCTTACGGCATCGCCAAGGTCGAGAAGGCGCATGCGCAGCTCGAAACGCTTCTTGGTGGCCGCGAGTGGCTGCTCGGCGACGAGAAGAGCTTTGCGGATGCCTATTTCGCCGGCATTGCCCGATGGAACGATTTCCACCAGGTCGTCGACCGGAGGCAGTTTCCGGCGCTCAATGCGCTCTATGAGCGTTTGCAGCAGGACCCCGCGGTGCAGTTCGCCTGGGCCATCGAGCATCAGGAAGAGGCGCAGACGAGCGGCCAGTTCCTCGGCCATGTGAGCCTCGATGAAGCACTCGGATCTTTGAAGCAGGCGGCGTGATTGCCATATCCATGCGCAGTCGTGGCGTCCTTGGTGGGCGCCGCGACCTGAGGCGCTTGCCTGAAATGATACTCGGATTTGATCCTTGGAGGTTCAACGAGCTTACGCCGCGGTGAGATCCTTGAGGAAGTCGTCGCACCAGCGTGTCACGTCGTATTCGAGGAGATGCTCCATCATCCGGCCCCAGCGCTCCTTGCGCTCTTCAATCGGCATGTTGATGCCGCGCGCGATCGCGTTCGCCGTGCCTTCGATATCGTAGGGATTGACCAGCAGCGCGCCGCGAAGCTCCCGTGCCGCGCCGGCAAACCGGGATAATACCAGAACGCCCGGATTTTCTGGGTCCTGCGCCGCGACATATTCCTTGGCGACGAGGTTCATGCCATCGCGAAGTGGTGTGACGAGCCCTATCCTGGCGAGCCGATAGAGACCGGCGAGGACGGGCCGTCCGATCGAGCGGTTGATATAGCGGATCGGCACCCAGTCGACCGTGCCGATCGCACCGTTCACGCGGCCGGCCTGCTCGGCCACCATCCGCTGCATCTGCTCGTATTCCGGTACTTCGGATCGGGATTTCGGGGTGATCTGCAGGTAGGTGACGCGGTTGTGATGGGCGGGGTTGGATTTGACGAAGTGCTCGAAGGCATCGATCCGCTGGGTGATGCCCTTGGAATAATCCAGCCGGTCGACGCCGATGATCAGGTCGCGTCCTTCGACACTCTGCTTGGCCTTGCGCACGATGACATTGCTGGCCGCTTTCTTCGCGTATTCGGCAAACATCGCCGTCTCGATGCTGATCGGATAAAAGCCGCCCTTGAAGGTGCGTCCGTAAGAGGTCAGCTTCCCGCCCTCGAGCGCGTCCCCGATGCCTTCTCGTACCAGTCCTCCGACGAAATTGGCGAGGTCATGATCGGTCTGAAACCCCACCAGGTCGTAGTAGGAGAGGTTCTTCATGATCTCCTCATGCACGGGCATGGTGAACAGCACGTCCGCCGGCGGCCAGGGAATGTGCAGGAAGAAGCCGATCTTGTTCTTGAGGCCCATCTGGCGCAGTTCCGCGGCAAGCGGGATCAGGTGGTAGTCGTGTATCCAGATGACGTCGTCTTCCTGGATGAGCGGCGCCAGCTTGTGGGCGAAGAAGCGGTTGACGCGGAAGTAACCGGCCATCTCCTTGCGTCCATATTCCGCCAGATCCATCCGGTAATGACAGATCGGCCAGAGCACGCGGTTGGCAAACCCGTGGTAATATTCCTCGACGTCCGTCTTGGTGAGATCGGTGAGCGCATAGGTGATGTTGCCATGCTGCTGCATGTCGAGCGGCGCCGGCTCCTTCGCGCCGCTGGATTTGCCGGACCATCCCATCCAGATGCCGCCGTGCTCTTCCAGGGCGGCCTGTAGCGCGACAGCCAGCCCGCCGGCTGGAGCATCGCCGCTCTTTTGCGGCAGGGAGACACGGTTCGAAACGACGACAAGTCGGCTCAAGATATTGTCCTTTCAGCTCACGCGGCGTCGGGCTTGACGCCACTCGCAAGCGCTTTGATTGCCGCGCGCAAGGCAGCGGCCGAGGGGAGGGTGGATTTGGCTTGCGTGTCACCCGGTGTCTCGGTGATACGGATGGAATGGCCGCCGAGTTCGTTGGCGGTGCGGAACATCGCCTCGTCGGTCACGTCGTCGCCGATCGCGATCGGCTTGCGGCCCTTGAAGGGCGGTTGATCGAGAAAGGCCTGCAAGGCGTGACCCTTGCTCGCCTGGGCCGGCCTGATTTCCATCACCATCTTGCCGTGCTGGAGCGTGAAGTCCGGCCCCGCCATATCGAGGTAGCGGGGCATGGCAGCCTCGACCGCCTCGCGTTGCTCCGGCGCCTGGCGATAATGAGCGGCGACCGCGGCACCCTTGTCCTCCACCAGAACGCCCGGCCATTGGCCGGCTTCGCGGACAAGAGCCGCTTTCAGGTCTTCGAACGCGGCATCGACCTCCACCCGGCTGATTGCCCCGGAGGGATCGCGGCGCTCGGAGCCGTGCAGGCCTGCGATCGGGAATTTATACGGGGTGAAAAGCTGGTCGGCATAGGGAAGTGCCCGGCCTGTGACCAGCGCCAGCGCGCCGCCGAGGCTCATGGAAAGACGATGCAGGTTTTCAGGCAGCTCCGGCGGTACGACGATCCCGTCCGGGGTCTCGGCAAGCTCGATCAGCGTGCCGTCGATATCGAGAAACAGCGCCCATCGCTCCGGCTCGAGCATGAGCCTGGCAAGAACGGAATCCCCCGGAAGGAGCGCTTCTGCTGTAGCTGGGCTCGGCTGTTCTTTACGCGACATGAGCCTCTATCTAGGCCGCCAAATTCCGGCGGCAACCTCGAAAGATCACGCCCTGTCGCAAAAAGTGATACATTCCTTGGCAAGAAACTGGCATGTAGCCATCGAATTCATGTTTCATTAAGCCTTTGTAGTGACCCTGAAGTTCCTGGATTTTCAGGCCGCGGACGGGCGGCAACGTCGGAGCAGAAAGACCCATGTGTCGTTGGGCAGCCTATCGTGGCGAACCTCTTTATCTCGAAGAACTCGTCTCCTCGCCGGCCCATTCCCTGATCGAGCAGTCTCATTGCGCCACCCGCGCCAAGACCGCGACGAATGGTGATGGTTTCGGCATCGCCTGGTATGGCGACCGGCCGGAGCCCGGCCGTTACCGCGACATCCTGCCCGCCTGGTCGGACTGCAATCTGAAGAGCCTGGCGCGGCAGATCCGTTCGCCGCTCTTCCTCGCCCATGTACGGGCGGCAACCCATGGCGCGACGCGGCGCGACAATTGTCATCCTTTCGTCCAGGGCCATTGGTCGTTCATGCACAATGGCCAGATTTCCGGCTTCGAGCGCATCCGCCGGCATATGGAGGGCATGCTCTCCGACGCGCTTTTCGATGCCCGCAACGGCACGACGGATTCCGAACTTCTCTTCCTGCTCGCCTTGCAATTCGGCCTGGATACCGACCCGTTCCAGGCCATGGAAAAGGCGATCGCCGCGGTCGAGGACCTGTCTCTCGAAAAATCGGGCGAGGCGTTGGTGCGCTTCACCGCCGCCTATTCCAACGGCCGCGAACTCTATGCGGTGCGCTATGCCACCGACCATAAACCGCCGACGCTCTACGCGGCCCCGATGGGCGGCAAGACGGGCTATTGCCTTGTTTCCGAGCCGCTCAACGATGAAGTCGATACCTGGGTGGAAATCCCTGACGGCAGCGCCGTCGTGGTTGGGGCCGATGGCCTCCAGGCTACGCTCTTCCGGCCGAAGGCGCTGTCCGAAGCGGCTTGAGATCTATCCGAGCTTCGAGGCGATCAGTGCGGCAAGGCGCTCTGCCACCTCGTCCTTGTCGAGATCAGGCCATTCATCGACGCTTTTGGCGCTGATGATCTTCACCCGGTTGCGGGTGCCACCCATGATGCCGGTTTCCGGTGAGACGTCGTTGGCAACGATCAGGTCGGCGCCCTTGCGTTCCAGTTTCGCGCGGCCGTTCTTTTCGATATCCTGGGTCTCTGCGGCAAAGCCGACCACTATCTTGGGCCGCTTTTGGTGATGACCCACGGTCTTCAGGATGTCCGGGTTTTCGGTCAGTAGCAGGGGAGGCGGGGCCTCGCCCGGCTGCTTCTTGATCTTCTGGCCGGCCGACGAGGCGACGCGCCAGTCGGCGACCGCTGCCACCATGACGGCGATATCGGCCGGCAGCCGGGAGGTCACCGCTTCCAGCATTTCCTCGGCGCGTTCCACATGTATGGTCTTTACGCCGACCGGATCGGGTATGGTCACCGGTCCGGAGACGAGCGTCACATCCGCGCCGAGCTTTGCGAGCGCCGCGGCAATCGCATGGCCTTGCCGGCCGGAGGAGCGGTTGGCGATATAACGCACCGGGTCGATCGGCTCATGCGTCGGGCCTGATGTGACGATCACCTTTTTGCCGGCAAGCGGCTTTGGCGTGCCGTCCAGCAGGCTGATCGCTGCCGCGACGATCTCCAGCGGCTCGGCCATGCGGCCGGTGCCGGCCTCGTTGCTTTCGGCCATCTCGCCCGCCATCGGACCGATGAAATGGATGCCGTCGCTCTTCAGCGTCGCGACATTGCGCTTGGTCGCGGGTGCGGCCCACATCTTTGGGTTCATGGCAGGCGCGACCAGGACCGGCTGGTCGGTGGCAAGCAGCACCGCACTCGCGAGATCGTCCGCCAGCCCATGCGCCATCTTGGCCATCAGGTCGGCGCTGGCAGGTGCGACGATCACAAGATCGTTGTCGCGGGCGAGCCTGATATGGCCGACATCCTGCTCGTCCTCGCGGGAAAACAGATCGATATAGACATGGCTGGCGGATAGCGCGCCGACCGCCAGCGGTGTGATGAATTCCTGGGACGCCTTGGTCATGATCGGACGAACCGATGCCCCCCGCTCGCGAAGCCGGCGAATGAGATCGAGGCTCTTATAGGCGGCAATGCCGCCGGAGATGATCAGAAGGATGCGCTTGCCGGAGAGTTCCATGCCATTACCCGATGCCAGAATGGCGGGAAGCTAAGCCTTTGGCCGCCGAGTTGCAATTGCCTTCCCCACGGATGGCGCCGCGGAACAGTTGCAGCTGACGGGAGTTCGGCTGCAAAGGAGAACCGCCATGAAAAAGAATTTCATCCCGAAGAAGATAGCCGGATTCAAGGTGCCGAAATCCGTGCGCAGGTCGTCATTGCTGCGCAACATGCTGGCGAGCGGCACCGGTCGGCAGATGCTGGCAAGAGCCCTCGTTGCCGGTGCCAATGCTGCCGCCACCGTCCTGACCGACGAGCGGGCCGACATCCGTAAACCCGGCAAGGCAAGCGGCCGCAGACGCGCCCTTGCCGCAAGCGTGGCAGGCGAGGCGATCGATAGCGCGACCGCCGCAGCCATCGATGTCGTCACCGGCCCGACGCGCCCGCTCTTCAAGGCAAGTGCCAAGGCGAAGCAGGGCCGGATTTTCCCGGAACCGGTCACGCACTGACGCGAAAGCAATCCGAACATCTTGCGCGAATTTCTGGACTGCATTACTCCTGTTTGCGGCCGGATGCGGCCAGCCGCCCGCGGCGCCTTCAAGCGCCAAAGTGAATGCATCCACCGCCTCTCATCCTTTGCCGATCCGGCCAGCGATGACGAACGGATCAGCAATGCGGGCGCTGATTGATGGGACCTGAGCGGTCTTTGTTCGTCTGTTGAAAGGATGATGAGATGCGCGATTTCCGCGATGCAAAACTGATGGCGAAAAGCCTGCGCCAGGCGCTTGCCGAGCGTAAGGTCGAGCTGACGCATAGCCAGGTCCTGGAGCTGGTTGCGACACAGTTCGGCTACGACAACTGGAATATTCTTGCTGCAAGGATCGATGCGGCAGAGCCGCAGCAAAGTAAACGGGATGCGGTGTCGATCCAGCCGGCGATCCCGATCTTCCGGATATTCTCCGTCGACAAGGCGATGGAATTCTACCGCGATTTCTTAGGCTTCACCGTAGACTGGGAACACCGCTTCGGCGAAAACTTCCCGCTCTATTGCCAGATCTCGCGAAGCGGCATGCTGATGCACCTCTCCGAACATGCAGGCGATGCGTCGCCGGGCGCAAGGGTCTTTGTGCCGATGACGGGCGCCCGCGCCTTTCAGCAGGAGCTGATCGGCAGGAACTACCAGTACATGAAGCCAGGGCTCGAACAGGCGGATTGGGGACTGGAAGTGACTGTCACCGACCCGTTCAGCAACCGCATCACCTTCTGCGAGCGGGAGATCAAGCCGTAAGCCTGACCCGGGGCCGGTCTGCTCGCGGCGTTCAAGCCCAATGATACGCTAGATCTTCTTCCTGGCGGTCGCGAGCGGCTCGGTCGTCAGCTTGAAATCCGTCATTTCCTTCGGCGTCAGGTAATAGAGCCGGTCCGGCGGTGTTTCGAGCGCATGGATCCAGAGGCCCGCGCCGATGCCCATCTGGTCGAGATGGCGAGCGACCCGTGCGGTGGTCGCCTGCGCGGCAGACATCGCCTGTTCCGCCGACGGCCGGTCCTTGGCTCCGTTGAACACCTGGTGCACGCCGATCACCGCATCCTTCTCCGCCAAACGCCCGACGCCGCCGGCAAATACGATCGGGCAGGAAGAGGCGCAGAGCGCCTTCGACGCCACCTTCGTATCGAGCTTCCTGTCGCGGATCAGCTTCGACATGGCGAGCGCATCGTCCACCGAGCCGCCGGGGGAGTTAAGCGTCACCGTCTTCACATATTCCCCGCGCGTTTCGATCTCCTTGGAGAAGCGGGCGGCGGCGCCCGGGTCGATCGTCCCTTCGGCGAGCAGCACGCCGCCCGTGGTGAGCTCGAAGGTAATCGGCTTGCGCAGCACTTCCCTGGGGCTGGCCGGCTGTACCGGCGGCGCTGCGGGGACGCCTTCGGTCAGGGCTGGCGGTAGCACGGGCTGGTCCTCGTGCATCGGATCGAAGCCAGGCAGGGCGGCGTTCATTGCCGTCATGTCACGAATATCGACGACGAGGAAAACCGCTGCGGCCGAGAGAAGAATATAGAAGGCGCCGCGCATCAGCACGCCTTCATCGAGTTTGCTGATCGCCTCACCGATCCTCATGCGTCCGGTCCCGGCTGCGCGACTTGAGGTCGATGGCGGTGATATTGTTCGGCTCGGCTTCGGACGCTGGTTCCGGCGTTGATTCAGGTGTCGGTTGCGGCCTTGGCGCGAATGTCTTGTCGTCGGCTTCCGCCTTGGCGATCGTCTGCTCGATGTTCACCCCGCTCGCCGTGACGGCACGCTGAACTTCCAGCGCCCTGAGAAGCTTGGCCGCGGTGATCCGTTCGGCGAAGGGCAGATCTTCCTCCTGGCGGCGGATCGCACCATGCACGGTGGCGAGAATGAACACCATCACGCCGGGCAGGAGGTCGATGGAAATAGCGCCGGCCCAGGCGGGAATGAAATCCTGCGCATAATGCAGCACGGCTTCGGCGGAGGAGAGCGGCACGAAACGGCGCTCCTGAACCGGCGGGCGGGCGAGGATTTCGTCGGCGGCCTTGGCGAGCGCCTTGGATTGCGCGGTGACCGAGGTGCGGACGGTGTCCATCACCTGGTTCTGGCGGTTGACGAGATCGGCCGCACCGCCATCCGGTACCGGCGCGATGAACCCGACCGACAGGTCGTCCGCCGCGCGGCGGATCGACGGCGCGATCGAGGTTTGCGCCAGCGAGGTGATGACACCGGTCAGCGCCACGGCTTCGGTGGAAAACTGGTCGGCACGCGGCTCGATCGTGCCCGGTGCCGAGACCAGCGAACGCATCGTCTCAAGCCGTTTCTGCCCTTGGGCGAAGAGGCCGTCCACCTGCTCGCGTGAGGCATTGATGTTGGCTGAAAGCGACTTCATCTGCGCCGACATCTGGCTGAGAAGCTGCACGACGCTCCCCGAACCGGTCGTGCCGGTGAGCGAACCGGATTGCCGCTCGACGCCCGCGAGCTGGGCGAAACGTTCGGACGCACGCTGGATATCCGGCAGCAGGTTTTGGGCCGCGAGTGCGTTCTGGTGGGCGCGATCGAGATCGGCGGTATAGTCCTCGACCGTTTCGGAAAGATGCTGCTCGACGGCCGCGGAACCGGCAAGCGCCGCCGCGTTCAGCCAGCTCGACATGGCAAGGATCATCGCAGCGCCGACCGCCATGACGCCAAGCATGGCGGTGCGGCCGCCACGGCTCGTCACATGCGGATAGAACCGGGCCATATAGGACCAGAAGGCATAGATGCCGACCGAAACCGAAGCGGAGTAGATGACCGCCGCAAAAAACACGGCCGTCGGCGACCCGTCGAGAATGCTGCGCGCGCCGAGATAGGTGTAGACGCCGGATGCCAGCGCCAGCACGGCAAGCGCGAAACGGGTCATCGTCTCGACGGCGGCGACGCCGTCATGCAAGCGTTGAGTTGCGCCTAGCGCCATGAAACGTCTCCGGAAGGCCAAGTCCCCAAAGGAATGTATTCCTTAACAGAGAATGAGAACTCGGCGGAATAAAGGCCGCTTTGGAGTTGCAATATGGCGAAAGCCCTTGCGGAGCAGGGTTTCCGCATCATCAGGCGACCGGACAAACCTCAGCTGAGCGTGAAGGCGAGATACAGCAGCGACAGCGCGATGATCCAGAGCGCGACGCGCCCCGAACGATTGTGTCGCGCCTCCGACCTGCCTATGGCCTCTGTCGTCTCAGGATCGAAGCGCAGGCCGTGCTCGCTCATATAGACGAGTTCCTGGTGTAGCGTCTCCGTCTTGGCGGCGATTTCCGGAAGAGCCTCGGCAAGCTTGACGGCGGCTTTCACCCCGTCGCGCAGGTCCGAGACGATGCGTTTCGGTCCGAGATTGTCGCGGATCCATTGGCCGACGACCGGTTCTGAGGCCTTCCACATGTTGAAGCGCGGATCGAGCATGCGCGACACGCCTTCGACCACGACCATCGTCTTCTGCAGGAGAATGAGTTCGGTACGGGTCTGCATCTCGAACAGGTCGGTGACCTCGAAGAGCAGCGCCAAGAGCCGCGCCATGGAGATCGTTTCGGCCGGCTGGCCGTGGATCGGCTCGCCGATCGCGCGGATCGCCTGGGCGAAGCTCGCCACGTCGTGATGGGCCGGCACGTAACCCGCCTCGAAATGCACTTCCGCGACGCGCATGTAGTCGCGGGTGATGAAGCCGTAGAGGATTTCGGCGAGGAAACGGCGCTCCTTCTTGCCGAGCCGCCCGACGATGCCCATGTCGACCGCGACGATCGTGCCGGCGGAATCGACGAACAGATTGCCGGGATGCATGTCCGCATGGAAAAAGCCGTCCCGCAGCGTATGGCGCAGGAAGGATTGGATCAGCACTTCGGCGAGCTTTTCGAGATTGTGGCCGGCCGCGCGAAGCCCCGCCAGGTCCGACATCTTGACGCCGTCGATCCACTCCATGGTGATCACGTCGCGGCCGGTGCGTTCCCAATCGACCAGCGGCACCCTGAAGCCCGGATCGTCCTTGGTATTTTCGGCAATCTCGGAGAGTGCTGCCGCTTCCAGGCGCAGGTCCATCTCCACCTTGGTGGTCTGTTCGAGCGTCCGCGTCACCTCGACCGGTCGCAGCCGGCGGCTGGAGCGCATGAAGCGTTCCTGCATGCGCGCCAGGAGATACATGCTTTCGATGTCATGGGCGAAACGCTGGCGCACGCCCGGGCGCACCACCTTGATCGCCACTTTCCTGTCATTGACGACGCCAGGATGGACCTGGGCAATCGAGGCGGCCGCAATCGGCTCGCCGAAGGAGGAATAGAGGTCGCCGATCGTCCGGCCGAGCGATGCCTCGACCGCTGATTTCGCGGTCTCGGTCGGGAAGAAGGCCATCTGGTCCTGCAGCATGGCGAGATCGACGGCCCAGTCGACGCCGACCACATCCGGGCGGGTCGCAAGGAACTGGCCGATCTTGACATAGGAAGGCCCCAGCCGGTCGACGGCACGGGTCAGCCGCTCGCTGCGCGCCTGCGTCTTGGAGCGGAACCGCGCCAAGGGTTCGACCAGTGCCTTGATAAGGCCGACGGAAGGCGGCATGTCCTGGGTCGGCAGTGCCGATACCACGCCCTCGCGCACAAGAACCCAGCCGACGCGGGCAAGCCGGAAATAAGCGCCGATCGTGCTCATGCGTTCAGAGCTTCCAGCCGGAATGCAGCGCCGCGATGCCGCCGGTATAATTGGTGTAGGTGACGCGCGAAAAACCCGCATTGCGGATCATCGCCGCGAAATTCTCCTGGTTCGGAAATTTCCGGATCGATTCCACCAGATATTGATAGGGCTCTGCCTCGCCGGTGATCATCTTTCCGAAGCGAGGGATCGCCTTGAACGACCATTCCTCGTAGAAGCGCTCGAGAAGAGGCATCTCGACTTCGGAAAATTCCAGCACCAGCAGCCGTCCGCCGCGCTTCAGCACGCGATAGGCCTCCTTCAGCGCCACGTCGATATGCGGCACGTTGCGGATGCCGAAGGCGATCGTATAGGCGTCGAAGGAATTCGCCTCGAAAGGCAGCGACTCGGCATTGGCCTCGACGAAGGCGAGGTTTTCGGAAAGACGTTTCTTCTCGGCGCGCTCGGCCCCGACGCCCAGCATCGAGCCGTTGATGTCGAGCACGGTCACGTGCGCCTTACGGTCGGAAGCCTCGACGATCCGGAAAGCGACGTCACCGGTGCCGCCGGCCACGTCCAGGGTTTTGTAGCCGACGTCCTTTCTCGGATTGAGCGAGGCAATCAGCGCATCCTTCCAGACGCGGTGCATGCCGGCCGACATCACGTCGTTCATCACGTCGTAGCGTTTGGCGACCTTGTGGAAGACGTCGTTGACGAGGCCCTGCTTCTCGCCATCCGCGACCTTGCGGAAGCCATAGGATGTTTCCATCCCGCCGTCGGCGCTGGTACGGGCTTCGGTCATCGGTGAACTCCTAACGTCTCTCTTCTGGTCGGCGACCATAGCGAAGTCGCGCATCCCGCGCTATCTGTGGCGCGTATTCATAAGATGGGTGCGACATCCGGTCCGGTCTATAGACCAGGCGCGATGTCGTTGAAACAGGAAGTTAGTCAATCATGCCCGAATTGCCAGAGGTGGAAACCGTCCGGCGCGGTCTCGCCCCGGCAATGGAAGGTGCGGTGATCGCCAGGCTGGAGCTCAACCGTCCGGACTTGCGCTTTCCGCTGCCGGAGAATTTCGCCGGTGCCGTCAACGAACGCCGCATCGTCTCGCTCGGCAGGCGCGCCAAATACCTGCTGATCGACCTGGAGGATGATCTGACCGTGATTAGCCATCTCGGCATGTCGGGATCGTTTCGGATCGAGAACGATGCGCTCGGCGAGTTCCACCATCCGCGTTCGAAGGATCAGAAACACGATCATGTCGTCTTCCATCTGAGACAGAAGGAAGGCCTGCTGCGCGTCATCTATAATGACCCGCGCCGCTTCGGCTTCATGCAGCTGTGGAAGCGCAGCGAGCTCGATCTCTATCCGGCCTTTGCCGAGCTCGGGCCGGAGCCGACTGGCAATGCGCTCGATGCGGATTATCTGGCCGCGAGGTTGGCAGGCAAGAGCCAGCCGCTCAAGGGCGCGCTGCTCGACCAGACGGTGATCGCCGGCCTCGGCAATATCTATGTCTGCGAGGCGCTGTGGCGCTCGCATCTTTCGCCGAAACGCGCCGCCGGCAGTGTCGTGACCAAGACCGGCAGGCCGAACAAGGAGCTGGTCCTCCTCAACCAGTCGATCCGCGATGTCATCGCCGATGCGATCGCCGCCGGAGGCTCGTCGCTGAGAGACCATATCCAGACGGATGGCTCGCTTGGTTATTTCCAGCACTCCTTCTCCGTCTACGATCGGGAAGGCGGCGCTTGCCGCACGCCGGGCTGCGGCGGTACCGTCGCACGCATCACCCAGGCGGGCCGCTCCACATTCTATTGCCCCGTCTGTCAGAAATAACCGCTGCCAGAAGCATAAAGAGGAGACACCAGATGAGCTACGAAACCCTGCTGACCGAAACCCGGGGCGCCGTCGCGCTCATCACCCTCAATCGCCCGAAGGCGCTGAATGCGCTCAACTCGACCGTGATGGCCGAACTGACTGAAGTGCTTGCCGCCTTCGACAAGGACGAGGCGATCGGTGCGATCGTGCTGACCGGCTCGGAAAAGGCCTTTGCCGCCGGCGCCGACATCAAGGAAATGCAGGGCATCGATTTCGTCGAGGCCTATGTCAACGACTTCATCTCCGGATGGGAGGCGATTGCCGCCACCCGCAAGCCGATGATCGCCGCCGTCTCCGGCTTCGCGCTCGGCGGTGGCTGCGAGCTCGCCATGATGTGCGATTTCATCATCGCCTCGGAAACCGCGAAGTTCGGCCAGCCGGAGATCACCCTCGGCGTCATTCCCGGCATGGGCGGCTCGCAGCGGCTGACGCGAGCGGTCGGCAAGGCGAAGGCGATGGACATGGTGATGACCGGCCGGATGATGGATGTCGCGGAAGCCGAGCGGGCAGGGCTGGTGTCGCGCATCGTTTCGCCGGAACGGCTGATCGACGAGGCGGTCGAGGCGGCAGTGAAGATCGCCTCCTTCCCGCGCGCTGCGGTGCTGATGGCCAAGGAGGCCGTCAGCCGTTCCTTTGAGACGACGCTTGCCGAAGGCCTGCGCTTCGAACGGCGGCTTTTCCATTCTTTGTTTGCGACTGCCGACCAGAAGGAAGGCATGGTCGCCTTCGTGGAAAAGCGCAAGCCGCAGTTCTCCAACCGGTAAATCGCGCAAAAGCGGATGGTCATCCGCCAAAATGCGCGTTGACTGGGGCGGGTATTCCGGTTATATGCCCGCCCACAGTTGGGAAAGCCTGATCACGGCTTCCTCTATTGCTCCCGAATTGCTGGATTGATGGTCGCAAGGACCGGCGCGGCAACGGCGGAGTTTGGTTCGAATTCGTAGAGAGGCATGAAATGGCCAATACAACTTCGGCGAAAAAAGCGACCCGCAAGATCGCTCGCCGTACCGCAGTCAACAAGTCCCGCCGCTCGCGCGTTCGTGGCTTCATCCGTAAAGTCGAGGAAGCCATCGCTTCCGGCGATATGACCGTTGCTGCCGAAGCCCTCAAGGCTGCCCAGCCGGAAATCCAGCGTGCCGCCACCAAGGGCGTGCTTCACAGCAACACGGCATCCCGCAAGGTGTCCCGTCTTGCTGCACGTGTGAAGGCTCTTTCGGCCTGATCATTTCACAAACTGTATCATAATGAAGCCTGGTCCTCTCGACCGGGCTTTTTGTGATTCTCTCAGGCCTCCTTATATTTATCCGGCTCATTAACAATTTCGTGTCACCGGCGTGACAGAAAATAGTTATTTTAATCAATGACTTACTGGAGGTCTATGAGTCTGTGGGTGACTTTGGCGATGGCCAAAAGCCCCCAGGTGGAGTCAAGAAGATTTTTATTTTTTCTGTGAACGATCGTTCAGAATGTATGTCATTTTTGAATCCCATTGATTCAACAGCGATTCTCCATGAATGCCTCTGTGACATTCAAATCACGCTCGTGGAGTCAACGCCCGCCTCTTAATTTTGCGTAAAATTCATCATTGATCTTGGCATTTGATCCTGCCTAAATGGCCTTCAGCAAGGGGCGCGGGGATTACTTCAGAGGGCTGCCGGTTACCGTCACATGGTGGACGGCAGGCAGACTTTTACCCTTTGCAACGGGATAAACTCTCCCGTTTTCCTGATAACCATCGGTTGCGATCCGGAAATTGGCATTTCCGGAAACGGCCGGTTTTTGTCAACGCGATCCGGTCCGGTGTCCGGATGAAGGAGGTGGAAGAGGTTCGGACGGCTCATGATGAGGATGAGGGCGTTCGTATATGTGGGGTGGCTTCCGCAAGCGCAGACCGTTCACGAGGCGGGCTGGGCGTAACTTTCGATCGGCTGCGAGGACGAGAGAAGGTTTTGAAACACAAGGGGACGGGCGGCGACGGTTCTCAATGATTGGGAATGGTTTGCTATGCCTTGAAACAAAGTTTGTTCTGGCGGCGTTAACGAGAACCGCCAGGCTACGAGATTTGGAAGGCGGCGAATTATGCATATGAATACTATATCAGCCCGTGCAGGTAATGGGGACCACGCGCGGCAGGCATTTGATTCTAGTTGCTCCCAGGCGGCAGGGGAAACGACGGAAATGAAGCATAATGCTCTTTTTGAGCGGTTTAGTGCGCGTCTGAAGGCACAGGTCGGTCAGGATGTTTATGCAAGCTGGTTCGGGCGTTTGAAGCTGCATTCCGTCTCAAAGAGCGTTGTTCGGCTCACGGTACCGACCACTTTTCTGAAGTCCTGGATCAACAATCGTTACCTGGATCTCATCACCACCATATTCCAGGCGGAAGACGCCGAGATCCTGAAGGTGGAAATCCTGGTGCGCAGCGCAAGCCGCAGCATCAAGGCGCCTGTGGCAGGTGAAGAGCGTAGTCTGGCCCCGGAACCTGCTGTTGTTGCTTCGTTTCCACGTTCTCAGGGCCCCCGCGAGATTGGCAAGATCGCAACTTTCCCGTCGCCGTCTGCTGCGTCGGCGCGTTCTACCCAGGCTCCCGGACCGCTGTTCGGCTCCCCGCTCGACAGCCGCTTTACCTTCGACACTTTCGTAGAGGGCCCGTCGAACCGGGTAGCGCTTGCTGCCGCCAAGACCATCGCTGAAGCCGGCGCCAGCGCGGTCCGTTTCAATCCACTCTTCATTCATTCGGGCGTCGGCCTCGGCAAGACCCACCTTCTGCAGGCGATTGCCAATGCGGCCGTCGGCAGCGAGCGCATGCCGCGGGTCGTCTACCTGACGGCGGAATATTTCATGTGGCGTTTCGCGACCGCGATCCGCGACAACGACGCGCTGACGCTGAAGGACTCGCTGCGCAATATCGACCTGCTGATCATCGACGACATGCAGTTCCTGCAGGGCAAGATGATCCAGAACGAGTTCTGCCATCTCCTCAACATGCTGCTCGACAGCGCCAAGCAGGTGGTGGTTGCTGCCGACCGGGCGCCCTGGGAACTGGAATCGCTCGATCCGCGCGTCCGTTCGCGCTTGCAGGGTGGGGTGGCGATCGAAGTCGAAGCGCCGGACTACGAAATGCGTCTCGAGATGATCAAGGGCCGTTTGGCGACTGCCCGCCAGGACGATCCGTCGCTCGATATCCCGGCGGAAATCCTGAGCCACGTCGCTCGCAATGTGACCGCCAGCGGTCGCGAGCTGGAAGGCGCGTTCAACCAGCTTCTGTTCCGCCGCTCCTTCGAGCCCTCTCTGTCGATCGAGCGTGTCGATGAGCTGCTCGCGCATCTGGTGGGCGCAGGCGAAGCCAAGCGCGTCCGCATCGAGGACATCCAGCGCATCGTCGCGCGTCACTATAATGTGTCGCGACAGGAACTGGTCTCGAACCGCCGCACCCGCGTCATCGTCAAGCCGCGCCAGATCGCCATGTATCTGTCGAAGACGCTGACGCCGCGTTCCTTCCCGGAGATCGGTCGCCGTTTCGGCGGCAGGGATCATACGACCGTCCTTCATGCCGTCCGAAAGATCGAGGACCTGATTTCGGGTGACACGAAGCTCAGCCACGAGGTAGAACTCTTGAAACGGCTGATCAACGAGAACAACGCTTAAAATCCATGTTTCTGCTTTCTGTCGCAACAATCTGGGCCGTGGCGTGTATTACGCCAGGGCCCAATACGCTTCTGGTCATGCGTTATGCGCTGACGGCGCCGCGCCGTGTGCCGATCCTGGCGGCGATGGGCACTATCACCGGCACGCTCTGCTGGGGTTTTGCCGGCTGGCTGGGGATCAATGCCCTCTTTCAGGCGGCTCCCTTTGCCTATGTGGCGCTTAAGATCGTCGGCGGGCTTTATCTCGTCTGGCTTGGATTGAAGATATTCCTGGATGCGCGAAAGTCGCGTCGGTCGGCTGATATCGTGGCGGCTCGTATCGAGGTGCCGCTCAAGACCGCCTACCGGATGGGGCTGGCAACCAATCTTGCCAATCCGAAATCGGCGCTCTTCGTCGCCAGTCTTTTCGCCGCAACCATGCCGGCCGGCACGCCCTTCCTGTATGGACTTGCGGCGATTGCCGTCATGGTCGCCGTATCGACGGTCTATTATACCTTCCTGGTCGCGCTGATCACCCACCGATCGGTGGCGGCGGCCTATCTCAAGGCCAAGAAGAAGATCGATCTCGGTGTCGGCATGGTCTTCGTGGGCTTTGGCACCAAGCTGCTGATGTCGCAGCGTTGAGGATCATGAATGGCTATCGAAAAGGATTCGACGACCCGTTTCTATAGCCAAAACGCGGCAACCTACGCGGCGAGTTCCGCACCGAGCACGCGCCACCTCGATAGTTTCCTGTCAAAACTCGCGCCCGGTGCCGCCATCCTCGAACTCGGCTGCGGCAGCGGGAGGGATAGCGCGGTCATGATCGCGCGGGGTTTCGACGCCACGCCCACGGATGGCACGCCGGAGATGGCGGAGGAGGCCGCCAGACATCTGGGCAGGCCGGTTGGCGTGCTCCGTTTCGGGGAGATCGACGCGGTCTCGGCGTTTGACGGCATATGGGCCAATGCATGCCTCCTGCATGCGCCGCGGGCGGAGCTCGGGGGCATCCTCGGCCGCATTCACAAGGCCTTGCGCCCGGGCGGCGTCTTCTACGCGAGCTTCAAGGCTGGCGAAGCCGAAGGTTATGATGGCCTCGGACGTTATTATAACTATCCGTCCAAGGCCTGGCTAAGCGCGGCCTATGGGGGGGTCGCCTGGACTTCTGTCGATATCGATGAGGTGCACGGCAGCGGTTACGACAAAAAGCCGACCGACTGGCTGCATGTGCTGGCGGTAAAAGTCTAAACGCAGGATTTTAGCAAGCCAGATCGGCAACCACCGCATCGAGGATCAACATGCCGGATGGCGTGCAGCGCAGCCGCGAATTGCCGAGGCGCTCGATGAAGCCGTATTCCAGCAGCCGTTCCTCACGGATCGGGTCCGGGTCGCGGCCGGAAAGCTGCTGCCAGCGGGCGAGATCGACGCCTTCCCGCAGACGCAGGCCCATCAGCAACAATTCGTCGGCCTGTTCGTCGTAGCCGAGGATTTCCTCATCCAGCATGCCATGGCCGATGCGTTCCACCTGTTCCAGCCAGGTTTCCGGACGCCGCTCGGTGGAGGTCGCAATCTTGTTTCTGCCGCGCATCAGACGCCCATGGGCGCCAGGACCAATGCCGGCATAGTCGCCGTAGCGCCAATAGGTCAGGTTGTGGCGGCTTTCCGCGCCGGGCCGGGCGTGATTGGAAACCTCGTAGGCCGGCATGCCGAACCGCTCGGTAATCTCCTGCGTCGCCTCGTAGAGTGCCGCCGACTGGTCGTCGTCCGGCACGATCAGCTTGCCGGCCTTGTGCAGGCCATAGAAGGGCGTGCCTTCCTCGATGGTGAGCTGGTAGAGCGACAAATGGTCGACCGCGTAGGATATCGCTTCCTTCAGCTCCGCTTCCCAGGCCTCGACCGTCTGTTTCGGCCGCGCATAGATGAGGTCGAAGGACATGCGCGGAAAGATCTCCCGCGCCAGCCTGATCGCCTTCAGGGCATCGGCAACGTCATGCAGCCGACCGAGGAATTTGAGGTCCGGATCGTTGAGTGCCTGCACGCCGAGCGAGACGCGGTTGACGCCGGCAGCGCGATAGCCGCGGAAGCGGGTCGCTTCGACGCTGGAGGGATTGGCCTCCATGGTGATCTCGATACCGTCAGGAACATGCCAATGTCTGGCGATGCCGTCGAGTATCGCCGAGACCGTGGCAGGATCCATCAGCGACGGCGTGCCACCGCCGAGGAAGATGCTGGTAACGGTCTTCGGACCGCTCATGCGCCGCATCACTTCCATTTCCTTCAGGAAGGCGGCGGTGAAGCGCGGCTGGTCCACCGGCTGGTGGCGCACATGGCTGTTGAAGTCGCAATAGGGGCACTTGGCCGCACAGAACGGCCAATGCACATAAACGCCAAAGCCCGGCTCGCCCGTATCAGGCAGAAGGGTATCGCGCAAAAGAGGAGCGGCTGAATTCAAAGCGCCTCAAGCCTCCAGGCAGGTTTCGACGAAACGCTTGAAGGCACGGGCGCGATGCGAGAGCGCTTCCGGTTCGCCGGGTTTCCAGCCATGTTTCTGATCACTGCTCATTTCGCCGAACGTAATATCATAGCCCTCCGGTTGGAAGACCGGGTCATAACCAAAACCCTGGGTGCCGCGCGGCGGCCACGCCACCGTGCCTTCCACCTCGCCGCGGAACATTTCCGTGTGCCCGTCCGGCCAGGCGAGACAAAGCACGCTCACAAAGCGGCAGCTACGCTGCTCCGGCCTTGTTGCACCGCGCTCCTCCAGCGCCTTCTCGACCTTCTCCATCGCCATCTGAAAGTCACGGCTGCCGTCCTCGCGCTCCGCCCAGTTGGCGGTATAGACGCCCGGTGCGCCGTCGAGCGCGTCGATGACGATACCGGAATCATCCGACAGCGCCGGCAGTCCGGAGGCCTTGGCAGATGCGAGCGCCTTGATTGCGGCATTTTCTTCGAATGTCGTGCCCGTTTCGTCGGGCTCTTCGAATTTCAGTTCGGCGGCGGATTTCGCCGAGAAGCCAGAAGGGACCGATCAGTTCGGCGATTTCGCGGATTTTCCCGGCATTGTGGCTGGCAACGACGATCGTCTTGGTCTCGAGCTTGCGCATTACAATTCCTATTTGATATCCCAGAGCCTGGGCTCAGCGCATTCCAGGCTGTTGCCGGCCGGATCGCGGAAATAGATTGAGCGGGCACCGTTCGGCCAGCGGAAATCGCTTTCGATGGCAATACCTGCCTTGTTGAGCTTTTCCTTGATCAAGTCAATTGCCTCGCCTGTCATGCGAAAACAGATATGCCCCGGGCCTGTCGCGCCATGGGGTGGAACCGGCAATGCACCGGCCGGTGGTGGCTTCACCGTCTCGGCAGGATTGAAGATCAGCAGGATGCCCGGCCCGCAACGGAAGAACACATGCCTGTTGCCGGCGCGCAGAACCTTTTCGAGGCCGAGAATGCCGCCATAGAAGGCCTCGGCGGCATCGAGATCGTTAGCATAAAGTGCGGTTTCGAGAATGCCTTCGATCAAACAGCACCTCTTTCAGCGAGTTTTAGGCAATCGCCTGCTTCTGCATCGCCACCAGTTCCTGCGTGCCGTCCTGAGCCAGTGCCAAAAGCTTCAGGAATTCCTCCTGGCTGAAAGGCTTGCCCTCGGCCGTGCCCTGCACCTCGACAATGCCGCCGGTGCCGGTCATCACGAAATTCGCATCCGTCTCCGCAGCCGAATCCTCGATATAGTCGAGGTCGATAACCGGCTGGCCGGCAAAGATGCCGCAGGAGATCGCCGCGACATGATCCTTCAGCACCTTGTCGACCTTGGTCATCGAGCGGGCTTCCATCCACTTCAGGCAGTCGTAGAGCGCAATCCAGCCACCGGTGATCGAGGCCGTGCGCGTGCCGCCATCCGCCTGGATGACGTCGCAGTCGATGGTGATCTGCTTTTCGCCGAGCGCTTCGAGATCGATCACGGCGCGCAAGGAGCGGCCGATCAGACGCTGGATTTCCTGGGTGCGGCCGCCTTGCTTGCCGGCGGCGGCTTCGCGCTTCATGCGGTCGCCGGTGGCGCGCGGCAGCATGCCGTACTCGGCCGTCACCCAGCCCTTGCCGCTGTTTCGCAGCCACGGCGGCGTCTTTTCTTCGAGACTCGCGGTACACAGCACATGCGTGTCGCCGAATTTCACGAGGCAGGAGCCTTCCGCATGTTTGGAGAAATTGCGCTCGAACGAGACCTTGCGCATCTGGTTCAACTGTCTGCCTGAAGGCCGCATGCTTCACTCCCTGGATTTCTGTTTTCGCCTTCTACGGCTCCGGTCAAGCTTTTGCAAAGAAAAAGGCCTAATGCGTGTACAGTAGCCGATTGTGGCTGCGGTGATTTTCCCTTTGGAGAAGGGGCGGCGAATGACTATATTTTGTGAAAACATCAACGGAACGGTGAAGGTCTAGATGGGATTTTCGGCATCGACGGGTAGGGACAGCGGCTCTGTGCTCGATGACCGTTCGCGCGAAATTTTCCGCCGCATCGTGGAAAGCTATCTGGAGACCGGCGAACCGCTCGGCTCCCGAAATCTTTCCCGCCTGCTGCCCATATCGCTGTCGCCGGCGTCGGTGCGCAATGTGATGAGCGATCTCGAGGAGCTCGGGCTCATCTACTCCCCGCATATCAGCGCCGGCCGCCTGCCGACCCAGTCAGGGCTTCGCTTTTTCGTCGACGCTTTCATGCAGGTCGGAGATCTCTCCGCCGAGGAGCGTGCCAATATCGACCGGCAGATCCGGCCCGCGGATCGCGATCAGCCGATGGAAAGCCTGATGGCGGAGGCGAGCCGCATGTTGTCGGGCGTCTCGCGCGGCGCCGGGATCGTCATTACCACCAAGAGCGACCCGGTCCTAAAGCACGTCGAGTTCATTCGTCTCGAGCCGACCAAGGCGCTTGCGGTGCTGGTTGGCGATCATAACCAGGTGGAAAACCGTATTATCGAACTTCCGGCCGGCGTGACATCGTCGCAGCTGACCGAGGCGGCTAATTTCCTCAACGCCCACCTGAGCGGCCAGACGCTGCCGGAATTGCGCGGCCAGCTGAAGACGCTCAAGGATCAGGTACAGGGAGAGCTCCATGCGCTCTCGCAGGAACTGGTTGAGCGCGGTCTTGCGGTCTGGTCCGGCGATAGCGAGGAAGGCAAGCCGACCCAGCTCATCGTCCGCGGCCGGGCCAATCTGCTCGAAGGCCTGGCGGATGTCGCCGATCTCGATCGCCTGCGGTTGCTTTTCGACGATCTCGAAAAGAAGGACAGCCTGATCGAAATCCTCGATCTCGCTGAGAAGGGACCGGGCGTGCGAATCTTCATCGGCTCGGAAAACAAACTGTTCTCCCTGTCGGGCTCCTCGCTCATCGTGGCGCCCTATCGTGACGGCGAAGACCGGATCGTCGGCGCCGTCGGGGTCATCGGGCCGACGCGGCTCAACTATTCGCGCATCGTGCCGATGGTGGATTACACCGCGCAGCTGCTTGCCAGGCTGTCGCGCTGAATTCACGACGGAGCCGCCCAATTTTCCCATCAAGCCTTGATTTTTTCACTTTAAACCTCGATATCGGGCACAAATCCAAGCCCGTAAATCCAAGCCAAGAATAACCGGAGACCGTCATGACCGACGAAACCAACAAGAACGGACCTGACGCAACTGCCGCGGAGAACACGGTTGAAGCTGTTGCATCTGCTCTTGAGGACGCGGCCAACCAGAAGAATGCCGAGGCGCCTGCCGCCGAACCGGATCCGCTGGAATTGCTGAAAGCCGAAAATAACGAGCTGCGCGACCGCTTCCTGCGGCTGGCGGCCGAAATGGATAACCTGCGCCGCCGCACCGAACGCGAAATCAAGGACGCAAAGTCCTATGCGGCGGCTGGCTTTGCGCGCGACATGCTCGCCGTTTCGGACAACCTGCGCCGGGCGCTGGACGCCGTGCCGGCCGAGATGCGCGCCGGAGCCGATGCATCGCTGACCACGCTTCTGGAGGGGGTCGAGCTGACCGAACGCTCCATGCTGTCGGCGCTGGAACGCCACGGTGTGAAGAAGATCGATGCGGAAGGTCAGAAGTTCGACCCGAACTTCCATCAGGCCATGTTCGAGATCCCGAACCCTGCTGTCCCGAACAATACCGTCGTTCAGGTCGTCCAGGCGGGCTTCACGATCGGCGAACGCGTGCTGCGCCCCGCCATGGTCGGTGTTGCAAAGGGCGGCCCGAAGGCGGAAGTCTCCGCGGAAGCCGCCGGCGAGAAAAATGCCTGAAAGCTTTGAAAAGCGGGCGCAAGCCCGCTTTTCGCTTTGCGCCGGACCTTCAGTCGGCGTTTCGCAATCCTGACGGCAAGCGCCCGCTCCGCCAAGTCCACGTAGATCTTCCCCTTAAAACGGCGGCTCAAGAACAAAACCGCCCGGCGCTTTGTCAGCGGCCGGGCGGTTCGTTTCGTCCCCACGAATGTGTATGCGGTCAGGCGGCGTGGTTTGCCTGCTGCTCGTTGAGGAAGGCATAGATCGCCGAAGCGGAATCGGTCTTGCGCAGCTTGGCGACAAGTTCCTGGTCGCGCAGGACGCGGGCGATGCGCGACAGGGCCTTCAAATGGTCGGCGCCGGCGCCTTCGGGTGCGAGCAGCAGGAACACCAGATCGACCGGCTCGTCATCGAGCGCTTCGAAATCGACCGGCGCTTCAAGGCGCGCGAAAATACCCTTGATCGACGAGATGCTGTTGAGCTTGCCGTGCGGGATGGCGATGCCGTGGCCGACGCCGGTGGAGCCGAGCCTTTCGCGCTGCAGGATGATGTCGAAGATTTCTCGTTCGCTCACGCCCGTCAGCTTGGAAGCCTTGGCCGCCAGCTCCTGCAATAGCTGTTTTTTGGAATTTACCTTTAGGGCAGGAATAATCGCATCTTGCTGCAGCAAATCTGCCAATGCCATTCTCGTCATCCTTCGTGCCGCAAGAGCTTGTGCCCTAGGCGAAGGGGAGCGCCGTCTCCGACGCTCTCCCCAGGTGTCAGTTCTTGATATTGGTGGAATCGATCCAGCCAATATTACCGTCATTGCGGCGGTACACAATGTTCAGATGTTCCTTGCCGGGACTGCGGAACAGAAGAACAGGCTCGTCTGTCATATCAAGTGCCATGACGGCGCTTGCGACCGTCATCGTCTTCAACTGCTTCGAACTTTCCGCGACAATGGTCGGCGCGAAATCCTCGGGCACTTCCTCCCCTTCATCCGGTACGCTGTCCATAACAGTGTAGGCAACTTCCGCATAACCATTCACATGGTTGCCGGCATGATGATCCTTGAGCCGCCGTTTGTAGCGGCGCAGACGCTTTTCGATCCGCTGTGCTGCGGCGTCGAAACTGATCTGTGGATCATTCGCCTCGCCGGCCGCATGCAGGACGATCCCGGTATCGAGATGCACCTTGCAGTCGGCAGAAAAGCGCGAACCAGCCTTTTCCACGATGACTTGGCTCGAATAGCCTCCGTCGAAGTATTTTGTAACCGCTTCTCCGATTTGGTCCTCGATCCTTTGACGGAACGAATCGCCAATTTCCATATGCTTACCGGATACACGCACACTCATGGAGTTCTTCCTTCTTGTCGTGACTTGCGTGTTCCAGTCTACGCCAAGCCGTCCCCTCATCCAAGTCGTTCACACGTCACCGCGCTAAATTGCTGCAATCGGTGTCTGTCTGGATGATGGGATACGTTTCGTGCCATGTCCCGTGCAGTTGCGGCGGGCTTCTAGCGCCCGATGTTTTAAATGTCAACGGTGGCCGGTCTCGGGATTTCTACGTAGGCCTGTGGAAAACCGCCTGTTTCGGCCGCGTTTCAGTATGCCGCGACCCCGGCGATCGCACGCTTTTCGCGGCGGCGCTGAACGGAGGAGGGGATGTTCATCGCCTCGCGGTATTTAGCGACGGTCCGGCGCGCAAGTTCGACGCCGCCGCGTTTCAGGCTGATCACGATATCGTCGTCCGAAAGCACCGCATCCGGCGTCTCCTGCGCGATGAGCAGGCGAATCCGGTGGCGCACGGCCTCGGCCGAATGGCTGTCGCCACCTTCTTCTGCCGAGCCGATCGACACCGTGAAGAAATATTTGAGTTCGAACAGGCCCCGCGGTGTCAGCATGTATTTGTTGGAGGTGACGCGGCTGACCGTGGATTCATGCATCTTGATCGCTTCGGCAACGGTCTTGAGGTTGAGCGGCCGCAGGTGATCGACGCCGTGCATCAGGAAGGCATCCTGCTGGCGGACGATTTCGGTCGTCACCTTCATGATCGTCTTGGCCCGCTGGTCGAGGCTGCGCGTCAGCCAGTTGGCGTTCTGCATGCAGTCGGACAGGAAATTATGATCGTCGCCGTTCTTCGGGCAATTCTTCGACACCGTCTGGAAATAGGTATGGTTGACCAGAACGCGCGGCAGGGTGTCCGGATTGAGTTCCACCATCCAGCCGCCGTCGGGCGCTGCGCGCACGACGATATCCGGCGAAATCGTCTCTGACATGCCGCGCTCGAAACCCGCGCCGGGCTTCGGGTTGAGGCCGCGGATTTCCGCCAGCATGTCGATCAGGTCTTCGTCGTCGACACCGCAGATCTTTCGAAGCGAGGCGAAATCGCGTTTGCCGAGCAGATCCAGATGTCTGATCAGTGCTTCCATGGCCGGGTCGAGCCGGTCCTTTTCCCGAAGCTGGATTGCCAGACACTCGCTGAGTGATCGGGCAAAGACGCCCGGCGGATCGAGCGTCTGCAGCGAGTGCAGGATGGCCTCCACATTCTCGGAGCTTCTGCCGAGGCGGGCGGCGATCTCCTCGATGTCGCCCAGCATGTAACCGGCCTCGTCGAGCTGATCGACGAGATGCTGAGCAATCAGGCGGCTGGCCGCATCGACGATCAGGAAGGGGATCTGCTGGTTCAGGTGGTCGCGCAGCGTCACCTGGCCGGCGACGAAATCATCCAGGTCGTAGTCTTCGCCGGACTCGCCGCCCGGCATCGATTTCCATTGGCTGAGCAGTTCCGGCGCATCGGCGCGCCGCACCGGGCCGTCGTCCGGGAAGACGTTTTCGAAGCCCGTATCGAGCCCTTCGCCGAGCCTTTCGGCGCTGATGGAGGAGGAGCCCTCATACCAGTCGCTATCGACTTCGGCGGCCGCCGAACTCTCGCGGTCTTCGATCGGGGCAAAGTCGTCGGCGGTTTCGAAGCCTGTTTCCGCGTCGTTTTCGCTCTCGCTTGACGTAATTTCAAGCAGCGGGTTCTTTTCGACTTCCTGGGCGATGAACTGGTTGAGTTCGAAATGCGTCATCTGCAGCAGCTGGATGGATTGCATCAGCTGCGGCGTCATCACCAGCGATTGGGTTTGGCGTAGGAAAAGATTAGCGGATAAACCCATGGCGGACGCGAAACTCCCCTGCAATCCCCTTGAACCACCCGGTCATGGAGTGGTGGACGCTCGACTTCGCCGAGCCCCACAAGGCCAAATTTGCATCTGGCACAAGAATTGCTTTTTTGAAAGATTTGGTCAAGCGCTGCAGTGCGGGAAAGTAAATTTCTTTGTCGCGCTGCAACGACCAATTCGCGCCTAGAGGCTGAATTTGTCACCGAGATAAAGACGGCGAACATCCGGGTTGTTGACGATATCGTCTGCCCGGCCATGCGTCAGCACTTCGCCCGCGTGGATGATGTAGGCCCGGTCGATCAGGCCCAGCGTCTCGCGGACGTTGTGATCCGTTATCAGAACGCCGATCCCGCGCGCCGTCAAGTGGCGTACGAGGTTCTGAATGTCGGAGACCGAAATGGGATCGACGCCGGCAAAAGGTTCGTCGAGCAGCATGAAGGCCGGGTCGGTCGCAAGCGCCCGGGCAATTTCGAGGCGCCGGCGTTCGCCGCCGGAAAGCGCCACGGCCGCCGATTTCCGCAGCTGGCTGATATGGAACTCTTCCAGCAGCTCGTCGAGCTTGGTCTCCCGCTTGTCCCTGTCCCGCTCGTGCACTTCCAGCACCGCGCGGATGTTCTCCTCGACGGTCAGGCCGCGGAAGATCGAGGCTTCCTGCGGCAGATAACCCACGCCCAGGCGGGCGCGGCGATACATCGGCATGTGGGTGACTTCGTTGCCGTTGATCGCGATCATGCCTTCGTCCACCGGCACCAGGCCGGTGATCATGTAGAAACAGGTCGTCTTGCCCGCACCGTTCGGCCCGAGCAGCCCGACGGCCTCGCCACGGCGCACGACCAGTGACACGCCGTTGACGACGCGACGGGTATCGTAGGTCTTCGAAAGACCATGCGCGACCAGCGTACCCTCGTAGCGCGCTTTATCGCGTACGACGAAGGGTTCGGGCGCGGACGGCTTCCTTGCCGACAGACTGGGGAGGAACGGTATTTTCACGTCAAATGTCTATTATTGCTTTGGTCGCGATTTCGGGTCGAGCAGGATTTCGACGCGCCCGCCACAGGCGTCGAGCTTGGCCTGGCCGGTTTCCATCAGTACGGTGAGTTTGCAACCCTTGAAGACGTTGGGCCCCTCGGAGAGCACGACCTGCTTGCCAGAAAGCACGAAGGTCTGGGATTTCATGTCGAACTCGCCCTTCTCGGCGGTCGCCTGCTGCGTTCCCGAGGTCAGGAATACCGTATCGTCAAGAAAGATCTTGTCGATATCGGCGCTGCCTGAGGTCACCGAGCCACCTTCACCGGTATAAAGGACCGTCATCTTGCCGGCCTTCATCGTGGTCGTGCCCTGCACGACCTGGACGTTGCCGGTAAAATAGGCCTTCTTTTCCTGCTCCTTGATCTCGAGCTGGTCGCTCTGGATCTGGATCGGCTGGTCGCCGGAAAGCTTCAGGCCTTCCATCTGGCTGGTGGTGGTCTGGGCATGTGCGGTCGCTGCCAGACAGGAGATGAATCCTGCCGCGATCAGAACTGCGGTATTGCGTGTAAGAAGGCGGCGATTGATCATGACGGCCGGGCTCTACTTGCCTTGGTTGCGGATGGTGGCTGGATCGAGATGGACGCGAACCTGGCCCTTGAAGGTGATGGTACGCCCCTTATCCGTTATCTTTAAAGACTCTGCAACAATAGAGCCTTCTTTCATGGAGATATCGACGTGCTCGGGTGATTCCATCACACCTGCGTTGATATCGAGATGCGCGGACTTGAAGCGGGCGGTGATCCCGTTGCTCAGATTGACGTCGAACGGGGAGTTGAGATCGAGCATGTCGGTGCCGCGGTCGAAGTCGGCGGCTGTCGCGGTCACCCGGGCGATCACGTCGTCGTTGACCGGTACGGCGGCCTTGACGTCCTCGAGCGTGATCATGTTCGAGTTCTGGATATCCTGCAGCGCGCGGTTGGCGGTCATCGAATAGCTGATGCCGTCCTTGTTGCGGCCAGAGATCGCCGGCCGCTCCATGACGATCTTGCCGTTTTCGATCCGGGCGTTTTCAATCGAGAGGTTCTCCGGCAGATAGGCGCGGATGATCGAGACCCCGATGAAGGCGGCCGAAATCACGCCGGCCAGGATCGGCAGCAGTATCTTGAGCCTGCGCACGATCGCGGAATGCGCCAGCGCCGCCTGATAGGCATCCGCGCGCGGCTCCAGCGCCGCCGCAAAGCCTGCCGTTTTTCGAATATGCTGCAGCATGAGTGCCGGACAGTTCCTTTTTAGCCCGTCTCCGTTCTCATCCCGGTTGTGCCGGATGGAGCGGTTGCGAGCTTTGCTTTGTCCGCCAATATGGTTTTGATTCAATCAACAAACAATAATGGACAACATAAAAACGTGATGTGGCCCGCTGCAAAACACGCTAGAGAGCCTATTTAGCAACGGCGGTTCATCTCGAAGGTGGTTTTTATGGATCAAATGGCAATTGCGGACCGGCGTTCCCTGCGCCGCAAGCTGAGTTTCTGGCGGGTCGTCGCACTTGTTTTCCTCGTCGGCATCGGATTCGCGCTTTACCGTGTCGTTGCCGGCGAGGGCGTCGGATCTGCGGTGCCGCATGTCGCCCGCATCGAAATCTCCGGTATGATCACGGATGACAAGGACCTACTGGAGCGCCTCGACAAGATCGCCCAAAGCAGCCAGGCCAAGGCGCTGATCGTCTCGATCTCTTCGCCGGGCGGGACGACCTATGGCGGCGAGCGCATCTTCAAGGCGATCCGAAAGGTTTCCGAAAAGAAGCCCGTCGTTTCCGATATCCGCACATTGGCCGCCTCTGCCGGCTACATGATCGCCACGGCCGGCGATCAGATCGTCGCGGGCGAAAGCTCGATCACCGGATCGATCGGGGTGATCTTCCAATACCCGCAGATCGACGAGGTGATGAAGAAGATCGGCGTCTCGCTGCAGGAGATCAAGTCCGCGCCGCTGAAGGCCGAGCCGTCGCCCTTCCATCCGGCAAGCGAGGAAGCCAAGACGATGATCCGCAACATGGTCATGGACAGCTACGCCTGGTTCGTCGATCTCGTTGCCGATCGCCGCAAGCTGCCGCGCGACGAGGTTCTGAAGCTCGCGGACGGCACGATCTTCACCGGCCGCCAGGCGCTCAACGCCAAGCTTGTCGACAAGCTGGGCGGCGAGGAGGACATCCGCGCCTACTTTGAATCGCGTGGCGTTTCCAAGGACCTGCCGGTCGTTGATTGGAAGGAGCATAATTCCTCCTCGTCCTTCTGGTTCGCGAGCGCCGTCAGCGAGTTGTTCAAGCTCTCCGGTTTCGGCCAGACAATCACTCCCGACGCCCTTCGCACCTTCGGCGCAGACAAGTTGTTTCTTGACGGTCTTGTCTCCGTTTGGCAGGTTGGGCGCGGTTAAATATCTAAACTTTTCAGGGGGCAACCGTGATCAAGTCAGAACTGGTGCAGATCGTTGCGGCTCGCAACCCGCATCTCTACCACCGCGACGTCGAGAACATTGTCAATGCCGTGCTCGACGAGATCACAGATGCCCTGGCAGGCGGAAATCGTGTCGAACTGCGCGGCTTCGGCGCGTTTTCGGTGAAGAATCGCCCCTCCCGGTCGGGCCGCAACCCGCGCACCGGCGAGAGCGTTTTCGTCGAGGAGAAATGGGTTCCTTTCTTCAAGACAGGCAAGGAACTGCGTGAGCGCCTGAACCCGGGCCTCGATGACGAAGAAGATTGATCCCTTCGGCGCGGCTTTCCGTCGCCCTTGAAACCCCACAAAGCGCGCCTATTCTGCAACAGACGCTGGTAAAACAGCGGACAGTCTGCTGCCGGAGATTCACATGGATAAGTTCAAAAAGATCGTCTCGCTCGTGGTCTTCGTACCGCTCGGCATCGTGTTGATCGTGCTCGCCGTCGCGAACCGCCAGATGGTGACCCTGGCGCTCAATCCCTTCCGGCCGGAAGACGGCATGCTGGCGGTTAGCGCACCCTTCTTCCTGTTCCTGTTCCTGGCCTTGCTGATCGGGATGTTCATCGGCTCGTTCGTGACCTGGTGGAGCCAGGGCAAGCACCGCAAGCAGGCCCGCGTCGAAGCACGCGAAGCGGTCCGATGGCAGAACGAACACAAGTCGGCCGTCGCTGGACGGCCGGCCTCGGCGCAACTTCCTTCGAAGTAAATTCAGGCGAAGTAAATTAGGCTTGCGCGGCCTTGGCGACC
Source organism: Neorhizobium galegae (assembly GCF_021391675.1). Classification (NCBI taxonomy): domain Bacteria; kingdom Pseudomonadati; phylum Pseudomonadota; class Alphaproteobacteria; order Hyphomicrobiales; family Rhizobiaceae; genus Neorhizobium; species Neorhizobium galegae. The sequence goes on from NZ_CP090095.1 coordinate 552,358, forward strand.
ACGGCCTTGTTGAAATCCGAGAAGAACTGGCCCGCGAGTTTCTGCGACGTGGAATCGATCAGCCGCGAGCCGAGCTGCGCGATCTTGCCTCCCACCTGAGCCTTGGTGGAGTAGCGCAGCAGCGTATCGCTGCCGTCTTCGACCAGCGTAACGGTCGCGGAGCCCTTGGCAAAACCTGCGATACCGCCCTTGCCCTCGCCCGATATCGTGTAGCTTTCCGGCGGGTTGATGTCGGAGAGCGTCACTTCGCCGGAAAAGTTCGCGGAAACCGGACCGACCTTCAGTTTGACGGTCGCAGAGAGTTCGGTCGGAGACTTCTGTTCGAGCGTCTGGCAACCGGGGATGCACTGGCGAAGGATTTCCGGATCGTTCAACGCCGCCCAGACCACTTCGCGAGGTGCTGCAATACGTTCTTCGCCGCCCATATCCATGTGATGATCCTCCATCCACCGTTGCTAGCCTTATTGCAAGGGTGGTGATCTTTGCCAAGGGGGACAAAAGGCGGACAGGCCGGGTCATCAATAAAACACGCAGCCGTCGGCTCCCCGGCTTTGAAGAATGACGAGCAAATGCTATCTGCTGCCGCAAGTCTCAAAATCCAAGCGGATAAACGTATTGAAGAACAAGGAAAGGCGGCCGGGTGAAAAAAACCGGAGCGAGGCGGGTAACCGGTCCTCCCGCGGGCACGCCACCGCAAAACCAGCGGCAGTCAGACAGGCCCCGCGGCCGCAGGAAAGGGCCGCCAAACCCGCGCCGGCCGCAGCGCCGGCGGAAACCCGTCCGCTTTTGCCGCGCAGCGGCGAGCGGCCGCCAGAGCGCGTGCCGATCATTCTCGAATCGTCCGGTGCCGGGGATTTTCACCTGATCGATAGCGGCAACGGGCTCAAATTCGAGCAATACGGCCCTTATCGCATCGTCCGGCCGGAAGCTCAGGCGCTCTGGCAACCGTCTCTTCCCGCCCATCTATGGGAAAAGGCGGACGCGCTCTTCACCGGAGACACGGACGAGGACGGCATGGGCCGCTGGCGCTTCACCAAGGAAGCACTTGGCGAAACCTGGCCGCTGTCGCTGCTCGGCACCGACTTTCTCGGCCGCTTCACGTCCTTCCGCCATGTCGGCGTCTTCCCGGAGCAGATCGTTCACTGGGAGTGGATGAAGAACCGCATCGAGGAGGCGAAGCGGCCGGTGAAGGTGCTGAACCTGTTCGGCTACACAGGCGTCGCATCGCTGGTCGCGGCGGCCGCCGGGGCGGAAGTTACCCATGTCGACGCTTCCAAGAAAGCGATCGGCTGGGCTCGTGAAAACCAGTCGCTCGCCCGTCTCGACAAGGCGCCGATCCGCTGGATCTGCGAGGATGCGATGAAGTTCATCCTGCGCGAGGAGCGTCGCGGCAACCGCTACGACATCATCCTCACCGACCCGCCGAAATTCGGCCGTGGTCCGAACGGCGAAGTCTGGCAGCTTTTCGATCACCTGCCGCTGATGCTCGATATCTGCCGCGAACTGCTGTCGCCGAAGGCGATAGGGCTGGTGCTGACCGCCTATTCCATCCGCGCCAGCTTCTATTCGATCCATGAGCTGATGCGCGAGACGATGCGCGGCGCTGGCGGCGCCGTGGAATCGGGCGAGCTCGTCATCCGTGAGGCGGGGCTGGACGGCAAGACGCCGGGTCGCGCGCTTTCCACTTCCCTTTTCAGTCGCTGGGTGCCGGCATGAACGACGATTTTCAGAAGTCCGGACCACGGCGGGTCGGCCAGGTGAAGGAAGTCACCTCGCTTTCCAATCCGATCATCAAGGACATCAAGGCGCTCACCAACAAGAGGGACCGCGAAGAGAGCGGCACCTTCATGGCCGAAGGCCTGAAGCTCGTCATCGATGCACTGGAGCTCGGCTGGGAAATCCGCACGCTGGTCTATGCGAAGGCGGCCAAGGGCAAGGCGCTTGTCGAGCAGGTGGCGGCAAGGACCGTCGCTCATGGCGGGCTGGTGCTGGAGGTCAGCGAGAAGGTGCTCTCGTCGGTCACCCGCCGCGACAATCCGCAGATGGTCGTCGGCATTTTCGAGCAGCGTTGGAAAAGGCTCGATGATCTGCGGCCGGGCAGGGACGAGACGCTGGTGGCGCTCGACCGGGTGCGCGACCCCGGCAATCTCGGCACCATCATCCGCACCGCCGATGCGGCAGGCGCTACCGGGGTAATCCTGGTCGGCGAATGCACCGACCCGTTTTCGCTGGAAACCGTGCGCGCCACCATGGGCTCGGTCTTCGCGGTACCGGTCGTCAAATGCTCGGCGGAAGAATTTCTGATCTGGCAGAAGCGCTCCGGCACCCAGGTCGTGGCGACCCATCTCGCCGGCGCCGTCGACTATCGCACCGTGGATTATTCGAAAAAGCCGGTCGTGCTGCTGATGGGCAACGAGCAGTCCGGGCTGCCGGATAATCTCGCCAGGGCTGCCGATCGCACCGTTCGCATTCCTCAGCAGGGCAGGGCAGATTCGCTCAACCTCGCCGTCGCGTCCGCCGTGATGCTCTTCGAAGCCCGCCGCCATCTGCTGACCCTGGACGACAAGAAATGACCGGACGCATAGCCCTGCTTTCTCGGCCTCTGATGGCTCTGATCGTCATCGTCATCGCGGTCGCCCTCGATCAGGTGGTGAAGATCGCCGTCGAGAATTATCTTCCGATGCAGGAGGCGGTGCCGCTTCTGCCGGTGCTGGCGCTCTACCGCACCTATAACCTCGGCGTCGCCTTCTCGCTGCTGTCCGGCATGGAGCGGGAATTCATTGTCGGCATGCGGGTGCTGATCGTCGCCTTCGTGCTCTGGCTCTGGCGCCGTACGCCGAAGGATCGTCCTTTCGCCCACAGCGGCTTCGCGTTGATCATCGCCGGCGCGATCGGCAACCTGATCGACGGTTTCGCCTATGGCCATGTGATCGACTACATCCTGTTCCACACCGAGACGTGGTCCTTCGCGGTCTTCAATCTGGCGGACAGTTTCATCACCATCGGGGCGGGCCTGGTCATCCTCGACGAGCTGTTCGGCCCGAAAAAGGCCGATCAGTAAAATTTTACCTGATTGCTCTAAGGATTGGGAAAGAAACCCGGTTAGTCTTTCCCAATGCGAGATATCGCCGACATACATGAACGGATCTCGAAGGCGTTCGCGTCTCCCGCCGCGGCCGATATGGCCGAACCGGTGCCGGAAAAGATCGTGCCCGCATTGGGATTGCGGCAGGATGAAGAAAAGAGGGCGCCGCGCAGCGTCTTTGCCGCGCTCTTTTCCCGGATATCCGAGTGGCGCCGCCAGCGCACGGTTCCCCGGCTCCGGCATGCATTGAAGAATGCCGAGGCGGCCAGCGCTGCGAAATCCCGGCAGATCGCCACCGTCGTCCATGAAATCCGCACGCCGCTCAACGGCATTCTCGGGATGACGCATCTTCTCGGTCAGACCAAGCTGACGGCGGAACAGCAGAACTATCTGAGCGGCATTCGCCAGTCCGGTTATGCGCTGGCACAACTGGTCGAAGACCTGCTCGATTATTCGACGCTGGAAGCCGGCCGCTTCCGGCTCAACAACCGGGCGGAAAATCTCCGCCACCTCATCGAAAACGTCGTCGAGATGCTGGCGCCGCGCGCCCACGAGAAACGCATCGAGATCGCCGCGACGATGACTGCCGATCTCCCCGATCTTCTCGATCTCGATCCGGGCCGCATCCGGCAAGTGCTTTTCAATGTTATCGGCAATGCGGTGAAATTCACCGCCCATGGCGGCGTGCTGGTGCGGGCGGCGGTCGAAGAAGGCAACGTCGCCATTGCCGTCATCGATACCGGTCCCGGAATGGCGGCCGATGAACTGACCCAGGTTTTCGGTGAATTCGAGCAGGCGGGTTCCGCCGAGGCGCGCAGCGGCGGCACTGGTCTCGGTCTCGGCATCGCCTCTCGCATTCTGACGGAGTTCGGCGGGTCGCTTTCCGTCGCCAGCGAGAAGGGGGCCGGCAGCACGTTCACCATCCGCTTCCCCTTGCATTTTGCGGAAACGGCGCAATCGGGTACCGGCGAACGCAACCAGTTGCTGGCCATTTCCCGGGTTCTGCTTCTGGCGCCGGAAGGACCTGCCGCCAAGGCGACGGTCGCGACGATCGAAACGCTTGGCGGCCGCTGCCGGCACGCCGCCAACACGGCCGACGCTCAGATGCTGATCGACCGCGCCGAGACGGGGCCGCTGCCCTATACCGACCTGATCGTCGATCACCGGCTGGCCTCCGATTATGCCAATGAAAAGGCGCATGCGCCGCTCCACCGCATCTTGCTCGTCAACCCCGAGGAACGCGCCTCCCAGCCGCAGGATTTCTTCGACGCCTGGCTTATCCGGCCGCTCCGGGAAAAATCCCTGATCGATGTCTTAAGCGGCCGCCTGCGCGGCTTCGGCACACGCGACGCGCTGAATGACAATCAGGCTATGCCGCCACCGCCCGTCATCGAAAAACATGGCGAAGGGCTCGACGTGCTGCTCGGTGAGGACGATCCTGTCAACGCGCTGATCATCCGCTCGGTTCTTACAAAGGCCGGTCATCGGGTCCGTCTGGTCGACGATTTCCCCACGCTGATCGAGACGGTACTCAACCGGGTCACGCCGCTCGATCTCATCATTTCCGACATGTACATGCCTGGAGGAGATGTTTTCAATCTCCTGGCGGCGCTGCGTGCCGAGGAGCAGGAGGGCGTTCGGCCTCTGGTCCCGGTGATCGTGCTGACAGGCGAGAGCCGCGAAGCGACGCATCGCGAGGTGCTTCTGAATGGGGCCAGCCGCGTCTTCGCAAAGCCGGTCGATCCGCTGACGCTTCTGGAGGAGGTTCGAATTTTGGGAGTTCTCTCTACCGAGCGCCAGCAGGCGCGTTGACGCGACCATCGCTGGAACCTATTGTGACAGCGAATGTCACGTTCTTGTCGCAGAGAAGTGATTTAAGGCGGTGATCAAACCGGGACGGGGAGAATCACCTTGGCAATCGAACTCCTGAACCGTGAAGTGATACCTGAAACAACCCAGGCGCCGGCCTCTGCTCCGGTAAGCGGCGATGTCTTCGGCCGCATTGGCACGCTCGAAACGCGGCTGGCCCGCAGCGAGCGTGAAATCGATGCCGCGCAGGCGGTTCGCTACCGCGTCTTCGTCGAAGAAATGCACGCGACCTTGAGCCCGGAGGCCATGCGCCGCCGACGCGACGTCGATGCCTTTGATGCGATCTGCGACCATCTTCTGGTCGTCGACAACGCAATCGAAGGTGATATCGAAGATCAGATCGTCGGCACCTACCGCCTGCTGCGCCAGGAAGTGGCACTGGCCAATAACGGCTTCTATTCGGCGTCGGAATTCGACATCGAACCGCTGCTTGCGCGTCATCCCGACAAACAGTTCATGGAGCTCGGCCGCTCCTGCGTGCTGCCGGACTACCGCACCAAGCGCACCGTCGAACTGCTCTGGCAGGGCAATTGGGCCTATTCGCTGAAGCACGGCATGAACGCGATGTTCGGCTGCGCATCCTTCCCGGGCGTTTCGCCCGAAGAGCACGCCATGGCGCTGTCCTTCCTGCACCATACGGTCTCGACCAAGGGCGATTGGGCGGTTTCGGCACTGCCGGAACTCTATCGCTCGATGGACCTGATGCCGATGGAAGGGGTCAACGCCCGCAAGGCACTCTCCCTGTTGCCGCCGCTGATCAAGGGTTACCTGCGCCTCGGTGCCATGGTGGGCGACGGTGCGGTCATCGACCACGCCTTCAATACCACCGACGTGCTGATCGTCCTGCCGATCGCCTCGATCTCGGACCGCTACATCACCCATTTCGGCGCTGATGCTGGGCGGTTTGCGAGCTAGGCGGCGTTTCTCGAAACGCTCCTAGTCTAGCGGACGAACCGGATCGGGCCGCTGTATTTGGCTATGGTTTCGTCCGAAGTCAGCAATAACATGCCTTCGCTCATGCTTTGCGCGATAAGGATGCGGTCGAACGGGTCCTTATGAATCTGTTGAAGCGAGTCAACCTCCAGCGCATGGGAGGCTGTCACCGCCAATTCACCGAAACCACTTTCGATTAGGACCCGATAGAGCATGCGGGGCGGAAGCTCGAGCCCGATTTTTCCGGATGAGTATTTGATCGAAAGTTCCCAGATACTGGCCGAACTGAAGAAAATTTCGTGATCGGGGTTCTCAATGATTTCCCGCGCTATCAAAGGCAACCGATGGGATGCCCCGACAAGCCACACCAGAAGATGCGAATCCAGCAGTATTTTCATTCGTGGTTGCCGTAAAACAGGTCCTCGATCTCTTTGTCCATTCCCTTGTCCAGATCGTCGGGAATGAAAAATTGACCATCGAGAACGCCGATTTTTCGCTTCTTCTTCGGCGCTTCCTCCAACGGCACGACCTTCACCATCGGCTTGCCGGCCTTGGCGATGACGAACGCCTCGCCGTTTGCCGCCTCTTCGACGAGGCGCGACAAATGCGTCTTGGCTTCATGGATGTTGACGGTTTTCACGGAGCAAGTCTCCAAGTGGACTTAGTTCACTGAACTTAGTCCACTTGGGCTTCATTTACAAGAAACTCACGTCCCGGCGTTGTAGGCCGCGATCGCCGCCATGTTGACGATGTCGCTGTCCTTCGCACCCATCGAAGTGATCTGCACCGACTTGTCGAGACCGACAAGCAGCGGGCCGATCACCGTCGAAGCGCCGAGTTCCTGCAGCATGCGGGTCGAGATCGAGGCGGAATGGATCGCCGGCATGACCAGCACGTTGGCTGTGCCCGAGAGCCGGCAGAACGGATATTGCTCCATCCGGTGCGAATTGAGCGCCACGTCTGCGCCCATTTCGCCGTCGTATTCGAAATCCACGCGACGCTGGTCGAGGATCTTGACGGCTTCGCGAACCCGTTCCGACCGTTCGCCGATCGGCTGCCCGAACGTCGAATAGGCAACGAGTGCGACACGTGGTTCGTAACCCATCCGCTTTGCGACGCGGGCGGCTTCTACGGCGATATCCGCAAGATCTTCCGCATTCGGCATGTCGTGGACGGCGGTGTCGGCGACGAAGATCGTCCGGCCGCGCGAGATCACCAGCGATACGCCGATCACCTTGTGTCCCGGCTTTGGATCGATGCAGCGGCGGACGTCCTGCAAGGCCGTCGCATAGTTTCGGGTCGTGCCCGTCACCATCGCATCCGCATCGCCGATCGCCACCATGGTGGCCGCGAAATGGTTACGGTCGTTATGGATCAGGCGCTGGACGTCGCGATAGAGGAGCCCCTCGCGCTGCAGCCGCGCATAGAGGTGGTCGATATAGGCATCGACACGATTGGAGAGGCGTGCGTTGACGACCTCGATGCCTGGGCGGTCAAGATCGATGCCGGCCTTTTCCGCCGTCGCGCGGATGACATCGTCACGGCCGAGAAGGATGGCAGTGCCGAGCTTCTGGCTGGTGAAGGAAATCGCCGCGCGCATGACCTGTTCTTCTTCGGCCTCGGCAAAGACGACCCGTTTCGGAAAGCGGCGGACACGCTCGTAGATGCCTTGTGTCGTCGCGGCGATCGGATCGCGGCGGGCGGAGAGTTCCGAGGCGTAGGCGGCAAGATCGGTGATGTTCTTGCGGGCGACGCCGCTTTCCATTGCCGCTTCGGCAACGGCGACCGGGATCGCCGAGATGAGGCGCGGATCGAACGGGACCGGGATGATGTATTGCGCGCCGAAGCGGGGGCGGTTGCCCTGGTAGGCGGCGGCGACATCGTCAGGCACGTCTTCGCGGGCGAGATTGGCGAGCGCGTTGACGGCGGCGATCTTCATCGCGTCGTTGATCTGGCTGGCCCGCACGTCGAGTGCGCCACGGAAGATATAGGGGAAGCCGAGCACGTTGTTGACCTGATTCGGATAGTCCGAACGGCCGGTCGCCATGATTGCGTCGTCGCGGATGCGGGCGACCTCTTCCGGCGTGATTTCCGGATCGGGGTTGGCCATCGCGAAAATGATCGGCCTGTCGGCCATGGAGCGGATCATCTCTTCGGTAAAGGCGCCCTTCTGGGAGAGACCGAACACGACATCCGCGTCCTTCATGGCCTCTTCCAGGGTCCGCTTGGTGGTTTTCACCGCGTGGGCGGACTTCCACTGGTTCATGCCTTCGCTACGGCCCTGATAGATGACGCCCTTGGTGTCGCAGAGAATGACATTTTCCGAATTGAAGCCCATCGCCTTGATGAGTTCGACGCAGGCGATCGCCGCGGCACCGGCGCCGTTGCAGACCAGCTTGGTGGTCTTGAGGTCCCGGCCGGTCAGCTCCAACGCATTGATCAGGCCGGCGGCGGCGATGATCGCAGTGCCGTGCTGGTCGTCATGAAAGACCGGGATATCCATCAGCTCGCGCAGGCGACTCTCGATGATAAAGCATTCCGGCGCCTTGATATCCTCGAGATTGATGCCGCCAAAGGAGGGGCCGAGGAAGCGCACGCAGTTGATGAATTCGTCGACGTTTTCGGTATCGACCTCGAGGTCGATCGAGTCGACGTCGGCGAAGCGCTTGAACAGGACGGCCTTGCCTTCCATCACCGGTTTCGAGGCGAGCGCGCCGAGATTGCCGAGGCCGAGGATCGCCGTACCGTTGGAGATGACGGCCACCATGTTGCCGCGCGTCGTGTAGTCATAGGCGGTTGCCGGGTTTGCGGCGATTGCCAAGACCGGCACCGCGACGCCCGGCGAATAGGCGAGCGACAGGTCGCGCTGGGTCGCCATCGGCTTGGTGGGAACCACTTCGAGTTTACCGGGGCGGCCTTCCGAGTGGAAATCGAGTGCTTCCTGTTCGGTTACGGAAGCGCGCGAACGTGCGGCCTTCTCCGTGGCCTTGTCCTTAGCAGGCATGTCTCCTCCAGCTTTTTGTGGGCAGCCGTCCTCTAGGCCGCGGCAGATGTTGTCTTTCAGGTGTCTTCATCGATAGTGTCGCAAGTTCCAGCGCGCAACAAAAAATCGGTTCCGTGACCCAGTTTGAAAGATTCCCCATCGAAGCCCTGAATACTGCCGAGCTTGCCTCGGAGGAAAGTCGCGCGTCGGCAACGCCGATGATGGAGCAATATATCGAGATCAAGGCGAACAATCCCGGTTCGCTGCTCTTCTACCGCATGGGCGATTTCTACGAACTGTTCTTCGAGGATGCGGTCGATGCGTCCCGCGCGCTCGGCATCACGCTCACCAAGCGTGGCCAGCATCTCGGCCGCGAAATCCCGATGTGCGGCGTGCCTGTGCACGCTGCCGACGACTATCTGCAGAAGCTGATCTCGCTCGGTTTCCGCGTCGCCGTCTGCGAACAGCTGGAAGACCCGGCGGAGGCCAAGAAGCGCGGCTCGAAATCGGTGGTGAAACGCGATGTCGTGCGGCTGGTGACGCCGGGCACGATTACCGAGGAAAAACTCCTCTCGCCCTCCGAGTCGAACTACCTGATGGCGCTTGCCCGCATCAAGGGTGCCGCCGAACCGCTTCTGGCGCTCGCCTGGATCGATATCTCGACCGGCGTCTTCCGGCTCGCCGAGACCGATCAGTCGCGGCTGCTCGCCGATATCCTGCGCATCGAGCCGCGCGAACTGATCCTGCCGGATACGATGTTTCACGACGCCGAGCTGAAGCCGGTCTTCGACGTACTCGGCAAGGTCGCGGTGCCGCAGCCGTCCGTACTCTTCGACAGCGCCAGCGCCGAGGGCCGCATTACCCGTTATTTCGGTGTCGGCACGCTCGAAGGTTTCGGCAATTTTTCCCGCGCTGAGCTGGCTGCCGCCGCGGCCGCCGTCGCCTATGTGGAAAAGACCCAGATCGCCGAACGGCCGCCGCTCGGACGCCCCGAACGCGAAAGCGGCGCTTCGACGCTGTTCATCGACCCGGCGACCCGCGGCAACCTGGAACTGACCAAGACCTTGTCCGGAGAGCGTGAAGGCACGCTCCTGAAGGCGATCGACCGCACGGTGACCGGCGGCGGTGCTCGTTTGCTCGCTGAACGGCTGATGTCGCCGTTGACGGATCCCGACCGCATCAACCGGCGTCTCGATTCCATCTCCTTCCTGCTGGAAGAACCCTCGCTCTGCAGCGAGCTGCGCTCCGGGCTGAAGCACGTGCCGGACATGCCGCGCGCCCTGTCGCGCCTGGTGCTCGACCGCGGCGGCCCGCGTGATCTCGGCAGTATCCTGCAGGGGCTGGAAGCGGCCCGCGGTGTCGCGGCCTTTCTCGACAGGGCCATGCTGCCCGAGGAATTGGGGCAGGCGCTCGACGACCTGAAGGCCTTGCCGCTTCATCTGGAATCCATGCTCGGCAACATGCTGGCGCAGGAACTGCCGCTCCTGAAGCGTGATGGTGGGTTCCTCGCCGATGGCGCTCATTCGGAACTGGACGAGGTGCGGGCGTTGCGCGACCAGTCGCGCCGGGTCATCGCCGCGCTCCAGCTCCAATATGCCGAGGAGACCGGGATCAAGTCGCTGAAGATCAAGCACAACAATGTGCTCGGTTATTTCATCGAGGTGACGGCCGGAAATTCCGGCACGATGACCGATACGCCGGAAGGCAAGGCGCGCTTCATCCACCGCCAGACCATGGCGAGCGCCATGCGGTTCACGACGACGGAACTTGCCGATCTCGAAAGCCGCATCGCCAACGCCGCCGACAAGGCCCTGACCATCGAGCTCGAAGCCTTCGACAAGATGGTTGCAGCCGTGACCTCCGAGGCAGAGGCGATCAAGGCCGGCGCCCGGGCGCTGGCGGTGGTCGACGTCGCGGCAGGCCTTGCCATGCTCGCCGATGAGTGGAGTTATCGCCGTCCGACAGTGGATGCCTCCCGCATGTTCGCGATCGAGGGCGGCCGCCACCCCGTGGTCGAGCAGGCGCTGCGCAGACAGTCCGTCGGCCCGTTCATCGCCAATGATTGCGATCTCTCGCCGCATAATGGCGGCGAGTTCGGCGCGCTCTGGCTGCTCACCGGCCCGAACATGGGCGGTAAGTCGACCTTCCTGCGCCAGAACGCGCTGATCGCCATCCTTGCGCAGATGGGCTCCTTCGTGCCGGCGACTACCGCCCATATCGGTATCGTAGACCGCCTTTTTTCGCGCGTCGGCGCTTCGGACGATCTGGCCCGTGGCCGCTCCACTTTCATGGTGGAGATGGTCGAAACGGCCGCGATCCTTAACCAGGCGAGTGATCGTTCGCTGGTCATCCTCGATGAGATCGGCCGCGGCACCGCGACCTTCGACGGCCTGTCGATCGCCTGGGCGGCGGTCGAGCACCTGCACGAGGCGAACAGATGCCGCGGCCTCTTCGCCACCCATTTCCATGAGCTGACCGTGCTTTCGGAAAAACTGAACCGGCTTTCCAACGCCACGATGCGGGTGAAGGAATGGGATGGCGAGGTGATCTTCCTGCATGAAGTCGGCCCCGGTGCTGCCGATCGCTCCTACGGCATCCAGGTCGCGCGGCTTGCAGGCCTGCCCGACTCGGTGGTCGCCCGTGCCCGCGACGTGCTGACCAAGCTTGAGGATTCCGACCGCAAGAACCCGGCAAGCCAGCTGATCGACGACCTGCCGCTCTTCCAGGTCGCCGTCCGGCGTGAAGAATCCAAGCGCGCCGGGCCGTCCAAGGTCGAGGACGCACTGAGGGCCATCAACCCGGACGACATGACCCCCCGCGAGGCTCTGGACGCGCTTTATGCGCTGAAAAAGCAGCTCAAGGCCTAACCTTCCGGCAACCATCTGAAGGTACGCGATCCTGCGTTATCCACCGGTGAGGGATCGTGCCGGATCACCCTTTGGGAACCCTTGATCCGCATGGCCATTTCGGCCCGGAACATGTTAATGCCTTCAGGTCATCATTCAGGCCGTTTTCACCGGGGCTCCCAGTGCTGTCCGTTCCCCTGCCTTTTCTTGCCGGCCTTGTTTTCGCGCTGACGCTCTACCGCAGCCTGAAGGGTGTCGACGCGCCCGGCTCGCGTCGTTATTTTTTCGCTTTCCTTATTCTCTATGCCCTGCAGGGCGTGATCGTCGGCCTGCATTTTGGCTACGGCATCAAGGCGCTCGCACCGGTCCAGCCGATCACCGCCGCAATCATGCCGCCGCTTGCCTTCCTGGCCTTCCGAGCGTTGATGGACGAGCGCCTCGGTCAGTCCTGGCTGCACATCCTGCCGCCTCTGGCCGTTGCCGCCGCAGTCGGCTTCCTGCGCGTTCTCGTCGACCCCTTATTGCTGGTGATCTTCTTCGGCTACGGCATCGCACTCTGGCGCCTGACGCTCTTAGGTGGCGCCGACGCGATGGCGGAAGCTTCGCTTCCGCAAATGAGACCGGCGTTGCGCGCGGCCCGATTGACTGCGGGCCTGATGCTGTTCTTCGCCGTCAGCGACGCTGCACTGTCGGTCTACACCGATATCTACGGCCCAGGTGATGTGCCGTTGGCCGTCGCGATCATGAACCTGGCGGTGATCGCCGCGGTGATCGCCTACTATTTCTCACCGGATTTTTCGTCGGCCAAACCGACTGCGGCTTCGCCTTCCCTCGAGCCAACGGAAGAGGACAAGGCCACGCTATCCCGTATCGAGGCGGCTCTGGAAGACGGCGAGCTTTACAGGAGCGAGGATCTGAGCCTCGCAAAGCTTGCGCGCAGAGCAAGATTGCCTGTTCGCGATGTCTCTGTCCTCATCAATCGCGCGACGGGGCTGAATGTCTCGCAATTCGTCAACGATCGCCGTATCGCCGAAGCCTGCCGTCTTCTGGGGGAGACCGAACGGACGGTGATCCAGGTCATGCTGGATGTCGGCTTCTCGACGAAGTCGAACTTCAACCGTGAATTCCGCCGCGTGACGGGCATGAGCCCCAAGCAATGGAGAGCCGGGGCAAGGGCCGCACAAGACGGCGGTGCGATAAAAACACGGCCTTGAACTTCAAAGCGGGAAGCAACAACTTTGAAACGTCCGATGATGATAATCGTTGGTCAAGGTGCCTCAAAAAGATTATAGCCTCCCTCCGCAGGCCGGGCACCGGCAGGATAACATGGCCAGACACGACATCGATTTTTCTGAACTTCTCGACGTGGCCCGTCTTCGGGCCGATTGCCGGACGATCGTCAAGGACAAGGATCGCCCCCAGCTGGAATTGCGGGCGGCGCTTCTGCCGCTGCTGCGCCGTGCAAGCGTCGAGGGCCGCGAAAAGGCCCGCCAGCTTCTCTCCAAAGACGGTAGCGGGCTGAATTGCGCCCGCCGCATCTCCTGGCTCCAGGACCAGCTGATCCGCGTTCTCTACGAGACGATTGCCGAAGGTCTCTATAGCGAGGGCACGGATATCGCCGTGGCGGCCGTCGGCGGTTACGGCCGCGATACGCTGGCGCCCGGTTCGGACATCGATCTCCTGTTCCTGCTGCCCCCCCGAAATACCGAGACCATGCGCAAGGCCGTCGAGTTCCTGCTCTATGTGCTGTGGGACATGGGTTTCAAGGTCGGCCATGCGACCCGTACCGTTGAAGAATGCATCCGTCTCTCCAAGACGGACATGACGATCCGCACCGCCATTCTCGAAAGCCGCTACATCTGCGGCAGCGAGGCGCTGGTGAACGACCTCGAGAGCCGTTTCGACAAGGAAATCGTCGCCGATACCGGGCCGGAATTCATCGCCGCCAAGCTTGCGGAGCGCGACAACCGCCACGAGAAGGCCGGCGATACGCGCTATCTGGTCGAGCCGAACGTCAAGGAAGGCAAGGGCGGCCTGCGCGACCTCCATACGCTCTTCTGGATCGCCAAATATTACTACCGGGTCCGCGAGACGACCGAACTGGTGAAGCTCGGCGTTCTCTCCCGCGAGGAAGCACGCTCGTTCGAGAAGGCCGATGATTTCCTCTGGGCGGTGCGCTGCCAGATGCATTTCCTCACCGGCAAGGCCGAGGAGCGTCTGTCCTTCGACATCCAGCGCGAGATTGCCGAAAGCCTCGGTTACCACTCGCGCCCCGGCCTTTCCGCCGTCGAACGCTTCATGAAGCACTACTTTCTCGTCTCGAAGAATGTCGGCGATCTGACCCGCATTCTCTGCGCCGCGCTGGAGGAGCAGCAGGCGAAGGCCGCCCCCGGCCTCACCAACCGCGTCATCTCGCGCTTCACCAAGCGTCTCCACAAGATCCCCGGCACCGTGGAATTCGTCGTGGACCGCGGCCGCATCACGCTTGCCGATCCGAACGTCTTCAAGCGCGATCCGGTCAATATCATCCGCTTCTTCCACGTGGCCGATATCAACGGGCTGGAGCTCCATCCCGATGCGCTGAAGCGCATGACCCGCTCGCTTGCGCTGATCGACAACGATGTGCGCGAGAACGAGGAGGCCAACCGGCTTTTCCTCTCCATGCTGACCTCGAGGCGTGACCCTGCGCTGATGCTGCGCCGGATGAACGAGGCGGGCGTGCTCGGCCGCTTCATTCCGGAATTCGGCAAGGTCGTCGCGATGATGCAGTTCAACATGTATCATCATTATACCGTCGACGAGCATCTGATCCGCTCGGTCGACGCGCTGTCGGAAGTGGACAAGGGCAAGGCCGCCGACATCCACCCGCTCGCCAACAAGGTGATGCCGAGCGTCGAAGAGCGCGAGGCGCTTTACGTCGCCGTGCTCCTGCACGATGTTGCCAAGGGTCGCCAGGAGGATCATTCGATCGCCGGCGCCCGCATCGCCCGCAAGCTCTGCCCGCGTCTCGGCCTCAACGCCAAGCAGACCGAACTCGTCGTCTGGTTGATCGAAGTGCATCTCCTGATGTCGATGACCGCCCAGACCCGCGACCTGCACGACCGCAAGACGATCACCGATTTCGCCGAGAAGGTGCAGTCGATGGACCGGCTGAAGATGCTGCTGATCCTGACGATATGCGATATCCGCGCCGTCGGCCCGGGTGTGTGGAACGGTTGGAAGGGCCAGCTGCTGCGCACGCTCTATTACGAGACCGAACTGCTGCTCTCGGGCGGTTTCTCCGAGGTATCGCGCAAGGAGCGCGCCAAGGTCGCCGAAGAGGAGCTCTTCAAGGCATTGGCCGAGTGGAGCGCCAAGGACCGCCGTACCTATTCGAAACTGCACTACCAGCCTTACCTCCTGTCGGTCTCGCTGGAAGATCAGGTCCGTCACACGAAGTTCATCCGCGATACCGATAAGGCAGGCCAGGCGCTCGCCACGATGGTGCGGACGGACAGTTTTCACGCCATTACCGAGATCACGGTCCTCGCGCCGGACCATCCGCGCCTGTTGTCGATCATCGCCGGCGCCTGCGCCGCAGCGGGCGCCAACATTGCCGATGCCCAGATCTTCACGACCTCCGACGGCCGGGCGCTCGACACCATTCTGATCAACCGGGAATTCCCGGTGGACGAGGACGAATTGCGCCGCGCCGGCACGATCAGCCGGATGATCGAGGACGTGCTGTCGGGCAAGAAGCGCCTGCCGGAAGTCATTGCGACGCGCGCCAAGTCTCGCAAGCGTAACAAGACTTTCACCATTCCGCCGTCGGTCATTCTCTCGAACGGCCTGTCGAACAAGTTCACGGTCATCGAGGTGGAATGCCTCGACCGCACCGGCCTGCTTGCGGACATCACCGCCGTGCTCGCCGATCTCTCGCTCGACATTCATTCGGCGCGCATCACCACCTTCGGCGAAAAGGTCATCGATACCTTCTATGTCACCGATCTCGTCGGCCAGAAGGTCGTGAACGAGAACCGCCAGGGTAATATCGCGGCGCGGCTGAAGGCTGTGATGTCCGAGCAGGAGGACGAACTGAGGAGCGGCATGCCGATGGGCATGATCGCGCCGGCCCCCAACCCGGACCAGGCGTCCCAGCCGCGCAAGTCCAAGGCCAGCGTATGAGGCGCGTCTGATGAGCCTTTCCCGATGAGCCTAGTCCGGAAATTCGCGACAGTCGGCGGAGCGACCCTCGGCAGCCGGATTTTCGGTTTTGCGCGCGAGACCTTCATGGCCGCGGCACTCGGCACCGGCCCGATGGCCGACGTCTTTTACGCAGCCTTCCGCTTTCCGAACCTGTTTCGTCGGCTGTTTGCCGAGGGCGCCTTCAACGCCGCCTTCGTGCCATTGTTTTCGAAAGAGATCGAGGCGAACGGCGTCGAGGGCGCCAAGCGCTTTTCGGAAGAGGTTTTCGGCGTTCTCTTCTCTGCCTTGATGATCATCACCATCATAATGGAACTGATGATGCCATGGCTGGTGGAATGGATCATCGCACCGGGTTTCGCCGACGATCCCGAAAAGACCTCCATCACCGTCCGTTTGGCAGTGGTGATGTTCCCCTATCTGATGTGCATGTCGCTGACGGCGATGATGAGCGGCATGCTCAACTCGCTGCATCACTTCTTCGCGGCCGCAATCGCCCCGGTCTTCCTGAACGTGGTGATGATCGGGGCGCTGCTCTATGGCCTCTGGATCCATGCCGATCCGTTGACCATCGCCTGGTATCTCTCCTGGAGCGTTCTAGCCGCCGGCATCCTGCAGCTTGCGGTGGTCTATGCCGGTGTGCGCCATGCCGGCATCAACATCGGCTTCCGCCGCCCCAGGATGACGCCGAACGTCAAGCGCCTCCTCGTGCTTGCAGTGCCTGCGGCCGTCACCGGCGGCATCACCCAGATCAACCAGATCATCGGCCAGGCGATCGCGTCCGGCAAGGAAGGCGCGATCGCCGCCCTCCAATATGCCGACCGCATCTACCAGCTTCCCCTTGGGGTGGTCGGCGTCGCCGTCGGCGTCGTGCTCCTGCCGGAGCTTGCCCGCGCCTTGAAAGGTGGGCACCTCAAGGAAGCCGCCAATACCCAGAACCGCTCGATCGAATTCGTGCTGTTCCTGACCCTGCCGGCCGCCGCCGGTCTCTGGATCCTGTCCGACGCGATCATCCGCGTGCTCTATGAGCGTGGCGCCTTCTCGGCTGAAAATACCTCGATCGTCGCCGCCATCCTCGCGATCTACGGCATCGGCCTGCCGGGCTTCGTGTTGATCAAGGCGCTGCAACCCGGTTTCTACGCCCGCGAGGACACCAAGACGCCGATGCGCTTCACCATGCTCTCGGTCGTCATCAATTCGGGCCTGGCGATCTCGCTTTTCCCGCTGATCGCCGAGCGTGGCATCGCGACGGCGGAAGCTGCGGCCGGCTGGACCAATACGGTGCTGTTGTTCACGACGCTGGTCTGGCGCGGTCATCTGACCTGGGAATGGGCGCTTGCGAAACGCACGGCTCTGCTGCTCGTCTCGACCGGCATCATGTCCGCAGCGCTCATCTATGCGCTCCGGTATGCTGGGCCGTGGCTGACCCCGGATGCCTTGCTGATCCATCAGGTCGCAGCGCTCGCCTGCCTGCTCGTCCTGGCGATGGCCATCTATTTCGCCTGCGCCTTCCTGATCGGCGGCGCCGACATCGGCATGATACGCCGGAACATCAAGCGGAAACCGAAGGCCTAGCCTCGCTTGCGTCGCCCGCAATAGGCCCATTGGCGTTTTGGCCCGACATCCACATGCACGATGCCGTTGCAATACCGGCCGATGCCGCCAATGCCCGGCGCGCTGGCTGCTGCTGCGAGGATGGTTCGCTCCGACACGCCCGGCACCCGGATATCCGCCGCATAACAATGACTGTGCTGCGATCTTCCGGAATGCGGCCGGTGCCCTGACGTGACCATCGGCTTGTGGCCGGTCTTCTGCGCGATATGCGCAAGGATGGCTCCCAGCTTTTCTGGGAAACAGCTCGTACGAACGCTGATCCGCTGCACGGTGAAGAAGGCCGAGTAATCGTGCTTGAAGGACGTGCTTCGGCGTTTGTGGTTTTCGCCGGCTTCGGCGGTGACATTGAGCCCCAGCGTCAGAAGGCAGGTAAGCGCGATGCGAAATATGTTGCGCATGATATCCCCCGAGGACAGACCGTGTCGTTCATGACCGGTTAACCGTGGTACGCCTGGGTATTTCCTTTTCAAAAAGGGCATGAATAAGGAGATTTTTGCTCGGAAATGGGATTATAGCTGCCTAAAAGACTAACATTCATTAATCTATTCGGAGAGGCATAGAGAAAAATTTTGCCTTTAGGCGTATTGACTTAGGACTTGTACGCCTAATGAGGTAGGCGTTTCGTGGCCCTACCTCGAATGATATGTGGACCGCTCTTTTGTCGCTGTAGTGCTTCGCGAGGCCTCTTGAAATGGAGCTCCTCGCTCCGCCAAAACCACCCCGGCCGACAATCTGCGGACGGCTAAATCACTCGAATCCGGAGTTTCCGCATGCCCGTCCAATCGCTGTTTCTCGTGGCCCTGATCGTCGACGACTACGATCGAGCGAAGGATTTTTATTGCGGCGTGCTCGGCTTCGAATGCCTGGAGGACAGCGTGCAGCCGGAGGGCAAGCGCTGGGTCGTTGTGAAGCCGAAGGGCGGCGAGGGCGCGGCCCTGTTGCTGGCTACGGCCGCCACCGACACGCAGAAGGCTGCGATCGGCAACCAGACCGGCGGCCGGGTTGGCTTTTTCCTGAAGACGGACGATTTTGCCCGCGACCACGCCGCCATGAGCGCCAAGGGCGTCCGGTTCCTCGAAGAGCCGCGGCACGAAGTTTACGGCTCGGTGGCGGTGTTTGCCGATCCTTACGGCAACACCTGGGATCTGATTGAACACGCGGTTTCCGCGGCCTCTTGATCCTCCGCGCTTCGCCGTGCATAAGCCCGCGCGTTAGCAACATGACCCTTCGGGTCTGGGGCCCTCCACCAGCCTAATTGAGGACGATATGAACACCTTCAAGCCGCTTGTCTTTTCCGGCGTCCAGCCGACCGGCAATCTCCATCTCGGCAACTACCTCGGCGCGATCCGCAAATTCGTGGCGCTGCAGGAAAACAACGACTGCATCTATTGCGTCGTCGACCTGCATGCGATCACCGCCCAGCTTGTCCATGACGACCTGCAGGGGCAGATCCGCTCGATCGCCGCCGCCTTCATCGCTTCGGGTATCGATCCGAAGAAACATATCGTTTTCAACCAGTCGGCCGTGCCGCAGCATGCGGAACTCGCCTGGATCTTCAATTGCGTCGCCCGCATCGGCTGGATGAACCGCATGACCCAGTTCAAGGACAAGGCCGGCAAGGACCGCGAGAACGCCTCGCTCGGCCTGCTCGCCTATCCGAGCCTGATGGCTGCCGACATTCTCGTCTATCGCGCCACCCACGTGCCGGTCGGCGACGACCAGAAGCAGCACCTGGAACTCGCCCGCGATATCGCCCAGAAGTTCAACATCGACTTCCAGGAGAAGATCCGCGCCGCCGGCACCGGCGTCGATATGGTCGTCGGAGAGGAGCCGATCCATGGCTTCTTCCCGCTGGTCGAGCCGCTGATCGAGGGGCCGGCGCCGCGCGTCATGTCGTTGCGTGACGGCACCAAGAAGATGTCGAAATCCGACCCGTCGGATCTGTCGCGCATCAACCTGATGGACGAGCCGGAAGAGATCGCCAAGAAGATCCGCAAGGCCAAGACCGATCCGGAGGGCCTGCCGAGCGAACTCGAAGGCCTCAAGGGCCGTCCGGAAGCCGACAACCTGGTCGGCATCTATGCAGCCCTTGCCGACAGGAGCAAGGCCGACGTTCTCGCCGAATATGGCGGCCAGCAGTTCTCGGTCTTCAAACCCGCTCTCGCCGACCTCGCCGTGCACGTGCTTTCGCCGATCACGTCCGAAATGCGCCGCCTGATGGACGACACGACCCATATCGATGCCATCCTCAAGGATGGTGGCGAGCGCGCCCGCGCCCGTGCTCAAAAGGTCATGGGAGACGTCTTCGACATCGTCGGTTTCCTGCGCTGAGATCATCGGCGCCTTTCGAGTCACGCAAAGATTGCATACCCGTCACGACATTCGTGGCGGGTTTTCATTTTTTTCGGTTGGTATAAGTTCCGCATCACGACTGCTTGGGTCGTCTACGTGCGAAGGAGGGGCGGCATGGTATCGAAACGGCTTTCGCGACTTGAAGGGCACCGGCGCAAGTTCATGGCGGTCATCGACGGCACGCCGGAATGTGAAAAGGCGGTTCATTACGCGGGGCGCCGCGCCAAGAACTCCAACGGCGGTCTCGTCCTGCTTTTCGTCATTCCCGAGGGCGATTTCCAGCAATGGCTGGGCGTCGAGCAGATCATGCGTGCTGAGGCCCGCGAAGAGGCGGATGCGGTGATGGCCAAGGCCGCCCAGAAGGTGCGCGAGACGATCGGTATCGATCCGGAAATCGTCATCCGCGAAGGTAACGCCAGCGAACAGATCATCCAGCTGGTCGAGGAAGACCGCGATATCGCGGTCCTCGTCCTGGCGGCCGGCTCCACTAAGGAAGGGCCGGGACCCCTGGTGTCCGCCGTTGCCGCCTTCCCGATTCCCGTCACCGTGCTGCCCGACACGCTGACGGCCGAGGAAATTGACGCGCTGGCATGATTGCGGACTTGATCTTGCGCAGGCAAAGGAGCACTTGAACGAAAAGCTGATACGGCTTATCTTCTTTTGAAGAGTTCTAAATTTGCGAGGGGCGCCGTGCCCCAGGAGAGACGAGATGTTCATTCAGACGGAAGCCACCCCCAATCCGGCGACCCTGAAGTTCCTGCCTGGCAAAGTCGTCATGGATAAAGGCACCGCCGATTTCCGCAACGCCGGCGAGGCGGAAGCATCTCCGTTGGCCGAGCGCCTGTTCGGCATCTCCGGCGTCACCGGCGTCTATTTCGGTTACGACTTCATCACCGTCACCAAGGAAAGCGCCGAATGGCAGCACCTGAAGCCGGCGATCCTCGGCTCGATCATGGAGCATTTCATGTCCGGCGCGCCGGTCATGGGTGGTACGTCCACGCTTGCGGAAGCTTCTGACGAGGAAGGTGAGTTCTTCGACGAGGACGACGAAACCATCGTCGCGACGATCAAGGAACTGCTCGAAACCCGCGTCCGCCCGGCCGTCGCCCAGGATGGCGGCGACATTACCTTCAAGGGTTTCCGAGACGGCACGGTCTACCTCAACATGAAGGGTGCATGCTCCGGCTGCCCGTCTTCCACGGCGACGCTGAAGCACGGCGTGCAGAACCTGCTCAAGCATTTCGTTCCGGAAGTGCAGGCCGTCGAAGCGCTCTGAGCCCGCCGGCACCGTTGAATGATTGTTCTCGCCATCGATACCGCCGGGGTGGATTGCTCCGCAGCGCTCTATGACAGCGCCGCGGGCAAAGTGCTGTCTGAGGTCACCGAGACGATCGGCAAGGGCCATGCCGAAAGGCTGATGTCGGTCATCGACGAAGCGCTCGCTGCAGCCGGTCTTCCTCTCAAAGCCGTCGAACGCGTCGCGGTCGTTATAGGCCCCGGCTCTTTCACCGGCATTCGCGTCGGGGTTGCCGCCGCCCGTGGCCTGGGGCTTGCCCTCGGCTTGGAAACGGTCGGAGTGACCACGCTTGAGGCCCTCGCAGCCAAGTTTCTTGGCGAACATAAAGGCCAGCCGGTCGTTGTTGCCATGGATGCCAAGCGCAACGAGGTCTACACCCAAGCGTTTTCCGCCAATGGGGAGGCGTTGAGCCAACCCGCAGCACTTTCGCCAGAGGATGCTTCGGAACTCGCCAGGTCTCTTTCGGCACCAATGACCGGCTCCTGGGCCGAACACTCCCTTGGCAAGGGAGTTGCAGAACATGACGGACGGGATCGTTTCGATATTGCCGTGGTCGCCCGGATCGCCGCCGAAAAACCTGTGGATGCGCAACGTCCCAAACCATTGTATCTTCGTGGACCAGATGCGAAACCGCAGACCGGTTTTGCCCTTGCCCGTTCGTGAATGTACAGACTGCGCCGATGCTCGACGATTACCTGACCTGGAAGCCGTATTTCGAAGTCGTGCCGATGGAGGCGAGCGACTGCCTGGAGATCTCCGAGCTGCATGGCCAACGATTTCCGCGTCAGTGGAGTGACGGCGAATTCCAGAACCTGCTCCTGCAGCATAATGTCTTCGGTTTTATCGCCCGTCAGACCAATGCGTTTTTCTCCAAGCCGCTCGGTGGGTTCGTTCTGTCGCGGGAAGCGGCCGGCGAGGCGGAGATCCTGACGGTCGCCGTCAACGAGAAATTCGGCCGGGTGGGGCTCGGCTGGCGTCTGATGCAGGCCGCCCTGCGCGAGGCGGCGGCGCGCGGCGGAGAGAGCATGTTCCTCGAAGTGGAGGCGGCGAATCGCCCTGCCGTCGAGCTTTATCGCAAGCTCGGTTTCCAGAAAGTGGGCGAGCGCCCCGCCTATTATGCCGGGCCGGACGGGAGGCGATCCACGGCGCTTGTCATGAGCCGCGTTCTTCGTTAGTCCGTTAGTTTCTACGGGAACGTTTCGAAGGCCAAAACGACATGACAGACCTTTCCAAGACCCTGGAGGAGCTGTGTGCCGAGAAAGGCATGCGAATGACGGATCAACGCCGCGTGATCGCGCGTATCCTGCAGGAGTCCGTTGACCATCCGGATGTCGAGGAACTCTATCGCCGGTCCTCCAAGGTCGATCCGCGTATCTCCATCTCCACAGTCTACCGCACGGTAAAATTGTTCGAGGACGAAGGGATCATCGAGCGTCACGATTTCCGCGACGGCCGCTCGCGTTACGAGACCGTGCCTGAGGAACATCACGACCATATGATCGATCTCAACACCGGCAATGTCATCGAGTTCCGCTCGGCGGAAATCGAGGCGCTGCAGGAACGCATCGCCCGGGAGCACGGGTTCCGTCTCGTCGGCCACCGGCTGGAGCTTTACGGCATTCCGCTGGACAAGGACGATAAGTGATTACTTGGGCGCGGATCGGCTTCGTTTTCGTCGCTCTTTTCGCAGTTACGCTGGCCCTGTTGCCGTTTCAGCTCCTCGGCCTCGCCTTCGACCTCAAGATCCGCCGCTATATCCCGCGCTACTGGCATAAGACCGCCTGTTTTCTGCTTGGCATCCGCATTCATGTTCACGGAACGCTGGATCGCCGCCGGCCGCTGATGCTTGCCTGCAATCATGCGTCGTGGAAGGATATCCTGGTGCTCGGCGCAATCGCCGACGTGGTCTTCATTGCCAAGATGGAAGTGTCGGAATGGCCGGTCTTCGGCACGCTCGCCAAGCTGCAGAAGAGCATCTTCGTCGTCCGTGAACAGAAGCGCCGCACCGGTGATCAGGTGAACGAAATTGCCGAGCGCATGGCAGCCGGCGAAATCGTCGTGCTCTTTCCCGAGGGCACCACCTCCGACGGAAACCGGCTTCTGGAGGTCAAGTCGTCGCTGTTCGGGGCCGCCGCCGCCGCGATCCAGCACACGCCGGAGGGGGTCGTGCACGTCCAGCCGGTAGCGATCGCCTATACCCGCGTCCACGGCATGGCCATGGGCCGTTATCATCGGCCGATCGCGGCGTGGCCCGGCGATATCGAACTCGTGCCGCATCTGCTCGGCGTCCTGAAGGAAGGGGCGCTCGACGTGGACGTGGCTTTCGGCGAGACGATCGAATTCCGCGCCGGTGACAACCGCAAGCATCTGAGCATGGCCGTGACGAGCCGGCTTCGGCGCATGCTGATCCGCCATCTGCGGGGTCGTGACTACGAAGCGCTTTAGGAAACGCTTCATTTCCGGGTCTTCTTGCGGTATGGAGCGAGCCATGAACGAACACGTCTCCCTTTCCGCGCCCGCCGACGAGCCGGTCCAGCGCTCGAATTCCCGCAAGGTCTTCATCAAGACCTATGGCTGCCAGATGAATGTCTATGATTCAGGCCGCATGAGCGATGCGCTGGCGGGCGAAGGTTACGTGCAGACCGAAGAGATGGGCGAGGCCGACCTCATCCTCCTCAATACCTGTCATATCCGCGAGAAGGCGGCCGACAAGGTCTATTCGGCGCTCGGGCGTCTTCGCGACATGAAGAAGGCACGCGCTGCCGAAGGCCGGGAGTTGATGATCGGCGTCGCCGGCTGCGTCGCCCAGGCCGAAGGCGAGGAAATCATCCGCCGGGCGCCGGCCGTCGACGTGGTGATCGGCCCGCAGACCTATCACCGTCTGCCGGAAGCGCTGAGGCGCGCTCGCGGCGGAAAGCCTGTCGTCGATACCGAATATGCGGTCGAGGACAAGTTCGAGCACCTGCCGGTTACCGAGAAGGCGAAGATCCGCGCTCGCGGCGTCACAGCCTTTCTCACCGTCCAGGAAGGCTGCGACAAGTTCTGCACCTTCTGCGTCGTGCCCTATACGCGCGGTTCGGAAGTCTCCCGCCCCGTTCAGCAAATCGTTGACGAAGCCTGGCGGCTCGTCGACGGCGGCGTGCGCGAGATCACCCTGCTCGGCCAGAACGTCAACGCCTGGCGTGCGGAAGGCCCGAAAGGCGGCGAATGGAGCCTCGGTGACCTGCTTTATCGCCTGGCGGAAATTCCGGGTCTCGCGCGTCTGCGTTACACGACCAGCCACCCGCGCGACATGGATGACCGGCTGATCGAGGCCCATCGCAACCTGCGCACCCTGATGCCCTACCTGCATCTGCCGGTCCAGGCCGGTTCGGACCGTATCCTGAAAGCCATGAATCGTCGCCACACGGGTGCAGAATATCTGCGCCTGATCGAGCGCATCCGCGATGCCCGGCCAGACATCGCCATCGCCGGCGATTTCATCGTCGGTTTCCCCGGCGAGACGGATCGGGACTTCGAAGATACGCTGCGCCTCGTCGAGGACGTGAACTACGCCCAGGCCTATTCCTTCAAATATTCGACCCGTCCGGGCACGCCCGGCGCCGACCTCGGCGATCAGGTGCCGGAGGAGGTGAAGGCGGAGCGGTTGGAAAGATTGCAGGCCCTGCTCTTGAAACAGCAGGCCGAATTCGCCAAATCCTGTGTTGGAAAAGTCATCGACCTGTTGCTCGAAAAGCCCGGTCGTATGCCGGGACAGATAATCGGACGCTCTCCCTGGCTTCAATCTGTGAATGTTGATGCAAAAACATCGCAAATCGGTGACATTATCCAGGTACGAATCAGTGGAACCGGCCCGAACAGCTTGTTTGCCGACCCGGCAGGGAGTTTAATAGGAGCCTGAGCTAATATCGAGGAGCTTGCCTACTTGAACGGACATGAATTGGTTTCTTCATCCGCGCGCCACCCCCGCACCGCCGCTACCGACGCCAATCACTTTGTCCTGACGTTCGAGAACAATAGGTTCGCCAGCGAGCTTTTCGGTCAGTTCGATCAGAATCTCAAACTTCTCGAAGAACGGCTTCACATCGATGCCAGGGCACGCGGCAATTCGGTGGCCATCTCCGGCGATCTGATCGCCACCAACCAGGCGCGCCGGGCGCTCGATTTCCTCTATGAACGCATCCAGAAGGGTGGCTCGGTCGATACCTCCGACGTCGACGGCGCGATCCGCATGGCGCAGGCGGCCGACGATCAGCTGCAGCTGCCGACGCTGGAGAAAAAAGCCAAGCTCTCCATGAGCCAGATTTCCACCAAGAAGAAGACGGTCGTCGCGCGCACCCCGACCCAGGACGCCTATATGCGGGCGCTGGACCGGTCGGAACTCGTGTTCGGCGTCGGACCGGCCGGTACCGGCAAGACCTATCTCGCCGTCGCCCATGCCGCCCAGCTTCTGGAGCGCGGGGCTGTCGATCGCATCATCCTGTCGCGTCCGGCCGTCGAAGCCGGCGAGCGCCTGGGCTTTTTGCCGGGCGACATGAAGGACAAGGTCGATCCCTATCTGCGGCCGCTCTATGACGCTCTCTACGACATGATGCCGGGCGACAAGGTGGAACGGGCGATCACCGCCGGCGTCATCGAAATCGCGCCGCTCGCTTTCATGCGCGGCCGCACGCTCGCTAATGCCGCCGTCATCCTCGACGAGGCGCAGAACACCACGTCGATGCAGATGAAGATGTTCCTGACCCGTCTCGGCGAAAATGCCCGGATGATCATCACCGGCGACCCGAGTCAGGTCGATCTTCCGCGCGGCGTGAAATCCGGTTTGGTGGAGGCGCTACAGATCCTGAAGGGCGTCGAAGGCATTTCGGTGATCCGCTTCAAGGATACGGACGTGGTCCGCCATCCGCTGGTCGGCCGCATCGTCCGGGCCTATGACGCGCAATATGCGGTCCACGAGGAGAGCGAGGAAGTCGACCGGTAACGTCGGCTCCAAACCTCATGCCCCAACTCGACATACAGATCAGCATTGAAGACGAGGGCTGGCCCGAAGAGCCGGCCCTTTTGGCCTTGAGCGAAAAGACGCTCGGCGCCGCTGCCGAATTCCTAGCGAAGCTGGAAAAGCAGCCATTCCCGAAAATCGCCCCCGAACTGTCGCTGGTCTTTACCGACGACGCGGCGATCAAGGAGATTAACGCCGAATGGCGCGGCAAGGACAAGCCGACCAACGTGTTGTCTTTCCCGGCTTTTCCGCTCGAACCAGGCAAGATGCCGGGTCCGATGCTGGGCGATATCGTCATCGCTCGCGAGACGGTTGAGCGGGAAGCGGTTGATCTTGACAAAAGTTTCGAGGATCATCTGACCCATCTGCTCGTCCACGGTTTCCTGCATCTGTTCGGCTACGACCATCTGCAGACGGACGAAGCGGAAAGAATGGAAGCGTTGGAGACTCGCATTTTGGCCACTCTTGGCCTATCTGACCCCTATGCGGGGCAAGACCCGATAGTATAGTCTGGACCAATGAACGACTTTTCGACAAACCCGACCCGTGAGGGCAAGGACGCCGACTCCAGTTCCTCGGAAGAGGGCAGTAGTCCGTCTCGAGCGGAAGCCCAAAAACACCAAAGCTCTTTCTGGTCGCGCGCCGTGAGGCTACTCAGGCCGTCGCAGGGCGAGAAGCTCCGCGAGGACCTCGCCGACGCGCTGATGACCGACACCAATATCAGCAATGCCTTCTCGCCCGAGGAACGGGCGATGCTGCACAATATTCTTCGGTTCCGCGAGATACGCGTCGAAGACATCATGGTTCCGCGTGCCGATATCGAGGCGGTCGACATGACCATGACCATCGGCGAACTGATGATCCATTTCGAGGAAACCGGCCGCTCGCGCATGCCGGTCTACAACGACACGCTCGACGACCCGCGCGGCATGGTCCATATCCGCGACCTCCTCTCCTATCTCGCCAAGCAGGCTCGCAACAAACGCCGCACCAGTGCGCGTGCTGCACCCACCCAGCCGATGCCGCTTGCCACCGACAAGCCGGAAAAGGCTGAAAAGACGGTGCGCACCCCGCGGCCTGCCTTCGACCTCGGCCGTGTCGATCTCGAGCAGACGGTTGCCGAAGCCGGGCTGATCCGCAAGATCCTGTTCGTGCCACCCTCGATGCTCGCTTCCGACCTGATGCAGAGCATGCAGGCGGCCCGCACCCAGTTGGCGCTCGTCATCGACGAATACGGCGGCACCGACGGTCTCGTCACCCATGAGGATATCGTCGAAATGGTGATCGGCGATGTCGAGGACGAACATGACAATGAAGAGGTCATGTTCTCCCGCACCAGCGAAGATGTCTTCGTCGCTGATGCGCGTATCGAACTGGAAGAGATAGCCAAGGCGATCGGTTCCGATTTCGACATTCGTGACCGCCTTGAAGACGTCGATACGCTGGGCGGCCTGATCTTCTCCGCGCTTGGCCGCATTCCCGTGCGCGGCGAGGTGGTGCAGGCGGTGCCCGGCTTCGAATTCCAGATCCTGGAGGCCGATCCTCGCCGCATCAAGCGCGTACGGATCCTGCGCAGGCGCACGCTCGCGCGCCGCCGGCAGAAAGGCGAGGGCGAGATGCTGCTCACCGATCAGACGCCGACTGCGCTGCTGCCGGCGCCATCCGCTCAGGACGCCGACGGACGCAACCAACAGGCCTGAGTGATCCCTGAAGTGTCCGCGCCTCTTTGAGCTCACGACAAGCCCGCCATTTTTTGAAAGACTGCAGCCGCTGATTCGGGGGCGGAAGGGAACATAGATGGAGCGGCTGGCGGGCAGGATCATGCTTCTCTGGGGCTTCCCGCGCGTCGTCGTCGCTTTTCTCGCAGGAGCGATCGGTGCGCTCGCGCTGCCGCCCTTCGGCTTCTTCGCGGCGTTCTTCATCTCCTTCACGCTGCTCGTCTGGCTGATGGACGGTTCCACCGGCAATCCAGATGGCGGATGGTTCGCGCGGTTTCGTTCGGCCTTCTGGATCGGCTGGGTTTTTGGCTTCGGCTATTTTGTCGCCGGCCTCTGGTGGCTTGGCAATGCGCTGCTGGTGGAGGCGGATGAATTTGCCTGGGCGCTGCCGCTCGCGGTTCTTGGCCTGCCGGCTTATCTCGCCCTCTTTTACGGTCTTGCGACGGCGATCGCCCGCATCTTCTGGTCGGATGGTTTCGGGCGGATGGCCTCGCTCGCCTTCGGCTTCGGTCTTGCCGAATGGCTTCGCGGCTTCGTCGCCACGGGCTTCCCCTGGAATGCGGTCGGATATGGCGCGATGCCCATGCCGCTGATGATGCAGTCCGCAGCCGTGCTCGGCATTTTCGGCGTGACGGTGCTCGCCGTCTTCGTGTTTTCGGCACCTGCCCTGATCGGCACCAAAAAGGGCATGCGGACCGGACTGACGCTCGCCGTCCTGCTGTTTGCCGCCCATCTCGGTTACGGCGCCTATCGTCTGCACATCGCTGACGCCGCGCCGGTTCCGGCCGCCGACAACCAGCCTGTCGTCCGCATCGTTCAGCCGGTAATCGACCAGGCACGAAAACTGGACGATGCCGAACGAGCGGCGATCTTCGAGGAGCATCTTGCGTTGTCGGCCTTGCCGCCCGAGAACGGCGGCAAGCGGGCGGACATCATCGTCTGGCCGGAGACATCCGTGCCCTTCATTCTGACCCAGAACCCGGATGCGCTGACCCGCATCGCCGAGGTGCTGCAGGATGGCCAGGTCCTCATCACCGGCGCGGTCCGTTCGGAAGATGCAGGCGCGGGCATTGCGCCGCGTTTCTACAATTCCATCTATGTGATCGACAGCGAAGGCCAGATCGTTTCGGCGTCCGACAAGGTGCATCTCGTCCCGTTCGGGGAATATGTCCCTTACGAGGATCTGCTGCGCAACCTCGGCATCCCCGATGCCATCGCCATGCCGGGCGGCTTCAGTGCCGCGCCGGTACGGGCCATGCTGACCTTGCCGGGGGGCAGGACCTTCTATCCGCTGATCTGTTACGAGGCGATCTTCCCGGACGAGATTGGGCCGGGTGTAGAGCGGGCGAGCGCGCTTCTGAATGTCACCAATGACGGCTGGTTTGGAGCGACGCCGGGTCCATATCAGCACTTCCAACAGGCTCGAATCCGCGCAGTCGAAAACGGCCTGCCGCTGATTCGCGGGGCGAATACCGGCGTTTCGGCGGTTGTCGACCCGTTCGGAAGGCTGATCCGGGGTTTGGACTATAATCAAAAAGGCGTGATGGACGCAACCTTGGGCAGTATTTCAATCCCGCATTGGGGTGTGAGTGCTCGGGAACAGCACTTCTGGTTGGTTCTTGCACTGATGTTATTGATTGCAGCTATCTCGCGCGCTGGTTTTAATTTTCGGACGAATTGACCAAAAACCCCTAAAATTGCATAGTGGTCGCAGCCTTTCGTCTCGCCATATGCTTCAAACGTTGAGCCTGTTGTGACCAGCCGCACGAAGTGTATCTCCACACGCAGACCGGGTTGTGAGGATTGAACAACTAACGTCGTCAGGACATCGTTATGATTGAAAACAAAAAGAAGCCGAACCCGATCGATATTCACGTCGGGAGCCGAATTCGCCTTCGCCGGACCATGCTCGGAATGAGCCAGGAAAAGCTCGGTGAAAGCCTTGGCATTACGTTCCAGCAGATTCAGAAATACGAAAAAGGCACGAATCGCGTCGGCGCGAGCCGCCTGCAGAACATCTCCAGCATTCTCAACGTGCCGGTTTCCTTCTTCTTCGAAGATGCGCCGGGCGATCAAGGCGGTCAGGGCGGCATGGCGGAAGCCTCAAGCTCCAACTACGTGGTCGATTTCCTCTCCTCCTCCGAAGGTCTGCAACTGAACCGGGCTTTCGTGAAGATTTCGGACCCGAAAGTTCGCCGGCGTGTGGTAGATCTCGTAAAGGCACTGGCTGCGGATGCCGAGGTCGAATAAGGCTCATTGATATCAACACAGAAGCGGCTTCCGGGCCGCTTTTTTGTTGCCCGCTCCGGAACGTCGGGGTGTTGCGGGAATGTCTAACTTGTACACATAAAGATATATTTATGTCGTTGTACGCTTGTGTTTGTCGATGGAAATCACTAACACAGGTGCGTTCGTTTCTTTGAGGGGAATCCCGTAATGCGCGCAAGTTATCTGTTCACCAGCGAGTCCGTTGCCGAGGGCCATCCGGACAAGGTTTGTGATCGTATCTCCGATGAAATTGTAGATCTTGTGTACCGCGAGGCGGCCAAGACCGGCGTCGATCCCTGGACCGTGCGCATTGCCTGCGAAACGCTGGCGACCACGAACCGTGTCGTCATTGCCGGCGAAGTCCGCCTGCCGCCGAGCCTGATGAAGAAGGACAAGGACGGCAAGGACGTCATCAATCCCTCGAAGTTCAAGTCCGCCGCCCGCAAGGCGATCCGCGACATCGGTTACGAGCAGGAAGGCTTCCATTGGAAGACCGCCAAGATCGACGTGCTGCTGCATTCCCAGTCTGCTGATATCGCGCAGGGTGTTGACAGCGCTGCCGACAAGCAGGGCGATGAAGGTGCCGGCGACCAGGGCATCATGTTCGGTTACGCCTGCAAGGAAACGCCGGACCTCATGCCGGCGCCGATCTATTATTCCCACAAGATCCTGCAGCTGCTCGCCACCGCCCGCAAGAAGGGCGAAGGCGATGCCGGCAAGCTCGGCCCGGACGCCAAGAGCCAGGTGACCGTGCGTTACGAAAACGGCAAGCCGGCCGCGGTCGACTCGATCGTTCTTTCCACCCAGCACCTCGACGAGAGCTGGGATTCCAAGAAGGTTCGCGAGGTCGTCGAACCTTATATCCGCGAAGCGCTCGGCGATCTGCCGATCGCCAAGGATTGCAAGTGGTACATCAATCCGACCGGCAAGTTCGTCATCGGCGGCCCGGATGGCGACGCAGGCCTTACCGGCCGCAAGATCATCGTCGACACCTACGGTGGCGCAGCCCCCCACGGCGGCGGCGCATTTTCCGGCAAGGACACGACCAAGGTCGACCGTTCGGCCGCTTACGCAGCTCGCTATCTGGCAAAGAACGTCGTTGCTGCCGGTATTGCCGATCGTTGCACGATTCAAATCGCATACGCCATCGGCATTGCCCAGCCGCTGTCGATCTATGTCGACCTGCACGGCACGGGCAAGGGTGTGACGGAAGACCAGGTGGAAGCCGCCATCCGCAAGGTCATGGACCTCTCGCCGACCGGCATCCGCCGCCATCTCGACCTCAACAAGCCGATCTATGCCAAGACTTCCGCTTACGGCCACTTCGGCCGCAAGGCCGGCCGCGACGGTTCCTTCTCCTGGGAGAAGACCGATCTGGCAAAGCCGCTCAAGGATGCGCTGAAGGAAGAGACCCTCAAGGCTGCCTGATCGGCCTTTACGGATAGCTCCATAAAACTGTAAAGCGGGTGCCTCCTGACGGAGACGCCCGCTTTTATCGTGAGAGACCAGCCCATGACCGAACCGCAGCACCCAAGCCGCAGCACCGAAGCCTTCTTCGGGCGCCGCAAGGGCAAGCAACTCCGCGAACGCCAGGCGGAGGGGATTGCGACATTGCTGCCTGCGCTGAAGCTCGATCTTGCGGCGCCAGCGCCCGCCGTGCTTTCAGAGATGTTTCCCATTCCGGTGGAGGAGTTGCGGCTGGAGATCGGCTTCGGCGGCGGCGAACACCTGGTCCACCGCGCGCAGGAGAATTTGAAAACCGGGTTCATCGGCGTCGAGCCTTTCGTCAATTCCATGGCGAAGCTTTTGTCGCGCGTCGACGAACTGGGGCTCAAGAATATCCGGGTCTATGACGACGACGCCACGCAGGTGCTGGACTGGCTGCCGGATGCCTCGCTCGATCGCATCGACCTGCTCTATCCGGACCCATGGCCGAAGCGGAAACATTGGAAAAGGCGGTTTGTATCTGCGGTCAATCTCGACCGATTCCACCGCGTGCTGAAGCCGGGCGGTCTGTTCCTGTTCGCATCCGACATCGACACCTATGTCAACTGGACGCTGATCCATTGCCGCGACCATGGCGGTTTTCAATGGCAGGCGGAGCAATCTTCCGATTGGCTGACGCCCTTCGCCGGCTGGCCAGGTACGCGATACGAGAACAAGGCCCGCCGAGAAGGTCGTTCCTCGGCCTATCTGACGTTCAGGAAAGCCTGAAAGGTCAGTGCAGGCTGACGGTCTTCAGGTCGTCTTCAGCGGCCTTGAAGAAGGTGCTGGAGCGATTGTCGGTCAGAAGAATCGGCGTGCCATCTGCGCCGAACAGGGCCCAAAGATCGAGACTGGGATCGATATCCGGGGCTTCAGGGAAGCAGCGGGACACTTCGTCCGACCGCATCTTGCGAATATATCCGACCTCTCCAGCACCTAGATGAGCAAGTTCGGATTGCGTCAAACGCGTATTCGCTTCTTTCAGGAGCATTCCAGCCTCCAGCATTGAGGGGCAACGGCATTAGCGCCATTGACCTACTCTGAGACGGAAATGTTAATTTTTCGCACCATGCGTGCGGGCTCGGGGCGGATAAGGTCGACAGAGAGCAAACCGTTCTTGAGCGAAGCGCTGGAGACCTGCATTCCGTCGGCCAGCACGAACATACGCTGGAACTGGCGGGCGGCAATGCCGCGGTAAAGATAGTCGCGCTCACCCTGCTCCGTCTGGCGTCCGCGGATGACGAGGTGGTTTTCTTCCGTCGTCACCTCGAGCTCGGCTTCGGAAAAGCCTGCGACGGCCAGCGTGATTCGCAGCCGCTCTGGGGCACCGGAAGCATCGGCGCGGACGCGTTCGATATTATAGGGAGGATAACCGTCGTTCGCCTTCGCAAGGCGTTCGAGTGTCTTTTCCATGGCGTCGAAGCCCAGAAGCAGGGGGCTCGCAAACGGCGTCATTCGGCTCATCGTACAGTCCTTGCAACAAGCGACCACGTTGGCGCCCGCCGGGCGGCCCGCCAACTCGTCCGTTATATGGGAGGTTACGGCAGCGACCGCAAGGATGAGCGCCGGGGCCGATGGCCACGGCTGCCCGATGCCGATCATGCGGCACTTGACAGAATGTCGGGTTGTGGACGACTACCCCCGGAAAAAGGGAGCATTCATGCAGCGCAGGAAGATTATCATCGATACCGACCCGGGTCAGGACGACGCCGCAGCGATCATGCTTGCGTTTGCGAGTCCGGACGAGATCGATGTGCTTGGCCTCTGCGCGGTCGCCGGAAACGTGCCGCTTTCCTACACCAGCCGCAACCTCCGGATCGTCTGCGAGCTCTGCGGCAGGCCGGATGCGCCGGTTTACGAGGGCGCGCTGAAGCCAACCATGCGCCCGCAGGTGACCGCCGAGCACGTGCACGGCAGGACCGGCCTCGACGGTATCGAACTGCCCGAACCGACAATGCCGGTGAAAGATATCCATGCGGTCGATTTCATCATCGACACGTTGCGTACTGAGCCTGCCGGAACGGTAACGCTCTGCACGCTCGGGCCACTCACCAATGTTGCGCTCGCTCTTGAGAAAGCGCCGGACATCGCGGCGCGCGCGAAGGAACTGGTGATGATGGGCGGCGGCTTTTTCGAGGGCGGCAACATCACGCCGGCTGCCGAATTCAACATCTATGTCGATCCCGAAGCGGCAAAGACCGTGTTCGCCTCGGGCATGCCGATCGTCATGATGCCACTCGACGTCACCCACCAATTGCTGACGACCAAGGCCCGTGTCGAAAAGATCGCCGCGCTCGGCACCCATCCGGCGGAGGTCCTGGTCGCGTGGCTCGCCTTTTTCGAGCGATTCGACATTGAAAAATACGGCTCTGATGGCGGCCCGCTGCATGATCCGACGGTCATCGCCTACCTCATCAAGCCCGAACTCTTTTCGGGCCGGGACTGCAATGTCGAGATCGAAACGCAATCGGAACTGACGGTCGGCATGACTGTAGTAGACTGGTGGCACGTCTCCGGCCGCAAGCCGAATGCCAAGGTGATGCGTGATGTCGATGCCGGCGGCTTTTTTGAATTGCTGACGGAACGGGTCGCCCGGCTCTGAGACGGAACAAGCCGGCAAAGAAACGGAACAAGCCGGCAAAGAAAAGGCCGCCAGTCGCACGGCGGCTTTTCCGCGTTTTCAACTGAGCCTGCGATCAAAATTCCTGCCAGTCGTCCGATGCGACGGCGGCCGAACCGCGTGAGATCGCAGCCTTTGGCGCCGGCTTGGCACGTGGTGCCGGTACGGGCTGGCCTGGCCGCGTTTCCCGCATGGTCTGGGCGACCTGACGCAGCGCCTGCGGTGCGCTTTGGATGTGGCCTGCCGCATGTGCCGAAACGCGGAACCGGGCGACCAGCGACGTCAGCGTTTCCGCTTCATTGTAAATACGTTCTCTCGCGGCGCAGCGAAAGTAGCGGGGGTACTCGATCGGAGCAGCTTAGACCCTGGCGTCGACCGCCTCGGCAGGCGGTATCGACGGCTGGGCGCCGCGGCTGAGGAGGCAGGCGAGCGAACCGGCCACCGCGGCGCGGCGGAGCGCTTTCGCAAAATCGAGCCCCTGTTCGAGGCTTGCGGCCAGGTAACCGCAAAGCGTGTCGCCGGCGCCGACCGTGTCGACCGGTTCGATCTTCAATCCCTCGGCCGTCACGATCTCTCCGTCGCGGATCGCGACCACGCCGTCGCCACCGAGCGTGACGACAAATATCTGGCCGGTTTCCGCGTGCAGTTTTTTCAACATCTCCTGGCGCGCCGCAGCGTCCGGGATAGGGCTTCCGGCCAGCAGTTCGAATTCCGTTTCATTGGCGACGACGATATCCCCGAGGCGGGCAAGCCGGGCCGCATCGCCGGTCAGCGGCGCCGTGTTGATCACCGTCAGCACGCTTTTGGCACGCGCCGCGTTGAGCGCTGCTTCTACCGCCTCGGCCGGGATTTCGAGCTGCAGCATCAGGATATCGCCGGTCTTCATGGCGTCGACCGCCGCCTCGGCCTGCGCCGCGCTCACTGTACCGTTGGCGCCGGCCACCACCGCGATCATGTTTTCGCCCGTGCCGCCCACCAGGATCAAGGCCGTGCCGGTTGGATCGGTTACGCGCGCGACCGCTGAGAGGTCGACATTGGCGTCATCGAGAAGTGCCAGTGCCGGCGCAGCAAAACCATCTTCCCCAACGGCTCCGACCATATGCACGGCGCTTCCGGCACGGCGTGCTGCAAGCGCCTGGTTGGCGCCCTTGCCGCCGGCGGCCGTCGCAAAGCTTGATCCCGCAACCGTCTCGCCCGGCTGGGGCAGACGTTCGGTCGTGGCGATGAGGTCCATGTTGATGGAGCCGAGGACGGTGATCATGGGCAGGCCTGCTTGCGTAAATTAAAGTCGCGCGACACTGCCCGAGAGGATCACTCCTCGTCAACCACCCGCAGTTTGAGAAGGCCGGTGCGGCTTTCGACCGCCTTGGCCTGGGGCGGATCACGAGCCACCTCGGCTGCGTGGGGCGCCTCCAGCTCGAGAGCCTCTATCTTGGCGCCGCGGCGGTTGAGTTTGTCGGTGGAGGTGAGGATCTGTTCGACATCCTTCTGCGCCGCGAAGAAATGCGCTTGAAGTTTGCGGGTGCGGTCGTCGAGGCGGGAAAGATCCTCGATCAGCAGAGCCACTTCGCCCTGGATGAGATGTGCCTGCTCGCGCATGCGCTGGTCCTTCAGCACGGCCTGGATGACCTGGATGGACAGCATCAGGAGAGAAGGCGAGACAATGACGATCCGGGAACGTTGCGCTTTCTGGACAGTGCTTTCGAAATGCTCGTGGATCTCCGCGAAGATCGATTCCGACGGCACGAAAAGGAAAGCCATTTCCTGCGTTTCGCCCGGGATCAGGTACTTTTCCGAGACAGCGCGGATGTGAACCTCGAGGTCGCGCTTGAAGGCCTGGGCGGCGGCCCGTCTGGCCTCGGGTGCCGCGGCCTCGCGAAATGCGTTCCAGGCTTCCAGCGGAAATTTGGCATCGATCACCAAAGGCGGAGCGCCGTTCGGCATCCTGATCGTGCAGTCCGGCCGGGTCCCGTTCGAAAGCGTGGTCTGGAAGCCGTAGGCCCCCATCGGCAATCCGTCGGCAATGATCGCTTCCATTCGGCCCTGGCCGAAGGCGCCGCGTGTCTGCTTGTTCGACAGGATCGCCTGCAGGCCGACGACGTCCTTTGCCAGGGTTTGAATATTGTTCTGGGCGGCGTCGATCACTGCCAGCCGTTCCTGCAGCCGCTGCAGGTTCTCGTGCGTCGACTTGGTCTGTTCGGTGATCGTCGCGCCGATCCGGTGCGTCATGCCGTCGAGCCGCTGGCTGACCGACTGGTTCAGTTCCGATTGCCGCGTCGAAAGAGTCTCCGCCATTGCTGACAGCCGTCCCTGCATCTCGCTTTGCGCTCTCAGAAGTTCGGAAAGCCGGGCCTCGCCTTCCATCGCCCGCAACGTCGCATCTTCCTGCCGCCGAAGCGATGCCCGGCGGACCAGAAACAGCCATAACAGCAGCAATGCCGCTCCACACATTCCCGCCAACACGACAGGGCGCGGATCGTCGAAGAAACGGGAAAGGCTGGCAACGAGATTATTCATGGCGGGAAACTAACAGAATTTTGCCGCTTGAAAAGATCAAAACGTGAACATTTCGCTTCCTCCGGTCGTAATTTCTATTCCTTCGGAAAAAAAGATGGGTTATGGGAAGCCATGACGATCAAGCCTCTGATTATTCTGCCTGACCCGATCCTGCGTCAGCTTTCCAAGCCGATAGAGCGTGTTGACGCCGAGCTTCTGACGCTCGCCGACGACATGCTGGAGACCATGTATGACGCGCCGGGCATCGGCCTTGCTGCGATCCAGATCGGCGTGCCGCGCCGCTTGCTCGTCGTCGACATCGCACGTGAGGGTGAGGAAAAGCAGCCGCAGGTCTTCATCAATCCGGAGATCGTCAAATCCTCCGACGAGAGCTCCCTATACGAAGAGGGCTGCCTTTCCATTCCGGAATATTATGCCGAGGTGGAACGGCCGGCGACCGTCAGCGTCAAGCATCTCGGCCGCGACGGCAAGGAATATGTGGTAGAGGCCGATGGTCTGCTGGCCACCTGCCTGCAGCATGAGATCGATCACCTGAATGGCGTGCTTTTCATCGACCATATCTCCCGCCTGAAGCGTGAGATGGTGATCAAGAAATTCACCAAGGCTGCCAAGTCCAAGGTGGTCTGAACCGTCGCTCAGGCGATCCGGGTTAAGAAGGCGCGGTCTCTTGAGACGCGGAACGTCCATGTCTCTTCGCATCATCTTCATGGGAACCCCGGAATTTTCCGTGCCGACGCTCCAGAGCCTTAAGCATGGGGGCCACGAGATCGTCGCGGTCTACACCCAGCCGCCGCGCCCGGGTGGCCGCCGCGGGCTCGATCTGGTGAAGTCGCCGGTGCATCAGGCCGCCGAACTGCTGGGCATTCCCGTTTTGACGCCGGTGAATTTCAAGGATCCCGAGGAGCGCGAAAAATTCCGCGAGCTCAAGGCGGATGTTGCCGTCGTCGTCGCCTACGGCCTGCTGCTGCCGGAAGCGATCCTGACCGGAACGCATCTCGGCTGCTACAACGGCCACGCCTCGCTCCTCCCGCGCTGGCGCGGTGCCGCGCCTATCCAGCGAGCGATCATGGCAGGGGACAAGAAGACCGGCATGATGGTCATGCAGATGGAAAAGGGCCTCGATACCGGCCCCGTTGCGCTGACGAGAGAAGTGGAAATCGGCGAGGACATGACGGCGGGCGAACTGCACGACAAGCTGATGCTGGTCGGTGCCCGTGCCATGGTCGAGGCGATGGAAAAACTCGAAGCCAATGACCTGCCGCTGACGCCGCAATCGCCGGAAGGCGTGCTTTATGCCGCCAAGATCGACAAGGGCGAGACGCGCATCGATTTTTCAAAACCCGCAGATGATGTGCATAACCACATCCGCGGTCTGTCGCCTTTCCCGGGCGCATGGTTCGAGGCGGAAATCAACGGCAGGCTGGAGCGTGTGAAGGTTCTTCTGTCGGAAATCGGCGAAGGGCAGGGCGAACCCGGAACGGTTCTGGACGACGCACTGACCATTGCCTGCGGCGCGGGTGCGGTGCGGCTCCTCAAACTGCAGAAGGCCGGGGCGAAGCCTCTGGCGGCGGCAGAGTTCCTGCGCGGCACGCCGCTTGGGCCTGGCATGAGGCTCTCCTGATGCCGCGATTCCGCATGGCCGTCGAATATGACGGCACGCCCTATGTCGGCTGGCAGAAGCAGAAGAATGGCCACTCGGTACAGTCGGCGCTTGAAAATGCCATCCTGTCGTTGACCAAGGAGAGCGTCGTGGTCAAGGGCGCCGGCCGCACCGATTCCGGCGTTCATGCGCGCGGGCAGGTGGTGCATGTCGATCTCACGCGGTCGTGGCAGCCACACCGGCTGCGCGACGCGCTGAACGCCTATCTGGGCATGGCCAGGGAGAAAGTCGCCATCGTGAGCGTGCAGCTCGTCGATGATACGTTCGACGCCCGCTTTTCGGCTGTCCGGCGATATTATCTCTACCGTATCATTTCACGGGCCGGCCCGCTGGCGCTGGATGCGAAGCGCGCCTGGTGGGTCACCAAGGATCTGGATCATGAGGTCATGCATGCCGCCGCCCAGACGCTGGTCGGGAAGCACGATTTCACGACCTTTCGTTCGGTTCATTGCCAGGCGAAAAGCCCCGTCCGCACGCTGGACATGCTGGATGTCACGCGCAGCGGCGATCTGATCGAAATCCGCGCGACGGCACAGAGTTTCCTGCACAATCAGATACGTTCGCTCGCCGGCACGCTGAAACTCGCCGGCGAAGGCCGCATGACGCCGGCGGATGTCCGCGCAGCACTGGACGCCCGGGACCGCAAAGCCTGCGGGCCGGTGGCGCCGCCGGAGGGACTTTATTTCATGCGTGTCGATTATCCAGGCGACCCCGTAGAGCCCTGAAGGGCTGGCTTCGTCAGAGCGGGTAAATGCCGAGGAAGCGCTGCAGAGCTTCGGTCAGCAGCATGCTCGGCACGATCAGCACCAGCACCAGCGTGGTGATCATCAGCGGCTGCGGCCCGCAGATCATCCGCATCACCCGCGATACAGCGACGATCATGACGATCAGCAGTGCGAAATGGACAAGCGCAAGGATGGTGTCGAGGCTGGATGGCAACAGGAAGCGCAGGCTCAGCAGGCCGTAGAGATAGGCAAACGGAACCGAGAGCCAGTTGACGCTGACGACGACCGCCGGAAACTTTCGGGCAATGCCGAGAAGCGAGCAGAGCACGCCGGCAAGGATCAGCGGCACCAGCCAGTTGAAGATTTCCAGCATCGCCATGCGAACGAAGAAAATCCCGCCGATCCGGGCGCCCGGCGGCATGCCTTCGAGCAGATAGTCGCGCCACCACAGCCACGAGATGAACGCACCCGGCAGGCACCAGACGAACGCCCAGAACGAGCGCATCATGCCGCGATCGGAAATGTCGAGCAGGCGAAAACCTTGCGCATCGCCGCGGATCAGCAGCCAGAGACCGCTCAGGTAAAGTCGGACTTCAGGATAGGAGGGCAAGGTTGCCTCCCCGCAAAACGGCGAAATCACGCATCAGGTTAACGAAACCCCCATGATATTCTCCAGTTCGCGCACGACAATGACCTCCGCCAGAGCCACGAGCCCCAGGGTCGCAATTCGAATTATCACCGGGCCACCCATGACGGTTCTCAGAATGCACCACATAAGAAGAAGGGCGGCGATCAGAAGGGTTGCTGCCAGCGCGATCACGCCATAGCTGGCAAGGGCGCCATGCTGATCGGAAAGGAAGGCGACAGGCGCCAGAACGACATAGGTCGCATAGGCGAGCGGAACGGTAAACCAGTTGCGCACCACGATCAGAATCCGCACGAGCGGCATGAAGCGCAGAATGAAGCCGAGGACGATGAGCGCCACGGTCGGCACGATCCATTGGGCCGCTTCGAGGACCAGCATCTTCAGGAAAAAGATAAAGGAATAGTCCTCTCGTTGAGGGAAATGGCGAAGGTACTCCATCCGCTGGAAGATCCAGCCGACAACGAGTGCCGGCGCGCACCAGGCGACTGCCCAGAACGAACGCAACACGCCCTCGTCCGAAATGTCGAACGGCCGCAAACCGCGCGCATCGCCGCGGATCAGCAGCCAGAGGCCGCCGAGGTAGAGCCTGACTTCATGATAGGAGGGCATTATCGAACCAGCGGGAGATGAAGGTCCCATAGATTTGGGTAAGCGTTTCCAGATCGGCAAGGGCCACGCGCTCGTCGATCATGTGCATGGTCTGGCCGACCAGACCGAATTCGACGACGGGGCAATAATCCTTGATGAATCGGGCATCCGACGTGCCGCCGGTGGTGGAAAGCTTCGGCACCTTGCCGGTCACGCTCTCGACTGCGCCGGAAAGCGACGCGATCAGAGCGTTGTTGCGTGTCAGGAACACGTGGCTTGGGCGTTCCGCCCAGATGATCTCGTAACGCGCCGGTTCCCGATCCGGGCGAAGCGGGCTGCCGATCGCCGCCGCATCCAGCCGTCGGACGATCTCAGCCTTGACGGTATCGGCCGTCCAGGTGTCGTTGAAACGGATGTTGAAAGCGAAGGTAGCTTTTGCCGGAATGACGTTGGTCGCCGGATTGCCGACATCGATGGACGTCACTTCCAGGTTGGAGGCCGGGAATTCCGCCGTGCCGCCGTCGAAGGATGGGTTCATCAGCACTGACGCGAGCGGCAGCAGGCCGCGCACCGGATTGTCGGCCAGATGCGGATAGGCCGCGTGGCCCTGGACGCCGAAGACAGTGACCTTGCCGGAGACCGAACCGCGACGGCCGATCTTAATCATGTCGCCGAGCACATCGGGATTGGTCGGCTCGCCGACCAGGCAGGCATCCCAGGCCTCGCCCCGTTCAGCGGCCCATTTCAGCAGCTTCTCGGTCCCGTTGACGGCAGGGCCTTCCTCGTCGCCTGTGATCAGGAACGAAATAGAACCTTTTGGCGCGCCGTGTTGCTCGATGTGGCGGGCGACGGCGGCGACGAAACAGGCGATACCGCCCTTCATGTCCACCGCGCCGCGGCCGAACAATTCATTGCCGACAATCTCGCCGGCAAACGGCGGCCGGCTCCATGACGTTTCATCTCCCGGCGGCACCACGTCCGTATGGCCGGCGAACATCAGATGCGGCGCATCGGTGCCAAGCCGGGCATAGAGGTTCTCGATGTCCGGCATGCCGGGCTCCGTCGCCACCATGCGCTCGACCTTGAAACCGAGCGGAAGCAGCATGGCCTCCAGCGCTGCCAGCGCGCCGCCCTCGGCGGGTGTCACCGAAGGGCAGCGGATGAGCGTCTGGAGATTGGCGATGGGATCGGCACTGGACATTGGATGGGATCAGTCGCGCAGCAGTTCGTTGATGCCGGTCTTGGAACGGGTCTTTTCATCGACGCGCTTGACGATCACGGCGCAATAGAGGCCGGGGCCCGGCTCGCCGTTCGGGAACGGTTTGCCCGGCAGCGTGCCGGCGACGACCACCGAGTAGGGCGGCACTTCGCCATAGCTGATCTCACCTGTCGCGCGGTCGACGATCTTGGTCGATTTGCCGATGAACACGCCCATGCCGAGCACTGAACCCTGGCGGACGATGCAGCCTTCGACCACTTCCGAGCGGGCGCCGATGAAGCAATTGTCTTCGATGATGGTCGGGCCGGCCTGCATCGGCTCAAGCACGCCGCCGATGCCGACGCCGCCGGAAAGATGCACGTGCTTGCCGATCTGGGCGCAGGAACCGACAGTCGCCCAGGTGTCGACCATGGTGCCTTCATCGACATAG
Organism: Neorhizobium galegae; assembly: GCF_021391675.1. Classification (NCBI taxonomy): domain Bacteria; kingdom Pseudomonadati; phylum Pseudomonadota; class Alphaproteobacteria; order Hyphomicrobiales; family Rhizobiaceae; genus Neorhizobium; species Neorhizobium galegae. Next base: position 594,394 of record NZ_CP090095.1, read on the forward strand.
GCGCCGAGGTTGACGAAGGAGGGCATCAGGACGACGTTTTTGGCGATATAGGCCGAGCGACGCGCGACCGCGTTCGGCACGGCACGGAATCCGGCAGCACGGAACTCGCTCTCCCCCCAGTTCTCGAACTTGGAGGGCACCTTGTCCCACCAGGTGGAGGCGCCGGGACCGTTCTTGACTACTTCCATGTCGTTGAGGCGGAAGGACAGCAGAACGGCCTTCTTCAGCCACTGGTGCACGGTCCAGGTTCCGTCTTCGCCCCGGCTTGCAACCCGCGCCTTACCGCTGTCCAGCAGGTTGAGCGCCTCTTCGACCGCGCCGCGAATCTCTCCCTTGGTCGAAACCGTTACGGTGTCGCGGTTGTCGAAGGCGGTCTCGATGGTCTTTTCGAGGGAAGAGTAGTCGGGGCTGCTCATGGGAAATCCTTAAACGTCACTCTGTATCGTGATGGTGGGAGAGGTGGCCATTTGGTGTCTTTTGATCTAAGCGACCGCCACTCAAGCGTCAATGTGAATTGGCGTCAATGCATTTGACGCCGGAAGGATCATGCGAATGGCAAAGGCGAAGAAGGATGGCCCGCGAGGCAAGGACGGGGCCTGGGATCCGCTCAAGGACAACAAGGCGGACAAAAACGACGCCGCAGTCCAGCCGAGGACGCCGCAGACGGAATCGCACTCCTATCGCCTCGCCTATGCGGATGACGAGTTTCTCAGCCGCGAAGAGCTCCGCCCTGTCCGTCTCCAACTCGAGCTGATGAAGACGGAAATGGCGCTCGCCGAGCGCGGCATCAGATCGACCGTGGTCCTGTTCGGCGGCGCGCGCATCCCGGCGCCCGGCCAGAGCGCCTGGGCCGCCCGCAACGATACGCAGCGCCAGAACCTCGAAGCGGCTTCCGTCTATTACGAGGAAGCGCGCAGGTTCGCCGCCCTCTGCGGAAGACATTCCGCAAGCTACAATCATCAGGAATATGTTGTCGTGACCGGCGGCGGGCCGGGCGTCATGGAGGCCGGCAACCGTGGTGCGGCTGACGCCGGCGCGCCGAGCATCGGCCTCAACATCATGCTGCCCCACGAGCAGGCCCCGAACCGCTACGTAACGCCGGAACTCAGCTTCAACTTCCATTATTTCGCCATCCGCAAGATGCATTTCATGATGCGGGCCAAGGCGGTCGTCGTTTTCCCCGGCGGGTTCGGCACGCTGGACGAAATGTTCGAGGCGCTGACCCTCATTCAGACCAAGCGCATGGAGCGCATGCCGCTGATCCTGTTCAGCGAGGCCTTCTGGCGCGGCATCATCAATTTTGGCGCGCTCGCGGAATTCGGGACGATCGCTCCGGACGACCTCAATCTCATCAATTTCGTGGAGACCGCGGAAGAGGCGTGGAAGATCATCTCGGATTTCTACGATATCGAAAAATAAAAGAACCCGCCCCTTGGGGGAAGGGGCGGGTCCTTTGGACGACTGTCGGAGCTAGTTCCAAGGGGGCGGAGAACTAGAGGGGGCGGTCCGGCAGGTCGTCGATGGAAATGGTTCCATCCTTGTTGGTGTCCATGCGGGCGAACAGCTTGTCGGATGCGGCGGAGGCTTCCGCCTTGGTGACCTTGCCGTCCTTGTCTTCATCGACCATGCGGAACATGCCCTGGCCCATCATCTGGCGGCCATGCGGGCGTTCCCAGCGGGCATCCTCGCGGCCCTGGCCATGGCGGCCCTGGCCATCACGGTTCCAGGCGGAATGATCGCGGTCGCGGCGATGGTCGTCGCGCCGATCTGCCATGTGGTCGGACTGGTCGTCCTTCTTGTCCGCGGTATCGGCGACTTCCGGCGGGTTGTTCTTGCGGAACTCTTCCATCTTCGCCTGGCGATAGTCGAACATTTCGCCGCGCGTCAGCGAACCATCCTTGTTGGCGTCGACTGCGGTGAAGAGCTTGTCCTGGAAGGCGGTCGTCTCGTCCTTGGAGACCTTGCCGTCCTTGTCGGCATCGGCGTTCTTCAGAAGGCGGACGAACATCACGTCCTGCATCATGGCGCGGCCGGGACCATCATGGCGACCTGGACCATCACGCCCCGGGGCTGCAAAGGCAGGAACGGCTGCGCCGGCGATCAGCGCGGCTCCAAGGGTCGCCAGAACGATCTTTTTTGCGGTCATTGTGGTGGTCCTTCAGGTTGTTTCGATAGCCTGAAGGTAGGGCTCGCAACCCGTCAAAACCACTTAAACATCCGTAATGTGGATGAACTTTTAGTAATGCCGATAAAACCTTAGCCGATATTGAGGCCGGCGAGGAAACCCGTCAGATCGTCGGTCACGTAGTCGATGTGATCGTCTTCGTCGCCGAGCTTTTCCCACCGTTCCATCAGCACCGTGTCGAGGTTGCGCGGCACGAGGAGGATCGTGCGCATGCCGAGTGCCTTCGGCACCTGCAGATTGCGCGGCAGGTCCTCGAACATCGCGGCGCTTTTCGTATCGACCCGATGAAGACTGGCGAACTTGTCGTAAGTCGCGCCTGCCGGCTTCGGCACGTAGTCGGCCGCGACGATGTCGAATATGTCGTCGAAATTATCGAGGATGCCGAGCGCCCGGGCTGCGGCCTCCGCATGCGGCACGCTGCCATTGGTAAAGATGAACTTGCGGCCGGGAAGCGCCTTGATCGCCTCGCCGAGCTCCGGGTGCGGCAGGAGTGCCGAATAGTCGATCGCATGCGCCTGTTCGAGAAACCCGTCCGGATCGATGCCATGGTTCAGCATCAGGCCCTGCAGCGTCGTGCCGTGCTCATGGTAATATTGCTTCTGCAGCGCTTTCGCTTCCGCCGGCTCGAGCTGCAGCAGTTCCTGCACATAGGCCGTCATGTTCTTGTCGATCTGCGCGAACAGATTGATGTGATGCGGATAAAGCGTGTTGTCGAGATCGAACACCCAGTCGCGGACATGGGCGAAATCGGCGGGATCGGGCGAGGTCTGCGGCTTTTTTTCCATGGCCGCTTTATGCACCGGCTCGGCGGCAAAGAAAACGAAAAAGACGAACGCTTTCGACCAGGGCCAGCCTTGGCGATCTGCCGGAACGCGTGATACCGCCAGCATATGGAACTCTGGATCCCCATCACCATCGCCGCTGCCTTTCTGCAGAACCTGCGCTCTGCCCTGCAGAAGCATCTGCAGGGTTCGCTTGGCACGCGCGGAGCGAGCTTCGTGCGCTTCGGCTACGGTTTTCCGATCGCGATCCTTTATGTCCTGAGCCTCCACTATTTCGTCGGTTATCCGTTCCCGGCATTGAACTGGACCTTCGCTTTATGGGCCGTGATCGGCGGCCTGGCGCAGATCTTTGCGACCATGATGCTGGTGCATCTCTTTTCGCTCAGGAACTTTGCGGTCGGGACGGCCTATTCCAAGACCGAGCCGGTGCAGGCTGCGATATTCGGCTTCATCCTGCTCGGCGAAAAGCTGACGCCCGGCTCGGTCGCGGCGATCATTGTCGGCGTCATCGGCGTGATGACGATCTCGATGGCGCGCATGCCGCTTTCCTGGCGCAACATGCTCGTCGCCATGACCAGCCGCACCGCCATGATCGGTATCGCGTCAGGCGCCGTCTTTGGTATTTCGGCCGTTTCCTATCGCACGGCTTCGTTGTCGCTCGGCGGCCCAGGGCCGGTCATGGAAGCGGCCATGACGCTCGCCTGCGTCACGACCTTCCAGACGGCCTTCATGCTGATCTGGATGTTCTGGAAGGACAAGCGCGAGATCGTCCAGGTCGTTCTCTCGTGGCGTTCATCCTCTCTCGTGGGCCTGGCAGGCGTTGTCGGCTCGGCCGGCTGGTTCACCGCCATGACCCTGCAGCAGGTGGCCTATGTCCGCGCACTCGGGCAGATCGAACTCGTCTTCACCTTCATGGCGTCCTATTTCCTTTTCCATGAACGGGTGAACCGCATGGAAGTGTTCGGCTGCCTCTTGATCGTCTGCGGCATCCTGGGATTGATCTTTTCCTGATCGACGCCCGATTCGCGGCGGCATCTGTTACCGAAACCGGTTAGGGTAGTCCATCAACGGGAGGATCATTGATGTCTCAGAGCGACAAGGCCGTCGCGTTCGCCGCGCTTCACCGGAAGGGCAATCCGGTCATCATCTATAACATCTGGGATGCAGGCACCGCCAAGGCGGTTGCGGATGCGGGGGCGAAAGCGCTCGGCACCGGAAGCTGGTCGGTCGCTGCAGCGCAAGGCTATGCCGACGGTGAGAACCTGCCGCTCGATGCATTGCTCGCCACGGCGAAATCGATCACCGCAGCGATCGACCTGCCGTTGTCGGTGGATTTCGAGGGTGGTTATGCCGAAGATCTGGCCGAATTGGCGGCAAATGTCGCTAAGGTCATCGACGCCGGCGCTATAGGCGTCAATTTCGAGGATCAGGTTGTTGGCGGCAGCGGCATCTATCCGGTGGAGCAGCAGGCCGAGCGCATCCGTGCCATCCGGGCTTTGGCAGACACTCGGGACATGGCCTTGTTCATCAACGCCCGTACCGATCTCTTCCTGCAGGAAGGCGACCGGACGAAGCATGCTGCGCTTCTCGATCAGGCGATCGAACGTGCCAAAGCCTATGCCGAGGCTGGAGGCAACGGGTTCTTCGCACCGGGACTAGCTGATGAGGGGTTGATCGAGACGTTATGCAAGGCCTCGCCGCTTCCGGTCAACATCATGATGTTCGGTGGCGTACCGTCGCCAAAACGCCTCGGTGAACTCGGGGTTGCCCGGGTCAGTTACGGGCCGGGGCCGTATCGGGCGATGATGGCGAAGCTGAAGGAAGACGCCGCGGCGGTTTTCACCGCCGCTGGCTGAGCCTTGAGGCCGTTCGCGATCAGGGAACGATCAGCGTGCCGGCGCCGTGCTCGGTGAAGATTTCGAGTAGCACCGAATGGGCCGTCTTGCCGTTCAGGATGACGACGCCCTGCACGCCCGCCTTGATCGCCTCGATGCAGGTCTCGACCTTGGGTATCATGCCGCCGGAGATCGTGCCGTCCTTGATGAGGGCCTGGGCCTGGGCGACCGTGAGTTCCTTGATCAGCTGCTTGTCCTTGTCCAGAACGCCCGGAACGTCGGTGAGGAAGAGCAGGCGGGTGGCGCTGAGCGCGCCGGCGATGGCGCCCGCGAACGTATCGGCATTGATGTTATAGGTCGCACCGTCGCGGCCAGGCGCGACCGGGGCGATGACAGGGATCATTTCCGACTTGGCGAGCAGGTCGAGCAGCGTGCGGTCGACTTCCACCACTTCGCCGACGAAGCCGAGGTCGAGGACCCGCTCGATATTGCTGTCGGGATCGATGATGGTCTTCTTTGCCTTTTCGGCGAAGACCATGTTGCCGTCCTTGCCGCAAAGGCCGATCGCCCATTCGCCGGTCTGGTTGATCAGCGCGACGATCTCCTTGTTGATCGAGCCGGCGAGGACCATTTCGACGATCTCGACCGTCTTCTGGTCGGTGACGCGCAGGCCGGCTTCGAACTTGGATTCGATGCCCATCTTCGTCAGCATCGCGCCGATCTGTGGGCCGCCGCCATGAACGACGATCGGGTTGACGCCCGACTGCTTGAGAAGCGCGATATCCGCCGCGAACGCCTTGCCGAGTTCCGTATCGCCCATGGCATGGCCGCCGTATTTCACGACGATCGTCTTGTTTTCGTAACGCTGCATATAGGGCAGCGCCTGTGCCAGAAGCTTGGCCTGAAGTTCGCTTTCGGAAGCCGTCATCGGATACCCCTGAATATTAAGTGGGGCCTTTTAGCGCATGTTTTTGACATAGGAAATAATCAGTCCGCGAGATTGTCGCCCAATCGACGTGTTGACGCCGGATAAATGGTGGCCGTATTCCGGCAAATACCCTTCGCGGGAAGCTCCAGACATGACAGTTTGCAAACGGTGCGAAAGATATAAATCAATAAAAACAGCAGCTTAAAAGTTTAACGGCGGTTTCGTCGCCAGCCTTGAAACTCTTCTCCCACGCCTTCCGTCTCTTGCGATGTCTCCGCCGATGTCGGGACGCCATGCCTTGGGAGGCGCGCATCCGCGCCGGGGCAATTTGTTTCGTTGAGAGGAAGCCATCATGTTCAAGACCGCATTCCGCACGCTCGCTGTCGCCACCGTTCTGTCCGCCACCGCCGTGACCGTTTTTGCCGCAAATCCGAAGGTCGGCGGCGCCGCGATGTACGAAGAGAAGAACATCATCGAAAATGCCGTGAACTCCAAGGACCACACGACGCTCGTCGCGGCCGTCAAGGCTGCCGGCCTGGTGGAGACGCTCCAGGGCAAGGGTCCGTTCACGGTTTTTGCCCCGACCAACGAAGCCTTCGCCGCCCTGCCCAAGGGCACCGTCGAAACGCTGCTGAAGCCGGAAAACAAGGCTCAGCTCACCAAGGTGCTGACCTGCCACGTGGTCGCGGCCAACGCCCTGTCCACGGCCATCGATAAGATGATCAAGGACGACAAGGGCACGCATGACGTCAAGACCGTCGGCGGCTGCATCCTGAAAGCCAAGGAAAGCATGGGCAAGATCACGCTGACCGACGAAATGGGCGGCGTGTCGCATGTCACGATCGCCGACGTCAAGCAGTCGAACGGCGTCATCCACGTGGTCGACAAGGTTCTGCTGCCGAAAATGTAAACGCTGGTCGCACCCGCTGGGGCTTTTACATCAGGATCCGGTCGCCTCTCTCGGGGCGGCCGGATCTGCCGTTTCTGTTAGGGCAGCGTCAGAGCGCCCGGCCTACGGTTTCGGCGATCGCCTGGCGCAGTTCCTCGATCCCCTTGCCTTTTTCGGACGAGGTGGAGAGCACGAACGGAAAGGCCGCGGGGTGCTTGCGGATCTTTTCCTGCGTCTCGGCCAGCAGCTTCACCACGGCCGGTTCCTTGATCTTGTCGGTCTTGGTCAGCACGATCTGGTAGGAGACGGCGGCTTTGTCGAGCAGGTCCAGTACCTCCTCGTCATTCTTCTTGATGCCGTGGCGGCTGTCGATCAGCACATAGACGCGTTTCAGCGTCGCGCGGCCGCGCAGGTAGTCGAAGACCAGCCTGGTCCAGGCATCGACGGTTTCCTTCGGCGCCTTGGCGTAACCGTAGCCCGGCATGTCGACCAGCGCCATCGGCGGCAGGTCGGTACCTGCGCCCGAATAGCCGTCCGGCACGAAATAGTTGAGCTCCTGGGTGCGGCCGGGCGTATTGGAGGTGCGCGCCAATCCCTTCTGGCCGACGATCGCGTTGATCAGCGACGACTTGCCGACGTTTGAGCGGCCGGCAAAGGCGACTTCGAGCGGACCTTCCGGTGGCAGGAACTTCATCGAGGGCACGCCGCGGATGAAAATCCAGGGGCGGCCGAAAAGCGGCTTGTCGTCCGTGCTCATGTCTGCGGGCATCGGTTCTGGTCGTCCTGTTCTGTCGAAGGGCACGGCTTCAAGGTTTTGGCCGGCAATGTCAAGCTTTCGGGCGTTACAGCCCTATTCCAAAAGAAAAACCCCGGACCAGCCGGGGTTCCTCATCGGTGTCTTGGCAGACGCTATTTTGTCGGCGCCTCTTTTCGTCGGAAGAAGCCCTTCAGATTGTCGAAGAGTTCGATCTTGGCGCCATGACGCTTCATGATGATCGCCTGCTGCGTCACCGACAGGGTGTTGTTCCAGGCCCAGTAGATGACGAGGCCGGCCGGGAAGGACGCCAGCATGAAGGTGAACACCAGCGGCATCCAGGTGAAGATCATCGCCTGGGTCGGATCCGGCGGCGTCGGGTTCATGCGCATCTGCACGAACATGGTGACGCCCATCACCAGCGGCCAGACGCCGATCATCAGCGCGTGCGGCACGTCGAAGGGCAGCAGGCCGAAGAGGTTGAAGAGCGACGTCGGGTCGGGAGCGGACAGATCCTGGATCCAGCCGAAGAACGGCGCATGCCGCATTTCGATGGTGACATAGATGACCTTGTAGAGCGCGAAGAAGACCGGGATCTGCAACAGGACCGGCCAGCAGCCGGCGATCGGATTGATCTTTTCTTCCTTGTAGAGCGCCATCATTGCCTGCTGCAGGCCCATCCGGTCGTCGCCGAACTTGGCCTTCAGCTCTTCCATCTTCGGCTGCATGCGCTTCATGTTGGCCATGGAAGCGTATTGCTTGCTGGCGAGCGGGAAGAACAGCGCCTTGACGACGATGGTGGTGAGCAGGATCGCGACGCCGAAATTGCCCACGTGACGGAAGAAGAAGTCCATCAGCTGGAACATCGGCTTGGTGATGAAGTAGAACCATCCCCAGTCGATCAGACGGTTGAACTGCGGGACGCCGAATTCCGTCTCGTAGCGCGAGATCAACGGCACTTCCTTGGCGCCGGCGAAGACGAGGTTCTTGAGTTCGGTGGATTGACCCGGCTGAACCGTCAGGTCGTCGCCCTTGTAGTCCGCCTGGTAGCTCGCCTGAGCACCGGCGAAATGCGAGAAACGTGCAACATAGGGCAGCGTCTGCGGCGGCACGATGGTGGCAGCCCAGTACTTGTCGGTGATGCCCATCCAGCCGGTCGTGGATTTCTCGTTGGTGAACTGCTCTTTTTCAATATTGGCGTAGGTGTGTTCGTCGAGGCTGCCGCTCTCGCCCATCACGCCGATGAAGCCTTCGTGGATGACCCAGACGGACGGCGTCGCCGGCTTGTTGTTGCGCAGCACGCGGCCATAGGGCGTCAGCGTCACCGGGGCGGCCGTCTTGTTGTCGATCTTGTCGGCGACGGTCAGCATGTAGTGGTCGTCGATCGAAATCGTGCGCGTGAAGGTCACGCCCTTCTCGTTGGTGAAGGTCAGCGTCACCGGCGTCTGCTGGGTCAGCTTGTCGCCGCCTGCGAGCGTCCATTGCGTGCCGGTGCCGGGGGCGGCGCCGATCGATTCATTGGGGATATAGCCGATTTCCGTGAAATAGCCGTCTGTCGTATCGGACGGCGAGAACAGCGTGATGATCGGGCTCTTGTCGTCCACGGTCTCGTGATATTCGCGCAGCTTCAGGTCGTCGAAACGGGCGCCGGTCAGGTTGATGGAGCCGATCAGGGCCGGCGTCTCGATCTGCACGCGCCGCGACCGTGCGAGCGCCTGGTCGCGGGAGAGCGCGGCAGCTGCCGGGTTGGCGCCGGGCAGGTTGCCGAGTACGCCGGAGCCGCTCTGAGCGCCGGGGCTCTCGGGGGAAACAGGCTGAGCGCTTTCGCCCTGAAGCGCACGGCTGGCTTCTTCGGCACGCTGCTGGGCTTCCATCCTCGGGTTCATATAGAGGAATTGCCAGGCAAGAACGATCAGCACCGAGAGCGCGATCGCGATGAAGTAATTGCGGTTCTTTTCCATCATGCTTTCCTGGAACGGGTCTCCTCGGACCGCTTTGGTCTCGGCTTGCTTTCGATACGCTCGATAAGCTGGGCCGTCATATCCGCAAAGGGGGCCGTAAGCACCTCCCGCCGCGCGACAATCACATAGTCGTGTCCGTTCTTCATTGCAAATCCGGCAGATTGCCTCACCGCCTCGCGGAGACGGCGGCGCATGCGGTTGCGTTCGACCGCGTTGCCATGTTTCTTGGTAACGGTGAAACCGACGCGCGGCGCTTCGTCCGGTTGGTTTCGATCAAGGACTTCCAGAAGGAAGTTCCGGCCTCGGCGGGATTCGCCTCCCCGGACGGCAAGGAACTGCGGCCGGCTTTTAAGCCGCCCGACAGTTTTCTCGTTCTTTGTCTCAGTCGTCATCGCCCGGTCGTCTCGGGCATCTCAGGCCTTAGGCCGAGAGACGCTTGCGGCCACGGGCGCGACGTGCGGAGAGAACCAGACGACCACCTTTGGTGGCCATACGGGTACGGAATCCGTGGCGGCGCTTGCGAACAAGCTTGGACGGTTGATAGGTACGCTTCATTTATTTTAATACCGCGGTGTGCGGCCCTTCTTGGAGTTTGCCGTCATCACGACGGCAAGAGCGCTTCGGAAAAACGATCTGCGCAAGCGGCTGCATGCGTGCAAGCCCGCCGGAGCTGAACGTGGGCGGCTTATAAGAGGACTCCGCCGCAAAAGTCAATCGCTGCCGGGATTTTTGGGCTGTAGGCCGAGCGCCGGCCAATCTTGATCACTGGCGCCTCTGGCGAGGCCGGCAGGCGCGGTCGTATCGATATATCCCCCTAAATTGAGGGGTAAGAAATAGTAGGTGCGAGGCCTCTCCCCCTGCCAAACGTCAAATATCTCAACCGAGGCGAGCAGCTAGAAAGAGCGCGCCCGCCGAGGCTGCGAGCCCCGTTTTTCTCTAAGCTTTTCTTTAATTTCTAATGGCTAATTTTAGCACCGAATGGAAGAGCATCTGGGTTACGGGCCTGCCTTCCTCGCACGATAAGTCCCGTCTGGAAGGGAATGAAATGAAAATTCGAGGGAAAATCAACCTCCTCGTCGGCCTCATGAGCCTCGTTGCCTGCATTATCGGCGGCCTGTCGCTCTTCGCGGTCGAAGAGTATCGCGCCCAGACGCAGCAATATGCCGACGTCGCGGATCGTGCCTACAAGGGCGAACATCTCAACCGCCTGGTCACCGCTGTGGTGATGGACGCGCGGGGCATCTACGCGTCGAAGGACAGCGCAACGGCCAAGCAGTTCGGCGATGGGGTTCTGAAGTCCCTCGGTGACATGGAAAAACTGATCGCCACCTGGCGGCCGATGGTTCCCGCCGCGCAGAGGGAGGCGTTCGACAAGCTGATCGCGCGGTCCGCTGAATTCAAGACATTCCGCGCCGAGACTGTCCGCCTCAGCCAGACGGAAGGCCCTCAGGCAGCCAACGTTCAGGGCAATAACGAGGCGAACCGCGCCAACCGCAAGGCCTATCAGGCGGAAATCGACTCGGTCGTCAAGATGGACCAGACCGAACTCGACAAGCTGAGTGCCGGCATGGACGCGTTCGGCAACATGGTCTTCTATTCCGTCTTGGCCGCAACGCTGATCGGTGTTGCCGGCGGCATGGCCTTCGGCCTTTATCTCGGCCGCAAGGAACTGAGCCAGCCCATCCTTGGCCTGACGTCCTCGATGAAGCTGATTGCCGACGGCGACTATGATGCCGCCGTATCTTTCGCCGGACGCCGGGACGAGATCGGCGACATGGCTGCCGCCGTCGAAGTCTTCAAGAAGAACGGTATCGAAGTCGCCCGCATGAATGCGTCCGAAGCGGCACTGCGTGCCAAGAGCGACGATCTCCAGGCCCGCATGGCGGTCGTGGTCGCCGCCGCTTCGGAAGGCGACTTCAATCGCCGCATCGACAAGCAGTGGGGCGAGGAAAGCCTCGACCGTTTTGCCCGCGAGGTGGATCTGCTCGTCGCCAGCGTCGATGCTGGCATTTCCGAAACGCGCCGCGTCGTGAAGAGCCTTGCCGAGGGTGACCTCACCGACAGCATGCAGGGCAATTTCAAGGGCGCCTTCGCCGAGCTGCAACACAATGTCAACGGGACCATGGACACGCTGCGCGGCACGATGCGGAATGTCCGTACCGCCACCGGCTCTATCAACGGTAGCGCCGCCGAGCTGAGCCGGGCGACCAATGATCTGTCCCGCCGCACCGAACAGCAGGCTGCCGCGCTGGAAGAAACGTCCGCTGCGCTCGAAGAGATCACCGCCGTCGTCAAGACGTCGACCGAGCGGGCGCATGAAGCAACCGTGATGGTCGGCGAGGCCAAGCAGAGCGCGGTCCAGTCGGGCGAGGTGGTGCGTAGCGCCGTCGATGCGATGGGCCGGATAGAGCAGGCCTCCCGCGAGATCGCCCAGATCACCAATGTCATCGACGAAATCGCCTTCCAGACCAATCTTCTGGCTCTCAATGCCGGCGTCGAGGCCGCCCGTGCAGGCGAAGCCGGCAAGGGTTTTGCCGTCGTCGCTCAGGAAGTGCGCGAACTCGCCCAGCGCTCGGCAAGTGCGGCAAAGGGCATCAAGGCGTTGATCAGCAAGTCCGGCGAGGAAGTCGCCGGAGGCGTGATGCTGGTTCAGAAGACCGGCGAGGCACTGTCGGAAATCGAAACCCGCGTGCTGCGCATCAACGATCATATCCATTCGATCGCCGTCGCTTCCCGCGAGCAGGCGACGGGGCTCGCCGAGGTCAATACCGCCGTCAACCAGATGGACCAGGTGACGCAGCAGAATGCCGCCATGGTCGAGGAGACGTCCGCGGCGACGCAGACATTGTCTTCCGAGGCCGACAGCCTGTTTGCACTCGTCTCCAATTTCGACATCGGTCAGGAGGGCGAGCGCGTTGCCGAGCCGGTCAAGACTTCGCGGCCGGTTGCGGCAGCTGCCGTCCATCGGCCGCGCGTCTCTCCGGTAAAGGCGATGACGGGTGCGCTCTCGCGGGCTTTCGGCGGAGCTGCCGTCGCAACGACAGCGGTTGCCGGAGAATGGGAAGAATTCTGATCCAAGTTCGCATGTCAGTCGAATAAGGAAGCGGAGAGGGGCAACCCTTTCCGCTTTCTTTTTTGCACTGCGGCAAAGGGGACTGGTAAAAAAACGCCGAACCTCTAAAATAAGCGATCATCCGTGGGCTCGCATCAATCCGGCGGGCCGGGTATTCGGAAATGGAGATCCGCATGGACGACGAGGTTCATACCTCGGGGCGCTCGGGGTCCTCGCCGGAAGGCGTAGGCCCGGAAACCATGCCGCGCCTTTTCCGCGGCCTTTCCGGCAGGCTTCTCTGGCTTACCGTCATTTTCGTGATGATGGCCGAAGTGCTGATCTTCGTCCCCTCCGTCGCCACCATGCGGATGAACTGGCTGCGCGATCGGCTGGATACGGCCGCCGCCGCCGGCATCGTCATCGACGGGCTGCAGCCCGCCGAGCTTCCCCGCGCCGTGCAGGACGATACGCTGCTTGCGACCGGCACCAAGGTGATCGCCCTGCGCAAGGACGGCACCTCGCGGCTGCTGGCTGCAACGGACACGCAGCCGCAGATCGACGAAGTGTTCGATCTTGCCAATGTCCCGATAGCATCTTCGATGCGCGACGCACTCGACACGCTCGTCTTTGGCGGCGGCCGCGTGATGCGCGTCTATGGCCCGATCGGCGACAGCGACATGGTCATCGAACTGGTCATGACCGACGACGCATTGCGCAAGGACATGCTGAAATATTCGAAGACGATGTTTCTCCTGTCGCTGCTGATCTCCCTGATCACCGCCGTACTGATCTTCCTCGCCATCAACCGGATGATGATCATGCCGATCCGGCGGCTCACCCATAGCATGCAGTTTTTCTCGGAGCAGCCGGACGACCCCGCCCGCGTCTTTAGCGCCGATCGTTCCCGGGGCGAACTTGCAGTCGCCGGCCGGCACCTCACAGCCATGCAGGCGCAATTGCAGCGAACGCTGAAGCAGCAGAAGAACTTGGTCGATCTTGGCCTCGCCGTTTCGAAGATCAACCACGACATGCGCAACATCCTCGCGTCAGCGCAGCTGATGTCGGACCGCCTGACGGATGTCGACGATCCGATGGTGAGGAGTTTCGCACCGAAACTGTTGCGCACGATCGACCGCGCGGTGGGTTACACCAACGAGGTGCTGGCTTACGGTCAGGCCTCCGAGGCAGCGCCCCGGCGCCGCCGCATCCGCTTTGCAGCGCTCGCCCAGGAGGTGCGCGACATGTTGGCGATCGATCCGGAGATCGGCATCGAATTCCTGGATCAGATCGCCGTCGATCTCGAAGTGGATTGCGACAGCGAGCAGATTTTCCGTGTCATCCACAATCTCTGCCGGAATGCCGTCCAGGCGCTGCTGAATTTCGATCCGCAGGATGCGTCCATGGTTCGCCGGGTCACGGTCTCCGCGCACCGGGTGGGCAGCGTCGTCAGCATCACCATCGACGACACCGGCCCCGGCATGCCGCGAAAGGCCCGTGAGAACCTGTTCTCCGCTTTCCGCGGCTCAGCGCGGTCGGGCGGCACCGGCCTCGGCCTGGTCATCGCCCGTGAGCTTGTCCTGGCCCATGGCGGAACCATCGCGCTTGTGGAAAAACCAGGCCCCGGCACCCAGTTTAGAATTGAAATTCCCGACCGTCCGGTCTCTCTGGAGGACTACCGGGTTCGGGCTTGACGCAAATAAATGTTGCTTCTCAACGGTTTGAGCGAGAAGTGACAGCAAAATGACGTTGCCTTCGGTAAAATCGCTTGCAATCGGAATGCGGACGTTTTAGAGGATCGCCACGCAAGCGGTGACGCACTGCTTGCAGACGCACCCGTAGCTCAGCTGGATAGAGCACCAGACTACGAATCTGGGGGTCAGGAGTTCGAATCTCTTCGGGTGCGCCATTTTCTCCAATCATCTCTGAACATTGTTGCGAGCTGATCGGCTGCCGGTGGCAACTGGCGCCCGCCTAACTCCCGCGACGCCGCATTGATGATATGAGGTACCCCAGTGCAAACGTCATTGCGGCAACCGCGATTCCGGTGCTGATCACGCCCACAGGCGTTATTCTGGCGCTGCCTTGCAAGGTAATGTTCTTCCCCACGCGCAGATCAAAAGTGGATTTGATTTCCTCAGGATGTGAGGGGAGTGCGGTCGGAGGTTCTTCCTGAATAACTGTCATTTTGAAGCTCCCGTGCAAATGTGCTGCGGCCGAACATCCATTCTAAGATAGGGTGGATGTCACAATAACAAGCAGTTCCCGGGTCCATCTCATCTGGCGTGCCGCGGCGAAGTCAGGCGGCGGAGCCGATCCTGCCGAGTGCCTGCCGCAGCCTCGGCGCGGCAAAATCCAGGAAGCTGCGCATCTTGAGCGGCATCTGGCCACGCGCGGCGTGAACGAGATGGATGGGTGCGGGCTCCGGCTCGAAGGATTCCAGGATGATCCGGAGCGCTCCGGTTTTGATGGCCTCCGCCGCCTGGTAATGGAGCAGCCGCGTGACCCCGACATTGCAGATCGCGGCCTCCGCAGCGGCCTCGGCGGTCGAGACGGAAAGGCGCGATGCAGCCGCGGTCGCACTCAATCCTGCCGGCAGCATTTGCCGAATTGATGATGGAGCCGGCCCTTCGAACGTCACCCACGGCATTCTTCGAAGATCCTCCGGTATCTGCGGAACACCATGAGCCGTAAGCAGGGCCGGGCTGGCGCAGGTCACCATCCGCATCGATCCGACCCGCGTCGCAACCATCGCGCTGTCCGGCAATTGTCCGATCCGGACTGCCATATCGACATGATCGTCCACGAGATGAACGTTGCGGTCGGCCAACTGCAAGCGGATGTTGATTTCGCGAAACAGGGCCAGGAAATCGATGACGATGGGCAGGACATGGAGCCGGCCGAACATGATCGGCGCTGTGATGACCAATTCACCCTTTGGCGTTGTGAACTCACCGGCGGCCTCCCGTTCCGCATCCTCGACCTGTTCGAGAATGCGTCGCGCCGCCGCTACATAGGTGGCGCCGACATCGGTCAGGGTGAGTTTGCGGGTCGTGCGGATCAACAGACGCGTGCCGAGCGATGCCTCGAGCTCCGAGATTTTCCGGCTGAGCGTCGGTACGGGCACCCGGAGGGCCCGACCCGCGGCAGACAGACTACCCTTGTCCACCACCTCCAGCAGCATCGACATGGCTTCGAAGCGATCCATCCGTTTTTCCATTTTTTGAAAGGATGAGTTACAACAATACTATATTATGCCGGATTATGGAAAGAGCTATGCATCCTCTTCAACGGCGCCGATAGCGGCTCTGCCGGGAAGGAGCTCCCTCATGTCCTATGGCTTTCTAGACATCGCCATCACACCCAGCGTTCGGGCCGCGCAGAAGGCTATGGGCGCCGATCACATCTGGCAGAATTTTGCTGGTGATCGTGACTTCGATCGCCTGACGGAAAATGAAGCGGCCTTCATCGCCGACCGGGACAGCTTCTACATGGCGACGGTCTCGGAGACGGGTTGGCCCTATGTCCAGCACCGGGGCGGCCCGCGCGGCTTTCTGAAGGTGATCGACGACCGGACATTGGCCCTCGCGGATTATCGCGGCAATCGCCAGTATATCAGCACCGGCAATGTTGCGGCGAACGACAGGGCATGCCTCTTCCTGATGGACTACGCCCGTCGTGCCCGACTGAAGATCTATGTGCATGTGGAGGAGGTGGCGCTCGACGCGGATCCTGCCCTGGCCGCGCTTGTCATCGATGCGGGCTATCGGGCGAAGCTCGAACGCATTTTCCGGCTGCGGCTTGAGAGCTTCGACTGGAACTGTCCGCAGCACATCACTCCCCGCTTCAGCGAGGAACAAGTCGGGGAGGCGGTCCGTCCCCTTCGGGCCCGACTAGCCGAGCTCGAATCCGAAAACGCTGAACTGCGCGCCCGCCTTGCCATCCAGGGAGATGCCCAATGAGCAATCAACGTCCACCCCTGCCGCCGTTCACACCGGAAATGGCAGTCGAGAAAGTTCGTCTTGCGGAGGATGGCTGGAACAGCCGGGACCCGGCCCGCGTGGCGCTCGCCTACACGGTCGATAGCTACTGGCGCAACCGGGCCGAATTCGTCGAAGGGCGTGAAGCGATCGTCGGCTTCCTCACCCGCAAATGGCAGCGCGAGCTGGATTACCGTCTCGTCAAGGAGCTGTGGAGTTTCCGGGAGAACCGCATAGCGGTCCGCTTCGCTTATGAATGGCACGACGATGGCGGCAACTGGTTCCGCTCCTACGGCAACGAGAATTGGGAGTTTGACGAACACGGCCTGATGCGCCGAAGGCTCGCTTCCGTCAACGACGCGCCCATTCGCGAGGCGGAGCGGCGTTTTCATTGGCCGCTCGGACGGAGGCCCGACGATCATCCAAGCCTCAGCGCTATCGGCTTTTGACCTGTAAGGGCACTGGGAGGAAATCCTCACGCGTTCAATTTCGGGCAAGTTATCAAATCAGCGAGCGCGGTTTCTATTGATCCGCGTCGCAGGCTGTGCCATCCGCTTCGAATGATAACTTTCTCATAAGGCAAAAATGAATCGCGAGAGCGTGGGCGCGGTGCGTTCCGAAGAGTTGAACAAACCCGGTCGGCTGGCAGGGTTTCTGGCTGGCGGCCTTCGGCCCGCGGCGCTTTTTCTGGGCGCTTATTTCCTGCTGAGCATCGCTGTCCGCCTGATGCTGCCCAACGCACTGACGCTGGACGAGGCCGAGCAGGCGCTGTTTTCACAATACTGGTTTGCCGGGTACGGGCCGCAGCCGCCTTTCTACAACTGGGTTCAGAATGCCTTTGTCAGCGTGATCGGCATCTCGCTCTTTTCGCTGACCTTGCCGAAATTCCTGATGCTGCTGTTGTGCTACGTATTCTTTGGCATGGCGGCGCGTGAGGTCGACGCCCGACCCGCCTTTGCGGCAATGGCGATGCTGAGCCTGCTCACCCTGCCGCAGCTTTCCTACATGCCGCAGCAGGATCTGACGCACACCGTCGCGGTGCTGATGGCGACGTCGCTGTTCCTCTACGGGCTCTTGCGAACCCTTGTCAGGGCGGATTGGCAGGGCTACCTGATCATCGGAGTAGCGATCGGCATCGGCATGATCTCGAAATACAATTTCGGGCTGCTGCCTGCCTCCGCCCTCATTGCCGTATGCTGCGACAGGGAATGGCGTGCCCGGCTTTTTGACCTGCGGGCCCTGCTGACTGCCATCATCAGCCTGGCAATCGTCCTCCCGCATGCGCTTTGGCTTCTCGGCAATCTCGATCTCGCGACATCCGGCACGATCGGCAAGATGGTCGAGGCGAACGCGCCGCATGGCGTTGCCCGTATCGCACGCGCCCTAGGCTCGCTGGTGCTCGCCTGCCTGGCGTTCGGCGCCCTGACCGTCATCATCTTCGCAGTCGCCTTCAAAAAGGACTTCAGGCGATCGCTGACCGCCGGCGACCGCTGGACGCGCCTGCTGGGCCTGATGATGGCGGTGTGCCTGTTGGGTGTCTTATTGGTGATCCTTTTCACGGGCACGACCAAGATCACCGAGCGCTGGCTGGATCCCTATCTGCTGCCTCTGCCACTCTATCTGCTGCTGAAGCTGGAACGAGCGGGCATCGATACCACGCTCCATCTCAAGCGCCTCGTCCCCGTCTTCATCGTCATCATGGCTGTGACATCGGTCCCGCTGGCGGGCAAGACTTTCACGGGTGGGCTCACCGGCGCCTATACCCGGATCAACTATCCGCTCGCCTCCGTCGCGGAAGCGCTGAAAGCGGAAGGCCGGCCGGCGGTGATCGTTGCGGCCGGTATGCATCTTGCCGGCAACATGCGGCTGCAGTTCCCCGATGTGCCGGTCGTCAATTCCGAGCAGCCGATCGCCGGCTTCCCGGCTCCAAACGCCATGAAGGGGCCGGTTCTGGCGATCTGGGCGGATAGCGGGCGCGCGGCGGGCCCGCTGCCGATCGATCTTTCTTCCGTCGATACCCTCGGATTAACCGCATCGCCTGCAAAATCTCTCTCGCTGCCCTACTATTACGGCGACGGCAAAATGCAGCTCAACCTCGGTTATCTCTGGCTTCGCTGAAGACGGTAGGCAAACCGGCGAGGCTGATATATCTGTTCGGGAAGCCTGCTCGCAGGCGGATAAAGACCCCCAAGGAGATTCCGATGGCTGAGACGGAAAAGGTCGCGCTGATTACCGGCGGTGGACGTGGCATGGGCGAGGCGATCGCCCGCGAATTGTACGCCCAGGGTTACAAGCTCGCGCTGATGTCGCCCTCGGAAAGCTGCGAGAAGCTGGCAGCCGAACTCGGCGGCGTCGCCTCGCGAGGCGTCGCGGAAAAGGCCGAGGACATCCAGGCGATTTTCGACCTCACCATGAAGACCTACGGCCGCATCGATGCCGTGGTCAATCATACCGGCCATCCGCCGAAGGGCGACCTGCTCGACATCAGCGATGAGGACTGGACACTCGGTTCGGACATGATGATCCTGTCGCTGGTGCGCATGGCGCGCCTGGTGACGCCGGTCATGCTGAAACAAGGCAAGGGCGCCTACGTCAACATCACCACCTTCGCCGCCTACGAGCCCTCGCTCGTCTTCCCGGTTTCGTGCACCTATCGTGCAGCGGCAGGTGCCTTCACAAAGCTCTACTCGGATCGCTATGCGGCCGACAATATCCGCATGAACTGCATCCTGCCGGGGTTCATCGACAGTCTCGATCACAAGCCCGGAACGGCGGAAAAGGTACCGATGAAGCGTGTCGGCCAGGTAGAAGAAATCGCAAAGACGGCCTCCTTCCTCTTGTCGGATGGTGCCGGCTACATCACCGGCCAGAACATCCGTGTCGATGGCGGCATCACCCGTCACGTCTGATCGGAGTACCTGAGATGAGATGGAAGCGCACGATCCAGCTGCTGGACGTTCATTGCGAGGGTGAGATCGGCAAGGTCGCAATCGGCGGCGTGCCGAAGATCCCGGGCGAAACGGTTGCCGCCCAGCTTCACTGGCTGAACACCGATCCGAAGGGCAACGAGCTTCGCCGCTTCCTCTGCCTCGAACCGCGCGGAGCGCCGATCGGCTCGGTCAACCTGCTGCTGCCGGCGAAACATCCCGATGCGGACGCCGCCTTCATCATCCTGCAGCCGGACCAGGCGCATGCGAGTTCCGGTTCGAACTCGATCTGCGTGACAACGGCGCTTCTGGAATCAGGCATTGTCGAAATGCAGGAGCCTGAAACCGTCGTTGTTCTGGAAACCGCAGCCGGCCTCGTGCGCGCGACCGCCACCTGCCGCGATGGGCGCTGCGAAAAGGTGAAGCTCACCATGGTGCCGTCTTTCGTGCATCAGCTTGATGTCACGGTTCAGACCCCGTCATGGGGCGAGATCACGCTCGACCTTTGTTATGGCGGGATCTTTTACGGGCTGGTGGATGTCGGCCAGATCGGCCTGACCATCGAGAAGGGCAATGCGGCAGCACTCGTCCAGGCAGGCATGGTGCTGAAGGACCTGATCAACAGGCAGATCGAGGTCGTACACCCGGAAATCCCCGCGATCTCCGGCGTCGCTTACGTGATGTTCCGGGACACGGAAGCCAACGGCACGGTGCGGACCTGCACGACGATGTGGCCGGGGAGGGCGGACCGTTCGCCCTGCGGCACCGGCAATTCCGCCAATCTGGCAGCGCTCCATGCGCGCGGCAGGGTAAAGGTGGGGGACGTCTTCAAGTCGCGCTCGATCATCGGTTCTGAGTTCGAGGTGGGACTGGCGGCCGAAACTGAGGTCGCCGGAAAGCCGGCGATCATTCCGACGATCACCGGCCGGGGGTTTACCTTCGGTCTGCATCAGATTGCCCTTGATCCGTTCGACCCGCTGTCGGACGGATTTGCGATGACCGACGTATGGGGACCATCCGCTGGGGAAATCTGAGTTTCAGATTTCCTTGCCGTTGCCGGCCGACTGTTCCATGTCGCCCGGCTTCAGCACCAGCGAATTGACGCCTTCGGTCGTCGCGGGGTCGCTCGGCCCCGGGACAATGCCCAGTTCCTGCATCTGCATAAATTTGTAGGCGCCGAAGACATCGCCTTTCTCGGCAGCTTTGCCGTACATTTCGGCAGCCTTGAGAGCATTCGCTTGGATGCCTTCGCCGGCTTCGTACATCAGCCCGAGATTGATCATCGCATCGGCATTGCCGCGCTGGGCCGCAAGGTCGTACCAGGCGATCGCCGTCTGGTCGTCCTGCTCCACGAGGTGGCCTTCGTCATAGATCGCGCCGATATTGAAGGCAGCCGTGTCGTCGCCTTCCGCCGCCGCCTTTTCGAACCACGTAAGCGCCCGCTTGACATCCGGCTGGGTGCCGAGGCCATCGCGGTAGGCGACGCCGAGATTGTAGGCGGCCAGCACGTTGCCGCCATTGGCAGCCTCGGTATAGAGCTGGAACTCCGATCGTTCGTCGCCGAGCCGGCCCATCAGCATGCCGAAATTCACCTTGGCGGCGGCATATCCCGCCTGGACTGCAACATCGTAGGCGTTCATGGCCTGGTCGGCCTGCTGGGTCTTGTTGAAAGCCCGGCCGAGCTGATAGGCGAAGCGCGGGTTGCCGGTCGCGTCATAGGCCATGCGGCAGGCGTCTACCGCGGTGCCGTCGATATCCGAAATGCCGACAGGCGCAAATTCTCCGTTGCGCTGCTGATCGTAGGGGCTGCCGGCCAGCCGGTCACATTCCGTCTGCACCGCAGAGGTGAGCTGCAGGCTGGCGCGTTCCTCTGCGCCCGGCGAAACCGTCAGGGCGCAGAGCGCGACGGCGGTACCTGTGGCAATTGCAAAACCCCTGTTGACTTTCGAGAGGCGGGATTTCATCTTGCGCTCCGATTTAACTTATCATTCAGATTGCTTAACGAACGCCGGAAGCAGGCACCGGTTCCGTGTGCCTTTCAGGTTTCGTGCGTGAGAAGCCTTTGCATCCCGCACTTTCGCGTGAGAAGTAACCTGCATCTGGCCTGCTGGATTGCAGGTTCCTCGCATCATCGGATTGTTTTGTCCGAACCATTGATGTTATGGCGGACTGATCGACCACCTCCGGAAGTTCTCCCATGAAAACGCTCACGCTCCGCCGCCCTGACGACTGGCACCTGCACCTTCGCGACGGCGACGTCCTGCAAGCGGTGATCGGCGATACGAGCCGGCATTTCGCTCGCGCCATCATCATGCCCAACCTTGTACCGCCGGTGGTGACAACGACGGACGCCAAGGCCTACCGCGAGCGCATTCTCGCCGCCCTTCCGGCAGGCGACCGCTTCGAGCCGCTGATGACGCTCTACCTGACGGAGCATACCGATCCGGACGATGTGGAAGAGGGCAAGAGGAGCGGCCTGATCTCCGCCGTGAAGCTTTATCCCGCCGGAGCCACGACCAATTCCCATGGCGGCGTGCGCGACTTCAACAAGGCGATGCCGGTTCTGGAGCGAATGGCGAAGATCGGCCTGCCGCTCTGCGTGCACGGCGAGGTGACCACCCCGGAAGTGGACATCTTCGACCGCGAAGCCGTCTTCATCGAAACGGTGCTCGATCCGCTGCGCCAGCGCCTGCCGGAACTGAAAGTCACGATGGAGCACGTGACGACCGCCGACGGCATCGACTACATCAAGTCGTCGAAGGGCAATCTCGCCGGCTCGATCACCACCCACCACCTGATCATCAATCGCAACGCCATCCTGGTCGGCGGCATTCGCCCCCATTATTACTGCCTGCCGGTCGCCAAGCGCGAGAACCATCGCCTCGCGCTACGCGCGGCGGCGACATCCGGCGATCCGCGCTTCTTCCTCGGCACCGATTCCGCACCCCATGTCGACCCGCTGAAGGAATGCGGCTGCGGTTGCGCCGGCATCTACACGTCGGTCAACACCATGAGCTGCCTTGCGCATGTGTTCGAGGACGACAATGCGCTCGACAGGCTGGAGGCTTTCACCTCGCTGAACGGCCCTGCCTGGTATGGGCTGAAGCCGAACGAAGAAACGATCACGCTTGAAAAGCGCGACGATGCGGTGAAGTTTCCGGACAAGCGCGCTAGCGGCGCCGGGCCGATCACGGTCTTCGATCCGATGTTCCCGCTGCACTGGCATGTGCTTGATAAGTAAATACTAATGATATCCGGATTGATGGTGTTCAGATCGATCCGGTAACCTTTTGGATAGAATCCGGGCTTAGCTTGGCGCCCAAGATTTTCCGGCGGGGATGTACCCGAAGAGAAAGCTAGGCATGATGCTCGACTACCAATCTCTTCTGCTCGCGCTGGGCGTCTCAGCGGCGTGCCTGATGGTGACGCTGTTCGGGACATGGTATTCGCGCCGCACCGATTCCTTCCTTCTCACCCTTGTCATAGCGCTCTGCCTCACGGTTTCAGGCATTTTCGCCTATAGTTCCTATACCGTCGAAGCCGACGTTGTGGGTGCCTCGATCGCCTATACGTTCCTGATGGCGGGGTTCGGCACGATCTATGCGGCATCGGTGCAGTTTCGCAGCGGGACGCGGCCCTGGGTAATGGCCGGTGCCATTACCGCCGCTTCCGTGACTTTCGGCCTGCCGCTGATGATTGCCGGCCTCGACGGCCTCGGGTTCATCGTCATGAACCTTGCCACGGCCGGGCTGCTCCTTGAAACCGCCAGGCAATATTGGCGCGCACGCCGGGAGGCACCGGGACCGCTCATCGGAATGGCGGTGCTCTACGCCGCCACCGCGGTATCTTTCGCCCTATGTGCTGTCGTCCTGATCGACGGGCAACAATGGGTGCTGGGCCACGCACCCGACAACTGGGCCGAAAACCTCAATATCGCTGTCTGCATCGCCGGCATGACCGGCATCGGTGCACTGTCGCTGGCGCTGCATCAGTGGCGCATGGCGGCCCACCATCGCCACGAGGCGATCACCGATGCGCTGACGGGGCTTCTCAACCGCCGTGCTCTCTTCGAGCAGCATGGCCATCGCACTCTCGGTCCGTCGACCGCCGTCGTCGTTTTCGATATCGATCGGTTCAAGGCCATCAACGACCAGCACGGCCATGCTGCCGGCGATGAAGTGCTGAGGCTGTTTGCCGACGATCTCAGAAGCGGCACTAAGACTCGCTACACCGTGGCTCGGCTCGGCGGCGAGGAGTTCGTGATGATCCTCGTCAATGCCCTTCCCGGACGGGCCGAACGGATCGCCAATGACATCTCCCGTCGCTTCGCCGCCCGCGAGATCATCATTGGCGACGCGGTGCTCAAGTGCACGGTCAGCGCCGGAGTCGCGGTCGGTGCCCCGACCGGCCAACCTTTCGAGACCGTGCTCAGCCTCGCCGATAACGCGCTCTACGAAGCAAAGAGGGCCGGTCGCGATCGCGTGCATGTATCAGGCTATCTTCGCCCGGTGGACTTGAACGAGACGCGTACCACCGCCTGATCCCTCCTTATTTTTCGCATCGTCTGGCATACTCCGCCGCATGCTGCTATTGCGGCGCGTGGTTTTGACAAAAGGAGCGGGCGCATGATTCAAACCACATTTCCGGACCGCGGCGTAATGGCCGAACTGATGGCGAAGATGCTCTGGGAGATCGGAGCGGTCCATTTCAGCGCCGACAAGCCCTACAAATTTGCCTCCGGCCTGATGAGCCCGGTCTATATCGACTGCCGCAAGCTGATTTCCTATCCGCGCATCCGCTCGGCGATCATGGATTTCGCGGCCGCGACCGTCATGCGCGACGCCGGTTTCGAGAAGTTCGACTGCGTTGCCGGCGGCGAGACCGCAGGCATCCCCTTCGCGGCTTTCCTCGCCGAACGTTTGGGCCTGCCGATGATCTACGTACGCAAGGCGCCGAAGGGCCACGGGCGCAATGCGCAGATCGAGGGCCATCTGCCGGAAGGCGCGCGCGTCCTGGTCATCGAGGACCTGACGACTGCCGGCGGCAGCATGTTCAAGTTCATCGATGCGATCCGCGCAGCCGGGGCTACTGTCGATCACGGCATCGCGCTCTTCTTCTATGATATCTTTCCGGAAGCCTATGAGCGTTTCTCGAACGGCCAGGTGAAGCTTCATCACATCGCCACCTGGCGTAACGTTCTGGCGGCAGCCAGGGACGGCAAGCTTTTCGATGAAAACACGCTCTCGGAAGTCGAGGCCTTTCTCGATGCACCGTTGGCCTGGTCGGGACGCAATGGCGGCGTCAGCGAGATCGCGCTCTGATTTTTTGTTCTGGCCTTTTGGCAAAAGCTCGCTTAATCGATTGAAAAACTGCTGAGAAAGCGCGCGGGAGGATTTTTATGATTTTGTGCTGCGGCGAAGCCCTGATCGATATGCTTCCGCGTGACACCACGCTCGGTGAAAAAGGCTTTGCGCCTTACGCCGGCGGCGCGATCTTCAACACCGCAATCGCGCTTGGCCGGCTCGGGCAGCCGACCGCGTTTTTCACCGGCATTTCCGATGACCTGATGGGTGACGTCCTGCGGGACACGCTGGCAAAGAGCGGGGTGGATTACAGCCTTGCGGCTGTCTCTTCCCGTCCGACCACGATTGCCTTCGTGAAACTCGTCAACGGCCAGGCGACCTATGCTTTCTACGACGAAGGCACCGCCGGCCGGATGATCACCGAGGCCGACTTGCCGGCGCTCGGCGATGACTGCGAGGCCATGCATTTCGGCGCGATCAGCCTGATCCCGGAACCCTGCGGCGCGACCTACGAGGCGCTGATGGCTCGCGAATACCGCAAGCGGGTGATCTCCTTCGATCCGAACATTCGCCCCGGCTTCATCAAGGACAAGCCGAAACACGTGGACCGCGTCCGCCGGATGGCCGCCATGTCCGACATCATCAAGTTCTCAGACGAAGATCTTGATTGGTTCGGCATGCAGGGCGACCATGATACGCTGGCCGGGCATTGGCTGGAGCAGGGCGCCAGGCTGGTGGTCCTCACTCGTGGTGCGGATGGCGCCACCGGCTATACCAAAAACTTCAAGGTTTCGGTGCCGAGCGAGCGCGTGACGGTGGTCGATACAGTCGGCGCCGGCGATACGTTCGATGCCGGCATTCTGGCCTCGCTGAAGATGCAGGACCTGCTGACCAAGGAAAAGGTCGCGGGCTTGACCGAGGATGCCGTGAGCAAGGCTCTCGCACTCGGCGCAAAGGCCGCTGCCGTCACGGTGTCGCGGGCGGGCGCCAACCCGCCTTTCGCCCATGAGATCGGTCTCTGAGGTCCTATCCTCGGTCTGCAAAGGGAAATAGTTCGGCCCCCTGATGAGGGCCGAAGCGTTATTTCCGGGCAGCGAGCAGAGCCTTCACCAGCCCTTGCGTCGAGGCATCGTGGCCGCCGGCGCTTTCCTTGCCTTCCACGACGGGCAGCAGGCCGGTCGCCAGTTCCTTGCCGAGCTCGACACCCCACTGGTCGAAAGAATTGATGCGGAAGAGCACGCCTTCGACAAACACCCGATGTTCGTAGAGCGCGATCAGCCGGCCGAGCGCAAATGGCGTCAGCTTGTCGTAGACGAAGGTGATCGAGGGGCGGTTGCCGGTGAAGACGCGGTGCGGCGCGATGAAGTCGGCCTGTTTGTCGTCCATTCCCTTCGAGGTCAGCTGGGTCTTAGCCTCAGCCAACGTACGGCCCTTCATCAGCGCTTCCGACTGAGCCAGGCAATTGGCGATCAGCAACTCGTGCTGGTGGCGCAGATGCGGCTCGAAACTGTTGGCAGCGATCATGAACTCGGCCGGGATGACGGTCGTGCCCTGGTGGATGAGCTGATAGAAGGCGTGCTGGCCGTTGGTGCCGGGTTCGCCCCAGACCACCGGGCCGGAATTGCCCTCGACCGGCGTGCCATCGATCGTCACGCCCTTGCCGTTCGATTCCATGTCGAGTTGCTGCAGATAGGCCGGGAAGCGCAGCAGCCGCTGGTCGTAGGGCAGGATGGCGCGCGACGGATATCCGAGAACGTTGCGGTGATAGAAGCCGATCAGGCCGAGCAGCATCGGCAGGTTCTGGCGCACCGGCGCGGTGCGGAAATGGGTGTCCATCGCATGCGCGCCATCCAGGAACTTGCCGAAATTCTCACGCCCGACAGCGATCATCAAAGGCAGGCCGATCGCCGACCAGATGGAATAGCGTCCGCCGACCCAATCCCAGAAACCGAAGATGCGGTCGCTCTCGATGCCGAAGGCGGCGACCTTGTCGAGCGCGGTGGAGACGGCGCAGAAGTGATGCCCGACCGCTGCTTCCCCGAGCTTGTCCGCGATGAAGGCACGCGCGGAGGCCGCATTGGTCATTGTCTCGATGGTAGTGAAAGTCTTGGAAGCGACGATGAACAGCGTCGTTTCCGCGTCGAGCAGCTTCAGCGTGTCGGCGATATGCGCGCCGTCGACATTGGAGACGAAATGCGCCCGCGGACCGTCATGGAAGGGCGCCAGCGCCAGGGTGACCATGACCGGGCCGAGGTCGGAGCCGCCGATGCCGATATTGACGATATCGGTGATCTTCTTGCCGGTCGCGCCCTTCAGCGCGCCCGAGCGGATGCCGTCGGCGAACTTGCCCATTGCGGCGAGCACGCCGTTCACATCCGGCATCACGTCCTTGCCGTCGACCAGCACAGGCGTATTGGAGCGGTTGCGCAGTGCCGTATGCAGGACAGCGCGGCCTTCCGTGAAGTTGATCGCAACGCCCGAGAACATCTCCTCGCGCTTGGCCGCCACGCCGCCGGCATCCGCCAGCTTTTCGAGCAGCACCATGATCTCGTCGTTCACCGCCGTCTTGGAATAGTCCATGAGAAGGTCGTCGAAAGTGGCGCTGAACTTTGCGAAGCGGCCGGAATCGGCTGCGAAGGCGGCGCGGATATCCGTGGCATTGGCTTTTGCAACGGTGGACTTCAGGTCTTGGACGATGGCCTGCATGGGTGATTCCTCGGCACTCGAAATGGGATGATCGGGAACCTATTCCGTTTCCATGTCAAATCAAGCACGGCCGTGCCGACGATGCGTTTATTGTCCAACCGCCGTTTCGACGGCGTTGCCGATCGAGTTGCCAAAGCGGTCGACCTGGTCCTTGTAGTTCCGGCGGGTGGTTGGATCGAAGATCGCGATCGGCGTGCTGACCGCTACGCTCGCGGCGCTGCCGACGGTCTGAGCCGTCCCGAGGGCCACGGCGCCGAGCGTCTCGCCGAGCCCGACGTCCGAGTCGGTCACCGCCTGGCCGGCGATCAGCCGGTTGCCGATCAGCTTCACCACTTCCGGGCTTTCGGCGAACTTGCCGTGGTTCAGCCGGTCGCCGGTCTTGAGCGCGGTGAGGTCGAGCACGACGATGCCGGCCTTCTCGAATTCGCTGCGATAGGGCTCGACGGTCGGATCCACCTGGCCGAGCCGGTCGATATTGCCGGAAATCCGTCGCGACAGGCTGAGCGCCCGGTCGTCGCGGGAGACGAACAGCGTGAAATGCGGCCGCTTCTCGCCGATCTCGGCAAGCTGCTGGCCGAACACGTCGACATCGAGGTCGGGGGAGGCGAGGATGACGTTCTGGATCTTCGGCGCCACGCGGCCGTCGCGGATTGCCATCTGGCGGAGCGCCTCGACGGTCAGCCATGATCCCATCGAATGGGCCATGACGGTGATTTCCCCGACGTTCGGCTCTTTCGCCAGCCGGCGCAGCATCTCCTCCAGCGCATCGCGGGAATAGTTGGTGCTTTCCTTGTCATAGTTATAGGCGAAGACGCTGCCGCGCGACGGCCAGGTGAACAGGACCGGAGCCACGTCGGCGTTGGAGTCATGGACGATCTGGGCAAAGCGATAGACGGCGTCCTCGTAGCGGTTGTTGAACCCGTGCACAAAGACAAACACCCGCCTGCTCTTGCCCAGGTGGCCCTTGAGCCAGGATTCAGCCGCTGGGGTGGCAAGCGGCGTCACAGAAACCGTCGCGAACTCCTTTGCAGGATTGGCGGGCAGCTTCGACGGCCACTGCACCTGCCCGATTTCGCGGGCCTTGTCCGGCGGGATGGAGACGGCAATCTCGGTAACCACGGGTTCCTTGCCGCGCTCGCCGGAAAACAGCACGCCGGGTGTCTCGGTCGGGCGTCGCGTGGTTGCCACCAGCACGTCGACCTTCGAGGTCCCGGCTGCCTGCGTCTGGGTCGGAATGAGCACGCCTTCGGGGCGCCCCGCACAGCCTGCAAGGACGCTCAGCACCGTGACGACGGCAATTACACGAAACGAAAATCCGGCGCGGCTTTCCAAGCGAACTCCAACATGCTTTGACCAGCCCCCGCAGAGAGGGCTAATCAAGGACTGCCGCATCGTCCACCGTTAACGGAAGGATTTCGGCTTTACGACACACGCTTGGTCGTCATCTGTCGCAGCGTTGCAACGGTAGGTTAGCCGCGCAGCTCCCGCCGCAGGATCTTGCCGACATTGGATTTCGGCAGTTCGGTGCGGAATTCGATGAAACGCGGTCGTTTGTAGCCGGTCAGGTTGGTCACGCAATGGGCCTTGACGTCCGCCTCCGTCAGGTTGGGATCCTTCTTGACCACGAAAAGCTTCACCGCCTCGCCGGAATGTTCGTCCGGCACGCCGATCGCCGCGCATTCGAGCACGCCGGGATGGGTTGCGACGACCTCCTCGACCTCGTTCGGATAGACGTTGAAGCCGGAGACGAGGATCATGTCCTTCTTGCGGTCGACGATCTTCGTGTAGCCCTGGCGGTCCATGTAGCCCATGTCGCCGGTCCGGAAATAACCGTCTGTCGTCATCACCTTGGCGGTTTCGTCCGGCCGGTTCCAGTAACCGGCCATCACCTGCGGGCCGCGGATGCAGATCTCGCCGACATCGCCGAGTTCCACCTCGGAATCGTCGTCGTTACGGATCGAGATTTCCGTCGATGAGATGGGAAGCCCGATCATGCCGCTGAATTCGGTGGCGTCGAGCCGGTTGGCGGTGGCGACCGGCGAGGTCTCCGACAGGCCGTAACCCTCGGTGATCTGGCAATGGGTCATCTTCAGCCAGCGCTCGGCGACCGGCCGCTGCACCGACATGCCGCCGCCGAAAACGAGGATCATCGAGGAGAAGTCCAGCTTCTGGAAGTCCGGATTGTTCATCAGCGCATTGAACAGCGTGTTGAGCCCGGGGAAGACGTGGATCTTGTATTTCTGCAGTTCCTTGACGAAGGCCGGAATGTCGCGCGGGTTGGCGATCAGGATATTGTGGCTGCCGGTCGCAACCCCCATCAGCGAATTCACCGTCAGCGCAAAGATATGATAGAGCGGCAGGGCACAGACGAACTGGATCTGCTCCGGGCGCGGTTTGTCGAGGAAGGCGGTTTCCAGCCACAGGCCCATCTGCTCCTTGTTGGCGAGCAGGTTGGCATGGGTGAGGATCGCGCCCTTGGAAACGCCGGTCGTGCCGCCGGTATATTGCAGGAAGGCGATATCGCGAGGCGAGACCTCGACCGTATTCATCGTCTGCCGGGCGCCTTCGGCAATCACCTGCTTGAAGCTTCGGGTCGATGGCAGAGACCATTCCGGCACCAGCTTCTTGACCTTGCGCACGACCAGATTGACGATATGGCCCTTCAGGCCGAGCATGTCGCCCATCGTGGCGACGACCACCTGCTTGATCTCCGTCTGGGGCAAAGCCTGCTGCACGGTATGGGCAAAATTTTCGAGAACGAAGATCGCCTTGGCGCCGGCATCTTTCAGCTGGTAGGCCAGTTCGCGCGGGGTGTAGAGCGGGTTGACGTTGACCACCACCATGCCGACGCGAAGGATGCCGTATACGATCACCGGGTTCTGGAGAATGTTGGGCAGCATCACCGCCACGCGGTCGCCCTTGACCAGGCCCTGGGCCTGCAGCCAGGCGCCGATCTTGCGGCTTTCCGCTTCGAGCTGACGGAATGTCAGCGACTTGCCCATGCTCGAAAAGGCGGGGCGGTCCGCATACCGAGCGCAGCTGTCCTCGAAGAGGTCTCCGAGTGAATGATGTTGCAGCGGCGGGATCTCGGCCGGCACCGTGGGCGGATAGGAGGCGAGCCAGATCTTAGGTGGATTGGCACCGGTACGTGCGGTGACTTCGTTCATGCCGACCTCCTCTATCGTTCTTGTTGTTGTCCCGCGCTTTCCCGGCGCGTGCAGGTCAGGTCCTCCACCTTCCCGCGAACAACAGATTATGCCATGCCGCGACAGCATCAAGCCATCCGCACAGATTTAAACAGCTATCCGCCTTTGACGTAAACGTCAACGAGGCCTGACATTCCTATCGAGATGTAATTGAACCACAGCGGAACATCCTAAAGGATCGGGCGTTTTCCATGCGTTGCAAAATGCACGAGGAATCACGAAAAGGAGGTGCGCAATGTTGCATCAAGAACCACGAGCCGGACAGGACCCCTATGTCAAGGACAGCCCATCGCTGATCGCCAGCGACAAGGTCGAAGGGACAAAGGTTTATGGCGCCGACGGCAAGCATATCGGCTCCATCGTCCGCGTGCTTCTCGAAAAGCGCGGCGGCCGCGTCGGTTATGCGGTCCTCAGCTTCGGCGGCTTTCTGGGTATCGGCGACGATTATTACCCGCTGCCCTGGGAAAAGCTTCGTTACGACGAACAGCTCGATGGCTACCGTATCGACCTGACCAAGGACCAGATCACCGGCGCCCCGCGTTACCGCGATCTGGATGACGATACCTGGTACAACGACAAGGGCCGGACGATCTACGACTATTATGGCATTCCGCCGTACTGGATGTAAGCATTCCGCCAAAAGGATTTCGGAGGCTCCGCGTTGCGGGGCCTCTTTTCGTTTATTTAATTCTCCTGATGCAAGGTCCTCGCGACAAGGGGACGGCGATGACCGGAAAGACGGAAGCGGGTACGATCCGCGATTTCGAGCGCGATGATATCGAGGCTGTAGCGCAGCTTTTCCAGGAGACGTTCCGCAAATCGAATGCGCCGTCGCCCTCATTGATCGCCTATCTGGAAGAAGCCTTTTTCGATCATCCCTGGGCTGAGCCGGATATCCGGTCCAAGGTCTTTGCGAAGGCTGATGGAAGGGTCTCCGGTTTCATCGGCGTCTTTCCGTCGCGGCTGGAACTGGATGGCCGCCCGCTCCGCGCCGCCTTTGCCGGCTCGATGATGGTCCAGAACCCGAAGGAAAATCCACTCGCCGGCGCACGGCTGCTGCGCTCCTTCCTCGCCGGCCCGCAAGATATCTCGCTGACAGAGACCGCCAATTCCACGGCGCTCGGCATGTGGCAGAAGGCCGGCCATCCGCTCGATCCCGGCTACAGCATGAACTGGCTGCGCATCCTGCGTCCGGCTTCCGCGGCGGTCGAGGTCCTGGCCAGGCGGTTGCGTCCCGCGGCCCTCCTGCGTCCCTTCGGCCGGATCGCCGACCGTGGCTCGGCTCTGGTCCGTATGACGCCTCTTCGGCCGGCCGAACGCAGCGCGTCGAAGATCACGTTCCGTGATGTCACCCGCGAGCAGTTCGGCACGGCGCTTCTGACGCTTGCCGCGCACTATCCCCTTCGCCCGCGCTGGGATGATCGTTCGTTGGGGTGGTTCCTGGATCAGGCGGAAAGCAAGCGGAGTTTCGGCTATCCGGAATGGCGCGTCGGCTTTGCTCCCGACGGGCGACCGGTTGCGGCCTACGTCTATTTCGCCGGTCCCGGCGAGATCGGCTGGCTGCTGCAGGCATTATCGGCGCCGACCGCGGCAGCGGAAATGGTCGACGACCTGTTTGCCCACGCTTACGAGATGGGATGTTCCGGCATACGTGGCGGCGCGCATCCATGGCTGGTCCCGGCGCTGATGAGCCGCAAGACGATATTTTACGGCCGCTCGTTCTTTGTTGCGCAGGCGCGCGACAAGAGCCGGCTGGAGCCGATCAGGTCCGGCCAGGCGCTGATCAGCGGCCTTGCCGGAGAAAGCTGGACGCGCCTGATCGGCGACCGGTTCGATTGAGACTTCTCAGCCGAGCATCGTCACCGGCTCGGCATGCAGATATTCCGCCACCTTGCGCTTCGAGGCGATATTGCGCCAGACGGCATCGATCTCGTCCGGCGTCAGCCCGGCGGCGTCGCCGACCTCTTCCCGCGCTATGCCGTTGTCGAGACCGTAGAGGCAGAGATCCATCCGGTCATAGGGCAGCGAGAAATAATACTCGTCCTGGCCCTGCGGCAGCGACCATGTGTCCGTCGTTGGGGGGCGTCGACGAATATCGGCGGGCACGCCGAGCGCTTCGGCAAGCTGGTAGACCTGGCTCTTGTAGAGATGCGCGATCGGCTTGAAGTCCGCGGCGCCGTCGCCGTTCTTGACGAAGAAGCCCTGATCGTATTCGAGCCGGTTCGGTGTGCCGGCGACAGCAAAGTTCAGCCGGTCGGCGTGGTAATATTCGATCTGCTTGCGGGTGCGCTGCTTCATGTTGGCGGCCGCGATCATGCCGAGATAGACTTCGAGGGGCATGCGGTGGCGGCTCTGCTCGCCGGCCGGATTGGCGACCACCAGCCAGGAAATGTTGTAGCCGCGGCCGGTCAGCGCATTTTCCAGCACCACCTTGCAGCCCCAGCCGTCGGAAAACTCCGGCACGATCTGGCGGATGAAGCCGTCGCGGCGGGTATAGCAGCCGGCCGCGGCAAGCGCCGGCCCGATATCTTCGAGCACGGTCTCGACGCCGACCGCTTCTGCAAGCGCTTTGCCGAGCTTCAGGCTGTCCGGGTCGGAATCATGTTCCGGCATGAAGATGCCCGTCACCTTGCCCGGACCTAGCGCGCGGGCGCAGAGGGCCGCGGTGACGCTGGAATCGATGCCACCGGACAAGCCCAGTACCGCGCCACGCTTGCGCAAGTCCTTCAGCACCGTCTCGCGCAGCCAGCCGCCGATGCGCTCGATCTCGGCCTCCGCATCGAGCTTCAGCGTCTCGGCCGAGAATTTCCCCGCCCTTTGGGCCTGCTTCAGGCTCTGGATCATGCGACATTCCCCCGTGTGACTGTGTTTGTTTCGTCCGCTCCGAGCCGGATCTTGCCGGTCGTCGTGCGCGGCAGCGCGTCGCGGAACTCGATGCTTTTCGGCACCATGTAATCTTCAAGCAACCGGGCGCAGTGGCGGATGATTTCCCGCTCGGTAAGCGCCGCGCCGTCCTCCACCGCCACGTAGGCGCGGACGACCTGGCCGAAGATCGGGTCGTCGATGCCGCCGACTGCCGCTTCCTTGATGCCAGGCAGCGCATAGAGCGCACGCTCGACTTCCTGCGGGCTGACCTTTTCGCCGCGTGTCTTGATGATGTCGTCGCGCCGGCTGATGAAATAGAGAAAACCGTCCGCATCGGCGCGAAAGAGGTCGCCGGTGTGCAGGCGCCTGCCGTCTGCGACGGGCGAAAGCGCACGCACAGAGGTCAGGCCGTTGCCCCAGTAACCGGACATCACGTGCGGTCCCTCGACGACAAGTTCACCGATCGTGCCCGCAGGTGCCGGGCGTCCGTCCTCGTCGATCACGAAAGCGCTGGTGCCGGGAATGGCGCGGCCGACCGAAAGCGGCCTTCGGGAAACCTCTTCAGGCGGCAGGTAGGTTGCGCGCAGGCATTCCGTCTGGCCGTACATCAGGAAAAGCCGGATATCCGGGAAAAGCTGCTGCAACCGCTCGGCAAGAGCCGGCGGCATGGCCGCGGCGGCGCTGGTGATGGTACGCAGGTGCGGCAGGAAACCTGGTTCCAGATCCTTCATGCCGGTAATCAGGGCGGCCATCGGCGGCACGAGCGGGAAACCCGTCGCCTTCACCTCCGCCAGCCGTTCGAGGATCTTCCGCGGAAAGGCGAAACTCTTCTCGAGAACCAGCGTACCCCCGGCCATCACCATCGTCACCACCTGGGTGATGCCGTAGCCGAAGGACAGTGGCAGGACGCTGAGCACGACGTCCTCGGCCGTGTTGCCCAGATAGGTAACGATTGCTTCGCAGGCCGCCTCGACATTGGCATGGGTGAGCATCACGCCCTTCGGCTGGCCGGTGGAGCCCGAGGTGTGGAGCAGCAGCGCCAGCGCCTCGGTGTTTTCGAATTCCCTCAGCGGAACGGAAACCTCACCGCTGACCAGATCTTCGAACCGTAATCCATGCCCGAGACCTTCGCCGGCATCCGCCTGCGCAGCGATTGTCATCGGCTGCATCTTCGTCATGGAAATGGCCGTATTCACGGTTGCCCATTGGCGGGCCTGGGTAATGATCGCCGAAGCCTCGGTACTGTTTAGAATGAGAGAAAGCTTTTCGGCCCTGATCGACGAATAAAGCGGGCAGGGCACGGCGCCCGCCTTCCAGAGGCCAAAGAAGCTGACCACCGCCTCATGGCCGTTGTCCAGCACCATCAGCACCCGGTCACCGGGCTTGATGCCTCTGTGGGCAAGGCTTGCGGCGAGGCGATCGGACAACGCATCGAGTTCTGCATAGGTCAGCCGGACGTCGCCCGCGATGAGCGCGAGCTTCGTCCCGAAACGTCTGGCACTGTCGCGGAGCCTGGCCTCTATGCGCATCGGCGCAGCCTCAGGCCGCTGCCAGCTTGGTCGTGAGGTAGCTGGTCATGTTGTCGATGCTATCGAGGTTTTCCGGAACGATTTCCTCGTCGGCGACGGTGATGCCGTAGGTCTGTTCCAGGAAGGCGATCAGTTCGAGCACGCCGGTGGAATCGATCACGCCGCTTTCGAGCAGCGACTGGTTGTTCGAAACCTCTGCGTCGGCGCGGAACAGGAAATTCTCCGCAATAAACTCGCGCACGCTATTTTCGAATGCTCCCGCCATCGCCGGCCCTCTCCACAAACAGATTTGCCGCGCGGATGAGGCGCGGTCGGTTGAAAGGCATCTTCCAGACTATCCCTGAACGTTTTGCTAATTTGTAAAACGCTTTTGTTCACAAGCTTAACTGCATCCAAATTCCGGCCTCGACGTTGATGCATCCATGAAGATCGCGACCTTCAATGTGAACGGCGTCAACGGTCGCCTGGGCCTGCTCCTCGAATGGCTTGAGGAGGCGACGCCGGACGTGGTCTGTCTGCAGGAGTTGAAGGCGCCGCAGGAGAAGTTTCCGGCCAAGGCGATCGAGAAGGCGGGTTACGGCGCAGTCTGGCACGGCCAGAAAAGCTGGAACGGCGTCGCCATCCTTGCCCGCGGTGCCGACCCGATCGAAACACGCCGCGGCCTGCCGGGCGATCCGGACGATATTCACAGCCGCTATATAGAAGCCGCGGTGCGGGGAGTACTCATTGCATGCCTCTATGCCCCGAACGGCAATCCTGCCCCCGGCCCGAAATTCTCCTACAAGCTTGCTTGGTACGAGCGGTTTCTGACCCATGCCGAGGCTCTTCTGGATACCGGTGCGCCCGTCGTCCTTGCCGGAGACTACAACGTCATGCCGACCGATCTCGATGTCTACAAACCGGAACGCTGGCGGGATGACGCGCTGTTCCGGCCGGAGGTACGAGAGTCTTTTTCCCGGCTGCAGGAACAAGGCTGGACCGACGCGATCCGCAAACTGCACCCGGGCGAGCGCATCTATACGTTCTGGGATTATTTCAGGAATGCCTGGGGCCGAGACGCCGGCCTGCGGCTCGACCACCTGTTTCTCAGCCCCTCGATCGCGGACCGGTTGCAGGCGACCGGCGTCGACCGCCACGTCCGCGGCCGCGAACATACCAGCGATCATGCTCCGGCCTGGATAGAACTCGGCGACTAGGCCAGATCGATCACCATTTCGGACTGGGTCAGCGCGCTTTTCCGCCAGCCGATCCGCCGCATGAAGCGGTCGATCAGGCCATCCGGCACATTCTCGATGATGAAAAGCCTGCGGCCCTGATAACGAGCGGCAAGCGCATCGGTCAGGGCCCGGCCAAGCCCCTGCCGGCGATGGGCGGGATCGACGGCGAGACCGTAAAGCCGGACATGCCTGCCCGTATCGTCCAGAAGCACGGCAGCCTTGCCGTCGAGCGCGAACCCTTTCAGCGGAGGCCCGGCCCTCTGGAAACTGCGGGGATCCGTCTGCCAGGTGAGATCGGCATCGGCGAACCGTGCGAGCATCCCGGCAGCCGTCCCGAGGTCGCATTCTCGGCCGGCGCCACATCCGGCGCGGCAAGCTTGCGGCTGCGCCCGAAGCCGACCAGTTTTCGCGTGATGACAAAGCCGAGCGACAGATAGAGATCGCGCGCCCGCTCATTGGTGTTGATCACCTCGAGGATGAGTTTCCGGTCGCCGCGCGCCTTCGCCGCCTCGATGGCATTGAGCATCACGCTGCGCCCGAAACCGCGGCCGCGGATCGTCGGCCCCATGCCGATCGCGCCGACCCGCGAAAGATCACCCCGCCGGCCGATCAGCAGAATGCCTGCCGGCTTTTCGCCGTCGAAATAGACAAGACTCTCATCCAGGTCGACATGATCTCGCTCGATGCGCAACTGCAGCGAGGGGACCGTCACGTTCATGGGCACCACATAGCCGGAAAAGCCGGTGGTGAAGCCTTCGGCCGCATCTTCCAGGCTGCATTCCGACAGGCGGCGATGGGAAATGGCGGATGTCATGACCTGTCTCCCGAGTTTGCTCTTTCAGAGCACGTTGGACGGCGAGCCTTTTTCGAAGTTCTCGACATGGGTGATGACCTGCGCCCAGAGCGTCTGCATTGCCTCGTCGCTGGCCCAGGCCACATGCGGGGTGAGGATGAAGTT
This sequence comes from Neorhizobium galegae, assembly GCF_021391675.1. Lineage (NCBI taxonomy): Bacteria > Pseudomonadati > Pseudomonadota > Alphaproteobacteria > Hyphomicrobiales > Rhizobiaceae > Neorhizobium > Neorhizobium galegae. The sequence continues at coordinate 631,468 of NZ_CP090095.1, forward strand.
CGGCCGTTCCAGGATCGTCAGCAGCGGATTGTCCGGTGCCGGCGGTTCCTTGGTCAGCACGTCGAAACCGGCGCCGCCGATCAGGCCTTCGTCAAGCGCGGTCACCAGATCCGCCTCGTTCACCAGCCCGCCGCGGGCGGTGTTGATGATCAGCGGATGTCGCTTCATCTTTCGGAACTCGGGCAGGCCGATGAGGTTGCGGGTGGCTGGCGTCAGCGGCATGTGGAAGGTGATGATGTCCGACGTTTCCAGCACCTCGTCGAAGGCGGTGTAGCCGGGCTCGACCTTTTCCGCATCTTTCCGGGCCGCGAAGATGACCTTCATGCCGAAAGTTTCGGCGATCTTCGCCACCGACTTGCCGAGTGTACCGCGCCCGAAAATGCCGAGCGTCGAACCGGCCAGATCCTTGATCGGGTGGTTGAAGAAGCAGAACTGGTTGGCGCGCTGCCATTCGCCGGCGATCACGTCCTGGCGGAAGCCGACGATCGAACGGCGCAGCGCGAAGATCAGGCCGAACGTATGCTCCGGCACGGTATTGACCGCATAACCGCGCACGTTGGAGACCGTGATGCCGCGCTCCTTGGCAAAGGCGAGATCGATCACGTCGTAACCGGTTGCGGCGACTGCGATCATCTTCAGCTTCGGCGCAAGGGCGATCGATTGCTCGCGCACCGGCGCCTTGTTGGTGAGGACGATATCAGCATCCGCGATACGGGAAGCCACGTCCTCCAGCGCCGTCTTGCCGTACTCTACCCATTCATGAGCGAACGCGGGCCGGGTGATCGTCACCGAAGGGCCGATCGTGTCGCGGTCCAGAAATACGATCTTCATCGCGAAAATTCCTGCATGATTCAAATCCTCCCCAATCGAATCCAAGGCGGCCGAAGCTCTGGCCGCGATGGATTTCTCGTATATCATCCCGCCTGTCATCCGGAAGGCCAAAGTGCGGAGAATGTCATGAGTGAGGTGCTGGCGCTCGACTGCGTCGTCATCGGCGGCGGCGTGGTAGGGCTTGCGGTCGCCCGCGAACTGGCGATTGCCGGCCGCGAGGTCGTGCTCCTGGAAGCCGAGCCGCTGACCGGCAGCATCACGTCTTCCCGCAACAGCGAGGTCATCCATGCCGGGCTTTATTACCCGACCGGCAGCCTCAAGGCGGAACTCTGCGTTTCCGGCAAGCGGAAGCTTTACGACTACTGCCGCGAGCGGCACATCCCGCACAAGCGATGCGGCAAGCTGGTCGTTGCCTCGAACGAGGCCGAAGTCGCCTATCTCGAAAAATTGCTGAAACAGGCGGAAGCCAACGGTGTCGACGATTGCCGGCTGATCGACAGCGCCGAACTTGCCCGCCTCGAACCACGGGTCGTAGGCTTTACCGCGCTCGTCTCCCCTTCGACCGGCATCATCGACAGCCACCGGCTCATGGAAGCCTATATTGCCGATATCGAGGCCCATGGCGGCGGCGTCGTGCTGAATTCGCCCGTCCTTGGCGGAGAGCTTCTGGCCGATGCCGTGCGGCTTTCGATCGGCGGCCGCGATCCCGTGGAGATCGAGGCGAAACTGGTGGTGAATGCAGCCGGGTTGAGTGCCTGGACGATCTCCGAGGGCATGATCGGCCTCGACCGGAAAACCCTGCCCCATCGTCACTATGCGAAAGGCTGCTATTTTTCTCTGGCCGGCCGCGCGCCGGCAGAGCGGCTGATCTACCCGGTACCGGAGCCCGGCGGGCTTGGCGTCCACCTGACACTCGATCTCGCCGGCCAGGCCCGTTTCGGCCCGGATGTCGAATGGGTGGAGAGGATCGACTACGATATCGACCCGCGTCGCGCCGACAAGTTTTACGGAGCCATCCGCCGCTACTGGCCAGACCTGCCGGATGGCGCCCTGCAGCCGGCTTATGCCGGCATGCGGCCGAAGGTAGCCGGTCCGAACGGCGGAGGGGCCGGCGACTTCATCATTCAGGGGCCTGAAACGACCGGCCATCCGGCCTATGCCGCGCTTTACGGTATCGAAAGCCCTGGCTTGACCGCCTCCATGGCGATCGCGGAGAGAGTTAAGAGCTTGAGCTTGGGTTGAGGCCGGAGTCGGAAGCCCCCCTCATCCGCCTGCCGGCACCTTCTCCCCGCTGGGGAGAAGAGGTATGCCGCGCCGGCTCCGTTCCTCCTCTCCCCAGCGGGGAGAGGGTCGCCGAGCGAAGCGGAGGCGGGGTGAGGGGGAGCCACGGGCTCGACCTCACTGATGAGGGCTTCTCAAAACGCCGCGCGCTTGTCGTGCTTTGCGAGACGAGTGAGCAGATAGTCAACTTCCGCCTTGGCGGCGGGGCTCAGCATCTGCGCCGGCTTGCGCTGCGCATCCGAGGTGATGACGCCACGCCGTTTCAGCACGTGCTTGCGGATCGCGAGGCCCACGCCGGCCTGCTGCTCGTAACGGATCAGCGGCAGATGCGCGTCGAACAGGTCATGCGCCTCGTCGCGCTTGCCGGCAGCGAAGAGGCCGACCAGTTCCGTCAGCATGTCCGGGAAGCCGTAACCGGTCATCGCGCCGTCCGCGCCGCGTTCCGGTTCGAAATCGAGGAACATGCCGCCATTGCCGCAGAGGATCGAGAAGGGACGCAGTTCGCCGGCCTTCTGCATGGCACGCAGCTTCGAGACCTTTTCCAGCCCCGGCCAGTCCTCATGCTTCAGCATCAGGCAGGACGGGTGGTTGGTGATGATCCTGGCGATCACGCCCGGCGACATGACGACGGTCAGCGTCAGCGGATAGTCCTGCAGCACCCACGGCACATCCTCGCCGACCGCTTCGACGGCGCCGGCGAAATAGCTGACGATCTGGTCGTCGGTGCGCAGCGCCGGCGTCGGCGCAATCATCACGCCGCCCGCCCCCATGTCCATCGCGTCGCGAGCCAGTGAACGCATGCCGGCAAAGCCTGGCGCCGAGACGCCGACGATGATCGGAACTTTGGCGCGAGAGACCACGCGCTTGATGATGGCGCGGCTCTCGTCCGGCTCCATCTTCGGCGCTTCGCCCATGATCCCGAGAATGGTGATGCCGGTGCAGCCGCTCTCTTCATAAAAATCCGTCAGCCGGTCGATCGAGGCAAAATCGATCGAGCCGTCTTCGAAGAATGGCGTAGTGGCGATGGCGTAGACGCCTTTGGATTCGATTCCGAACGTCATTATTGGGCGTCCTTCCAGGCCTGGTAGCGGGCTTTCGTTTCTGCATTCATCGGGTAGAGGCCGGGCAACGGCACGCCGCGGTCCACTTCGGTCATGATCCAGCCCTCCATGCGTTCCTGTTCCGGCGCTTCGGCGACGACCGCGTCGAGCAGCTTGGCAGGGATCAGCACCGCGCCATCATCATCCACGACGACGATATCATCCGGGAAAACGGCAACGCCACCGCAGGAGATCGGCTCCTGCCAGCCGACGAAGGTGAGGCCGGCGACGGAAGGCGGGGCGGCGATGCCGTCGCACCAGACCTTCATGCCGCTGCCGAGCACGCCTTCGGCATCACGCATCACGCCATCGGTCACAAGCCCTGCCACGCCACGCTTCGCCATCCGCGAGCAGAGAATATCGCCAAAAATGCCGGCATCGGTGACGCCGAGCGCGTCAGCCACCGCCACGCAGCCTTCAGGCATCGCCTCGATCGCGGCGCGGGTGGAGATCGGCGAGGCCCAGCTTTCCGGTGTCGCGAGATCCTCGCGGGCAGGCACGAAACGCAGCGTGAAGGCCGGCCCGACGACGCGGCCCTGGCCCGGCTTCAGCGGCCTGGTGCCGCGCATCCAGACATTGCGCAGGCCCTTCTTCAAAAGCACCGTGGTCAGCGTGGCGGTGGAGACACCCTTCAGCGTCTCGATGATCTTGGGGTCCAGCGGCATGAATTCTCCTTGGGAATCTGAAGTGCCGCCTTGGCGGGCGGCGCGCGATATTCGTTCGCGACTTCTCGTTCGTCAAGGAACTAACGCCCCTGTCGTTATTGACACGACAGCCGTCTGTCGAGGTATAACGTCTTTCAACACTGACACATGGGAGGATGAGACAGTGCTTTTTCCAACGACACTCGTCGGCAGTTATCCGCAGCCGGAATGGCTGATCGACCGGGCCAAGCTTGCGGGTCGTTTCCCGCCGCGCGTCCGCGCCAGAGAGCTCTGGCGCATCCCTCAGGAATACCTCGCCGAAGCCCAGAACGACGCGACGATCATGGCGATCAAGGCGCAGGAGGAAGCCGGCCTCGACATCATCACCGATGGCGAAATCCGCCGCGAGAGCTATTCGAACCGCTTTGCGACCGCGCTCGAAGGCGTCGATCTCGACAATCCGGGCTCGGCGCTCGATCGTTCCGGCCACCCGAACCCCGTTCCGCGCATTACCGGCAAGATTCGCCGCAAGCACGCGGTCGAGGCCGAGGACGTGAAATTCCTGCGCAGCCATACGGACCGCAAGATCAAGATCACCGTTCCCGGCCCCTTCACCATGTCGCAGCAGGCCCAGAACGATTTCTACAAGTCGGAAGAAGAGGCCGCCTACGACTATGCCGACGCGGTAAACGCCGAGATTCGAGATCTCTTCGCCGCCGGGGCCGACGTGGTGCAGATCGACGAACCCTACATGCAGGCCCGGCCGCAGAAGGCGGAACAGTATGGTCTCGCGGCGCTCAACCGCGCGCTCGACGGCGTCCAGGGCACGACCGCCGTGCATATCTGCTTCGGTTACGCGGCCATCATCCACGAGCGGCCGTCAGGCTATTCCTTCCTGACCCAGCTTTCGGGCTGCTCCTGCCATCAGGTGTCGCTCGAAACCGCGCAATCGAGCCTCGATTGCTCGACGCTGACCGGCCTTTCCGGCAAGACGCTGATGCTCGGCGTCATCGACCTGTCGGACATGACTATCGAGACTCCGGAAACCGTCGCCGACCGCATCCGCCGGGCGCTGCCCTATGTGGAGGCGAAGAACATCATCGTCGCGCCGGATTGCGGCATGAAATATCTGCCGCGTGACGTCGCCTTCGGCAAGATGAAGGCGATGGTCGAGGGTGCCAAGATCATGCGCCGGGAATTCGGCGAGGCTGCCTGACTTCCATTCGAGTGCCTGGATAACAGGGGCGATTGCTGCGGCAATCGCCCTTTTGTTTTGCGGTCGGCGGCCGCACGATTCGAATATTTGTATCCCAAATATGTATATTACGACGATAAATAGCTTACAAATCGGACTATTGTATCCTAACCGAAATCGATGTATACATTGCGCCAGAGGATTTTCGGCTTGCGGTTCGGGCGATCTGCTCCACACGGCAATGCTGGTCCGATAGGAAGATCATGACGACCCTTGTTCTCATACCCGGGCTTGTATCGGACGTGATCGTCTGGGCGCCCTTGGCCGAAGCGGCGTGTGGCTTCATGCCGGTTCATCACGCCGATCTCTCCGACGGCACATCGATCACCGGAATGGCCCGAACGCTTCTCGACGAGACGGCTGGCGATATCGTTGCTGTCGGCCACTCGATGGGCGGACGCGTCGCTCTGGAAATGGCTCGCATGGCGCCGGACCGGGTTCGCGGTCTCGTGCTGGCCAACACCGGGCATCATCCCAAGCGCGAAGGCGAGGAAATCAAGCGTCAGCAGATGATAGATCTCGGCAACCGCAGCATCGATGAACTGGCGCAGCAATGGCTGCCGCCGATGCTCGACCCAGCCCGGGTTGGTGACAAGGATCTGATCGGACGCCTCCACGCAATGGTCCTCAGGGCAGGCTCGCAGGTCCATGAGCGCCATATTCACGCCCTCATCGGCCGGCCGGACGCCAGCGCCTATATCGCCGATCTTCGTTGTCCCATCCTGCTTGTCGCCGCTCGCCAGGATGGCTGGAGCCCGATCGCCCAGCATCAGGAAATCGCCGACGCAGCGCCGGATACGGAGCTCGTCATCATCGAAAATGCCGGGCATTTCGCTCCCCTCGAGCGACCCGCGGAAACCACCGCTGCCATCACCGAATGGCTGGCGCGCAGATTTGGAGAATCCCTATGAGTGAAGCAGCAGCTACGATACCGGATACCCCGCTCTTCGACCGGGCGGGCTCGATCCGCGGCTACCGGATCAACAAGATGGCGATGGCGCTCGGCCAGCCCGCCAACCGCGCCGCCTTCAAAGCCGATGAAGAGGCCTATCTCGACGGTTTCGGCCTGAGCGCCCACGAAAAGTCGGCGGTCATGGCCCGTGACTGGCACGAGATGGTGCGCCTCGGCGGCAATCTCTTCTTCATCCTCAAGATCTCCGCGGTGGATCCGACCCCGATCACCAGGATCGGCGCGGCCCAGGCCAGCATGGAACACGAAGACTTCCTGCATCTGAGACTGGGAAAAAAGCGCAATGGCTAAGATCATCGGTGGGCTTGGAACGAGCCACGTTCCCTCGATAGGTGCTGCGCTCGACAAGGGGCTGCGCGACACGCCGGACTGGAAGCCGTTCTTCGACGGATATGAAGTCGGTAAGCAGTGGATGCGGGACGCCAAGCCCGATATCGCCGTCGTCGTCTTCAACGATCACGGCAATACCTTCTTCCTCGACCGCGTGCCGACCTTTGCCGTCGGCGTCGCCGAAACCTACAATCCGGTCGACGAAGGCTGGGGGCCGCGCGCTATCCCGGCGTTCGAAGGCGCTGTGGATTTCTCCTGGCATTTCGTCGACAAGCTGGTCGAGCGCCATTTCGACCCGATGGTCTGCCGTGAGATCGAGGTGGATCACGGCCTGCAGGTGCCGATGGAACTGTTCTTCGGCCGGCCGGACGCCTGGCCGGTGAAGGTCCTGCCGATCTGGGTCAATACCATCCAGTATCCGATCCCGACGCCGCAGCGCTGCTGGGATATGGGCACGGTCCTGCGCGAAGCGATCGAAAGCTGGCCGGGCGACGAGCGCGTCGTCATTCTCGGCACCGGCGGCCTGTCGCACCAGCTGCAGGGCGCCCGTGCCGGCTTTATCAACCAGCCGGCCGACCGCGCCTGGCTGGACGGCATCGCCAGCAATCCGGAACCCTATCGCACCATGAGCCGCGAGGACTATGTCGAACAGTTCGGCTCCGAAGGCGCCGAACTGATCATGTGGCTCGTCATGCGTGCCGCGATGAACAGCGACGTCAACCTCATCCACAAACACTACCATGCCCCGGCTTCGATGACCGGCGCCGGCATGGTCGTGCTGGAAAATGCGGCCTGATCCGATGTTCTTCCTGATGCGCTGCCTGCACCATGAAGGCCAGGACGCCGCCCGCGATACCCACCGCCCGTCACACCGGGCCTGGGTCCAGTCGGGCGGAGAGGGCCTTGCCGCCGTCCTGATCGGCTCCGCCCTGGTTGACGAAAGCGGTTCGTCGATCGGCAATTTCGGTATTCTCGAGGCCACGAGCCTTGTGGAGGCGCAGGCCTTTGCCGAAGGCGATCCCTTCAATCGCGCCGGCATCGTCGCGGCGATCGAACTGACGCAGCTGCCGGACACATTCCAGGCAGCCCGGATCAGCGATCCGATGACCCCGCGAAAGAACAGCTGATTCCATTTCGGGCATTGAAATAGGCTGCGCCATCCAAGCCGGGGATGGCGCGGCCTTTTGTCATCTGGTTCAGTCCCCGATCGTTTCGTGGGCATCCGCCTTGCCCTGGGCCCAATATCCGGCAGCCTTGACCCAGGCGAGCGGATATCCGCGTTTTTCGACCAGATAGGCGCGAATGGCCCGGGCGACCGAGGCTTCGGCGGCGACCCAGATGAAGGTCTCGGGCTCAAGCGCAATCGCATCGAGTAGGGAGATCACCCCGGAGGCGTCCGTGGCGCGGGAAAGAGGGCGGTGCACCCAGAGTGTCTTGAGCGAAGCCCGCGTCTCGAAGACCTGTTCCTCTTCAGGCCCGGCTACCAGCCCGATACTCGTGATGACGGCATCGCCGCCGGCTTCTTCGATACGGCGGCCTATGGCAGGAAGCGCAGTCTCGTCGCCGATAAGCAGCCAACGCTTCACGCCCGAGATGACGGCCGAACCTCGCGGGCCGCCGATCGATAGCGTGCTGCCCGGCACGGCATCCAGCGCCCATCGCGTGGCGGGACCGGCGTCATGGACGGCGAAATCGAGCGCCAGGGATCGGGCGTTCTGATCGTACCGCCGGGGCGTATAATCACGGCGCTCGGGTTCACCGGCTTCGGTCGGCAGGAATATCTTGATGTGGTCGTCCGGCGCAGCGCTGACGAAATCCGAAAGATCCCCGCCGCCGAGCGTGATGCGCAGCATCTGCGGCGTGATACGTTCGACGGTTTCGACCGTCAGCACACGACGCTTGAGTTCGTGACGGATGCGCTCGATCTTGGGGGCGGAGGAAGTCTGGTCCTGGGTGGCAAGGTCGTTCATCTGTGTCCTTTCACGGGATATCGACCTGCCGGACACAGCCGCGCAGACCGAAACCGGCAATGCCCGGTCGATCAGCGCGTTGAGTGACGTTAACGCTTACGTGCGAAGCCTTGTGGCACTCGCAGTGTGAACTCTAGTTAGGCGGGCAAAGCCCCGCCGGCAAGGATTGGCGAGCGCCAACTCCAGAATTTTGCCAGTTGAAAAACTGCAAACGGCTGTCGTCAAGGCAGTCGCCTTCGCAACGATGGCCTCGACATCCACCTTCCCTGCACCAGATACCTCCAGTCGTTCAGCCTTTGTGAAGGACTGGCGGCCAATGTGCTGCGATCCCTGGGCGATTCGCCCGACAATATGGAGATGGCATGACGCTGCTGCAATTCCCCGCCGATCGGCGCACCGCTGACGTTAAACGCTGCGCCGAGGCGCTTCTGCGGCTTCACGGCGAACAAGCGAACCACTTCTGGCGATCGGAGATGGCTGGCTTTGCGCAGGCTCTCAGAGCCCAGGGCGTAGCGGAGGATGAAATCTCCCGTCAGGCAGGTCTGTTCATGCATGCAGTCCAGATGCAGCTGCAGGGCATTTGCATCGACGACGGGACGAGCGCGGTGGCAGGTTGATCCTGCTCCGGCCGCTGACCCAGCGAATGTCGGCGGCGCATGACCTGTTCAAATGCTGATGATAAGTGGTGCCGCTTGCAGGACTCGAACCTGCGACCCCATCATTACGAATGATGTGCTCTACCACCTGAGCTAAAGCGGCACGGGCAGCGACCGGCTTAGCCGGGGCTGCGAGTGATGCGGCTGATACAGGCAATGACCTGCGATTTCAAGCCGGGTTTTGGGCTTCTCGACGATTTTCCTGGAAAGACGGTTATTATCCGGCCGCTAGTTCAAACCGCGAGGCGCTCGCGCGCCGCCCGGTATTCGTTTTCCAGCCGGTCGACGAGTTCGGCGACCGGAACCACCGCCTTGACCGCGCCGACCCCCTGACCCGCGCCCCAGATCTCCTTCCAGGCCTTCGGCCCGCTGACTGCCTGATCGAAATCCATCTTGGACGGATCTGCGACCGGAAGCGCATCCGGGTCCATGCCGGTAGCGGTGATCGATCCCTTGAGGTAGTTGCCGTGGATGCCGGTGAAATAGTTGGAATAGACGACGTCGGCGGCGTTCGAATCGACGATCATCTGCTTGTAGCCCTCGACGGCGCGCGCCTCCTTCGTGGCGATGAAGGGCGAGCCGATATAGGCCATGTCGGCGCCCATGGCTTGGGCGGCAAGGATGCCGCCGCCGGTGGCGATCGCCCCGGCGAGCAGCAACGGCCCGTCGAACCATTCCCGGATTTCCTGCACCAGCGCGAAAGGCGACAGCGTGCCGGCATGCCCGCCGGCGCCGGCAGCGACCGCGATCAGCCCGTCGGCGCCCTTGCGGATCGCCGAATTGGCGTGGCGGTTGTTGATGATGTCGTGCAACACGATGCCGCCATAGGAATGCACGGCGGCATTCACCTCCGGCACGGCGCCGAGCGAGGAAATGACGATCGGCACCTTGTATTTCACGCACATCATCAGGTCGTGCTCCAGGCGCTTGTTGGAGGTATGGACGATCTGGTTGACGGCAAAGGGAGCGGCAGGCCTGTCGGGATTGGCGGCGTTATAGGTGGCGAGATCCTCCGTGATCATGGCCAGCCATTCGTCGAGCTGGCTTTCCGGCCGCGCATTGAGCGCCGGGAAGGCGCCGACGACGCCGGCCTTGCATTGCGCCAGCGTCAGCTCCGGATGGGAAATGATGAACAGCGGCGACGCGACCACGGGCAGGCGGAGCCTGTCCTTGAGGACTGCTGGAAGCATGGATCAAAAACCTCCCGATTGACCTTTACGCAAACGTAAATCCGTCTACCAGATCGCGGCAGCCTCGAAAAGCCGGTGGAAAGATTTTCGCAGCAGATCTCCGCGACGTCCGGCAAAGGCCCCGACATATCCTGTCCTTATTTTTGGCCATGGTGCAGTCGAAGGCGGTGCTTGCAGTTCCGCGGCGGAGAGGTTACCGAAACGTAAACTCCCGCGCAGTGGGATTGAGTATGAAGAAGGACCGGCAGTGAGCGGTTTGGAAACGGCCATCAGAAACGCACTGGATCGCTCGAACCGGGCGGACCGGGAGATCAGGGCGCGTATTTATCAGTCGGCGCGCCAGGCACTGGATGCCGGCCTTCGCAAGCAGGGCGTCAGCGACCGGCTGATCATCATGCAGCAGCATGAACTCCTGGAGCGGAAGATCCACGAAATCGAAATGGCGGAAGTGCAGCGCTTGGCCGAACCGGCGCAGGAACCCGTCGTTGAGCTCGACCCGGAGCTGCCATATGCCGCGGAATCTATGGCCGTGGAGTCTCCGGTCATGGAGGCTCGCCCGCGACCGGATGCGCCGCAACGGCCGGCGGCACCTTCGCCTGTCGCGCCATCCATCGATACCGTTTCGGGAGAGACGCGCGCTCCATCCGCTACTGCGATGTCCTCCGGCGATCTCGGCGGCGTCAGCCCCGCGCGCGGCGCGCGGATCGAAGCCGAGCCATTCCAGCCGGAACCGCCGGCGAAAGCGGCAAAGCCGGGCAAGCCGAACAGGAACGCCCGCCGGTCCTCCGATAGTGGACTGGACGTTCCCCCGGAACGGGCCGCCAAACCGCGAAAGCGTCGGGGTTTCCTGTCGCATCTCCTGACCTGGGTCATCACCCTCGGCGTGGTCGGCGGCGCCTGCTGGTGGTTCTATCAATCCGGCCTGGTGCAGTCGATCGTCGAAGAGGCGATGAAGTCGGCCGACCGCTCGGTCGCCGGTCAGGGGGCGGGAGGCCCGGTCGCCTTCGATCCGCGCCGCGGTTTTTCCGACGAGTGGGTGGAAATCTTCGTGCCCTCCAAGGCGGCGGAAATGAAAGCCGGCGGCCAGGCGAAAGTCGAGGCGGTGGCCGCATCGGAAGGGCAGGCCGTCCGCATCGCATCGGCGACGTCAGGCGACGGCGGCGATGTCTCGGTCGAAGTGCCGCCGGAAGTGCTGCGCGAAATGGCCGGCAAGAGCTCGACGGTAGCCCTGACCCTGCAGTCGGGGCAGAACAGTTCCGTGCAGCTGTCGGTCCGCTGCGATTTCGGAAGCCTCGGCAACTGCAGCCGTCATCGCTTCACGGCAACGCAGGAGAAGCTGGAGGCGCTCTTCCGGGTGACCTTCGAGCGGTCGCTTGCCCCCAACCGGCCCGGCCGCCTGATCTTCAACAGCGGCATCGACGGCGCCGACCGGGCGGTGCTGCTCTATTCGGTGCGCATCCTGCCCGGCCAATGACCTTTATCTGAGGAACTTCGGGCCGAAACCGAAGATCTTGTCGTCGATCTCGCCGATAGCGTCCTTGTCCTTCCCCTCATAGTCGAGCGACAGGATGTGGCGAATGACGTTGAGGCGGGCGCGGCGCTTGTCGTTGGCCCGCACGACCGCCCAGGGCGTCTCCTTGTTGTGGGTCTTTTCAAGCATCGCGTCGCGTTTCTCGGTGTAGTCGTCCCATTTGTTGAACGCGGCGATATCCATCGGCGACAGTTTCCAGATCTTGAGCGGATCGTGCCGCCGGTCATGGAAACGCTTGAGCTGCATCTCGCGGCCGATATCCAGCCAGAACTTGAAGAAGATGATGCCTTCGTCGGAAATCGTGTCCTCGAAGCGAGGAACTGCCTTCATGAAGTCCTTGTACTGTTCCGGCGTGCAGAAACCCATCACCGGCTCGACCCCGGCCCGGTTGTACCAGGAGCGGTCGAACAGTACGATCTCCCCCGAGGTCGGGAAATGTGAGATGTAGCGCTGGAAATACCACTGACCGGCCTCGGTCTCCGTCGGTTTGTTGAGCGCCACCACGCGGGCCGAACGCGGATTGAGATAGGCATTGATCGAAAAGATCGTGCCGCCCTTGCCGGCCGCATCGCGGCCCTCGAAAAGCGCCATCATCCGCTTGCCGGTCGCCTTCAGCCAGAACTGCACCTTGACGAGTTCGACCTGCAGCTTTTCGAGCTGCTTTGCGTATTTGTCCTTGTCCAGCTTGTCGTCATGGGGATATCCGCCGGAGCTAAGCGCATGTTCCTCGATCCAGGCCGGCAGTACCGGATCGTCGATATCGAACTGCTTGAGCTTGCCGTTGATGTCGATGCTGACTGCCCGGCTTTCGGTTTTATCCGCCATGATGGTGCTTCCTCCGATCGATCCGCCGTACGAGGCGGTAGCCGATATGTAACGCAAGTTCGAAATTCCGCTACTCTCCGGATGGCGCCAATTTTCCAATATCCCAACGGAAGCGATGTATATCTGTCATGCAAGGGATATATGAGCGCGTGTTCAACCTGTGAAAGCTGCGAGTCTGTCTGTGGAGTCGGTACTGGAGAAATGGCGTCGGGGTCTGGGCACGCTCGTTGCGAGGGGCCGCCAGGAACGAGCCCTGTTGCTGCTTCTGACCCTCTTGGCGATGATAGCATTCCTGATCGGCATGGACTGGGTGGGCGTCCTGGTGGGTTGGCTGCTCCTGGTGCTGGTCGTCGTCGGCCGCAAGCCTGCCGCTCTTCCGCCGCCGGTGCTCGAGGTCGCCGAGAAAGAGCAGCCGGGCTTTCAGCCGTTACCCAAGGTGGCGGCAACGCTCGGTGCCTTGGATATTCCGGCTTTCGTGCTCGGCGAGGACGTCACGGTCCTCTATCAGAACAAGGCTGCCGAAAGGGCCTTTGGAATTCTTTCTCCCGGTTCGCACCTTTCGGCCCGACTGCGGTCCCCCGGCATTCTCGACATGGTGCGGGAAACCATCGCGACCGACGAGCCGAACCAGATCGAGCACTCCGAGCGGCTGCCCTCGGAGCGCGTCTATACCCTGCGCATCGCCCCCATCGATCTGGGCCAGCCGATCCAGCAAAGCTCGGAAGGCGTAGCGCAGAAGCTCTATCTCCTTTCCTTCCGGGACATTTCGGAACTGCGCCGCATCGACCGGATGCGCTCGGATTTCGTCGCCAATGCCAGCCATGAGCTGCGCACCCCGCTTGCGTCGCTGAGAGGCTTCATCGAGACCCTGCAGGGGCCGGCGCGCTCCGATCCCGCCGCGCACGAGCGGTTCCTGGCCATCATGTTCGACCAGGCAACGCGCATGAGCCGTCTCGTCGACGACCTCATGTCGCTGTCGCGCCTGGAGCTCAAATCCCATATCGCTCCGGATCAGACGATCGACCTGAAGCCGCTGATCGGCCATGTGCGGGATGCGCTGGTGCCGCTCGCCGACGACCTCGGGGTGGAAATCCGCACGCATCTGCCGGAAGGCAAGGTGGAGGTGCTGGGCGACCGCGACGAGCTTGTTCAGGTTTTCGAGAACCTGATCGAGAATGCCTGCAAATATGGCCAAGAAGGCAAATTCGTGGACGTTTATCTGCGCAACGGCGCTTCCGATCCGGTGGAAGTGACCGTTGTCGACCAGGGACCGGGCATTCCGGCCGAGCACGTTCCGAGGCTGACGGAGCGCTTCTACCGGGTCAGCGTGGCCGACAGCCGTTCCAAGAAAGGGACGGGCCTCGGCCTTGCAATCGTCAAGCACATCCTGACCCGCCACAGAGCCCGCCTGATCGTGAAATCGGAAGTCGGCAAGGGAAGCGAGTTCACCGTCAGGTTCTGAAGCAGGCAGGATGACATCCGCACCGTCCGCGGCGCGGATTATTCGATAGAAACCTCGAGGAGGCGGCGTCAGGCCGCCTCGGTCTGCCGTTGCCATTCCGGCAACGGAAAGATGCGGTCATAGGCCCAGTTGAACACGAAGGCATAGACCACGTAGAAGACCGCGAACGACACGTCCATCGTCAGCGCATGCATGAGGCTGACACCGAGATACCAGGCGATCAGCGGCAGAAGCGCGATCAGCAGACCAAGTTCGAACAGCACCGCATGCGCCACGCGTATTGCGGTGTTCTTCTGCGTGCCGCCGGTAAAGCGCTGCATCAGATGGTCGAAGCCGAGATTGTAGAGATAGTTCCAGCCGGTGGCGATCGTCGCGCTGCCGATGCCCACCACGCCGATATCGGTGGGCGGCACGCCGAAGGCGAAGGAGCCGAGCGGTATGATGAGAGCGAGCCCGATCAGCTCGAAGCTGATGGCATGGCGGATACGGTCGCGTGTCGAACGCATGATGACCTCCTGGGTGCTTTCCGGGCCGTCCCGGAGTTTCTGCCCGAATGGGGGAGGTCGTCCTCACTGTCTTTAAAATAGGCGGGTCATGGCTCCGGAGCAAGGCTTGGCCGGCATATCTGCCATGCGCAACAAAAAAGCGGGCCGGAGCCCGCTTTCGATCTTGCCCTCGTGTCGCGCCGCCGCTCAGACCCGAGCAGCAACCTTGCGGCGCTCGTTGACCGGCTGGTAGGCGAGCTTTGCGTGATAGCCGCAATAGGGCGAGGCATCCGGGGATTCGCAGCCACAGAAGTGGAAGTCGTCCTTGAGCGGATCGCCGACCGGCCACTTGCAGGTGCGCTCGGTGAGTTCGGTCAATGCGAGGCGACGGGAGATCGGCACCACCACGTTGGAGGCGGGACGATATTCCATCTCCTGATAGGGTTCGATTTCAATCTCTTCCTTGACCATCGTCGCGCCGACGGCGCGAGTAACGGTCCGGGTGGTGACGCGCGATGCATAGTTCGGAGCCCTCGGCGCCGATGTCGTACGCTTGGCAGCCGATGAGCGGCCCGTCGCGACCGTGCCGCCGGCTTTCGCCCGGCCCGGCAGGCAGAGACGATGCACCTTGCCGATCACGGCATTTCGGCTTACGCCTCCGAGTTGTGCTGCGATCTGGCTGGCACTCAGGCCCTCCGACCACAATCTTTTGAGCTTCTCGACACGCTCGTCTGTCCAGTTCATGCCCGTTCTCCGCCTTTGAACGCCGCTGGCATGCAGAATCCTTCCACCTTTACTGCGAAAATCATTTCGCAGCACCCACTATATCTATGCTTGAGGTGACTAGTTCCGCCGCATGCAGTCTAGTAATTGATCTTTAACCTAGTGTGAGGCTGACTCCGTGGCAAGAGTCGGGGGAATCTGCGGGAATCGATTTCGTGGTTTTCCCCAACTTGCTGTCGGGGAGAGTCATTTTTGTCACATTGGCTGGCGCCTGGCGCTTTCCGGCCCGGGCCTGCCCAAAACGCCGAGCTTTGTTGACATTGATGGCCTAAACCCCGATAGTGCCCCCGCCGCCCAGTGGGCGGCATTTTTGATTTTTTCGGCCCCTTCCATGGGCCTTTCTGGACTGCCTAGAGGAGTGATGTCGCCATGGCTGAAGCCGCGCTTTTCGACACGTTTGCCCGGGCTCCGCTGCGTTTCGAGCGCGGCGAGGGCGTATGGCTTGTGACGGAAAGTGGGGAGCGATATCTCGATTTCGGCTCCGGCGTCGCCGTCAATTCGCTTGGTCACGGCCATCCGCACCTCGTCGGCGCGCTGAAGGCGCAGGCCGACAAGGTCTGGCACACGTCCAACATCTTCGAACAGCCGGGCCAGGAGACGCTGTCGCGTCGTCTCGCCGACAATTCTTTCGCGGACAAGGTGTTCTTCACCAATTCCGGCGCCGAGGCGCTGGAATGTGCCATCAAGACCGCGCGCCGCTATCAGTTCGTGAAGGGCCATCCGGAGCGCTTCCATATCATTACCTTCGAAGGCGCCTTCCACGGCCGCACGCTGGCGACCATCGCCGCCGGCGGCCAGGCAAAGTATCTCGAAGGTTTCGGCCCGAAGGTCGAAGGCTTCGATCAGGTGCCGTTTGGCGACATGGACGCCCTGAAGGCTGCGATCACCGATGCAACCGCGGCTATTCTGATCGAGCCGATCCAGGGAGAGGGCGGTGTCCGGCCGGTCCCGAAGGAATTCCTCCAGGCGTTGCGCCAGGTCTGCGACGACAACGGTCTGCTGCTGATCTTCGACGAAGTGCAGACCGGCGTCGGCCGTTCCGGCAGGCTGTTCGCCTATGAATGGGCGGGCGTCGCGCCCGACATCATGGCGCTTGCCAAGGGCATCGGCGGCGGCTTCCCGCTCGGCGCCTGCCTTGCCACGGCGGACGCCGCGTCCGGCATGACCGCTGGCACCCATGGCACGACCTACGGGGGCAATCCGCTCGCCACGGCGGTCGGCAATGCCGTGCTCGACGTGATCCTGGGCGACGGCTTCCTGGAAAACGTCCGCGATGTCGCCTTGGTGTTGCGGCAGGGGCTCGCGAGCCTCAAGGACCGCTTCCCCGACGTCATCGAGGACATTCGTGGTGAAGGCCTGCTGCTCGGCGTGAAGGCGAAGGTGCCCGCGGGTGATCTGGTTGCCGCCATACGCGGCGAATACATGCTGACCATTCCGGCCGGCGACAATGTGGTGCGTCTCCTGCCACCGCTCACAGTCACAGCGGAAGAGGCCCGAGAGGGGCTTGCCCGCATCGAGAGGGCGGCGGAAAAGCTTTCCACCTCCGAGATGAAAAAAACGGCCTGAGCGGGCAAAAGCGGGACGCCGTTGCTGGTTTCCCGCTTCACAGGGAACATCACATGGCATCTCCCAAGCATTTCCTCGATCTTTCTGCCGTTTCCCCGGCTGATCTCAGGGCTATCCTCGACGACGCGAAGGTCCGCAAACAGGCGACCAAGGCCGGTACGGCGGAAAAGCCGCTCGCCGGCAAGATGCTGGCGATGATCTTCGAAAAGCCCTCCACCCGCACCCGCGTCTCCTTCGATGTCGGCATGCGCCAGCTCGGCGGCGAAACGCTGTTTCTGTCGGGTACCGAGATGCAGCTCGGTCGCGCCGAGACGATCGGCGACACGGCCAAGGTCCTGTCGCGTTACGTCGATGCGATCATGATCCGCACCACGGATCACGCCCGTATGCTGGAGCTTGCCGAACACGCGACCGTGCCGGTCATTAACGCCCTGACCGACGATACGCATCCCTGCCAGATCATGGCCGATATCATGACCTTCGAGGAGCATCGCGGGCCGATCGCCGGCAAGACGGTCGCCTGGACCGGCGACGGCAACAACGTGCTGCATTCCTTCGTGGAAGGTGCCGCCCGTTTCGGCTACCGCATGAACATGGCTGTGCCGATGGGCTCGGAACCCGCCGACAAGTTCCTCAACTGGGCGCGCAACAACGGCGGCAACATCATGCTTTGCCATGATGCCGAAAAGGCGGTCGCCGGCGCTGATTGCATCGTCACCGACACCTGGGTGTCGATGAACCAGGAGCACAAGGCACGCGGCCACAACGTCTTTCAGCCGTTCCAGGTCAATGCCGAGCTGATGAAGCGTGCCGACAAGGATGCGCTGTTCATGCACTGCCTGCCGGCCCACCGCGGCGAGGAAGTCACCGACGAGGTGATCGACGGTCCGCAGTCGGTCGTCTTCGACGAGGCTGAAAACCGCCTGCACGCACAGAAGTCCATTCTCGCCTGGTGCTTCGGCGCCGTCTGAGTTCAACGTCCCGGATGGAGGACGCGGAGAGCTGGCGGCGGCAATCAACCTTGATTTTCGCCCCGCAATCCCCCATTTGTCGGCTTTCAACAATACGCCGTCTTCTGGACTGGCGTTTCAACACACATCGTCGACGTCTTTTCCTCCGGCCAGCGGTTCCGCTCGGGCTGGCGCTTGTGTAAAGGTTTGGGTCGGCGCGAAGGAGTGATGTCATGGCGGAAGCGACTGTGGAACTCAACGAACTCGACTTTGCCGGAGACGATCGGGTCGTTCCCTTCCAGGTGGAGGGTCTCGACGTGCGCGGCCGTGCGGTCCAGCTCGGACCGCTTTTGAACACCATCCTCAGCCGTCACGAATATCCAGGCCCGGTCGCGCGGCTGCTTGCCGAGGCGATCGTGCTGACGGCCCTGCTCGGCACCTCGCTGAAATTCGATGGCAAGTTCACGGTGCAGACCAAGGGCGACGGCCCGGTCGATCTGCTGGTCGCGGATTTCTCGACGCCCGACAGCCTTCGTGCCTATGCCCGTTACGATGAAGAAGCCTTGGCCGCTGCCGTCGAGGAAGGCAAAACCTCGCCGCCCGATCTCCTCGGACACGGAGTACTTGCCTTCACCATCGACCAGGGCCGCGGCATGCAGCCGTATCAAGGCATCGTGCCGATGGACGGCTCATCACTCGAGGAGATCGCCGGCGTCTATTTCCGTCAGTCGGAGCAGATCCCGACCAAGGTCCGCCTGGGCGTCGCCGAGCTCTTCGACCGCGATGCCGATGGCAAGCCGCGTCACAACTGGCGGGCAGGCGGGCTTGTCGCGCAGTTCCTGCCGCACGCGCCTGAGCGCATGCGCCAGCCGGACCTGCATGGCGGCGATGGTGACGAGCGCGATTTCGAGTTCACCGAGGACGATTCCTGGGCCGAAGCCCGCACGCTGGTGGAAACCATCGACACCGACGAACTGACAGACCCACGGGTCGCAATCGAACGGCTGCTGTTTCGCCTGTTCCATGAGCGCGGGGTGCGGGTCTACGCGCCGCACCCGGTGTTCGACCGCTGCAGCTGCTCGCGCGACAAGATCAAGGGCGTTCTCTCGGGGTTTTCCGCCGAGGAGATCGAGGCGAGCGAGGAAGACGGCGAGATCGCCGTCACCTGCGAGTTCTGCTCGACCACCTATCGCTACACGGCCGACGAATTCGCCGCAGCCTGATTATCGAACGGCGGGAGTTTCCTCCCGCCGGTTTCGTTTCAAGGCATCTTGCATTCGAAGTTCGCACCATCCTTCACATCGCCGTTGCCGGAATATTTGGCCGATTGCGGGTAGGGGCAGAGCGGCCGGGTCATCGCCGGCTTGCCGTCCTTGATCTGGCTTGCCTGGATCACCGTCGGCGCCTTGCCGTTTTCCACCCAGTCCATCAGTGGCGTGAAGGCATCGAAGACATCCGTGCCGTAACCCGCGGTGCAGTGGAACATGCCGGGCACCATGAACAGGCGATAGAACTCCGCCGTCCGCTCTGCGCCCATCTGTTTGCGGACGGCTTCATAATAGTTGACGCCCATCATCGGGTTGAGCGCCGGGTCGGACCAGCCGAAATAGGTGATCATCCGACCGCCGCGCTTCTGGAATTCGCTGAGGTCCGGATTGGTCGCGTCGACGATCTCGCGGATCGCCCCGATCTTCGGATATTCCGTGTCGAAGTCGAATGTCTTCCAGTCGATCGCTTTTCCGGAGGCGGGCAGCATCGCCATGTTCTTGACGAAGGTCTCGCCATAAGCGAGTTGCCGGCTTGGCCCCGGATCGGACACCATCCACATGTCCCAGCCGCTCACGCCGGTCGGATCAACGCCTTCGGTCCCCAACTGCACACCGGGGAAAATAGTCTCGCCCTTGATCTTCACGCCGCCCGCCAGCGTCTTCAGCGTGTCCGCCTGCGCCGGCGTGAAGCAGTCGGAACCGCCCGCCTCGCAGATCTTCAGGTCCTTGGCCGGATCGAAATTGCACTGGCGCGGATCGGCAATCAGCCCGTCCTTGGCGCCGTCGATCGCATCGCACTTGTCCATCACCGCCTTGGCGAGAACTGGAAGCTGCGCCCGGCTGATCGGCGCCTTGAGCAGCGCCCGCGCATTCCAGACACCCCAGATCTGCGTATTGGTGAGATCGAGGACAGGCGCTCCGGCGAGAATGCCGTCGAAGTCGCCGGGGTAGCGCTGTGCCGCCATCAGCCCCTGGCGCCCACCCGTCGAGCAGCCATCCCAGTAGGAGAACGACGGATGCCGGTCGTAATAGCGTGCGGCGATCGCCTTGGCCGTATCGACGGTGACATGCACGGCGCGCGAGCCGTAGTCGATCAAGAGGCCGAGATCCTGCGCGAAATCCCCGAGCTTGTAGCTGACCGCATCATGGCCGGTATTCTGCTGGACGGTGAGGAAACCCTTCGAAAGCGCCGCGTTGCGAGTCGCGATCCGCGACGCCGCGGCAAGATCCTCCCCGGCAAAACCGCCATTGCCGAACATGTACAGCCGCCGGTTCCAATTGTCGGGCAGGGTGATCTCGAAGCGCACCTGCGGCCGGATATAGCCGGTCACCTGGCAATGGCCGGGGACCGTTCCCACGCCGGCGACGTGCGTGGCTTTCAGGGTGGTGACGTCGGCGAAGGATTGGCTGTTCAGCATGCCGCAGGCGATCTGCGGCGAGACGGTGGCGGATGCGAAATCCGGCCTGTCCTTCTGGTCGATGAAACTGCTTCTGTTTTGCGCGAGCGCCGGAGTGAAGGCCGCAAGCGTCACTAACGCGCAGGGCGCCAGCAGAACGGGTCGTGTCATCAAGTTCTCCTCCCAAAGACTGTTTGACGACGACAGGATGCCGCAGGAGGGAGGGGGCAACAAATAGAAAAACCGCCGCCACCCATAACCTGTAGGTTGTCGTCGGGGGCGCGGTCTAGTTGAGGACGCGCATCAGGCCCGGTGAATCCAGCGAGAAGGCCGGAATCGTCACCTCGAAGGTCTCGCCTTCATCGGTCTGCATATCGTAATGACCGAACATCAGCCCGGATGGCGTGTCGAGAGGACAGCCCGAGGAATATTCGTAACTGTCGCCGGGCTTCAGCCGCGGCTGCTCGCCGACGACCCCCGGCCCGTCCACTTCATCGACGATACCGTTCTGGTCGGTAATGTGCCAGTAGCGATGCACGAGCTGCACGGTAAGCGTCGAATGGTTCTCTATGACGATGCGATATCCCCAGACATAGCGGCTCTCTTCCGGATTGGATTGCTCCTCCAGATAGTATGGCTCAACGGCGACATCGATATCTCGTGTCCGGGCGCGATACATGCGACACCTCAACAACTCTTACTGGTTCGATATTGTACAGGGGGGCCGCAAGGTCAAGAATTCTCGCGGTTCGAACAACCGAGTGTGAGCATTTGTTGAAGTTAAGGATAACCGGGATGGTGAATCTCGTGGTCGATCCACCATCCCGGAAAGCGAAGACTTACATGCCGGCCTTGGACAGCGCCTGGGCGAAATCCTCGATCAGGTCATCAGTATCCTCGATGCCGGCAGACAGGCGCACGGTGCCGGGCGAAATGCCGAGTTCGGCACGGGCCTCATCCGTCAGGTTCTTGTGCGTCGTTGTCGCCGGATGGGTGATCAGGCTCTTGGCGTCGCCGAGATTGTTGGAAATCTGCACGATCTCCAGCGCGTTCTGCAGCTTGAAGGCCGCGTCCTTGCCGCCCTTCAGCTCGAAGCACACAAGCGTGGAGCCGCCCGTCATCTGCCGGGCGATGATATCCGCCTGCGGATGGTCCTTGCGGCCCGGATAGATGACCTTTGCGACCTGGTTCTGGTCGGCGAGGAAGTCGGCGATCTTCGAGGCGCTCTCCGTCTGCTGCTTGACGCGCAGCGGCAAGGTCTCGATGCCCTTCAGCAGCGTCCAGGCATTGAACGGCGACATGGCCGGGCCGGTGTGGCGGAAATAGTCGTGCAGGTTCTCGTCGATCCAGGCTTTGTCGGAAAGCACGACGCCACCGAGGCAGCGGCCCTGGCCGTCGATGTGCTTGGTCGCGGAGTAGACGACGATATGGGCGCCGAGTTCCAGCGGCTTCTGGAAGAGCGGGGTCGCAAACACGTTGTCGACGACGACCTTGGCGCCGATCTGGTTGGCGAGCTTGGCAACGCCGGCAATGTCGACCACTTCGAGCGTCGGGTTGGTCGGGCTTTCCAGGAAGAACACCTTGGTCTTCGGGGTGATCGCCTTTTCCCAGTTTTCCAGGAAGCGCCCGTCGACCAGCGTGCATTCGATGCCGTATTTCGGAGCGAGCGTCTCGACCACCCAGCGGCAGGAGCCGAACAGGGCGCGTGCGGCGACGATATGGTCGCCGGCCTTCAGCTGGCAGAGGATCGCGGCGGTGACGGCAGCCATGCCCGAGGCGGTGGCGCGCGCATCTTCGGCGCCTTCCAGCATGCACATGCGCTTTTCGAACATGTCGTTGGTCGGGCTGCCGTAACGCGCGTAGATGAAGCCGTCTGTCTCGCCCTTGAAGCGCGCTTCCGCCGCTTCCGACGTGTCATAGACGAACCCTTGCGTCAGGAAGATCGCTTCCGAGGTTTCGCCATATTGCGAGCGCAACGTGCCGCCGTGTACGAGCTGAGTTGCCGGGCGCCATTTGTTAGTCATGCGTGTTCCCCATTCAGAACAAAAAAACCGGTCGCATAAGCAGACCGGTTTCGCACCCGGTCTTTTTAGCCACTTATTTAACGTGGCTGCAAGCCGACCGGCCAAATCACCACGGGATAAGAGTGGCATAGCGCCGCGCCCCGCTTGCGTCAATGGCTCGCATTTGGTTTTGTCGCCTCGAAAACTTGAGAGAGACATGATGGCTCGCGAAACAGGAATTTTGGCGGACCGCGCAATCGCGGCGCTTTTCGACAGTGGACGGCTGATCTCCGAGCGCGAGCTCGATCTGGACCAGATCCAGCCTGCAAGCCTCGACCTGCGCCTCGGCGCCAAGGCGTTTCGCGTCCGCGCGAGCTTCATGCCGGGCCCGACGAGCCTCGTCTCCGACAAGCTCGATCGCCTCAAGCTGCACGTGATCGACCTCTCCGAAGCCGCTGTGCTCGAGACCGGCTGCGTCTACATCGTGCCGCTGATGGAACGGCTCGACCTGCCGGCCAACATGTCCGCCTCCGCCAATCCGAAAAGCTCTACCGGCCGGCTCGATATTTTTACCCGGGTCATCACCGATTACGCACAGGAATTCGACAAGATCCCCGCCGGATATTCCGGTCCGCTCTATCTTGAAATCTCGCCGCGTACTTTCCCGATCGTGGTGCGCCGCGGTTCGCGCCTGTCGCAGATCCGTTTCCGTGTCGGCAACGCGCTGCTTGGCGAGCCGGATCTCCTGCGGCTCCACAACGACGAAACCCTGGTGGCGTCCGCCAGGCCGAATGTCTCCGGTGGCGGCATCGCCCTGTCGATCGATCTTTCCGGCGACAGCGTCGGCCTGATCGGTTATCGCGGCAAACACCACACGGCCGTCGTCGATGTCGACAAGAAGGCCCAGCACGACATCTTCGATTTCTGGGAACCGCTTTACAGCCGCGGCCGCAACGAACTGATCCTCGATCCGGACGAATTCTATATCCTCGTCTCGCGCGAGGCGGTGCACGTGCCGCCGCTCTATGCGGCTGAGATGACACCCTTCGATCCGCTGGTCGGCGAATTCCGCGTCCATTATGCCGGTTTCTTCGATCCGGGCTTCGGCCACGAGGCGGCCGGCGGACGTGGCAGCCGTGCCGTGCTCGAAGTGCGCAGTCACGAGGTCCCCTTCATCCTCGAAGACGGCCAGATCGTCGGCCGCCTGGTCTACGAACACATGATGGAAAAACCCGAAGGCATGTACGGCGCCGGCCTCGGCTCCAACTACCAGGCCCAGGGCCTGAAGCTGTCCAAGCATTTTCGCGTCTGACGCCACCTCCGGCTTGACAGCCGATGCCGTCTGTTGGAAATCTGCGAACCGACGCGGGTGTAGCTCAATGGTAGAGCAGCAGCTTCCCAAGCTGAATACGAGGGTTCGATTCCCTTCACCCGCTCCAGCTGCCCCGTCTGCCGGAATGCGACAGTCATCGCCTCCATCACTTGATGATGGAGCGTGGGGTTAGGGAACTGCCCATATTATGGTAAGCTGCCGCTGAGAATTCCAATAATTAGAACCGGCATGCACCACGAGCCGCCATCGCAGTCGCGATGACAGGGAGGCACCGTCCATGGCTGAGGGCATAGACACGCTTTTTGCAGAGGCTGCACGCCTGGCCGCCGGCTTCCGCCAGACCGAGCCTCGGCTCCACCGCCCGCAATTGCAGTACCAGGAATGCCTGGCCACACTCGCCGAAGATCTCCAGGCGGAAACTCTCGCGATGGAGGACGTCCTTCGGCATCTCGTGGAAAAGGCAGAGCCGGGGCTCCACCGAATGACCGGGCCGAGTTTCTTCGGCTGGGTGATCGGCGGCTCACATCCGATGGGAGTGGCGGCCGATTTCCTCACGAGCTCCTGGGGGCAGAATGCCGGCAATCATACCGCGTCTCCCGCCGCGGCGTCCTTCGAGAAGGTCGCAGCCACGTGGCTTCTGGACGTTCTCGGCCTGCCTGCGCAATCTTCCGTGGGCTTTGTGACAGGGGCGACTGTCGCCAACTTCAGCTGTCTGGCCGCCGCGAGAGGCGAAGTGCTTCGCCGGGCCGACTGGAATGTCGACGCAGACGGGCTTTTCGGTGCGCCGCCGATTACGGTTGTCATTGGTGACGATGCCCACACCACCGTTTTCTCAGCCTTGCAGTTCCTGGGGCTTGGGCATGACCGCGTCGTCAGGGTGGCGACCGATCCGCAGGGGCGTATTCTTGCCAGGCATTTCGAAGAAGCGGTCAACAAAGCCGATGGGCCCATGATCGCTATCCTTCAGGCTGGGCAACTCAATACAGGGGCCTTCGATCCGTTCACCGAGCTTGTCCCGGTCGCCAGGAGCAGGGATGCCTGGGTGCATGTGGATGGTGCATTTGGCCTGTGGGCAAAGGCTTCACCGTCGACGCGGCACCTTTGTCCCGGAGTGGAGCTGGCGGATAGTTGGGCCACCGACGGCCACAAGTGGCTCCAGACACCCTATGACAGCGGCTACGCGATTGTGAGGGACGAAGTGGCCCACCGTCGCGCCATGACGATCGCTGCCAGTTACCTCCCCATTGCGGCAGAGGGGGAGCGAGACCCGTCACATTATGTGCCGGAGCTTTCGCGGCGAGCGCGTGGTTTTGCAACCTGGGCAATGATGAAGCATCTCGGCCGAAACGGCATTGCCGGTCTCGTGGAAGGCTGCTGCTCCTCCGCGCGGATCATTGCCGAGCATCTGTCACGCGAGCCAGGCGTCGAAATCCTGAACGAGGTTGACCTCAATCAGCTGATCTGTCGCTTCGGCTCGGATCTCCCGACAACCGACGCCGACGACGTCACGAGACGAACCATTACTCGGCTGCAGCGCGAAGGAACGATCTTCGTGACTGGAGCGAGGTGGAGAGGGCTCGACGTTATGCGGATTTCTGTATGCAACTATCAGACTGACGCGAATACGGCGATGCTGGCCGCGAAGGCTGTGTCGGCAGCGTTCCGGAAGGAGCGGTTGGGCAACTAAGCTGCGGCAGGCACCCCGCCTTGGCCCCAGGAGCGCTGGCGAATGGAGACTTTTGCAGTCGGTGGCCGCCGGGCGCGTTGAGCGCCCGGCGAACCGGCTTTACTTCTTGGCGTCAGCCCAGCTCTTCACGAGCTCGTCGTAGTTGATGGTGACGGGCTTTTCCTTCTCGTTGGCGACCTTGAGCTGGGGAGCGAGGTTGCCTTTCGCGACGGCATCCTTGTTCCAGTATGCAAGATCGCGTTCCTCGGCGAGCGCCGGTCCCATGTCACCCTGGACCTTGGCACGCTCCAGGCGCTGCAGGACCTTTTCCTGCTCTGAGCAAAGCGAGTCCATGGCCGCCTGGGCAGTCTTGGCACCCGAGGACGCATCACCGATCGCCTGCCACCACAGCTGTGCAAGCTTCGGATAGTCAGGCACGTTGGTGCCGGTCGGCGACCACTGGACGCG
This sequence comes from Neorhizobium galegae, assembly GCF_021391675.1. Taxonomy (NCBI): domain Bacteria; kingdom Pseudomonadati; phylum Pseudomonadota; class Alphaproteobacteria; order Hyphomicrobiales; family Rhizobiaceae; genus Neorhizobium; species Neorhizobium galegae. Next base: position 657,432 of record NZ_CP090095.1, read on the forward strand.
GGCCGGTGAACGATAGAACTCGATCAGGCCGCCGAGTTTCGGCGCGCGGTCCGTGAAGCTCTTGTGCCGGATGGTGCTCTCGCGGATCAAGGTGAGACCGACATGGCTCTTCTTGACGTCCACCGTCTTCGAGGTGACGAACTGGGCATAGAGCCAGGCCGCCTTGGCGCGGTTGGTGGGCGTGGATTTCATCAGCGTCCAGGAGCCGACGTCCTGATAGCCGAGCTTCATGCCGTCCTTCCAGTAGACCCCATGCGGAGACGGAGCGAAACGCCATTTCGGCGTGCCGTCCTGGTTCATGACAGGCAGGCCTGCCTTCACCATGTCGGCGGTGAAAGCCGTGTACATGAACATCTGCTGGGCGATTTCGCCCTGGGCCGGTACCGGCCCGGATTCCGAGAAGGTCATGCCCTGGGCGGCGGCCGGCGCATAGGCCTTCATCCAGTCGAGATATTTCTGGATGGAGTAGACGGCCGCCGGGCCGTTCGTGTCGCCGCCGCGTGCGACGCAGGAGCCGACCGGCTGCGATTTTTCGTTGACCTTGATGCCCCATTCGTCGACCGGCAGGCCGTTCGGAAGGCCCTTGTCGCCGTTGCCGGCCATGGAGAGCCAGGCGTCGGTGAAGCGCCAGCCCAGCGACGGGTCCTTCTTGCCGTAATCCATGTGGCCATAGACCTTCTTGCCGCCCACGTCGCGGCCGGTGAAGAACTCGGCAATATCCTCATAGGCCGACCAGTTGACCGGCACGCCAAGCTCGTAGCCATACTTGGCCTTGAAGTCGGCCTTGTTCTTGGCGTCGTTGAACCAGTCGTAGCGGAACCAGTAGAGGTTGGCGAACTGCTGGTCCGGCAGCTGGTAGAGCTTCTTGTCCGGTGCGGTCGTGAACTTCAGGCCGATGAAGTCCTGGAGGTCGAGGCCGGGGTTCGTCACGTCCTTGCCTTCGCCCGCCATCCAGTCGGTGAGCGAGCGGGCCTGCTGGTAACGCCAATGCGTGCCGATCAGGTCGGAATCGTTGACGTAACCGTCATAGATGTTCTCGCCGGATTGCATCTGGGTCTGCAGCTTTTCAACCACGTCGCCTTCGCCGATCAGGTCATGGCTGACCTTGATGCCGGTGATGGCGGCAAAGGCCGGCGCCAGGACCTTCGATTCGTATTCATGCGTGGTGATTGTTTCGGAGACGACCTTGATATCCAGGCCGGCAAGCGGTTTTGCCGCATCGATGAACCATTGCATCTCCTTTTCCTGCTCGGCACGGGAAAGCGTCGAGAGTTCGCCGACTTCCTTGTCCAGGAATTGCTTTGCCTCATCCATGCCGGCATAGGCGGAACCGGTCAGAGCCAGCAGCACCGCTGCCGTCGTTGTCATAAGATGCCGTCGCATTTTATCCTCCCAGAGTTTTGCGATTGCCATTTCGTACCGAGTGGCGGTTCTCCCGCCACCTTTTCAGCTTGCCTTTCAGACGAAGCGGAAGACGCCGATTGCGTAGACCACTGCCAGGGCAAGAGCCCACCACAGGTTGGGGCCGATAAGCCCCAGCCATGCGAGATGAATGAATGCCGCGCCGAGCAGCGAGATGAAGAGCCGATCTCCCCGCGTCGTCTCGAAACGCAGGATGCCGACCCTGGGCGAACCGCCCGGCACGAAATATTCCCAGATGCTCATGCCGATGAGCAGGGCGAGGATCGTCAGAAAGAACAGGGCCGTCGGCAGTGTCCAGGCCATCCATGAAAAGCTCATGCGTGGTTCCTCCTTGTCAGACCCGACCGAGGGCAAAGCCCTTGGCGATGTAGTTTCGAACGAAATAGATGACGAGTGCGCCGGGAACGATGGTCAGCACGCCGGCGGCTGCCAGCACGCCCCAGTCCATGCCCGACGCCGAAACGGTGCGCGTCATGATGGCGGAAATGGGCTTGGCGGCCGTAGTCGTCAGCGTCCGGGCGAGCAGCAGTTCCACCCAGGAAAACATGAAGCAGAAGAAGGCCGCGACCCCGATGCCCGAGGCGATCAGCGGCATGAAGATCTTCACGAAGAACCGCGGGAAGGAATAGCCGTCGATATAGGCGGTCTCGTCGATTTCCTTCGGTACGCCCGACATGAAGCCTTCCAGGATCCAGACAGCAAGCGGCACGTTGAACAGGCAATGGGCGAGGGCGACCGCGATATGGGTGTCGATGAGACCGAAGGCGGAATAGAGCTGGAAGAAGGGCAGGGCGAAGACGGCGGGCGGCGCCATGCGGTTGGTGAGCAGCCAGAAGAACAGATGTTTATCGCCGAGGAACCGATAGCGCGAAAAGGCATAGGCAGCCGGTAATGCCGCCAGAACCGAGATCGCGGTGTTCAGGGCCACATAGATGATCGAATTGATATAGCCGTTGTACCAGGAAGGGTCGGTGAAGATGACCATGTAGTTCCTGAGCGTCGGGTTCTGCGGCCAGAGCGAGAAGGCTCCGGTGATCTCGGCGTTCTCCTTGAAGCTCATGTTGACCAGCCAGTAGATCGGAAGCAGCAGGAAGATGATGTAGATCGTCGAGACCAGCCAGGAGAAATTGCCTGCGGGCTTGTATTTGATTGCGCGCGCCATTGTTCTTCTCCCTCCTTCAATTGTCTGCATCGCTGCTGGTCATCACGGTGTAGAAGATCCATGACAGCAGCAGGATGATCAGGAAGTAGACGATCGACATGGCGGCGGCCGGACCGAGGTCGAACTGGCCGACCGCCGTCTTGACGAGGTCGATCGACAGGAAGGTCGTGGAGTTTCCCGGCCCCCCACCCGTGACCACGAAGGGCTCCGTATAGATCATGAAACTATCCATGAAGCGCAGCAGGACGGCGATAAGCAGCACCCGCTTCATCTTCGGTAGCTGGATGTAGCGGAACACCGACCACCTTGATGCCCCGTCGATCTTCGCCGCCTGATAATAGGCGTCCGGAATGGAGACGAGGCCGGCGTAGCACAGCAGCACGACGAGGCTCGTCCAGTGCCACACATCCATGACGACGACTGTGATCCAGGCGTCCAGAGGATCGCGCACATAGTTGTAGTCGATGCCGAGCGCCGCCAGCGTGTGGCCGAGCAGGCCGATATCGACCCGCCCGAAGACCTGCCAGATCGTGCCGACGACATTCCACGGGATAAGAAGCGGAAGGGCCATCAGCACCAGGCAGACCGGCACGCCGATCCCCTTCTTCGGCATGTTCAGCGCGATGAAGATGCCGAGCGGAATCTCGAGCGCAAGGATGATGAAGGAGAAAAGCAGATTGCGCTGCAGGGCTTCCCAGAAGCGGGCAGAATGCAGGATATCGTCGAACCAGTCGGTGCCGGCCCAGAAGAAGGCGTTGTTGCCGAACGTATCCTGGACCGAATAGTTCACCACGGTCATCAGCGGAATGGCCGCCGAGAAGGCCACCAGCAGGAGCACGGGAAGCACCAGAAACCAGGCTTTGTTGTTCCACGTCTTTTCCATGGTTCAGGCCTCCCTGCCAACGCGCCATGAATTGGCATAGATATTCAGCGCAACGGGATCGAAGGTGACGCGAGGCTCTGCCGGAACCTCCGCATCCTCGGAAACGACAATCGCAATCGATTGCCCTCCAAGGCTTGCGCGAACGATCCTGCGCCGGCCGATGTCCTCGATGCGCGTCACCGTGACAGGCATGCCCTCCCGGCCGATGCGGATGAATTCCGGCCGGATGCCCAGTTCGATCCTGCCACCCGCATCGAGCTTCGGCGCATAATCGAGGGCGATCGTCTCGGCTCCGAGCTTGATCGTACTCCCATGAATTTCGGCGGGTATCACGTTCATGCCGGGGGAGCCGATGAAATAACCGACGAATGTATGGCTGGGCCTCTCGAAGAGTTCGGCCGGCGTTCCGATCTGGACGATCTCCCCATCGTACATGACGACCACCTTGTCGGCGAAGGTGAGCGCCTCCGTCTGGTCATGGGTCACGTAGACCATGGTGAAGCCGAATTGCTTGTGGAAGCGCTTCAGCTGGGAGCGGAGCACCCATTTCATATGCGGATCGATGACCGTCAGAGGCTCATCGAAGAGGATCGCGTTGACGTCGTTGCGGACGAGACCTCTCCCGAGCGAGATTTTCTGCTTCTGATCGGCCGTGAGGCGCTGGGCCTTGCGGTTCGACCAGTCGGAGAGGTCGATGATCTCCAGCATCTCGCGGACGCGGCGATCCACATCCGGTTCCGCGATGCCTCTGTTGCGCAAGGGAAATGCCAGATTGTCGTAGACCGTCATCGTGTCGTAGATGACCGGAAACTGGAAAACCTGGGCAATGTTGCGTTCCTGCGTGGAAAGATTGGTGACGTCTTTTCCATCGAAGAGGATACGCCCGTGGGACGGCTGCAGCAGGCCGGAAATGATGTTCAGCAACGTGGTCTTGCCGCAGCCGGAAGGGCCGAGCAGGGCATAGGCGCCGCCATCGGCCCATTCGTGGTCCACCTCACGCAGCGCATAGGCGGCGTCGGATTTCGGGTTGGGGCCGTAGGCGTGGCGGATGTGATCGAGCGTGATGCGTGCCATGTTCGCCGTCCTCAAGCCGCCGCCGCGATAGCGCGGCCGTCTGTTCCAAAAGCCATCAGATGGCGGGTATCCAGGAAGAGCTCGATTTCGGTATCCGGATCGATGTCGTGGATGCCGGGTGCCAGCATGACCCAGCGCACACCGTTGTAGTGCATATGCACGAAGCTTTCGGAGCCCGTGATTTCCGAAATCTGCGTCTGGGCCTTCACCCTCGCAGCACTACCGGTCTGTGCCGCGAGCCCCAGGTGATGGGGGTGGAAGGCGATGGTCACCGGGCCGTCCGGCACGCCGGACAGATGCGGCGGCACCGCGAGACTGTCTGCTTCCCGGTATCGGAACGAGTCGCCGGACTTGACCACATCGATGAAGTTGAGTGGGGGATCGGCAAATGTCTTGGCCGTCACTAGATCCGCCGGGCGACGGTAGACCTCGATCGTCGGCCCGAATTGCGTGATCCGCCCTTCCGAGAGCGTTGCAGTATTGCCGCCGAGCAACAAGGCCTCGGATGGTTCGGTCGTCGCATAAACGAAGATGGCGCCGGATTGCGCGAAGATCTTCGGCAATTCCTCGCGCAGTTCCTCGCGAAGCTTGTAGTCGAGATTGGCGAGCGGCTCGTCCATCAGCACCAGGCTCGCATTCTTCACGAGTGCGCGGGCGAGCGCCGTACGCTGCTGCTGCCCGCCGGAAAGGTTGAGAGGCGTCCGATCGAGATAAGGCGTCAATCTCAACAGTTCCGCAGCCTTGCGGACTTCTCGATCAATTGTCTTTGCGTCCTTGCCGGCGATCCGCATCGGCGAAGCGATGTTTTCGTAGACGGTCAGGGCCGGATAGTTGATGAACTGCTGGTAGACCATCGCGACGTTGCGTTTTTGCACCGCGACGCCGGTGACGTCGGCGCCGTCGAAATACACGGAGCCGCTGGTGGGACGGTCAAGTCCGGCCATCAGTCGCATGAACGAAGTCTTGCCCGAGAGCGTCGGGCCGAGCAATACGTTCAGCGAGCCGCGATCCAGTGCAAGATTGGTCGGATGAATATGATACTCACCCCCCACCATCTTGGCGACGTTGCGCATTTCCAGCATTCGAGTTCCCGTGCCTCCTCACATCGGGAACACATGTCGCTTATCCGGCCATTTTTGCCGGTATAGCGGCCATGTACTCCTCCAGATATTGTTTTTCCGTCTCACTCAACCGCAGACCGTCCTTGGTTCTCCGCCACAACACGTCCTCCGCGCTCATGGCCCATTCACGGTCGACAAGATATTTCACTTCAACCTCATAGAGATCGCCGCCGAAATGGTGGCCAAGGTCCTGCGTCTTGGTCGCGCCGTCCAGGATCATCGCTGCGCGGGTTCCGTACCGGCGCACCAGGCGCCGCGCATGCCTTTCCTCCAGAAACGGATAGCGGACTTTCAGCTTTACCACTTCTTCCTCGTAACCCTGGGCAGGAAAATCACCGCCGGGCAGATGGCTTTTCGCCGTCCACGAATGTCCTTTTGCTCCGATCGCTTCGGCGATCTTCTCCAGCGCATGTTCCGAAAGACGGCGATAGGTAGTCAGCTTGCCGCCGAAGACGTTGAGCAGAGGTGCGCCCTGAGTGACGTCGACCTTCAGCACATAATCGCGCGTTGCTTCCTGCGCCTTTGAAGCGCCGTCGTCAAAAAGCGGGCGAACTGCCGAATAGGTCCAGACGATGTCGGCCGGTCGCACCGGCTCGCGAAAATACTCACTTGCTGCATTGCAGAGATAGGTCGTCTCCTCTTCGGAGATTTTCACATCCTTCGGATTGCCGGAATAATCCCGGTCGGTCGTGCCGATAAGCGTGAAGTCGTTCTCGTAAGGAATTGCGAAAATGATGCGATTGTCCCGGTTCTGAAAGAAATAGGCGCGGGATCCTTCGAATTTCCTCTTCACGACGATATGGCTGCCCTGGACGAGGCGCACATGGCGGGCGTCATTGTTGCCGAGCGCCTCGCGGATCACCTGATCCACCCAGGGGCCGGCGGCATTCACAAGCATGCGGGCCTGATAGGTCTCGGTCCTGCCGGTGCTGGCGCCGACGGTCTCGATAGTCCAGAGACCGCCTTCCCGACGAGCGGCAACCACCCGGGTACGCGGCAGGATCAGGGCGCCGCGATCGGCGGCATCCCGAGCGTTCAGCACGACCATCCGCGCGTCGTCGACCCAGCCGTCGGAATATTCGAATGCCTTGGTAAAAAGAGGCTTCAGAGGCTTTCCTGCCGGGTCGGTGCGCATGTCGAGCACCGCGGTCGGCGGAAGCAGTTTTCGACCACCGAGATGATCGTAGAGAAACAGGCCGAGGCGGATCAGCCATGCGGGGCGAACGCCTCCCTTGTGGTAGGGCAGGACGAAACGCATCGGCCAGATGATGTGCGGCGCCATGGCCCAGAGGGTTTCGCGCTCCATCAGCGATTCCCGCACGAGCCTGAATTCGTAATGCTCGAGATAGCGCAGGCCGCCGTGGATGAGTTTCGTGGCGCCGGAGGAGGTGCCCGAGGCAAAATCGTCCATCTCCGCGAGTGCGACCGAATAACCCCGGCCGGCCGCATCGCGTGCGATGCCGCAGCCGTTGATGCCGCCGCCGATCACGAAGATATCGTGGATTTTTTTGACCCATCATTTCCCTCGCTGATCCGAAACGGCAGCAAGCCCCTAGGCATTGTGAACTTAAAATGGATTAAATCGAAAATATTCCGAATGTCAAACGAAACTGAAGGGCTAATGAAACTCAGCGTTCGTCTCCGAAGTCTCCACCAGCGCAACGCCGTTCTGCAGACAGATTTCCCGGATCGAAGGAGACGTGCAGTGGTCGGTGATAAAGGTCTGGACCTGGGAGATCTGGCCGATACGCACGGGGGCGGTGCGCTCGAATTTCGTCGAGTCGGCAACCAGGATCACGTGCCTGGCATTGGCGATGATCGCCTGGGCAACTTTCACTTCGCGAAAGTCATAATCGAGAAGAGCCCCATCCGGGTCGATCGCCGAAACGCCGATGATCGCGTAGTCGACCTTGAACTGGCGGATGAAATCGACCGCGGCTTCACCGACAATACCACCGTCCGATTGGCGAACGACGCCACCGGCAATGACCACCTCGATTTCGTCGAGAAGACGCAACCTATTGGCAACGTTGATATTATTGGTAATCACCATGAGTTCTCGGTGATTGACCAGCGCCTCGCTGACGGCTTCGGTGGTGGTGCCGATGTTGATGAGAAGCGAGGCGTTGTCCGGAATGAGGTTGGCAGCGGCGACGCCGATCGCCTGTTTTTCCGCGGCGGCGATCTGCCTGCGCGCATCATACCGGACATTCTCGTTGCTGCGGGGAAGAGTGGCGCCGCCATGGATCCGCGTGAGAATTTGCTTGTCGCACAGATCATTCAGATCCTTGCGGATCGTTTGCGAGGTTACCGAGAACTTCGCCGCCAGGTCGTCGACGAGCACTCGCCCCGCCGACTTCGCAAGTTCGACGATCTTCGTCTGGCGGTCTGTGATGAACACCTCACCCCTCCGTTCGCTTTTCTTTCACTTTTAGCGAAAGCGCGCGTAAAGGCAAATGCCGTGCGTCGATTTTTCGACGCACGGTGGCGATCAAGTTCGGAGTGCTCAGGCGGGGCGGATGCCGGCAACACCCTCCAGTTCGGCCATCACCGCGTCCGACAGCTGCAGTTCCGCTGCGGCGAGGTTTTCACGCAGGTGGCCCACGGACGAGGTTCCCGGAATGAGGAGAATGTTCGGCGCGCGACGCAGCAGCCAGGCAAGTGCAACCTGCATCGGCGTGGCGTCCAGGCGCTGGGCAACGTCCGACAGGGTCGACGACTGCAGTGGACTGAAGCCGCCGAGCGGGAAGAACGGCACATAGGCTATGCCATCGCGGGCGAGATCGTCGATCATGGCGTCGTCTTGCCGGTGAGCGAGATTGTACTGGTTCTGCACGCAGGCGATCTTGGCGATGTCCTGACCCTCGGCAACCTGTGCCGGCGTGACGTTGCTGAGCCCGATGTGGCGGACTAGGCCCTTGCGCTGCAGCTCCGCCAGAACGGTCAGGGGCTCTTCGATCGAGCCTTCGGCCGGGCCGTGGACATCGAACATGATGCGCAGATTGACGACGTCCATGGTGTCGAGACCAAGATTGCGCAGGTTGTCGTGGACGGCCTGTGTCAGCTGCTCGGCGGAGAACGCCGGGTTCCATGAACCGTCGGTCCCGCGCATGGCGCCGATCTTGGTCACGATCACCAGGTCGTCAGGGTACGGGTGAAGCGCTTCGCGGATGATCTGGTTGGTCACGTGCGGACCGTAAAAATCGCTGGTGTCGATATGATTGACGCCAGCCTCAACCGCCTCGCGCAGCACCGCGATTGCCGCATCGCGGTCTTTCGGCGGGCCGAAGACACCCTTGCCCGCAAGCTGCATGGCGCCGTAACCGAGCCGTTTGACGTTGCGGTCGCCGAGGATAAATGTACCGGCCTGGTCTATGTTCGACATGGATATCTCCTTTTCAAGATGACGTGGATATAGAACTTGAGAGGCCGCACGAAAATCGGGTACAGTCGGCACGGGCTGTGCGGAATTTCGAACAATGAAGATCGATCTGGGTGATCTGAATGCCTTTGTGGCAGTGGCGCGCGCCGGCGGGTTCCGCGAGGGTGCGCGGAGCACGGGCGGCAGCGCATCGGGACTGAGCGAGGCGGTACGGCGTGTCGAGGCGCAACTCGGGGTCAGGCTTCTCAATCGTACGACACGCAGCGTGGTGCCGACGGAAGCAGGCGCCGGTCTGCTGGCTCGGTTGACCCCTGCGCTCACCGAGGTCGACGCGGCCCTCGACGTGGTCAACAGGTTTCGCGACAAACCTGCGGGCGTTCTCCGTCTCAATGTACCGGTCAGCGCCGCGCGGCTGGTGCTCCCGGCGATCGTCCCGCCGTTCCTCGCGACCTATCCCGACATCCGGCTCGAAATCGTCGCCGATGACAGCTTCGTCGACGTGCTGGCTGCGGGATGCGATGCCGGCATCCGCTATGACGAGCGGCTGGAACAGGACATGATCGCGGTTCCGATCGGTCCGCGCCTGCAGCGCTTCGCGGCCGCGGCATCCCCCGCATACCTCGATCGCCATGGCCGCCCCGATCATCCGCGCGACCTGCTTGGCCACGCCTGCATTCGCGGGCGTTTCACAAGCGGCGCGATGATGCTCTGGGAATTCGAACGGGACGGCGAGGTGGTGCGGATCGATCCGACCGGTCCGCTGATCGTACAGATAGGTGCAGCAACCGATCTTGCCGTCGATGCAGCGATTGCCGGCACCGGCATCATGTTGCTGTTCGAGGACTGGTTGCGGCCCCATCTCGACAATGGCTCTCTCGAACCTGTGCTCGAGCCGTGGTGGCAGCAATTTTCCGGCCCATTTCTCTATTATCCCGGCCGGCGGCTCGTGCCGGCGCCGCTGCGGGCCTTCATCGATTTCGTCAAGGCGTCCAACCAGTCGTGAAAGCGTGACGCCGGTCTTGTGTTCGATCGAGGAGCGTCCCTCCATGTCGGATGTCCGATAGTGCAGCCGGCCTTCCGCCGGTCCCGACCGGAACCACGTTCCGGATGGGGCCGCTCAGGAGCAGCGCGGAGAATGACATGGCTGGCAACCGGATTCATCTTTGCATCGACATGCAGCGGAGCCGATGACACGCATGACGCGTCGCTCGAACTTCTGGGAGACCGCTTCTCGGTTCAGCTCCGCCTCGCAACTACCGAAGAATTCCTGCGAAGACTCTAGAAAGCCCGCCCGCTCGGCGGATCCATCGGCCCGCCCGATTTCCGGGTTAAAAGCCCGGTTTGACGTTGCGAAATAACGCACTCCGCACGCCCCTGCTCCATTTTGCTGCTCCGGGTTTCGAGGTCCCCGTCGACATATTAACGAGTCGTTGACTACGTGTTTTAGCGATTTTTAATATTCGCACATGCTAGTGGATGCGAGCAGCGCAATGCGGACATGACGTCTTCTGCAGCCTTGGGGCAAAACAATAACGCTGGGATCTGTCATGCTCGCACGCCGACCAAAGGAAAGCCGTGAAGGCTACTCCGTTTTCATCGCCACCTCGCTGCTCCTTCTTGTTGCCATGATCCTGGGTGGGATAGGTGCTCATGTGGTCGGCCGCATGCGCAGTTCCGCGAATGCGCTCGACGACAACAGAGCCACTCTGGCGGCAGAGGCGGCCGTCTCCTCGTTCAAGGAGAAACTTGCAGCGACCGTGCGCGACAATGCCGTCTGGGATGAGGCCCACGCGGCGATTACGCAAGGGGATCGCGAGGGTTGGGTCTATGAGAATTGGGGCAAGACCAGCGAGGACTACGCGCTCTATGACGGGATCGTGCTGACCGCCCCGGAAGGCGGCAAGAGCATCGCCTATCTCAAATCCGATATGATAGACCCGGTCGAATATCTCGGTGAGAAATTTCCCGTACAAACGGAAGCCGCCGCTCGGCCTGGCATCGACCCCATCGTCAATTTTTTCAAAAACGGCGATGACATCATTGCGGTGGCGTCGGAAGCGGTCCAGCCGTTTGGGTCACAGGTGCCGGATCCGACCTACTATGTCCTCAGCTTCTTCAAGACCCTGACGTCTGAGGTCGTGGCCCAGATGGCCAAGGAACATCAACTCCCGGAACTCCACATAACCGACCGACCGGCGGGCGATCTTCTGAATTCGCCGCTCATGGATGTGTATGGACTTGAAGTCGCGCGTTTGGCTTGGCCGAGTGCCGCTCCGGGAAACACGATTTTTGACGAGGCGCGTCCATTTATCGCCGCGGCGATCGCAATCCTCGGCGTTTATCTGGTTGGTGTGCTGTTTGCAGGCTGGTCAGAAACGCGGCGCTTGAAGAGCCTGGCGGATCGCGCCCAACACGAAGCCACGCATGACAGCCTCAGCGGTCTCTTGAACAGGCTCGGCCTGATCGAAGGACTGGACCGGTTGATGCAGGCCGACAAGAGCCAGGTGCTGGTTTTGCACCTTATCGATCTCGACGGGTTCAAGGCAGTCAACGATGCCTGGGGGCATGCGATTGGGGATCATCTGATCAGGCTGGTGGCGGAAGCCCTGCGCGAGATCGATGGAGAGGTATTCGGTGTCGCCCGGTTGGGCGGTGATGAATTCGCTCTGGTTCAGCGCGGCTCCGCGGACCTCGCCGAATTTGACAATCAGGTTCTCGAACGTCTCAAAAGGCCGTTTCTCATCGAAGGCCGCACGATCGAAATTGGCGCAAGCATCGGCGTTGCCTGCCGTGACGACGCAGGGAATGCGCACGAGCTTCTCCGTCGGGCGGATATGGCCCTTTATGAAGCGAAGGAAATGGGCCGGGGATGCGCCGTCACCTATCATCCGGATCTTGACCGCCGGCGCGAGAAGATTGCGGCCTTGGAAAGCGACCTTCGGCGCGCCCTCCAGAATGACGAGATCCAGCCGGTCTTCCAGCCTCTGGCTTCGGCGGTCTCGGGCGACATCATGGGCGTGGAGGCACTGGCAAGGTGGAGACGCGCCGAAGAAGCAATCGGCCCGGACGCCTTCATACCTCTGGCCGAGAAATGTGGATTGATCGATATCCTGGGCCTTCAGATGCTTCGGAAGTCCATCGTGGCGTCCCGGGCATGGTCTCCGCTCTCTTTGTCGGTCAATGTTTCTCCGATCCAGCTATGCAACCCCAATTTCGCCGGGGATGTGCTCGCTGTCCTGAAAGAGGACGGTTTTGATCCTTCGCGGCTGACACTGGAGATCACCGAAGCGGCGCTGATGTCGAACCCTGAACAGGCGAGGCGCTCCATCACCGCCCTGAAATTGGCAGGCATCCGTTTTGCTCTTGATGATTTTGGCGCCGGTTATGCCAGTATCGGCACGCTTCGTGAGTTCGGCTTCGACCGGATGAAGATCGATCGCTCCCTGGTTCAAGCCATAAATGACGGCAGCACCGGCCGGAACGTCCTGACGGCCACGATCTCCTTGGCTCAAGCCCTCGGGATCCCAGTCACGGCCGAAGGCATTGAATCCGCCGATCAAGCGGACGTCCTCCGAATTGCCGGTTGCGATCAGCTGCAAGGCTTTCTGGTGGGCAGACCCATGGGGCGGGATGAGCTTGCGTCCTGGCTGGCTTCATCGATCGCAGCGTGAGGGTTCTTCTTGTGACAGCGTCGGGCTAAGCCGAATGCTGTTGTCTGACCTCGTCGAACGGCAGCTCCACCGTGAAGGTCGTGCCCTGGCCCAGGAGGCTCTGGACCGAGATCGAGCCGCCATGCAACTCCACAATTTCCTTGACGATATTGAGACCGATCCCCGTTCCCGCGATGCCGGTGGCGCTGCGGGCGCGAAAGTAGGGCTCGAACAGCTTCGGCAGGTCGTCTGCATCCATGCCGATGCCGGAATCGCTGACGCTGACCAGAACCCGTCGACCGTCCTTCCATCCGTTGACACGGATCTTGGAACCGGCGGGCGAATATTTCACTGCGTTTGACAACAGATTGGAAAAGACCCGCTCTATTGCGGCCCCATCGATCATCTGCAGGGCTGGAAGCGCTTCCAGATCATGGCTGATCGTGTGGCTCTTGCTGATCTCCGCCCGGCTTGCGATGCAATGGCGGAGAATCGAGCTGAGCGAACCGGCTTCCTTGTTGATTGCAATGGTCCCTGTCTCCAGCCGCCCGGCGGCAAGGATGCTTTCCATCAACTCGACCATGCGGGCGACTGCGCCCTTGATCTGCAGAGCCTTGCCCTCCAGGAACTGGGGGGTCGCAGCCGTCTTCGTGCGCGTGAGCCGCTGAGCCGCTCCGTCGATCACGGCCAGAGGTGTCCTGAACTCGTGCGAGATCATCCCGACAAAGCGGCGCTGCAGCGCATTGATACCCCGTTCATGCTGGAGAAGGCGATCCAGCTCGACGTTCTTCTCCTGCACTTCCGCCGTCCTCTCCAGAACGATCTTTTCGAGCTCGTCCCGATGCTCGCGCAATCTTCGCTCGCTGGACTGCAGGGCTTTGAGGGCAAGCTGGCGGTCGTGCACGTCCTCGAGGAGGCCATACCAGCGGACGACCCTGCCGTTGCCGTCGAGCCGGGGTGCAGCACGGTTCCTATACCACCGATACCGCCCTTTCGTTGTCCCGATCCTGTAGATCATGTCGAACGGCACGCCGGTGTGGACCGCGGTTTCCCATTTGGCAATCACTTCAGGCAGGTCCGCCGGGTGCAGGGTCTTCTCCCACCCGCGTCCCAGCGCTTCGCCGACCTCCCGTCCGGAAGCATTCTGCCACCCCGGGCCGACTTCGATGACGTTCCCTTCTGCGTCGGCCAACCACGGTGTTTGGGGATGCAGTTCGACAAGGGAGCGATAGCGTTCCTCGCTGGCCCGCAGGACCTGCTCAGCGTGACGGAGTTTGGTGATGTCGGAAATGACGACAACGACGACCGGTTTCTTTCCGCCGGGCACTGGTACGAAAGACCGCCGTTTGTGCGTGAAAAGCGTCCGGGTCGAACCATCCGGCCCGGTGACCTCCTCCTCGCACCGCCGTTCCTCGCCGGTGGCCAACACTCCCGCATCCACCTTCTGGATTCGATCGGCTTCGTCCGCAGGCAAGAAGTCGTGGTCTGTGCGGCCAAGCACGTCATCGAGGTTCACGCCGAACATCTCGCATGCTTTGCTGTTGAGGAACAGGAAACGCGACTCTCCGTCCTTGATGATCGTAGGTCCTGGAGCGTCCTCGAACAGGTCTTCCAGAAGTTCGCGGTGAGGTGTTTGCAGATCAGGTCCGATGGCGGAGCAGTGGTTCATTGGCAGGCGTCCAGTGTGCTCGCGCAAATTGATCGATGCCTAATATACATTCAGAGCGTTACCGAATGCTGAAACCGGACGGCGCTGCCTTACGCGGCAAGGCGCTTTTATCAGCAGGCCAGCGAGGGCCATTTCTCCAGCGCGCCTGACGGAAATTTCGAGGCCGCATCACGGTATGCACTGCTATTCAACGCATGCCCGGTGACCGCTGTGGACACGCCGGGCGGCTATTCCTCGACCCAATAGGAGGTCGTATTCTCGATCACCTTTTTGATTTTGCGATTGTCTCTCCACTCTCGTCCGGTGTCACGGATGACCGGTTTCTGTTGGGGAGAGAAAATGTAGTTCCTGTGAGGCGCCGCCAACTGTTCAAGCTCTGCGTTGACGCCCGAATAGAATTGTTTTTCCGGATCTCGAGAAGGGTCCATCAGGCTTGAAGCCTGTCGGGCGAACGAGCCCCGAAGAATGGAGGGGGAGGTGGTGAATTTCGGAAAAGTCTTGAACAGCGGGATTTTTATGCCGAGGAACCGCGCATATTCGTTCCTCTCGTGAAGATGGCCGTCCTTTGCGATATTCCAGTTCTGATCGGCCGTGTGAAAGGATACCTGCATCACGCCCGGATCTGAAAACGGGCCGAGAATCTCTTCGCCGAGGTCGGTGAGCGCGATCCAGTCATCCTCGAGGTGGAACACATAGTCGGAACGCGTATTGGCCCAGAGACGCTTGACCGCAGCGCCAAAACCCGGCTCGCTCGGTCTGAAGAAGGAGGCTGACGGCAGATAGTTGCCGACCACGCGCAGGCACTCGGCTTCATCCTCTTCCGTGCCGAAGATCGGATCTATGTTGACGAGAACGTTCGAGAAGGAAAAATGAGCAAAGCAGCGCTTTGAGAAACTTTCCAATGTCTGCTCAAGCAAGCCCGGCCTTCTGCCGGCAACTATACACAGATCCATACTAAAATTCGCCACGCGGCATATCTCCGGAAAACCCGGAACTCCGTATAGAGATCCTTTCGTCCAGATACCATAGTGCCCACAAGGTCACCACCGGCGTTGAGACATGCTGTCCCGTGACCGTGCATAAAGACCCTTGGATCGGAGCCATCCGAAATCGACGGCATGCGCACTCCGCCGAAGGAGGGGCCTGGCCCCGCCTCGACCTTCAGAACGCGGCTCAGTTCACGACCGCCTCCCGCAATGGCAAGCGGCAACGCCGAGACATCGGGCAACTGCTCCGGCAGGGGACACGCTGATTGCGTTCCACCAACCGATACGGGCTACCTTCTGAGGAAGGAAGCCAGGTATGCAAGGGTGCCACTGGATCTGCGGGTGGCTATCGAACGCACCTGATGGGCGACTGTACCTGCGCTCACATGGGCTCCGAAGTGGCAGAAGCAGACCAGTTTGTGGAGCTGTCGGTTGGACAATTCAAAAAACCGTCTGGCTTCCCCATAGGTGTCGTCCCGCATCCCCGCTGCGCGCAGGACCGGATCACCGAAGGCGACGGCAATCGCCGTCCCGTCGCCGCGCATGGCGGCCCTTATTTCATCCGGCTGGTATTCGGTTTCCCGAAATGTCGAAAGGGATCGGTCGGGGTTGAGCTCAAGAATCTCGGCCCACCGTTCGAGCCGTTCGCTGCTGGACATCTGGAAGTCGGGATAGCTGCGGTTTATCCTGGCGATAGTCCTCAGCTGATCGACTGCACGTTGCTCCATTACGGCCTCCTATTTGAACAAAATAGATGCCCGTCGCCCAATCTGCAATTTGATCCAGACCGCTTTTGATGTCCAATCACGATTGGCCCCGGCAGGAGCTCCAGCCTTTCCTTCAATCAAAATTGATAAGCGGGTAGGGCGACGCCGATAGCGTGTTGCCGGGCCAGGGCCGCGGGATCGACAGAGACTTGCTTATGCACCGTCGTCAGGAGAAGAGGTCACCCTTTTGCAGGATCTCGCGGGGATGCGCGGCATGTTCCTTCACCACCTTCTCGGCGCTGTCTATTTCCTGCAGCATGACATCGTATCCCCATAGATCCGCCAGATGTTGCAGAACCTGCCGGGTCTCGCTGTCCTCGAGAACCCAGTCGTTCGGCGCCCGATGCTGCAGAAGAAGGCGGCGGTCGCCGGCGAGGTCGACATCGATGATGTCGATCCTCGGATCGGTCCAGCCGATATCGTATTCGCGCGCCAGCTGGCGGCGGACCCGCTTGTAGCCCCGCTCGTCGTGGATCGCCGAGACCAGAATCCCTTCGCTCATCTGCGGATCGTCGTAGAGTTGGAAAAGGCGCCATTTGCGGATCAGGTGCGGGCTCAGGAACTGGCTGATGAAGCTCTCGTCGCGGTAGTCGGCCCAGATGCCGCGCAGAACCTGCATCGGGTCTCCGCGGCCGGCAATATCCGGGAACCACTCGCGATCCTCGTCGGTTGGCTCGGTGACGATCCGCTCGATATCCTGCATCATCGCAAAGCCGAGCGCATAGGGGTTGAAGCCGGAGAAGCGCCGGTCGTCGAAGGTTGGCTGGAACACGACATTGGTATGGGATTTCAGGAATTCGAAATAGTTTCCGTCGCTGATCTGCCCACGGTCGTGGAGCCTTTCCATGATCTGGTAATGGACATAGGTCGCGGTCCCCTCGTTCATCACCTTGGTCTGGCGCTGCGGGTGGAAGTATTGCGCCACGTGGCGGACGATGCGCAGGATTTCCCGTTGCCACGGTTGCAGCCGGGGTGAGGACTTTTCGAGGAAATAGAGCAGATTGTCCTGCGGCAGGCCGAGGGCGGCGCGCCGCCTTTCGAGATCGACGTCGGCCGCGTCGCGCTTGCGGCCCGCCGGCACCGTGCGCCAGAGATCGTTAAACATCTGCTCTTCGTGGGCGCGCCGTTCCTGCAGGCGTTTTTCTTCCTGGCGCAGGTCGAGTCTCGTCTTGCCGGCATAACGGTGCACGCCATGCGACATCAGCGCATGGGCGGCGTCGAGGGTCCGCTCGACGGCTGTTTCGCCGTAACGCTCCTCGCAGCGGGCAATATAACCCTTGGCGAAATCGAGATAGTCGAGAATACCCTCGGCATCGGTCCACAGCTTGAACAGATAGTTGTTCTTGAAGAAATGGTTATGGCCGAAGGCCGCATGGGCGATGACCAGGGTCTGCATCGTCGCCGTGTTCTCCTCCATCAGGTAGGAGATGCAGGGCGAACTGTTGATGACGATCTCGTAGGCGAGATCCCGCATGCCACGGCGATAGAAGGCTTCGTGATGGGCGAAATGTTTGCCGAACGACCAGTGGCGATAGAACAGCGGCATGCCCGTCGATGAATAGGCATCCAGCATCTGTTCGGCGGTGATCACCTCGATCTGGTTCGGGTAGACGTCGAGCCCCAGTTCGCCGATCGCGATCTCCTCGCACGCGTCGTGGATGCGCTGAAGGGTCGAAAAATCCCAGTCGGCGCCCTCGAAGAGCAATCGATCCTTCTGCATAGCCGCTTGGGTCATGGCACCGCCTTCGTCTGTGTCGAACGCTTCTGGAAGAGATCGTGGAAGACCGGGAAAATCTCGTTCTTGCGGCAGACCTTGCGCATCGCAAGGGTGGCCGAGCCGGACCGGATGCCTTCATAGAGGCGCCAGAGAGGCGAGTTGGAGATCGAGGAATCGCCGCCTTCCTCATCGACTTCGATATAGGCGAAATACTGGCAGAGCGGCAGGATATCGTGTTTCAACAGATGGCCGGCCGGACCCTCGTCCCGGTAGGAATTGTCGCCGTCCGAGGCCTGCGCCGCATAGATGTTCCATTCCGTCGGGTCGAAGCGTGCGGCGATGATGGCGCGCATGGCCGCAAGTGCGCTCGATACCAGCGTACCGCCGGTCGCCTGGCCGTAGAAGAAGGTCTCCTCGTCGACCTCCTCGGCCTTCTCGGTGTGGCGGATGAAGACGATTTCCACCTTCTCGTAACGCTGCGAAAGAAACAGATAGAGCAGCAGATAGAAGCGCTTGGCCAGATCCTTCATATGCTCCGACATCGATCCGGACACGTCCATCAGGCAGAACATCACGGCCTTCGCCACCGGTTTTGGTTCGTTGTCGAAGCGGCGGTAGCGCACGTCGAGCGGATCGATATAGGGGACGCGCCGGATCCGGTGGGTCAGCGACTTGAGTTCCGCCTCCAGCAACAGGCGGGCCTCTTCGTTCTCGCATTCGTCGATCTGGCGTTGCAGCGCCTCGATCTCGGCGGGCTTGGGGCGCTTGAGGGCGATGCGCCGCATCATGGCGAGCCGCGTCGTCCGGTCGATGGAGAGATTGGAAGGAGAGCCGGAAATGGAGTAGCCGGCGCGAACCGGGCTCATCTCCTCGGTCTCGCTGAGCCGCCGCTTGGCGAGTTCCGGCAGTTCGAGGTCATCCAGAAACACCGAGAGGAATTCCTCGCGGGTCAGCACGAAGCGGAAGCCGTCTTCACCATCGCCCTGTCCGGCCTCCTTGGGCCTGCCGGCACCCTGGCCGGGGGGCGGGGAATGATGTCGCCTTCGACGAAGGCCCGGTTGCCGGGCAGGACATGATCCGTAATCCCGCCTTCGGCCCGGCGAAAGCTCGGCTCGCCCATGCCGCCGATCGGGAGGCTGACTTCGCCGCCATCCAGTACATCACGGATACTGCGGCTTTGCAGGGATCGCCTGACTGCTTGCTGCACGGCGTCCTTTGCGCGCCGCAGAAACCGCTGCCGATTTTCCAAACTTTTACCGCGCGGGTTCAGCCGCCGGTCGATGATGTGCATGTTGGCTCCTGCATGAGCATTAGGGTCTGTACTCAACTAGGTTTCGGACGCCGCACAACCCAGTATGCCACAATTCTACGTCCTGTCGTCACACACAATGATGGAGATCAAATCCACCTTTGTGTGTTTAAGGAACTGAACGGTTTTCTTGCATGCTGCGTTCCAAATCCTAATTGAGTACAGACACTAACCTGCCTGTTTGACCCGCATGTACCACTCCACCAGACGGCGAACCTGTCTTTCGGTGTAGCCGCGCGCCGTCATGCGCGACACGAACTCGCTGTGTTTCTTCTCTGTTTCGCCGTCCTTCTTCGATCCGAAGGAAATCACCGGCAGAAGATCCTCCACCTGCGAGAACATCCGTTTCTCGATCACTTCCCTGATCTTCTCGTAGCTCCCCCATGACGGGTTCTTGCCGCCATTGTTGGCGCGAGAGCGCAGGCAGAATTTGACGATCTCGTTGCGGAAATCCTTGGGATTGGCGATCCCCGCCGGTTTTTCGATCTTGGTCAGTTCCTGGTTCAGGAGTTCGCGATCGAGAAGCTGCCCGGTGTCCGGATCCTTGAAATCGACGTCCTCGATCCAGGCGTCGGCATAATCGACGTAACGATCGAAGAGGTTCTGTCCGTAATCCGAATAGGATTCCAGATAGGCCTTCTGGATCTCGTTGCCGATGAACTCCGCATAACGCGGGGCAAGGTCTGCCTTGATGAACTCGATATACCGCTTTTCGGTTTCCTCCTGAAACTGCTCGCGGCGGATGGCCTGCTCCAGCACGTACATCAGATGGACCGGATCGGCACCGATATCCGTCGTGTCGTGGTTGAAGGTCGAGGCGAGCACCTTGAAGGCAAAACGTGTCGATATTCCGTCCATGCCTTCATCGACGCCGGCCGCATCCCGGTATTCCAGAACGCTTCGGGCGCGAGGATCGGTTTCCTTGAGGCTTTCGCCGTTATAGGCGCGCATCTTGGAGAAAAACGTCGAGTTCTCGTGCTTGCGCAGCCGCGAGAGCACCGAAAACCGGGCCAGCATTTCAAGCGTCGCCGGCGCGCAGGAGGCGTCCGCCAGCTCCGAACCCTCGATCAGCTTCTCATAGATCTTCTGCTCTTCGTCCACCCGCAGGCAATAAGGAACTTTGATGACGCAGATGCGGTCGATGAAGGCCTCGTTGTTCTTGTTCGCCTTGAAGCTCTGCCATTCCGCCTCGTTCGAATGGGCGAGGATGACGCCGGAGAAGGGGATGGCGCCGATATTCTCGGTGCCCATGTAATTGCCTTCCTGCGTCGCCGTGAGCAGCGGATGCAGCATCTTGATCGGCGCCTTGAACATCTCGACGAATTCGAGCACGCCCTGGTTGGCCCGGTTGAGCCCGCCGGAATAGCTGTAGGCATCCGAGTCGTTCTGGGAATAGTTTTCGAGCTTGCGGATATCGACCTTGCCGACCAGCGAGGAGACGTCCTGATTGTTCTCGTCGCCCGGCTCGGTCTTGGCGACTGCGATCTGGCGAAGGCGCGAGGGCTGCAGCCTCACCACCCGAAAGCGGGATATGTCGCCTCCGAATTCATCGAGCCGCTTCAGGCACCACGGGCTCATCAACCCGCTGAGCCGTCGTGTCGGGACGCCGTACTGTTGCAGCAGCATGGCCCCCATGGTGACCGGGTCGAAGAGATTGAGCGGACTTTCGAAGACGGGGCTCACCTCGTCGCCGGCCTTCAGCACATAGACCGGATTGGCCTCCATCAACAGTTTGAGCCGCTCGGCAAGCGAAGACTTGCCGCCCCCGACCGGGCCGAGCAGATAAAGAATCTGCTTGCGCTCCTCGAGGCCCTGGGCGGCATGCCGGAAGAAGGAGACGATTCGCTCGATCGTCTCTTCCATGCCGTAGAAACCGGCAAAGGCCGGATAGGCCCGGATGGTGCGGTTCATGAAGATCCGGCCGAGCCGGGCATCCCGCGATGTATCGACCATCTGCGGTTCGCCGATCGCCGCCAGCAGCCGCTCGGCGGCGTTGGCATAGGCCATCGGATCTTTTTTACAAAGCGCCAGATAGTCGGCGATCGACATGTCTGTCTCGCGCCGCGCTTCGTAGTTCCTGGTGAAGGCATCGAACAAGGATTCACTCGGCATAGGCTACTCCAGTCAGGGTTGCGCTACTGCTCGACTGCCGCAAAGATTGAAAACCCTGCGGCAATCTATTGAGAATCAAGATGTTTCTAAACCTAATACGACACCCGGAGCGTTTTCATGGCAATGCACAAAAATGTGCGTCCACAAATCCGTGCTGACTTGGCAAACAGCAAGTGAGGGCCTGTTGCATCCCCGCCACAACGTCAGCGTAGCGCTTCGGGCCATCCAGGATGTCGCGTCGTCGGCGGGGAAGACAAGCCGTGCTTCGCCGTCTATGGATGCAACCGGCAGCGAGACGGCGTTTCTTATGGACCAGCAGTTTTTCGATAGAGGCTCCGTGGAGGTGGCGCGTGATCTGATCGGCGTCGAGCTCGATGTCTCCGGCGCGGGCGGCGTGATCGTCGAGACGGAAGCCTATGAGCCGGACGAGCCGGCATCCCACAGTTTTCGCGGGCCCACGCAGAGGAACGCGGTGATGTTCGGCCCACCCGGGCATGCCTATGTCTATCGTTCCTACGGCATTCACTGGTGCCTGAATTTCGTCTGCCGGCCCGGCAGCGCCGTGCTGATCAGGGCGCTGCAGCCGGTCAGAGGCCTTGAGGAGATGGAGAAGAGGCGCCGCCTTGCCGATCCGCTGCTCCTGTGTTCCGGTCCGGGCCGCCTCTGCCAGGCGCTCGGCATCACCATTGAGCACAACGGCCTGCCGCTGTTCGCGCCTCCGTTCGAGCTCACTTTGCCGCAAACACCGCCATTGATCGTCGCCGGTCGGCGGATCGGCATCTCCCAGGCTGTCGATCTGCCCTGGCGTTTCGGTCTTTCCGGCTCGCTGCATATCAGCAGGAAATTCACCGGCAAGGGCGGTCTTGCGCCCTGAGCGAAGGATTATCTGTTGCGGCCGAGCAGCGACAGCAGTCCGCCGGTCGCGAGCCCGAGCAGCACGCCGCCCGCGGCCAGCAGCAGGGCATAGGACATGATATTGTCCGACAGCCAGTTTGCCGCGATCAGCCGCGCGTTTCCGGGCGAGAAGGGCTGCGTCGGCATGAACCGGAACCAGCTCACCGGCACGTCGTGCGGTTCCTTGTCACCGCTTTCATAAACGATGATGCGGCCCTTCAGCCGGTCCCATTCCTCCCGCGCTGAAAAAGCCTGCATGCCTTCTGCAAGCGACGCGGAATCGGGGGAGATGATCGCGGTCCAGGTGCCGAGCTCGGTCGGGTCACTTTCCTGGGCGATGATCAGCTTCGCCGTTTGCGGCGGCTTGTAGAGTTCGTCGGTGGCCGGGGCAAAACGCAGCATCGCCATGCTGAGGTCGAAATTCTCCTTCGCCCAGTCGCCGAGCGCCCTGAACTGCTGCGAAAAGAAGTTGTTGCCGGCGCGCTGCTGCCAGTCCTGCAGGGTCAGCGAGCTTCTGGCCGACGTGTTCGATGACACGCCCGCCGGGTTCCAGCTGTTGCGGCTCTCATGGTCGATCTTCAGCTGCGTGAGGATATTAGCCGGGAATTCCGAGATGGAGCCGATGAAGAGCGCGTTCGCTCCGGCGACCCGCGCCGCCGATATGGTGACATCGACCGGTATCACGTGGTGCGAGGCGATCGACATCTTTCCGAGAAAAGTCGCCGCCGCTGACAGGGTTTGTTCGTCGATCCGGCCGAGGAACAGTGAAACGGGCTCGGTGCCTATCCGGTATGGAAAACCGGTTCCCGCCGTGGCGGCGAGATTGGGCACCTGGGCGATGCGGGCGAAATCGGGCATCTGGAACTGGGAGCTGCCGAAGAGCGCGAACCTTGCCTTGCTGTCGGCGGTGCTGCCCGGAGCGCAGGCGATATCCTGGCGCGTCAGGAGCGCTGCTTCCACGGTGATCGTGTTCACGCCCGGCTTGAAATGCTGCAGCGTGAGCTTGATCGGCAGATGGCGCAGGATCGCGCCGCCTGAGGAGGTGATCGGCACGGTCGAGGCTATATCGCCGTTGACGAAGATGTCGATGTGGCTGCCGGGTTGAACGTCTGCCGTATAGGCGGCATCGAGCAGGATGCGCGCTTCCCCGTAGGCGTTGGCATAAAAGTCGGCCGGTACGCCGATCGTGAAGCGGGTGCGGAACAGCCGGCCGGCAAATTCCTGGCTTTCGATCCCGAGCTGCGCGAAATCGATCGCCGCATTCGAAAACAGGAACGGCGTATCGAGGCCGTGCCAGGCTTGAGTAGACAACGTCTCACGCCGTTGCGTGGCCGAACCGTCGGTGGCAGCGACGAAACTTTCGATCAGTCCTTCCAATGCCGGCCAGCTTGGACCGGATAGGACGAGGGCCGAGGCGCCGTGGGCGCCGGGATAGTCGAGAAAACTCGCTACGGCGGCGTTGGCGGCGGCGGGCGGCAGAGCCGGCAGCAGTGGCCGCAGTTCGTCGCGGGTACCGACGAAGATCGCGAGCTCGCCGGATTTCGGCAATGCGCTCGGGGTTTTCTCGAACGCAAAGGACTGGTTGGGCATGCCGCCCATAAGCGCCAACCCTTGGGTCAGCCGCATCAGCATGTCGGTTGCGCCGAGCTGGTCGAGAGCCGGCACGATCAGCCGGAAGCGGGTGCCCCCCTTGTCATTGACGCCGACGGCGCGGATGTCGTCGAGCCGCGAAAGCCGGTTCGTTCCGCTGGCGCCGAACGTCAGGAACGTCCGCTGCGGGTCGATATCCGTCCACAGTTCGAAGGTCGATTCGATCGTGCAGTCGGTGCGGTGCCGCTGGTCGGCGCGAAAGCGGATGAGATTGATGCCGGCTTTCAGAACGCCCGCCGGAATGTCGAGGATGCGGTCGCTGATCTGATCGGGCGAGGCGATCGGATTGGCATAGACCGGCACGTCGTTGATGGTGACCGCCAGTTCGGAGGCCTCCGGCGCGACAACGATGGAATTCTGGTAGCCGAGATTGAGCTTTGCCGGAGCTGCCGCCTGTTCGGGTGTCAGGTAAATCGACCATGAACGCTGATCGGCCTCACCGTTCAGCCGCAGGCTCTTCTCGGGCACCAGATAATGCCGCCCGGCAAGCTCCGCGGGAAGGGCTGCGGGCTGCCGCGCCGGCGTTGCTGGCTGTGCGGCTGGCGCGGGCGTCGCCGGAGAGGGTGCCGTTGCCCTTGGCGGAGCAGGGGTCGGCGCGGTCTGGCCGGAAGCGCGAGGCGGCGGCAGCGGGATCTGCGTCTGCACCGGGCCGGGAGCGGGCGGTGCCGGCCGGGATACGGGCGCCTGCTGGCCCGGAGGAGCCGTGGGCGGCATGGCCTGGGGCCGCTCCGGGCCCATGTTGAACGGCGCGGGCGTCTGGGCCGGCGCGATGCCTGCGGAGAAAAGAAGAACTGCGATTGCGAGAGCCTTTTTCATCATGCCCTCCTATTTCTGTCCGCCGGCAGTGTTATCACGTCCGGTGTTGCGGACGAGATAGGAAAGCCCGCGGGCCGTCTGGTAGATCGCGAGGCCGAGAAACCACAATGTACCGGCAACCAGGCCGGGATTGTGCCGGCGCGAGACCTGGAACTGGCTCCATTGAGCGGAATTGGCAAAGATCAGGTCGGCGATCAGCCGGTGGTCGGTCGCCCGTTCCGGCAGGTAGCGGCAGCCGATCGTGGAGACGTCACCGATCGTCTCCACGTTGCGCACCTCGATCGGCAGGTCGCTGATGGGCAGGTCGCTATAGGGCTGGAATCGGAGAATGCATCTCTTTCCGACCGCGATATCCTTGAACCCTTCCGTATAGACCTGCACGCCGGCGCCATGCACGGAGACGTCCTCGATCGTGGCGGTGAACCAGCGGTCGCCGACGCCGAACTCGCAGCGGCGGCTGACCTTGACGCGCCGCGAAGCCTGCCGTTCGCCCCGTTCAGACACGACCCCAAGCGCGCAACCGGCGAGGATGATGTTGAGCAGGTTCCAGCCGCCGACCACCAGGGTCACGTCGGCCTTGTAGGGCTCGGCGTAGACCCGGTAGACGCTGATCGCAAATGCGACGAGCAGCACGAAGAAGATCACGAAGAATGGCCGGCTGATTTCCGAAAGTCGGCTGACGGAGACGGATTCGTCCTTGGCGGTCACCTTGAAGGTCGGCTTGCGCGGGTTGAGCATTACCGAGACGACGGCAGGCAGGAGGTGAACCGTCTGCACATATTCGTAGAGTTCGGAAATCCAGGGCCAACGGAACGCCCCGTAGAGATAGTTCTGCATCATCAGGTTCACGACCATATAGGTCAACGAATAGACCATGAACTCGCCGCCGGACGAGGTGAAAATCTCCAGATCGAAAAACAGGTAGAAGAGCGGCGCGAAGAGAAAGATCGTGCGCGGGAAGGGAAACAGCCAGAACAGCGTCGACGACATGTAGCAGAACCGCTGCGGCAGGGAGAGGCCTCGCTTGAGCGGCGGAAAGCGGAAGCGCAGAATCTGCATCATGCCCTGGGCCCAGCGGCTGCGTTGGCCGATGAAGCTTGCGAAGGTGGCAGGCTGCAGACCGGCGATCAGCGGCCGGTCGAGATAGAGGCTGTGCCAGCCGCGGCTGTGCAGGTCGAGCGCGGTCTCGCAGTCCTCGGTGATGCTGACGCCCGAGAAGCCGTTCGACACTTCGAGCGCCTTGCGGTTCAGAACAGCCGCCGATCCGCAGAAGAAGGCGGCGTCCCACTTGTCGAGGCCGCGCTGGATGATGCCGTAGAACATCTCGTTCTCGCTCGGCATCTTTTCGAAGGTGCGCAGGTTACGCTCGACCGGGTCCGGGTTCAGGAAGAAATGCGGCGTCTGGACGAGAAAGAGTTTCGGGTCCTCGTCGAAATAACCGACGGTCTCCAGCAGGAAATCCCGGGCCGGCGCATGGTCCGCGTCGAAGACCGCGATCAGCGATCCGGTCGAATGCTTGAGCCCGTTGTTGAGGTTGCCGGCCTTGGCATGCTCGTTGCGCTCGCGAGTGAGGTAACGCACGCCAAGATCGTCGCAAAGTTGCTGCAGCAATTTGTGCCGGCTTTCTGCAGCGCGGGCGTCGGCGACGTTGGCGGATTTGCGCTTCTGAAGCGTGCTGCCGTCGTCGAGCAGCCAGACGGTCAGCTTTTCCGGCGGGTAATCCATGTTGCGGGCGGCGGCGAGCGTATTGGCAAGCAGTACCTCGTCCTCGTTGTAGCTCGGCACGAAGACGTCGACGGTCGGCAGCTCCCGATCGCGTCGTCCATAGGGAGCGCGCGACGGCAGGGGCATGGAAACCACGAACAGGCTGAGCGCCAACATCAGCACGCTGTACATTTCCGCGAGATAGACCAGCAGCCCCGGAATGAAGTTCTCGAGCTGGTTGACTGGCGGCAGCGTGCTTGTCGTGCGCCAGTAGACGTAGCGCATCACCATGGCGGTGCCGAAGGCGAGCGCCACGAGACGCCATTTTCCTCCTGCCTTGAGCAGCCGGATGACGCCCATCACGCTGACGACGAGAATGCTGGCGATGAGCTGGGTGCGGGTGTTGATCGGCAGCGTCACGAGCGCGACGATCAACGCGCTCGCGAGTGCCCAGATGACCGCAGCAAGGAATGTCCGCATCCTGGGCTATCTCCAGCAGCCGGAAGATCCGGGCATCGATCGATCGGAATTGTTCGGCTTATCGGCACGCATTGGCGGCCCCGCTGGTCACATCCGTGCAGGAAGGCGAGGGAACACTCATGCGCCGGGTTTGTTGCGCAAGGCCCGACGGCGAGGGAACGAGCGGCGCGCGCGAGACGGACGGTTCTGCCGTGACCGGTGACGTGCCCGTTGCGCTCTGCGTCATGACCGGCCTCGGCACCGAAACCACGGGCACCGCCGCCGAGGACACGCTTGCTGCCGTAGCAGCGGCAGCCGGCGGCGTCGACTGGACGACAGGGGCCGGCGCGGAACGCGTATAAACCGCACTGGCTCGTTGCGGCAATACCGGGACGATCGGCTCGGCTGAAGTCGGTCGCGGATAGATCGGTGCACCGACGCCGCCGAGGCTCGGGGAGACCGGCTGTGGTTCCCCATAGGGGTTCCAGCTGCCGTTATCCACCGCACCGGTGATCGTGTAATTGTACATGAAAGCCAGCAGCTTCTGTTCCGTGGCGTTCGCCTCGCAGATTCTTGCGCGGATCTGGATCGAGCCGTGGTTCGCGAGCGGCGAGATCGTCCCGGACGGGCTACGGACCTGCTGCCAGCCATACATGCAAAGGTCGTTGCCGGCGCCGCGCCCGAAGGCGTAGCCGAACGGACCGTAATTGTTCTGGACGAAGAAGGACGAACGCACCATCCGGACGCCCGGCAGCGCCCGCCGCATCTCGGAGGCGATCCCGGCTTCCGTGACCGGTGTCGAGGTAAGCTTGTTGTCGCTGAGCTTGAAAGGGCTGACGGTGCCGAAGAACTGGGCTTTCAGCAGGTTCTGCCCTGGGGTCAGGGCTGAGGTATAGAGAAAGATGTCCTGATCGACGGCGTTGTCGTAGCGCCGTTCAATGACGCTGACGATCCCGGGGCCGGCCGGCGGCGGCAGGACCATGGCCTGTTCGGCGGGTACGTTCTTGGCAAAGGTACCCATCTGCACGGGCTGACCGGCACAGCCGGCAGCCAGAAGAGGCAGCCCGCAAAACAGAACCGCTGCACCCAGAAGGCCGAGGCCGCTCATTTCCTGTTTACGAACCAGATGCTTTTCCGCCATGCCGAGCAATACCGATAGGTCGCGGACATTCATGTCCGTCGGAGGTCCCTGGCGACCGTTCGTTGCAGAGCGAGCTGCAGCAGAACCGATTGCCTGGACCGACTCGGCCATTTGATGAGGTAAGTCTAAATTGTTCGTTAACCATATCAGTTCATTCTTTAGAAATAGAAAGCTTAAAGAGCAGAAGCCCGCAGCATGAGGCGTAGACGGGGAGTAAGGACGATAGCGGAGTGAGTATGCGGTTCTCGCTGATCTCATTGACGGTTCTGGGCATTGGCGCCGTGGGGTTGTATGGTTTGAGCCGTCAGCCGACGGTGGATCTTGGCCTGCTGACGAGCTCCGTCAATTCGCTTCCTTCTCCGCCCAAGGGACCGCGTCCGCCGGCACCGCCCGCCGAAAAGACCGAACGCGTCGTCGCTCAACTCCTCTATCCGAACCAGAATACCGCGACGCCTGCCAGACCCGGCTCTTCGTCGCTGGTGATCGCTCAGGCGCCGGCAGTAGCCCAGCCCGTCCCACCGGTCCCGCCTGCCAACCCGCAGCAGGTCATTTCAGCCGCCGCCGTGCCGCCGGGCCAGCAGCCGCCGGTCGACGAAAGCGCGTTGCGCTATTTCGCGGCGAGGGGCGATACCGCCCGCCTGCAGGCGGAGATTTCCCGTCTCAGGGCGCTCTATCCGAACTGGACCCCGCCGGCCGATCCTTTGGCGGTCCAGATCAATACCGACCGCCAGCTCGAAAACATGTGGGCCCTCTATGCCCAATCCCGTTATGCGGATGTCCGCAAGGCGGTCGCCGACCGCCAGGCGACGGAACCCGGCTGGCAGCCGCCGGCGGATCTTCTCGACCGTCTGAAGCTTGCCGAAGCGCGCGCGGGTCTGGTCACGGCTTCCGACGCTGAAAATCATGACGCCGTGATCCGTATGGCGGCCGACAATCCCAGCCTGCTCACCTGCAGCGAAGTCGATATCCTGTGGCGGGTGGCGGAAGCCTTCGCCCTGACCGACAGACAGGGCCGCGCCCGCGACGCCTACACCTATATCCTCGACAACTGCGACGATTCCTCGGAGCGTTTCGCTACCGCACAGAAGGCGAGCGGGCTGTTGCCGCCCGATATGCTGGAGGACCTGCTTGCCAAGGAGCGGACGCCGGCGGGCAGCCAACCGGAATTCGAGCCACTGCGCGACGACATCGCGCGACGGCTGGTAGCAGCTGGCAATATCGATGCGAAGCTCGTGGTGCCTGAAAAATACCTGACCCGGTTGGAGCGGCTCGCCGAGGCGGACGGGAAAGCTTCCGATGCACTGATGCTCGGCTGGTATTTTTATCGCCGCGACAATCTCGGTGGGGCCGAGCGCTGGTTCCGCCGCGCCTTCAACAAGGAGGAGACCGCTTCGGCCGCCGAAGGGCTGGCACTGACGCTGGTCGCGCAGAAATCGCCGGTGGAAGCGGAAACCGTGCTCTATCGTTGGCGCGAAACCTCCGACAGTGCCAAGGAAGCCTATCTGGCCGCCGTCGCCAATCTGCTGGCGCTCGATCCCCCGCCGGTGCTGCAGGACGATGTCCTGCGCCGCATGGCACCGATGGTGATAACCGCCCGCAACGCGGATGCGGCCCAGCAATTCGGCTGGTACGCCCGCGCCATGCAGCAGCCGCAAACGGCGGCCGAATGGTTTCAGGCGGCGCTCGCCTGGAAGCCGGACGACGAACCGTCCGCCTATGGCCTCGCCTTGACGCGCAACGACCTCGGCGACAAGGCGGGCGTCGCCCAGATCCAGAGAGCCTGGAATGACCGGTCCGAACGCATCACACGGCTGGGTGAACCGGTGATCGAGCGGGAGGTGCCGCGCCGGCAGCCCGCGGTCGCTTCCAGACCGAACGCCGATGGCTCGAGAGCGAATGCGCCGGCTGCCGGGCCGCCTGCGGAAGAGGCCAGGCCGGTCGCCCGGACCGACGTGACGCGGGCTGCGCCCCAGCCGATCCACAGGACCGTGAGGATACCCGGCCAAGCTGCTGTCCGACGCGGGCAATGCTCGACTACGCTCGATCCTCGCCGGATTCCGCCGGAAGCGGCGCTGGCCAGGGGCTGGTGCCTGATGGATCTCAACCGCCCCTTGGAGGCAGCACAATCATTCGACGCCGCCTATGCGAGCAGCTCGGTCGCTGCTCGCTCCGATGCAGCTTACGGCAAGAGCCTCGCCTATCTGCGCGCCGGTTTGACCGACAAGGCCTCTGTCGCTGCGGCCGACTCGGCGCAGACCAACCAGCGTGCGGTCGAGCTGCAGACCGCCATCCTCTCCGACCGCGCGGTCAATGCCTTCAAGGCCGGACGCTATCGCGAGACGTTGCTGGCGCTCGACCAGCGGGCGCAGATCGCGCCCGAACAGTCCGATCTCATGTCGTTGCGCGGTTATGCCCATCTCAACCTCGGCCGGCTTGCCGATGCCACCCGCATCTTCCAGGCACTCGCCGATATGGGCGACAAGGCGGGCTTGCGCGGGCTCGCCGACGTTCAGGCGATGAACTGAGAAAACCGCAGCTCCGCGTAGTGCCGAAACAAATGCGCCCATAGCGGGTAATATGCGCCCGATTGAAGCAAAACAGGCATCCTTGCACCTTCCATTAACCTTCGGGCAAGGAATTAACCATACATATTAGAGACCACGGCGAAATGGGATGACTGCGGTCTCCCACCAGGCATGAAGCCGCAAAGCCGTACCGGTCCAATCCGGTATCCGCTCATGAAAATCCAGGAAAGCCCGTGGTGACCGCGTTGCCCATGCCTGACGGATATTGATCCGGTCTGGCGAGCATCCCCCGTTCATCCAGGCGCTGGCTGACAGCAGCTTGCATGCCGCTGATCCTCTCCGGGGATTGGCTTAATTAATTTTGGGGACGGTTTTGGTGCAGGAAATGCCATCGGATCAGGCGCGACGTGGCCAGGCAGGCAGCCTAGGCGAGAGACTGGCATTTGCCGGCCTCGACGGCGAACTGCGTGATCTGCTGCGCCGCTGCCGCCCACAGCTCGACCGGCATCTGAAGACCGGCCTGCGCGACCTCTTCCACCGCTTTCAATCCTTTCCGGAAGCCGCCCGCAATTTCGAAAGCGAGCAGCAGATCGAACGGCTGCACGACCTGCAGGCCTCCCATTGGGGCGTGTTGACCGATGCCCGCTTCGATGCGCTCTACGCCGAGCGGGTGAAGGTTCTCTCCGACGCCGAGAGCCGCATGGGCCTCGATCCGCGCTGGCACGTCGCCGGTCACGCCGTGATGCTCGAACATCTGATCGCCGGTGCAATCGTCGATCTCGCTCCGAAATCGCTGCTGCCGGGCGGCCGCAAGCGTGAGCAGGAACTGCTCGACCTCGTCGGCGCGATTACCCGTCTGGTGATGGTCGATGTCGAGATTGCCGTCTCGCTCCGCTTCAACGAACAGCGCCAGAAGCACCAGCGTGCGCTCGCCGAACAGCGCGAAGCCGATCACGCCCAGGCGATCGAAACCTTTACCGACGTCATCGCAGCGCTTGCCGACCGCGACCTGACGGCCTCTCTGCCCGCCGATGTGCCGGATGTCTATCGCGAGCTCGCCGATCTTCTCAACCAGGCGGTCGCCGGCATGCGCTCCTCGGTCGAGACAGCCGATGGACACGGCCGGAAGGCTGGCGCGCTCACTCAATCGCTTGCCGAAGGTGCCCGCTCGTTCGCCTCCGCTTCCGAAGAACAGTCGGCCCGCCTCAGGGAGGCGGCACGCGTGCTGCTCGACGTCACCGCCAGGGTCAAGGGAAGTGCCGCCGAGACTGCCGCTGCCGAAAAAGCCGCCGCCGAGACCCGCCGTTCGGTCGAGGCAAGCGGCGAGGTCGTCGGCCGGGCGATCAACGCCATGGCGGATATCGAATCTTCGGCCGAAAAGATCGGCGAGATCATCGGCGTTATCGACGATATCGCGTTTCAGACGAATCTGCTGGCGCTGAACGCCGGCATCGAGGCGGCTCGCGCCGGCGAGACGGGCCGCGGGTTTGCGGTCGTCGCCCAGGAAGTGCGCGCGCTTGCCCAGCGCTCCGCCGATGCGGCCCGCGAGATCAAGACGCTCGTCAACGGCACCAAGTCCCAGGTGGATGCGGGTGTCGAGATGGTTCACCGCACCCAGGAGGCGATCGGCGGCATCGTCCGCCAGGTTTCCGATATCAATGACGCGATCGCCGGCATCGCCCGCGACACCGGCGAGCAGGCCGTGGGTCTCGACCGGTTGACCGTCGAGATCGGTTCGGTCAGCGAACACGTCGCCTCGAATGCAGGCCTTGCGTCCCGCGCGGGCGAAGGCGCCGACGAACTCCATACCGTCATCCTGGAACTCGGACGGACGGTCCGCGAGTTCCGGATCGAACGACAGAACCGTTATGCGGATGCGCGCCGTCCGGCTGCGCCAAGACCCCAGCCGACTCTCGTCCCGATCGCGCCGATGGCTTCCGAGCGTGCGGATGACGGCGAATACATCTTTCAGAAACGACAAGGAATAAGCTGATGGCAGCAAAGAAGGCCGGACCTGCAAGTTTGAAGCTGCCCGCGGTGCTGGACCTCAACGAGGCCTCGAACCTGCATGGCAAGCTGGTCTCCATGCGCGGCAGCGATCTCAGGATCGATGCGTCGGGCGTCGAGCGCGTTGGTGTCCAGTGCGCCCAGGTTCTGCTCGCCGGCGTCAAGGCTTGGGAAGAAGACAAGAAGTCCCTCCTCGTGGAGAAGGCTTCGGATGCATTTCAGAAGACGATGCAACTCATCGGCATCAATAACCAGAATTTGGTTGCTAAGGAGATCTAGCAATGAAGAAAAAAGTACTGACCGTGGATGACTCACGGACGATCCGGAACATGCTTCTGGTGACCCTGAATAACGCAGGTTTTGAAACAATTCAGGCGGAAGACGGCGTTGAAGGCCTCGAAGTCCTCGAGGGCTGCAATCCGGACGTCATCGTCACGGATATCAACATGCCGCGCCTCGACGGCTTCGGTTTCATCGAAGGCGTTCGCCGCAACGAAAAATTTCGCGCCGTCCCGATCCTCGTCCTGACGACGGAAAGCGATGCCGAGAAGAAGAACCGGGCCCGGCAGGCCGGCGCGACGGGCTGGATCGTCAAGCCTTTCGATCCTGCCAAACTGATTGATGCGATCGAGCGTGTAACCGCCTGAGCCAGGAATTCCCCCGATGGATATGAACGAAATCAAAGAGATCTTCTTTCAGGAATGCGAAGAGCAGCTCGCTGAACTGGAGTCGGGTCTTCTCAAGCTGAACGACGGGGATCGCGACCCCGAAACGGTGAACGCCGTTTTCCGTGCCGTTCATTCCATCAAGGGGGGCGCCGGTGCCTTCGGTCTGGACGACCTGGTCTCCTTCGCCCACGTCTTCGAGACGACGCTCGATTGCGTGCGCTCCAACAAGCTGGAGCCGACGCAGGACGTCCTGAAGGTCATGCTGAAATCGGCCGACGTGCTCGCCGACCTCGTCACCGCGTCGCGTGACGGCGGCGGCGTCGATGCGTCGAGAAGCCGCGGCCTCGTCAAGGAACTCGAGGCGCTTGCCCATGGCGAGTTGCCGTCTTCCTCCGGCCACGACGCCCCGAAACCGGCCGCAAAGGCTGCTCCCGCCGCGGCTCCTGCGGCGAAAGCGGAGCTTCTCAAGCCGAGCGACGACAGCGGTTTCCAGCCGATCCCCTTCTCGTTCGACGGTTTTGGCGAGGACGATGAGCCGGCAGTCGAAGGTTCGCTCTACGAGGTGACCTTCAAGCCGCGCCGCGAACTCTATTCCAAGGGCAACGAGGCGGCGCTCCTGCTGCGCGACCTGTCCCGTCTGGGAGAGATGAGCATCAATTGCGATACGGATGCTCTGCCGACCCTCGACAAGATGGATCCGGAAGCATCCTACTTCAGCTGGAAGATCTCGATCCGGACCACCCGGAGCGAAGACGACATCCGCGCCGTCTTCGAATTCGCTGAATGGGATTGCGACCTCGAAGTGAAGTTTGCCGAAGAGGCTTCTTCCAACGAGGAACTGCCGATGGTCCCGGTTCCGTTCGATCTCTCGATCCTCGATGACTCTTCGGCCGGCGAAGACGAAAGGACCAGCGAACGGGGCGCTTCGGAAGAAACCGTCGCCGCGGCCCTATCCGCTGCCGAGACCGCGAGCAACGTCTCCAGGGCCGCCCGTGTCGCCGAGAAGAAGGAGTCGGCCGCCGCCAGTGCCGCCGCCCAGAACAATGCCGCAGCCGCAGCTGCTGGCGCGGGCCAGACGATCCGCGTTGATCTCGACCGCGTCGACCGTCTCATCAACCTCGTGGGCGAGCTTGTCATCAACCAGGCGATGCTATCCCAGAGCGTCGTCGAGAACGACGCGACCGGTACATCGGCCGTCAACATGGGTCTCGAAGAGCTGCAGCAGCTCACCCGCGAGATCCAGGACTCGGTCATGGCGATCCGCGCGCAGCCGGTGAAGCCGGTCTTCCAGCGCATGTCGCGTATCGTTCGCGAAGTGGCCGACATGGTCGGCAAGTCGATCCGCCTGGTCACCGAAGGTGAAAACACCGAAGTCGACAAGACGGTCATCGACAAGATCGCCGAACCGCTGACCCACATGATCCGCAATGCCGTCGACCACGGCATCGAATCGCCCGAAAAGCGCGAAGCCGCCGGCAAGGACCCGGAAGGCACGATCAAGCTGACCGCGAAACATCGTTCGGGCCGCATCCTGATCGAGCTTGCCGACGACGGCGCCGGCATCAACCGCGAGCGCGTCCGCCAGAAGGCGATCGACAACGACATCATCGCGGCCGACGCCAACCTGTCGGACGACGAGATCGACAACCTGATCTTCATGGCCGGCTTCTCCACCGCCGACAAGATCTCCGACATTTCCGGCCGCGGCGTCGGCATGGACGTGGTCAAGCGGTCGATCCAGGCGCTCGGCGGCCGTATCTCGATCTCGTCGCGGCCGGGTTACGGCTCGACCTTCACCATGAGCCTGCCGCTGACGCTTGCCGTTCTCGACGGCATGGTGGTCACGGTTGCCGGCCAGACGCTGGTGGTGCCGCTCACCGCGATCGTCGAGACGCTGCAGCCGGAGGCTTCCGCCATCCATTCCTTCGGCGCCAATCAGCGGCTGATCTCGATCCGCAACTCGTTCTGCCCGCTGGTCGATGTCGGTAGGGTCCTCAACTACCGCGCAACCCAGGCCAATCCGGTCGAAGGTGTCGCGCTGCTGGTGGAATCGGAAGGCGGCGGACAGCGTGCTCTGATGGTCGATGCCATCCAGGGCCAGCGCCAGGTCGTCATCAAGTCGCTCGAGGCGAACTACACCCACGTCCCGGGCATCGCCGCAGCCACCATTCTCGGTGACGGCCGCGTCGCTCTCATCCTCGACGTCGATGCGGTTGTCGCGGCGTCGCGAGGCCAGTCCATGAAACCTGAAATGTCGTTAGCCGCCACGGGTTGAGTTTAATATGTCGTATGCCGTGAAAAATCTGGTCCCGGGAAGCAAGGAGCTGATCGCTTTTCGCATCAGCGATCAGGAATTTTGCGTGAACATCATGTCCGTCCGCGAAATTCGCGGATGGACCCAGGCAACGCCGCTACCGCATGCGCCCGCCTATGTCATGGGTCTCATCAATCTGCGCGGCGCGGTTCTGCCGATCGTCGACCTTTCGGCCCGGCTTGGCATGAAGGATGCCGAGCCGACGGCGCGCCATGTGATCATCGTGGCGCAGATGAAGACCAAAGTTGTTGGTCTCCTCGTCGAAGCCGTTTCCGATATCCTTACGATTACCGACGAGAATATCCAGCCAGTACCGGAAGTCTCTTCCGATCTGGAGAGACAATACGCCCGGGGGATTCTCGCCATCGATAAGCGGATGATCTGCATGATCGAGTTGGATGCCCTC
This sequence comes from Neorhizobium galegae, assembly GCF_021391675.1. Classification (NCBI taxonomy): domain Bacteria; kingdom Pseudomonadati; phylum Pseudomonadota; class Alphaproteobacteria; order Hyphomicrobiales; family Rhizobiaceae; genus Neorhizobium; species Neorhizobium galegae. The sequence goes on from NZ_CP090095.1 coordinate 693,270, forward strand.
TTCCCCGACACGGAAAGCGAAGTTGCATGAAGCCCTTGGGCGCCATCGAAAGCCGGCAGTCACCGGATGAAGTCCTCGCAAGCGGCGAATATCCGCTGACGCGTCGTGACCTCACCGACATTTCGGCGATGATCTACGCGGATGCCGGGATCTATCTCAACGATTCCAAGGCCTCGCTCGTCTATTCCCGCCTTTCCAAGCATATCCGGGCTTTGGGGTTGCGCGGGTTCAAGGATTATTGCGTTCTGGTGGCGTCGCCCGAAGGTGCCGCCGCCCGCCGGGAGATGCTGTCGCATCTGACGACCAACTTCACCCGTTTCTTCCGCGAGAACCATCACTTCGAGCACCTGCGCGACGAGGTTCTGCCGGGTCTGATCAACCGCGCCAAGAGCGGCGGTCGCGTGCGCATCTGGTCGGCCGCCTGTTCGGACGGGCAGGAGCCGTATTCGATTGCGCTGACCGTACTGTCGCTGCTTCCCAATGCGGCCGATCTCGACTTCCGCATCCTGGCGACCGATATCGATCCGAAGATCCTGGCCGCGGCCCGCGCCGGCGTCTACGACGAAAACGCGCTCGAGACCATGACGCCCGCCATGCGCAAGCAGTGGTTCCGGGAGGTCGATGCCGGCGGACGCCGCAGGTTCCAGATCGATGAACGCGTCAAGAAGCTGATCACCTTCAACGAGTTGAACCTGATGGCGCAATGGCCCTTCAAGGGCAATTTCGATGTCATCTTCTGTCGCAACGTCGTCATTTATTTCGACGAGCCGACGCAGATGAAAATCTGGTCCCGCTTTGCCTCGCTCCTGCCTGAAGGCGGACATCTTTATATCGGCCATTCCGAACGTGTCTCCGGCGACGCGAAGAACCTGTTCGATAACATCGGCATCACGACCTATCGTCATACCGGTAAGAATGCAGGGAGGAAGGCATGAGCGCTCCGGCACGGGTCCTGGTCGTCGATGATTCCCCGACCATGCGCGGCCTGATCACGGCCATCCTGAATTCCGATCCGGAGGTGAATGTCGTCGGCCAGGCCGGCGATGCGCTGGAAGCGCGCGTCGCGATCAAGCAACTCAACCCCGATGTCGTTACCCTCGATATCGAGATGCCCAATATGAACGGGCTGGAATTCCTCGAAAAGATCATGCGCCTGCGTCCTATGCCGGTAATCATGGTCTCGGCCATGACCCATCAGGGTGCCAATGCGACGCTGGCCGCTCTGGAGATCGGCGCCTTCGATTGCGTCGGCAAGCCAGCCCCCGGCGATATTCGCCCCTTCATGGATCTTGCCGAAAAGGTGAAGGCTGCAGCCCGGTCGGGACCCCGCCGCAACGGACCGGCTCCGTTCGTCGCCGCCTCTCCTGCTGCGGAGTACCGGGTGGGCAGGAAGGTTGTGGCCATAGGGTCGTCAACCGGCGGTGTCGAAGCCCTTATCGCGGTGCTGCAAAAGTTCCCGCAAAACTGCCCGCCGACTGTAATTACTCAACATATGCCTTCCACGTTTACCAAAAGTTTTGCTGAACGGCTTAATCGTATCTGCGCTCCTGTGGTGCAGGAAGCTACCGACGGCGCGCGGCTGGAGATCGGCAAGATCTACCTCGCGCCTGGTGGCGAACGGCACTTGCAGGTGGTCAATCCGTCGGCGCCATGTTGCCGGCTGATCGAAAGGGAGCCGGTAAACGGCCACAGGCCCTCGGTGGACGTCCTTTTCGACTCGGTCGCCGATCTGGCGGGTCGTAATGCGGTCGGGGTCATCCTGACGGGCATGGGCCGCGACGGAGCTGCAGGTTTGCTCAGAATGCGTAGCGCGGGCGCACGCACGATCGGGCAGAACGAAAAGACGTGTGTGGTCTACGGCATGCCGAGGGTTGCCCATGAAATGGGAGCCGTCGAGCAGCAGCTGCCGCTAGGCTCCATTGGAGAAGAAGTGTTGAAGTTAACTGCCGCCCGAAAAGAAGGTACCGAATAAATGTCTATCGCTGAAAAAATCAAAGTTCTGATCGTTGATGATCAGGTCACCAGCCGCCTGCTGCTCAGCGACGCCCTGACACAGCTCGGCTTCAAACAGATCACGTCTGCCGGCGATGGCGAGCAGGGCATGAAGATCATGGCCGAGCAGCCGCACCATCTCGTCATTTCGGATTTCAACATGCCGAAAATGGACGGTATCGGTTTCCTTCAGGCCGTTCGCGCCAATCCGAACACGAAGAAAGCCGCATTCATCATCCTGACGGCGCAGGGCGACCGTGCCCTGGTTCAAAAGGCTGCGTCGCTCGGCGCCAACAACGTACTCGCCAAGCCGTTCACGATCGAAAAGATGAAGGCCGCTATCGAAGCGGTGTTTGGAGCATTGAAATGAATGACGCCGCTGCAGTCAGGCGTGTCCATATCATCCAGGGGGAATTTAAGGTCCTGAACGACCCGAATGCCGTTCTCTCGACGATTCTGGGCTCATGCGTGGCTGCTTGTCTTCGCGATCCTGTCGCCGGTATCGGCGGTATGAACCACTTCCTGCTTCCGGGATCCGGCGGCTCCATGACCTCGGGCGGCGATGCAACGCGTTATGGCGTGCATCTGATGGAGTTGCTGATCAACGGACTTTTGAAGCAGGGTGCCCGGCGAGACCGGTTGGAAGCGAAGATTTTCGGCGGCGCCAAGACGATTGCCAGCTTTTCGAATGTCGGCGAACAGAATGCCGCATTCGCGATGCAATTTCTAAAGGACGAAGGCATTCCGGTGGTCGGTTCCTCAACGGGCGGGGAACACGGGCGCAAGCTCGAGTTCTGGCCGGTGAGCGGCCGGGCTCGTCAGTATCCGCTGACCGGTGCCGAAACTCAACGGACGGTGGCTATGGAGGAGCGTCCGGTACGCACGCCGCCGAAGCCGGTCGAGAGCTCAATCGAGTTCTTTTAAAGAAGTCATTTCTCGGGGCGAAAGAAGCCATGAACGACATCGTCAAGACGCCAATCGCTCCCTTTGAGGAATCTCTTCCAGAAGTCCTGATGCGTCTGGTCTCGGAGCTTCATGACGTCGCCTACCTGATCGAACGGGTCGAGCCGCAGCTTCTGGAGCTCGGCGGCGAAACGATCCTGCAGTCGCCGGACAGCTTGAAAGTCCTGCAGGGCATCGACCTTGCCGTCCAGAAGACGCGCGGCCTTGCGGAATTCGTCGATACGATCACCGGTGGCATTCCCAGCGAATGGATGGTCGATGTCTCGACCGCCCTCAATCTCGTCAAGCTCGCCGACATGCAGAAGGCGCTCACCAACGGCATGCGCCACGGCCATTCCCAGCCTTTGAGCAAGGCAGCCGGCGATTTCGATTTTTTCTGATCGCCAGCCCTGACATGCATGCTTCGGCCATGACGGCCGGGACACTCGCCAGTCTCACGATCCCATCCACAATCGCCAAAACCATGCGCCCGCGAAACGCTCGCACAAGCTTCGCTTCCTAAGGTGCGATTGAGCATAGGCTCGAATACCTAGTTGGCGATGTGGGAACAGAATGAATCTGTTGGCTCAATTTTCACAAGTCTTTAAAAATCTGGCCGGTTTAGGCCAGACGCGACTTATTGCTTTAGGCGCTGTCGGCGTCGTTTCAATTGCGATCGTTATTGCGGCGGCCCTCTTCGTTAACAAGCCGGCTTACGAGACGCTCTATGTCGGTCTTGATACGGCCGACCTCAACCAGGTAAGCATCGCGCTGGCCGAGGCCAACATGTCCTTCCAGGTCGGTACGGACGGCACGAGCCTTCAGGTTCCGGCCGGTACGACGAGCAAGGCCCGGCTTCTGCTGGCCGAGCGGGGCCTGCCGAACAGCACCAACGCCGGTTACGAACTCTTCGACAATGTCGGTTCGCTCGGGCTGACCTCCTTCATGCAGGAAGTCACCCGCGTTCGCGCCCTTGAAGGTGAGATCGGCCGGTCGATCCAGCAGATTAACGGCGTCAACGCCGCCCGCGTTCATATCGTCATGCCGGATGTCGGCAACTTCCGTAGGGGTGAGCAGAAACCGACGGCATCGGTGATGATCCGGGCCAGTTCGACGACCGGGCGCAAGGCTGCTTCGTCCATTCGCCACCTTGTCGCCTCCGCAGTCCCCGGCCTCGACGTGGACGACGTGACCATTCTGGATTCCGCCGGTCAGCTGCTCGCATCAGGCGACGAATACGGCGGCAGCGAAATGAACAAGTCGCTGAGCATCGTCCAGAACGTTCAGCAGGAAATCGAAAACAATATCGACAAGGCGCTGGCGCCTTTCCTCGGCATGGACAATTTCCGTTCCAGCGTCACGGCGGCCCTTAACACGGATAGCCAGCAGATCAACGAGACGGTGTTCGATCCGAATTCCCGCGTCGAACGTTCGGTCCGCACCACCAAGGAAGCGTCGAAATCGCAGCAGACCCAGGACGACAACGCCACGACCGTGGAGCAGAACGTGCCGCAGGCCGCTCCGCCTCCGGGTGGGGCGAACGGTCCGAAATCGTCTGATCAGTCCGACAAAAAGGAAGAGCAGACCAACTACGAAATCAACCAGAAGACCGTCGCCACGACGCGCAACAGCTACCAGATCGAGAAGGTTTCGGTCGCAGTCGTCGTCAACAAGGGTCGTATCGCGAAAATGGTCGGCGAGCCGGCTGACCAGGCCAAGGTCGATGCCTATCTCGCTGAGATGCAGAAGATCGTGGCATCCGCAGCCGGCATTAATGCCAACCGCGGCGACATAGTCACGTTGACGGCCATGGACTTCCTGGAGAACCAGCTGCTCAGCGAAGCCTCCAGCGGCCCGGGCGTGATGGACATGCTGAGCCGGAACGTCGCGGGCATCATCAACTCGCTCGCCTTCGTCCTGGTTGCTTTCCTGGTGGTCTGGCTCGGTCTTCGCCCGCTCATCCGCACCGTCAGCGGCAACAGCGTCGCCGGCGACGCAGCGGACGGTGCGGGTCTCGAACTTCCGGATTTCTCGCCGACGACCGGCAGCCCGGCACTCATGGACGGGTTTGGCTCCGACTTCGGTTTCGACAGCTCGAACGACATGCTGGGCGGTGGCGACGACGAGGGCTTCAACCGCCGCGTCAAGGAAGGTCCCGAAAAGCGCCTGGCCCGCATGGTCGAAATCTCCGAAGAGCGCGCCGCCAAGATTCTTCGCAAGTGGGCGCTCGAGAAGGCAGCCTGACGGGGTATCACGAAAATATGATCGCTATGGGCCGGACCTTGTCCGGCCCATTTCTTTTCAGCCCCGCCGCACACTTGGCTAATTTATCTATATGGCGAATCAGCATGAATATGGCGCAACTGGGGAAATCCGATGTCGAGGCGATGGTAATTCGTAACGCGTCTCCTACAATGACCTTGATTCGTACAATCACTTCCAGAGGTCCCAAAGAGGTGGAACTACTGAAACTCCCGGTGTCTACGACGAGGGAAAGCGGCTACCGCCAATATTCTTGATGTATTTGCTTAATCCGGGATCGTTTCGGCGCTGGAGGGGTTGTATGGAAATCACAACATGCCGCGATGCGGGCATTCATGATGAATGCGCCACGAGGCGGGGAGCAGGTACCGAATGGAGTTGTCGGGGGTAGAAATGATGACGGAGGGGCGCTCCTATGCGGAGTCTGCCGGCTCCAGAGGACTCTCGCGTGAGCAATTGGTTCGCCGTCTTTCGGTTTTGGCGGGCTCCAACAACATTCAGGCGGTCATGCGCCTGCTCGCAGATTACGTCGGCGCTTCTCATTTTCTGCTGGCCCGCTACGACCTCATCCAGGAACAGGGCCTCGATTTCATCGTTACCTCCAACTGGCCCTTTGATCTCGTCCGGCGCTTGGGCTCGGAGCTCGCAAGCGGTTACGCGCGTTCCACCGAACTGGAAAAATGCCTTTCGCTGCTGACACCCAGCTTTGCCTTGTTGCCTGACGACATCGTGCCGCCTGACGACATCAGCCGGCAGTATTGCGCGCTGACCTTTTGCGTCGGCAGGACGCGTTTCTCCCTGATGCTGCTGTTCCTGGACGGCATCATCCTGTCGCAGGAACGACTGAGGGAGGTGGGCTTGTTCGCCGCCTACGGCGCCAGTTTTGGAGAGAACGCCGATGCCAGGACGGAGCGTGATTTCGAACTGACGGAACGCGAGCTGGAATGTCTCTTCTGGATTGCGGAGGGCAAGACCAGTGACGAGATCGCCGTGATCCTCGGCATATCCCGTAATACGATCAACAATTACATTACCAGCGTGATGCGCAAGACGGCAACCAAGACCCGCTCCGAGGCGATTGCCTACGCGGTTCGCAACAATTTAGTTTAGGAAAATAATTTCAATGGGTTATTCGCGCAGCGGCACGGCAGACGGACCTGGAAGCATCCAGTATCTGCGCCTCCAGCGCGCATCGAGCCGGTCAGACATCTTTCCGAAGCTCGTCGCCATGCAGAAGAACCTGAAGGCGCGGAATTTTGCGGTTTTCCGGATTGCCGGCGCCGGGCTGCCCAACAAGCGTAAGCTTGTATGCGAGCTCGAAAACTGGGGAGCCGGCGCGCTCGAGAGCAGCAACCAGCTCATCGGTGTTTATGGCGAGGCGTTGCTGGACCATATCGAAACGTCGCTCCTGCCGCTGATCTGGAACGGATCGGAGAATACCAGTTTTGCCGATGCGGGCGAGTTTTCGCCATTGACGCATCGCCTGGATTCCGGCGTCGTTCCCTTTTCGGGTATCGCCTTTCCCGTGCGCCTCGGCGCCCTCGGCAACGGCTACGTCGCTTTCTTCGGGACATCGATGGATTTGGTGAGCGATGTCATCATCGATCAGCATGTCAGGAGCTGCCAGGTGGTCATGGACCTTCTGGCACTGGACGAACGTCGCAGCGTTCCGGCGGAATCGCTGAGCGAACGTGAGATTGCCTGCCTTCAACTGGCCGGCGACGGTCGCATCAGCGAAGAGATTGCCGAAAAGCTCGGCCTCTCCGTCCACACCGTCAACGCCTATCTTGGCTCGGCCACCATCAAGCTCGATTCGGTCAACCGTATCCAGGCGATCGCCAAGGCGATCAGGCTCGGTTATATCCACTGATCCGTTCGGATAAGAGCCCGTCTTTTTTCGTCTCGGGGTAGGGCGGCTCACATCTGCGAGTTGCTGGTCTTCACGAACTTGGCTTCCTGGAGGCTCTTTGCCAGGAAAGCTGTGTTGTCGTGGGGATCCTCGAAGGGCGCCTGGAACGCAATGTGGTCGATCTCGAGGGCTGCCAGCTGGTCAGCCAGCGTCAGACGCGCATAAACCGAAACACCGCGCGGCTTGATTTCGAGGTCGAGGACGACTTCCGGCTTGCCGTTCCATTCGAGCTTGTAGTCGCCGCCGGAGCCGAAACTGACGGTCCCGGGATGGAAATAGAGCTCGGCTGCTGAAGACACGAGATCGGCAAGGCTGCCGTGGCACTCTAGACGTAGAAGTGAGATGAGATCACCGGCATCGAGCAGGCGAAGTTCCGAAGCCACCGGGCTGATTGCTTGTGCAACGATTTCTTCCCGTTCGGTGGAGTAGGTGCATTTCTTCATGACGCTCAGCGTGTCCGTTTTTTTTGCGACCGGGAAGCGTAGACCCGGTGCACGAGTTCTGCCACAGCCTTGTAGAAGACTGGCGGAATGACACTATCCGCCGAGACTTGCGCAAACATGGAGCGCGCCAGGGGCGGATCCTCGAAAATGGGGATATCGTTTTGCTTGGCGATTTCGCGAATCTTGAGGGCAATCAGGTCCTGGCCCTTGGCGACGACGACCGGCGCGTCGTTCTCCTCGCGCACGTAACGCAGCGCTACCGCAAAGTGAGTCGGGTTGGCGATCACCAGGGTGGCGCGCGGCACGTTGTTGATCATCCGCCGGCGGGCACGGTCGCGCGCGACCGATTTCTGGCGCTGCTTGACGATTGGGTCGCCCTGCGCCTGCTTGTATTCGTCCTTGACCTCCTGCTTGGTCATCTTGAGTTCGTTGTACCAGTGGTAGCGCGTCCACAGGACGTCGACCACGGCAAGTATCCCCGCCGACAGGACAACAACGACCACCATTCGGCGGATAATTGCATCCAGTTTCACGAGGATGACCTGCGGATCCGAGAACATCGCGTCCAGCGAGGAGAGATATTCGCCGCGCAATGCGAAATACATGATCACTGCCACGATCAGGATCTTGAAGATCGACTTTCCGAATTCGACGAAACCCGGAACGCTGTAGATCCGCCCGAAACCCTTGGTGGGTGAAACGCGGGAAATCTGCGGCCGCACGCGCTCGAGGACCAGTGACGGCATGTTCTGCGCGAACGACGAGCCAAGCCCGAAAATGATGAAGAGCAGCATCACCGGAACGAGGAACGCAGCGATCGCCCAGCCGAGATGGACGCTCAGCGAAACGACGTCCGTCGAATTTTCGAGCCGCCACTGATCCGGCTGTTCGAAAAGGTCCTTCAGCGTCTCGGCCATTTTTGCGATGTTCGAGGGCAGGAAGAAGACGAGAAAGACATAGAATGCCAGCATGGAGGCGAAAAGCGGTACCTCTCGGGAGACCGGGACGTTACCCTTGTCTGCCGCTTCCGACATTCGTTTGGCGGTCGGGTTTTCTGTTTTACTGTCTTTATCGTCGTCGGACACGGCTTTGAACCAATCGGTCTTCCGGTTGCGAGGACGTGGCTCAAACGAATCGGCCGCCGCCGCCCGCGATGTTACCGCATCGCCTGCTAGCCGCTAATCGAGTCAAGAAAAAGACTGTGGGTGGCCGGAAAATATCGGCGAAAGGCTGGCCGAAACGAAAACGGAGCGGGAAATTTCCCGCTCCGCTTCCTTCGTGGCGCCTTAATCGGCAGGTCAGGCGGCTTCGGCCGGCTTGTCGCCTTCCTTCTTTTCTTCCTTGAGCATGATCTGGCCCGAATTGGCGAGCCGGATCGCTTCCTGTGCGATCGCGCGACGGGCAATCGCCACTTCGCGCGGATTGAGGTTCATGTTCTGAACCGCGAGATCGCTTTCGATCATGCGGCGTTGGCGCGGGCTGATCGCCGCGAGAACACATTCCTTGATCTCGTTGGTCGCGCCGCGCAGCGCCATCGTGAGAATGTCCCCTGCGACGTCGTTGAGCAGCATGACGCGGCTGCGCTGCGGCATGTAGAGCAGGTCTTCGAAGAGGAAGATCTTCGGGCGGACCTTGTTGACGGAGTCTTTGCTGATCGTCTCGAGTGAGCTGAGCAGGGTATCGACCTGGCTCTTTTCGAGCTCGTTCATTAGCTCGGCGACCTTGTTCGAGCCATTCGAGTTGCGTTCGGCTTCGATTGCCGCGATCAGTTCCATCACCCGGTTCTCGATGATCTGCGCGGCCTTGGGACTGACTTCCTTCATGTTGACGGCGCGGTTCATGATATCGGCGCGGCGGCTGTCGGGAAGCTGGAGAAGGACCTTGGCGCCAAAGATCGACGGCATCTGCGAAAGAATGTAGGCGACCGTCTGAGGATGTTCGCGCGACAGGAATTTGCCCACGAATGCCGGATCGGCATCCTGCAGGCGGTCCCAGATATTGGCCTGGTAGTCGTCGAACGCGGCGCGGCGGCCGAGCAGCCCGTCGACCTCTTCCGGCGTGAGGCCCGCTTCGAGAATGCCCTCGATCGCTGCGGCATTGTCCATGAGACCGGTGCCCTCGGTGAACAGGTCCTCAAACTCGTTGACGAGTTCGAGGAGTTCGTCCGGGGGGATGGCGCGCAGGCTCTGGGCACAGGCTATGATATTCTGCAGCTCGGCCTGGGTGAAATACTTGAGAAGCTTGCCAGCGACGCCCTTGCCCATAGCCAGGAGCACTGCCGCGGCCTTTTCGGCCTTGGACAACGGTTTCGTAGAGAGGGCGCTGCCACCGAAATCCTCAAAGTCCATCATGGTCTTCCTTCTCTGTCCCAAACAGGGATCAGGTTCTTCTCGTGCTCAGTACTTCCGTCAGTCGCACACCGAAACGCGTGTCGTCATTTTCCAGCACGGTGATTTCACCCTTGCCGATGCGGCGTCCGTTGACCACGATTTCAACCGGCTCGCCGATCTTCTTGTCGAGTGCGATCGTCGCACCCTCCTCGAGGGTCATCAGGCCCGACACCTGCATGCGGCTCGTACCGAGCACGATCTCGACGTCGATCGGGATATCCATGATCAGGTCGAGATTGGCGTTGAGCGCGCTGCCCGGTTCCTGGTAGGCGGCGCTGCTGGATGTCGAGCTGCCGAAATCGTTGCCGCCGAAGCTTTTTGCTCCGCCGAGACCCGAGGCAGCGCCACCGAATGTATCAGCCTGTGCTTCGAAGCCGCCGCCGAAGGACGGAGCGTCGGCCGAAAAATCCGAGGTTGCGGACGAACCGAAATCGGCATCGAAATCAGGCGCGCCGCCATCGGCATCCGTCTTCAAGACGCCGCGCAAATCGTCGATGGCCTGATCCAGATCGGCATCATTGCCGATCGGCATCAGCGAGTCGTCGTCGGTGAGAGGTGTCTTCTTCGTAGCCATGCGGTGATTATTCCTGTTGAAACTTGCGTCAGCCTGCCTTGGCGAAAAAGCCGATAACAGGCTGGCCGCGGGTCTAGCCTATCAGGTGTTGGAGAATCTCGTCGTCCGTGCTGATGTTATCCTTTACGCGGACTGTATACCGCTCGCCGGACCGCCCGAATTCGCACGAATACATATCCCGGCCGTTTGCACTGACCTGAACCTGGACATCGCGCTTGTCCTGGAAAGCGATCACGTCGCCGGCTGCGAGCCGCGAGATCGTACCGAGCGTCAGCTTCTGCAGGCGAATACGGGCCTCCAGGGTGACATGCGAGCGGCGGACCTGGTCTTTCATGCGGTCCGTCCATTCCTGCTTGGCCTTGGAAGCCTGAGCCTTCGACTTCGGCGCGGTGACCTTGGTCTTCAGGAAGGCACGTTGAGGGATGACGAGAGCGAATTCGGAGATCACCGAACCGAGCTCGAACGCCATGCGGATGGAGACGCCGAATTCCGGGCGCGCCAGATCGTCCGACTTTGGGCGGTCTTCGGCGTTATGAGGCCGTTCAAGGCTTGCTTCGAAGCTCCCCTGCGCGTTGACGCCGGAGCGCAGCACGTCGGCGATCCGCTCGAAAACCATCACGGCGAGGTCGAGTTCGATATCAGAAAGCGGACGTTCGATCGGCTGTTCGATCGTGTTGGGGGCGGAGCCCAGCATCAGTTCCATGAGTGCAATCACGAAGCTGTTGCCGCAACCGAGCACGAAATTCGGGGACCAGTTGCGCAGGGCTCCGTCGGAAAGGGCAAACCCATCGCCGAGGTCGGCGATGAGATCGGTCATCAGGCCGGACGTGCAGCTCACATAGGAGACGCCGATCCGGATGCCGGTTTCGCTGTGAAAGACGTCCGGCAGGAATTCCGCGTAGAGTTGGGCGAATTCGCTGCTGATCTTCTCGACGGTCTTCTTGTCGCCGAGGCCTCCGGTCAGTTTTGCCAGGAGCGCCAGGTCCATGCCCGACGCCGGTGATTGGTTTGCTTGGTTCGACGTCATCATGCCGCCTTTTCTCCACCAGGATTCATCATTTCCTGCTCGACCGAGTCGATCGAGGGCCGTTCTTTGTTGGAAATCGTCTTGCGTCCGTATTCGAGCGCGACCTGCGGCACGGAGCCGTTCATGTAGGCAAGCAGGGTCTGCTTGACGATGATGTACAGGCGATGCTGCTTGGTGCGGACGATCTTGATCTGGGAGGTCAGCGGGTTGCAGACCGAATAGGACAGGAAGATGCCGAGCATGGTGCCGACGAGAGCTGCACCGATGAGACCGCCGAGAACTTCCGGCGATTCGTTGATCTTGCCCATCGCCTTGATAACCCCGAGAACGGCGGCGACGATACCGATGGCCGGGAACGAGTCACCCATCGCGGTGATCGCGTGATAGGGCTTCATCTTGTCGGAGAACATGGTGCTGATTTCTTCATCCATCAGGGCCTCGATCTCATGGGAGCGGGCATTGCCGATGATGATGAGGCGCACGTAGTCGCAGATGAAGGCAGTCAGTTCCTTGTTCTTCAGGACCGTCGGAGCGGTCTGGAAGATCGGCGATTCCTCCGGATTGTCGATATGCGCCTCGATTTCGTTGCGCGACTTGGTTCTAAGGTCGCGCATCAGCGAATAAAGCACGCCGAGAACGTCTAGATAGTTCCGCTCTTTCGGTACGGCGTTCTTGAAGGCCTCTCCGAGCGCCTTGCCGCTATCCTTCACGACTTTCATCGGGTTGGCCATGATGAAGCCGCCGAGACCGGCGCCACCGATGATCAGAAGCTCGTAAGGCTGGATGAGGACGTCGATGTGGCCACCCATGGCCATGAAGCCACCGAGAATACAGCCAACGGTGATGACAAAGCCGATAATAATATTCATCGCGTACCTGTGCCCGATTGTTTTCGTTTGTCTTGGGGATAAGGCGTCTGGCTTGCGTGAGGCTGGCTGTGGAGACGCCATTGAAAGCAGGTCCGGAACAGCCTCGCACAAGTCTTCGAGCCTAGTTCTGCCGACGATCGGACCGGATTGCCCGCTCCGCAGCGACGTCCGCCGCTTCCGCGGACTTAGGTAGAGATATCGTGATCACGACCTATACCAGCTACGCAATGATCAGCCGCGACATGTCGAAGTCGCTGGAACGCGTCGCCGAAAAGCCGGAAGTTGCGCGCGAGAGCGAATATTACCTCTCCAAGATCGGCAGCATCAAAACCATCGACGACTTCATGGCCGATACGCGCATCTATAATTACGCGCTGAAGGCTCACGGTCTCGAGGATATGGCGTATGCCAAGGCGTTCATCCGCAAGGTCCTGACCGAGGGTACCGACAACAAGGCGGATTTCGCCAACCAGCTCTCCGACAGTCGCTATTCGCAGCTCGCGGAATCCCTGAATTTTGCCGCCTTTGGCACCACCGCCACCTCCTTCGACAAGGCCCAGAAGGGCGTCGTTGACAAGTTCCAGCGCCAGACGCTGGAAGAGGATGCGGGCGTCGACAACATGGGTGTCCGGCTGGCGCTCTATTTCGAGCGCACCGCCCCAACGATCAAATCCGGCATGGAAGTTCTTGCCGACGACGCGCTTTCGGAAGTCATGCGCACCGCGCTTGGAATGTCGGCCGACATGATCGGGGCCGACCTCGACCGCCAGGCCAAATACATCGAAGACACGGTCAAGATCGCGGATTTCCAGGACCCGGCCAAGGTCAACAAATTTCTCGAGCGGTTCACGGCGATGTGGGAGATCAGCAATCCCACCGAGAGCTACGATCCGCTCGCCGTCTTCAATTCCCCATCGTCGAGCGGAATTTCCACGGATCTTCTGATCTCGATCAATAACCTGAAACTCGGAGGCAAATGATATGCAGTCCGGACTTTACGTCGGCATCTCTTCCCAGATCGCGCTCGAGCGCCGCTTGAACACGATCGCCGACAATATGGCCAACATGAACACCGTCGGCTTCCGTTCCACGGAGGTCAAGTTCGACGAGGTCTTGAGCAAGACCCAGAACGATATCGGTGCGAAGGTCGCGTTCGTCACCCAGGGCAACGACTATCTGTCGACCCGTACCGGCGAAATGCAGCGCACGGGCAACCCGCTGGACTTCGCAATCAAGGGCAATGCCTGGTTCGCGATCGATACGCCGGCCGGCCAGGTGCTGACCCGCGACGGCCGTTTCACGATGGACGAGCTCGGCCAGCTCCGTTCGATCCGCGGTTATGCGGTTCTCGATGCCGGTGGTGCTCCGATCCAGCTCAACCGCGACGGCGGCCCTCCGACTGTCGGCTCCGACGGTATCATCCGGCAGAACGAGCAGCCGGTCGCCAGCCTCGGTCTGTTCACGGCTGACGTCACGAAGGGCTTCGTCCGCCACGACAACTCCGGCGTCATCACCGTCGATAACCCGCAGCCGGTGCTCGAGGGCATCGAGAACTCCGTCGTTCAGGGTTACCTCGAAGGGGCGAACGTCAACGGCATCCGCGAAATGACCCAGCTGATCCAGGTCAATCGCGCTTTCGAAAGCATCTCGTCGCTGATGCGCGACAGCGAGACCTCGCTGGACGATGCGATCAAGACACTCGGCGGCTCCAACGCTTAAACGATAGGAAAGAGGGCCCACCATGATGGAAGCGGCTATCCTCGATGCAGTCAACGGCGGCAAGCTGGCCCAGCTTGCCGGCCTTTCGGCACGTTATTCCGACCCGGCCTTCTCGGTCGCCCACGGTGGTCATGTCAGGACCATCGCTGCAGGACATTATACCGTCGCGGGCTTGTCGAAACACGTGCGGCTTGGCGAATTCGTCGCCCATCGCAGCGCGACCGGCATCCATCTCGGCGAAGTGGTCCGCGTCGAGCCGGACATCATCTACGTCTGCCCCATCGAACCCGGCGAGCCGATCGGCATCGGCGATACGGTGATCCGCAAGGGCGCCTTCCGTGTCGCGCCGGACAATAGCTGGTGTGGACGCACGATCAATTCGCTCGGAGAACCGATCGACGGCAAGGGTCCGGTCGGGCGCGGCCTTCATCCGCGTTCGATCGCCAATACCGCTCCGCCTTCGATGACACGCAGCCGCGTCGAAAAGGGTTTCAGGACAGGGGTCCGGGCGATCGACATCTTCTCGCCGCTCTGCCTCGGCCAGCGCCTCGGCATTTTCGCCGGCTCGGGCGTCGGCAAGTCGACGCTTCTCTCGATGCTCGCCAGAGCCGACTCCTTCGACAAGGTGGTGATCGCGCTGGTCGGCGAGCGCGGCCGCGAAGTGCGCGAATTCATCGAGGATACGCTTGGCGAGCACATGTCGAAATCGATCGCCGTCGTCGCGACCAGCGACGAAAGCCCGATGCTGCGCAAGATGGCCCCGCTGGTGGCGATCACCATCGCCGAACATTTCCGCGACCAGGGCGACAACGTCCTGTTCATCGCCGACAGCGTCACTCGTTTTGCCCATGCGATCCGCGAAGTCGCCGTTGCGGCCGGCGAACCGCCGATCGCCCGCGGTTACCCGGCGTCGGTCTTCACCGAGCTGCCGCGTCTGCTTGAGCGCGCCGGCCCGGGCGTCGAAGGAACGGGCACGATCACCGCGATCATCTCGATCCTCGTCGATGGCGACAACCACAACGACCCGATCGCCGACTCGACCCGCGGCATTCTCGACGGTCACATCGTTCTCGAGCGTTCGCTTGCCGAGGAAGGCCGCTACCCGCCGATCAACCCGCTCTCCTCGATCTCGCGTCTTGCCCGCAAGGCCTGGACCGAGGATCAGGAAAAGCTGGTGTCGCGCCTGAAATCGCTGGTGCACCGCTACGAGGAGACCCGTGACCTGCGCCTGATCGGCGGTTATCGCGCCGGCAGCGATCCGGACCTCGACATGGCGATCAAGCAGGTGCCGGTCATCTATGAAGTCTTGAAGCAGACGCCGGGGGAAAAGCCGACGCTCGACGCTTACGCGGATCTGGCCAATGCGCTGCGGGCGGCGGCAGGGCAGGCCAATCCGCAGTCGGCCATAGCCAGAAGGTGATTATTCGATGAGCGACAAGAACAACCAGGAAGCGGCAGCTCAATCGGAAGAGGCTCGCTCGCGATTGGGCGACAAGATCCTGGTCGCGACGGGCATCACCCTGGCCGCAGCCTCCGCCTTCTTTCCATGGTACGTCTTCCTCAATGCCGACAAGTTCGGCATCCGGACGGAAGCGCTCGGCCGCACGCGCGATCTGCCCCCCGGGGCCGCCCGCTCGGTCGTGACCGTGTCGCCTCTCGCCATGACCGACAGTTCCAAGGACGATTGGCCGAAGCCTGTCGAGCCGATGGATGCGCTGACCACGGCCACCACGTCGTCCCTCGGCGAAACGCGCAAGGACGGCAATCTGCAGGAAGAGCAGCCCTTTCCGGGCCGCGGCAATTTCCGGCTGCTTCACGTCGCCAACGGCCGCGCGCTCATCGAGGACGGCTCCGGCATGTACATGGTCCGGGTCGGCTCGGTTCTGCCCGACAACAGCAAGCTCGCCACGCTCGAACAACGTGGCGGCAAGTGGGTGATCATTACTTCCAGCGGAGAAGTTTATCAGGACACGGGCGGGAGTGCTCGCCCGTAAGTCCGACGCAAGGTTACTGGCATAGTTTCCGGACAGAAGATGGAGACAAGCCTATGCAACCGATTCAATTGTTCGAAATGGCATCCCGTCAGGCCGATTGGCTTTCGGTGCGCCAGGAAGTTGTTGCGGGCAACATCGCGAATGCCAACACGCCGAAGTTCAAGGCGAAAGACATCACGCCTTTTGATTCGGTGCTGGACCGCACGCATGTTCCGATGGCCCGCACCAATCCGGGCCATTTCGCCAGCAACGACCTCAGCGATGAGATCGACATCAAGGCATCGGAGCTGAACGACGAAATCGGCGTCCAGGAATCCGGAAATACCGTCTCGCTGGCCGATGAGCTGACGAAGACGGGTGAAATCAAACGCCAATACGAATTGAGCACAGGACTAGTGAAATCGTTTCACAGCATGATGCTGACGTTAGTTAAGAGGTAAGCAAATGGATCCGCTTTCAGCCTCCCTGAAGATCGCTGGATCGGGAATGGAGGCGCAGTCGACACGTCTGCGCATCGTTTCCGAAAACATCGCCAACGCCCGCTCCACCGGCGACACGCCCGGTGCCGACCCCTACCGCCGCAAGACGATCACCTTCGGCTCCGAGTTGGACAAGGCAAGCGGCGTGGACGTGGTCGAGATCAAGAAGCTCGGCAACGACAGCTCCAAGTTCATCGAGGAATATGATCCGGACCACCCGGCCGCCGATGCGAAGGGCATGGTCAAGATGCCCAACGTCAACATGCTGATCGAGATGGGCGACATGCGCGAAGCCAATCGTTCCTATGACGCAAACATCCAGACCATCAAGCAGACGCGCGAACTGATCGCAGCGACGATTGACCTTCTGAAGGCCGGACAATGATCGACAAGATTCAAAACCTTAGCTCTCTCTCGCTGACCAACGGCCTCGACGAGGTCGGTTCCGCAAGCAGCTCCACGCTCGCCGGCGGCATCGCGACGACGCCCGGCCAGAACACCGGCATGGATTTCGGCAGCATCATGGCCAACATGGCGACGGACACGATGAACAGCCTGAAGGGCGCGGAATCGATGTCCTTCAAGGCCATCCAGGGCAAGGCGAATACCCGTGAAGTCGTCGATGCGGTTCTTGAAGCGCAGCAGTCGCTCCAGACCGCCATGGCGCTGCGCGACAAGATCGTGTCCGCCTATCTCGAAGTCACGAAAATGCAGATCTAGAGTTTGAGGACGAAGACATGAGAGCGCTTTCCGTCGCAGCAACGGGCATGGATGCCCAACAGACCAATCTCGAAGTCATCGCGAACAATATCGCGAACATCAACACGACCGGTTACAAGCGCGCCCGCGCCGAGTTTTCCGATCTTCTCTATCAAAGCGAGCGTGCCCAGGGCGTGCCGAACCGCGCCAACCAGGCGATCGTGCCGGAAGGTGCGAACATCGGTCTCGGCGTGCAGACCTCGGCTGTCCGCAACATCCACACCCAGGGTGAACTGACCCACACAGAGAACGACCTCGACGTGGCGATCGTCGGCCGAGGCTGGTATCAGATCCAGACCCCGGATGGCCAGACGCTCTACAGCCGCGCCGGTGCCTTCAACAAGAACGCCGATGGCCAGCTGGTCACGATCGACGGTTATGCGGTCGTGCCGAACATCACTTTCCCGGCAGACGTCAGCGAAACCAAGATCAGCCGCACGGGTCAGGTCATGGTCCGCATCGGCAATTCCCCGGATTTCACCGAGATCGGCCAGCTCACCACCGCTAACTTCGTCAACGAGGCCGGCCTGCAGCCGCTCGGCGACAACCTGTTTGCGCAGACCGCCGCATCCGGCGAACCGATCGTGGCAGCCCCGGAGGATCCAGGCTTCGGTTATCTGAAGCAGGGTTATCTGGAGAGTTCGAACGTCGACGCCGTCAGAGAGATCACCGACCTGATCTCCGCGCAGCGCGCCTACGAAATGAACTCCAAGGTCATCACCACCGCCGATGAGATGGCTACGATCGTCAGCAAGAACCTGAAATAATAACCAGGAGACGGGCAGACATGAAGTTTCGCCGGAAAAATGCGATTGACGCCAGGCTGGCCTTGCGGCTCCTGGCAGCTCTTCTTGCCGCAACGGGCTCGCCGGTCCTCGCCGGTATGGGAACGGCCGTTGTGCCGGTCCAGACCATTTATCCCGGCGAAGAGATCACCGAGGGCAGGGTCGAGGAGGTGCAGGTCACCAATCCGAATCTGGGCGGCGACTATGCCCGCAGGACCGAGGAAGTCGTGGGCATGGTGGCAAAGCGCACGCTGTTGGCCGGGCGCACCGTTCCGGTTTCGGCGCTTCGCGAAGCCTTCGCGGTCACTCGCGGCAAGTCGGTTCGCCTGACCTTCACCATCGGTGCCATGACGATTTCGGCCTCCGGCGCGCCGCTTGAGAATGCGGCTGTCGGGGATGTCATTCGTGTGCGCAACATCGATTCGGGTGTCACGGTCAGCGGTACCGTCATGGCTGATGGGACGATCCAGGTGATGGCGAAATGAGAACCCGTCTCTTCCTCACTCTTGCCGTGATCGGTTCCCTCCTGGGCAGCGCACCGGCGTCCGCAGACGGTCCCTATGTCGTCACCGCCCGCATCAAGGACATCGCGTCCCTGCAGGCCGGCCGCGACAACCAGCTGATCGGCTACGGCCTTGTCGTCGGTCTTCAGGGCTCCGGCGACAGCCTGCGTTCGTCTCCCTTCACCGACCAGTCGATGAAGGCGATGCTGCAGAACCTCGGCATTTCGACCCAGGGCAGCCAGTCCAATGCCAAGAACGTCGCGGCCGTCATGGTCACGGCCAACCTTCCTCCCTTCGCCAGCCCCGGCAGCCGCATCGACGTCACGGTCAGTTCGCTCGGCGACGCAACTTCGTTGCGCGGCGGCACGCTGGTCATGACCTCGCTTTCCGGCGCCGACGGCCAGATCTACGCCGTCGCCCAGGGGGCGCTGGTCGTGTCCGGCTTCTCGGCCCAGGGCCAGGCGGCCACATTGACCGAGGGTGTGACGACGGCGGCCCGCGTTCCCAACGGCGCGATCGTCGAGCGTGAATTGCCGTCGAAATTCAAGGACTCGGTAAACCTCGTCCTGCAGCTCCGCAATCCGGACTTCTCGACCGCGGTGCGCGTCTCCGACATCGTCAACAGCTTCGCGGCCCGCCGGTACGGCGGTCCGATCGCAGAACCCCGCGACAGCCAGGAAGTGATCGTTCAAAAGCCGAAGTCCGCCGATCTGACGCGCCTGATGGCCGAGATCGAGAACCTTGTGGTCGAAACCGATACGCCGGCCAAGGTCGTCGTCAATGAGCGGACCGGCACGATCGTCATCGGCGCGGATGTGAAGATCTCGCGCGTTGCCGTGAGCTACGGGACGCTGACGGTGCAGGTCACGGAGACCCCGCAGGTGATCCAGCCCAAACCTTTCTCGCGTGGCGAGACGGCGGTTCAGCCCCAGACGGATATCATGGCGATGAAGGACGGCGGCCAGGTCGCGCTCCTCAACGGTCCGGATCTCAGGACCCTGGTCGCCGGTCTCAACAGCATCGGCGTCAAGCCGGACGGCATCATCGCCATCCTGCAAGGCATCAAGTCCGCCGGCGCCCTTCAAGCGGAGCTCGTCCTGCAATGACCGAGACGCTATTCACCATTTCCGTATCCAAAACGCTGGCGCGCCGCGTCCTCACCGCTGCCGCTGTCCTGACGCTGGTTTCCCAGGTGGGAGCACAGCAGCCGCCGCCGGTCACCGAAGCGTCGACCAGCGACGAGATCCAGAAATTCTGCACCAATATCGCCGACGCCGCGCGCGATCAGCGTTATCTCCTGCAGAAGCAGGAGCTTGAAAAGCTGCAGGCCGATGTCGACGACCGCATCAAGGCCCTTCAGGACCGTACCGCCGAATACCAGGACTGGCTGAAGCGCCGCAACGACTTCCTGGCGCGGGCTCAGGCCGGCCTGGTCGACATCTTCAAGACCATGAAACCGGATGCGGCAGCACCGCAGCTCGGAGAAATGAACATGGAGGTCGCAGCCGCGATCATCATGCAGCTTCCGGCCCGCCAGTCGGCCCTTTTCCTCGCGGAAATGGACCCGCAGAAGGCCGGCATGATCTCGACGATCATCTCAAGCGCTTCCGACCCCAACACGTCGAAAGCACGCGCTCCCAATGTTCCGAAAGTGCCCTCATGACGAAACGCATTCCCGCCATCATGGCCGTTCTGTTCCTGGCTGGTTGTTCGAGCCAGACGATCAAGGAGATCGGCAATGCGCCGGCGATGAGCCCGATCGGCAGCGGTCTGCAATATGCGCAGGCGCCGCAGATGTCGTCCTATCCGAAGCAGCCGCGGCAGATGGCCAGCGGCTATTCGCTCTGGAGCGATAATCAGGCTGCGCTTTTCAAGGATTCGCGTGCTTTGAATGTCGGCGACATCCTGACGGTCGATATCAAGATCAACGACAAGGCGTCGTTCGACAACGAGACGGAACGCAACCGCACGAACTCGACCAGCCTGACCTGGGGTGCCAACCTCAGCAACCTGTTCGGCTGGACTCCGAAGGCGGGCACGACCGGCGATCTCGGTACGGATTCGAGCACGGATTCGCAGGGCAAGGGAACGACCAAGCGTGCCGAAAGCCTCAAGCTGCTCGTGGCTGCCGTCGTGACCGGTATTCTCGAAAACGGCAATCTCCTGATCAGCGGCTCGCAGGAAGTGCGCGTCAACCACGAAATCCGCATTCTGAACGTTGCCGGTATCGTCCGGCCGCAGGATGTCGATTCCACCAATATGATTTCCTATGACAAGATCGCCGAGGCCCGCATCTCCTACGGCGGCCGCGGCCGCCTGACGGAAGTCCAGCAGCCGCCGGTCGGTCAGCAGGTCGTCGATATGTTCTCGCCCTTCTGACGGACCTGGGCGAAGGTCTCTTGATGTGAAGGTTTGAAGACCATGGCGGATGAAGCACAGGCGGCCGACGCCGCTAAGAAAAAGAAGAACGGCACCATCATGGTCATCGCGGGCGTTGCGATCCTGACCGTGATCGGTGCCGGTGGCGGCTGGGTCGTCGGCGGCATGATCGCGCCGAAGGATCCGAACGCGGCGCAGAATCACGAGACGGCGGCAGCCGGCGGCGAACACGGCGAGGCCGGCAAGAAGGAAGAGGGGCTTCCCCATATTTCCACCGAGGCCAACGGCGTCGTTCTCCTCGAGCCGATCACCACCAATCTCGCCTATCCGTCCGAGAACTGGATCAGGCTCGAAGTCGCGCTTGCGTTCAAGGGGCCGCCGGAACTGGCCCTCGCGGAAAATATCCACCAGGATATCCTCGCCTATATGCGCACCGTCTCGCTGCAGCAGATCGAAGGCCCGCGGGGCTTCCAGTATCTCAAGGACGACATCAAGGAACGCGTCGATCTTCGCTCGCAGGGCAAGGTCGCCAAAGTGATGTTCCGGACCTTCGTGATCGAATAGAGGCGGGTTTCGAAGACAACGCACAAAAAAAGCGGCCGCAAATGGCCGCTTTTTTTGTTTGATTGAATCTCTATCCAGCCGGGGCGCTCCTTCCGGTTTTGCCGGAAGGAGCATCCGTTCGTTCAGCGCAGCCGCTTCAGGAAGCCGTCCGGTGCAACAGTGATCAGCAGCTTGTTCTCGACCGACTTGTCGATCTCGAATTCCGGATGCGTCTTCAGATATTCGAAGACGGCCGTTTTCGGATTGTCACCTGGTCCCCACGGACGATCGCCCGCCAGTTCCTTCGGCAGATCCTCGACGACGGTGTCGAACACGACGCAATAGCTGCCGACGCTGGTGAGCGGGGCATAGAGCTTGAGTTCCTCGAGAACGTGCTCGTGCGTGTGGTTGCTGTCGAGGCTGATCAGGATGCGCGAATAGCCGGCAGCGATCTTGCGGACCTGGTCCATGATCTCGGGCGCGATGCTGGAGCCCTGAATCATTTCGATCCGGGACGCCATCGGGTGAGCCTCGATCGCCTCCTTGTTATGCGGTCGGATGTCGATGTCGATGCCGAGAACCTTGCGCTTCGGCTTGGCCGGATCGACGACGTCGCCCTTTTCCGCGGCTTCTGAGAGTTCCAACAACGCCAGCATCGAGGCGCTGAGGATGAGGGAGCCGCCATGGGCGATGCCGGTCTCGATGATCAGGTCGGGTTTTACCGTCCAGATCAACTCCTGCATGGCGACCATATCCTGCGGATACTGGATGATCGGCCGGCCGAGCCAGAAATAGTTGTAGGAATATTGCGAGGCGATCGACGTGCGCATGAACTGCGCGGCGCTGTCGTTCAGCTCCTTGTTTCCAGGGACGGCCGCGACGCGGGCTTCAACTTCCTTGGTGAAATCACTCATTGTCGATCCCCACATAGGTGTAAGCGTTGTGAGACAGCATTCGAATTTCCTCGAGATAATTGGAGTTCATGACGTAGATGGTCGAGCCGTGGGGAAGCTTCGCCAGTGCATGTTCCGGCGATTGCACCATCAGGCCGGTTGCCGGCAGGAACTTGCCCTGCTTGGCGGGATTGATGTCGATGACCATGTCGACCGGCTGCCCCTGACGGGATTTCAGCAAGGAGAAAGTCACGCCCTTCGATGCGCCGCCCCAGATCGCCGAACTGTCGCCGGCGGCGATTCGGTCGCCCAGCGTGCGGGTGAAATCGGCCGGAAACGCGACGCGATCGGTTTCTTCGCGCACTGGTGACCGCAGCGAGTCCAGCTCGGCCACCACATAAAGGTACTGCCCGCCGAAAACGCGACCGCTTTCGATGACATTGCCGAAGATCCGATGAAAGTCGGACAGGCGGAAATAATTGACGTGCTCGTAGAACACGTCGAACCAGGCGCGGTGTTCCATGATCCAGTCGAAGCAGGGCACTTCGATATAGATGCGGCCCTTGCCGCCGTTCGCCTTGCAGAGCTCGACGAGGAAGTCATACGGGTTCTGGATATGCTCCAGCACGTGGCGAAGGATCAGCCCCTCGCCCTGAACATCGACGCCGGCCTCGAAATAATGCCGTTTTACGCGCGGATTCGTGCCCTCATATGTGGGGTCGAAGCCCGTTAGGTCGAAACCCTTTTCAAGCAGCATTTCGAGGAAGAGGCCCTTGCCGCAGCCGACCTCGACCAGGTTCTCACGGCCCATCGTCCGCTCGACGATGCCAGCCACCATTTCCAGATGCTGGTGGAAGTGCCGGCTGACACCCTGTTCGTTATTGTAGTTGCCGTCGTAATCCATCAGCTTGGGGTCGAACGCATCGTTGTAGACGAGGCCCGTCTTCATGTCCTGCACCAGCCGAATATCGCCCTTGGCGCAGCTTCTAGCTTCCGCCGCCGTGGGATAAACGCGGTTCTGGAAGGTCGGCAACTGCGGCTGTTCGTAAAGCAGCAGGGTATCTTTCGTCGTCATGTCATCACCTCGTTAATCCTACAACGCAGGGAGGATCCACCAGATTGTCGGGACGAGCGCCGAATCGCAGGAGATCGCGTCGACCATACTCGTCAGCCAACCGCTCGGCTATCTGCCGCACCGTGACCGGAATTCCGGAACAGATGTTGGCTGCTCCCGTTTTGTCGCCAAGTCCGATATCAGCGATCTGCCTTCCTGCTTCCCGAACGTCCAGGAAGTCACGGATCTGGTTGCCGCTGGTCAAATCCACCGGTTTGCCGGCGGCAAGCTGTGTCCGAAGATAGGGAAACAGCCGTCGCTCATCCTCGCCTTCGCCGAAAAGATAAAAGAGCCTGCACCAGGCAAAGCTGATCCGGTGCAGCGGCAGCCATTGCGACAGGGCCAGAAACACCGCGGCTTTTGCGCCGGCGTAGGGGCTGATCGGACGTAGCGGGGTATCGGTGGCCAGCATGCCGACCGAGACGTCGTATTCGAAACACGTGCCGACGCCGACGAACCGTTTGACGCCGGCAAGCGCTGCGCCCTGCGCCATCCGCAACGTGCCTTCGAGGCAGACGATGTTTTCCGGCGACTGCAGATATTTGCCGGGTTCGGCATACCACGCGACATGCGCGACCGTATCGACACCTTCCAGCGCCTTCGCCCACCATTCGACCGGCTCGCGGAACAGGTCCGGCGTCCGCACGATGGTCTCGACAGCAGAAAGATCGCCAAGCCGGCTTTCCGCCGATCCTTCACGTAAGATCACCCGCACGCGCGCACCGGATTCGGTCAGCGCCCGCAGCACCTGCCGGCCGACAAAACCTGTTCCCCCGGTGAGCAGGACGAGTGGCGTCATATGATCTTCAATTCCGGCACGGCCGTTACGAACCTGGTGCCCTGATCGGCAAGTGAAGCAAGCTGCTGACGGACTTCGGTCGCGATATTCCAGGGCAGGATCATCACATAGTCCGGCCGGCGCGCGACGATCTCGTCCGGATGCAGGATGGGGATATGGCTGCCCGGCATGAACTTGTTCTGCTTGGCCGCTGCGGCATCGCAGACATAGGGCAGCAGGTCCGGTTTGACGCCGGCAAAATTCAGAAGCGTGTTGCCCTTGGCTGCGGCGCCATAGGCTGCGACCGTCTTGCCCTCGCGCTTTGCGTCCAGCAGAAAGGCCAGGGCATCGTTCTTGACCTTTTCGGCCTTGGCCTGGAAGTCGGCATAGATCGCCGGCGTCTGAAGGCCGCGGCGCTGTTCTTCGCCGAGCAGTGCGGTGACGGCATCGGTCGTCTGGCGCGAATCACCTTGATGGCAACCATAGACGCGCAGGCTGCCGCCATGGGTAGTCAATTCCTCGACGTCGAAGATGCGCAGGCCCGCCGCTTCGAAGATCTTTCCGACCGTGAAGAGGGAGAGATAGGAGAAGTGCTCGTGATAGACCGTATCGAACTGGTTGTGCTCGATGAGCCGCATCACATGCGGAAATTCGAGCGTGACGGTGCCGCCGGCCTTCAACGCCGCCTTGATGCCGCGCGTGAAATCGTTGATGTCAGGCACGTGCGCATAGACGTTGTTGCCGAGGATGAGATCGGCACTCTTGCCGTCACCGGCCAGCTGCTTGCCGAGTGCCTCACCGAAGAACTCCCGGCGGACCGGGATGCCGAGCGTCTCGGCGGCTTCGGCGGTGCTCGCCGTCGGCTCGACGCCGAGGCAGGGAATGCCGGCCTTGACGAAGTTCTTCAGGAGATAACCGTCGTTCGAGGCGACCTCGATGACCATGCTGTCCTTGCCGAGGCCGAGGCGGGAGGTGATCATTTCGACATAACGGGCGGCATGCGCGAGCCAGCTCGTCGAGGCGCTGGAGAAATAGGCGTATTCGGCGCTGAAGAGTGATTCGGCCGAGGCATAGTCCTCGGTCTGAACCAGCCAGCATTCCTCGCAGACCTGCAGCCTCAAGGGAAAATAGACTTCCGGCTTGGAGAGATCCTCGGCGGTAAGATAGGCGTTGGACGGCGGCGCGAAGCCGAGGTCCAGGAAATCGCAGCGAAGTGCGGTACCGCAGTGGCGGCAGTTCATGGCGTCAGTCCCGTGAATTGTGATGTCAGGGTGGAGTGGCCACGATCCCGATCCGACATTTCGGTAATCTCCAGCGGCCAGCTTAGGTTGAGAACCGGATCCTGCGCGTTCAGCGCACCTTCCGAACCGGATGCGTAGGGCATCGAATGGAAATAGAGGAGTTCGCAGTCGTCGGTCAGCGCCTGGAAGCCATGCGCGAACCCTTCCGGGATCAGCAGCGAGCGGCGGTTCTCAGCGGAGAGTTCCTGGGCATGCCATTTCAGGAAGGTCGGAGAATCTCGTCTCAGATCCACCGCGACGTCGAGGACCGCGCCGCGCAGGCAGTTGACCAGTTTCATCTCGGCATGCGGCGGATGCTGGAAATGCATGCCGCGCACGGTGCCTTGCCGCGCCGTCATCGTCAGGTTGATCTGGGCAACCGGCTTTGCCCAGCCCGCTGACGCGAGTTCCTCGGCGCAGAACATGCGCGACAGGAAGCCCCGCGAATCACCGAGGTTCTGGCGTTCGACGAGTTTCAGGCCGGCAAGCGGCAGATCGGTGACGGTGAAGCGGCTCAAGGGCATGCCTCGTATTCGGCGATTTCAGCCTCGCAAAGCGCACGGACGTCAGCGCCGTCGTTCTGCGCACGATACCATTTCATCGTCCGGTCGACAGCTTCCGTCAGCCACCAGCGCGGCTCGATACCCAGCATATGCCGCGCCTTGGCAGTTTCCAAGGCAAGCCAGCCCGCTTCGTGCGGTCCCTCGGTGCCATCGCCATATTGGACCTCGCCGCGGCCGAAGGATGTGCGGGCGATCTCGATCACCTGGCGCACCGGCGCGGCCTCGTGGCTGATCGGGCCGAAATTGAAGGCATCCCCAATCGAAGGGTCGCTCCACAGCCGTTCGGCAAGCACGAGATAGGCAGAGAGCGGTTCGAGCACGTGCTGCCAGGGGCGCTTCGCCTCCGGCCGCCGGACGCTGAGCGTATTGCCGGACTGCCAGGCGCGGACCGCATCCGGCAGCAGACGGTCGGCCGACCAGTCGCCGCCGCCGATCACATTGCCGGCCCGGGCGCTGGCGACCGCCACGCCTTTTTCGCGCAGAAACGAATCGCGATAGCTCGCAATGACGATCTCGGACGCGGCCTTGCTGGCACTGTAGGGATCGTGCCCGCCGAGATGGTCCGTCTCCCGGTAAGGGAAGGCATGTTCGAGGTTGCGGTAGACCTTGTCGGTGGTGATCGCGACGATCACGCGCGCCGGCGGGACCGAACGGACCGCCTCGAGCAGGTTGGCCGTTCCGAGCACGTTGGTCGCAAAGGTGCCGAGCGGATCCTGGTAGCTCGGGCGCACCAGGGCCTGGGCGCCGAGATGCATCACGATCTCGGGCGAGGCGGAACGTACCAGTTCGGCAAGCTTGGCGGCGTCGCGGATATCCTGGAAATGACTTTCCTTGAGGTCAGGCCGCGCAAGTGCAAAGAGACTGGGCTGCGTTTCGGGTGGCAGGGCAATGCCGGTGACCTCGGCGCCGAGACGTCCGAGCCAGATGGAAAGCCACGCTCCCTTGAAGCCGGTATGCCCTGTCAGAACAACGCGTTTACCCGCCCAGAAACCGCGGTCCGGACGAGCCCCGCCGGTCACGGCCAGATTTTCCATGGCGCTTTTCCGGAGGCCCAGAGATCTTCGAGAAGGTTCTTTTCCCGCAGCGTGTCCATCGGCTGCCAGAAACCTTCATGCTCGTAAGCCATCAGTTCGCCCATCGTGGCAAGGTCCGCCATCGGCGCAGACTCCCACGGAATGTTGTCGCCCTCGATGAGGTCGATGCATTTCGGCGAAAGCACGAAGAAACCGCCATTGATCATCCCGCCGTCGCCGCGCGGCTTTTCCACGAAGCCGGTGACCTGGTTGCCGGAGCGTTCGAGCGCGCCGTAACGACCAGGCGGATGCACGGCGGTAACCGTCGCATTCCTGCCGTGCGAACGATGGAACTTGACGAGCTCGGTGATGTTCACGTCGCTCAAGCCGTCGCCATAGGTGAAGCAGAAGCTTTCCTCGTTGCGCAGATATTCGGCAACCCGCTTCAGGCGACCGCCGGTCATCGTCGCTTCGCCGGTATCGATCAGCGTGACTTTCCAAGGCTCGGCGCTGCGGCGATGGACCTGCTTTTCGTTATAGGCCATGTCGAAGGTGACGTCCGACATGTGCAGGAAGTAGTTCGCGAAATACTCCTTGATGACGTAGCCCTTGTATCCGCAGCAGATGATGAACTCGTTCACGCCATGGGCGGAGTAGAGCTTCATGATGTGCCAGAGGATCGGCCGTCCGCCGATTTCGATCATCGGCTTGGGCTTGAGATGCGTCTCCTCAGAGATGCGGGTTCCCAACCCACCGGCGAGAATTACAGCTTTCAATTCCGTCTCTCCGTAACTGACGGCCTATCCATTGAACGACGACCGTCAGCAAACCATGTGAATGGGGCTTCTCCGGCGATCAGGCTAAACGCCTTCGTGGGCTAAAGCAAAATAGTCCTGATCAGATCGTCCTGGGCGAACACGAGGTTGGGCAGATAACCCATCTCAACGAAACGGGCCCGCTCTTCCGGCAGATGCACCAGGATCGCCGTGTTCTCGAGTTGCGCGGGCGTAGGTTCCGCCGGCTCGTCGATGATCTCCAGTCGCGAAGGGAGCCTCACCCTTTGGAGCCGTTCCTTGAGGGTTACCATGTCCGGGTATCCGGAGATGACGAGATTGTCGATACCCGCGGTCACCCCCAGCTGCCAGGAAAGGGTCTGCAGTGCCGTTGCGAGCAATCCGCCTTCCTTGAAGGACATGACTTCCGGATGCTCGTCGAAGCCTCCGAAGACCATTCTGGTATAGACCTCGTACGCCTTCACGTATTCGCGCATGCCGACGAGCAGTCGCATCGAGACGGCCATCCGCTGCAGCGTGAAGTTTCTGCAGAGATGCTCCTGGGTCGCGCGTTCGTCGGGCGAGGTACCGACCTTGCCGCGTTTGGATGCGAAGTAGAGGAAGTATTCCAGGCCGCCGCGGTACTGGTCCCATCCGGTTGCCGCGATCTGAGCGCCCCCCTGAACAC
Source organism: Neorhizobium galegae (assembly GCF_021391675.1). Classification (NCBI taxonomy): domain Bacteria; kingdom Pseudomonadati; phylum Pseudomonadota; class Alphaproteobacteria; order Hyphomicrobiales; family Rhizobiaceae; genus Neorhizobium; species Neorhizobium galegae. Next base: position 721,941 of record NZ_CP090095.1, read on the forward strand.
GATCGCGTTCGACGTTGGATGCGATGACCTGGCGATAGAAGGGCGTCTTGCGGAAGGCGATGTCGCCCTGGTCCAGGAAGTGGGCAAGCATGGGGAAGGGGTAGAAGCAGATATCCCTGGGAACCCATGAGGACCGGAAAGCGCTGGCGCGATAGATGCCGATTTCAGGGAAGATGTGGCCCCGGAACATATAGTTGAAAACTTCGGCGAAGCTTTTTTGCGGAAAAACCTTGTCTTCGTTGACCGTGTAGAACAGTCCGCCCTCAACTTCGTTGATGCCGTCATACATTGCCCACGGCGCATGGCAGACCGTGATGTTCGGATTCTCATCGAGGTAGGCAACGATATTGGCGACTTCCTGCGGGATCAGGCGATCGTCGTCGGCGAGGTAGAGGAGGTATTCGCCGCGTCCCAGCCGCAGGGAGCTGCTCATGTTGGGGATCATCCCCACATTCTCCGCGCCCCTGACGTACCGGATCGGCATTCCCCGTTCGATGAATTCCTTGGCGACCGCGCCGGTATTGTCCGTCGAGGCGTTGTCGGAAATGACGATTTCATAGGGGAAATCGAAGCGGAAATCGCGATGGCACCGTTCCAGGCAATCGTGCAGGTGTTTCTCACGGTTGTAAGTGGGGATGCATATGCTGAGTTTGATGGAAGACACCGAATTTCCTCGATCTGATTTGTTCGAAAGCGCAGCGGGTTCGCCGCAAGCAAGGGACGCTCAGCGGCAGGGTTCCGAGGCGCTTCCGATCGACGTGAGAGCCAGCACGGGGCTTTTCCAGGCTCTGTACGTCCATTAGCTATTCCTGGATTGAGGCTATTCGACCAGACTTGCGCCAAGCTGAATGAAGATCGCGTCGGCAGCCCAGCCATTGTGGTTTGATCAGGGCAGCGTGCTTTCTGTGTACGAGCCCCCGCATCCGGCCCGCAGGTGTTGACCTGCATTGGTCAGGGTGACTATCGAAGATGACGCAAAGGACCTTCGTGATCGCATGATTCGGCTGATCTACCTGTTCGTCGCTCTGATGGCGGCACCCGGGCTCGCGCTCGCCCAGCAATCGCCGGCGGATCTTCTCAATCTGCCGGTCGATGGTTCCGCAGCTGCGTGGATCATCCGGACTTTCGGGCTGTTGACGGTTCTCTCCGTCGCCCCCGGCATCCTGATCATGGTCACGAGCTTTCCACGGATCGTGATCGCCTTCTCGATCCTGCGCTCGGGCATGGGCCTGTCGACCGCGCCGTCGAACATGATATTGGTCTCGATGGCGCTGTTCATGACGTTTTATGTCATGTCGCCCACCTTCGACAGGGCGTGGAACGAGGGCGTCCAGCCGCTTCTTCAGAACCGGGTCACCGAGGCGGAGGCGGTTCAACGGATCGCGGAGCCGTTCAGGGTGTTCATGTCAGCCAATACGCGCGACAAGGATCTTGAACTCTTCGTCGAAATCGCCCGGGAGCGAAACCAGTCCGTCGGCACGCCGCAGGCCGTAGACTACCGCGTCCTGGTCCCCGCCTTCATGCTTTCGGAAATACGGCGCGGTTTCGAAATCGGCTTCCTGATCATCCTGCCGTTCCTGGTCATCGACATGATCGTCGCTGCAATCACCATGGCAATGGGTATGATGATGCTGCCGCCGACATCGATCTCGCTGCCCTTCAAGATCCTTTTCTTTGTCCTGATCGACGGCTGGAACCTGCTGGTCGGGAGCCTGGTTCGTTCTTTCAATTAACTGGCAGCAGAGCTGCTGAAATGGAAACGGCGGGGGATTCCCGCCGTTTCCATTCGCATATCAGCTATTGCGTGAGCTGAAGGGGCCTTCCCGCGGCGGGAGGGCCGGAACGCTGAAGTGGTCGGGCTTGATCTTGGCCTTGGCCTTGTCGGCCATCATCGTGTAGGCGGTTTCAAGATGCCGGCAATACCGTTCGGCGTCGAACAGCGGGTGCGTGAAGCGGTTTGCCTCGAGCCGTTTGCGGACCTCTTTGAGCTCCTCGCGGTTGTTGTAGTAATGGACCGCCCGGCGAACGAAATCATCCTGATCCTCGGCGACCATTTCCGGCAGGCCGAGCGCGTTCAGCAGGCTTTCGCTGACCCGGGAGGCAAAGTTCTTGCCCTTGTGGGTCAGCATCGGAAGTCCGGCCCACAGCTTTTCGGAAGTCGTCGTGTGGCCGTTATATGGATAGGTGTCGAGACCGAGATCCGTCAGGCCGATACGGTTGATATAGGCTGCATAGTTGTTGACGCGATCGCCGAACATCAGGCGGCTCTCGGGGATTCCCGCTTCCGCAAAGGCCTTGATCAGGTTCTTTCGAGCACCGAACCGTTCGCGGCAGATCAGGAACAGATAGCTTTCCGGCGTTTCCTTGAGGACGCGGACCCAGAGGTCGATGGTTGCAGGCGTGAATTTCCAGTGGCTGTGGAAGCACGAGAAGATGAAGGCGTCCTGCGGCATGTCGCAGAGCGCCCGATCGATCGGCTGCGGCATCGGGCGGTGAACCGCTTCGTTCGGGAAGAACGTCTCGGGCATCCAGCAGATCTTCTCGTAATAGTTCGGGAAGGAGCTTTCCGGCACCACCGTTTTGTCCGCGATGAGGTAGTCGATGTCGACGTTGACCACAGTGCCCGGGTAACCGAGCCAGGTCGCATGCACGGGCGCGGTCTGCCGGTTCATCACGAATACCCGGTTTTCCGCAGTATGCCCCTGCAGGTCGACCAGGATGTCGATATTCTCGGCCTTGATGGCTTCGGCCGCCTCGTCATCCGTCATGCCCCGGATCCGGACAACCCTACCCCATTCCTCGCGGATGGCGTTGTTGTCGTTGCGCAGCCGTTCGGCAGGAGCGTTGCAGAAGAGCGTGATGTCGAAACGGCTCTTGTCGTGCGATTCCAATATGCCGCGAAGCGCCTTCATGACGGCGTGTTCCGTCCAAAGGTCGGCAGAGAGATAGCCTATGCGCAGCTTGCTGCCCCAGCGATGCGGCATGTTGTGCCTTTTCGAGGCGGCGTTTTTGGGCTTTCTCTCGCCCATTCTGGAGCCCGCGATGGCGTTCGTCTTTTCGTCGTCGCACCAGCGTAGATTGAAGAGCGACACCTCGTCGGCGATCGCTTCGAATTCACCCCTGGCGATTTCCTCGAATTGGATAGGCTCGTATTTGCGGATGATATCGTAATCGAGGGCGTCTCTCATGGCTGAGAGATAGAAATTGCGCACGATCCGATCCTCGGGGTCTTTCTCAAAGATCTCGAGGATGCATTTGTTCTCTTCGTCGCTTCGATCCTGGAGCCGGATCGAACGCGCTGCAAGCTGGCGGTGTGTCGGCTCGTCGCTTCTGGCCAGGGTGTTGCGAAAGGCCTCGGCGCCGTCCAGTTCCTGGCGCATCAGGGCGCCCGACATCAGAACGGCCATATCCGGATCGGCGATTGCCTCCTTGAGGATGCGCGCACCGAGACGAAGGACGTTGATATCGTCGTTGTTGGAGAAGTGAAGCCGCATGGCTTCGCGCATGTATTTGATCTTGTGGGGAGATTCCATGCCCCCCGCAAGCTGGAACGCCTGGGCGGCTTCGGTCTTCATCTTGAGCTTCAACAGAGTTGCGCCCAGGAGTGCGTAGTGCCTCGGATCCTTGTGAACATCCAGCAGCTTGTTCAGGATGCCCAATACATCGTGATATTCTTTTTTGTCGAAGTGATTTTGTGCTGCGACGTATTGCCGTTGTATCTTCAGGGGTTTCAAGGCTTCCCGCTCCAGTAAAGTTGTGCCGGCGTCCCGGCAAATCGGCTTCACCGCGCATCGTGACAAGCCAACCTTGCATGAAGCCGACTTCCCGGAAGCCGGGCACGTCGTACACCTTTCGTTAATTATGCTGGTCGAACGGCTTTCAGGTCCTCGTGCTGTTTAAAGAACTTAGCAAGGATTTGCTGCGAGATTTGACTCACACGACGGGTTTGGTGTTCCTTCAGATTGAAGAGACCGAGTTGGCATGATGCCGGACCGAAGTGCCGGTAAAATATACAGTCCGGTATGTCCCCCTCCATGTATTTCGTTCAAAGGGACAATCAACTATGGCTAGCATTCTCACCAACGTGTCGGCGATGGCCGCGCTCCAGACGCTGCGCGGCATCAGCAACGACATGGAATCCACGCAGAGCCGCGTTTCTTCCGGTCTGCGCGTCGGTTCTGCTTCCGACAACGCTGCCTATTGGTCGATCGCGACCACCATGCGTTCCGACAAGGGCTCGCTCTCGACGGTTCAGGACGCTCTCGGCCTCGGCGCCGCCAAGGTCGACACTGCCTATTCCGCCATGGAATCGGCTATCGACGTCGTCACCGAAATCAAGAACAAGCTGGTTGCCGCTTCCGAACCGGGCGTCGACAAGTCCAAGGTCCAGGAAGAAATCACCCAGCTGCAGAGCCAGCTGAAGAGCATCGCTTCTTCTGCTTCGTTCTCCGGCGAAAACTGGCTCCAGGCCGAAGTCGGCGGCACTCAGAACGCCACCACCGGCATCATGCAGGCCGGCACTGAGATCACCAAACAGCTCATCGGTTCGTTCGTTCGTGATAGCGACGGCAACGTCTCGGTCAAGTCCATCAACGTTGTCCTCGACGAAACCAACGTCCTGTTCGACTTGAGCGGTGGCCGCGGCGGCCTTCTCGACCAGAACGCCCTCAACGGTTTCCGCGCCATCAAGTACGACGACGGCACGACGAACCAGAAGGAATACTTCGGCAAGATCAACACCTCGGCGATCTACTCGACCACTGCCCAGTGGAAGGACATCGGCGGCGGCGTGTTCATGAAGGGCGACACCAACGGCGTCTACTCTTCGGGCTCCAACGGTACCTACATGATCAAGGTCGGCGGCGCCTACATCGACGCAGTCTACACGACCAAGGGTTACGACTTCTCGGCTGGTGCGACTGCAACGTCCGGCGTCAAGTACGGAGCGGATATCTCGGTTTCCGACCTCGACATCACCAAGCTTGAAGACTATCGCGACTCCAGCGGTGTCAGCTACCTCGGTCTGGGTACCAAAGCCAGCGATGAGGATCTCATGCAGGCACTGACCTCGTTCGTCGACGGTCAGCTGGAAGCGATGGGCAGTGCTGCGGCCAAGCTCGGTGCGGTCTCGAAGCGCATCGACATGCAGTCCGACTTCGTCTCCAAGCTCACCGACTCGATCGACAAGGGTGTCGGCCGACTGGTGGATGCGGACATGAACGAGGAGTCGACCAAGCTCAAGGCACTGCAGACCCAGCAGCAGCTGGCGATCCAGTCGCTCTCGATTGCCAACTCCGACTCGCAGAACATCCTGTCGCTGTTCCGTTAATCGACACAGGGAAAATGGCGCGGCGGCTGACCGCGCCATCGACCTTCAAAAAAGGCCGCGTCCGAATTCGGACGCGGCCTTTTTTATTCTCTGGATCACTTCAATGTTCCTTAATCATATTGCTGCATTCTTGGACCATCGAAACGGTGAGTTAATCAAGAAAATTAAATGGTTAACAAGCATGATGCTGACCGCTGTTCCCGGTGATGTCCGGAATGTCCCTTCCTACAATTAGCCATTCAAGGGGCAATCAATATGACTAGCATTCTCACCAACGTTGCAGCTATGTCTGCTCTGCAGACGCTGCGCGGCATCAGCAACGACATGGAATCCACGCAGAGCCGCGTTTCTTCCGGTCTGCGCGTCGGTTCTGCTTCCGACAACGCTGCCTATTGGTCGATCGCGACCACCATGCGTTCCGACAAGGGTTCGCTCTCGACGGTTCAGGACGCTCTCGGCCTCGGCGCCGCCAAGGTCGACACTGCCTATTCCGCCATGGAATCGGCTATCGACGTCGTCACCGAAATCAAGAACAAGCTGGTTGCAGCTTCCGAACCGGGCGTCGACAAGTCCAAGGTCCAGGAAGAAATCACCCAGCTGCAGAGCCAGCTGAAGAGCATCGCTTCTTCTGCTTCGTTCTCCGGCGAAAACTGGCTCCAGGCCGAAATCGGCGGCACTCAGAACGCCACCACCGGCATCATCCAGGCCGGCACTGAGATCACCAAGCAGCTCGTCGGTTCGTTCATCCGCGATAGCGACGGCAATGTAGCTGTCAAGACCATCAACGTCCTCCTCGACGAACAGAACGTCCTGTTCGACCTGAGCGGTGGCCACGGCGGTCTTCTCGACAGCAACGCCCTCAACGGTTTCCGCGCCATCAGCTTCGACGACGGCACGACCAACCACAAGGAATATTTCGGCAAGATCAACACGTCGGCGATCTACTCGACCACTGCCCAGTGGAAGGACATCGGCGGCGGCGTGTTCATGAAGGGCGATACCAACGGCGTCTACTCTTCGGGCTCCAACGGTACCTACATGATCAAGGTTGGCGGCGCCTACATCGACGCTGTCTACACCACCAAGGGTTACGACTTCTCGGCTGGTGCGACCGCAACGACCGGTATCAAGTACGGCACGGACGTCTCGGTTTCCGACCTCGACATCACCAAGCTCGAAGACTACCGCGACTCCAGCGGTGTCAGCTATCTCGGCCTAGGCACCAAGGCCAGTGACGAAGACCTCATGGCGGCACTGACCTCGTTCGTCGACGGTCAGCTGGAATCGATGAACAGCGCTGCCTCCAAGCTCGGCGCCGTATCGAAGCGCCTCGACATGCAGACGGACTTCATCTCCAAGCTGACGGACTCCTTCGACAAGGGTGTCGGCCGACTGGTGGATGCGGACATGAACGAGGAGTCGACCAGGCTCAAGGCACTGCAGACCCAGCAGCAGCTGGCGATCCAGTCGCTCTCGATTGCCAACTCCGACTCGCAGAACATCCTGTCGCTGTTCCGTTAATCGACACAGGGAAAATGGCGCGGAGGCTGACCACGCCATGGACTTAAAAAAGGGCCGCGTCCGAATTCGGGCGCGGCTTTTTCAATTTCCTAATCGCTTTTCTCAATTTCCCGATCAGCTTCAATATTCATTAACCATATTGCGGTTACCTAACAGCATCGAAACAGTGAGTTAACCAAGAAAATTAAATGGTTAACAAGCATGATGCTGCCCGCTGTTCCCGGTGAAATCCGGAATGTCCCTTTTCGTAATCAGCCACTCAAGGGGCACCTAAAATGACAAGCATTCTTACCAACATTGCAGCTATGTCTGCTCTGCAGACGCTGCGCGGCATCGCAACCGATATGGAATCCACGCAGAGCCGAGTTTCGTCGGGTCTGCGCGTCGGGACTGCTTCCGACAACGCTGCCTACTGGTCGATCGCGACCACCATGCGTTCCGACAACGGCGCTCTTTCCGCAGTTCAGGACGCTCTCGGCCTCGGCGCCGCCAAGGTCGACACTGCCTATTCCGCCATGGAATCGGCTATCGACGTCGTCACCGAAATCAAGAACAAGCTGGTTGCCGCTTCCGAACCGGGCGTCGATAAGTCCAAGGTCCAGGAAGAAATCACCCAGCTGCAGAGCCAGCTGAAGAGCATCGCTTCCTCCGCTTCGTTCTCCGGCGAAAACTGGCTCCAGGCCGAAATCGGCGGCTCGCAGAGCGCGACCACCGGCATCATCTACGCCTCCAGCGAACTCACCAAGCAGCTCGTCGGTTCGTTCATCCGTGATGCCGAGGGCAATGTCACGGTCAAGTCCATCAACGTCGTCCTCGACGAAACCAACGTCCTGTTCGACTTGAGCGGCGGCCGCGGCGGTCTTCTCGACAGCAACGCCCTCAACGGTTTCCGCGCCATCAAGTACGACGACGGCACGACGAACCAGAAGGAATACTTCGGCAAGATCAACACGTCGGCGTATTATGCGACCAACGCTGTCTGGAAGGACATCGGTGGCGGCGTGTTCATGAAGGGCGATACCAACGGCGTCTACTCTTCGGGCTCCAACGGCACCTACATGATCAAGGTTGGCGGCGCCTACATCGACGCGATCTACACGACCAAGGGTTACGACTTCTCGGCCGGCGCGACGGCGACGGGCGGCATCAAGTACGGGACGGACATCTCGGTTTCCGACCTCGACATCACCAAGCTCGAAGACTATCGCGACTCCAGCGGTGTCAGCTATCTCGGCCTCGGCACCAGAGCCAGCGATGAAGATATCATGGCGGCATTGACCTCGTTCGTCGACGGTCAGCTGGAAGCGATGAACAGTGGGGCGGCCAAGCTCGGCGCCGTTGCGAAGCGGCTCGAGATGCAGTCGGACTTCGTCTCCAAGCTCACCGACTCGATCGACAAGGGTGTCGGCCGACTGGTGGATGCGGACATGAACGAGGAGTCGACCAGGCTCAAGGCACTGCAGACCCAGCAGCAGCTGGCGATCCAGTCGCTCTCGATTGCCAACTCCGACTCGCAGAACATCCTGTCGCTCTTCCGTTAACAAGACGCGTCATTCCGCACAAAGAAGCCGCGCCCTTTTGGGGCGCGGCTTTTTTTATGTCCCGGTAGTTTTTGTTAACTTTCCTAAATTCCATTTAACCTTTGTTAACCATTTCCTCCCTAAATGGGCTCATCGAAACGATGGGTTAACCAAGACGAAGAAAAGGTTAACAGGCATCAGGCCAAGCCAACGTTCACCGGTGTAATCCCGGAAATGTCCCTTCCATCTAGCCAATCAAGGGGCAAACCAAAATGACCAGCATTCTTACCAACATTGCAGCTATGTCTGCTCTCCAGACTCTCCGTAACATCGATAGCCAGATGCAGACCACTCAGGACCGGGTTTCCTCCGGTCTGCGCGTCGGTACTGCTTCCGACAACGCCGCCTACTGGTCGATCGCGACCACCATGCGCTCCGACAACGGCGCTCTCTCCGCGGTTCAAGACGCCCTCGGTCTCGGCGCCGCAAAGGTTGATACCGCCTATTCCGCAATGGAAAGCGTTGTCGACGTCGTAAAGGAAATCAAGAACAAGCTCGTTACCGCCTCGGAAGCCGGCGTCGACAAGGCGAAGATCCAGGCAGAAATCTCGCAGCTGCAGGATCAGTTGAAGAGCATCACTTCTTCTGCTTCGTTCTCCGGTGAAAACTGGCTGCAGGCCGAAGTCGGCGGTGCCTCCAACCCCACCACGGGCGTGATCTACGCGGCCAGCCCGGTCGTCAAGCAGGTTGTGAGCTCGTTCATCCGCGATCCCGATGGCAACGTCGCTGTCAAATCGGTGGATGTCATTCTGAACGAAACGAACGTCCTGTTCGACTTGAGCGGCGGTCACGGCGGCCTGCTCGACGGCAATTCCTTCAATGGCTTCCGGGCGATCAACTTTGACGATGGCACGACCAACCACAAGGACTACTTCGGCAAGATCAACACTGCCGCGTTTTACGCAACGGACGCGCTCTGGAAGGATGTCGGCGGCGGCGTCTACATGAAGGGCGACACCACCGGCATCTATACGTCCGGCACCAGCGGCACCTATCTCATCAAGGTCGGCGGCGCCTACATCGACGCTGTCTACACCACCAAGGGATACGATTTCTCGGCCGGTGCAACGGCAACCGCAGGCATCAAGTACGCCGCCAACATCTCCATCTCCGAACTGGATATCACCAAGCTCGACGACTATCGCAATTCGAACGGTGTCAGCTATCTCGGGATGGGAACCAAGGCCAATGACGCCGATCTCATGGCCGCTCTCAACTCGTTCGTCGATGGTCAGCTCGAAAAGCTCATCAGCGCAACGGCAAAACTCGGGTCGATCAACAAGCGCATCGACATGCAGGAAGCTTTCGTCTCCAAGCTGACCGACTCCATCGACAGCGGCATCGGCCGACTGGTGGATGCGGACATGAGCGAAGAGTCGACCAGGCTCAAGGCCCTGCAGACCCAGCAGCAACTTGCGATCCAGTCGCTCTCGATCGCCAATACCAGTTCCGAGAATATTCTGTCGCTCTTCCGTCAGTAAGCGGCGCTCTAGGCTAGGAGCGGTTTCGTCCTGCTCTGCTGGCGTGATAGCAAATATTCCGGAAAGAAGACCGCGTCTCGAAAGAGGCGCGGTTTTTCGCGTTTGGCGCGTGGCTTGCGCGAAACCTGCACGGTTGTCGGATAGGCCGTTAAGACTTCATTAACTTCTTGCCAATCCTCAACCGGGTTTGATAACTGTCGATTTAACGATTTGTTAAGAACGACAGACCGCCCGCATCTGTGATGCTGAGTAGCGGTACGCATGATGCCTCTCGTCGTTTCCGGTGAAGTACTCCGGATTTCCAGACCATTTGACCGAGGCACGGCCGATGACCAGTATCCTGACCAATCCCGCCGCTATGGCTGCCCTGCAGACGTTGCGCTCGATCGACCGCAACATGGAAATTACTCAGGCGCGGGTTTCCTCGGGCATGCGTGTCCAGACGGCCGCGGACAATGCCGCCTACTGGTCGATCGCAACCACGATGCGTTCCGACAATCATGCGCTCTCGACCATCCAGGACGCGCTGGGCCTCGGCGCCGCCAAGGTGGACACCGCCTACACGGCGATGGAAAGTGCGATCGACACCGTCGTCGAAATCAAATCCAAGATCGTTGCGGCTTACGGCGTCGGCTCCAATCGCGGCAAGATCCAGGAAGAAATCGCCCAGCTCCAGGAACAGCTGAGGAGCATCTCGGACTCGGCGACCTTCTCCGGCGAGAACTGGCTTCAGGACTATATCAGCGACGGCGGTACCAACGCTCAGGAAAAGCCGGTCGTCAAACAGGTGGTTGCGTCGTTCACCCGCACCGCCTCCGGTGACGTCGCGGTCAAGACCGTCGACTATACGCTTGATTCCAAGACGGTCCTTTTCGACCTCAACGGCGGCAATCTCGGCATCTTGGACTCGTCCGTGAAGTTCGTTGCCGAGACCGAAGTCGCCGTGGACATGACCACTTCCAACGGCACGATGGGTTCGACGAACGCGTCCTACGCCGTCTCGGTTCTCGCCGAAAGCCAATTGATGGCGCTGGGCGCGGATACGAATACAATCGACACGAGCATCTACGCAGTCGGCGGCAATTTTTATCTGAAGGTCGCGGAAGGCAAGTGGGCTCAGGTGACGACGACCGATCCGGCTACGGCACCGGCGGTAACGACCCCGGCTCACGACGACGGCACGACAAAATATTATTTCGTTGTGACTGCTGCGAACAATCTCAACAACCGAAAACTTGGGATGTCGGTCACCACGGTCGACATCAACAAGCTGAACGACCTCGTCGTAAAGATGAACACGATGGTCCCGGGCTCGGCGCCGAACACTGACGCTGTGCTTGATATGATGGAGCGTTTCCTCGACAAACAGCTTCTGGCGATGACGAGCGCCGCTTCGAGCCTGGGCTCGATCCAGAAGCGCATCGATCTGCAGGAAAGCTTCGTCGCCTCCCTGACCGACGTGATCGACAAGGGTGTCGGCCGACTGGTCGATGCGGACATGAACGAAGAATCGACGCGGTTGAAGGCGTTGCAGACTCAGCAGCAGCTCGGCATCCAGTCGCTCCAGATCGCCAACACCAACGCCGAAAACATCCTGCAGTTGTTCCGGCAGGGTTAAGACTGCGCGGCGCCGGTCACCCGGCCGCCGCCTGATGCTCGGTCGAACCTGTCCGCGAGGTTCGATGCAATGCGGTATCTTCATCCTCGCGCAAGTTTAACTTCCTACCGTTCCGCTAAGGTCCGGCGAAGTGTCTTGTGTCGCCGGGGACAAACGAATGGCAACCTTGTCGGGATGATACGATGATTGCAGCGGTGACGATTTGCGCTTTCGGGAGGCTCATGACGAGCCTCGAACGAAAGCCGACGGCAGGGCAGGGGGGCGCTCGATGAGTGCTTCGCTCGCCCGCTACCTGAAGGATTTCAGCGAGCCGCAGGCCCCACCGTTGCCCTTGCTGGCCGATGGTTTCGGCGATGGCTTCGAAGACGATTCGGCTTTTCCCACTGTCGTTGAGGAGCCTGTCGATATCGAAGCCGAACGCGCCGAAGCCTATGCGAAGGGCCATGACGCGGCGTCCGGGGAGCTTCAACAACGTTTTGATGAGGAGCGGCAGGCGCTTCTGACCGCGCATGCCGAAGAGATGGCGGCGCTGCGCGAAAAATATGAAACCGAAGCGGCTGCGATGATCGCGACCGGACTTCAGGGCATTGCCGGATTGACGGCGCAGGTGGTCAGCGATCAGACGGCAAGGATCCTGTCACCTCTCCTCGACGAAGCGCTCGTCGCCAAGGCGATATCCGACATGGCGGATATCATCCGCAGCGCAATACTCGAGGGCGACGTCGGCACGTTGACCGTCCGCGGTCCGCTGCATCTGTTCGAAAAACTGAAAACTGCGCTTGGAGAGCCCACCCCACTCCTGCGCCACATCGAAGCGCCTGACCTCGATATTGCGGTCGACATCGGCGAGAGCGCCCTTGTGACCCGGATGTCCGCATGGCTGGCGAGTCTGAAGAAGGTATTGGGATGAGCGAAGGCGAAAACCATCACCACGGCAAGAACGAGGTCGTCATCGTCAAGCGACATGGCGGCGGACACGACGACGGCGCCCATGGCGGCGCCTGGAAGATCGCTTATGCCGACTTCATGACCGCGATGATGGCGTTCTTCCTCGTCATGTGGCTGGTCAATGCCGCCAACGAGGAGACGAAAGCCTCGATGGCGAGTTATTTCAACCCGATCAAGCTTTCCGACGAGACTCCGGCCTCGAAGGGGTTGGAAAAGCCGGTCGATGCGGCCGAGGGCCAGGAAAACGGCGAGAAGTCGAAGGTCAAGGCCGAGGGCAACGTTCAGGGCTCCGCGGCGGCGACCGGGGAGGACATGACCTCGACGTCAGGTGATGAACCCAATTATTCCGAGGCGGACTTCTTCGAAAACCCCTATTCCGTTCTTGCCGAGATCGCTCAGCAAGTGGGCCAGCAGGCGAATGTCAGCGCCAAGGGCGAGGGCGGTGCCAGTGATTCAGGCCCCGCGACCGGTGCCGATGGCGGCCAGGCCTACCGCGACCCCTTCGATCCGGACTTCTGGACCAAGCAGATGCAGATGTCGCGCGCCGAAGGGCCCGAGCAGGCTGTGAAGACCACGGCGAGTGACGATCCGCTCGCCCAGATGGGGCAGGCGCCGCAATACCAGCAGGCGCCGCAATCCACTGAAGCCAACACACAACTGCAACAGACCCAAATGGCTGTTGCCATTCCCACCCCGCGTCCCGACCCGACGCAGATGGATAAGCCGCAGACGGCCCCGGGGGCGCACGCGGCCAAGCCTGCCAACCTCAACGGACAAAAGCCGGAAGACGGCGCGAAAGCGGAAGAGCAGGCGGAACTGAAGGCTGCGGACGAGCTTAAGAAGGAAATCCAGCAGCAGATTTCCGGTATCGCCGGCAAGCTCGCGGAAGGTCTTGTCGTTACGCCTGCCGAAGGCGGCCTGCTGGTGTCGATCTCCGACCAGGCGGATGATCCGATGTTCAACATCGGTTCGGCTGTGCCGCGCCGCGAAATGGTGCTGGCGATGGAGAAGATCGGCCAGATCCTCAAGGATCGAAAGGGCAGCATCGTCCTGCGCGGACATACGGACGGTCGTCAGTTCAAGGGTACCGAGAACGACAATTGGCGCCTTTCCATGTCCCGTGCTCACAGCGCCTATTACATGCTGGTGCATGGCGGCTTGGCGGAAGATCGCATCAAACAGGTTTCCGGCTTCGCCGACAGGCGCCTCCAGGTGCCGGCCGATCCGCTTGCCGCCGCAAACAGGCGTATCGAAATCCTGCTCGAGGCGGACGAGGGATAGTGATGGCTGTGGGCATAAAGTCCTTGGTTGCGGCCGGCCTCGTTTTCGGGGTCGCATTCGCGCCTGCGGCATCGGCTCAGGATCGTACGGACCTTGCGCCCTATGCGATGCTTCGGTCCTTGCAATTCGTGCAGGATTCCGTCGTGCTCGGCGATCACTCGGCCGCGGAAATGCAGCGCTTCATGCTGGGGACGATCGACCAGCGCCTGCGGACGGCGCCCCCGTCTATCTTCGAGGATCCGCGCAATGTCGACGCGGCGCTGATCTACGCCATGAGCGGCGGCAATCCCGCTACGCTCGAATACCTGGCCTCGCGCGACGTCGCGGGCAATTTCGATAACCGCGTTGCCGACGGGTTGAGAAAATACCTCGGCGGCCGCGGGACTTTGATCGAAAAAAGCCTCAGCGAAATGGCCAAGGAATATCGGGACGAGAAGATCGGTCCCTACCTTTCGCTCGTCAGCGGAAACGTGATGGTCGCCAAGGATACGAAGGGCGCCTTGGTTTTTTACGACTGGGCACGCTTGACGGCGCCCGGCACGATCATCGAGGAGGCCGCGCTGCGTCGATCGGTGGCGATTACCGTCGATGCCAATATGGTGGCGCCGGCGCTCTCCTATTCGCGGAAATACGCGCGGCGTTTCATCCATTCGCCCTACGCCAGCCAGTTCGCCGATTTCTTCGTGCAGCTGGCCGTCGGCCATTTCGGCGAGATCACGGAGGACGATATCGACGGAGCGCTGGAATTCATGGACGCCGACCGGCGCCGTGAGATTTTCCTGCGCATTGCGCGTTCGGCTGCGATCGCCGGCAAGAACGATCTTGCGCGTCTCGCCTCCGCAAAGGCCGAATCGCTTGCCAAAACTCCGACGCCCGAGGCGCTCGCGAAGCTTTATGGCGGGTTCGCCAATATCCCGACGAAGGACATCGGGCAGGCCATTCAGGCGATAGCCGACGTTCCCGAGGAAGCGCTTTCACCGCGTGACCGTGCTTTGCGGCAGGCCGCAAAAGTGGTGGCGGAGCAAGTTGTTACCCGGCCTACGGTCGACAGCCTCGCACAAGATAAAGCTATCAAAGTGACCAATACAGAAGACGCGAAATCTCCAGTCGCGTTGCCCAGGAATGAGATCGCTGGGCCTGCCTCCGCCACGGAAAGTCCGATGGCCGGCACCGCTGCCAAATTCGATCCGGCCTTCCAGACATTCGTCGATAGCGGTCGTTCGAAATTGAGTGCTATCGACGAAATGCTGAAGGAGGAGAACCCTTCCAAATGATTACTGACATTCTTGGTGGTGGTAAGACTGGCCCAGCCGACGCGGCTTCGTCCACGAAGCAGGGCGTTGCCGGTCGCAAAGGTGCCGACGGTTCAGCCGGCGGCTTCTCCGATGCTCTTTCCGATTTTGACCGCGATGCGCCTTCGAGTGCCGGCGACGTGCCGGACGAGGACGCCCGTGCGTCTTCTGCGGAAGAACGCATGGCTGGCGACGTGAAGCAGGGCAAGCCTAAGCCGATCATCGACATCAAGCCGCAATCCCTCCGCCGCCCGATCGAGGAGGCGGAAGATTCCGCCGGCGCCCTGAAGCAGGCGCCGGTGAACGAGCCCAAAGAAAAGCAGATGACCACCGCCGAAAGGAAGCTTCGCGAAGCCCTGGAGGCCGCAAAAGCTGTCGCGCGGAAATCGGACGAGGTTCAAGGCAAGCGTCCCGGCAGATCCGAAAAGGACGCGCAGGCCGAGACGGAGGGCAGCGAAGAGCTCGATGTCTCCATGCTGGCCGCAGACGATGCTAAGATCACCGACATGCTGTCGCTTTTGACGAGCGGTGAGGCGACCGGCGCTATCAATGCGATGGTATCCAAAAATGCGTCCGGGCAGCAGAACAAGCGGACCAGGGGTCAGGATGACGGTGGACGCGAAGTCGATGCCCTCGACCTGAAGGATGCCAAGCACGCAGGCGCCGGCGGCGCGGAAGGGGACCCGCTTTCGACGCCGGTGGATGCGGACCGGAGTGTTCCCGGCACGCGTGTCTTCCGTTTCAGCAATGCGCGTACCGACCAGCATGTCGATATGGCTGTCGGTGGCCGGGGCGAGCGCAGCACGGCGGAATTCAGATCGCCGTCGGGCGGTGCCGCCGAAAACATCACCGTGCTCGACGCACGCCGCTTCCTCGGGCTCGCACCGAATTCGAACGGCGCCAATCTCAGCGCGATGCTGTCGGGAGATGCCGATTGGGCGGGCGCCATGAGCCCGAGTTCGGCGCTTTCGAATGCAGCGGCACAGAGCAGCACCGGCACTGTGGTGAATACGCTGAAGCTGCAGTTGAACCCGCACGATCTCGGCGCGGTGACAGCCACGCTGCGGCTTCATGGCGAAGAACTCAATGTTCATCTGACCGTCGAGACCCGAGCGGCCTATCGCCAGCTCAGCGAAGACAGCGGCGGCATCCTGGATGCGCTGCGTGCCCAGGGCTTCGCGGTCGACCAGGTGACCATCAGCATCGCGCCGACGGCGGATTCCGATGGTACCAGCAGCCAGCCGGGGCAGCCCGGCCAGAGCGGCCAGCAGGCCATGGCTGAAGGCGATCGTCAGGGCCAGGCTGCCGGCCGCGGCCAGCAGCAGAATGGGGAGCGCCAGGCCGCAGATCAGGGAACGAGGAACGCAAATGACGCGGCATCGGACAATGTGGCTGGTACCGCTCCTGGTGGCGCTCGTCCTGGTCAGCTCTACCTCTGACGCCGACGCCGGATCGCTCTTCAGTTCCGGAGGTTGGGGAGGGCAGGAGGGCGCAGCTGCGCCCGCCACGCCGCCCAGCAGGGCTCCAGCGACACCGCGCACGCCTGTCAGAGCGCCCGCCTACAGCGCACCGAATACCAGTGCGCCTTTGAGTTCAGGCGTCTGCGAGCGGGAAATACAGGCTGCTGCGGCGAAATACGGCGTACCGGAAGGCATTCTCTATTCGGTCGGTCTCACCGAGACCGGCCGCAAGGGCAGCCTCAGCGCCTATGCCATGAATGTCGAGGGCAAGGCTTATTTCGCTTCCTCGCAGCAGGCGGCGATGACGACCTTTTACGACGCCAAACGGCAGGGCAGGAAGCTCATCGATATAGGCTGCATGCAGATCAATCACCATTTTCACGGCGAAAATTTCTCTTCGCCGGAAGAGATGTTCGACCCGAAACGCAATGTGGAATACGCGGCAAAGTTCCTCCGGAACCTGCACGACAAACACGAGACCTGGACGATGGCGGTGGCACGATACCACGCCGGACCGAACAATAATCCCGCTCAGAAGCAATATGTCTGCCGGGTGATCAGCAATCTCGTTGCCACAGGCTACGGAGAGTGGACCTCCAACGCTTCCCAGTTCTGCGCCAGTTAGACAATCCCCAGTTGAATCACTGAAATAAAGAATCGCAAAATTGCAGCGATTTGCGTTTATGGCGAAAATGGCCACGCAAGTCTTCTTTTACGATGCGTTAATTTTTCCACTGAAAGTTTGTGTCCGAATTTGGTGCACCCACTACATCTAGTGCAAATCGCGGTGCAGTTATTAATCAACTATTAATTTGTTTGGTTAACTTCACACAGCTTGTCTCGGATTCCGCCGATTCGTACCCATAGACATATTGAAACACCACAAGTGATTCGGAGGCGGACGAATGATCGTAGTGGTTGATGAGCGTGAGCTCGTGAAAGACGGTTACACATCTCTTTTTGGACGTGAAGGAATTCCTTCCCAGGGGTTCGATCCAAAAGAATTCGGCGAATGGGTGAGTACGGCGGCTGACTCGGATATTGCCGCGGTCGAAGCCTTCCTGATCGGCCAGGGCGAGCGTACGCTCGAACTGCCGCGGGCCATCCGGGACCGGTCCATGGCACCGGTGATCGCAGTCAGCGATCAGCCATCCCTGGAGGCGACCCTTGCCTTCTTCGACAGCGGCGTGGACGACGTGGTGCGCAAGCCCATCCATCCCCGCGAGATCCTGGCGCGTGCCGCTGCGATCCGTCGCCGGCTGAAGGCGATCTCGAATTTCACCGACATCGGTTCGATCCGGGTATTCTCCGACGGTCGCGACCCGGAAATCGACGGCGACGTCTTTGCCCTGCCGCGCCGCGAGCGCCGCATCCTCGAATACCTGGTCTCCAATCGCGGTCGCCGCGTTTCTAAGACCCAGATCTTCAACGCGATCTACGGCATCTTCGACGAGGAAGTCGAAGAGAACGTCGTCGAAAGCCACATCAGCAAGCTGCGCAAGAAGCTGCGCAAGAAGCTCGGCTTCGATCCGGTCGATTCCAAGCGTTTCCTTGGCTATTGCATCGACTGGAGCTGATTTTTTTAAGAGGGCCTTGCCGCATATTTTCGGCGGGGAACGTAAGCAGACAGCTTCACGCAAGGCCCACCACTTACTCTCTCCATCAGACAAAACGGAGATTTCCTATGAGTATTTTCGGCACGATGAAAACGGCCGTCTCGGGCATGAACGCTCAGGCAAACCGTCTCGGCACCGTTGGCGATAACATCGCGAATTCGAGCACCGTCGGTTACAAGCGTTCTTCCACGGCGTTCTCCACGCTGGTTCTGCCCTCGACCCAGGGTTCGTATTCTTCCGGCGGTGTCGAAACCAACGTCCGCTACAGCATCGCGGAACAGGGTGGCATCCAGTACACGACGTCGTCGACGGACCTTGCCATCCAGGGCGAAGGCTTCTTCATCGTCAGCGATCCGAACGGTACTCCCTACCTGACCCGCGCCGGTGCCTTCGTGAAGGACGCGACGGGCTTCCTCAAGAACACCGCCGGTTTCAACCTGATGGGTTATCCCTACGGCACCAACCCGCCGGCCGCCGTCGTCAACGGCTTCAACGGCCTCGAGGAAATCAACATCAACGACTTCGGCATGGTGTCCTCGCCTTCGACCAAAGGCAGCTTCCCGGCCAACCTGGACAAGGGAGCGGCTGTGGTTCCGCTTGCTAACCGTCCGGGTGCTAACGCGGCAACTGCTGTCATCACCAACAAGAGCTCGTTGACCGCTTACGACCACGCCGGTGCCAAGGTGCTCTATGATTTCTACTATACCAAGGCAACTGCCAGCCCTGATACCTGGGAAGTCTCGGTCTATCGCCAGGACCAGGCTACCAATGGCGGTTTTCCTTACACTGCGACGGCGCCTAAGGTTCTTGTGCAGCAGACGGTAACGCTTGCTTTTGACCCGAACACCAACAAGCTGACGGCGGCCTCGCCGAAGGCGATCACCTTCACCGACCCGAACGACGGCGCTACCCCTGCACAGGCGATCGCCATCGACCTCTCGGATATGACGCAGTTCGCGACCGCCTTTACCCCGGGCAAGGGCATCATCGACGGCAATGCGCCGAGCCCGATCACCGACGTCGAAATCGGCGGCGATGGCCTGGTCACGGCGGTCTATCAGGATGGCGGTCGCCGTCCGATCTACCAGGTCGCGCTGGCAACGGTTCCGAGCATCGACAAGCTGCTTCCGCAGAACGGCAACGTCTACCTGCCGACCAACGACTCGGGCGTCGTCACCATCGGTTTCCCGCAGGCTGGCGCCTTCGGCCAGATCTACTCGGGCGCGCTTGAAAGCTCCAACGTCGATATCGCCAGCGAACTGACGGAAATGATCGAATCGCAGCGTGTCTACACCGCGAACTCCAAGGTCTTCCAGACCGGTTCCGACCTGATGGACGTCCTGATCAATCTGAAGAGATAATCGGACCGACGATCGAGAGAATAAGTCTCAAGAGGTTAGTAAAAAATGTCGCTCGCATCAGCATTGTCTACGGCACAGTCGATCTTCACCAACTCCGGCACGCAGTCGGCTGTATCGGCGAAGAACATCGCTAATGCTCAGAACCCCGATTACACCCGCCGATCCGCAATGGTCGTGACCGGCGGCAACGGGGCCATTATCGGCGACATTACACGCTCCTACAGCGAGCCGCTGCTGCGCCAGACGATCGCAAGCTCGTCGATCGCCAGCGGCCAGCGGACCGTGCTGGACGGCCTGCAGGAAATCAAGAACCTGATGGGGGGGAACGACAACGAGCTCTCCCCCGCCAAGCTGATTGCCTCCTTCCGCAACAATCTCGATGCTTTCGCCGGAAAGGCGAACGATACCGGCATCGGCATCGCCTTCATTTCAAGCGCCCGGGACGTTGCGGCCGGCCTGAACATCGCCTCCGACAAGCTTCAGCAGATCCGCAAGGATGCGGACGATCAGATCAAGCAGAACGTCACCGATCTGAACGCGCTGCTTGCGAAGTTCGAGACCGTCAACAACCAGGTCAAGAACGCGGTCTCCAGCGGCACGGATCCGAACGACTCTCTTGATGAGCGCGACGGCCTCGTCAAGAAGATCTCCGAAATCGTCGGGGTCACGTCCTATACCCGCGGCGGCAACGACATGGTGCTCTACACCACGGACGGCACCACGCTGTTCGAGGCGGTACCGCGCAAGGTGACATTCCAGCCTACCGCAGCCTTCGACGCATCGACGACCGGCAACGGCGTCTATATCGACGGCGTGGCGCTCAAGGCCGGGGATTCGGGCAATACGACCGCCAAGGGCTCGCTCCAGGCGCATATGCAGATCCGCGACAAGATCGCGCCGACCTTCCAGAGCCAGCTCGACGAAATCGCCCGCGGTCTGATCACCTCGTTTGCGGAAACCGGACCGACCGGCGCACTGGCTCCGATGACCGGCCTTTTTACATACAAGGATGCCGCCGGCGTGCAGCAGACGGCCATTCCCGCCGCCGGCACGATCGTTCCGGGCCTCGCCTCCAAGATCTTCGTCAATCCGGTGGTAGTCCCCCCGGCAGGCACGCCCGACAAGGTGCGCGACGGTGGCATCAACGGCGTGACCTACATCGTCAACACGGGCGGCAGCAGCTACGGCGACCTCCTCGACAAGTACAACCAAAACCTGACCGGCCCGATGGTTTTCGATACGGACACGGAAATCGCCGATGCGCCGGACGTCCTCTCTTTTGCCGCGGACTCCATGGGCTGGCTCGAGCAGCTTCGCAGCACGGCGACCGCCGCAGACGAGACGAAGACGGCCATGCTGTCGCGCAGTCTTGAAGCGTTTTCCAGCAACACGGGCGTCAGCCTCGACGAGGAACTGTCCCTGCTTCTCGATATCGAGCAGTCCTACAAGGCCGGCGCCAAGCTCATGTCGACGGTCGATGATATGATGAAGGCCCTTTTGGATATTGCGAGCTGATCATGAAGACCTCTTTCATTTCCACATTGTCGATCCAGACCACGATGCGAAACTCCATCTCGAACGTTCAGCGCGAGATGGTGAAGGCGAACCAGGAGGCGGTGAGCCAGAAGCACGCCGATCTCGGCGTCACGCTTGGCGCCAATACCTCGCGCGCTATCGATCTTTCCCGCGACATCACCCGCACCGACTCGCTTCTGACCACGGCCGCGCTCGCGACGCAGCGTCTCGAAACAGCCGAACTTGCGCTCAAGAGCATGAACGAGCAGGGTTTGAAGATCCAGAGCGCGATCCTGACGCTTGGAAGCTCGGCCGACGAGACGAGCCTGTCGACGGCGCGCATGGCCATGTCCGACGCGCTGGACGCGTTCACCAACTTCGCCAACACTGCCGTTCAGGGCGAATATATCTTCTCCGGCATCAATTCCGACGTGAAGCCGCTCGATGATTATTTCGCGCCGGGATCGCCGGCCAAGGCCGCGGTCGCCGCCGAACTTACTCAGTACCTTTCGGACAATGCCATTCCGAGCAAGGAGCAGATGACGCAGGCCCAGATGAACGGCTTCCTGGATAAACTGGAAGGCAAGTTCAACGGTTCCTCGCCGCTGACGAACCCGCCGCATCCCGCGGGGGTCGTAGGCCAGGACTTCTGGAAGACCTTTTTCTCGGATGCCAGCGACGACAACATGAAGAGCCGCATCAGCCCGACGGAAGTGGTCGAAAGCTCGACCAACGCCAACAGCCAGGGCATGCGGAACTTCGCTTTCGCGTCGATCGTCTCGATGGAATACCTGCAGACCGGGATGGACAAGGACGCTCGTGCAGCCGTGGCCACGCGTACCACCAGCGTCATCAACAAGGCGATGAACAGCGAGGGCAGCATCAACCAGCAGCGGACGTCGGTGGGTATCTATACCGAACGCGTCTCCAAGGCTGAGGAAAGGTTGCGGGCGCAGAAAGACATTCTGACGACCAGCCTCGGAAGCATGGAGAACGTCGATCCGGCGGAGGCGGCAACCCGTCTCAACACGATGAAGACGCTTCTCGAAACTGCATATACAGTAACGGCAAAGATACAGCAGCTGAGCCTGGCCAACTTCCTTTGATGAATAAAGGAAGGCTCGTGACGAAGGATACATGAATGTACCAATTTTCATATGCC
Organism: Neorhizobium galegae; assembly: GCF_021391675.1. NCBI lineage: Bacteria > Pseudomonadati > Pseudomonadota > Alphaproteobacteria > Hyphomicrobiales > Rhizobiaceae > Neorhizobium > Neorhizobium galegae. The sequence goes on from NZ_CP090095.1 coordinate 744,105, forward strand.
GAGATCATGGAGGACGGCGTTGCCAACGCCAAGGATCGCGAGCGGCAGGCCCTGGATCGTTCTATCGATCTTCTGATCGCGGCTCGCGACGAGAAGAACTATACGCGCACCACGGTTGAGGCGTTGTTCTACACCCGGCGTGTCTGGATCCGCTTTGTCGAGGATCTGAAGCATCCGGATAACGAGTTGGCCAATGAACTTCGTGCGGATCTGATCTCGATCGCAATCTGGATACTGAAGGAATGCGAAAAGATCAGAAACCGCGAATCGACCAATTTCCAGGGCATTATCGATGTGACCACCATCATCAGGGATGGACTTAAATGAAAAGTACGCTTCGCATCTCTTTGAAATCCGGCGAGCGGATATTTATCAACGGCGCGGTTCTGCGCGTTGATCGCAAGGTCGCGCTGGAATTTCTCAATGACGTCACGTTCCTTCTGGAGAACCATGTTCTTCAGCCGGAAGATGCGACGACGCCGCTTCGGCAGCTTTACTTTATCGCCCAGATGATGCTCATCAACCCGGATGGCAAGGAACAGTCGACGACATTGTTCCGCAAGTCGGTGGCAATGCTGCTGACCTGCTTTACCGACGATGAGATGCTGGCGGAACTCAAGCGCATCGACGGTATGGTTGCATCTGGCCGGGCCTTCGACGCTCTGAAGGCAATCCGTGCGCTCTACCCCATCGAAGACCGTATCCTCAACAATCGGGAACTCGCGCCGGCAACTGTCGAGCGGATTCGCAAGGAGATCGCACCATGGCGGTAGACCCGATCAACACCAACAACCCTTATGCCTCCGGCAATGGCAAGGCGGCGTCGTCCGACGCGTCGGCTGCAGGCCTGAACTACGACAACTTCCTGCAGCTCCTCATCGCCCAGATGAAGTATCAGGATCCGACCGATCCGATGGATGCGAGCGAGCAGATTGCCCAGCTCGCCACCTTCTCGCAGGTCGAGCAGTCCGTGAAGATGAACTCGAACCTGCAGTCGCTCATCCAGGCGAACTCGTTCTCGCAGGCAGCCGATATGATCGGCAAGTATATCACCAGCGCCGACGACAAGACCACCGGCATCATCAAACAGGTGGAAATCTACTCCGATGGTCTGGTGGCGATCACCGATAAGGGTGATAAGGTGCTCATCCAGCCGGGAATCGTTCTTTCGGATCAGGCGCCAACGAAACCCCCTGCGGCGACTTGAGATCAGACGACGCGGCATGACGCCGAAACATTGAAGCAGACGGAGCCGGCGCAATGAATGAAGCCGATGCCCTTGATATCATGCAGGCGGCGATCTGGACGATCCTGATCGCCTCCGGTCCCGCGGTCCTTGTGGCGATGGTCGTGGGCGTCCTGATCGCATTTCTCCAGGCTCTGACGCAGATCCAGGAGATGACGCTGACTTTCGTGCCGAAAATCGTCGCCATCATGATCACGATCGGCATTACCGCGCCGTTTATCGGCGGCCAGATCAATCTTTTCGCCAATCTGGTATTTTCGCGGGTGCAATCGGGGTTCTGACCCGGTTGCCGCCCGCCCATCCTTTTTCATCTACCCACCTTCGCGCAAGCTTCGCCCTTTAGGCAGGACATGAACTGGTAGGAGTACTTCCTGCCGCCATCTCATGAAGAGACGGGAAAGTCATGGCGCAACCACCTTCACTATCCATTCCGAAAGTAGCCCCGAACGGTCGCGATCTCGGATTTGCGGGCGGCATCGTCGCCATCCTCTGCATCCTCTTCCTGCCGATCCCACCGTTCCTGATCGACCTTGGCCTTGCCTTCTCGATCGCGTTCTCGGTCCTGATCCTGATGGTGGCGCTGTGGATCCAGCGGCCGCTGGACTTCTCGTCCTTCCCGACCATCCTGCTCATCGCCACCATGGTGCGATTGTCCCTCAACATCGCGACGACGCGCGTGATCCTGTCGCATGGCCACGAGGGCCATGGCGCGGCCGGTAACGTGATCCAGGGCTTCTCCGGCCTCGTCATGTCCGGTGACTTCGTGATCGGCGTGATCGTCTTCATGATCCTCGTCACCGTGAACTTCATCGTCATCACCAAGGGCGCCACCCGTATCGCGGAAGTCGGCGCCCGCTTCACCCTCGACGCCATCCCCGGCAAGCAGATGTCGATCGACGCGGACCTTTCGGCCGGCATCATCGACGAGAAGGAAGCGCAACGCCGCCGCTCCGAGCTGGAGGAGGAAAGCTCCTTCTTCGGTGCCATGGACGGTGCGTCGAAATTCGTTCGCGGCGATGCGATCGCCGGCCTCATCATCACCGCCATCAACATCTTCGGCGGCATCATCATCGGCTATTTCCGCCACGACATGCAGATCGGCGAAGCCGCCGACGTGTTCGTCAAGCTGTCGGTCGGTGACGGTATCGTCACGCAGATCCCGGCCCTCATCGTTTCGCTCGCCGCCGGCCTCCTGGTCACCCGCGGCGGCACGGCCGGCTCCACCGACAAGGCGGTCGTCGATCAGCTGAGCGGCTATCCGCGGGCCCTTTCGATGTCGGCCGGCCTGATGGCGCTTCTGGCGATCATCCCCGGACTGCCCTTCCTGCCCTTCATGGCGCTCGGCGGCCTGATGGGTTTCGGCGCCTGGCTTGTTCCGCGCCGTATCGAGGCGGAGAACAAGGCTCGTCGCGAAGACGAGGAGCAGAAGGTCGTCCAGACCAAGGAGATGGAGAAGGACTCCGTCAAGTCGGTTCTCAAGACGTCCGAAATCGAGCTCGCTCTCGGCAAGCAGGTCTCCACCCGGCTGCTTGGCGCCCACCAGGAACTCGCCTTCCGCGTCGGCAAGATGCGCAAGAAGTTCGCGACGCAATACGGTTTCGTGGTGCCGGAGATCAAGGTTACCGACGACATCTCGATCCAGGAAAAGTCCTATCAGATCCGAATCCATGGCACGACGATCGCGTCGAACGCCCTGCGGGTCGGCGACGTCCTAGTGGTCACCGGATCCGGCCGCAAGCCGAGCATCCCGGGCGACGAGATTCGCGAACCCGCTTTCGGCATGCCGGCGGTGTCGATCCTCGAAACCTTCGCCGAAGACTTGAAGCGTGAAGGCTTCCACCCGATCGACAACGTCTCGGTCGTGCTGACCCACTTGTCGGAAGTCATCCGCAATAACCTGCCGCAGCTTCTCTCCTACAAGGATGTGAAGATCCTGATCGAGCGTCTCGATCCCGAATACAAGAAGCTCGCAGACGAGATCTGCTCGTCGCATATGTCCTATTCCGGCCTGCAGGCAGTGCTGAAGCTTCTGCTCGCCGAGCGCGTTTCGATCCGCAACCTGCATCTCATCCTGGAAGCGGTGGCCGAGCTCGCCCCGCATGTCCGCAAGACGGAGCAGATCGTCGAGCACGTGCGCGTTCGCATGTCGCAGCAGCTCTGCGGCGACCTGGCCGACAACGGCGTGTTGCGCGTACTCCGTCTCGGCAACAAATGGGATATGCTGTTCCATCAGGCGCTCAAGCGCGACGGCAAGGGCGAGGTGGTGGAATTCGACATCGACCCGCGCACGCTTGAAGAGTTCAGCGAACAGGCGACGAAAGTCATCCGCGAATTCATGGATCGCGGCCTGCCCTTCGTGCTCGTCACCTCGCCGGAAACGCGTTCCTACGTCCGCATGATCATAGAGCGGCTGTTCGCGACCCTGCCGGTTCTTTCCCATGTGGAACTCGCCAAGGGCCTCGAAATCAAGATACTGGGCGCCATTTCGTGATAGACTGTCCGCAAAGGACGATTCTCGCATGATTACAGACCCGCAAGGAACCATTCTCGCGCTTTTCCTTGCGTTTTGCCGCATGGGTACGTGCGTGATGGTTCTCCCGGGGCTGGGAAGCGGCCGCGTGCCGGTTCAGGTGCGATTGTTCGTGGCGGTCGCCCTGTCCATGGCCGTGCTGCCGGTTCTCTGGGATCAGATTTATCCAAGAGCCTCCGAGCCGACGGCCACCTATCTCGGCCTGATCTTCACCGAGGCCCTGATCGGCGCGGTCTATGGATTGATAGCCCGGCTCTATACGCTCGGCATGCAATTTGCCGGCACGGTCCTTACCATGTCGATCGGTTTCACGGCGCCGGGCGGCCATGACATTTTCGAAGACTCGCAGGAAAACCAGCTGACCATTCTGCTGACGCTGAGCGGCCTGCTGCTCCTGTTCATGATGGACTTCCACCACATCGTGTTCCGCGCGCTGGTCGATTCCTACGGGGCGACGCCGGTCGGCGCGCTGATCGATTCGCAGAAGATACTGATCACGCTGACGGATACGCTGCGCGCGTCGACCATCATCATGTTGCGACTGGCAAGTCCGTTCCTGATCTTCGGCCTGATGTTCAACGTGGCGATCGGCCTCATCAACAAGATGGCGCCGCAGATCCCGATCTTCTTCATCTCGACGCCCTTCCTGCTGATGGGAGGGCTTTTCCTTCTCTATCTGTCGATCGCCGCCTTTATCCGCCAGTACGCGGATGGTTTCGCGCCGATCTTCAGGTCCTTCTAGGAGATCGCAATGGCAGGTCCAGTCAAGCGGTCGGACAAGCTCAAGCGCCTCGTGGCGGTCCAGCGGCATCTCGAGACGATGGCTGAACACGAGCTTGCTGCGACGACCCGATACCGTGCCGAAGTCAATCAGTCGATGGAAGACGTCATCGATGCGATCGGCTCGATGAACCCGGTACACCGGCAGTTCTCTCAGCATTATTCGGAACGCTTCGGCCGCCTGACCACCAAGGAACGCCAGCTTGCCGGCGTTCAGCAGATCCAGGAAATGAAGGTGCTCAAGGAGCGGACTAAGGCCGACCGCCTGGAAGAGAACATGAAGGACGCCCGAGATCACGAAGACCGCGAAGCGGCCGACGATGCGATCTACGAGCTCATCGATATCACGCTCGCCCTCGAGCAAGTCAAATAGACTGGCCAGCCTCCAGCAAGCTTCGACCTTCATAGTCTCGTCATTGCACTGATTGCCGGTTCGATCGAGATCGGGCGGGATCATGTGCCATTTCAAATTGTTGCTGCGCACTTGCACCTTTAGGGATGCGGCTCGCGGCAGTCATGAAAGGAGCTGACGTGGCGATTTCACCTCCGAGCGATCTGGTCATGGACGTCGTCCGCGCTGCGGACCCGACTGCCGTTCAAGAAGCGCAGGCCAAGCTGAAGGCGAACAAGGCGGCCTTTGCCGCGACCAGCCTTGCCGAAGTTGGCAAGGGTTTTGGTGCCGCCATGAAATTCATCGACACGCCCGGCACGGCGGCGGGTCTCGGCAATCCGGAGGCACCGAAGAAGCTCGCCGAAATGCCGGAGGAATACCGCAAGTTCGAAGCATCGGTTCTTTCGACATTCGTGAATTCCATGCTCCCGAAGGAGACCGAGGAAGTTTACGGCAAGGGCTCCGCCGGTGAATTCTGGAAGGGCATGATGGCCGAGAAGATCGCCGACGAAATGTCGAAAAAGGGCGGTGTCGGCATCGCCGAACAGATGTATTCGCAGGCGCTCGCCCGTGCGGAACGTCAGGCCTCGGTCAATCCGACCACCAATGAGACTGATCGCAGCCGCGCAATCAGCATGATCACCGATTTCGAGCGACAGGTTCTCGGCGTCGGAAAGAAGAGTGAGGCCTGACATGCATCAGACTGGGGCAGAGAACATGGAAGTTGTTTCGAATGATTATCGCATCAAGACCGTGCTTGGCCGGTTGGAGATGATAATCGACAACGAAAATCAGCGGATTGGCCGCGATCCGGAATTCGACCTGAAAGTGTCGAATGCGCACAAAAGCCGCTGCCTCTACGAATTGACCATGCTGTTCCGCGGCACCGATCCGAAGCAGCTTGCCACCGGCCATATCGATCAGATGCACGGGTTGAAGAGCAAGCTGGCGCTTAATGCCCGCCGGGTCGAGGCGCATCTTCACGCTGTCCGCGCCGTCGCCGATCTCTTGAAGAATGCTGCCCGCGATGCGGACGACGACGGTACCTACACCCAGGAACAGTTCACCTACGGCGAGGCCTGATGGTCAAGCTCCTTCTCAGTGGTCTATGGGTCTGCATCGTCACGCTTGGGGCGGTGTATTTCTCCGTGCAGATGTCCGCAGCACCTGCGCCGGTCGACGAAGAGGCCAGGCGGAAGGAGCTTCTTCAACTGGTGCGCGGGGAATCGATCACCATTCCGATGATCGCGGACGGTGCCATCACCGGTTATTTCTTGAGCCGTGTCTCGTTCATGATGGACAAGGAAAAGATCAAGAACACCAAGCTGCCGATCACCGAACTGACGACGGACCAGCTTTTCACGCTGCTGATCGGCAACCAGATGGTCGATCTCAGCAAGCCCGGCGCCTTCAACCTCGAAAAATTCCGCACCAGCATCAAGGACAATTTCAACAAGAAGCTCGGCGACGGACTGGTGGCGGAGGTCCTGGTCGAACAGCTCGACTACCTCTCCAAGGAAGACATTCGCAACAATGCCTCGCGCGGCAACAAGAACCCGAACCCGGGCAAGAAGATTGTCGAGGGGGTGAAGATCGAAGATCCGAAAGCTTCGCCCACCACCGGCCACTGACGACCGCTACGGCGATAACACAGCGAATATAGGCCGGCCTTGGTGGTCGGCCTTTTTTGTTGCGAGGGCCTTGGAAATACGGGCATCGTTCGCATTTTACCAATCGATTTAAAGGCGATTTCAGAGCGCGCTGTTAGACCTTGGGGACGAATTGGTCTTGCCCCATGGGGAGCGCATCGATGAACGCATCCGGAGAGTTCCTGGCATCCGCGTCACCCCGGACCCTGTTCGGCCTGCGTGTCTGCGATCTCGGATGGAACGCAACGCTCGGTCTCGTGGAAAGCCTGATCGCGCTGCGCGGCAATCGTACAACAATCGGTTTCCTCGACGAGCGGACGGCTTTCCGTCAGATGATCGATCCTGCCTACCGCAGTCAGTTGGGCCGCAGGGTGCTTCTGCCGGGTGGCGGCCGCGCCTTTAGCATCCTCGCCAAAGCGCGGCATGAAAAACCGACGCCGGTACGTTTTTCGGCAGCGATGTTCGTCCCGGCCCTGTTGAGCTTCCTGGAAAAGGGGCATCGCATCGGCATAGCCGGCGAGGATACCGCACGGGTCGAAGCCCTCCGCGAGCATTTCGCCCGCCATGCCCCTTGGCATGACGTGGCGGTCGTAGCCCTCGACCAGGACATGCCGCAACGTTTCGACCTTATCCTCGTCGATGCAGCAGGTCTTGGCCAGGAGCGGCGGGTCGAGCGCCGGCTCGCTTCGGTCCGCACCGGATTGGTGGTCATGACCGGGGCAGGGTTGTCCACCTTCATCGAAGGCAAATCGGCACCCGCGGTGCCCCAGGCGACAGTCCCGTCCCGGCAGCCGTCTTTCGCCTGACAAGTTAACCCTTTCTTTGCCATGAAATTTTAGACTGCCTTAATCAGAGGGCTGCCCGCGGGATGCCGGCGGCCTCAGATTAGCGCGGTCATCCCATGTATCAGTCGGTGAAAATCGAAGACGACCGAAACCCTGACCCGGCAGCAATGCTCGCCGGCACCGGTTCCGTGTTCGCCGGACTGCGATCCGCCGCCCTCAAGGTTGGCGCCCTCACGGTGATCGGTGCACTTTTGCCGCTGCTGTTCGTCGAGACGGTTCCGCATCAGTTCAGCGCCGAGACCAGACTGAAGGTCGAGGCAGCGAGCGAAGTCACGATCAACACGGCTGCTGCGGCGCTGCGCTCCAGGACCAGCCTCGACAATGTCATCCGTGCCCTCAATCTCGGCCGCGACAGTGAGTTTTCGGTCGACCGTCCGAGCATCGCCAGGATCGTGTCCGATATCGTCTCCGGTGAGGCGATGACCGTGTCCGAGGCCGAGAACCGGCTGCGCGAGCGACTTTCCCAGGCGATTTTAACGAGTTACGACCGCCGCGCCGGCCAGCTTACGATCTCCGTCACGACGGGGGAGCCGGAAGAGGCGGCCCGCATCGCCAACATGCTCGGCGACACATTCCACGACGAGATCGCATTCTCCGGCACAAGGTCGTCCGGCCCGGTGGTGGAGAAGCTGCGCCAGACATTCGAGCATGCGCAAGCCGCTCTTTCCGGCTTCATCGCCGAGACCGACGCGCAGAAGCTTGCCGAATTGCGCCGGACCGAGGGCGACGGACAGCAGCTCACCGCGGAAATAAACGAGGCGACGGCGCAGCTTGGCGAGCTGAAGCAGAAGGCGGCACAAGCGTCCGCCATGAAGCTTTCGGACGTGCTGAACAAGCCCCTGCCGGACAGTCTCGAGTATACCGGCCTTGACTATCAGCGGCAGAGGCATGTCGAGGCAAAGCTTGCCGTCGACCAGCTTTCGAGCGATCTGGGCCCGCGTCACCCAAGGCTTGCGGCGGCTCAGGCGGCGCTGGCGGATGTGAAAGACGACATCCAGGACGCGCTGAAACAGCTCGGGACCTCGCTTCGTCAGCAGGAGGCGGCCGCAGCCAGACATCTGGCTGAGCTCAAGGCGAAGCAGGCGAGGAAACCCGACGACAAGGAAATAGCCGATTCCGGAGCAAGGCTTGCGGCTCTCGAAGCTGCCGTGGACGAGGCACGGCGGAATTACCTCGAAGCGCTGCACGGAACCGAAGCCAAGGCATCCACGGGCAAAGTGTCGGTCGTCGTTCCGGCCGTGGCGGCATCCGCGGCCGTGCTGGGGCCCTCATCCGCCGAGCTTTCGCTCATCGGTGCCCTTGTCGGGCTCTCTCTCGGCGTCGCCCTGGCCTTTCTGACGCGCCGCGCACCGCGGTCGGCGACCTCCGCCGACGAAACGGATCCGGCCGATGAGGCCGCGCTGATTATCGATCGGGACTTGCTGGCGGAGCATCTGGACGAGCAGGATTTCCTCCCCGAGGCGTATAATCCGGCTTACGATCGTCCGGCCTATGAGCCGCAGCCCTCCTGGCGCCCGCGCCATCCGGCGCCAGCCAATGACAGTCCGCTTGCCGATCACATCCGCGAAATGCTGATGGTCAATCGCCGTCCGGCCCCGGAGGCGGAGCTTCCTTCCCTGGTCGCGGCCGTCATGGCGGGCCGTCTTGCCGATGGGCCGTCCTATGGTGCACCCCGTCGTCCGGCTCCGTCGCCGGAGCAGTTCCGAAAGGCGGAGGAACTTCGCGAGCTTCGCCGTAACATGGCGGAGTTGCGCGAACGCGTTCAGGTCTATTCCGACCGCCGGAACGCCTCCCGAGGATAAGAAGCCTGCGACATCGAATCCGCTTGCATTTGCTGTCTGCGACCAGCATAGGGCGTTGGTGGGCAAATTCAGAACATGCTCAATGTATACATTGGTGGCGGTTTCAAGCGGGAGGTGCGCATGGCTGTGGTGATCGATGGTAAGGAGGCGGCAGCATCGGTAATCACCGCGGTGACCGAGGCATCGGGTTCGCTCGAGAGGGAAACCGGCGTGAAGCCGGGCCTTGCAGTCGTCATCGTCGGTGACGATCCAGCCAGCCACGCCTATGTCAATTCCAAGAGCAAGATGGCCAAGCAGTGCGGTTTCAAATCGATCCAGCATAGTCTGCCCGATGACACCACTCAGGAAACGCTTGAGAAACTGGTAGCCGAGCTCAATGCCGATCCGTCCATCCATGGCATTCTCGTCCAGCTCCCGCTGCCGAAGCACCTGAACGCCGAGCCGGTCATCCTGTCGATCTCGCCGAAGAAGGATGTCGACGGTCTGCACGTCGTCAATGCCGGCAAGATCGCTACCGGCGACCTTGAGACCGGCTTGATTTCCTGCACCCCTGCCGGGGCCATGTTGCTGGTCAACCGTATACATGGTCGTGACCTTTCGGGTCTCAACGCTGTTGTCATCGGCCGCTCCAACCTGTTCGGCAAGCCGATGGGCCTGCTGCTCTTGGCCGCCAACGCGACCGTTACCATGGCGCATTCCAAGACGAAGGACCTAGGGTCCGTATGCCGCAACGCCGATATCCTGGTTGCCGCCGTCGGCCGGCCACAGATGGTCAAGGCCGACTGGGTGAAGCCCGGGGCAACCGTCATCGATGTCGGCATCAACCGCGTAGCGGCGCCCGACAAGGGTGAGGGCAAGACCCGGCTGGTCGGTGACGTGGCCTATGCGGAAGCCGCTGAAGTCGCTGGCGCCATCACCCCGGTCCCCGGCGGCGTCGGCCCGATGACGATTGCCATGCTGATGGCCAACACCGTCATCGCGGCCTATCGCACGGCCGGCAAAACCGCACCCAGATTCTGATCCTGCGGGGGACAGATTTTTTCATTTGTTCCACGTCGGCAGCGCGGGGGTTGACTCCTCCGCGAGAGCGTTAAATCTCTCCCCATGTTTTGGAACTCCCGGCAGGGTAGAAAAAGCCGGGACAGTGGGAGGATATTTCAATGAAGGCATCATTTTGGATCGGTACGGCGCTGGCGGCGCTCCTTGCCGGTGGCGCGGTCGCCCAGGAGCTGAAATTCGCGCCCGGCCAGGATTCGAAATTCAGCTGGAAGAGCTATGAGGATTTCAAGGCTGCCCATGCCAATCTCAAAGGGCAGAGCCTGACGCTTTTCGGCCCCTGGCGCGGCGAGGACGAAGTGCTCTTCAACAGCGTTCTGGCCTATTTCAATGCTGCGACCGGCATCAACGGCCGCTATTCCTCCTCGGAAAATTACGAACAGCAGATCGTCATCGACACGCAGGCCGGTTCTCCGCCGAACATCGCCATCATTCCGCAGCCCGGCCTCCTGGCCGATCTTGCAGCCAAGGGCTTCCTGACCTCGCTCGGCCAGGAGAACTCTGACTGGGTCAAGACCAATTACGGCTCGGGTGAGGACTGGATCCGTTACGGCACGTACAAGGGCAAGGACGGCAAGGAGGCCTATTTCGGCTTCCCCTTCAAGGCCGATTTCAAGTCCATGGTCTGGTACGTGCCTGAAAACTTCGAGGAAGCGGGTTACAAGGTTCCGAAGACCATGGAGGACCTGATCAAGCTCAGCGACCAGATCGTCAAGGACGGCGGCGTTCCGTGGTGCATCGGTCTCGGCTCCGGCGGCGCGACGGGTTGGCCGGCGACCGACTGGGTCGAGGACATGATGCTGCGCACCCAGAAGCCGGAAGTCTACGACAAGTGGGTGAGCAACGAAGTCAAGTTCAATGATCCGGCTGTCGTTGGCGCGATCGATGAATTCGGCAAGTTCGCGAAAAATCCGAAATATGTCAGCGGTGGCGTCGCGGCCGTTTCCTCGACCGACTTCCGCGACAGCCCGAAGGGCCTCTTCGGCATTCCGCCGAAATGCTACCTGCATCATCAGGCATCCTTCGTTCCGTCCTTCTTCCCGCCGGAGACCAAGCTCGGCACCGACGCCGACTTCTTCTACCTGCCCACCTATGCTTCGAAGCCGGAGCTCGGAACGCCGGTCCTCGGCGCCGGCACGATGTTTGCCATCACCAAGGATTCGCCCGCCGCCAAGGCGTTCATCGAATTCCTGAGGACGCCGATCGCCCACGAGGTCTGGATGGCGCAATCGTCGTTCTTGACGCCGTTCAAGGGTGCCAATGCGAATGCCTATGCCAATGAGGTGCTCAAAAAGCAGGGGCAACTTCTGACCACCGCCACGACCTTCCGCTTCGATGCCTCCGACCAGATGCCGGGCAAGATCGGCGCCGGTGCGTTCTGGACCGGCATGGTCGATTATGTCGGCGGCAAGGATGCCAAGACCGTGGCGACCGACATCCAGAAGGCATGGGACGGACTGAAATAAGCCTCCCCATAAGTTCTCGAAATACGACCGCGCCGGATGCCGGCGCGGTCCAATGAAAAGCTACGTATAAACGGTAAAGGGGAGAGCCATGATATCGCAGATCGTTTCAGCCGTCGGCGTCGTGATCGCCGGCGTTTTCGTCTGTGCTCTGTATTACTGGCTCTCCGACAAGATCCTGCAAATCGTCTTTCCTGTCCCTGTGGAGAATGTCCGCGCAGCCTCCGTCAATCTCAACCGCCGCGCCATGGTGCGTCCCTGGTTGTTTCTCGGCCCTGCGCTGATCCTGCTGGTCGTCTATCTCGTCTATCCGGTGGTCGCGACCTTCATCCTTTCCTTCTACGACAGGTCGGGCGGCAATTTCGTCGGTCTTGCGAACTATCGATGGGCCATCCAGGACGCGCAGTTCCGCCAGTCCATCTTCAACAACATTCTCTGGCTCGCCGTGGTGCCGGCTGCGTGTACCTTTTTCGGCCTCGTCATCGCGGTGCTGACCGACCGCATCTGGTGGGGCAACCTCGCCAAAAGCCTGATCTTCATGCCGATGGCGATTTCCTTCGTCGGCGCGTCGGTTATCTGGAAGTTCATCTACGAGTATCGCGGTGGCAGCGAAACACAGATCGGCCTCCTCAACGCCATCGTGCAGGCCATTGGCGGCTCTCCGCAGGTATGGATCTCGCTGCCGTTCTGGAACAACTTTTTCCTGATGGCGATCCTCATCTGGATCCAGACGGGCTTTGCCATGGTCATCCTGTCGGCGGCACTGCGCGGCATCCCCGAGGAGACGATCGAGGCGGCGGTCATCGACGGCGCCAATGGCTGGCAGATCTTCTGGAAGATCATGGTGCCGCAGATCTGGGGCACGATCGCCGTCGTCTGGACGACGATCACCATTCTCGTGCTCAAGGTCTTCGATATCGTGCTGACCATGACCAACGGCCAGTGGAACACCATGGTTCTCGCAAACCTGATGTTCGACTGGATGTTCCGCGGCGGGGGCGACAGCGGCCGAAGTGCGGTCATCGCGCTGGTCATCATGGCCGCCGTCACGCCGATCATGATCTGGAACATCCGCCAGGCGAACAAGGAAATGGGAGGCCATTGAGATGAGCGCAGTAGCAAGCCTACGCCGCGTCGGCCTTCCGCGCCTTATCGTCCACGTCTCCGTCCTTGTCATCTGCATCATCTGGCTCATCCCGACGCTCGGCATCCTCGTCACCTCCTTTCGAGAAGCGGGCCAGATCACCGCGTCGGGTTGGTGGACGGCCTTTACGGGCGCCGCCGAGACGAGCGCCGCCCGCCTCGGCGAGCCTTCGGCAGCCAAGCAGGAAGGCACGAACTACGTTATTTCCGGTTCGGTCTTCGAGGGAGGGAAGGGCGGCACCGTGCGCGCCTTCGGTACCCGCGTCGCCGCGCCGACGGAATTTACCGCTGGGCAGGCCGCCGATATCGGCAACGGCGAGACGCTGACCGTCAACGAGGACGGCAGCTATACCTATTCCAAGAACGCGCCTTTCGAGGGCCGCGGCAAACGCGTCTACTTGTCCGTTGCCACTCCGCCATCCTTCACCACAGAGAATTACCGCACGGTGCTGACCTCTCAAGGGATCGGCCAGTCCTTCGTCAACTCGCTGACGGTCGCGGTTCCCGCAACCATTATTCCGATCCTGATCGCAGCCTTTGCAGCCTACGCACTGTCCTGGATGGAGTTTCCCGGGCGCGCCATGATCATCGCCCTTGTCGTCGGGCTGATCGTCGTGCCCCTGCAGATGTCGCTCATTCCGCTTCTGAAAATGTATAACGAGATCGGCAATCTCTTCGGCGTGCCGTCACGCAGTTATGCGGGCATCTGGCTTGCGCACTCCGCCTTCGGCATGCCGCTCGCGATCTATCTACTGCGCAACTACATTTCCGGACTGCCGCGGGAAATCATCGAGTCCGCCCGCGTCGACGGCGCCAGCGATTTCGAGATTTTCGTCAAGATCATCCTGCCGCTGTCGTTTCCGGCGCTTGCATCCTTCTCGATCTTCCAGTTCCTCTGGACCTGGAACGACCTCCTCGTCGCCATGGTCTTCCTCGGCACCGGCAAGGACCAGCTGGTCCTCACCGGCGCGCTGAACGCGCTTCTGGGCTCCATGGGTGGAAAGTGGGAAATCCTCACAGCTTCGGCCTTCATAACAATCGTCGTGCCGATTATCGTCTTTTTCGCCCTTCAGCGATATCTCGTACGCGGACTGCTTGCCGGCTCCGTCAAGGGCGGCTGATCAACATCGAACGACAACAGGACATTGAATGAGCGTTTCAGCAGAAGCCCCCGCAGCACCGGACAAGGACTGGTGGCGTGGGGCCGTTATTTATCAGATTTACCCGCGCTCCTATCAGGACTCGAACGGCGACGGCATCGGCGACCTGAAGGGCATTACCGCCCGCCTGCCGCATGTGGCGGCACTTGGCGCCGATGCGATATGGATCTCGCCGTTCTTCCCGTCGCCGATGCGGGACTTCGGTTACGACGTCTCGAACTACACGGATGTTGATCCGATGTTCGGCTCGCTGTCGGATTTCGACGGGCTGATTTCCGAGGCGCACCGGCTTGGCATCAAGGTGATGATCGATCTCGTGATGTCGCACAGCTCCGACCAGCACCACTGGTTCATCGAGAGCCGGTCGAGCCGCTTCAACCCGAAGGCGGATTGGTATGTCTGGTCGGACGCCAAGCCGGACGGCACACCGCCCAACAACTGGCTGTCGATCTTCGGCGGGTCGGCTTGGGCTTGGGACCCGACCCGCATGCAATATTACATGCACAACTTCCTGACATCGCAGCCGGACCTCAACCTGCACAATGCGGAAGTCCAGGATGCGCTGCTCGACATGACGCGCTTCTGGCTGAAGCGCGGCGTCGACGGCTTCCGCCTCGATACGATCAACTTCTACTTCCACGACAAGGACCTGCGCGACAACCCGGCGCTCGATCCCTCGCGCCGTAACGCCTCCACCGCGCCGGCCGTGAATCCCTATAATTTCCAGGAGCATCTCTACGACAAGAACCGACCGGAGAACCTGGAATTCCTCAGGCGCTTCCGCGCCGTGCTCGACGAGTTCCCGGCGATTGCCGCCGTCGGCGAAGTCGGTGATAGCCAGCGTGGCCTGGAGATCGTGGGGGAATACACGTCCGGCAACGACAAGATGCAGATGTGCTACGCCTTCGAATTCCTGGCGCCCGATCCGCTGACGCCGGCGCGGGTCTGCGAGGTGCAGAAAGCGTTCTCTATCGCTGCACCGGATGGCTGGGCCTGCTGGGCCTTTTCCAACCACGATGTGGTGCGCCATGTCAGCAGATGGGGCCACGACGTTCTCGATCGCGACAGTTATGCCAAGATGGCGTCCGCCATCCTGATGTCCCAGCGCGGCTCGATCTGCATCTATCAGGGCGAGGAACTCGGATTGACCGAGGCTGACATCGCCTATGCCGACCTTCAGGATCCCTACGGCATTCAGTTCTGGCCGGAATTCAAGGGCCGCGACGGTTGCCGCACCCCGATGGTCTGGGACAGCCAGGCATTGCAGGCTGGCTTCTCCACGGCGGAGAAAACCTGGCTGCCGATTCCGGTCGAACATCAGCTTCGAGCCGTCGGCGCTCAATACGGCGATCCCGCATCGGTTCTGGAACAGTACCGCCGCTTCCTCGTCTTCCGCAAGCAGCACCCGGCCTTTGCCAAGGGCGAGATCGAGTTCCTGGCCGAGGACGGTGCAGTGCTGGGCTACAAGCGCCTGTACGGCAACGAGACGGTGCTCTGCCTGTTCAACATGAGCGCGGCGGAGACGGCGACCGAGCTGCCGGCCGGCGACTGGGAAGTGCTGACCGGCCACGGCTTCGAGAGTGGGCTGGAAGGCAAGCGAGTGGAATTACCGGCCTGGGGGGCGTTCTTCGCCCATCACGCATAACGAGAAGAACAAAGGGGAGGAAAGCATGGCTGGCGTCATTCTGAAGGATATCCGCAAGGCCTATGGCCAGGTGAAGGTGCTGCACGGCATCGACCTGGAGATCAGCCAGGGCGAGTTCGTGGTGTTTGTCGGGCCGTCCGGCTGCGGCAAGTCCACGCTGCTGCGGATGATCTCCGGCCTCGAAAGCATCACCGGCGGCGAGATGTTCATCGACGGCCAGCTCGTCAACGACGTGCCGCCGTCGCGGCGCGGCATCGCTATGGTGTTCCAGTCCTATGCGCTCTATCCGCATATGACGGTCTACGACAACATGGCCTTCGGCATGCGGATCGCCAAGGAAAGCCGGGACGAGATCGATCGCCGGGTGCGTGCGGCGGCCGATATCCTCCAGCTCACTCCCTATCTCGATCGCCTGCCGAAGGCGCTGTCCGGCGGACAGCGCCAGCGTGTCGCCATCGGCCGCGCCATCTGCCGCGATCCGAAGGTCTTCCTGTTCGATGAACCGCTTTCCAATCTCGATGCGGCGCTGCGCGTCGCCACCCGCATCGAGATCGCCAAGCTGAAGGATTCGATGCCCGACACGACGATGGTCTACGTGACGCACGACCAGGTGGAGGCGATGACGCTCGCCGACCGCATCGTCGTTCTTTCCGCCGGTCGGATCGAACAGGTCGGCGCCCCGCTCGAACTCTACGAGCGGCCCCAGAACCTCTTCGTCGCCCGCTTCATCGGCTCGCCGGCGATGAACATCATCCCGGCCACGGTGACGGAAACCGGCGAGATGACCACGGTTGCGCTGAAGGGCGGAAAATCGGTGCAGCTGCCGGCGCCGACAGCGGCATCGGAAAAGGGCAAGACCGCCAGTTTCGGGGTGCGGCCGGAAGATCTATCGATTGCCTCAGGCGAGGACTATCTTTTCGAAGGTCAGATCGGGATCATCGAGGCACTCGGCGAAGTGACGCTGCTTTATATCGAAGGCTTGGCCGATCAAGAACCGATCATCGCCAAGATACCTGGCATTTTGCAGGTGAAGAAAGGCGACACGATGCGCTTCTCGGCAGACCTCAAGAAACTGCACCTTTTCGATGCGGAAGGTAAGGCCTACCGTATCTAGGAGTAACCGCCTGTTTACTATGATTTTGCGATATGCATTTGGAGTTGTTCTGATTTGGGACTTCAAAACACTCTGTTAAATTTCGCCGGCTAGGCTTCCTTCCATTAAGAAATGGAGGGATGTCGTGAGCGCGGCACCAATTAACAAAAATCACTTTTTGAACAAGGAAGAGTCTTTCATGTACGACCGGGAAGCCCGGTTCAAGATGGAAGACACGATGAATGCGGCGCGTATCGAATATACGGAAAATGGCGTGATGAACATGGCGCAGCGCCGCTGTGACGTCATCCGTATCTCGATGAGCGGCGCCGTCCTTGGCATCCTGACCCAGTATAATCTGCCGAAGCAGTTTTATCTCGATATTCCCGACGCGCGCATTTCCAAGGTCGGCTGCCTGCTGATGCGCACCAACGCCAACAACACGATCGAGGTGCGTTTCCTGTCGCTGCTCAAGCAGAAGGAACTGGACCGCATCTTCATATTCTCGACCCATCCGAACCATCGCGACCGGACGCTGGATATCCGCTCCTGGTAAGAGGCAGATCTCTTCGGCTCATGCCTCTCGAAAATCGCCCGAAACCGGCTCCGGTTCCGGGCGATTTCTTTTGGTGCCTCAGCCCTTCGCCAGCGTCTCGGCTACGAGCTGCTTCAGCTTGACGTCCGGCACTTCGGTAAACGCGATATCCTCGCGGCCGAAATAGCTCTTCTGGTTGATCGCCGACCAGTCGTTGCAGACGATCTTGTAGCGCTGCTTGCCCTCCGGCGCTTTCGGCGCAGCGTAGAGGAAATCGCCGGTGCGGGCGGAGAGCGGGATATCACCGTCCTGGTTGCAGCGGGCGAGGATCGCCGCAAGCGCGGTGGCATCCACTTCCGAGACCATCAGCTTGCCCTCGAAACGCAGTCCGGCATTGAAGTCGAACCGGCTGACATCGCCGGCCGGCAGACCGGTGCCGAACGAGGTGTGACCGACGAAGCCGATATCGGCACCGGTCTTGGCGACCATCGCCTGGGCGGCGAAACGTGCGGTCTCGCCAAGCGTCATGGCCTTGCCGGTCTTGGCGATGACAGCGCGTTCTTCGTCCTTCAGATGCTTGGCGAGGACAGCCGGGATCAGGTCCTTCAGCACGGCAGAGGACGGACCGGTGCGGTCGATCTCGATCCGCGCAAGCTCCGGCGCCTTGTCGGCGGCCTTGAAGGTGGCGACCATGATCGCCGACGACCAGGAGCCGGTATGGATATAGCGGGTCTCGCCTTGGTTATGCGTCAGCGTCAGGTGGTCGTGGCCACCGATCATCAGCGTGCCGTTTGGCAGGATCGGCAGGATGTCGCGATCCGGAACCACGCCCGCATGGCTGAGCACGATATTGACGCCTTCGCCGGAAAGCAGTGCCGGCAGTTTGGCCTTCGCCCATTCCACCGGTTTCGGGATTTCCATCATCTCGCGCGTCGGCTTCGGATATGTGCTGATCGCGTCGGTGGCGAAGGCGGCGAGCTTCAGCTTGAGGCCGCCGACCTCGATCTGCTTGCCGGCTTCCGTGTATGGCTTGCCGGTACGCTTATCGACGATGTTGCTGAGCACAGCGACGCCGAGGCCACGGGCGCGCTCGATGAAATGCGCCAGGTCATTGTCGAGGTCGGGTTCGTGGTTGCCGATATTGACGACAGTCGGGGCAAGCTTCGCCAACGCGCCGAGGAAGGCCCAGTCGATCTCGCCGCCGGAGCGGGAAGCAACGACATTGCCGAGTTCGAAGATGTCGCCGTTGATGAGGATGATCTGCGGAACGCTCGCGCCGGCCACCTGCTTTTCGACCACGGCCAGCAGCTGGCCCATCCGCTCATAGGCTGAATGCAGGTCGGAAAGGATGATGGCCTGGAAGCCTTCCCCGGCGGCCATGGCGGTCATCGGAACGAAAGGCAGAACGGTGGTCGACGCAAGCAGCGTCAACAGGCTTCGGCGGGTAATTTGTGCACGCATCGATCAGGCCCCCAGGCATGTGTTTGGCTTGGAAACTTCATAGAAACCACAAAACACAATCGTGTGACGAATGCGCCTCAATATCTCACGCAAACACGCTGGCACCCATATCGGCGGTGCCGACATGGCGGCGGAACGGAGCGAAGAGCTCGCGGCCCATGCCGAATTCGTTGTCGGAAAGATCGACGACGACCGGCGTGCGAGCCCCAAATTCCGCGGCGTCCACCAGCACTTCCAGCGTACCGGCCACCGCATCGAGGCGGATCATGTCGCCGTCCTTGATCTTGGCGATCGGCCCGCCGTCGCAGGCTTCCGGGGTGATGTGGATCGCCGCCGGCACCTTGCCGGAGGCGCCCGACATCCGCCCATCAGTGACCAAAGCCACCTTGAAGCCGCGATCCTGGAGAACGCCGAGCGGCGGGGTGAGGCGGTGCAATTCCGGCATGCCGTTCGCCTTCGGTCCCTGGAAGCGCACGACGGCGATGAAATCCCTGTTGAGTTCGCCGCGCTTGAACGCTTCCTGCAGCCCATGCTGGTCGTGGAAGACAATCGCCGGCGCCTCGATGATATGGCGCTCCGGCTTGACCGCGGAAATCTTGATGACCGCCTTGCCGAGATTGCCCTTCAGCATCTTGAGGCCGCCATTCGACTGGAAGGGTGTTTCGATCGATGCGAGCACCTTGAGGTCGCCGCTCTCGTTCGGGGTAGGTTCGCGGAAGACCACGCCGTTGGCGTCAAGCTTCGCCTCGACCGTATAGGCTTCCAGCCCATGGCCGAAGACGGTGCGCACGTCGTCATGCACCATGCCGGTCTTCAGGAGTTGCTTGATCAGGAAGCCCATGCCGCCGGCGGCGTGAAAATGGTTCACGTCGGCAAGCCCGTTCGGGTAAACACGGGCAAGCAGCGGCACGACATCCGAAAGTTCGGAAATATCCTGCCAGGTGAGCAGGATGCCGGCGGCGCGCGCCATGGCGACGAGGTGGAGCGTGTGGTTGGTCGAGCCGCCCGTCGCGTGCAGGCCGACGACGCCGTTGACGATCGAACGTTCGTCGATCATCTCGCCGGCTGGCGTGAACTCGTTGCCGAGCGCCGTGATCGCCAGCGCCCGCTTGGCGGCCTCGCGGGTGAGCGCTTCGCGCAGCGGCGTGCCCGGATTGACGAAGGAGGCGCCGGGCATGTGGAAGCCCATGATCTCCATCAGCATCTGGTTGGAATTGGCGGTGCCGTAGAAGGTGCAGGTGCCGGGGCCGTGATAGGACTTCGATTCCGCTTCGAGCAGTTCGGCGCGGCCGACCTTGCCTTCTGCATAAAGCTGGCGGATGCGCGACTTCTCGTCGTTCGGAAGCCCGGTAGTCATCGGCCCGGCGGGAATGAAGACGGAGGGCAGATGGCCGAAGCTCAGCGCCGCGATGACGAGGCCCGGCACGATCTTGTCGCAGATGCCGAGGAAGACGGCCGCGTCGAACATATTGTGCGACAGGCCGATGCCGGCCGCCATGGCGATCGCGTCGCGCGAGAACAGCGACAGCTCCATGCCCGGCTGGCCTTGGGTGACGCCGTCGCACATGGCCGGCACGCCACCGGCGACCTGGGCGATGCCGCCTGCCTCCCGAGCCGCCTCGCGGATGATTGGCGGGAAGGTCTCGTAGGGCTGATGGGCCGAGAGCATGTCGTTATAGGCGGTGATGATGCCGAGGTTCGGGACGACGTCGCCTGCAAGCGCGTCCTTCTCGGCGGGGGAACAGACCGCAAAGCCATGGGCGAGATTGCCGCAGGAGAGCGTCGATCTGTGCGGGCCTCGCGTTGCCGCCCGTCGAACGCGGTCGAGATAGGCTTCGCGATGGGGTTTCGAGCGTTCGACGATACGGGCGGTGATTGCCTCGATGCTGGAATGAGCGGCCATGGTCTTGTCCTCTTGTGCTCAACCCCGGCTTGGGAGGGACAGGACCTTCGGGAGGGCCCTAAGCCACCGGGATTGCTCGCGTTGAAAAGTCGGCGCCTTAAGGCGCCCAGAAAATCTGCAGCGGCGAAGCGGCTCGATTGAGCACGGCGCGGATCGGCATGTCAGTTTCGTCGGAGCCGGCCTTTGCCGCCTCGAGCACGTCCTTCTTGCCCTGGCCTTCGATATGCAGCACCAGGAAACGCGCATCGGAAAGGCTGGCGAACGAGAAGGTCAGTCGCTCTTCGCCGGCACCTTCCGCCTGCATGGTCAGAACGCCGCGGGGCCCGGAAAGATCGAGTGCTCGGGCAAGATTATTCCCATGCGGGAAGAACGAAGCCGTGTGGCCGTCGCCGCCCATGCCGAGGATCGCCACGTCGAACGGATTGCCGATGCCGGACGTCTTTTCGGTCGCGATCACGGCCGCTTCATCGATCGACGGCGCTTCGTAGTAGAGAGGTATGAACTTGGCGGCAGCCGCCTTGTCTTTCAGCAGATGCGCCAACACCAGAAGGTGGTTGGAACGCGGGCTGTCCGCCGGCACGAACCGTTCGTCGACCAGCGTCACGGTTACCTTGCTCCAGTCGATATCGCGGGTCGCCAGCGCCTCGAAGAACTTCTTCGGGGTAGAACCGCCCGAGACCGCGATCGAGGCGGTGCCCCGGTCGCGGATCGCTGTTTCAAGATGTGCCGCGACCTCGTCCGCCAGGCTGGCGGCGAGGGCGGCGGCATCCGCAAATTCAAGCATGTTCGCGGTCATGACCCTCAGCCCTCATGCCATGTCCGGCCGTCGCGCTCGATGAGGGCGATCGCCTGGCTCGGACCCCAGGTGCCGGCGGTATAACCCTGCACCTGCTGGCCGGCCGCTTCCCAGCCTTTGAGGATCGGATCGACCCAGCGCCATGCGGCTTCCACTTCGTCGCGACGCATGAACAGCGTCTGGTTGGAGCGGATCGTGTCGGTCAGCAGCCGCTCGTAGGCGTCCGGATTGCGCACCGAGAAGGCTTCCGCAAAGCTCATGTCGAGCGAGACATTGCGCAGCCGCATGCCGCCCGGGCCCGGGTCCTTAATCATCAGCGACTGCTTGACGCCTTCGTCCGGCTGCAGGCGGATGATCAGCTGGTTGGCCGAAATGCGGCCGGCGGCCGAGTCGAAGATATTGTGGGGGATCGGCTTGAAGGTGATGACGATCTCGGACATGCGCGCTGCAAGCCGCTTGCCGGTGCGGATGTAGAAGGGAACGCCGGCCCAGCGCCAGTTGCCGATCTCGGCCTTGATGGCGACGAAGGTCTCGGTGTTGGAAACGCCGCCTTCGAGCTCGTCGAGATAACCCTTGACCGGGCCGCCCGCGGAGGCGCCGGCGCGGTACTGGCCGCGCACCGTCATCTGTTCGACATTGGCCTCGGTGATCGGCTTCAGGGCGCGCAGCACCTTGAGCTTTTCGTCGCGCACCGCTTCCGAGTTCATGGAGGAGGGCACTTCCATGGCGACAAGGCAGAGGAGCTGCAGGATGTGGTTCTGCACCATGTCGCGAAGCGCACCGGCGGTATCGTAATAACCGGCGCGGCCTTCGAGGCCGACGGCTTCGGCGACCGTGATCTGCACGTGGTCGATATGGTCAGCGTTCCACAGCGGCTCATAAAGCGCGTTGGCGAAACGCAGAGCCATCAGGTTCTGCACCGTCTCCTTGCCGAGATAGTGGTCGATGCGGAAGATCTGGTCTTCGTGGAAGGCCTTGCCGATCATGTCGTTGAGCTGCAGCGCCGACGCGAGGTCGCGGCCGATCGGCTTTTCGACGACGATGCGGGTCGACTTGGTGATCAGCTTGTGGTCACGGATCTTTTCGGAAATCGGGCCGAAAATGCCCGGCGCCACGGCCAGATAGAAGACGCGGATGCGCTCCTTGCCGTCATCGAGCAGTTTCTTGAGTTCGGCCCATCCCCCTTCGGCCTTTGCATCAACCGAGATGTAATAGATCCGCTGGAGGAATTTCTGGACTTCCGCCTCGTCGTATTCGCCTTTCTTCAGATGCTCTTTCAGGGCATCCTGGGCAAACTTGCGGTAATCCTCATGTGAAAGCGCACTGCGCGAGGCGCCGATGATGCGGGTTGGTTCGGTGAACTGGCCCTCGATCTGCCGGTGGTAGAGGGCCGGAAGGAGCTTGCGTTCCGCAAGGTCGCCGGTACCGCCGAACACGATACAATCAAAGGGTTCAACTGGGATGATCTGGCTGCTCATCGCTGTTCTTTCGTCCTGCATGGTTGGGTGCATACTTATTCTAATCGATTTAAAAACGCTAGCCCGAATTGGCTTCCGAAGTGTGTTACGGACCTTGCTTGTCAGAGCCTGTCGCGCAGCGCAAACCACGTGAGGGCAAGGAAAAGCAGTGGGGTCCGCATGTGACGCCCGCCGGGGAAGGCGGGAATTTTGAGTGCGGCGAGGTGGTCGAGATCCGTCGCCTTGCCGCCGACCATATCAGCATAAAGTTTGCCACAATAGTTTGACAGCATCACGCCATGGCCGGAATAACCGCCGATCGACGTGACGCCAGGCATGACTTCGCGCACGAAAGGCTGGCGCGGCAGGGTGATGCCGACGTTCCCGCCCCAGGCATGGGTGATTTCAACGTCTTTCAGCGCCGGATAGGTGTCGACGATCTGCTTGCGGATGGCGTTGGCCGTGTCTGCCGGATTGCTTGAGGTGTAGACTTCGCGACCGCCGAACAGCAGCCGGTTATCCCGGCTCTTGCGGAAATATCGCACCACGAACCGCGAATCAGCGACGGCCTCGCCACCGGGGAGGACATCGGGAAAATCGTCGAGCGGCGCGGTCGCGGCGATGAAGGAGCCGATCGGCATGATATGCGCTGATGTAACCGGTTCGAGATCGCCGATATAGGCATTGGTGGCGATCAGCACCCGGTCGGCAGTCAGCGTGCCCCTGGGCGTCCGGACCAGAATCTTGCCGCCCGGTCCGTTTCTCGTTTTCTCGATGCCCGTCGCGCGGGTCATCTCGAAAATCTGCGCGCCGGCGGCCTGAGCCACCCTGGCAAGCCCGACCAGCAGCTTCAGCGGGTGGATATGGCCGGTGCCGGTATCACGCACCCCGCAGTAATAATCTTTCGTGCCGAGCCGCTCCGCGGTCTCTTTGCCGTCCATGAAGGAAATATGGGAATACCCGTAACGTTCCGCCGCGATCTCGGCGGTCGCCCGATAATCCTTCTCGTGGCCGCGTTTGTGGGAAACATTCATCTGCCCCGGCATGTACTCCATGTCGATGCCGTGGATCTCGGCAAAGTCGAGGAGATGGCGCTTGGCGTTCTCGGCCATGTCGAACAGCGCCTTGGAGCGCTCGTAGCCGATCTCCTTTTCAAGATCCTCCGGCCACCAGCGCTGCCCGGTGCCCATCTGTCCGCCATTGCGGCCGGAGGCGCCGTCGCCGAACCGGCTGGCCTCGATCAGCGCGACGGAGATGCCGGCCTTTGCAAGGTTGTAAGCCGCCTGCAGGCCGGTATAGCCGCCGCCGATGATAGCCACGTCGACCGATCTGGATCCGTCGAGTGCCGGATAGGTCGGTCGCTCGCTGAGAGTCGCCTGATACCAGGAAATTCCCGGTGCGATCGGGCTCTGCCATGCATCCAAGACGCAGCCCTCACACGTTGAGAAGCAGGAATTCCCGCTCCCAGGGGCTGATCACCTGCATGAAGGTCTCGAATTCGCCGCGCTTGACGCCGGCATAGAGGCCGATGAATTCCGAGCTGAAGACGCCGGCGAGCGCCGGATCGGATTCGAGCAGCGATACGGCTTCGAGCAGGCCGCGGGGCAGTTCGATCGACCCCTCGTTGGCAGTATCCTCGGTCGGCGGTCCCGGCTCGATCGCGTTCATGATGCCGAGCAGGCCGCAGCCGAGCGAGGCCGCGAGCGCCAGATAGGGATTGGCGTCCGAACTCGGCAGGCGGTTTTCGACGCGACGGGCATTCGCATCCGAGACTGGCACGCGGAAGGCGGTGGTCCGGTTGTCGTAACCCCAGGCATTGTTGACCGGCGCCGACATGTCGGGTGTCAGGCGGCGATAGGAGTTCACATAGGGCGCCATCATCGCGAGAGATTTGGGCACATAGGTCTGCATGCCGCCGATGAAGTGGAAAAATTCCTTCGAGGCGGAGCCGTCCGGGTTCGAGAAGACGTTCTTGCCGGTCTTGATGTCGACCACCGACTGGTGGATGTGCATCGCCGAGCCTGCCTGGCCCTGCATCGGCTTGGCCATGAATGTCGCGTAGATGCCGTGTTTCAGGGCCGCCTCGCGGATGGTGCGCTTGAACATGAACACCTGGTCGGCGAGTTCGATCGGATCGCCATGGCGCAGGTTGATCTCGAGCTGCGCCGGGCCTTCCTCGTGGATCAGCGTATCGATCTCGAGGCCCTGCTTTTCCGAAAAATGGTAGATGTCGTCGATCAGCTCGTCGAATTCGTTGATGCCTGCGATCGAATAACCCTGGCCGCCGAGGATGGACCGGCCGGATCGGCCTTTCGGCGGGTGCAACGGATAGTCCGGATCATCGTTCTTGGCGACGAGGTAAAATTCGATCTCCGGCGCCACGACGGGCTTCCAGCCGCGCTCCTCATAGAGCTTGAGGATGTTCTTCAGCACGTTGCGCGGCGTATAGGGAACCGCCTTGCCTTCGGTATCGACGATGTCGCAGATCACCTGCGCGGTCGGGTCGGTCTCCCAGGGCACCACCGCCAGGGTCGAAAGATCCGGCACCAGCTTCAGGTCGCTGTCGCGAGGCTCATAGCGGAACGTGCCGGTTTCTTCGGGATATTCACCGGAAATGGTGTGGCGGTAGAGAGCGGACGGCAGCGCCAGCGAGGTGTTCGAGGTGAACTTCGAAGAGGGCATCATCTTGCCCCGCGCCACGCCGGCGAGATCGGGCGTGATGCACTCGATATCCTCTATCCCTCGAGCCCGAAGCCACGCGGCGGCCTCCCGCCAGTCCGCCACCCCTCTGAGCGAAGTGAGCGTCGGCTGGGCAGTTGCGGCTTTTGCCACGGTGCCGGTTGCGAGGGCGGGAGCGGTTTTTTTGCGCGGCATGACACATCGGGGTGAGGTTGATCGGATGTTCCATCATAACCACGGATTGGCGAATGGCGAGGGGGAGACGCCATTGACTTTGAGTTGCCGATCGAAAACAGCAGATATCGAAACAAGGAGCAGGCGGTGACGCGGAAATTCGATGTAGTGGTTTTGGGCGCCGGCGGCGCGGGCATGATGTGCGCCATCCGTGCCGGCGGCCGCGGCCGCTCGGTGCTGGTCCTCGATCACGCCAAGTCGCCGGGCGAGAAGATCCGCATTTCCGGCGGCGGTCGTTGCAATTTCACCAATATCCACGCAAGCGCGAAAAACTATATCTCCGCCAATCCGCATTTCGCCAAGTCGGCGCTCGCCCGGTACACGCCGCGCGATTTTCTGGACATGGTCGAACGCCATGGTATCGCCTGGCACGAAAAGACGCTCGGCCAGCTCTTCTGCGACGATAGCGCCAAGGACATTATCCGTATGCTGCTGTCCGAGATGAAGGCGGCGAACGTGGTGCTCGAACTGCAGAAACAGATCACGTCGATCGAAAAGACGCCCGACGGCTTCCGCGTCGGCACCTCCGACGGGCCGGTGGAGGCGGGGTCCCTGGTGGTTGCGACCGGCGGCAAATCGATCCCAAAGATGGGCGCCACCGGTTTTGCTTACGACGTCGCCCGGCAATTCGGGCTGAAGATCGTCGAGACGCGGCCGGCGCTCGTGCCGCTGACGCTCGATCCGAACCTGCTCGAAAAACTCTCGCCGCTTTCCGGCATCGCGGTGCCGGCCGAAGTCCGTCACGGCAGGACTGCCTTCCGCGAGGCATTGCTCTTTACGCATCGTGGCTTGAGCGGCCCGTCGATCCTGCAGATTTCCTCCTATTGGCGGGAAGGCGATGACGTGACGCTGGTTATCGAGCCCGACCTGGATATCGCAGGGATCCTCAAGACGGCCCGCAAGGCCAACGGAAGGCAGGCGGCGCAGACGGTACTGGCGGAAGTGTTGCCGAAACGGCTGGCTCAGTTCTTCGTCGAAAACCGCGGCCTGACCGGGCATCTCGCCGATCTTCCCGACAAGGCGGTCGAGGGGCTGGCCGCCTCGATCCAGACCTGGGCCATCCGGCCGGCCGGCTCCGAAGGATACCGGACAGCTGAGGTGACGCTCGGCGGCATCGACACCTCGGAACTGGATTCCAGGACGATGCAGGCAAAGGCGGTCTCCGGCCTTTATTTCATCGGCGAATGCGTGGATGTGACCGGCTGGCTCGGCGGCTACAATTTCCAATGGGCCTGGGCTTCGGGCCATGTTTGTGGGGACGCATTGTAGTATAGGTTGATTCAGCAGTTGTTAATGTGAGCGCCCCATCCTGCCTTAATGCCAGCCAAATCCTGTGGTTTAAGGCGGGCATGCGCTTCCTGCCGGTGGCCGCTGGAGCGCCAGAGCAACTTGCCTTGGAGTGCCGTTTCCATGCAGAGACCCAGCCGTGCCCGCGCAATCGCAATCGCTAAGGTTCAGGATAACCCGAAGCTCATTCGCCTCCGTTTTCTCGCGATCGCCATCGGTGCAACGGCCGCGCTCCTCGCGCTTCCGACGCTTTTTTTCTAAGAGCTTCCACGCTTCGATCTCATCGCGCGCCTGAACGGCGGCGATCTTTAGTCACGCCCGCGGAGCGCTGGCCTGTTTATTTTCGCGCATTCCCGAGCTCAGGCTTGCGTCAGTTTCGCGCATTAATTCACTACATTCAAATTTAGTAAATTTTCACTTTCCCCGACGATACTAGATTTCAGTACATAGTTTTGCGGGGAAGCT
Source organism: Neorhizobium galegae (assembly GCF_021391675.1). NCBI lineage: Bacteria > Pseudomonadati > Pseudomonadota > Alphaproteobacteria > Hyphomicrobiales > Rhizobiaceae > Neorhizobium > Neorhizobium galegae. The sequence continues at coordinate 771,725 of NZ_CP090095.1, forward strand.
GGCCTAAATGATCAAAATCCTGCCGTCGTCCGTGGTATCGCGGATCGTTCTTCTTTGCCTCTTCATGATCTTTGTTGCGGTGATAGCGGTAGGTGGCCTCACCTATAACTACCTGCGCGGCGATATCATGGATACGGCGAAGGACGATGCGCGCAAGGCGATCCGCACCATGAGCCTGCTTTACGATCTGGAATTGGATGGCGCCAAAACCGAGATCCGTGACGGCGTAGTCATCCGTGTCAGTCAGGCCGAGGGTGCGGTGAAGGACCATGACATGGTCGATCGCACGGCGTCCGCCATCGGCGGTGTCGCGACCCTGTTCGAAAAGAAGGGCACCGACTATGTCCGGATATCGACCAATGTGAAGACGGAAAAGGGCGAGCGGGCGGTCGGCACCAAGCTTGCCGCGGAGCACCCGGCGCAGCCGTTCCTGGCGCGGGGGGAAGCTTATTTCGGGCCCGCTGTCTTGTTCGGCAAGGATTTCATGACGGGGTATTTCCCCATCACCAACGCCTCGAACGGCGTCACCGGCCTGCTTTTCATCGGCATTCCGATGGAAGTCTATTTCGCCCATATCGCCACCGCGGGTTATATCGTCATCGGCACCTCGCTTGGCGCTCTTCTCGTCATCGGGATAGCGAGCCTTTTCGCCCTGCGTATGCTGCTACGGCCGCTCGGCGTGCTGACCGGCACCGTGCATGCGCTGGCCCAAGGCAATGATGCGACCGAAATACCCTATGCCGAACGCCGTAACGAATTCGGCAATATCGCCCGCGCCCTGGAAGTCTTCCGGGAAGCCGCGCGCGAAAAACAACGGCTGGAAAGCCGCAGCGCCGAGCATCGTGCCGAAACGGAGGCCGAGCGCCGTCGCAACGACGCCGAAAAGCAACGTGTCGACCGTGAGATCGACACCGCCGTCAGCGAACTGGGTGCGGCTTTGGCCCGCCTGGCTCAGGGCGACCTGTCGAGCACGATCGAGACACAATATTCCGGCCGGTTGGAGCAGCTCCGCACCGACTTCAACGGCTCCATCGTCCGGCTGCGGGACACGCTGTCTCATATCCGCGAAAGCACGCTTTCCATCCAGAAAAGCAGTGCCGACCTCAGCCATTCCTCGACCGAACTGTCGCGCCGTACCGAAACCCAGGCGGCTTCTCTCGAGGAGACGGCTGCCGCGGTCGACGAGATCACCGCGACGGTCCGTTCTTCGGCCGAGCGCGCCCGCGAGGCGGATCTGGCGGTCGCCGTCACCAAGAAGAGCGCCGACAGCTCCGGCACCGTGGTGAGCAACGCGGTCGCTGCCATGGGACGTATCGAAGAGGCTTCCGGCAAGATCGAGCTGATCATCGAGGTCATCGACGACATCGCTTTCCAGACCAACCTTCTGGCGCTCAACGCCGGCATCGAGGCAGCCCGTGCCGGTGAGGCCGGCAAGGGATTTGCGGTCGTAGCGCAGGAAGTTCGCGAACTGGCTCAGCGTTCCGCCGGTGCCGCCAAGGAGATCAAGGATCTGATCACCCAGTCGAGCCGGGAAGTCGGCTCCGGTGCCGGTCTGGTGCAGCAGGCGGGCGAAGTGCTGGCAGCGATCAGCCAACAGATCACCGGCGTCAGCCAGCATGTGGAAATGATCGCGACGGCCAGCCGCGATCAATCGGCCGCGTTGCAGGACATCAACAACTCCGTAAACCGCATGGACCAGATGACCCAGCAGAACGGCGCGATGGTCGGCGAGACGACGGAAGCAAGCAGACGTCTCGCAAGCGAGGCGGATGCCCTGCTCGAACTGGTAGAGCAGTTCCGCATCGACGCGAGCAGTCGCCGCTCGGGTTATTCCCGCGCTGCGTGATATCTGCCGATATCAAAGCGATGAAGAGCCGGGCACCGCGGAAACCCGGGTGCCACACCGCTCTGGCACTGCCCGGCAATATTGCCTGGTGCGGCAATGGTCGGAGTTCTGGTCATCGCCTGCGCCACCGGATAGACCGGAACCAATCTCCTGGGCGGCAGCGATGCCGCCCTTTGTCGTCTTGTGTCTATCCGTCACCCGCTGCAGGCTGACGAACCAGCGCGGGTAGGGATGGGCGTAACGTTCATAGAAATCGTTCTCCGCTGCGATATCGCGACGGATGGGACTTGTTCGGAAGAGGTACGAAAAGGCGGCTGTGACGATGTTCTCATACATCGGAATTCCTCCGTTTGTGGAAATCGTCTCCTCTATTAAACCTCAAAAACTGCTTCTTTTACCGCCGAATTCCCGCTATGTCTTTCACCCATGAAAAACGTCAACTGGGATGCCTACGAGCTTTTCATGCAGGTTGCCCGGCTTGGCGGGCTGTCCGGTGCTGCCGGCATCACCGGATTGAGCCCCGCCACGATCGGCCGACGGATGCTCGATCTGGAAGAGGCCGTCGGGCGTCCGTTGTTTTTACGCAGCCGTACCGGCTATCAGCTGACCGCCGATGGGTCTGCGTTGTTTGCGCAGATTCTGGAGATGGAGGGCGCCGCCCGCCGCATCGAGAGCTGGAAACGGGAAGGCGCCGGTTCGACGCTGGTGCGGGTCGCCTGCGGCACCTGGCTTGCCTGGATGTTCACCCGCAATCTCTCGCTTATCCGCACCGAGCGCGACGACTTCCGCCTCGATTTCTATGTCGCCGAACGACGGGCGAGCCTGGCGCACCGGGAAAGCGATATCGGCATACGTGCCTTCGAGCCGGAGGAGCCGAACCTTGCTGCAACCAGGCTCGGGGAAGTCGCCTATGCAGCCTATCGCGCCCGCAACGCCCACCCCTCGGTTGCCGACCGCTGGCTTGCGGTCTCGGAGGAGGACGCGATTTCCGCCTATCTCCGTTGGCCGCATCAGGAACGGGCAGCGCAAGTGGCGGTCACCGTCAACCGCCCGCGTTCCCTGCGCGATTTGGCGCTGGGCGGGGCCGGAACTGCGGTCCTGCCCTGTTTCGTCGGCGACCAGGACATGCGGCTGGAGCGGGTTGGCGGGGAGATCGAGAGCCTTCGGCACAACCAGTGGATCGTCATGAACAACGACGATCGCCACCGCCGGGATATCCGCACGGTGGTCGATCGCATGGTGAAGTTCGCCCGAGGCCACGGCCCGCTATTTGCCGGCCGCCAGCCCTAGACTGTCTTCCTGTCACTGCACCCGGTTGGTGACGATGACCGGGATCATCAGGTCGCCCCAGTGGCCGTCGCCGCCGTGGTGCCGGGCGGAACGGACGAGCTCCACTGAAACCCCGGCCTCGACCGCTTTCATGATCGCATGGTTGAGGCGATGCAGGTCGTTGGCGAGCGTGCGGATCGCCGCCTGCTGGTCGGGCGTCATCGCGCTCGACTGCTCTTCTGCGCGTTCCTTGACGTGGGTCTGGATGTTCATGTCGGTTCTCCTCTTTGTGATAGGGTTCAGGCTTATTCCGCGGCCGGCCGGAATTGGTCGTGCTCGGTGGATTCCTTCATCGCGGTGGTGGACGAAAGTCCGCCGGTGATGGCCACGGAGACGGCGTCGAAATAGCCGGTGCCGACCTCGCGCTGGTGTTTTGTGGCGGTGTAGCCGTGGATCTCGGCGGCGAATTCCGCTTCCTGCAGCTCCGAATAGGCAGCCATCTGGCGGTCCTTGTAGCCACGGGCGAGTTCGAACATGCCGAAATTCAGCTGGTGGAAGCCCGCGAGCGTGATGAACTGGAACTTGTAGCCCATCGCACCCAGTTCCCGCTGGAACTTGGCGATCGTCGCGTCGTCGAGATTCTTTTTCCAGTTGAACGACGGCGAGCAGTTATAGGCGAGCATCTTGCCCGGATGCGCCTTGTGGACCCCCTCCGCGAACCGGCGGGCCTGTTCGAGATCCGGCTTCGAGGTTTCGCACCAGATGAGATCGCAATAGGGTGCATAGGCGACGGCGCGGGCGATGCAGGGTTCGAGCCCGTTCTTCACCTGATAGAAACCCTCGACCGTGCGCCCGGCATCGTAGTCGACGAAGGGCCGGTCGCGCTCGTCGATATCCGAGGTGAGCAGCTTTGCCGCTTCCGCATCGGTGCGGGCGATCACCAGCGTCGGCGTGCCCATGACGTCGGCGGCAAGCCGCGCGGCCGTCAGGTTGCGGATATGTGCGGCGGTCGGGATCAGAACCTTGCCGCCGAGGTGGCCGCACTTTTTTTCCGATGCGAGCTGGTCCTCGTAGTGGACGCCCGCTGCACCCGCCTCGATGAAGGCCTTCATGATCTCGAAGGCGTTGAGCGGCCCGCCGAACCCGGCTTCCGCATCCGCAACGATCGGCGCGAACCAGGTTTCGACCGAAAGGCCCTTGCCTTCCGCCGTCTCGATCTGGTCGGCACGCTGCAGCGTGCGGTTGATGCGCCGCGCCAGTTCCGGCGCGGCATTGGCCGGATAAAGAGACTGATCCGGATACATGGCGGAAGCGGTATTGGCATCGGCTGCGACCTGCCAGCCCGACAGGTAGATCGCCTTCAGCCCGGCCCGGACCTGCTGCATGGCCTGATTGCCTGTCATCGCGCCGAGCGCGTTGACGAAGTCCTCGCTGTGCAGCAGCGACCACAGCCGGTTGGCACCCATTTCGGCGAGCGAATAACGGATCTCGGCTGAGCCGCGCAACCGCTTGACGTCGTCTGCGGAATAGGGGCGTTCGACCCCCTCGAACCGGCCTTTTTGAGCGCCTGGAACCAGCGTGTAAAAATCTGTCATTGTCATCCTCCTGTGTAAATGGGTCAGCCGCTCGCTGCGGGTTTGATGTGACTATATTTACAGAATAGAATGCTGCACTGCCAGAAAAGATGCCGGATTGGTGCCGGCAAAGGGGTTAGGATGTCTTGTCTTTCACAAGAAGTTCTGTGAAGATGTCAATTTAGTAAAAGTGGTCAGCCGGTAATTTTGTAAAAACGGTGACAAATGGCAGAGCGAAAGATTTTTGCCGGCCCGCGGGTGCGGCGGGTACGATTGGGGCTTGGTCTCACCCAGACGGCCATGGCCGAGGCGCTCGGCATTTCGCCTTCCTATCTCAATCTCATCGAGCGCAACCAGCGGCCGCTGACCGTCCAGCTCCTCTTGAAGCTCGCCTCCGTCTACAAGGTCGATCTCGATGCGCTGCAGGGCGAGGGCGGCGGTCTTGCCGGGCGGCTGCGCGAGGTATTTGCCGATCCGTTGTTGGCGGGTGAAATCCCCGGCGACCAGGAAATCATCGAGGTGGCGGAGGCGGCTCCCAATGCGGCGCTCGGGCTGATGAAGCTCTATCGCGCCTATCGCGAGCAGGCAGCAAGGCTTTCCGATCTCGCCGAGCTTCTCGCTCGCGAAGGTCACGAAACATCGATTGCCGGCACGCGCCTGCCGATAGACGACGTGCGCGAGACGCTGGAGCGTCGCCCCAACTTCTTCGCGCGCATCGAGGATGCGGCGGAAACCTTCGCGGCCAGGCTCGGAACCGGCGACGAACTGCCCGGCGCCTTGAAGGCCTGGGCGAAGAACGAGCACGGCATCGTGGTGCGCACGCTGCCTGTCCATGCCATGCCGAACCTGCGCCGGCGTTACGACCGCCATTCCATGCGGCTGTTTCTGTCGGAACGGCTTTCTCCTTTCGACCGAACCCGTGAACTCGCCATGGAAGTGGCGCTGCTGGCGCTGGGCCAGGAGATTGCCGCCGAACTCGAAGACCTCAACCTCTCCACCAACGAGGCGCGGCGCATCGGCCGCTTCGAACTCGCCCGTTATGCCGCCCATGCGCTGATGATGCCCTATGGGGCTTTTCTCGCGGCAGCCCAGCGCGCCCGATACGATCTCGACGTGTTGCGCTCGCGCTTCGATGTATCGTTCGAGCAGGCCGCCAACCGCCTGACGTCTCTCGCGCGGCCCGGTGCGCCGGGCATCCCGTTTTTTCTGATGGAACTCGACCACGCCGGCAACGCGATCCGCCGCGCCGGTGCCCAGGGGTTCCCGCAGGCACGGTTCGGCGGGCTCTGTCCGAAGCTTGGGCTCCATTCCGCCTTCCTCCAGCCGGGTCAGGTCCTCGTCGATCGGGTAGAAATGCCGGATGGCGGGACGTTCCTGACATTGTCGAGGACGCTCGAAGGCCCGCAGGCGGGGTTCGGCGAGCGGATCCGGCGCACCGCGATCCTTCTCGGCTGCGATCTGTCGAGCGCGGGAGACGCCGTCTATGGCGAGGCCCTGCCGGGGAGCGCGGCTACGGTACTTGTCGGCACCGCCTGCCGGCTTTGCGAAAGACAGGGTTGCCTTTCCCGTGCCGAGCCGCCGGTCACCAGGCCGCTCGGTCTGGACGAGATGGTAACCGGCCTCAGCGCCTTCGATTTCCAATGAGTTTTGCGGCGGCGCACATTCCCCCTTGTGGGGTGTAAAATTACTTTTTACTCTCGCGAAAAATATAAGGGAATTGGGCGTGATTTTGACGATTGCGCAGAAAAAACTGGAACAGGAGAGATCATGAAAAGTCATTTGCTCAGTCTTGCCGCTGCAGTTGCTGCCACGGCCTTCGCCGCGACGGCTGCCTTGGCCCAGGAGCGCGAAGTTCGCGTCTACAACTGGTCGGACTATATCGATGAGTCGATCCTGGTCGATTTCACCAAGGAGACCGGCATCAAGGTCATCTACGACGTGTTCGACAGCAACGAGATGCTGGAGACCAAGCTTCTCGCCGGCGGCTCCGGTTATGATGTCGTCGTTCCGACCGGCCCGTTCCTCGCCCGCCAGATCCAGGCCAAGGTTTTCCAGAAGCTCGACAAGTCGAAGCTGCCGAACCTCTCCAACGTGTGGCCGCTGGTTTCCGAGCGTCTGTCGAAATACGATCCCGGCAATCAATATGCCGTCAACTACATGTGGGGCACGACCGGCATCGGTTATAACGTCGACAAGGTGAAGGCGGCACTCGGCAATGTTCCCATCGACAGCTGGAATGTTCTCTTCAAGCCGGAAAATGCTGCCAAGCTGAAGTCCTGCGGCATCAACATCCTCGATGCATCCGACGAGACCTTCGCAATCGCGCTGAACTATCTCGGCAAGAATCCTGACAGCAAGGACACCAAGGACCTCGAAGCCGGCGGCGCCGTCTACGCGAAAATTCGCAAGTCGGTGAAGACCTTCAATTCGTCCGCCTATATCGATGAGCTCGCCAATGGCGACAGCTGCATCACCATCGGCTGGTCGGGCGACGTGCTGCAGGCCAAGACCCGCGCCGAGGAAGCCAAGAACGGCGTCAACATCGAATTCATCATTCCCAAGGAAGGCACCTATATGTGGTTCGACAACCTCGCGATCCCGGCGGACGCGAAGCATGTCGCCGAAGCGCATGCCTTCATCAACTACCTGATGAAACCGGAAGTCATCGCCAAGGCTTCGAACTTCGTTCAATACGCCAACGGCAACCTGGCTTCGCAGAAGTTCATCGACAAGGAAGTCCTGGAAAATCCTTCCGTCTATCCGCCGGAAGACGTGGTCAAGAAACTCTTCATCATTTCGCCATACGGGCCGCGCGAGCAGCGGGTCCTGAACCGGGTCTGGACGCAGATCAAGACCGGTAGCTGATCAAGGGCGGGGCAGGCGGAAACGTCTGCCCCGATTACTTTTGGGGCAGCCGCCATCGGGCGAAATGGGGTAAGGGCATGGCGAAATCTCTTGGGCCGGTTAAGCGTAAATTTTCTCCCTGGACCGATCCGTCGGCGGTTCCGTTCATTCGTTTCGAAAACATCACCAAACGGTTCGGCGATTTCACCGCCGTCGATAACCTGACGCTTGATATCTACGAGCGGGAATTCTTCTCGCTGCTCGGGCCTTCCGGTTGCGGCAAGACGACACTGATGCGCATGCTCGCCGGTTTCGAGGAGCCGACCGAAGGCCGCATCCTGCTGCAGGGCAAGGATATTTCCGGCGTGCCGCCCTACCGCCGGCCGACCAACATGATGTTCCAGTCTTACGCGCTCTTCCCCCATATGACGGTCGAAAAGAACATCGCCTTCGGGTTGGAGCAGGACAATCTGCCGAAGGGTGAGATCGCCACCCGCGTGGAGGAAATGCTGAAGCTCGTCAAGCTGGAGCAGTTCGCCAAACGCAAGCCGAACCAGCTGTCTGGCGGCCAGCGCCAGCGCGTGGCGCTCGCCCGTTCCCTCGCCAAGCGCCCCAAGGTGCTGCTGCTCGACGAGCCGCTCGGAGCGCTCGACAAGAAGCTGCGCGAAGAGACGCAGTTCGAGCTGATGGACCTCCAGACCAAGCTCGGCCTGACATTCCTGATCGTCACCCACGACCAGGAAGAGGCGATGACCGTGTCCGATCGTATCGCCGTCATGGACAAGGGCCTGATCATGCAGGTGGCGACGCCGGCCGAGATCTACGAGGCGCCGAACAGCCGCTACGTCGCGGATTTCATCGGCGACATCAATATTCTCGAAGGCACGGTCGCTTCGACCGGCAGCGCACTTGGCGCGCCGGGCACGGTCAGGATCGATTGCGACGGCATCGCGGTATCGGTCGAGCAGGAATGCCAGGCGGTCGTGGGCGACAAGGTCGCCTTCGCGGTGCGGCCGGAAAAAGTCCGCATTTCGCCCGACCAGCCGGCGGATACCTCGGTCAATGCGGTCTACGGCGAAGTCTGGGATATCGGTTATCTGGGCGACTTTTCGGTTTTCCTGGTGAAGCTCGCGGATGGCCGGGTGGTGCGTGCGGCGCAGGCCAACGTTTCCCGCCTCGTCGATCGGCCGATCACCTTCGGCGACATGGTCTGGCTCACCTGGCCGCTCGATGCCGGCCTCGTGTTGACGCGTTGAGCGGGGGAGTGGAGATGGCAAGCGTTTCCGAAACCCACCCCGCCAACAAACCCAACCCCGCCCGCTGGCTGGTGGTCGCGGTCCCTTATCTCTGGCTGCTGCTGTTCTTCGTCGCCCCTTTCCTGATCATCTTCAAGATCTCGCTCTCCGAGACGGCGATCGCCATGCCGCCCTATACGCCGCTCTTTGAAGGGTTCGGCGCATTCGGCGATTTCGTCTCCGAACTGGACCTCGACAACTATCTCTTCCTGACCGACGATCCCCTCTACATAGAAGCCTATCTCTCTTCGCTGCGCATCGCGGTGATCTCCACGTTCCTGCTGCTGCTGATCGGTTATCCCATGGCGCTCGCCATGGCCCGCGCCCCGACCACGCTGCGGCCGACGCTGGTCATGCTGGTCATCCTGCCGTTCTGGACGTCCTTCCTGATCCGCGTCTACGCCTGGATAGGCATCCTGAAGCCGGATGGCCTGCTGACGCTGCTGTTCCAATCGGTCGGCCTTCTCGGCGCGGATGACCAGGTGCAGATCTTTCGCACCGATTACGCCGTCTTCGTCGGCATAGTCTATTCCTACCTGCCGTTCATGGTCCTGCCGCTCTATGCGGCTCTGGAAAAGATGGACAACACTCTGCTCGAGGCCGCGAGCGATCTCGGCTGCCCGCCCTGGAAGGCATTCTGGAAGATCACCTTTCCCTTGTCGCTGCCGGGCGTCATCGCCGGTTCGATGATCTGCTTCATCCCGATCACCGGCGAATTCGTCATCCCGGATCTGCTCGGCGGTGCCGATACGCTGATGATCGGCAAGACGCTGTGGACGGAATTTTTCGGCAACCGCGACTGGCCGCTGGCATCGGCAGTGGCGGTCATCCTGCTGATCATGCTGGTCGTACCGATCATGATTTTTCAGAACCAGCAAAAGAAGGTGGCTTGAGATGAAATCATCCCGCTTCGACGCCACCGTCCTCACCCTCGGTTTCGCCTTCCTCTACATCCCGATCATCATCCTGGTGGTCTATTCGTTCAACGCCTCCAAGCTCGTCACGGTCTGGGGCGGCTTTTCTCTGCAATGGTATCGCACCATGTGGTCGAACCAGGGTCTCATGGACGCCGCGTGGGTAACGGCACGCGTCGGCGTCATCAGCGCCACGATCGGTACGGTGCTCGGCACGCTCGCGGCCCTTTCCCTCGTGCGCTTCACGCGCTTTCCCGGCCGGATGCTGTTTTCCGGGATGATCTATGCGCCGCTCGTCATGCCGGAAGTGATCACCGGCCTGTCGATGCTGTTGTTGTTCGTCGCGGTCGGCATCGATCGCGGTTTCTGGACGGTCATCATCGCGCATACGACCTTCACGATGTGCTATGTGGCGATCGTCGTGCAGTCGCGACTGCTGACCTTCGACCGGAGCCTGGAGGAGGCGGCCCTCGATCTCGGCTGCCCGCCGGTCAAGACCTTCTTCAAGATCACCCTGCCGTTGATCTTTCCGGCGGTCATCGCCGGCTGGATGCTCGCCTTTACACTGTCACTCGACGACCTGGTGATCGCGAGCTTCACCACAGGTCCCGGCGCAACCACGTTGCCGATCAAGATCTACAGCCAGGTTCGCCTGGGCGTCACGCCGGAAATCAACGCGATCTGCACCATCCTGATCGGGCTTGTCACCATCGGCGTCATCATCACCTCGATCACCACCAAGCAGGCCGAGATGCGGCGTATCCGCGACGAACACGTCGCAGCCCGCGGGACGACCTGAAGCTCACTCGCCTCCACGCGGCGGCAAGAAGATGTAGATGAGCAGCCAGGCCGGCAGCACGATGACGGCCCCGAGTACGATGCGCGGCACCGACCAGACATAGGCGTTCTCGATCCCGAGCCGGATATCGTCCGGCGTCAGATGCAGGAGCGCCAGCAGCGACGGCATGGTGATGCCGAAGAAGCTTAAGACTGCGCCCATGATGAGACAGGCGAGCAGCGCCTTGCATAGATTGATCAGGACCCGCGCCACCAGATTACCCCCATCCGGTTGATTCGGCTCATTGTAGGGGCTTCGCCGGAGTTTGCGAAACAGGCCAGATCACCGGGTTGGGCCAGGACCCGCCGATGAAGACCATCAGCGGCGCGGTATCGGCACCCTGCGGGATCGTTTCGACGATCGCCGAGAGCGCGAGGCTGTTGTTGATGTAAGGAATGACGCCCGAAAGCGTCAGCGTTTCTGCGGCGCCGGTTATCTTCCCCTCGCGGATATCCGCCGAGCCACCCGCGAGATTGGCGGAGATGTCGATATGCTCGAATTCCAGGCTGCCGCTGCCGGCATCGCTTAAGGGGAAATAGGGTTTTTGCGCCGCAAGCTGCCGGATGCCGGCAATATTGATGCCTGAAAACGAACCGCGGTCCGCACGGAAGCGCAAGGTACCCTTGGCGTTGCGCCAGGCTTCCGGCTCCAGCGGCCGGTCGACGTCGAGCGCCAGGTCCAACGATCCGCGTGCCGCCGGAAGTGGCCCGGCGAGGCCGAGTTTCCTGACGATATTCCCGAAATCGGCATCCTGGACAGCAAGGCGCAAGGCGACAGCCCCGGCCACGCCGCCTTTCACGGTGGCGACCCGGCCGGTCAGCCGGCCCGTCTCGAAATCGCTGTCGGCAATGTCGATACGCGATTGCTCGCCGGTGTTCATCACGCTCACGGCGGCCTCCGAAAGCTGGAAAGGTCCAAGTGTCGCCTGCTGGGCGGAAAGCCTCAGGTCGAGTTCCAGATCGGCGAGCTGGCCATCGCTCTCGCTGGCGTCTCCCATGGTGCGTGGCGCAATGGCGGCAAGCGCCGCGGAAAAGTCCATTTGGTCGAAGGCGAGCGTGCCGGTCAGTCTCGGCGGTTTGTCCGCAGGCAGCAGCAGATCGAGTATGCCGGTCGCCTTGGCGTCGTTCAGGCTGAGGGAGAGGTTGTCGAAGCGCAGGACGTTGTCGTTGGTAACGAGGTGGGTCGTCAAAGAGAAGCTTTTCACGCGTTCCGTGCCGGAAAAATTCAGGCCGGCCCAGCTCATCGCCGCCGCAAGGTCGGGGACCGCCAGTTCGGCATCGCCGGAAAGAAATGCCTGCGCCGCAAGGTTGGCGACGCCTCGGAACTGGCCCCGAAAGAGGGTGGACGCCGTCGTGCCCGAGATATCGCCGCTTTTGCCCGAGAGCAGCAGCAGGGGCTGGGTCGAACTTATGTCCAGCGTCAGCGCCCGGCCGTTGAGCTCGGCATCCGCCTTCAGCTCCAGGCCGCGAGAAAGCCAGGGCCAGTCGAGCGTTCCGTCGATCGACTGAAACCGTGTGACGCGGCCGCTGGCGAGGTCGGAGATTTCGAGCGTTCCGTTGGTGATGCGGACATCGCCCATGCGTGCATCGTCATCCGCCGTCAGCGCCTGGCCGCTGCCATCCGGCCGCGCATCGCGCACTGCACGGCTGAGCAGCCCGTCATTCGCCCAGTCGAGCCTGCCGTTGGCCTCCCTGACGACGTAGATTTCCGGATCGGTGAGCCGGAAGTCCTTGAACTCGGGTTGGCCGACCAGGGCCGGCATGAGATCGAAGGAGGCCGAAAGCCGCGAGACCCGGCCGAGCACGCGCTCGCCGTCTTCCGCCTGCTTGCGGATGGTGATGTCCCGGAGCGTGACCCGAGGCTGGGGCCAGAAGCGGATATCCGGGGTTCCCTCGATCTCCACGTCATGGCCGGTCCATTCGGCGACCGCCCGCTCCATGCTTTCGCGCACGACGGCCGACGAAATGAGGAACGGTGCGATAACCTGGAAAAGCGCGAACAGGAAGAGGGCGACGATGGCACCGATCAGAACGCGGCGCGACCGCCGACCCAGCGGGCGGCTCAGGTTCTTCCGCAGATTTCCGATCGGATTGGTGAGCATGATCACCACGCGCATATAGGAAATGCAGGCCCCGTGCAAATCCGGGAAACGTCCCCGGCTGTCCTCTTTATCACGCGGTGCAACATGCTATACAGGCCGACACGTCCGGCCCCTGAGGCTCGGGCGCAGATGGAGAGAGGACGGGACCCTGGTTTCCGATGTCGGGCAGGGTTCTCCCGGGGGTGGAGGAATGGGAATGGGCAACGAACAGCCGCTGTGGAGTCCTTCGAAGGAAGCGCAGCAGAAAACCCCGCTTTATCATTTCATCGGCTGGTGCGCGGAGCGCTTTGGCAAAAGCTTTCCCGACTACGATGCATTCTACGCATGGTCGATCGTCGAGCGCGCCGAATTCTGGTCGGCGGTCTGGGGTTTCTGTGGCGTCAAGGGCGAGCGCGGCGAACGCGTGCTGATCAACGGCGAAGACATGCTCGCCGCCCGCTTTTTCCCCGATGCGACATTGAATTTCGCGGAAAACCTCCTCGCCGAAACGGGCGCCGGTGACGCGCTGATCTTCCGCGGCGAGGACAAGGTGAGCTATCGCTGGTCCTGGGACAAGCTCCGCGCCGAGGTCTCACGCCTGCAGCAGGCCTTCCGAGCGCTCGGTATCCAGAAGGGCGACCGCGTCGCCGCGATGATGCCGAACATGCCGGAGACGGTCGCCTGCATGCTGGCCGCTGCCTCGATCGGCGCCATCTGGTCCTCCTGCTCCCCCGATTTCGGCGAGCAGGGCGTGCTCGATCGTTTCGGCCAGATCGGCCCGAAACTGTTCATCACCTGCGACGGTTATTGGTACAACGGCAAGCTCCAGGATGTCTCCGCCAAGGTGAAGACGGTCTCGGAGGTCCTGAAGACGCCGGTTTTGGTGGTGTCCTATGCGGGCGACGCTCCCGCACTCGCCGCATCGCTTGCCGATGGCCGCACACTTGCCGATTTCACGGCGCCTTATGAGGCGAAGACCGTCGAGTTCGAGCCTCTGCCGTTCGCGCATCCGCTCTACATTCTCTTCTCGTCCGGCACGACCGGCGTGCCGAAATGCATCGTCCATTCGGCCGGCGGCACGCTGCTGCAGCACCTCAAGGAACATCGCTTCCATTGCAGCCTCGAGCCCGGCGAAAAGCTGTTCTATTTCACCACCTGCGGCTGGATGATGTGGAACTGGCTGATCTCGGGCCTCGCGGTCGGCGCCACGCTCTGCCTGTTCGACGGATCGCCCTTCGCGCCGGACGGCAACGTCCTGTTCGACTATGCTGAAGCCGAGCAGTTCGCGGTATTCGGCACCTCGGCGAAATACATCGACGCAGTCCGCAAGGGCGGCATCGTGCCGAAGGATAGCCACGATCTCTCGGCGCTGCGGCTGATGACCTCGACCGGATCGCCGCTGTCACCGGAGGGCTTCTCCTTCGTCTACGAAGGCATCAAGAGCGACGTGCATCTGGCTTCGATCTCCGGCGGTACGGACATCGTTTCCTGTTTCGTGCTTGGCAATCCGCTCAAGGCGGTCTGGCGCGGCGAGATCCAGGGGCCTGGCCTGGGCTTGGCCGTCGATGTCTGGAACGACGACGGCAAGCCGGTACGCGGCGAAAAGGGCGAGCTCGTCTGCTCGAAGGCATTTCCGGCCATGCCGATCATGTTCTGGAACGATCCTGAGGGGCAGAAATACCGTGCTGCCTATTTCGAGCGTTTCGACAATGTCTGGTGCCACGGTGATTTCGCCGAATGGACAGAACATGACGGCATCGTCATCCATGGCCGTTCCGACGCCACGCTCAATCCCGGCGGCGTACGGATCGGCACCGCCGAGATCTACAATCAGGTGGAGCAGATGGAGGAGGTCGCGGAAGCCATCTGCATCGGCCAGGACTGGGACGACGATGTCCGCGTCATCCTGTTCGTGCGCCTCGCCGGCGGCCTGACGCTGACCGAAGATCTTACCAAGGCGATCAAGGCCCGCATCCGCACCGGCGCTTCGCCGCGCCATGTACCGGCAAAGGTCATCCAGGTCGCCGATATCCCGCGCACCAAGTCCGGCAAGATCGTCGAACTGGCGGTCCGCGACGTCGTGCATGGCCGGCCCGTCAAGAATAAGGAGGCGCTCGCCAATCCGGAAGCGCTCGATCTGTTCGATGGCCTTGTCGAGTTGAAAAGCTGATGCGCCGGGTATCCCCAACGAGGCGAAATGTATCGATACGGCACATATCCAGCATGAAATCCAGAAATGGGCCGCTGTTAACGACCCATTAAGCCGCTTCGATCAAAAGTGGAGCAACATGGTTTCGTCTCGTGTATGAACTACGCCTAGCCGCGAGCTTTCATAGACATGACGTCTCCACCGACCCTCGTTGGACAGCATTAAACTTCAAAGGCAGCTTCGGCTGCCTTTCTTTTAAAGTCCAGGACAACCCAAGGGCGCAGTAATAAGTGGAACTGCAGCCATGGGTGTCGCCGGCCACTATCGCCGGCCGAGCCATGAGAACCGAAAAACGATCGCAATCTCCAGGATCAGTTCGCCAGAACCCGCGGTGAAGGGAAGGTGATTTCAACCAGCGTGCCTTCGTTCGGTGCGGACGTGATCGCGAAGGCGGCGCGGTTTGCATCGACCATCGCCTTGGTCAGCGGCAGACCGAGGCCCGTGCCGTCGCCACGCTTGCGGGAGGCGCTCGCAACCTGGCGGAACGGCTTCATCGCAAGCTCCAGCTCCGAGCGGGTCATGCCGATGCCGGTATCGCGGACGCGAAGGACCACGTTGCCATTGGTCTCGTAGGCGGTGGACACGACGATCTGACCGCCGGAGGGCGTGAAGCGGATGGCGTTCGACAGGATGTTCAGCACGATCTGCTTGATCGAGCGCGGATCGGCGACCACCTGCGGCACGGCATGCGAGAGGGCCGTGCGGATGATCACCCGCTGGCCGTTTGCCTGCGGCTGCACCAGCGAGACGGCTTCCGACACCGCCTCGTTCAGGCCGACCGCGACGAAATCAAGCTCCATCTCGCCGGCCTCGATCTTGGAAATATCGAGAAGGTCGTTGACGATATCGAGCACATGCCGGCCGGAGCGGCTGATGTCGTTGGCATATTCCACATAACGCGCATGGCCGATCTGGCCGAAACGTTCGCTTGCCATCATGTCGGCAAAGCCGATGATCGCGTTGAGCGGTGTGCGGATTTCGTGGCTCACATGGGCGAGGAACTCGCTCTTGTGGGCGTTTGCGGTCTCGGCAGCACGCTTGGCGGCGCGCAGCTCGTCCTCGGTGCGCTTCCACTGGGTGATGTCGCGGATGACTGCGCAATAGCCGTTCGAGGAGGTCAATTTGCCAATCGTCATGAACAGCGGCAGAAAGCCGCCGGAAGCCTCTCGGCCGATGACTTCGCGGCCGTCGTTGAGAACGCTCGCCACGCCATGGCCGGCAAGGCCTGCGAGATAATCAAGGATCGCCCGCTGGCTCTCATGGGCGAACAGGGTGACGAAAGGTTTGCCGTTGATCTCTTCATTGTCGTAGTTGAAGAGCGCGCTCGCCGCCCGGTTCAGGGAGCGGATGTCGCCATCCGCGCCGATGATCACCACGCCGTCGGTGGCCGTTTCGAGGATGGCGCGCAGTTCGGTTACCTCGACCTGCAGCTTGGCGAGTTGGTCGGCGGCGCGGGGCGCGCGCAACGGAATGACCGCCGCCGCTTCGCCATCCTCGGTGGAACCTTGGGTCTCGGCCACGACCGGCATCAGCGCCAACATGAGAACAGTGGAATTGTCCCAGCGGACGGACTGCAGGCGCGCCGTCACCGGCACTAGCACATCGTCGGCGCGCACCACGACCATGCCGCCGGCTTCCGTTGTCTTGCCTTCGAGGTCCTGCCGCTGCAGCAGCGCATCGAGGCCGCCGACTTCCGCCAGCTCGTCGATCGAGGCATAGCCGGTCAGCCGCAGGAATTCGGGATTGCCATAGATCAGGGTGTCGCCGCTGTGGACGAGAAGCGCCACCGGCATCTGGTCGACAATCTCCGCGGAAAGGCCGATGCGTTCGCGAACCGGTATCATCTGGCTCAACAGTTCGCGGTCGGAAAGCTCCGGATGCGGGTCGGCCGGAGCCTCCACAGGGGCTTCCGTCTCTTCGGTGAGCTCGATCGGCCCGTCGGCAAAAGCCTTGTTCGCGTCTTCGCCGAAGGCGATCGCCTCTTCCTCGGAAATCTCTTCCAAAACAGGCGCGACGGGTTCCTCGTGCACAGCCTCATGCTCGAGCTGAACCGGTTCTATCGCGCTCGGCTCCGTCTGTTCGACGGCAGGCACCTCCGCCTCGGCCGGAGTCTCCGGCGTCTTTTCCTCGTTGCGGCGACCGACGAAATTATCGAGCTGGCGGGCGATTTCGCGGAAAGCCGCCTGTTCGACGGGTGTCAATCCGTCGCGGCGGTTGGAGCGACGCTCTTCCAGCTGGATGACCTTGTCGGAATGGCGGCGGCCGGCATTTTCGACGATCCGCAGTGCCGGGCGTTCGCCGGCCGGCCAATCGAGCAGCGACGGGATCTGCCGCCCCGACTTGGACGCCTGCGGCGCATCCTCTGGCGCCGGCTCCGGCAGCAGGTCTTCGGATGGCGCCGCATCGGCGGATATGTCTTCGGCGGCAGCCGGCTGCTCGGCGTCTTCAGCGACTTCCAGCTCTTCGGTCACGGAAGCCTCGTCAGCCGGTTCGTCATATGTGGAACTTCCGGCGATGGCATCCTCTGCGGAGCCGGTCTCAGCGGCGGGCTCTTCCGTCTCGAGGATTTCGGTGGGCGCGTCCTCGGCTTCGCCCTGCCCAACAGACAGACCGTCTTCTGCCACCAATTCCGGTGCATCGACGGGAACCTCGTAGCTTTCGAAAACAGTCTCAGTTTCCGCTTCGGCCACATCCTCCGGCACCGCCCGGGTCAGGGTCAGGCCGACGGCATTCGGATCCTCGGCTGCATCGCCGATGCGCACGATGCCGAAGCCGCGAAAACCGTCGAACTCGCGGGTGCGGGTATAGGTCGGCAGCGCGGCGAGATCGACCGGCACCATCAGCGACGTGCCCTCGATCGGCCACCAGATCGTCTTGCCGGACCATGTATCGCGCTTTTGGAGCAGTTCGGTGATCTTGCCCTCGGGATCGAGATGGAAGAGGGCGGCTAGATCCGTAAAGGCCATGCCGTTGATATCGGCGGCGTGTGGGCCGACGGCATCGGCAAATTCGCTCGAAACTTCCCTGAACCGGCCTTCCGCATCGATCTTCCAGACGAAGCGGGTCGCGCGCCCGTCGCCGCGAAAGACGAAACCAGCCGGTTCCGACGCGGCGGTTTCGGCGGCTGCGGGCGCCGCCTCCACTGTCTCCAGTTGGGCAGCAGAAGTTTCCTCGACCGCGGTTGGGGAAACCAGCGCCTCGGCCGTCTCGATCCCGTCAGCGGGGGAAAGGGCCTCGACGTCCGCGGTCGGCACGGCATTTTCAGGCGCGACCTCTTCCGCCGGTTCCTCGAAGGCAGCGGACTGAACGGGCGCGACATCCTCGCCGGCTTCAAGCGAAATTTCTTCTTCCGGGTCTTCCGTATCCTCGATTTCGGAGACAGCGGCGATCACCTCGGCAAAATCGTCGACCGGCTCGGCCTCGACCGTGAAGTGCTCGGTGTCGCTGTTCGCAGTGGGTTCCTTGGTGTCCTCGCCGATCGCGGCATTCGCCTGATCGTCTTCGGCGAGCGTCGGTGCCTCGTCGCGGGGCTCATACCCGTTAGCCACGGCGGCGCGGCCCTGTTCCGTCTCGACCGTGAACAGGAGATGCAGGGCCGGTTCGTTGGAGAGCTTTCCGATGGCAGCCGGCAGGTAGCCCTTGGAGGTCGGGATCGGGCGCTTGACGAGGCGGCTCGGATCGGCGCCCGCCATGGTCGCCATCATCTTGGCCGTCTGCACGGAAACGCCAAGCCCCGCGAACTCGGCCGAGGCGGCAAGCACCTCACCGTTTTCGTCGATCACCGCCATATGCGTATCGGGATCGTCGAAGCCTTCGATCATCCGGGCAGCAGAGGCCGAAGGCGCGAGCCTGCCCCGTTCCACCGGCGCGCTAAACAGCACGGCCGTTTCGCCCTGGACCTGGACAAGCTCGCAGATCGCCTGCACGGGAATGCGCTGGAAACCGGAGGCGACGCGGATCGTCAGGTTGCGGATGTCGCCGACTTCGCCGAGCTGGCGCGCGGCCGCTTCGATCTGACGGAAGGCGATATCGACGCGGTTGGGACCCTGGTCGAGGAAATCGTAGATGGAGCCGAAACCGAAAAGATCGGCGCCGCGCCCGTTCGCCCAGAGAGGGCTTTGCATGTCCGGAGAAAACAGCACGATCGCTTCGCCTGCCGCAAAACGATCGCGGACGCGCTCGTGCACGGCAATGTCGATGAACGGGTATTGAACTGCGGACATAGGCAAAACCTACAGGGCGTTTGTGACCGGATTTCTACGTAGTTTAACGGATTGTTAATAACCTTCCCCTGCCTTCGGGTCGAGAGCGGCGCTCTCCAAACCTCCGATAGGGTTAATTCCTGGACTCATTTTATTGTGCATCGCACAATGATGTTGCAATGCACAACGGCATGGTCTATATAAGAGGCATGACATCTTCGGTTCTGCCGAAGAAATCGCCAACGAGGACCCAAAACGATGGCTTACAAGAACGACGATATCTTTTCCTTCTCCGCTCTCGATCCGTCCAAGATGACCGAAGGCTTCCGCGACTTCGCCGAAAAGGGTGCCACCCAGTCTCGCGAAGCCTATGCTAAGATGAAAGCTGCTGCCGAGGAAGCCACCAAGACGGTGGAATCCACAATGCAGACCGCTCAGTCCGGCTCTGTCGAACTCGGCCTCAAGGCGATCGACGCTCTGCGCACCAATGCCGAAATCTCGCTGACCCACATGGAAAAGCTGCTCGGTGTGAAGTCCTTTGCCGAACTGATCGAACTGCAGACCGGTTTCATCCGCAAGCAGGCTGAAATCACGGTTGAGCAGGCCAAGTCCATGCAGGACACCGCCCGCAAGATCGTCGAAGACGTGACGAAGCCCGGCAAGGAAGCCGCTGAAAAGGTCATGACGACCTTCAAGGCTGCCTAATTCCTGAGCTTGATTTGTAGGAGAAGGCCGGAGCATGCTCCGGCCTCTTCTATTTGCGGGAAAGGACTTTCTATTTGCGGGATGGGACTTGCAAAAAAAGTCCGATCACCGTATGTGACCCCCCAACGGCGCCCAAAGGCGCTTGTGCGGTTGTAGCTCAGTTGGTTAGAGCGCAGGTTTGTGGCACCTGAGGTCGGAGGTTCGAGACCCCCCAACCGTACCATTTCTTCCAAATCAAGAGTTTTGTCGGGTCGGATAGCACTCCGAGTGTTTAGGCACTCGTGTATCGTGGAATCGACCAGCTCCGCCGCTGAATTCCGCACCTTGGATTGCCGCGAACGGATCGGTTGCCCGATAAAATTATCGAGCTAAGGCATCTTCCCGCCGGCTCACCAGCGCAGCAGCCGAGGTCCCAGAAGCGAGCCGAGAATGCCTGCCAGCAGGATGCCGAGCGAATACCAGATGAGCACGAAAGGCATGCCGTTCTCGGTGCAGAACCAGGAATAGACCCAGGCACCGGCAGCGCCCGCCGCGATGCCGGCGATGAAGCCGGTAAGCCGCAGGTCCGTCGGCGCGCCGCGGCGAAGCACCCAGACGTTCCCGGCAAGCACCGGAAGCGCAAAGAGGAAGATCAGCAGAGGGCAATGCAGCGCTGACGATCCGATGATCAAGGAACGGTAGGTCTCAGCCGGCGACATCATCAGCTGGCCGACCGCAACCACAGCCATGATCGCGACGATCGCCGCCGCGAACTGGAAGAACCGCCCCCTGGAACCGTCGGGCCGCGCCAGATGGTAGGCGGCAAGGAACGCGGTGATCGCCAACAACACGTTATAGGCGGACTTGATCCAGAACACCGGCAACATCAGAGCTTCCGCCATGTCTATGCGAAAGCCGAGGGTCGCCAGCATCAGCACCAGCGACATGGCGAGCGCCGGCAGGACGCCGGTCGCGAAGCGCCGTGCCAGCGCATGCCGCGGCACCGGCTTCAGGTCGCCTACCAGGCTGTCGATGATGTCGTCCGTCTTTCTCACTTTCCGCCTCGCAATTTCTCCGCCAGTGCCTTGAGCCCTCTATGAATGCCGACCTTGACCGCCGATTCCGATTGGCCGGTCCGGCTTGCCGTGTCCGCCACGGATTGGCCCTCGAGCTTCACCTGGCGGATCAATTCCCGCTGTTTCACCGGCAGGCCGTCCAGGAGCCGCTCGACATCCATCCGCGCCGTCAGGCCTTCCTCGTTGTAGTCGCTCTCGAAATCCTCGCCGAGCTCCGTTTCCGCCATCATCCGGCTACCGCGGCCGCGATGGTGGTCAATCAGCTTGTAGCGGGCAATCGAGAAGAACCAGGCGGTGAACGGCCGCTGGCGATCGTAGGTTTCCCGGCGCGAATGCAGCGCCAGCAATGTCTCCTGGACGAGGTCCTCCATGTCCGCTTTCGTCGCAGCAGCCATTCGGCGGCTGTAATATCCGACAAGCAGGACGCGCACCGCGTTGAGTAAACGCCAATAGGCTGCCTCGTCCCCATCAAGGGACAGAAGCATCAGGGCCTTCAAGGCTTCTTCCGAATGGGCGCTCGTCATGCTGTTTCAATGGTCATTCGGAAAAGCACGTAAACGGTTACAGGCGGAATGGAAAATATTCCGAACGATTCCGGCCTATCACATAACCGTGAAGCTGTAACGACTTTCTGCGCGGGTCGAATTGATGGTTGTGAGCCCTCGGCAGACAGCCGGCGGACACATCGGTTGATCCCAGGAGGACATCCCATGACCAAGCTTCTTTCCAGCCTCGCAGCCTGCACCTTCGTTGTCGGCCTTTCGCTTGCCGGGGCGGCGAACGCCCAGAGCAGCATGAACTCCGACGCGATGAAGAAGGACTCCATGAAGACCGACGCCATGAAACCGGATGCTATGAAGAAGGACTCGATGGCGACGGGCAGCACCAAGACCGACTGCATGCACAAGGCCGGCATGGAAAAGGACGCGATGAAGAAGTCTGACATGATGAAGGCCTGCGACGCGATGAAGTGACATGACTGCGGCCGCTGAAACTTTTTGTCCGGCGGCCGCGTCTATCTGCTGGAGCCCGCTTCCCGCATTTGGAGGAAACACCATGGCCACGATCGATGCTGGCGTTGCAACCGGCCGGCCGGTCATCTACCGCCACAGCCTGCTGGTGCGCCTGTCGCACTGGATAAACGTGTTCTGCATGACCGTGCTGCTGTTCAGCGGCCTGCAGATATTCAACGCCCATCCGTCTCTCTATTGGGGCCAGTATGGTGCCGACAACGATCCCTCCTTCATTTCCATGGAGGCGGTCCAGGATGGCGACAGGGCTGAGGGCCTCACCCATGTGGGTTCGCTCACCTTCAATACGACCGGGTTTCTCGGCCTCTCCGAAGTGGACGGCGAGGCGACCGAACGAGGGTTCCCCGACTGGCTGACGATCCCGAGCTATCAGGACCTCGCAAGCGGCCGACGATGGCATTTCTTCTTTGCGTGGCTGTTCGTCATCAACGGCTTCATCTATCTCGCCTATGGATTGTTCAGCCGTCATTTCCGCCGCGATCTTCTGCCGGCCCGGGGTGAGCTGATGCCTGCCCATATCGGCCACGAAATCGTCAATCACGCCCGGCTGCGGTTTCCGAAAGGGCCGGAGGCGCGGCACTACAACACGCTGCAGAAGCTCACCTACGTCGCGGTGATCTTCCTGCTCCTGCCGCTGATGATCCTCACCGGGCTCACCATGTCGCCCGGCTTCAATGCCGTGGCACCCTGGTTGCTCGATGTCTTCGGCGGCCGCCAATCCGCCCGTACGATCCATTTCCTCACGGCGTTTTCGCTGACTGCCTTCGTGGTGGTCCACGTCGCGATGGTGATCCTGTCGGGCGTCTTCAACAATCTGCGTTCGATGATCACCGGCTATTACGCCATCGACCAAGGGGACACAAAGGGAGACAAGCAATGAGCCGCATCCTCACCCGCCGCCGCTTCCTGATCGGCGCGACCATGGCGGCCTCGGCGCTCGGCCTCAGCGGCTGCGACGCGCTCGTCGAAAGCGACCGGACGAAATCCGTCCTCAAGATCGCCGAAGGGTTTTCGATGAAGACGCAGCGCTTCCTGCTCGGTGACAACGCGCTGGCGCGCGAGTTCACGGAGGCGGATTTGTCCCCGGTCTTCCGCGCCAACGGCACCAGCATGCCGGACAATCCGCAATATCTCGACTGGATGAACCGGCAGTTCTCCACCTGGAAGCTGGAAATCGGCGGCCTGGTCGACAAGCCGATGCAGCTGTCGCTTGCCGAACTGAAGGTCCTGCCGGCCCGCACCCAGATCACCCGGCACGACTGCGTCGAAGGCTGGAGCGCCATCGGCAAATGGACCGGCGTGCCGCTCGGCGCTCTGCTCAAGACGGTCGGCCTGAAGCCGGAAGCCCGCTACATCGTCTTCCATTGTGCCGACGAATACGAGAAGTCGCTCGACGGCAGTGGCTGGTACTACGAGAGCATCGACCTGGTGGATGCCTTCCATCCGCAGACCATCCTCGCCCACACGATGAACGGCCGGGACCTCGAAGTCGCGCATGGCGCTCCACTGCGGCTGCGTGTCGAGCGCCAGCTCGGCTACAAGCAGGCGAAATATCTGACCCGCATCGAGGCGGTGGCCGATCTCGGCCGGCTTTATGGCGGCAACGGCGGCTTCTGGGAGGATCGCGGTTACGAATGGTATGCCGGGATCTGAAGAGATTTAGGCTCCCGCCTGTGCCGGAGCAATTCTCGGAATCCGGATGATGAAGCGGGTGCCGCGGGCCTCGCCGGTGGGCGGGCTCTCGACGGCGATCGATCCGCCGAGAACTTCGGTGACGATCTGGTGGACGATATGCAGCCCGAGGCCGGTACCGCCGCTGTGACGGGCCGTGGAAAAGAAGGGTTCGAATATCTTCTGGATATCCGTTTCGTTTATGCCGCGACCGTCGTCGGTGAATTCGATGAGGACCTGGTCTGCCAGTCTGCGGACATCGATGCTGATCATGCCGGGTTTGCCCGCATCGAAGGCATGCAGCAGCGAATTGTTGAGGAGGTTCGACAAGACCTGGGCAAACGGTCCCGGATAGGTGGTGATCACCAGATCAGCAGGCAGGTTCAGAGTCAGCCTGATGCCGGCGCTGGCGTCCCATTTGCGCAGGCGCGGATCGGCATCGGGAATGAATGCGGCGAGATCGATATCCCGTCGCTCCAGCGTCGCGCGGTCGACCGCAACCTGTTTGAAACGTTGAACCAGCGCGGTGCACCGGTGGATGGCCTCACGCACCAGATCGAGGCCGGTATCGCTGTCTGCGATATAGAGGTCGAGATCCGAGCGGCGCAGCCCAGCTGCAATCCGTTCCTTGAAAAGCCTGAGATCCTTGGCGGCCTTGCTGAGCACGAGTGCCGCACTTCCAAGCGGCGTGTTCATCTCGTGGGCGACGCCGGCAACCATCAGGCCCAGCGACGACAGCCGTTCGGCCCGCGCAAGTTCCCGCTGGGTCACGTTCAGTTTTTCATTGGTCTCGCGCAGCGTCTTGTTCGTGTCCTCCATTTGCCGCGCCCATTCCGCCTCGGCCTCCATGCCGCTGGCCAGGCGGCCGGTTACCGCAAGCGCCACCATGGCGAGGATTGCGGCGATCGCGCCGAGAATGAGTTTCCCCCTCGTTTCCTGGTCATCGATCGCACTCGCCGAGTCACGGGCGAGCAGGTAGAGAGCGGCATCCGCGGCGCGCATTTCCGCGACCTCCCCGGTTGTCAGCAGGCCCGTACCGGGCTCGAAGCGACGGTAGTTCCAATCTCCGTCCCTGCTGCCGAAAAGCCCTCTGTCCCCCTTGTTTATCGCCCGCAACATCTCCGCCTCAGCCGCGCCGGGCGTTGGGGCTCCGAGCTGCCAGCCCCAGTTCGCGGCCGCATTTGGACCCTGGACCCAGTATCCGGCCTGGTTCATCAGATAGAGCTCGACACTCCTGTCGAGGCGCTTCAGGCGTTCGAGCAATCGCGTGGCACGATAGTTGATGACGATGATGCCCTGCTTGATCCCGTTGCGGAAGACAGGGCTTGCAACGCGCAATGTCGGCAGATGGGGGACCTCGACCACGCCGTTGTCGATGTTCAGATCGAGGGCAGAGAAATACAGGCCGTTCAGCGGCAGCGGAATCGTATCGCGAAAATAGGGCCTGTCCGCCTTGCTCTGCAGCTGCTCGCTGCTGACGACCACCGGTTCTGCGCCGCTGCGGCGGTTGACGCGCAGCCGTTCATTGCCGTCATTATCCAGCCACCGTACCTGAGCGTAGTCCGGCGAACTGGCGGCGAAACTCTGGAAGATCTCTGCGCTTATCGGAGCAAGCCGAGTCGTCGTTTCGCCGAAGCGCGATTGCAGGTCGGCGAGAAACAGGGCATCGCGGCCAAGCCGGTCCAGGGCCCGACTGAGAATGTCGTAGCCTTGCGACAGGGTCTCCTCCCTGTTGCGGATCTGCGGTTCCCGCGCGTTCGCGCCGATTTGATACCAGAGCAATGGAACGCCGAGGCCAAGTCCCACGACCCAGGGTACCACGAAGATGGCAAGCCGCATGCGATGGCGATAAATGGCCCGGAGAGACGGAAATATGCGGGTTGCAGACGCGGGGACCATCGGCCGCTACACCGTCTTGACCGACGAGTTTTGCAACCGCGCCAGGAATTGCTCGAAGGGCTCCGGGCGAGCGTAGAGATAACCCTGCGCCAGGATGCATTTTCTCGACCGCAGCCATTCCGCCTGCTGCTCGGTCTCGACACCCTCGGCGAGAACTCGCATGTTCATGCGCTCGCCAAGCTGAATGATCATCTCGACGATCATGTCACTCTGGCTGGACTCTCCGAGATCGGCGATGAAAGACGGGTCGATCTTGAGCGTGGCGGCCTCGAACGACCGTAACTTCGTCAGCGAAGAATAGCCGGTGCCGAAATCGTCGATGGCGATCGTGAAACCTTCGCTTTTGAGAATGGAGAGCATGTTATTGGCGTGTTGGTGCTCTTCCATCGCGACCGTCTCGGTAATTTCCAGTTCCAGCCGATCCGGCGACAGGCCATAACGGCGCGTGGTGGCGATCAGTTCGTCTATGAATTCCTTTCGTCCAAGCTGTATCGGCGAGACATTGACGGCGATGGTGACGCTTGCGATCCCGCTTCGCTCATGGACCGGAGCGCGCTGCATGCCTGTTCCAGGATCTGTTGACCCAGGGGCACGATCAGCCCGTTCGCCTCTGCGAGCGGAATGAAATCTGCCGGAAATACGACCGAACCGTCCGGACGCGTCCAGCGCGCCAGGATTTCGGCGCCGACAATCCGATTGTCGGTCAGGTCGATCTGCGGCTGGAATACGACGCTGATTTCCCGGTTGAGCAGCGCCTTGTAAAGCTGCTGTGAAAGAGCGAGCCGGCGGCGCGTCTCGTCTTCGACATTGGGGTCGTATTCGATCAGTTGCCCGCTCGTCCCCTTCAGTCCCGCCTTCTTCAGGAGCAGAAGCCCATTCGCGATGACGGTTTGAGCCGACGAGAAGTGATTGAGGTCGAGGGAGGCCGCTTCTGCGCCGAAGAACAGGGCTTCGGGCGAGTGGGCGCCCGCTTCGAGACGGTTTACATATTCGATCCGCACGAGATATTCAGGTCCGAGCACCGCAAATACGTCTTCGTGCAGACGCGCGATCATGCAGGGCGGCGGAAAGGCCGCTGCCAGACGCTTCACGAAAGCGCGCAGCAGGTGATCGCCCTGTTCGACGCCGAGCGAGATGCAGCTTCTCGCGTACTGGTTCAGTTCGATGAACAGGACCTTCCGTCTGCGGGGCGGGGGAACCTCGAGCGCCGCTTGGATGCCGCGCTTCAGCGCGTTGCCGTTCGCGATCTCGAGAAGGCCGTCTTCGTAGGCGATGCGGTCGAGCTGGCTGGTCAGCGCCACATTGATCAGGCCGGTGCCGATATTGGTCGCGAAGACCCGCAGCAATTCCCGCTCCGTGTCGTCGATTCGCCTGTTTGTCGCGATGTAGGCTGCCGCGGGCGGTGCGACCGCCTGGCCCTGGAAAAACAGAACCTGCGCTTTCGCCGTTTCGATACTCGCCTGCTCGTCCAACGAGCGCTGAATCAAGTCGCGAATGGATTCGTCATCGATGGTATCGAGGGTCTGGTTGAGGACCGTAGCGAACCGTCCCGCCGAGCCGATGATCTTCGGCGGCTGTTCGCGGTCACGCCCGCGGACGCAGACGATGCCGTCCTCGCTGACGCCGAGAAGTGCGGCCAGTTCGTGGATCATCCGGCGGGAGAAGTCCTCGAATCCCGACGACCTCGCCAGGCTATTGCTCGCCTCCACAATGCTCTGGAGGCCCCGGCGTGCGCGGTTCAGCACGTCGATCTGCTCGAAGGTCCTGAGATTTGCAGTGAGAATGCTGTGAAGCCGCTCATTGGTCAGGTCGGTCTTCAGCCAATAATCGGCGATATCATAGGTCTCCAGCGACGATTGCATCGGCGCGATGCCCGGTTGCCCCGTGAGAAGCACGATACGCAGTTGCGAGTTGCCGAGCACTTCGCGGATGGTGCGAACCAGCCGGAGCCCCGCATCGTCCGTCTCCATCACGACATCGAGCAGCAGGACGGCGATCGAAGGCGTTTCGAGCAGAAGCTTGGCCGCCTCGTTGGCAGAAGCGGCCATCAGTATCCGCGGCGCGACGCCGCGATAGGTGAAGCCCGAAAGCGAGAGCCTGAGGGAGTTCTGGAACATCTCGTCGTCATCGACGCTCAAGATGGTGAAATCCATCATCTCCGCTTGGAACTGGTCGGGCGAAGCCCCTGTCTGGGCGGCGGGCTCCGGATGAAATTCGAAGAGATCCTGAGATTTCTTTTCTTGTTCGATATCGCCCACGGACACATCCCCCGATTGTCACGCAAGGGTTGCCCCTGCATTTCCGCGAATCCATTAATTCACTCAAAACCAAGCATGTCTCGCAAAAAGATGCAGCGAGGGCGAGATTTTGGTCTTAACTGCCGATCTTGCCCCGTTGCGGCGGGGAATGGCCGCCGCAAAGGCGGAACCTCTCAAGCCGCGCTTGAATTACGACCGTGCGAAAGGCCGGGCGCCGAAAACTTTTCTCCTTTCGGGCCTGCCGCTGCTTGAGCAAGCCCACCGCTTCGGCGAAAAGGTATTGCCGCGTCTCGATGTCTCACGCGAGATGTCGGCATCGAGTCATTCACCTGGTAGACGCTATTCGATCGTGATCTTTCCACGGTCAGGACCGCCTGATTCTTCGGCAGAGGTAAGAGCCCGTGGCAGCCAGCCCATCCGACTTTCTAGAGCAGACGGCAGTCCGGGGCGATAGCCTTGTGGCGCGGGTGCTGAAGGGTGTCGAGGCCGTGCTCGGCACCATCGCAGCGCTCATCCTCGCCTTTCTGCTGACGGTCGTGCTGGTCAGCGTCTGCCTGCGCTATTTCTTCAATACCGGCTTCATCGGTGCCGAAGACCTCGGGATATGGCTGCATGTGGCGCTGATCTCGATCGGCGCCCCGCTCAGCCTCAATAGCGCACTGGCCATGCGGCTCGATGTCTTCGTACGTTTGGCGCCTGCCCGGCTGCTGTCGGCGATCCACGTTCTGGCGGACGTGTTCACCGTGCTGGCCGCCATGATCCTGCTCTTCGGCGGTTCGGAGATTATGGCGATGCTCGGCGGAATTTCTCCGACGCTCGGCGTTCCGGAATGGATACGCTTCGGTTTCCTGGGCGTCGGCGGTGTGCTGATCCTCGTTGTGCTCCTTCTGCAAAGGCTTGCCGAGGGCAGGGCGCTGCCGGTGCTGATATCGCTCGTCCTCGGAACCGCGCTCTATTTCGGCGTTCCCGAAATCTTTATCGACAGCGAACTGCCGCCGAGCCTGTTCCTGGCGCTGGTGGCCGCGCTCGGTCTCGTCCTGGCCGCCCCGCTGGCGCATGCTTTCCTGGCGGCAGCCTATGTGGCGATTGCCTTCGGCAGCAGCCTGCCGGAACCGGCGATCGTCTCTTCGACGGTGGCCGGCATGTCGAAATTCCTGCTGCTCGCCATTCCGTTCTTCCTGCTGGCCGGCGGGCTGCTGACCTCTTCCGGCGTCGCCAACCAGCTCGTCCGGTTCGCCGCATCCATGGTCGGCCATCGCCGGGCGGGACTGGCGCAGACGACGCTTCTGACCAGCGTGCTGTTTTCCGGCGCCTCGGGTTCGTCCGTCGCGAATGCCGCCTTCGGCGCCTCGACCTTCCAGCCGGAACTGGTCAAGCACGGTTACCCGCCGGCACAGGCAGGCGCGATCATCGCCGCCACCTCGGTGCTCGACAACGTCATCCCGCCGTCGATCGCCTTCCTGATCCTTGCGACGGCCACCAATCTGTCGGTCGGTTCGCTGCTGGTTGGCGGCTTTTTCGCTGGCGGCCTGATGGCGGTCTGCCTCGCCGTGGCCATCCATCTGTCTGTCAGGGAGCAGGTTGCCTTGCCGCGCGCATCGGGGCGTGAGCGCCGGCAGGCAGCCATCTCCGCCATTCCCGCCTTCGGTCTTGGCATCATCGTCGTGGTCGGCATCCGCATCGGCATAGTCACCACGACGGAGGCGGCGGCTTTGGCGGCGCTCTATACGATAATTCTCGCGGCCTGGGGCAAGGTCGGAGCAGGCTCGCTGCTCGCCTCGTTCCGGCAGGCGGCGACGGAGTCCGCTGCGATCGGTTTGCTGATCGGCACGGCCGGACCCTTCGCCTTCCTGCTCGCCGTCGACAACGTTTCCGGCCTCGTCGCGGAGTTCGTGACGATGCTCGGCGGCAGCCCGCTTGCGGTCCTCATCCTCTCCAACGTCATCCTTCTGGTCGTCGGCCTAGTGCTCGATATCGGCGCGGCGATCCTGCTGTTCGGGCCGATCCTGCTGCCGGCCGCCGTCGCCGCGGGCATCGATCCGATCCATTTCGGCGTCATCATCGTCGTCAATCTGATGATCCACGGCCTGACCCCGCCGCTCGGCATGCTGATCTTCGTGGTCAGCGGCGTCACCCGCATTCCCGCGACCGCGCTGTTCAAGGCGGTCGTGCCCTATCTGCTTGCACTTCTGGTCTCCCTGGCGATCCTTTGCGTCTGGGCGATCACCTTCTGATTCTTCCATAATTTCCGGGGAGCTGAGACATGGACAACATCAACCGCCGAACCCTTCTGAAGACTGCCGCAGCAACCGGCGCGGCGCTCGCCGCTCCGGTTTTCGTGCGCAGCGCGGCCGCTCGCACGACGACGATCACCACCGCCTCGCTGCTTGGCGACGACAAGCCGGAATCGAAGATCTGGGTGAAGATCGGCGAGCTGGTGGAAGCCAAGCTGCCGGGCCAGTTCAAGTTCAACGTCGTCAAGAGCGGCGCGCTCGGTGGCGAGAAGGAAGTGGCGGAAGGCGCCCGCCTCGGTTCCGTGCAGGCCAGCCTTTCGACCGTCTCGTCACTGTCCGGCTGGGTGCCGGAGCTGCAGGTCCTCGATCTGCCGTTCCTCTTCCGCGACGCAGCCCATGTCCGCAAGACGGTCGACGGCAATGTCGGTGCAGATCTCAAGCAGAAGCTCGCCGCTCAGAATTTCGTCATCGGCGATTTCATCAACTATGGCGCCCGCCACCTGCTCACCAAGGAACCGGTCACCCGTCCGGAACAGCTGAAGGGCAAGAAGATCCGCGTCATCCAGAGCCCGCTGCACACCAAGCTGTGGAGCGCCTTCGGCACCGCACCGGTCGGCATTCCGATCACCGAGACCTATAATGCGCTGGCGACCGGCGTCGCGGACGCCATGGACCTCACCAAATCCGCCTATGCCGGCTTCAAGCTCTATGAAGTCGTGCCCTACATGACCGAGACGGGCCATATCTGGGCGTCCGGCGTCATCTATTATTCCGCAAGCTTCTGGAACCAGTTGAACCCCGAGCAGAAGGCGGTTTTCCAGGAGGCCTCGAAGGAAGGAGCTGCCTATTTCAACCAGCTCATCATCGACGACGAGGCGGCATCCGTCGCCGTGTCGCTGAAGAATGGCGGCAAACTCTTGAAGCCGGAAGTCTTCGGGGAATGGCAGAAGGGCGCGCAGGGAGTGTGGCAGGATTTCGCCACAATCGTCGGTGGCATCGACCGGATCAAGGCAATTCAGTCAACCTAATATCATTGCTCGAAAGTTAAGAAAATTTAATGCGGCACCGCAAAAACGGTGCCGCTTTTGTTTTTTAAGCCAATTCCGGACGAAATACCCTCATTTTGGCCGTTTGGAAGGCTTCAGCGATTTTAGCGCTGCCTTCTTCCGACCCGAAAGTGAACACATTTTTGTGCACTGCACTAATCGCCCTTGTCTCGGTCGTTAGCATGCCTATGTTTGCGGCAGCCGGTGCCTAATTTTTTAGACTCCTGCGTCTCGGGCGTTCGTCCCCCTTCACCTGACCGGTTTTCGGCAGGCCATTCCAGAAGGAGCATACAATGACAATTTCGATCAATAATTTCGCATCCGCCAACGGAGCGAAGCTTTCTCCGCAGCACATTGCCTCAGCCGTCGCCGAAACGCGACGTTCTGTCGGCTACAGCATCGAAGAGCTTGCCATCACGACCGGCCTCGTCAACGACGAGATCGTTCGCATTGAAAACGGCACCGATGCCGACCCGGCCAAGCTGAAGCGCATCGCCGCGGCACTCAAGGTTCCGGTTACGACCTTCCTGCCTTCTTGATACAAGGTTTTCCGGCCGCTTCGGCGGCCGGACCCTGTTTTAGGTCTTCTTCTTTTTCCTCTTGAAGGCCGTCCTATCCGTCACACAAAGATGTGGCTTTCCCCGTCGACCAGTTCCTTCAGGAATTCCACCACCGTCCTCAGCCGCATCAGGTCGCGCGTCGTTTCATGATAGGTGGTCCAGTAGGACCTCCGGATGACGGTCTCGGGCAGCACGCGCACCAGTTCCGGATATTGCCGCGCCACATAGTCGTGCAGGATGCCGATACCGGCCCCGGAACGCACTGCCTCGGTCTGGCCGATGGCGCTTGAAATCTCGAAACTCGCATCCCAGTCCCGCATCACCTCGCCTGTGAAATTCAAGGAAGGCGAGAAGATCAGGTCCTCGACGTAACCGATGCGCGGATGGCTTTTCAGCGCCTCGACCGTCCGCGGCGTCCCTGCCTGATCGAGATAGGTCTGCGAGGCGTACAGGCCCAGCGTATAATCGGTCAGTTTCGAAGAGACGAGCCGGCCCTGTTCCGGGCGTTCGATGGTGATGGCGATATCCGCCTCCCGCTGGGAGAGCGAGAAGGATCGCGGCACCGGCACCAGCTGCAGCTTGAGTTCCGGATGCCGTCGCGTCAGCCGCCCCAGCCGCGAGGCAAGGAAGGAGACGCCAAAACCGTCGGGCGCACCGATCCTGACCGTTCCGGCGATTGCCGCGTCGATCCGCCCGGTGCTCGCCTGCGCCGCCAGCATCTCGGTTTCCATCCGCTCGGCCGCCCGAAAGAACATCTCGCCTTCGGCGGTCAGTTCGCAGCCATTGGTCCGGCGGATGAGGAGGCGGGTGCGGAGATCCTCTTCCAGCGCCGTCACTCTTCGTCCGAGCGTCGCATGGTTGACACCGAGCCGCCGCGAAGCAGCCAGGATCTGTCCGGCGCGGGCGACCGCCAGAAACATGCGGACATCATCCCAGTTCATTGTTGGTCGTCTTTCAATGCCTGTTGCTTACTTTGCCCGCATCATCACCGGATCGGCGTCGATCAGCCTGAGAGACTTCACCATGTCCGCCGTGCATTTCTTGTATTTTAGGAAATGCGGCGTCCGGAGGTGCGCTTCGTAAGCCTCCCGGTTCGCATAGACCTCCAGGATGCGGACTTGCCCAGGCCGTTCCTTTTCAGAGACCGCATGCAACATCAGCACGCCCGGCTCATTGTCCACCGATGCCTCGATTTCCTCGGCAAGCAAGGCTCGATAGGTGTCGATTTGTGCGGGATCGATTTCCAGTTCCGCAATCCTGACCATGTTGCAAGACATCATAGCCTCGATCTTACTTCAATTTCTGCACAACGGATGCTTATTCCACTCCATTGATTTGTGCAAATCGAAGTGTAGACTCCCGCCACTTACCAAAATGGAGGAGCATACCCATGCGTGAGATCGGGCATTTCATCGGCGGCAAGCATGTCGCCGGCACCAGCGGCCGCGCGGCTGACGTTTTCAATCCGGCGACCGGCGAAGTCCAGGCGAAGGTTTCGCTCGCCAGCGTTTCGGAAATCCGCGCTGCCGTCGAAAACGCCAAGCAGGCCCAGCCGAAATGGGCTGCCACCAACCCGCAGCGCCGCGCCCGCGTGTTCATGAAGTTCGTCGACCTGCTCAACCAGAACATGGACGAGCTCGCCGAAATGCTGTCGAAGGAACATGGCAAGACGGTCGAGGATTCCAAGGGCGACGTCATCCGCGGCCTGGAAGTCTGCGAATTCGTGATCGGCATCCCGCACCTGTCGAAGGGCGAGTTTACCGAGGGCGCCGGTCCGCAGATCGACATGTATTCGATGCGCCAGCCGGTCGGCATCGGGGCCGGCATCACCCCGTTCAATTTCCCGGGCATGATACCGATGTGGATGTTCGCGCCGGCGATCGCCTGCGGCAATGCCTTCATCCTGAAGCCGTCCGAGCGCGACCCGTCCCTGCCGATGCGCCTCGCCGAACTGATGATCGAAGCGGGCCTGCCTGCCGGCATCCTCAACGTCGTCAACGGCGACAAGGCGGCCGTCGATGCGATCCTCACCGATCCCGATATCGGCGCCGTCTCCTTCGTCGGCTCGACCCCGATCGCCCGTTACGTCTATGGTACGGCTGCCATGAACGGCAAGCGCGCCCAGTGCTTCGGCGGTGCCAAGAACCACATGATCATCATGCCGGATGCCGATCTCGACCAGGCCGTCAACGCGCTGATGGGCGCCGGCTACGGCTCGGCCGGCGAGCGCTGCATGGCTGTTTCGGTTGCCGTTCCGGTCGGCGAGGAAACCGCCAACCGTCTCGTCGAAAAGCTGATCCCGAAGATCGAGTCCCTGCGTATTGGTCCCTATACGGACGACAAGGCGGACATGGGCCCGGTCGTCACCAAGGAAGCCCATGCCCGCATCAACGGCCTGATCGACCGCGGTGTCGAGGAAGGCGCCAAGCTCCTGGTCGATGGCCGCGGTTTCAAGCTGCAGGGTTACGAGAACGGCTATTTCGTCGGCGGCACGCTGTTCGACCACGTCACGCCCGAGATGGACATCTACAAGCAGGAAATCTTCGGTCCGGTCCTCTCGGTCGTCCGCGCCCATAATTACGAGGAAGCGCTGTCACTGCCGATGAAGCACGAATACGGCAATGGCGTTGCGATCTACACCCGCGACGGCGATGCCGCCCGCGATTTTGCCAGCCGCATCAATATCGGCATGATCGGCATCAACGTTCCGATCCCGGTTCCGCTCGCCTATCACTCGTTCGGCGGCTGGAAGGCTTCGAGCTTCGGCGATCTCAACCAGCATGGCACCGATTCGATCAAGTTCTGGACCAAGACCAAGACGATCACCGCCCGCTGGCCGTCCGGCATCAAGGACGGTGCCGAATTCGTCATGCCGACGATGAAGTAAACGGCAATCAGGACAGAGCATCAGGCGGGCCTCTTCGGAGGCCCGTTTTATTTTGGCGACCGAAAACCTGATTACGTGTCGCGCGAACAATTGAAATGACATATCCAGGCCCTACAATCATGCGGGGAATCGGGCAGGCAGCCGTCTCGACGGTATTCGGCAAGGGGATATGACATCATGGCAATGGCAGAGACGGCGCCTCGGGCGGCGGAAGGACAGTCGTTTGAACGGGCATCCTTCACCGGCAGCGCCAGCGAATATTTCGGCATCTGGATCGTCAACGTTCTGCTGACGATCGTCACCCTCGGCATCTATTCGGCCTGGGCGAAGGTGCGGCGCATGCGATATTTCTACGGCAACACGGTCATTCTCGATCGCGCCTTCGAGTATCACGCCACCGGCAAGCAGATCTTCATCGGCCGGCTGATCGTCATCGCGTTCCTGATCGTGCTCAACATCGGCACGGCGATCTTTCCGCCGATCGGCATCCTGACCCCGATCGTGATCCTGATCGCTCTGCCGTGGCTCATCAAGCGCAGCCTGCGCTTCAACGCCCGGGTGACGAGCTATCGCAACGTGCGTTTCGATTTCGTCGGCACGGCAGGCGGCGCCTTCGTTGCTATCATGCTCGGCAGCTTGGTAGCCTTCATTTCCTTCGGCATCCTGGCGCCGCTTGCGAGCCGCTGGACCTGGCGATACCTCTTCAACAACCTGCGTTACGGCGACCGGCCGTTTTCCAGCGACCCGCAGCTTGGCCGGCTCTATGGCGTCTGGGTCCTGCCGGCATTGATCGTATTCCTGGGCAGCATCGTCTTCGGTTTCATTGCCTTCGTCGTGATCATCGGTGCTGCGGCCGTCATGCGCGAGAGCGCCGAATTGACGAGCACGCAGATGACCGTGCTGAGCATCGCCGGTCTCTATGCCGGTCTCTTCATCTATTTCATCCTCTACGGCGTTGCCGGTCTCTTCTATCGGGCGGGTGTGCGCAATGTCGCCTGGTCGGCGGCGGAGCTTGACGGTCGCCATCAGCTGGTCAGCGACATCTCCCGGCTGCGCTATGCCTGGATCGCAATCAGCAATGTGATCGTCACCGTGCTGACGCTTGGACTGATGCGCCCCTGGGCGGCGGTCAGGATGGCGCGGTATGTAAACGAACACACCGGCATCCGCATCAACGGCGACCCGGGCGAGATCCTCTCCTCGATCGAGGCGAGCGGTGCTGCGATCAGCGCCGAATACATGGATATGGAAGGGTTCGACTTTGGCTTCTGACGGAGCGGTCATCGCCAAAGGTGAATGGCATCCGGCCAATTCCAGCCGCGCGATCCCGGCCGTTCTGCGCGACGACGGCATCCTCCTCGTGGCAGCGGAAGAGGAGCGGGTCCTCGCGTCGGCCGTGCCGGAGCGGACCGAGATCAGCCCGCGGGTCGGCTCGATCCCGCGGCGGGTGAGCTTTCCGGACGGATCCGTGTTCGAGACGCGCGACAACGACGGGATCGACACCTATCTGCGCGACAAGCGCGGCGCCCGCAGCGGCTTGATCCATCGGCTGGAGCAGTTCCATCCGCGGCTGATCCTGATGACGCTCGCCGTCATCCTCCTTGCCACCACGATCTACCGCTTCGCCGTCCCCGTTCTGGTGGAAGTCGCGGTTCTGGTGACGCCGCCCTTCGTGCCGGAACTGATCGGCTCCGGCACGCTGGCATCCCTCGATCGGGCCATCCTGAAACCGTCCGAATTGCCGGAAGGCGAGCGGCAGGCGATCTCCGAGGGCTTCTCGAAACTCGCCGTCCATTCAAAAGGCGGGCAAAAGGCCTATCAGCTTTATTTTCGGGATGGCGGCGTGATCGGCCCGAACGCCTTCGCACTCCCGAACGGCAACCTGATCCTAACCGATGATCTGGTGAAGCTCGCCAATGGCGACCGGGAAATGGTCCTTGGCGTGCTCGGCCACGAGATCGCCCACGTCGAAGGCGAACACAGCCTGCGGCAGCTTTACCGCGCCGCAGGCGTCGCCGCGCTGGTCATGCTCATTGCCGGCGATGTCGGCTCGGGCGTCGAGGACATCCTCACGCAGGGCGGCGCACTGGTGGCGCTGTCCTATTCCCGGGCCGCGGAAGCGGAGGCGGACCGCCGGTCTGTCGAGCTGATGCGGGCGGCCGGCTATGACCCGGCAGCACTATCCCGCTTCTTCGCGGTCCTCGAAGACAAGCTTGGAGATCATGAGGATGCAAGCATTCTCTCGAGCCATCCGGGCACCCCGCAACGTCAGCAGGACATCCGCAACTACGCCGCCGAGCTCGAAGGTCGGCCTCGGGCAAGGTAGCCGTGATCGATAGCCACCATTGACGTATCCGCAGACTATCCTAATTTAGCGCGCGGAGTAGGAGTGGGATGTATGTCCATGGTGTACGAGTGGGATGTGAAGCGTGCCCGCCGCGCGTATCTGGCGAAGATCGGCCTTGGCCTCCTGGCTGCGATGGTGATGGTTGCTGTCCCGACCTGGGTGGCGATCGCGATGACCGGTTGATGTGAGCCGAAACTTTTCCGGCGAGTCGCCGCGGATCCGGAATGGCGATCTGAGGCTGCGGGAAATCGCCCCATAATTCGCCGGCCCGTCGTTTCGGCGGGCTGCAAAAGCAAGGTATTCCCCGAAGAGCCCGCCCGGGTGTCTGTCTATGCCCCTGATCTAGGCCGCGTTGACAAAGTGGATTCCCAAATCAGCCCAGGCATGATTCAAGGCTGCTTTTTAGGAGGCGGTCTTGGCACGTAGAGACCTAACCGACGCAGAATGGCGGATCGTGGAACCGCTTCTTCCAGCGGAGCGTGGGCGTAAATCCCGTCCTTTCCATGATAATCGTCATTTCATGAACGGCATGCTGCATGTCCTTCGGGTCGGCTGCCAGTGGCGCGATATGCATGAGCGATACGTAAAGTGGAATTCTGTCTACGTTCGGTTCCGTCGCTGGGCTGAGCAAGGGTATGGGATGCGCTCTTGGAAACCCTTGTCGCGCCCGGACTATCGCCCACGCCTTGTCTGACTGCGTGGATGCGAGCCGACATCGGGCACCCCTTGCATGTCCGCAGGCATGTCCCTGGTATATAAGCTCCCGCTTCAGGCACGCGTTGCAGCCCATCGCGAGCCTGCGTGTTCTCGGGCAGCTTCACCTCGTCGGCGAGCCCGAGTGCCATCAGAGCCTGGATAAAGGTCCAGCCGAGATCGATCTGTCCGACCTCCAGGCCGAGGCGTGCGGATTGTGGGAAGGCGTGGTGATTACCGTGGAAGGCTTCGCCAAATGTAATCAGCCCGTAGGCGGGCAAATTATAGCCCTGGACCGCAACGTCCTTAACGCTCCAACCCTGGTGGCCACGGCGGTGAGCGAAATGGCCGATCAGCCAATGGCCGGTAAGCGAGACCGAGACGCGCACCGCGATCCCCCATACCACCCAACTCCAGCCGCCTATGGCGAAGAAGAGTATGGCCCATGGCAACTGCTGAGCCATCCACGTTCGTTCGAGGAATTGGTAGAACCGGTCCCGGCGCACGGACTTCTCGATGACGAAGGTGGGTGGATGTTGCAGTTTAACCGCACAATGCATCTGCCACCAGGCACCTACGATGAACGAGCGGCGATGGGCATGTAGCGGGTGGCAATCGCTCTGACGCTGTGCCCAATCGCGGATGTCGTGTGCATGGATCATTCCAAACGGCCCGGCCATGCCGACCAGCGTTCCCAGGTAGACAAGAATGTACTCGACTGTCTTGCCGGTATGGAACGAGCGATGAATGAGCAGGCGGTGCATGCCAACCGAATGACCGGCGCAGATGGTGATTGCCATGGTTGCTACAGCGAGTGCGATGGCGCCCCAGCTGAAAGTCAGCGGGGCGAATGCCAATGCGATCAATGTCATTATGCCGGTCCAGATTGATTTCGCCGGCACCCAAACCACCTCGCCATCGATAGCGCTGCTTTTCAGGCCGGAAATCATGCGTTCGGTAGAAAGGGTCTGCTTCGCTACGGTAGTCATTGTCACCTCCAGCTTTGCGTCGCCCCCGCCTTGCATAAATGCAGGCGAAGAGATATTTAGTCTATGAGCTAAATACCTATTGCCTTAATTTAGGCATTTAGGCAACAGCCTAAATCCTAATGTCTGCGAGGTTGGACGTGGTAATGCAGAAGTCGAACGAGATGATGGAAGAAGCGTTGAGTTCGAATGGCTCGTTACAGCGCGTCTTTGAGGCACTGGCCTCAGCGCCGCGCCGGCGCATCCTGGCCTATCTGGCACATACGTCGCTGACGGCGGGGGAGATCGCGTCGCGCTTCGACATGTCTAAGCCTTCGATCTCCCAGCATCTCGGCGTGCTGGAGAATGCCGGCCTGATCGCCAAGGAGCGACAAGGCCAGTTCATCCACTATTCGATCGTGCCCAACAATCTTGCCAACACGCTGAACGGCTTCGTGCAAGAAGTCTGCCCTGTCGCGCGCCCAATCAAGAAGGAAAGCCGAGAGATCGCAGACGCAAAGACCGGTGCGGCGGAAGGAAGCGACTAGCGCTGGCTCGTTTTTTCAGGATAAAAGCGGATCCAGGAACTCCGAAGCTCGGCGAAACTGAGCGGCGTTGATGGCGACCACGTTTGGCAAATAGATGAGGAATGCAGCAGCAAAGATTCTACTGTCGCACTTGTGTCAACAGGATCTAGCTTGAACCTCGGCCTTCCGGGTCTCCGTTTGTGTGGACGAACAATTCGCCGCTTGAATTCCGCGCGGATGAAGGCAAGCTGGCGCAGCGCGAAACTTGATGACAATTTTCTTATTTTGGAATTGTTCAAAACTAGCGGAGCCTTTATATAGGGTGGGTACCAGTCTCGGGAGACCAGCATGCGCTTGACCAAACAGACGAATTACGCAGTACGGATGCTGATGTATTGTGCCGCCAACGAAGGCCACCTCAGCCGTATCCCCGAGATTGCAAGAGCATACGGCGTTTCCGAACTCTTCCTCTTCAAGATCCTCCAGCCGCTCAACAAGGCCGGTCTGGTGGAGACCGTGCGCGGCCGCAACGGTGGCGTAAGGCTTGGCCGCGCTGCTGACCGCATCACCCTTTTCGATGTCATCAAGGTGACGGAAGACAGCTTTGCCATGGCGGAGTGCTTCGAAGAGGGGGTCGCGGAATGCCCGCTTGTTGACAGCTGCGGCCTGAACGCCGCGCTTCGCAAGGCGCTCAACGCTTTCTTCGACGTGCTCGCGGAATACACGATCGACGACCTCGTCAAGGCGCGCCCGCAGATCAACTTCCTGCTGGGCATCGATATGCTGCACCTGCCGAAGGCCATCCCGAAGGTCGTCGCGCCGGCCGCTTGATCCTGCCCGTTCATGCCTATTGAAGGCGCCGCCGTTGAGGCCGGCGCCTTTTTGCTGTCCCCCATATGCGGCAGAAGAGGTTGACCTCCCGCCCATTTGCAATAGAAGGGGACCAGGCGTTTTACTGGCTTTTGTCAGTTTTCCTTCCTGTGGCGCCTTCAGGACTAAGCCATGCCCCTTTCGGAACTGCGCACCTTCGCGCTGACTGCGCTGATCGGCACTGCCGGTGCGCTGATCGCAATTCTCATAGCTTTTCCAGCTCCTTACCTCATCGGTCCGGCAATCGCGATCACCATTGCGGGGCTTGCCGGGTTGAACCTGGCGGTGCCGGCGCAGGTCCGCAACGCCTGTTTCATCATCGTCGGCGTGTCGATGGGGGCGACCGTGACGCCGGAGGTGATCGTCGCGGCGCGCACCTGGCCTCTGAGTTTTGTCATGGTGCTCGTGGCGGTCGTGATCCTGCTTTATGCAAGCTCGTGGGTGCTGCAGCGGTTCTTCCACTATGACCGGATCACAGCGCTTCTTGCCTCCTCCCCCGGCCATTTGAGCTATGTGCTGAGCCTTGCTGCCGAAACCCGCTGCGACCTGCGTGCCGTCAGTGTCGGCCAGAGCGTGCGCGTGCTGGCACTGACGATTACGGTCCCGTTGATCGTGGAAGTCTTCGATCTCGTCGGCGCCGACCCGGTTCTGGCGCCTCTGGTAATGAGCGCGCCCGTTCTCCTGGTCATGCTCGCCGTGTCGGCGCTGTTCGGCCTTCTATTCATGCGCTGGAATTTTCCGGCGGCGCTGCTGCTTGGCGGCGTCGTGGTGTCGATCGCCACGCACGTGACGGGGTTCATCAGCGGCGGAGTTCCGAACTGGCTGCTGGTCCCCACCTACGTCATCCTCGGTTCGGTCATCGGCACGCGCTTCTGCGGCGTATCGATCACCGAATTGCGCACTTCTTTCGTGGCCGGCGGCGTGGTGACCGTGGTCGTCATCGCGCTTGCGGCGGCGATTGCCGGCGGGGTTTCATATCTGACCGGCGTGCCGCTCGATGCGGCGCTGATCGCCTTTGCGCCGGGTGGGCTCGAAACAATGTCGG
This sequence comes from Neorhizobium galegae, assembly GCF_021391675.1. NCBI lineage: Bacteria > Pseudomonadati > Pseudomonadota > Alphaproteobacteria > Hyphomicrobiales > Rhizobiaceae > Neorhizobium > Neorhizobium galegae. The sequence goes on from NZ_CP090095.1 coordinate 812,589, forward strand.
CGATGGCTGTCATGCTGCATGCCGACCCCACCTATGTCGGTGCCCACCACGTGTTGCGGCTGATGTTCCTGTCGGTGCTGATGCCAATCGTGCTGGGCAAGGACGCCCGGCAGCGTTGAGCGTCAGTTGACGAGGCGTACCGATGAAATCTCGGAGCCGGTTCCACCAGCAGCTCCCGTATAGGGTTCGATCTGCCAGTTGGACGAGTTCATGATCATGGTATTGACCACCAGCGTAATGAGGTTCGTCTGGTTCGTCGTCGAATTGTAGGTGACGTCGCGGTTCGGAAGATGGATCACTCCCTTGAGAATTTCGCCATTGGAACCGTTGAAGATGTATTGCTGCTTGCGGGCATTGTTGGCGGCATCGCTGGTCTTTTCGAACATCAGGATGCCCTTGTAGGTGCCGCTGGTCGGCGCCGATGCGGTGAAGCTCAAGCTGCCATTGGCGCGGATTTCGCTGTCTGTGTCGGGAAAATAGAAGGTCACGCCCTCTGCGACGACCGTCGAACCGGAATTGATGATCATTCGGCCCTTGATGATATGGAGGCCGGGTTTGAACGTGATCTTCGGCGATCCGTTGAAGGTGGTGCCGCAATGGACGCCTGGAGCCATTTCCTGCACCGCTCCGTCCTTTGTGCCGCTGGTAGTGCAGGTGGAGGAGACGGTCGGCTCGGCAATGCTGCCGGCATAGGGATCTCCGGAAACCTTGCAGCCCGGCTTCAGGTTGCTGAGCGTCCCGCCGTTCTTGATATACTGGGTGCCGGCAACGCAGAAGCTGGCCGTATCGATCGTCGCCCCGCTATTCATGATGAAGGCCGGGTTCTGGGTCGAACTGACCTCCACGCCGCATTTCTCCGACTGCACATTCGCGCCTGAATTGATCAGAACCGCCTGCGATGCATTGCCGAGCACGTAGATGCATGCGCCTGAAGGCTTCGGATTCCTGTTTGCGATGGCGGTGGATCGGACTTTGACGTCGATGGTGTGGATACCGAGGAGGCCGAGGAAATTGGTGGGGACACCTTGGGCATAGGTTCCCGTCAGGCTGCCGTCGGCATTTCCGGCGACGATAAGCGCGGTGTCGAGGTCGGTGTCTTCCGGAACCGTATCGGTCAGAAAGCGTAGCGCTTCCCGGCGCTGACTGGCGATATCAGGTTTTGCAACGGCGCTGAGCACGGCCGCATCGAGCGCACCCTGCAGCCGACCGCGTTCGAACGAGGCCTGGGCGAAATCGACCGCGCCGCCGGCGGTGGTCACGAGGACCGGCAGCGCGAGAGCAGTCGCTATCGCAAAATTGCCGCCCGTATCGCGCAGGATGTGATAAACGCGAATCGCAATAATATTGATGAGTCGCCGCATGATCGTGGATCTCAGTGGATTGGAGAATGGAATTCGTTTGAAAGTGAGTATTTATCGTATTTCCTCTAAGGTTCTCGTAAGAAAATTGGAAAATCCGCGGTTAACCCGAGTTTCCTAATTCGGCCTTGTCGCCTGCTGAACGCGTTATCAATGGAAGTCAGTTATGCCCGCAATCGAACTCACGCCCCCTCTCGCAGTCGTCGTCATGGGTGTCAGCGGATCGGGGAAGACATCGGTGGGCGAGCACCTCGCCGCGCGTCTCGGCTGTGCGTTCGTGGAGGGTGACCGTCTGCATCCGGAGGCGAACGTCGCCAAGATGGCGAAGGGAATTCCGCTGACCGACGACGACCGCTGGCCATGGCTCGATCTGATCGGCAACGAACTGGCCAGGGCGAGGGGACGGGGCGAAAGCGTGGTTGTCTCGTGCTCTGCCCTGAAGCAGACTTATCGGGACCGGCTGCGGCGCGAGAGCGGCGGCACGCTCTATTTTGTCTTCCTCACCGGCGACCCCAAGGTACTTGAGCAACGGATGGGCGCGCGCACCGGCCATTTCATGCCTGCGTCACTGCTTCAGAGCCAGCTTGCGACGCTGGAAAGCCCGGAATATGAGCCAGACGTCGTGACTGTCGACATCGACGCAAGTCTTAATACCATCGTCGATAAGGCTTTTGATGGTATTGCTAAGCTCCTGTGAGCATAGATAATAGGATTTAGGCTCTCGTTTTCTCCGATGTTCTGTCTTGTGCATCGGCCTGGAAAGTATTCTAAAATTTACCGCCCTTCGTGATCCGATGCTCTTCGAGCGTCGTATAAACAAACAGTTTGTGTTCAAGCAATTCTGCCTTGGGTTACCGGAGACTTCACCGGCAACGAGGGCAGCGGTTGACAGGTGTTTGAGGAGACGGTTTGCGGATGCCAGATTCGACGCAAGTACCGGGGCGGGGATCGCTTCGCCGGGTGCCGAAACAGGAGCGGAGCCGCGAGCGCATCGATGAAATCCTGAAAGTATCCATGGAACTGATCGGCCAGAAGGGCATCGACGCAGTGACCATGAAGGAGATCGCCGCCCTCTCGGGCGGGCCTATCGCATCGGTCTATCAGTATTTCCCGAACAAGTCCGCCATCATCGCCACGCTCTACGAGAGTTACGCCGAAGAGGTTCGTACCCTGGTGACGGAGCAGATCGGAAAGATTACCACGGCAGAAGAAGCGTTGCAGGCACCGGCCGAACTTTTCGATTTGTACTACTACAATATGCGGGAAAGGCCCGCGACCCAGGATCTCCTGAATGCCATCCAGGCGGACAAGGCGCTTGCGGACCTCGATATCGCCGAGACCCGCTTTCAGGTCGACGTATTTTACAAGGCGACCGAACCTTTCGTTGAGCAGCCTCTGCGAGAAAGTTATGCACAGACGCTCCTGGTGATGTTTCACATGGCCGGCGCCACCCTGCGGCTGGCTCTCATGATTCCGGAAGACGAAGCCGCCGGAACCGTGGCGCAGTTCAAGTCCATCGTTCGGGCGCAGGCGACCTACTACCTTACAGGCAGCTTCCCGGTTTCTCTCTGATCCCTTGATCAGATGCCGAACCGGTCGCGCAACCCATACCACCAGGCGCCGAGCACGGTGAGCGGTACCCGGAAGGTGCGGCCGCCCGGGAAGGGCAGGTTGGGGAGCGACGACCAGATGTCGAAGCGTTCCGCGTGGCCGGCGACCGCCTCGCCGAGGATTTTGCCGAGCAGATGGGTGGTGGTCACCCCGTGGCCGCTGTCGCCATGCGAGAAATAGACCTTGTCCGACAGTTTTCCCATATGCGGGATACGCGTCAGGGTGAGCGCGAAGTTGCCGCTCCAGGCATAGTCCATCTTCACGTCCTTCAATTGCGGAAACGTCTTCAGCATATTGGGGCGGATAACGCCCGTAAGGTCGCTCGGGTCGTGACCGCCGTAACCGATGCCGCCGCCGTAGAGCAGCCGGTTGTCCGCAGTGCGCCTGTAGTAGTCGAGGATGTAATTGGCGTCCTCGACGCAATAATTGGCCGGCAGCAGGCTTTCGATCAGCGCGGCGTCGAGCGGTTCGGTCGCCATCACCTGGCTGGAAACCGGCATCATCCGGCCGCTGATCTCCGGAAACTGTGGGGAGAGATAGGCATTGCCGCAGACCAGCACATACGAGGCCTGCACCGAACCCCTTTCGGTCCGCACCACCGGTCTTTCGCCCATGTCGAGGCCGGTCACGCGCGAGGCCTCGAAGATACGTCCGCCAAGACTTTCGAACGCCGCGGCTTCCCCAAGCACGAGGTCGAGGGGGTGGATGTGGCCGCCGAGCCTGTCGATCATGCCGCCGGCATATCGATCGGTCTTCACGTATTTGCCGACCTCGGCCTTCGAGACCATCTCCAGCCCGCCATGGCCGTATCTTTCCCAATCGGCCTTGTGATGCTCCATCTCGCGGATCTGCTTGTCCGTGAAGGCCGCGAAGAAGCCGCCATGCACGAGGTCGCAGTCTATCCCGTATTTCGCCACCCGACTGCGGATGATCTCGCCGCCTTCGAGCGACATCGCCCCGAGCTTCACCGCCTTGTCGCGGCCATAACGTCCGGCGATGGTTTCGAGGTCGCGGCTGTAGCCGTTGACGATCTGGCCGCCATTGCGTCCCGAAGCGCCGAAGCCGATGCGCTCCGCCTCCAGCACCACGACCGAATAGCCGCGTTCGGCAAGTTCGAGCGCGGCAGAAATGCCGGTGAAGCCGGCGCCGATAATGCAGACATCCGCTTCCGTGCCGCCATCGAGGGCAGGGCGGACACGCTTGTCCTTTGCCGAAGCCGCGTACCAGGAATTCGTGTGGCGGGGGTTGTCGCTCGTCTTGCCCCGATCTTCGCCGATCATGAAAGCCATCTCACACCATCCGGATATAGGCGTCGCATTCGGCGCCGGTCACGCGCAAGGCAAACTCCGACAGTTCCTGCTGTTTGCGGGGCCAGCCCACTTTTCATATAGAGCTAGGCGTTGAAGCGCTCCGGACGATAAGCCGAGATGTCGATCAATGTCTTCTGCCCCGTGATCGCCTCGGCAATCACCTGGCCGGTCACCGGGCCCAGCGTCAGGCCGTGATGTGCGTGGCCGAAGGCGAACCACAGGCCGTCGTGGCGCGGCGCCTTGCCGATCACCGGCATCATGTCCGGCGTGCAGGGGCGGGCACCCATCCAGGGCTCCATGTCGAGCCGCTCTGCGAGCGGGAAGATGCTGCGCGCCACCGCTTCGGCGCGTTCCAGCTGAACAGGCGTCTTCGGCGCATCGCGGCGGGCGAATTCCGCCCCGGTCGTCAGGCGAATACCCTGGTTCATAGGGGCCAGGAAATAGCCGCGCTCCGCATCCATGGTCCAGCCATTGAGCTTGGCATTGCCCTTGGCCGCATAATGCATGTGGTAGCCGCGCTTGACGCCGACCAGGAAATTGTAGCCGAGCGGTTTCGTAACCGTATCGGACCAGGGACCGAGCGCCACCACCACGTCCTTGGCTTCCACCGTGCCGTCGCCCGCGACGATCCTCCAGCCGGTCTTGGTCTGCGACAGGCTCTTGGCATCACCCTTCAGCACCCGGCCGCCAAGCTTTTCGAAGAGTGTCACATAGGCGCGGGTCAGCGCCAGCGGGTCCTTGACCGACCACGGGTCTTCCCACCGCAGGCCGCCGACGAAATCGGTGGATAGGTTGGGTTCCTGTTCGGCGATATCGGCAGGCGAAAGTTCCTTGAAGGCGACGCCGTATTCCTTGCGAAGCCGCTCGGCCTCGCCGATCTCGCCGTCATGCTTGCCGCGGGTGCGGAACACCTCCGTCCAACCGTTCTTGGCGATCAGGTCCTGGGCTCCGGCTTCCTCGATCAGCTCGTTATGGGTCGCGATGGAGTGCTCGATCAGCGGCGCGTAGGCGCGCGCGATCAGCTGGTGGCGGGTCAGGTTCGAATGCCACCAGTATTTCGCCAGGAACGAGGTGACCGAGGGAATGGCTTTCCAGTGAAAATGCGCGTCGATGCGGTTGTTCAGGGCGTAGCGCAGGATCAGGCCGAACTGCTGGGGGAAGCCATAGGGCACGACGCCTTCGCGCTGGATAAGACCGGCATTGCCATAGGAGGTCTCCATCCCGGGTTCTTTCCGGTCGACGAGCACCACCGATTTGCCGCGTCGGGCGAGCTGCAATGCCGTCGAAACGCCGACAATGCCGGCTCCCAGCACGATCGCATCTGCTGTCATGATCTGAATTCCATTTCCAAGTCTTTTATAGTTCGAGGATTTCAAACATGCCGTCCGGAATGCTGCGGCGCAAATGAAAAATCGCGGTTGCATATATGGATTCCCTATTTCTTCGTCCGCCGCGTCCAATCGAAAGCCTATGGCGCCGTCGCTACCTTCTGGATCGTGCATCGGTTTCGATGCCGGCTCCGCGCGAACAATGCCGCGGGCCAATCCCAACAAGGAGTGACTGAAATGTTTGGTCGTTTGGGGAGCGTTTACTTCCTGCATCTTGCTGAAGCCAAAGCCCAGCAGCGCCGGCTGTCGCAGCCAAATCGCCCGGTCGATGCGAATCTCGGCGTCTTCCTGAGGCTCCTCGGCGTCATCGGCCTCGGCCTTTGCGCCGCAGGCCTTGTTTCCGTGATGGTGGCTTGAGGAGAAACGCGATGAACAAGGCAATGTCGAAAGTCGAACCTCCCTCGCGTGGCGTGCGTTTCACGGTCGGCCGCGATGCCGGCGGCCGCTGGATTGTCTCCGACCGGGAAGGTCTCATCGGCGGCCTCTTCACCGACCGGGCGTCGGCGGTGCATTTCGCCATGTTCGAAAGCGATCATGAGCCCGGTGCCGTCTGCTGCGTGCCGGAAGACGTGACCTTGAGCCTCGGGCCAATTTTTGAGACCCCGGTCAGTCGCTCTCCGGCGAAAAGCTCCCACATGAAGATCGTGGGACGGGCGTGAGGAGAATGCCGATGTCCAGGGCCATCTACTATATGCGCGGGAATGTCTATCCGCGCTCCCGCCCTTTCGGGAACCCGAACCGCCTGCGTGCTTCGAACATCATTCTCGGCATGCTCGCAGTCATGCTAATCGTGCTGATCGCCGCTTATGCGATAACCTTCGCGGCTGCTTCCTGAGGATAGCCGCCGCCGGAAAGAACGAAATTCCTATAGGATTTTTATTTCTTTCCTCTGCGCCCTCTCTCGAACCCCTATGCGGTCGCGCCGCATATTAGGGACCGAGAGATCGCAGAAGATCATCTCCAAGCCGGAAAACATCAAGGTGCCGTCTTTCAGGGATGGCACCCTTTGTCTTGTCCGGCCTCGCCTTAACAACAGGAGTCCAGATCAATGTTGGACGTCATTCTACTCGGCACCGCCGTCGTCTTTTTCGGCCTCTGCTTTGCCTATACCCGCGCCTGCGACAGGCTTTGAAGGGAGAAGTTCCGATGATCCTCGATTATGTCCTGAGCGGTGCCGTGACCGTGTTCCTCACCGTCTACCTCACCTACGCTCTCATTCGCCCCGAACGCTTCTGAAAAGAACGCTTTTGAAAAGAACTGGCGCTTCCAGCCAAGCAGCCGGGTATTGAAAGTTAACCCAAATGACCCTCAACGGATGGCTTCAGATCCTGCTTTTTTGCGGGATCATCATCGCGCTCGTCAAACCGCTCGGCGGTTACATGACGCGTGTCTTTTCAGGCGAGCGCACTTTTCTGTCACCCGTCCTCGTTCCGATCGAACGGGGACTGTATGCCATGGCCGGCACCAGCGAACGCGAAGACCAGCATTGGACCTCCTATGCCTTCTCGCTGCTGATGTTCAACCTGTTCGGCGTCCTCGTGCTTTATGCGATGATGCGCCTGCAGGCCGGCTTGCCTTATAATCCGGCCGGCATGAGCGCCGTTCCGCCGGAGCTTTCCTTCAACACCGCCGTCAGTTTCGTCAGCAACACCAACTGGCAGAACTATGGCGGCGAAAGCACCATGTCCTATCTGACCCAGATGATGGGTCTTAACGTGCAGAACTTCCTGTCCGCCGCAACCGGCATGGCAATCGCCGTCGGCCTGATCCGCGCCTTCTCGCGCGCTTCCGGCAAGGCGATTGGCAATTTCTGGGTCGATATGACCCGCGCCATATTCTACATCCTGCTGCCGATCTGCATCGTGCTGACGCTGGTCTACGTCTATCTCGGCGTGCCGCAGACGCTCGGACCCTATGTCGAGGCGACGACGCTGGAAGGCGCCAAGCAGACCATCGCGCTCGGCCCGGTCGCCTCGCAGCTGGCCATCAAGATGCTTGGCACCAATGGCGGCGGTTTCTTCAACGCCAACTCGGCGCATCCGTTCGAGAATCCCGACAACATCTCCAACATGATCCAGATGCTGTCGATCTTCGCGATCGGTGCGGCCTTCACCAACGTCTTCGGCCGTATGGTCGGCAACCAGCGCCAGGGCTGGGCGATCCTCGCCTCGATGGGCGTCCTGTTCGTCGTCGGTGTCGGCATCACCTACTGGGCGGAAGCAGCCGGCAACCCGCTGATGCATTCCTTGGGTCTTGCTGGCGGCAACATGGAAGGCAAGGAAGTCCGCTTCGGCATCGCCATGTCCTCGCTGTTTGCGGTCATCACCACGGCGGCCTCCTGCGGCGCGGTCAATGCCATGCACGGCTCGTTCACGGCGCTCGGCGGCCTGATCCCGCTCATCAACATGCAGCTCGGCGAAGTCATCGTCGGCGGCGTCGGCGCAGGCTTCTACGGCATCATCCTGTTCATCATCGTCGCAGTCTTCGTGGCCGGGCTTATGGTCGGTCGCACGCCGGAATATCTCGGCAAGAAGATCGAGGCGAAGGAAATGAAGATGGCTGTGCTTGCCATCCTCTGCCTGCCGCTTGCCATGCTGGTGTTCACCGCGATCGCCACGGTGCTGCCGTCCGCCGTCGCCTCGATCGGCACCGCTGGCCCGCACGGCTTCTCCGAAATCCTCTACGCCTATACGTCGGCTGCGGCCAACAACGGCTCGGCTTTCGGCGGCCTGGCGGGCAATACGCCCTGGTACAACGTGACGCTCGGCATCGGCATGCTGATGGGCCGCTTCCTGGTGATCATCCCGGCACTTGCAATTGCAGGCTCGCTGGTCGCCAAGAAGACGGTTCCGGCCTCGGCAGGCACCTTCCCGACCGACGGCCCGCTCTTCGTCGGCCTGCTCGTCGGCACGATCCTGATCGTCGGCGGCCTCACCTTCATGCCCGCCTTAGCGCTCGGCCCCGTCGTCGAACACCTGGTCATGATCGCCGGCCAGACCTTCTGAGGTACCGAGGGGAGCAATGCCATGAGCATCCGCAAAGCCCTCCGCAGACAGTCCACCCTTGCCTCGCAAAAGCGAGGCAAGGGTGAGCAGAGCCCCTACGGATCCTATGCAATTTTTATCATGACGGCGGTCATTCTTGCCGTTGTCCTCGTGATCGAAGTCTTGCGCGGCTGATCGACCCTTCGTCGCCTCGATTGACAAGCCAACTCATTTTCAAAGCTGGAGTCTCTTATGAGCCAGGCAAAATCCGCGAGCATCATGGATACTCGCATCCTCATTCCGGCCGCAGGCGATGCTTTCAAGAAGCTCAACCCGCGGACCCTTGCCCGGAACCCGGTCATGTTCGTCGTGGCCACGGTCTCGGTCCTGACGACCGTCCTGTTCCTCCGCGACCTCGCGGCCGGCAACGGCAATCTCGGCTTCTCCTTCCAGATCAATCTCTGGCTCTGGTTCACCGTGCTGTTCGCCAACTTCGCCGAAGCGGTCGCCGAAGGCCGCGGCAAGGCGCAGGCGGATTCGCTGCGCAAGGCCCGCACCGAAACCCAGGCCAAGCTGCTCTCGGGCAGCGACCGCACCCAGTACAAGATGGTCGCCGGTACGAGCCTGAAAGTCGGTGACGTCGTGCTCGTCGAACCGGGCGACATCATTCCCTCCGATGGCGAAGTCATCGAGGGCGTCGCCTCGGTCAACGAAGCGGCGATCACCGGTGAATCCGCGCCTGTCATCCGCGAATCCGGCGGCGACCGCTCTGCCGTGACCGGCGGCACGCAGGTGCTCTCCGACTGGATCCGCGTCCGCATCACGGCTGCTGCCGGCTCGACTTTCCTCGACCGGATGATCTCGCTCGTCGAAGGCGCCGAGCGCCAGAAGACGCCGAACGAGATCGCGCTCAACATCCTGCTGGCCGGCATGACGCTGATCTTCGTGCTCGCCACGGCGACGATCCCGAGCTTTGCGATCTATGCCGGCGGCTCGATCCCGATCATCGTTCTCGTTGCGCTGTTCGTGACGCTGATCCCGACCACGATCGGCGCGCTGCTGTCGGCGATCGGCATCGCCGGCATGGACCGTCTCGTCCGCTTCAACGTGCTCGCCATGTCCGGCCGCGCGGTGGAAGCTGCGGGTGACGTCGACACGCTGCTCCTCGACAAGACCGGCACGATCACGCTCGGCAATCGCCAGGCCACCTCGTTCCGCCCGGTCCGCGGCGTCTCCGAACAGGATCTCGCCGATGCGGCCCAGCTCGCTTCGCTTGCCGACGAAACGCCGGAAGGCCGCTCCATCGTCGTGCTCGCCAAGGAAAAGTACGCGATCCGCGGCCGCGACATGGCGAGCCTGAAGGCGACCTTCGTTCCCTTCACCGCCCAGACCCGCATGAGCGGCGTCGATCTCGAAGGCTCGCAGATCCGCAAGGGCGCGGTCGATGCGGTGCTCGCCTATGTCGGCTCGGGGACGATGCCGGTCTCCGGCAACGCGGCAATCGCCGCCAGCCCGCAATCCGATATCGTGCGCGAGCTGCAGGCGATCGCCGACGAAATCGCCAAGGCCGGCGGTACGCCGCTTGCCGTTGCCCGTGACGGCAAGCTGCTCGGCGTCGTGCAGCTGAAGGATATCGTCAAGGGCGGCATCCGCGAGCGTTTTGCGGAACTGCGCCGCATGGGCATTCGCACCGTGATGATCACCGGCGACAACCCGATGACCGCGGCAGCGATTGCCGCCGAAGCCGGCGTCGACGACTTCCTGGCCCAGGCAACCCCGGAGAACAAGCTGACGCTGATCCGCGAGGAACAGGCCAAAGGCAAGCTCGTCGCCATGTGCGGCGACGGCACCAACGACGCCCCGGCGCTTGCTCAGGCCGATGTCGGCGTCGCCATGAACACCGGCACGGTCGCCGCCCGCGAGGCGGGCAACATGGTCGATCTCGACAGCGATCCGACCAAGCTCATCGAGATCGTCGAGATCGGCAAGCAACTGCTGATGACCCGCGGCGCGCTGACAACCTTCTCGATCGCCAACGACATCGCCAAGTATTTTGCCATCATCCCGGCGATGTTCCTGACCTTCTATCCGCAGCTTGGCGTGCTCAACATCATGGGGCTCGCCACGCCGCAAAGCGCCATCCTGTCGGCGATCATCTTCAACGCACTGATCATCATCGCATTGATCCCGCTGTCGCTGAAGGGCGTCAAATACCGCGCCATCGGCGCAGGCGCGCTGCTTTCCCGCAATCTGCTCGTCTATGGTCTCGGCGGCATCCTCGTTCCCTTCATCGGCATCAAGGCGATCGACATGATCATCACCGCGATCGGTCTCGCTTAAATTTCGCGCGTTTTCTTCACGCGAACCGGCCTCCACTTCGCTTGAAAACGCTTTTCGGAGAAATGACAATGTTCAAGCAACTTCGTCCCGCGATCGTCATGATCGTCGCCACCACGGCCATTACCGGCCTCATCTACCCCTTCGCCATGACCGGCATCGCCCAGGCCGTATTCCCCACCCAGGCGAACGGCAGCCTGATCGAGAAGGGCGGAACCGTTGTCGGCTCGGCCCTGATCGGCCAGGCATTCACCGGTGACCAGTATTTCCACGGTCGCCCGTCGGCTGCCGGCGACGGTTACAACGCCGCCTCGTCCTCCGGCTCCAACCTCGGCCCCACCAGCGCCAAGCTGATCGACCGGGTGAAGACGGACTACGAAGCCGCAAAGGCCACCAACCCGAGCGCGGACGTGCCGATCGACCTCGTCACCGCATCCGGCAGCGGCCTCGACCCGCATGTCTCGCCGGAAGCCGCATACTTCCAGGTACCGCGCGTCGCCAAGGCCCGCAACATGGACGAGGCAGCGGTCCGCGCGCTCGTTGAGGGCCACGTCGAAGGCCGTGAACTCGGGTTCCTCGGCGAACCTGTGGTCAACGTGCTGGCGTTGAATATGGCGCTTGATGCTCCTATGAGTCGGTGAAGTAGCGAGCTGCGTCGCCCCCTCATCCGACCCTTCGGGCCACCTTCTCCCCGCTGGGGAGAAGAAAGTTATGCTGCGACGTCTCCGGTCCTCCTCTCCCCTCGGGGAGAGGGTGGCCGAGCGAAGCGGAGGCTGGGTGAGGGGGTGTCCCCCACCGACACGAAAGACCAAACCGCATGCCCGACGACAGTCGCGAGAGTGAGAACAGACCTTCGCCGGATGCGCTTCTGGAGCATGCCGAGCGTGAGGCGCGCGGGCGGCTGAAGATTTTCCTGGGTGCGGCCCCCGGCGTCGGCAAGACCTACGAGATGCTGATGTCCGGCCGCGCCCGCAGGGCGGACGGTCTCGACGTGGTGATCGGTGTGGTCGAAACCCACGGCCGCCAGGAAACCGAGGCCCTGGTCGAGGGCTTCGAGATCGTGCCGCGCAAGGCGATCGACTATCGCGGCCAGCAGCTCGATGAAATGGACCTCGACGCTATTCTCGCGCGCCGCCCGGCTCTGGTCCTGGTCGACGAACTCGCCCATACCAATGCCGCCGGCAGCCGCCATCCGAAGCGTTACATGGATGTGCAGGAAATCCTCTCGCAGGGTATCGACGTCTATTCGACGCTCAACATCCAGCATGTCGAGAGCCTGAACGACGTGGTGGCACAGATCACCCGTGTCCGGGTACGTGAGACGGTGCCGGACAGCATCATCGACCGGGCCGACGACGTCGAGATCATCGACATCACCCCCGACGACCTCATCAAGCGGCTGAACGACGGCAAGGTCTATGTGCCGACCACGGCGCGGCGTGCCATCGAGAACTACTTTTCCCCCGGCAATCTGACGGCGCTGCGCGAACTGGCGCTCCGCCGCACCGCCCAGCGGGTTGACGAGCAGCTTTTGAACCATATGCAGGCGCATGCCATTTCCGGCCCCTGGGCGGCCGGCGATCGGGTGCTCGTCTGCCTCGACCACGGCAGGAACGGTGCGAGCCTGGTGCGGTACGCGCGCCGCCAGGCCGATCGCCTGCGGGCGCCATGGGCTGCATTGCATCTCGAAACGCCGCAATCGGTCAATCTGCCCGAACAGGACAAGGACCGGCTGGCGGCCAACATGAGGCTGGCCGAACAGCTCGGCGGCGAGACCGTGACGCTGCCTGCGCTGCAGCCGTCGCGCGAGATCATCGCCTATGCCAACGCCAACAACTTCACCCATATCGTCGTCGGACGCCCGGCCAGACCGCGTTGGCGGCAGATCTTGCAGGGGTCGGTCACTTATGACCTGATCCGCTATGCGGGTGATATCAGCGTCCATGTCATCTCCGGCGACTCCAAGGAAGGCGAACCGAAACGCGGCCTGAAGGCGGCGCAGCTGCCCAAGACCTTCCGTTTCAAGCCTTACGTCAAAAGTACGATCTTTGTGGCTCTTGCGATCATCGCCGGTGCTGCGCTCGACCAGACGCTCGACGTCCGCAACCTTGCCCTCGTTTTCCTGATGGCGGTGCTGGCGGCAGCGGTGCGCGGCGGGCTGGGACCTGGCCTGTTCGCCTCCGTGGCTGGCGCGCTCTCCTTCAATTTCTTTTTTCTCGAGCCGCGCTACACGTTTACGGTCCGGGACCCGGAAAGCCTGGTGGCGCTGTTCTTTTATCTTGGCGTCGCGGTCGTCGCTTCCAACCTGACGGCGGCCGTCCAGCGCCAGGCTGCTGCCGCCCGTCAAAGAGCCCGCACCACCGAAGACCTTTACCTCTTCTCGAAAAAGCTCGCCGGCACCGGCACGCTGGACGATGTGCTCTGGGCGACCGCCTTCCAGATCGCCTCGATGCTGAAGGTCCGGGTGGTCATCCTGCTACCGGAAAACGGCTCGATCGCCGTCAAGGCCGGTTACCCGCCGGACGACACGCTGGTCGATGCCGATATCGCCGCCGCCAAATGGGCCTGGGAGCACAATCGCCCGGCCGGCCGCGCCGCCGATACGCTGCCGGGCGCAAAACGCCTCTACCTGCCGATGCGCACCGGCCGCGAGGCGGTCGGCGTCATCGGCCTCGACAACGACAAGCAGGGACCGCTGCTGACACCCGAACAGCAGCGGCTGTTCGATGCGCTGGCCGACCAGGCGGCGCTGGCGATCGAGCGCATCCAACTCGTCTCCGACGTCGACAAGGCCCAGCTCGCCGCCGAGACCGACCGCCTGCGCACCGCGCTGCTGACTTCGATCTCGCACGACCTGAAGACGCCGCTCGCCGCGATCATGGGCTCCGCCGGCACGCTCAAGGATTTCGGCGCCGATATTCCCGAAGAGGCCCGCGCCGAACTGCTGACCAGCGTCGTCGACGAGTCGGAGCGGCTGAACCGCTTCATTTCCAACCTGCTCGACATGACCCGTATCGGCTCCGGCGCCATGGAGCCGAACTACGCCTTCCATTTCGCCGGCGATATCGTCGGCACGGCCTTGAGCCGGGCCGCGAAGATCGCCTCCGGGCACAGGCTCAGCGTCAACATTCCGGCCGACATGCCGATGCTCAAGGTCGATCCCGTCCTGTTCGAACAGGTCCTGTTCAACCTGATCGACAATGCCGCCAAGTATGCTCCCGACGAGACCGTCATCGACATTCGAGGCTGGCAGGACGGCGATTCAGTTCTTATCTCGGTGATGGATGAAGGACCGGGCATCCCGCGCGACGATCTGGAGCGCATCTTCGACAGTTTCTACCGCGTTCGGAAAGGTGACCATGTGCGGGCCGGCACCGGGCTTGGCCTTTCCATATGCCGCGGCTTCATCGAGGCCATGGGCGGCACGATCAGGGCTGCCAACCGCTCCGATCGTGCCGGTGCGATCTTTACGATCCGCATGCCGGTGCCGGCCGAAATGCCCATTCTGGGAGAACAGGAATGACCAATACCGCGGTGCGCGTCCTGATCGTCGATGACGAGCCCCCGATCCGCAAGCTCTTGCGCGTCGGCCTCTCCACCCAGGGCTATGCCGTCAGCGAGGCGATGAATGCCAAGGTCGCGATCGATCTCGTCAAGTCCGAGAAGCCGGACCTGATCATCCTCGATCTCGGCCTGCCGGATATGGCCGGCCACGATCTGCTCGCCAGATGGCGCGGCGAGGGGCTGGATCTGCCGATCGTCATCCTGTCGAGCCGCACCGATGAGGCGGGCATCGTCAAGGCGCTCGAACTCGGCGCCGACGACTATGTGACGAAACCCTTCGGCATGAACGAACTCGTCGCCCGCATCCGCGTGGCGCTTCGCCACCGGCTCCAGACCCAGGGCGAAAAGCCGATCTTCCAGACCGGCGAGCTTTCGGTCGACCTCGTCAAGCGCATCGTCAAGGTGGCGGACAAGGAGGTCAAGCTGTCGCCCAAGGAATACGATATCCTGCGTATCCTGGTGCAGCATGCGGGCAAGGTCCTCACCCATCGTTTCCTTCTCGAACACGTCTGGGACGGTTTGACCGACGTGCAGTACCTGCGGGTCTACGTGCGGCAACTTCGCCAGAAGATCGAAAAGGCGCCGGACCAGCCGCAATACATCCTGACCGAAACCGGCGTCGGTTATCGGCTGCAGGAAGGCCAATAGGCCAAGACCCGATCAATGGACATGACCCATGAAACTGCGTGACTACCTCCCGCCGGAGAACATCGTGCTCGATCTGGCGCCGCCGTCCAAGGCGATCCTGATCCGGCAACTCGCCGCGCTTGCCGCCGAACGGCTGGCTCTCGATCAGGGCGAAATCGTCCGGGTGCTGACCAACCGCGAAACTCTGGGTTCGACTGGGATCGGTGCCGGCATCGCCATTCCGCATGCGAACGTGAAGGGCCTCGAGCGGAATTTCTGCCTTTTCGTGCGGCTGGCGAAGCCGGTCGATTTCGAGGCGGTGGACGACGAGCCGGTCGATCTCGTGTTCCTGCTCCTCAATCCGGAAAACCGTCCGGACCACCTGAACATCCTGTCCTGTATCGCGCGACGCGTGCGAGAGGAGGAGGTGGTTGCAGCCATTCGGCGAGCCAACGGCGTGCAGGACGTTCATTCGCAGCTTTGTCCAGCAAATCCATGATTAAAATACGGGTAAGATAATTTAGGCGAAAGTAAACGACTTCTTCCTAATGTATTTGACTGGCGGGTCGCAACTCCTGAGCCGTCCTGTTGCGTCGGTTTGGGAGAGAGAGATGACTGGTGTAATCAAAATTCTGCCCTCCAAGACGTTTGTCGCGGTTGCGTTTGCCGTTTTCGGCTTTGTGGGCCTGATTGTCTGGGGAGAATATTCCAGTTGGAAATCCCAGGTTGCTTACATCGAGGCGGAGCTGATCCATACGGCCAAGGCGCTGGTGCAGCATGCCGACGATACGATCGACATGGCGAAGTTTCCGCTGGCGGCCGTGGTCACCGAGATGGAGGAGGAACGCGATGAGCCTAACATGGCTGCAAAGATCACAGGGTTGATAAAGCGCCAGATTGACACGACCCCCTGGCTCGACGCTCTCTCCGTTTTCGATGCCGATGGACGGATGATTATAACATCGTCGTCGATCGACGCCAGCGGTATCGATTTTTCGGATACAGAATATTTCGTATTCCACCAATCCTCCGACACGCTGGAGCCCGTTTTGGGCAGGCCGTTGAAGAGCAAGTTATCCGGCCAGTGGATATTGCCCGTCACGCAAAGGATCAGCAATCCGGACGGGAGTTTCGGCGGAGTTGCGCTTGCGACCTTCATCCTCACCGACCTGACCGATTTCTTTCAGGGCTTCGGCCTGGGCAGCGAAGGCTCGTTCCTGTTGGTTCGCCGCGACGGCGTCGTGCTGGCACGCGCGCCATTCCTCCAGACACTGCTGGGATCGAGCGTCTCCACCTACGATCTCTTCACGACCCACCTTCGCCAACGACATTCCGGTTCCTATCACTACGTCTCACCGATAGACGACACGCAGCGCATCGGCGGCTTTTATCAGAGCGAGCACAGCGGCATGGTCGGGCTTGCCTCCGCCTCCAAGTCCGAAGCGCTGGCGACCTGGATGAGAGGCGCGCGGATACGCTGGGCGTCCTACTTTATCCTGGTGACGATCACCGGTTTCCTGGTTTGGCGTTGGCGACGCCAGATCATGTTGCGGCAGGCGAGCGAAGCGCTTCTGGTGGCGCGCGAAGCCGAATTCCGGCTACTGGCGGAAGGCTCCGGCGACCTGATCCAGCGCTTCAACGGCCATGGGATCAGGGAATATCTCTCGCCATCCGTCCGGGAGATATTCGGCGTCGACGCCGAGGCGATGCTCGGCACCCATCTCCTTGAGAATCTGCATGAGGACGATCACGACGTCGTCAGCCAGGTCATGGACCGCCTGCGGAAAGGATCGACCAGGGAAAACATGATCGTCCGTCGCAAACGGGCCGACGGCAAGCAGATATGGCTCGAAACCACGCTGAACAGGCTGCCTGGGGGTACGGGCGGCACCGATATCCGCATCGTTGCCGTCGCACGCGACGTCACGCGCCAGAAGAGCATCCAGGAGGAGCTGGACGCGCTCGCCAATACTGACGAGCTCACCCAGCTCGCCAATCGCCGCTCCTTCAATATCCATTTCGAAGAAATGGTGCTGCAGGCCGCACAGAAGCTCACACCGCTTTCCATTCTGATGATCGACGCCGACCGCTTCAAGTTCTTCAACGACACCTATGGCCACGCCTCCGGTGATGAATGCCTGCGTGCGCTCGCGAATGTAGTGCGCGGTTCGATCCGCCGGTCGAAGGATCTCGCCGCCCGTTATGGCGGCGAGGAAATCGCCGTCCTCCTGCCGGATACGGATGGCGCCGGCGCGTTGAAGGCGGCGGAAAATATCCGCCTGCGTGTCGCCGGTCTTCGATTGCCGCATGAGAAGAATCTTCCCTGGGGTCATGTGACGATCAGCATCGGTACCGCGACCTTCTATCCCGCTGTGGGCGCCAAGCTGACGACTGCGGAACTGTTCGAGCGCGCCGACCATGCGCTTTACCGGGCGAAGAACAACGGTCGCAATCAGGTCGCGGCTGGCGGGGACGAGGCGATGAGGTCAACCGTCCGGTCGGAAATCAAGTCCGTCTGACCGCATGCCGCGGTCACGGCAGCGTTACATCCTTGATAAATGCCAGATTTCGCGCTTGACGCCGGCCCGGAGGGGAATACTAAGAAACATCCCCGCCGACGGCCGTTTGACCGCCGAACATCCATCCCCATCGTGTTCGCCGCGCGGCGTTCCCAGGTGAATCCATGACAAATCCAAGCTCCAACCGGGCGCTCGTCATTGCGGCCGTCATGGCAAGCATGGCGATGATCGCAATCGAGGCGACCATCGTTTCGACGGCCATGCCGCAGATCGCCGCCCAACTCGGACAGCTGAACCTCTATAGCTGGGTGTTCTCCTCCTTCCTGCTGGCGCAGACGGCAATGACCGTGGTGTTCGGCAAGCTCTCCGATATCTACGGCCGCAAGCCGATCATCCTGTTCGGCACGGCGGTCTTCCTGATCGCCTCCGTTCTCGCCGGTTTCGCCTGGTCGATGCCGTCGATGATCGCCTTCCGGCTGTTGCAGGGCATCGGTGCCGGCGCGATCCAGCCGGTCATCATGACCGTCGTCGGCGATCTATATCCGGGGGCGGAACGTGGCAAGGTCCAGGGATATCTCGCCAGCGTCTGGGCGCTTTCTGCGGTCGTCGGGCCGCTGCTCGGCAGCATCATCGTCCACAGCCTGCCCTGGGCCTGGGTGTTCTGGATCAACGTGCCGATCGGCATCATGTCGGCGGTGGCCTTCATCCTTTTCCTGCACGAAGAAAAACAGACCCGCACGGCATCGATAGACTTTGTGGGAGCGGGCCTCTTTGCCGTGGCCATTTCCGCCCTGATGATCGCGCTCACGGAAACCGAAGGCGCCACCGCCTACATGTTCGTTTCGCTGGCGATCTTCCTTGTCAGCTTCGTCCTTTTCATCTGGCAGGAACGGCGCGCCGAGGCCCCGATGGTTTCCCTCCAGCTCTGGCTGAAGCGGCCGATCGCATTCGCCAATACGGCGGTCTTTCTCGCCAGCATGGCGATCATGGGCCTGACAACCTTCCTGCCCATGTACGTGCAGACGGTGCTCAACCGTTCGCCGCTGGTTGCCGGTTTCACGCTGACCATGCTGCTGGTCGGCTGGCCGAGCGGCGGGACCTTCGCCTCGCGGATGTTCCCGCGCTTCGGATTGCGGCCGTTGATGATCGCCGGCAGCGTCTTCGTGCCGGTTGGGGCGTTTCTCCTGGTGCTGCTGACGCCGGAAAGCTCGCCCATCCAGGCCGGCGCAGGCTCGCTCCTGATGGGCTTCGGCATGGGCCTGCTCAATATCTCCGGCCTGGTGATCATCCAGGAGAATGTCGGTTGGTCCGAACGAGGCAGCGCGACCGCCTCCAACGTCTTTTCCCGCAATCTCGGAAGCACGCTCGGTGCAGCGCTTCTCGGTGCCGTGCTGAGCTACGGCCTTGCCAATTCCGTCTCGGGACCGATTACTTCCGACGAATTGCGCGATCTGTTGCAGGGGGTCGGCGGTGGGCTTGCGGCCGACTCGCCCATCCGGTTTGCGCTTCAACATGCGCTGCACATGACCTTCATCGCGATGTTCCTGATCACCGCCCTGATCGTCGTCGCCTGCCTCTGCGTTCCCGGTGTGACGAAGCGCACCGAGGCCGTGCAGGAAAGCTGAGGCTTTCGAGACGCCGCTATCGCCAGGCGGGCGGCGATTAGCGGAATTGTACCCCTGGGTCTCAGTTACCGATGCCGGCCTGTGCGACCAGGATCGGCTTGTCGCGGTAATCGCTCGGGAACAGCTTCTTGAGGTTCTCGATCTTCGGCAGGTCGTTATAGACGATATAGGGATAGGTCGGGTTCTGGGTCAGGAAGTCCTGATGGTAGGCTTCCGCCGGATAGAAGGCCTTGCCCGGCTCGATGGTCGTGGCAATCGGCGCGCGGAAGACCTTGGCCTTGTCGAGCTGGCCGATATAGGCCTTGGCGACGCGGGCCTGTTCCTCGCTCGTCGGGAAGACGGTCGAGCGGTACTGGGTGCCGGTATCCGGTCCCTGGCGGTTGAGCTGGGTCGGGTCATGGGCGACAGAGAAATAGATCTGCAGCAGATGCCCGTAGGTGACCTTCTTCGGATCGAATGTCACGCGAACCGCTTCCGCATGGCCGGTCTTGCCGTAACCGACCGTCTCGTAGACGGCGGTCTCCTTGGCGCCGCCGGCATAACCGGAGACGGCGTTCTTGACGCCCTCGACATGCTGGAACACGCCCTGGACGCCCCAGAAACAGCCGCCGGCGAAGATGGCGGTTTCGGTCGCAGCCGTGCTCGCGGCCTGGTCGATCGCGGGGGCGGGGATGGCAATTCCCTCCTCGGCCGTGGCGCTGGTGGTCGCGCCAAACGTCAGGCCGGCCAGAACCAGCGCCGTGCCGGCAAAGGCGGTGAGGGTATAGGGTGTTTTCGCTCTGTTTTTCATGGCGGTTTCCTCAACCGAAGTGAATGAAGGATAGGGTGGCGGATCAGGCCGCTACGGCACGGAATTTCATGACCGCGCCATTCATGCAGTAGCGCAGGCCGGTCGGCTTCGGTCCGTCGTCGAAGACATGGCCGAGATGGCCGCCGCAGCGGGCGCAATTGACGGCGACGCGGACCATGCCGAGCGTCGTGTCGCTCACCGTGCCGACGGCGTTGTCGAGCGGCGCCCAGAAGCTCGGCCAGCCGGTGCCGCTTTCGAATTTCGTCTCCGAGGAGAAAAGCGCCTGGTCGCAGCCGACGCAGGCGAACGTGCCCTTGCGATGCTCATTGAGGAGCGCGCTGCTGCCGGGATATTCGGTGCCTTCCTCGCGCAGGATATTGTACTGCTCCGGCGTCAAAAGCTTGCGCCACTCGTCAGCCGTATGGGTCACGGGGAAACTGTTTCCGGCCGCCGCAAACGTCGAGCGAATGCTCGCGGCCAGAGGGACTACGGCGAGTGCCAGCGCGCTGCCGGCCAAGAATATGCGTCTGTTCATCATGGCGGAACCTCCCGGTCCATAATCTGCTTTCCTGCATGATTACGGAAGAGGTGCGCGATTGGTTACACACATCGCCGGGAAACACCGAAACGTGATCTCGCGTCGAAAGCCAAGGTTCCCGAACCGGGCGAAGGCGCCGACCCGAAGGCCGGGAACCTTCGTGGATACGGCGTCAGCGCGCCGGCCATTTCCAGTTCTGGATTTCCGGCATGTCCTCGCCATGTTCGCGGACATACCGGGTGTGTTCGCCAAGCTTGCTCTTCAGCATATCGACCACGCCCGCTGCCTTTTCCTTCAGTCCCGGAACGCGCTCGATGGCCTCGATGGCGAGGTGGAACCGGTCGAGTTCGTTCAGCACCGCCATGTCGAAGGGCGTCGTAGTCGTGCCTTCCTCGATGAAGCCGCGCACATGGATGTTCTGGTGGTTGGTGCGTTTGTAGGTCAGCCGGTGGATGAGATAGGGATAGCCGTGATAGGCGAAGATCACCGGGCGGTCGGCGGTGAACAGCCGGTCGAATTCCTCGTCGGGCAGGCCGTGCGGATGCTGGTCCTGGGACTGCAGGGCGAGCAGGTCGACGACGTTGACGACACGGATCCTTAGGTCGGGGATCGCTTCACGCAACAGGGAGACTGCTGCAAGCGTCTCCAGGGTCGGCACGTCGCCGGCGCAGGCCATCACCACGTCGGGCTCGACCGCGCCGCTCTCGTTGCTTGCCCAGTCCCAGATGCCGATGCCGGCCTCGCAATGCCGGATCGCCTCGTCCATGGTCAGCCATTGCGGTTCCGGCTGCTTGCCGGCGACGATGACGTTGACCCGGCCCCAGGTCTTCAGGCAGTGATCGCCGATCCAGAGCAGCGTATTGGCATCCGGCGGCAGGTAGATGCGCACGATATCCGCCTTCTTGTTGGCGACGAGATCGACGAAGCCCGGATCCTGGTGAGAAAAGCCGTTATGGTCCTGCCGCCAGACATGCGAGGTGAGTAGGTAGTTGAGCGAGGAGACGGGCTTGCGCCACGGCAGCTCGCGCGACACTTTCAGCCACTTTGCATGCTGGTTGAACATCGAATCGACGATGTGGATGAAGGCCTCGTAGCACGAGAAGAAGCCGTGCCGGCCGGTCAGCAGATAACCTTCCAGCCAGCCCTGGCAGAGATGCTCGGAAAGCACCTCCATCACCCGGCCGTCCCGCGACAGGTGCACGTCGTAGGGCTCGATCCTTTCCATCCAGACACGGTCGGTCACCTCGAAGACATTGCCGAGCCGGTTGGACTCGGTTTCGTCCGGGCCGAAGATCCGGAAGTTGGAATTGATGTCGTTGAGCTTCATCACGTCGCGCAGATATCTGCCGAGTATCTCCGTCGTCTGGACCATGTCGGCACCTCGCGTCTTCACCGGCACCGCATAGTCGCGGATGTCGGGCACGAGGAGTTCCTTGCGCAGCAGGCCGCCATTGGCATGCGGGTTGGCCCCCATGCGGCGTTCGCCCCCGGGCGAGAGCGCTCGCAACTCATCCTTCAGCCGGCCATTGCCGTCGAAGAGGTCTTGCGGGTCGTAGCTCCGCATCCAGTCCTCGAGGATCTTGCGATGGGCGTCGTTCTCGCGGCAGCCGGAGACCGGCACCTGATGGGCGCGCCAGAAACCTTCGACCATCTTGCCGTCGACTTCCTTGGGGCCGGTCCAGCCTTTCGGGCTGCGCAGCACGATCATCGGCCAGCGCGGGCAGGCTTCGGGCGCCTTGCCCTCGCGAGCCTGGCCCTGGATCGCCCGGATGCGGTCGAAGGCAGCGTCGAATGTGGCAGCCATCTGCCGGTGCATCTTGTCCGGCTCGTGGCCCTCCACGAAGAACGGTTCATAGCCGTAGCCGCGGAAAAGATGGTCGATATCCTCGTCAGCCATGCGGCCAAGCAAAGTCGGGCTGGCGATCTTGTAACCGTTGAGATGCAGGATCGGCAGCACGGCGCCGTCGCGGGCGGGGTTCAGGAACTTGTTCGAATGCCAGCTCGCGGCAAGCGGCCCGGTCTCGGCCTCACCGTCGCCGACGACGCAGGCGACCACCAGGTCCGGATTGTCGAAGGCCGCGCCGAAGGCATGCACCAGCGCGTAGCCGAGTTCGCCGCCTTCATGGATGGAGCCGGGCGTTTCCGGCGCCGCATGGCTCGGAATGCCGCCTGGGAACGAGAACTGCCGGAACAGTTTTCGCATGCCGGCCGCATCCTCGCCGATCTCGGGGTAGATCTCGCTATAGGTGCCTTCGAGATAGGTGCTCGCGACCATGCCCGGTCCGCCATGGCCGGGGCCGCAGACATAGATCATGCTGAGATCGCGGTTGCGGATGATCCGGTTGAGGTGCGCGTAAATGAAGTTGAGGCCAGGCGTGGTGCCCCAATGGCCGAGCAGCCGTGGCTTGATATGCTCCGGCCTCAGAGGTTCTTTCAGCAGCGGATTGTCGAGCAGATAGATCTGCCCGACGGAGAGATAGTTCGCCGCCCGCCAGTAGCGGTCGATGAGCGCCAGTTCCGCGGAGCTGATTTCCGGCATGACGGGCGAGGGTGTGTTTGACTGCATCTTCTTGCTCCTTCGAGAGGGCGAGTTGATCGGAAGCATCTGTCGTGAACGGGAAAGGGTGTCCCCGACGCTGGGTCACGAAGCGGCGGGGTGATCCTTCGCGTGAAGGACGGAAAGGCATTCTTCCGCGATCATCTGTTCTTCATCCGTGGGGATGACGTGGACGGCGATGCGGCTTGCGGCGGTGCTGATCGTGAGCGCGCTCTTTTCATTGGCGGTTGCATCCAGCTCTACGCCCAGCCACAGAAGTTGTTCCGTGACGCTTTTGCGTATTTGCGGCTGGTTCTCCCCAATGCCGGCGGTGAAGACCAAGGCATCGAGGCCCCCGAGCGTGGATGCAAGCCTGCCGACCTCACCGGCGATCCTGAGCGTGAAGAGGTCGATCGCCTCCCGAGCTTCCCTGCCGCCGTCCTCGATGAGTTCGCGGGTATCCCCGCTGAAGCCTGAAACACCTAAGAGGCCGGACTTGTGATAGAGTATGTCCTCCACCTCCTCGAGCGATTTTCCGAGCGGACCCAGGAAATGCAGGAGAACGCCGGGATCAAGCCAGCCCGGCCTCGTCGCCATCGGAATGCCGTCGAGCGTCGAGAACCCCATGCTGGAATCGCGGCTCTCTCCGTGCTCGATGGCGCAGAGGCTGGCGCCGCTGCCGAGATGGGCGATGACGACTTTACCGTCGGCGATATCAGGCGCCGTCCTGGCAAGCGCGCCGGCCACGTATCGGTAGGAGAGCCCGTGGAAACCGTACCGTTTGATGCCCTGGTCATGATAGGCGCGCGGAATGGCGAGACGGCGCACGAGATCGGACTGCGTCGTATGGAAAGTGGTATCGAAGGAGCCTGTCTGGAACAGCGCCGGCCGCAGGTGCCTGACCGCCCTGATCATCCGCAGCGCCTGGGGCTGATGCAACGGCGCCAGCTCCGTCAACGACCGGACCTTGGCGATCGTCTCGGTCGTGAGTTCCACCGGGCCGTCGAAGACGTCGCCGCCATGGACGATCCGATGGCCGGCGGAGGTGACTGCATCCAGATCGAAATGCGTGCCGAGTTCCCGGAACACCTCGTCCATCAGCTCGGCAAGATCGTCGCCGGCCTCGCCCTTGAGCGGCAGCTCGAATTGCTCCGGGCCTTCCTTCAGATGCAGCGTCAGCGGATAGGTGCCGAAGTCGACGACTGCCTTGCCGATCCGCTCCGGCCTGTTGCCGTCCACCTTGAATATGCCGATCTTCACCGTCGAAGAGCCGGCGTTGAACGTCAGGAGAAGGTTGTCCGTCATCGAGGCATCCTTGCGTCAAGTCGTTTCGCAGCAGCGAGCTTCGCAAGAGCGGCCGACGTGGTTCGAACCTTGGCCAGGTCTGCATGGCTTGTCAGTATGATAGGAACCTCGGCGCCGAGGACCAGTCCTGCTGTATCGGTACGGGCGAAATAAATGAGCGTCCGCGGCGAAATCGCTTGGTGGATGATGGCCTCGTAACGGCCGTGATGTCTGAGCATGATATCCACGGGATTGACCTGGTTCCTCTCGCTGGGCGCATCAGGGGGCGCTCACGATCTGTGTGGCCCGGAACGGAGCCGCTTTCCTTGACGCAGCTCAATGTGCCGGCGCCGCGATCCGTGGACTATCGAGCCGGTGCCGTTCAACATGAGGTGCAGCAGATGATGACGGAAGATCAGGGCGCGACGGCAGTCTTTCTGGCCAACCCGGCATCCTATGGGCTCGCAGGCTCCGTCGAGCGGATGGAGACGCATATCTCCATGATTTTCCTCGTTGGCGATCGGGTCTACAAGCTGAAGAAGGCGCTGAAACTTCCCTATCTCGATTTCTCGACGGCCGCGATCCGAGAGGATGCCTGCCGCAAGGAGGTCGCGCTGAACAGCGAGACCGCGCCCGGTCTCTATATCGGCGTGCGGCGCATCACCCGCTCGGACGCCGGTACTTTGGAGTTCGACGGCGACGGGCCGCTGGTCGATGCCGTCGTCGAGATGAGCCGGTTCGAACAGGGCCAACTCTTCGACCAAATGGCGGCTGCGGGCCGGCTGACGCCGGAGTTGATGACGCAGACCGCCAGGATGATCGCATTTTACCACCGCCGGGCACCGGTTGTCTCGAAGGGAGGCGGGGCAGCCAATATCGAAGCCGTTCTCGATATCAACGATGCCGGGTTTGCTACCAGCCATGTCTTCGGCCCGGCGGAGCTTGCCAAGGTTGGCGAGAGCTTTCGTTCCCGGCTCGTGCAACACGGCGAACTTCTCGACCGGCGGGCGCGGGCGGGCAAGGTCCGCCGTTGCCACGGCGATCTTCATTTGCGCAATATCTGCCTGCTGGACGGCAAGCCTTGCCTGTTCGACTGCATCGAATTCAATCTCGGCATCGCCACCGTCGATGTCCTCTACGACCTCGCCTTCCTGCTGATGGATCTCTGGCATCGCGGTTTCCCCGACCTCGCCAATCTGGTGATGAACCGGTACTTCGATGAAACCGATGACGAGGACGGGTTCTGCCTCCTGCCGTTCCTGATGGCGATCAGGGCGGCGGTCCGCGCGCATGTGACGGCGATGCAGGCAGAAGAACCTGGCCAGGACGCCGCCGGGCTGGCGCGGGAGGCAAGGTCCTATTTCGATCTCGCCCATGTTCTCCTGAGGGTGGTGCCGCCGCGCCTCATCGCGATCGGCGGCCTCAGCGGTTCCGGCAAGACGACGGTCGCGGATCATCTGGCAGCGAAGCTAGGCGCCCCTCCGGGCGCCAGGATCGTCGAAAGCGACCGAATCCGCAAAGCCCTGCATGGTGTTTCGGCCGAGACGAGACTTCCGGTCTCCGCCTATCAGCCCGATGTTTCGGAAAAGGTCTATCGCGAGATGGAAAGGCATGCGGAGCTGATCCTTGCCCAGGGCGGGTCGGTCGTTGCCGATGCTGTTTTCGACGACCCGGTCAACCGGCACCTCATTGAGGATGCTGCCGCGAGGACCGGGGCAGGCTGCCGGGGTATCTGGCTCGAGGCCGATCCGGAACTGCTCCTGCAGCGGGTCCGGGAGCGGGCGGGCGGCCCGTCGGATGCCACCACGGACGTGCTTTCCGGTCAACTGGCCCGCAAACCCACCAATATAACCTGGCGGAAACTCGATGCATCGAAAGCGCCTGAGGCGATCTCCGCCGCGATCCTGCAGGATTGAGAACCGATGGTTTTCGTTGATCCAGCGCAAGCGAGGACAGATGGGATCGGCCCCGCGCCCGTTGACGCGCGTCAATGTCGCTGGCGGTGACGACGCTAAAACTTGAGGTCTTGGGAGCCGGCCCGACATGACTTACGGGCCTTCTGGCGGAGAGAGGATATGGAGACGGATTACGACGTGGGTGTCCTGGACGCGGCGGATGTCTACCGCGCGTTCGCGGTCGTCCAGCTTGTGATGTCAGGCCTGGATCTGCAGACGTGGGAACGGCTGACCGCCTCGGCCTCGTTGCGTCGCAATTGGCTGGCCGTTACCGACGCACGGGGATATGTCCGCGGCCTTTGCCACGTCTTTGCCCGTGAGCATCCGGTCTACGGACGCCAGCTCGAAATACCGGTTTTTGCATCCATCGGCCTCGCCGATAACCAGGGTGTCGCGAAACGTCTTTTCGATTTCGCCAAGCTGCGCGCAAAACTGGACGGGTGCGAAAAGGTCCATTTCTGGTCCTCCGCATCGAAGGATTGTTGTAGCCTTGACACACTCCGGGAAGCGGCCCCCTGGGACGATGGATTGATCTATGATCTGGGCACCGACCGCGGCACCGTTCACTGACGGGGCTTGCGGTTAAGGGTGCCAAAGGGGCTCGCAAGGTCCGGAAGCGATAGACCGCCTCGCAATAGGCGCATCCGGTCTCAACCCGGATCAGCCGAGGTCGGCCGCCGTCAGCGTATAGGTAGTGCCCCGATTGGGACGATAGGCCTTCATTGCCGCATCCTGGATACTGGACCGGGCGGCATCGAAAGCCCTTAAGTAATCGGCCTCGGACATGCCTGTCGCAGTGCTATGGGCGAGTGCCTTGGCTTCCACGAAAAACCTGACCTCGAACATGCCGTCATAACCCAGGAAACGAACGACCTTGCGCGCTTCGTCGAAACTGCGGCTTCTGTTCGGAAATATCAGGGTCATGATGGTTTCAGTTCGAGATGGAAGGCATTTCCTTTGGAAACGGCATTCCGGGGTTTCTGGTGATGCGTATTGCCGTGTCAGAACAGATCGCGAAGCAGGATGTAGAGAATGAATGCCATGGATATCCCCGGCACGGCCATGCGGAACAGGCTACCGTAGCCTGCCCGGTGTAATTGCGGGCCTGTCTGGGAAGAAGGTTGGATTCGCCTGATGGAAGACATGTTGTCCTCCTCCTTGGGGCCAGGGCTCGCGCCCTTGATCGCAGCGCCCGTTCTGAATCTGCTACCTGCGCTCAATATGGGTCGAACGCGGACAAATACAAGGGGAGGTCTCTCCGCTCCTCAAGAGTTGAGAGATCCGGCGCAGCCGCATTTCATGTGATCCGGCTGCCTGTTATTGGGCGGCGTAGCGGTGTCGGCTACTTGTTCTTCAGAAGCCACATCTTGCCGGCCATGGTGATCCCATGGGCGGATTCCTCCGCCGGAACATCCTCGTTGAGGATGCGCAGAAGGCCGTATTCCCGCAGTTCATTCAAGGTCGTGGTGGTCAGGAACTTGATCTTCTGGGGCCGTTCCTTGAACCGGTCGTTCCGCGCATAGGTCACAACCGCATTCAGGTGGGTCCATTTCTTGGCTTCCTGCGGAAACAGATCACCGTCCTTGGCGAGCTTCAGGCCCCTGATCTGGGTCGGCGTCAGCTCGACGGTCAGCGCGTGCGCCGCAGGCGTCGGGGCGGCGGTTGTTTTGGTGTTCTCGGTCGTGTTCAATGTTCGGTCCTTGATCGGTACGGAGGTAGTCTTTGTGCATTCGCTGCGCAGGCGGAGGTCCCAGCCTGGCAGATTACATCGGTTAAGAAGTCTTTCTCGCCTTGGCGGCGTCGCGAAACGACAGGAGCCTTTTGCTCTTTTCGTCCCAGAGTACGAGCTTGACGCATTGGATGCTCTGCCAAAGCGTTATGCGGCCGATGCCGGCAAGTTCGGGATGATCGCGCAGCACCTCGGGCAGCCGGTAATAGGGGATCCGGCTCGACAGGTGATGGACGTGGTGGATGCCGATATTGCCGGTCAGCCAGCGCAACGCCAGCGGCAGATCGTAGTGGGACGCGCCGTGAAGGGCGGCCTCCGGAAACTGCCATTCCTCGGTCTTCGACCAATGGGTTTCCTCGAACTGATGCTGGACGTAGAAGAGCCAGACGCCGGCGGCCCCCGCGATCAGCACGATCGGCAGATGGACCAGCAGGAAGGGCACGAGCCCGATCGCCCAAATCATCAGTGCCGCCAGAACGGCGACCGCGAGATTGGTCGCCATCGTCGAAATCCAGGGCAGGGAGCCCGATTTCATCATTCCGAACGGCAGGCGCTGCTTGAAGAGGAAAAGCCAGGCGGGTCCGATGCCGAACATCACCAGCGGGTGGCGATAAAGCCGGTAGGCAAGCCGGCGCGACCAGGGCAGAGCCTGATATTCGTCGATCGTCAGCGTGGTGATGTCTCCGATGCCGCGCTCGTCGAGGTTACCGGCCGAGGCGTGATGGGCGGCATGCGCCCGGCGCCAGTAATCGTAAGGCGTCAGGGTCAGCACCCCGAGCACTCGTCCGGTCCAATTGTCGAGGCGCCGGCGCGCGAAGAACGAGCCGTGGCCGCAGTCGTGCTGGATCATGAACAGCCGCAAGAGAAAGGCCGCGGCCGGAAGGACGAGGATCAGCCCGATCGGGTAGCCGAGGAATACAGAAACATAAGCTGCAGCCGAGAAGGCTGCAAACGGCAGCACCGTGACGAGCAGCTCGAAGGTGCTGCGTCCGAAACGCGGCTGCCGGTATTTCGAAAGAATCTTGAGCCAGGCGCCGATATCGTCTTCGGCAACGGGCGCAATCGCATGGGCTGTGGCGTTCATGGATATCGATCCACCTTTTTGGCCTCGGCATGCGGCGCGCCCGAAGCGGGATGTGCCTGCACGTCTCAGGCACATGCCTCAAATATCAGCCCTGACGGGCCTTGCGTGCAGCGTAACGACGATCGCGCTCCGCCTTGCGGGCGGCTTCATCGGCGATGACCCGGGCAACCCGGTCGTTGGTTTCCGCTTGCCGGGCCTCGGCATCGGCCTTTTCATCGGCTTCCGCAGCGGCGGCCAATGCGGCGGCTTCCTGGAGTTGGCGCTCGTTCTCGGCAGCCTTCTGGGCCTCGCGCTCGGCGCGGCGGGCTTCCCTCGCGGCCGCAATGGCTTCGCGCTCGGCACGGCGTTCCTGCATGGCAGGATCTGTCGGCTTAGGTGCGGTCGCAAACTTTGCCAAAAGCTCGCGTTTAGCATCCGCTGCGGTCTTGCGGCGCTCGGCAAAGCTGTTGTCGTTCGGGTGTCTCAATGTATCGTCCTTGTCAGATTTGAACTTGTCAGATTTGAAATTTTGTGGCCGAGACCAATATCGCGCTTAACGGGAGGCCATGCAGATATTCGCGTCAGCCAGACGCCTCAACGGAAAAAGGCCAGACATACGCCTGGCCTTCACATATCTTTTGCCGCCATGCCAGTACGTCCGTGGTCATGGGAGGCTAAAGTTTTAGGCAGCCTGGAG
The DNA here is from genome assembly GCF_021391675.1 of Neorhizobium galegae. Taxonomy (NCBI): domain Bacteria; kingdom Pseudomonadati; phylum Pseudomonadota; class Alphaproteobacteria; order Hyphomicrobiales; family Rhizobiaceae; genus Neorhizobium; species Neorhizobium galegae. The sequence continues at coordinate 842,504 of NZ_CP090095.1, forward strand.
CTGGCCTGCGGACATCTTGCCCGACTTGCGGTCACGCTCGAGTTCAAAGCCAAGCTTCTGGCCTTCAACGATCGAGCTCATGCCAGCGCGTTCGACGGCAGAGATGTGAACGAAGACGTCGGCGCTGCCGTCGTCAGGCTGAATGAAGCCGAAGCCCTTGGTGGCATTGAACCATTTAACTGTGCCAGTGGCCATAACGAACCCTTTCATAGCAACATTGATAAGCCGCCGGGCGACGCACGGCGGGTGTTTCGACTTTTGAGAGGGAAAGTTCGTCAAGAAGCGCAAAGCGCAGCAAAAACAAAGATCGGCAAACAAAGTATCGATGTCCTCTACCTACCGTATCGGGATTGAAGTGTCAACTTTTTGTTTTGAAAATCGCGAAATATGCAACCAGTAGTGGTTTTTGTGGCGGGTGAACGAATATCAGCGGTACCCGCATCAAGGTCTCGCCGGTGGGCGGCCGGCAGCTTGAAGATCTAGGTGGAAGCCGGTATTTCTTCGGTCGTCACTTCGAAATACGACAGGACAGCCGGGCCGAAGGCGGTTGAAAGCGCCACGTCCGTGGCGTCCCGCCCTGTCGCCATCAGGATGCGCCCGATGCGCGGTTTGTTATGGCGGGCGTCGACCGTATTCCAGCGACCGCCGAGATAGACCTGGAACCAGGCGCTGAAATCCATCGGATTGACATCCACCGGGACGCCGATATCGCCGAGATAGCCGGTGCAGTAACGCGCCGGGATGTTCATGCAGCGGCAAAGCGTGATGGCGAGATGCGCGAAATCGCGGCAGACGCCCGTGCGATCGGTAAATCCTCCGAAAGCTGTCCGAAGCGGATCCGCGTTCTGATAGTTGAAGGTGATGTGGTTGTGGGCAAAGTCGAGGATCGCCTGCACCCGCGGCCAGCCGAGAGGGGTCGAGGAGAATGTCTTCCAGGCGAAATCCGCCAGGCGGTCGGTGTCGCAGTAGCGGCTGCCGAGCAGGAAGACCAGCACGTCGTCCGGCAGGTCCTTGATGTCGTGCTGGAAGGCGTTCTGCGGCACGGGGTCGGGCATGCCGTCGTCGTAGATTTCGAATTCCGTCGAGATCGTCGTCAGCCCGGGCGGCGCGACGATCCGGCTGCAGGCGTTTCCGAAGCTGTCGAGATAGCTCCAGGCCTCGATCGGCCGGTCGAAGCTCAGTACCTGATCGCTCAAAAGGTCCGCCCGACGCGAGGGATGGATATTGAGGACCAGCAGCATGGCCGTATCGTGCTGGCATTCATACCCTATGCGAAACCCTGCGCGTATCTTCATGATCGTATCCCTATATGGAGAAACTCTGGCTGGAATGGCAGTTCAGCGGCAACGCTCGAATAATCCGGGTGTTCCGGTTATCCGTGGAGTTTGACGCTGTGGTCTTCGGTCGTCACGTTAACCTGCACGGACATGCTGTCGAAATCGCTGTCGTCGCCATCGTAACTTCCCGATAGCGGGACTGCCTGCCGCGGATCGCGCGCGACACCCACGCGGATCAGGTCGCGATTGCCGACGATACCGTTGGTGGGATCGAATTCCACCCAGCCGGCGCCGGGAAGATAGACCTGGCACCAGGCGTGGGTCGATCCGCCGCCGAGCGTTATCGATCCGTCGCGGTCGGGCACGTAGATATAGCCGGTGACGAAACGTGCCGCCAATCCGAGCGCCCGCGCCGCCTCCATCATCAGCAGCGCGAAATCGCGGCAGGTGCCGCGGCGCAGCTGTAGGGTTTCGAGCGGCGGTTGCGTTCCGTGTTCCGAGCGCCGGGCGTAGATGAAACCCTCGTGGAGCGCAAAACACATGGTCATCAGCAGGTGGCCGGTTTCGGTGGGGTGGCCGACCTTGATGAATTGCCGCGCCCATTTGCCGACCCGGTCCTCTGGATCGGGATAGTGGCGCAGGATCGTCCGCTCCAGATCAAAGGCTTCTTCGGGATCGTATGCGAAAGGATAGGTGAGGGCCTCTTCGTCGATCTGGAAGTCCATCGCCGCCTGAGGCGTATGGTCGAGGCGGATATTGGTTTCGAACCGCAGTTCGGATGAGGGTTTGGATATCCCGACGAGCGCGACGCAATTGCCGAAGACATCGTGAATCCAGCGGACATAATCCGGTTTTGGAAAAACGTTGAGCTGGGAACTCAGCAAGGTCTGGTCAAAACTGTCCCGCGGCCTGAACATCAGCCTGTGTTCGCCGAACTCCACCGGCCTCGTATACCGATAGGAGGTGACATGCCGGACGGAAAATATCGTCATCCAATCACCGCAAAAGCATTGAGGACGGCATGCGCTTGGCGCGGGGCGCGCCTTATCGAATCCTGCATGGATAACCGCTATAGCAGGCGCCATGCGACAGCGACAGGAAAAACCGGCCGCAGCCGGTAAAATACGATAACGCCGAACGCGGCATCGGAACGCCGGATCGGCGCTGTCTCACTGGTCCCGGCGCTGCAGCGGATAATCGCCGGCGTCGTAGAGCCTCTGTATCTGCGTGCTGTCGAAACGGGCTTCTTCGACCTCGAGAATGGACCCGCGCAATAGGGATGCAGGCATCACCTCGATTGCGAAGCGCAGAGCCTCGGCCACGGTGTCGAACCTCTTGTAGCCAAGCCTGCTCGTTCTCTTCCAGTTCTTGCACGGGTAGAGCCCCGCGCCGGCATTGTAGTTGAAGGCGGCCATGGTGGTGTCCTTGTGGTCGAGGATAGGTGCGAGGGGATGGTCCGAACGAGCGGCCTCGTCGGAGCGGTCCCGTGTCAGGCCGGCTGCAATTGCGACGCGCGCCTCTGGAGGCGTTCCTGCTTCTGGGCGAGCTTGAGTTCGCGGCTTCTCAGGGCCTGCCTATGGCGAAATTCCTGCAGCTTGGCAGCATTGGAGCCTTCTTCTGCATCGGGTTTGCGAAACAGATTCTGGGCGGTATTGCGGACGGTATCGATCATTGATGTAACCTTAAAGGGTAGACTGCGGGACGTGACGACGGCCAACGCAAGAATTCTCCAGCCGACAGGGCGGAGTTCGACGTTCGCAAAATCAAGGGTGTCGCCAAGCAACCGGCAGGGCCGGAAGGATCAGGTAGCCGAAAAGGCTGAAAACGTGAATCACATATGGCGATATAATGAGTCACTTTCAAGACTTGTCTCAAATACGGATAGGCGGCGCTTGCCATCGGCGGAAATGAGGCCCATCGTGGATGGTCGGCTGCAACTGGTAAGGGCGCAGCCGCCTGAGGGACCCGAGCCCTAGCCCCGACGAAAAAGGAGGGGCGCGATGTCTTCACGATCCTCGCATCCGAGTTTCCAGCTTTATTTCCAGAAGATGCTGACCAACAGTCAGCCGGAGGCTGAACAAGCCGCAGAAAACTGCCCGGACGGCCCGGCCCTGCGTGCCATCTTCCGGGATATGCTGATCCGGGGGCTACCGCTGGCGGGTTCGGAGATTTGGCTTGACGGCATCCGTGCCACCCGTGTTCCGAAAAAGCGCCCCGGCTCCAACTAGATCGGTTTCGGCCTTCCTCGGAAAAGACAATCCGGCATGCGTCGCCACGAAAATCCAGGCGATGCGATCTTCCGCAAGGATAAAGGATAAAGACTGCGTTGGAGGCGTCGTGGCACGGCGCCTCCTTGTCGAAGCATTACTTCGGCTTCTTGCCCAAGGTAAGGCCGCTGCCGGCGAGCTTGACCTGTGCGCCTGCGGGCGCGGCCGTCACTGCGGCGGCCTTGTCTTTTTTCGGTTTGCGAGTTTCGCGGTTACTTCGTACCTGGCCTTTAGCCATTTTGTCCTCCTTGGGCGGCGATCGATCGTGGAGAGTGAAGTCATGTTCGGCCGACAGGCATGCAAAGCGTGAAATGACGGATTTGCAAAACCTGCCTTTGCCAGCCGAAGCATCAAAGCTGCGATAGTGGGGTATCTCTGTGTTTGCTCAACGAAGCCGATATTGCGGCCCCAAAGCTCTTCTCGGGATGATCGCCAAAACGCGCAAGCATGATGGCAGCCCCCGTTGTGCCGATCCGGCCGGCGACAGGCATGCCGCTTGGCTGCATATGCTCACCGAATTGATGGAGTTCGATATTTTCCCGATACCCGGGGCCGCTGACGCGGACCAGATTGCGGGAGGTGGACTGAGAGAATTCGGAAGACATGACGTCCTCCTTTCATTGGGGCCAGGGCGCGGGAATCCCGAAGCAGCAGTGCCCTTTATATAGCTGCTGAGGTTGCTATCATGCGCCGGACTTGCGCCAAACGCAATGTGGCAGGTTGCGAGAAATGCCTTGCTCAAGACATAGTTGACCGGTAGGGATTACCATCGAAATTGGTTGTCGAGCTTCGTTTACACGCCTTTTGCGTTCGAGCTGATCTTTCCTTTCAAAATCGATCTCTTTTGTCGCCGGCATATTGCCGGACGGCGACCTGTGTTCGATTGGAAGGACCATCTTCATGAACAGCGGAATCGTAAAATTTTTCAACACCTCCAAGGGTTTCGGTTTTATCCAGCCCGCCGACGGGTCGACGGACGTGTTCGTCCATATCTCGGCCGTCGAGCGCTCGGGGATGACCTATCTAGCCGAAGGCCAGAAGGTGAGTTTCGATGTCGTGCGGGACAACCGCACCGGCAAGAATGCAGCTGAAAATCTGCAGATCGCTTAAAGCCAAAACCAGCTTCGGGCTCCGGTCACGGATGTACTGGCATGGACCGTAAGCGGTCGGGAGGCACAATTCCTCTCGGCCTTTTGTTATTGAATAATGAAAGAATTTCCATGAAAAAGACGGATGCAGAGCAGCAGGTAAAGCGCGCCCAGCGCCAGGTGGCCAACACCAGCGGCGGCGGCCATCTCGGCGGCACCAACCACGGTCAGGGCTATGACGCCAAGACCTCTTCCGCCAAGGGCAAGGCCGACAAGGGCCGCAAGACCGGCGGCAAGAGCTAACTATCCAGTGATGCGGGCCGAGGGGCACTTCGGCCCGTTCCCGCGGATCGGATCTGTCCGTTCCGGGCAAGCCCGCGTCTTCCAACTTCATGCCAGTGATCGCGCCGTCGGCGCACGGAATTTGGATCACTTGCGCTTGGGAGCGACCGGCCCTTTTTCCGGTTTCTGGGGATGGCCCGGTGCAATGGGATCGCTTGCCGGAAAAGTCTCTTCGAGCGACTCTTCCAGGTAGTCGTCCTGCTCCTTGGCGATATCCTTGGCAGACGTTCCGGGTGAAGGCGCCCCTTTTTTCATTCCCATTTTCGATCTCCCTGGTTGGTCGAACCGGATAATCCTACTCTCGTTTCTTCGAAGGCAGAAGACACGATGGCCTTCTCACGGCTGCTGCGTTTCGGCATGACAAAAGCCTTCCCCATGGCGACGGACGCCATCTCCGATTCTGGCTGATCGGCGGGCGGGCGCCAGCAGTTTCGAATTATCGCTCCGATTGACGAAGATCATGGCTCGGGCCGGTGCCGATCCTAGACTTTCCTCCATAGGGCCGATCAAGGCCTCATGCAGAGGAGACAGACAATGTCGTTCAAGACAGTGCTCGCAATGATCGCCAATACGGATCCGACAGCCGATCTCGCGCGCGCCATCGAGATTGCGATCGAACTCGAAGCCCACCTGTCCGTCGTCGTCATCGGCCTTGCCGTGCCGGCAACCATAGGCGATTTTCCGGCCGGCACGGTATGGCTGGACCAGCGTGACGAGGATCTGAGACTGCTCGACGGCATCCGGAAACAGGCGGAAAGCGCCTGCAAGACGAATGGGCTGTCGTTCGATGCTGACGTCCTCTATGCGGATAGCGGTTTCGTCAGCGAGGAAATTCATCGCCGCGCACTTTATGCCGATGTGCTGGTGATCGGAGATGGCGTGCGCAGCGACAGCGCGCTCACCCGGCGGATCGTCGATGGCGGCGTGTTCGAAGCGCGGCGTCCCCTCCTGCTGGTTCCGAAGGGCCGCAAGACGACGCTGAAACCGCGTCGGATCCTGCTCGCCTGGAATTCCCGGGCCGAGGCGGCTCAGGCCGCACGCGAGGCGCTGGAGATGATGACCTGGGCCGAAGAGGTGCATGTCGTGCTCGTCGATCCGGACAACTCCTATTGGGTCAGCGGCGGCGAACCCGGCGCCGACGTTGCTACCTACCTCGCACGCCACGGCATAAAGGTCCGCGTCGAACAGCTGGTAAGCGGCGGCCGGCTGGTGGAGGACGTGCTCGAACGGCATGCGCTGGAGATCGACGCCGACCTCATCGTCATGGGCGCCTATGGCCATTCGCGGCTGCGCGAACGGGTCTTCGGCGGGGTGACCGCTTCGATCCTGAAGGAAATCAAGTTCCCGGTGCTGATCGCCCGGTAAGACGTGGACACGGTTTTGCCCCGTCTCCCGTCAGCCGGCGGGAGACGGGGTTTTCGTGTCCGCGTCCTGCCGCAAATAAGGAAGAGATCAGACGGGTCTGCCGCCGCAGGCCGGAACAAAAATCCGCCCCAGGGGAGCAGACCCGAAGGGCGGATCGGAAAGAGTCTGCTCGCCTGCTATCGAGCGGGCTGCTGCGGAGGCGTTTGTGTGACGACGCCGCCTACGCCGGCAATCCCTGACGCCAGGATGCGTATGGCCTCCTGCTCCGCATCGGAGGCGATCTTGCCAATGATCTCCACGACCGAATCCCGCACCCTGACGTCGATCCTGTCCTTGCCCAGTCCGAGTTCCGCCAGGAGCCGCGTCGCGACGGCGAGTTGCAGCGCATCGTCGCCGCGAGCGATCACATCCGGTGTGGCGATCTCGGTCTTGAGGACATCGCGGCGACTGACGATCCCCACGAGCACCCCATTGTCGAGCACGGGAATACGCTTGACGGCGTGGAGGCGCATCAGCGCGACGATCTCGGCGAGACCGGCTTCAGGCAATACACTGATGACCTTGCGGCTCATGCAGTTCTCGACCTTCAAGCCATGCGTCCTGACGTAGTTTTCGAAGAAGGCCGGATCGGCGTCCGGAGCGGCCTTCGGCGCGAGGTTGAATTCGTGCCGTTTCAGAATGTCTCCTTCGGTGAGCATTCCGCACAGTGTCCCACGATCGTCGATCACGGGCAGGCCGCTTATGTCGTTGTCGATCAACATCTGGATCGCGTGTTTGAGGCCGGTTCCGGGGCTGACGTGAACCACCCGTGTGGTCATCAAGTCTTTGGCAAGCATCCTGCGCTCCTGTGGTTGCGATCATCCGTCGCTTCGTCCCGAGCTTCTCCCATCGCCTCCGCGCCGACCTTGACATAGCGCAATCCCGACGGGTGCGGGCGGTGCTCAGGCCAAGCTCGTTCTACGCAGGCGCCATTTGTCCAATTCGGTGACGACCAGGATCGAGGAGGCGGCAAGCATCATCAACGCCCACTCGGCAAACGAGATCGGCGCGAGATCGAGGGTTTCGCGAAACCAGGGGATATACATTGCCGAAATATGGATGGCCTGGGCAGCGATGACAGTCAGGATCAGCAGCGGGTTGCCGAAAAAATTCAACGAGAAGATCGATCGGCGCTCCGAGCGGCTGGTGAAGGTCTGGACGTTTTCGAACAGCACGAAAAGCAGCAGCAGCAGGTTGCGCGCCTGCGAAATCTCGTAGCCCTGATACAGCAGATAGGAGAAGATCGCGAAACCGCCGCCGCCGATGACCAGCGTCGACTGGACGATCCGTCGGATCATCAAACGGTCGAAGATCGGCTCCTTCGGGCGGCGCGGCGGCCGTGCCAGTTCATCCCCTTCAGGTTTCTCGCCGGCAAGCGCGACATCCTGGATGCCGTTGGTGACGAGATTGAGCCAGAGCAGCTGCACCGGGAGCAGCGGCATGGGCAGCCCGAGCGGGATTGCCAGCAGGAAAAGCAGCATTTCGGCAGCACCCGTCGCGGTGAGCATGAGGATCACCTTGCGGATATTGGAATAAGCGGTGCGGCCTTCGCGGATGCCGCTGACGATTGACGCGAAATTGTCGTCGGTGACGACGATGTCGGCGCTTTCCTTGGCGACTTCTGTTCCCTTGCGGCCCATCGCCACCCCCACATGGGCGTGTTTCAGCGCGGGGGCGTCGTTTATGCCGTCGCCGGTGACGGCCACGAAGTGGCCGTTGCGGGCGAGCGACAGCACGATCGCGAGCTTCTGCGCCGGTGCCACCCGGGCATAGATTCGCGCCCGTCCGGTCAGCTCGTCGAGCGTATCCGGACCGGCTTCCTCGGCCTTGCCGACGTCGGCACCGCTGGTGATCTGATCGGGCAGGAACCGCAACCCAGCCTCCGCGGCGATGGCGGCGGCGGTCTTCGGGTCGTCGCCGGTCACCATCACCACCGTCACACCGGCCGAGTAACAGTCCTGGATCGCTTGCGGAACTTCCGGGCGGATCGGATCCTGCATGCCGGCAAGGCCGAGGAACACCAGGTCGACCAGGTGATGGTAACCAAAGTTCTCGTCCGAACCGCCGCGGATTTCCCCTTCCGCAAACGCGAGCACCCTGAGGCCACGCTCCGCCATCTCCTCCTTCTGCCGAAGGAGCGTCTCGCGGTCGATCGGCACGATGCCGTTGCCGGCGTCCATCCGATCCGCCATGTCGATCAGCGTTTCCGCTGATCCTTTCACGAAAATACGCACCCGCTCGCCCCGGCGATGGAAGGAGGCGGCATATTTGAGGTCCGGCTCATAGGGAATGCGCGCGATCAGCGGGTAATCGTCCTTCATCGCCTCCTGCTCGAGCCCGGCCTTGCGGGCGGCGGCCAGGAGAGCGATATCGACCGTATCGCCGACACCTTTCCAGCCGTCCGCCTGGCGGGTGAGACCACCCTCGTTGGGCAGAACCGCTGCCTTCAGCAGTCTCCCGGCACGTTCACGCGCCTCCGCCGGGCTGAGGTTAGAGCCCCGGATTTCGCAGGTATCGAGATCCATGCCGGCATCGAGCATGAGTTCGCTGCCGTCGGGAAGACGAATATCGGTGACAGTCAGCTCGTTGAGGGTCAGCGTTCCTGTCTTGTCGGTGGCGATCATCGTACAGGAACCGAGCGACTCGACCGCCGGCATGCGGCGGACAATGACGTTACGCCTGGCCATGCGACGCATGCTGATCGCCAGCGCGATCGAGATCGCGATCGGCAGGCCCTCCGGGATGGCGCTGACCGCAAGTCCGACCGACATCATGAACAGGTCGTCCCAGGCAAGCCCGCGAAACAGGCCAACAGCGACGAGGACGGCGGAGGCGATCCCGACGCTCCAGGCGATCATGTTGGAAAAATGCTTCAGCCGGATCATCAGCGGCGGCTGGGTGGTCGACGCCTTGCCGATCTCCGCGGCGATCCTGCCGATTTCGGTCGAAAGGCCGGTCGCAACCACCAGGCCGGTGCCGCGACCGCGCGTGACGAGGCTGCCCGCAAATGCAAGGCCGGATTTCCTGTTCTCGTTCGGCGCCCCTATGGCGGAGAGGGTCTTGCGCGCCGGTGCGGATTCGCCTGTCAGCAGCGACTCGTCGCAGAGCAGGTTATTGGTCTCGAACAGCTCGATGTCGGCCGGGATGCGGCCGCCGGCCTCGATCCGGACGACGTCGCCCGGAACCAGCAGGCGCGCCTCGATCTCCTGGGTGGTCCCGTCGCGGACGACGGTCGCAAACGGCTGTTCAAGACTGCGCAAGGCCGCCGCAGCACGGCCGGCGGAATGTTCCTGGATGCCGCCGATCACGCCGTTCAACACCAGCACGATGCCGATGAACACGGCATCTTCCGCCTCGCTGACCAGAAGCGAGACTGCTGCCGCGATCAGCAGGATATAGATCAGCGGGCTGCGGAATTGCGCGAGGAAGATCAGGAACAGGGACGGCGCCTTGGGCTCGGGAAGGCGATTCTCCCCGAATTGCGCCAGCCGCGCGGCCGCCTCGATGCCGCTCAGCCCCTCGCGGACCATATCGTTCTGCTCGGGTTTACGATGGACGGAGACTGAATTGGCAGGCATAGGCACTCCAAATCAAACTGCACCGCCATCATCGGGGAAACGGGGCGGGGTTCGATCCTAGAGGATAGCCGGTAAAGTTTGCCGGCAATTGATATCTGTCAACGTGGGAGTGTGTGGTGGTCGCTGCGGCGGTCGCGGATGGAGCGATGTCAGCGGCACCAAAGCGGTTGAAAAGCTTTCAGGAGATTTCGAAGAAATTTGGCTGGGGAACCTGGACGATAATCCAACGTTGTCCGCAGCCTTGAAATATCATAACATATTGCCAGGAATGAGCTTATTGGTCTAGAGGTGTTCCGGTTTACTGTTCCGGTAAGCTGCTCCGGGAGCCTTCGATGACCAGACGTTCAAACCTCATCCGACGCGATGGCGGCACATATTACGCGCGGATCTACATCCCTTCAGATCTGCGAGATCAGTTCCCTAGTGAGGACAAAAAGGTCTCGTTGCGGACGAAGGATGAAGCGGTCGCAAAGCGACGGCTCAGCTTCGAACTCCAGAAATGGGACGCTGAGTTTGAAGACATGCGCGCTCGTCGCCATCTCACGGACGAGGATAGAGCCGTTGCGGTCTGGGAGCATTATGAAGCGCGGCTAAATCGAGATACGGAGAAGCGTCGCGCCATGCCGACAGATGCTGATCTCGAGAATGAGGTCGCACGGGTCTGGCAGCGTATCGATCGCGGCGAAATAAGGTCCGATGATCTTGTGGGTATGATCAACGGGTATGCAGACCTAGAGCTGTTGAAACGTGCCCGAGAGGATGACGCAAATCTCCGCGCCCGTCGATTGGCGGCTCTGAGGCGAGATTTGGCCACCGGGAGATATATGCTGGTTGATGAGGAGGTGCGTCAGTTCATAGAGCGGCATCTCTTGCTGGTAGACCACGGATCCGAACAGTTTCGCGAACTTGGCGCCCTGATGATGCGCGCCGACATTGAGGCGCTTGAGCGAACAGTCGAGCGGGATGTCGGCGACTACTCGGGGAGGCCCAAGGACCCGATCGTGAGGCCAGCCTTCGCCAAGCCACGCGAGACGGCGCCGCCTGGGCAATCGATCGCGGAACTCTTTGAGGTTTATGCCCGCGAAAACCCTCGCGGCGTCACAGCCGACACATTGGCTCAGGCTCGCCGCGATATCGGGTTATTCGTAGACCATGTCGGCTCGACATTGCCCGCGTCAAAGATCGACAAGAAAGCTGTTCGAGAGTGGAAGGCACTTCTAATTCGCTATCCCGTTAAGGCTGTTGAGACGAAGGTTTTTGAAGGCATGAAGATCGCCCAGATTGTCACCCACAACGAATCAGTCGGCAAACCGGTCCTGAGCGCGAATACCGTGAATCGTTACCTTTCCAACCTCGCCGCATTCTGCAGCTGGCTGGTTGGGCATGGATACATTGATGACAATCCCACCGAAGGAATGTTTCTGGCGAAAGACAAACGGAAGAAGGTCTATCCGTTTACAGTCGACCAGATGAACGCCCTATTCCGGTCCCCTTTGTTCGCGGGGTGTGCGAGTGATGGTTCACCTCGATTCTGGAACAAGCCGGGGAATGTCAGAATTCGTGACCATCGCTATTGGATACCGTTAATCATGCTTTACTCAGGCGCCCGACCTGGGGAGATTGCACAGCTCAGCCTTGCAGACGTCCGAGAGGAACAGCAGACCTGGATCTTCGACATCACTGAAACCTCGGACGATGGCGATGAGGATATCAAGAGACTGAAGAACGACGGCTCTCGTCGTGTTGTGCCTGTCCACCGAGAGCTAATCAGCCTTGGCTTCCTAGACTACCTCGCAGCAATTCGTGGAGCAGGGCACACGCGAGTCTTTCCGTTAGCAATCCGCAATGATCGCGGTCAGATGTTATCCGACTTTAGCAGGGATTTTGGGCGTTACCTGGAGAAAATCAACCTCAAGAAAGGGAGGGGATTGTCACTTTATTCATTCCGCCACGGCGCCTTTGATGCAATGAGACGTGCCGGCTATCTGGATGAGCAGTTCAATTTTATCTTCGGACACGTCAGCAGCGGTAACCGGGTCACCAAAGGATACGGTGTGTTGACCCAGGGCATGCTTGAGCAGCGGGCCAAGCTGGTCAATGCTATCGAGTACCCTGGCCTTGAGTTGGAACATTTGCAGCTGTGACGATTTGTGGGGTTCGTCCTCAATCACCCCGCAGCAATGGCCGTGGCGGCACCGGCGATCCCCGGCGCAGCCTGTGATTGTCGCACTCAGAAACGCAGCAACGGTTGAACATTGATCCGAACTGGTTCAAGCCTTACAACAATAACCATTTGGAACTTTTGCGGATTCGCGCTTCAGGCCACTGAGTTTATGGAGAGGATCAATGTTCTGCGTTAGTTGTGACGGCCTGACTCTGGTCCGAGAGACCGCTACCCCATGAAAATCATCGACAACACCTCTCAGCTCCTTGGCGATGATCTGAAGGAAACGCTCGGCCGCGGCTCGCGCGTGAAAATCGCAGCATCATGCTTCTCGATCTATGCATATGAGGCCCTGAAGTCCGAGCTTTCAAGAATCGACAACTTGCAGTTCATCTTCACGTCGCCAACATTCGTACCTACGGAAGCGACCGATAAGCTGCGAAAGGAGAAACGCGAGTTCTTCATCCCCAAGCCGGGGCGGGAGAGCAGCCTCTATGGCACCGAGTTCGAGATCCAGCTGCGGAATAAGCTGACGCAGCGAGCGGTGGCGAGGGAATGCGCCGAATGGATTCGCGAAAAGGCTCGGTTCAAGTCCAACGCTACCCAGGCTGCGATGCAGCCGTTTGCGCATGTGGAGACCAACGGGGCCGGCGTTGCGTACATGCCGATCAGCGGCTTCACTGCGGTAGATCTAGGCTATCAGAAGGGTAATGCAGTCTCCAACTTCGTGACACGGATGGACGAGCAGGCACATGCCGGGATCTATCTCCAACTTTTCAATCAAATCTGGAACGATGCTGACAAGTTGAAGGACGTTACCGACGCCGTCTGCGATCACATCGAGTCCGTCTACCAGGAGAACGCGCCCGAGCGTGTCTACTTTCTGATGCTCTACAATATATTCCGCGAGTTCCTTGAGGACATCAATGAGGACGTGCTGCCGAATGACCGAACCGGCTACCAGGAGAGTATCGTCTGGAACAAGCTGTTCAACTATCAGCGGGACGCTGCGACCGGGATCATCAACAAGCTCGAGACATATAACGGCTGTATCCTTGCAGACTCCGTCGGCCTGGGGAAGACCTTCACCGCCCTAGCGGTCGTCAAATATTACGAGCTTCGCAACAAGTCGGTGCTGGTGCTCTGCCCGAAGAAGCTGGCCGACAACTGGCGGAACTATAACAGCAACCTCACCACCAATATCTTCGCCAAGGATCGCTTCAATTATGACGTGCTCTGCCACACCGATCTGTCGCGCACGTCGGGTGAGTCGTTCGGCATTCCGCTGAACCGGGTGAACTGGGGCAATTACGATCTCGTGGTGATCGATGAATCCCACAATTTCCGAAATAACGACGTCTTCAAGGATCGCGAGACCCGTTATCAAAAGCTGATGAACAAGGTCATCCGCGCCGGCGTGAAGACTAAGGTGCTGATGCTCTCGGCAACGCCCGTGAACAACCGCTTCAACGATCTGCGCAACCAGCTCGCACTAGCCTATGAAGGCCAATCGGATGCGCTCAGCAAGAGCCTAAAATCGCAAACCAGCATTGAGGAAATCTTCCGGCGCGCGCAGAAGGCTTTCAACGAATGGTCAGTGCTGCCTCCGGACGAACGGACGGCTGCAACGATTCTAAGGACGCTGGACTTCGACTTCTTCGAGCTGCTCGATGCCGTGACCATCGCGCGGTCGCGCAAGCATATCGAGACATTCTACGACACGAAGGACATCGGCAAATTCCCTCAGCGCCGCAAACCGCTGTCGTTCCACTGCCCGATCACGCAGCGAGCGGATGTGATGGGCTTGAACGAAATCTTCGGACAGTTGTCGGTATTGAAGCTCGCAGTCTATGCTCCGATCAGCTACATCCTGCCAAGCCGGCTCAGGAAGTACGAGGAGATCTACGACACCCAGGTAGAGGGTGGCCGTGGAAAACTTCGGCAGGCTGACCGCGAGCGCAGTCTTCAGGCGCTGATGACCACCAATCTCCTTAAGCGCCTCGAAAGCTCGGTTGCGGCCTTCCGCCTGACTTTGCTTGCTCTGGGCGGCAACATCACGCGGGCGCTTGACGCCATCGCCGAGTACGAGACGACCGGGCGTGGTGAAAGCATCAGCGACCATCTGGAGGATATGAGTGATTTCGACCCGGAAGACGATGACCTCTCCGGGCTCGATGAGTTTACCGTCGGCAAGAAGATGCAGATCAGCCTCGGCGATATGGACTTGCCCTCGTGGAAGCATGATCTCGCGGGGGACCGTGCCCTGATCGACGGCTTGGTTGCGTCCATGCGGAAGGTGGCGCCAGAGGACGATGCCAAGCTTCAGCATCTGCTTTCTTTGCTCAAGCAAAAAATCGAGGAGCCGCTCAATCCCGGCAACCGGAAGGTTATTGTATTCACTGCCTTCGCCGACACCGCGAACTATCTTTATGAAAATCTGGCGCCGTTTGCTGATGGCCTAGGCCTGCATGTGGGCCAGGTCACAGGCTCGAGCTCCCCGAAAACCACGCTCAAAAAGTCCTACGACTTCCAGAGTGTGCTGACGCTGTTCTCACCCCGCTCGAAGGAAAGGTCGGTCGTTCTGCCTCATGAGACAGCCGAACTGGATATCCTGATCGGAACCGATTGCATCTCGGAAGGCCAGAACCTGCAGGATTGCGATTTCCTGGTCAATTACGACATTCACTGGAACCCAGTGAGAATCATCCAGCGCTTCGGTCGTATCGACCGCATAGGTTCGCCCAATGACCAGATCCAGCTCGTCAACTACTGGCCGGACATCACGCTGGACGAATACATCAATCTCAAGGAGCGTGTTGAAAACCGCATGGTGATCGCCGATGTCACCGCGACCGGCGACGACAATGTGCTGACCGCCAAGTCCAGCGATATTGCCTACCGCAAGGAACAACTCAAGCGGATGCAGGAAGAGGTGATCGAGCTGGAAGACGTGAAGGCCGGCATCTCGATTACCGACCTCGGCCTCAACGATTTTCGCATGGACCTGCTTAACTACGTCAAGGAACATGGCGATCTGGAGACGGCGCCGTTCGGCATGCACGCCGTCGTGCCGGCGGCGCACGAGCTTGGGCTGCGGCCCGGCGTGATCTTCGCGTTGAAGAACGTGCATCGTAGCGTCAACATCAACCAGCAGAACAGGCTTCATCCCTTCTACCTCGTTTACATCGATGACGATGGCGAGATTATCGCAGATCATACCGAGGTGAAGCGGCTGCTTGACCTGATCCGCAGCAGTTGCAAGGGTCGCGCCGATCCGATCCCGGATGTCTGCCGCCTCTTCAACGAGCGGACGGAGAACGGTCGTCAGATGGGACGCTATTCCGATCTGCTCAGCCAGGCGATCCGTTCGATGATCGAGGTGAAGGAAGAGAAGGACATCGATAGCCTGTTCAGCGGTGGTCGCACGACCGCCCTGACGCACACGATCAAGGGCCTGGATGATTTCGAGCTAATCGCCTTCCTGCGCGTCGAAGGAGGCCAGCGCATCGAAGGGAGCGTGTCGTGACGCTTTACGACTGGCCCCGCGCCAGTGCCTTCGGACGGGTCATCCCCAAGAACAAGATCTATGAACATGCGGGTGTCAATACCGCGCTCAAGGACCTGTTCGTACGCGAGGTGGACCAGATTATCTGGTCGCACAAGCTGGCACCGGAAACGATCAATCTGCCCGCGACGAAGTCGGTGGCTGAAATCCAGGTGTTTCGGATCACGCAACGGGAAAAAACCCTCAGTACTGAAGCGCTGCGTGCCATCGATCGTGCAATCCCGTTTCCATTGCTTTTCGAACTGTCGCATGGCGGCAAGATCAAGCTCGCCGCTGCTTATAAGCGCCCGAGCGACGCAGACAGCATGAAATGGGTGTTGGGAGACTATTTCGAGAGCGAGTGGCTTCCAGAGGGTGGGCGACGGTCGGCACTGCCCGTGGCGTTGAACATGGGCGCGCTTTACGAGCAGCTCATCAGCCCGTTAGTCGAGGAGCAGACCGCCCGGTTGGTCCCCGGCGCGCAAACCGGCTTTGCGGAGGCCTCGCAGTCGTCATTCGCGGCGCCTGATATGCAGCCACTGTCGCTGGAGACCAAGATCGCCCTGGCGGAGGCGATAAAGGCCACGACCCGCGAGGTCAACCGGATCAAGGCGCGGCTCAGTCGCGAGAGACAGTTCAACAAGCGCGTGGCGATCAATGCCGAGCTGCGCGCTGCCAAGGAAGAGTTGAAAAGATTGAGCGGAGACAGGGATGGCGAAGCCGAATGAATCTTATCAGTTGGTTTTGGTAGAAAGCTATCGCCCAGACAGTACACCTGGTCTGCACGGGGACGTCCACATCCGTCCTCACCACGGACAGGGTTTTCCGACCACAATGCATGTCGAATGTTCGAAGAGCCTAAGCCGCAATTATCCCGTGGGCACTGTGTTCAGGATACGCGCGAAGCTGACCGACCGCGAAGGCTCCGGTGACTTCCTTTACAGCTACTTTGGTTGGAAGTTCGAAGTGGTAGAAATTAGAGAGAAGTGATTCATGGAAAAACTGAAGATGCATAGCCTCGATCTGAGCCAGGATAACATCACCAAGATCCGCGATCTTTTTCCCGGCTGCGTCACCGAGGCGCGCGACGAGGCGACCGGGCAATTGCGTCTCGCCGTGGACTTCGATCAGCTTCGGCAGGAGTTGAGCGATAGCATCGTCGAGGGGCCGCAGGAGCGATATAGGCTGGATTGGCCGGGGAAACGCGAGGCGTTGCTGCTCGCGAACGCACCTGTCGCGAAGACACTGATCCCTGACTACCAAGGCAGCTTGAAATTTGATGAAACAGGGAACCTGTTTATTAATGGGGACAATCTGGAGGCCCTAAAGCTTCTTCAGGCGACTTTTCTAGGTAAAGTCAAGATGATATACATAGATCCTCCCTATAACACGGGAAGTGACTTCATTTACAATGATGATTTTTCCGAATCTTCAGAGGAATATCTTGTGAAGTCAAATCAAAAAATGGATGGCGGGATAAGGTTGGTTGCCAACACGGAAGCAAATGGTCGATTCCACTCCGACTGGCTGACGATGATTTATCCTCGTATAAAGTTGGCGCGAAATTTACTTTCGGATGACGGAGTAATATTTGTCTCAATCAGTGATGAAGAATCGGCCAACATCAGAAGGCTATTGGATGAAGTTTTCGGAGAGCAGAATTTTATCGAGACAATCGCAGTGGAAATGTCCACCACCTCCGGCCCCAAGACTGTTAATGCTCAGCAGGGCACGATTGTGAAAAATGTTGAGTTCGTCCACGTATTCAGGAAAACTGCAGAGTTTGACAAAATACGCCATACTCCGTTGCTGGATGGTATAGCCTCATTCGACACCCATTATACTGTTTGGATGAACGAAGATGGAACACTCAGCACCCTCGCCGACAAGATGATGGACGACGCATTGGTGGGTGCTGATATCCAGCGCTATGGCTTCGGTAGCCGGAATAACTTCAGTATAAATAACATTGATAGGTTGCTGGCGGTCTCAGATGCCGCAAAAGCATTTATCGATAAGAACTTGGGAAAAATTGCACGTGTGGACAGGCCGCCGGTCTCAACAGCAGGCCAATCTACCGAGGTTGGACGTTGGAAAGCCTATGAGGCAGATCACAGAACATATTTCCTGACGACCCTGGCAAACGGAAGCCTTCAGGCATTGATGCCATTGTCTCTGAATTATCGAATGTCAGATGACTATAAACCACGATTTGGAAGAACTGTTATTCGAGGAGACCTATGGAAGGGATTTCACCAAGACATGGGAAACGTCGCCAAAGAGGGCGATATTGCTTTCTCGAACGGAAAGAAGCCGGTTCGATTAATTAAGCAACTTATGAAATGGGCAAATAATACCAAGCACGGTATTGTCCTCGACTTCTTTGCCGGCTCAGGCACGACCGCGCATGCGGTCCTGGAGGCAAATGCAGAAGATGGCTTCAATCGTAAATTCATCTTAGTGCAGTTGGATGAAGTTCCAGATCAGAAATCGGACGCAGCGAAGGAAGGTTACAAATCAATTGCTGCTCTGTCGGCGGAACGTGTCCGCCGTGCCGGGAAGAAAATCCTCGAAAGCGATTGCCACCCCGATTGGAACCGAGACGTGGGCTTCCGGATGCTCAACGTAGATACGTCGAACATGAAGGACGTCTACTACCGGCCAGACCAACTGAAGCAGAGTGACCTCCTAGACATGGTCGACAACGTCAAGGAAGGCCGGACGGCCGAGGACTTGCTGTTCCAGGTTCTGGTCGATTGGGGCGTGGATCTCACTCTGCCAATCCGCCGCGAGACGCTACAGGGCAAGACCGTGTTCTTCGTGGATGACAACGCTCTGGTCGCCTGCTTCGATAAGGGCGTGTCCGAGGATCTGGTCAAGGAACTGGCAAAGCACGAGCCGCTGCGCGTCGTCTTCCGCGACAGCGGTTTCATCTCGGACGCCGTGAAGATCAATGTGGAGCAGATTTTCCGCCAGCTTTCCCCGACCACCGACATCAAAGCGATCTGAGGTCGCGACGATGCATCAAGCCGAACTCGCAACACTGCTCGACCAACTCATCTCGAACTGGGAGAGCGAGGTGGTGGAGTTCAAGCGTGGAAAAGATGCGTTTTCGAGCAGTGAACTCGGTAAATATGTTTCGGCGCTGGCAAACGAGGCCAATCTGCGGGTGCGTGAGCGCGCCTGGTTGGTGTTCGGTGTCGAGGACGAGACACGGGTCGTGGTGGGCACCTCCTACAAGGAGAACCCCGCTCACCTGCAGGCCGATAAGATGCAGATCATCAACGGCACGGGCAGCTTCACGGTTCGTGATATCTATGTGCTGAACCACAAGGACGGCCGGGTCGTTCTTTTCGAGATCCCGGCTGCGCCGCGCGGCATGGCGATCAACTGGAACGGCCACTACTATGGCCGGGCCAATGAGAGCCTTGTGCCGCTGGGTCTCGACAAGCTGGACGAGATACGCGCACAGACGCTTGCTACAGACTGGACGGCTCAAGTTGTCGAAGGGGCCACGCTAGCCGATCTCGATCCGCAGGCGCTAAGAGTCGCGCGCGAGCGTTTCGCTGCCAAGCATGCGAACCGCTCCATTGCAGATGAGATCGCCGGCTGGAGCGATGCGACATTTCTCAACAGGGCAAAGCTGACGCAGGATGGCGCGATGACGCGGGCCGCCCTGCTGTTGCTGGGCAAATCCGAATCTGCCTCGAGGCTCAACCCCCATCCGGTGGAGATGACCTGGAAGCTCGAAGGAGAAGAGCGCGCCTACGAGCACTTTGGCCCGCCCTTCCTGCTGACATCGTCACAGGTCTTCGCCCGTATCCGCAATGTTCAGCTCCGACTTCTGCCGGAAAACGAACTGTTGGCCCACGAGGTGGCGAAATACGATCAAAAGGTCGTCCTGGAAGCGCTACACAACTGCATAGCCCATCAGGACTATGCCCGCCTGGCGCGCGTGATCGTGACGGAGCGACCGGATCGATTAATTATGGAGAATGAGGGTGGTTTCTTCGAAGGGCAGCCCGAGGATTATGTTCTGCACGACCACGTGCCACGGCGCTATCGCAATCCGTTCCTGATTCAGGCAATGACCGAGCTGAACATGATCGACCATATGGGTTACGGCATTCAGGATATCTATCGCCGTCAGCGCCAGCGCTTCTTTCCGTTGCCGGACTACGACCTCAGCGAGCCCAATGTTGTCCGCCTGACCATTCACGGCCGCATTGTCGATGCCGCGTACAGCCAGCTTCTCATGCAACAGACCGGGCTGCCACTGGTAGATGTCCTTGCCCTGGACAGGGTTCAGAAGCAGTTGCCGATCACGGACGATGCGATCCGCCACCTGAAGCAAAAGCATCTGATCGAAGGTCGGAAGCCGAATTTTTTCATATCTGCCAGCGTTGCGAATGCGACTTCGCAGAAGGCTCGTTACATCAGGACGCGGGCGTTTGATGACCACCATTACGAGGAAATGATTGTTGGATTTCTAAGAGAGTTTGGTCAGGCCTCAAGAAAGGAAATCGACGACCTTTTGCGCAATAAGCTCAGCGAAGCGTTGAACGATTCGCAAAAGAAAAGCAAAATAGGCAATCTTTTGAGCGGCTTGAGGATTAAGGGTCGGATCCACAACATCGGATCTAAAGCTGCCCCCGAATGGCGCCTTATGGACTAAACAGTGAACATTTCACGAAAGCGCTACGAGAGCTAAGAAAGAAATCTAAGAAAGCCGAAGTCCGATGAAGCTCAAATTCAAGGTTCAGCCGTACCAGACCAACGCCGTCGATGCCGTCGTCGATTGCTTCGCGGGCCAGCCCAAGAACGATAGCCTATCCTATCGGATCGATCCAGGTCGTAGGGCACAGACAAGTGCATTCGAAGAGGGGTTCAAGAACGCCGACTTTGCTCTCAGTGAGCCGCAGGTCTTGGAGAACATTCAAAAAGTTCAACGGCGCCAGAACTTGCCTCTGTCGCAATCCCTGACCGATTTCACCAGCTTCAACAACCGTGGTGAGCGCGTAGCCGTGGCTGGGGCTTACAAGAAGGACGCGCTTGCCGCGACCCGCGTCCACCTCGACGTAGAGATGGAAACCGGTACGGGCAAGACCTACTGCTACATCAAGACCATCTTCGAGATGAACAAGCGCTATGGCTGGTCAAAGTTCATCATTATGGTGCCGTCCATTGCGATCCGCGAGGGTGTCGCCAAATCACTGGAGATCACTGCCGACCATTTCACCGAAAGCTATGGCAAGAAGGCCCGGTTCTTTATCTACAATTCCAAGCGCCTTCATGAGCTGGAGAGCTTCTCGTCCGACGCCGGCATCAACGTGATGATCATCAATATCCAGGCGTTCAATGCGCGCGGTGCTGACAATCGCCGTATCTATGACGAGTTGGACGACTTCCAGTCGCGCAAGCCGATCGACGTCATCGCGTCAAATCGGCCCATCATCATTCTCGACGAACCGCAGAAGATGGAAGGCGCGGCGACGATGGAGGCGCTGCCTAAGTTCAAGCCGCTGATGATCTTGCGCTACTCGGCCACCCACAAGACGCAGCACAGCCGCATCCACCGGCTCGACGCACTCGATGCCTATAACCAGAAGCTGGTGAAAAAGATCGCCGTGCGCGGCATCCATACGCGCGGGATGGCCGGCACCAATGCCTACCTCTATCTCGAAGGCATTGATATATCCAAGAAGGCGCCGGTCGCCCGCATCGAACTGGAGGTAAAGCTGGCCTCCGGGGAGATCAAGCGGCAACTTCGGCGCCTGGAGTTTAAGGATGATCTTTTCTCCCGATCCAGCGGCCTTGATCAATATCACGGATTTACGATCAGCCAGATCGATGCCGTCAGCGAAACAGTCGAGTTCACGAATGGCGTCGTACTTAAGGCTGGAGAGGCCAATGGCAACGTCTCCGAGCGCGATATTCGCCGCATCCAGATCCGCGAGACCATCAAGGCGCATTTCGACAAGGAGAAGCAGCTCTTCTCTCGTGGCATCAAAGTGCTTTCGCTGTTCTTCATCGATGAAGTGGCGAAATACCGAGATTACGCTCAAGCAGACGAGAAGGGCGAGTATGCTCGCGTCTTCGAGGAGGAATACAAGCTTCTGAAGGAGGAATACCTGTCGGAACTGGCGATCGACAACGAGGCTTACCGGAAGTATCTGGCCGGTATCGACGCGGCGGCCACCCACAACGGTTATTTCTCGATCGATAAGAAAACCAACCGCCTGAGAGACCCGGACATTGCCAAGGCCGGCGATAACAAAGGGCAGTCCGAGGACCCGGACGCCTACGACCTCATCCTGAAAGACAAGGAACGGCTGCTGTCGTTCACTGAGCCCACGCGCTTTATCTTCTCGCACTCGGCATTGCGCGAGGGGTGGGACAACCCGAACGTCTTCGTGATGTGTATGCTGAAGCATAGCAACCACGAGATCTCACGTCGACAGGAAGTCGGCCGTGGACTGCGCTTGAGCGTCGATCAGAACGGCGATCGGATGGACAGCCCTGCAACGGTCCACGACATCAACGTCCTGACGGTCGTCGCCAGCGAGAGCTATAGGAACTTCGTCGACGCCTTGCAGAAGGAGATGATCGAAGCTCTCACGGCACGCCCGCGCCAGGCGAATGAAGAATATTTCAAGGGCAAGGTGCTGCAGACCGAGGACAGAGGCGTCGAGGTATCGCCGGACATGGCCGCAGGTATCGAGTTCTACCTGGTGCAGAACGGATATGTGGATCGGCAGAAGAACATCACCGAAAAGTACCAGAACGCCCGTCAAAGCGGTACGATTGCAGAACTGCCCGATGATTTGAAACCCTATACAGACCAGATCCTGGTCCTTGTCGATGGTGTCTTCAACGAACGGCAGTTGCCGAAGCTGCAGGATGACCGCCGTTCCAAGACCAATCCCCTGAACGACAACTTTCACCGTAAAGAGTTCCAGGAGCTTTGGGGCAGGATCAACCAAAAGGCCGTCTATCGGGTAGAGTTCGATCCTGGTGAGCTGGTCCGCAAGAGTGTCAGCGCGCTCGACAGTCACCTTCGCGTGACGCCGCTGCAGTATACCGTGACGAGCGGTATCCAACAGGACGGATTGACCTACGATGCGATCGGAGACGGCAAGAGTTTCCGCGAGAAAGAGCAGGCAACCTACCAGGCGCAAACCGTCACTTCACTGGTGAAGTACGATCTGCTTGCCAAGCTTGCCGAGGGCACGCAACTCACGCGGCATACAATCGCGGAGATCTTGTCGAAAATCCAGCCGGGGGTGTTTGCCCAATTCCAGCAGAACCCGGAACATTTCATCAGCGAGGCGTCCCGTCTGATCATCGAGCAGAAGGCGACGATGGTCATTGAGCGATTGACTTACGATGCCGTATCGGAGCGGTACGAGACGAATATCTTCACCGCGAGCCAGACCGTTCAAGACTTCTCCAGGGCGAGCGAGAAGCTGAAGAAGCACGTCTACGACTATGCCCTCCTCGATTCGGACACCGAGCGCAAATTCGTGGAGAAGTTGGATACGAGCAACGAAATCGTCGTCTACGCGAAACTTCCCAGAGGCTTCTCGATCCCCACGCCTGTCGGCGATTACAACCCGGATTGGGCGATCTCGTTCAAGGAAGGTTCGGTCCGACATATCTATTTCGTCGCTGAGACCAAGGGCACCTTGTCATCGCTGAAGTTGCGCGAATTTGAGAGCACGAAGATCGAATGTGCCCGCAGGTTCTTCGAGAAGATCGGAAACTCGATGACAACTGACCAGGTAAAGTATGACGTAGTCACCGATTACTCGCGGCTGATGGATGTTGTGAGGAGCGCGTGACGTCAGCTATCGAGGAGGTTGACCGTTGATCCCGGATTACCAGAGCCTAATGCTGCCTGTGCTGCGTCTCGCTGCCGTGGGTGAAACCCGCGTTGCTGACGTCGCCGAGCGCCTTGCCGATGACATGGGGTTGACCCCAGAGGAGCGCGACGAATTGTTGCCAAGCGGCCGCCAGCGCGTGCTCCACAATCGCATTCATTGGGCGAAGTTCTATATGAGCAAAGCCGGACTGATTGCCTCGCCAGCGCGGGGACGTTTCGTTGCGACAGAAAAGGGAAAGACACTTTTAGCGACCTCGCCGGAGCGTATCGACGTTGCTGTCCTTATGCGGCACCCTGAGTTTCGCGAGTTTTACAGGAATGAAGGTGGAGGCGCAGAGCAGGAGGCCTTCATCGCGAAGTCGCTCGATACCGCTTCATCCCGGACAACACCGGAGGAGCAGATCGACGCTGCCCACGCGGCACTGCAAGCAGCTCTCCGCGACGACCTGCTTCAGCGTATCATCGCCAACAGCCCGGCCTTCTTCGAGCAACTGATCGTCGACCTCCTGGTTGCCATGGGGTATGGCGGCAGCCACAAGGACGCTGCTGCCCAGCTCGGTCGCTCCGGCGACGGTGGTGTGGATGGCATCGTGAACGAGGATCGTCTCGGCCTCGATCGCATCTACGTCCAAGCCAAACGTTACGCGCCTGGCAATCCAGTTGGCCGACCGGATGTAAATGGGTTCGTCGGAAGTCTCGTCGGCCTCGGTGCCAGCAAGGGCGTATTCGTTACCACCTCCACGTTCAGTCAGCCGGCGCGTGATTACGTCAAGCATCTCGCTCAGCGGATCATTCTCATCGACGGCCAGGAACTGGGCTGTGTTCCGGCGTGCAAATTTGACCCCGTTGGCGGGGTAATCGGCGTCCAATTTTGCCCCCCCTCAGATTTCATCTGACCATCCGGCTTTTGACGGCGGATGGAGCGGGAGTTGAAGCGAGTGGATACGATTGCGCGTGTTCGACGGGCCTTCCATGTGCAGGGCTGGTCGGTGAAGAAGATTGTCCGGGAACTCCACGTGTCGCGCAACACGGTTCGCAAGATTCTGCGTTCCGACGAGACCGATTTTGCCTATGAACGCGAGCGACAACCGCTGCCGAGGGTCGGAGCCTGGAAGGCCGAGATCGAGCGGTTTCTGGTTGCCAATGAGGGCAAGCCGTCGCGTGAACGGCTAACGCTGATCCGGATTTACGAGGAGGTTCGGGCACTCGGCTACGATGGCAGTTATGACGCGATCCGGCGATACGCCAAGACCTGGGCGAAGAACCGGGGAGCCGTGACGGCGGAAGCCTATGTGCCCCTCTATTACGCGCCAGGAGAAGCCTACCAGTTCGACTGGAGCCACGAGATCATTCTGGTCAACGGGGTGACAACGACCGTGAAGGTCGCGCACGTCCGGCTCTGCCACAGCCGGATGATGTTCGCCCGAGCCTATATGCGTGAGAGCCAGGAGATGGTGTTCGATGCCCATGACAAGGCCTTCGCCTTCTTCCGTGGCACCTGCACGCGCGGCATCTACGATAACATGAAGACTGCGGTCGAGGCGGTGTTCGTCGGCAAGGAGCGACAATACAATCGCCGCTTCCTGCAGATGTGCAGCCACTATCTGGTCCATCCCGTTGCCTGCACGCCCGCATCCGGATGGGAGAAGGGACAGGTCGAGAACCAGGTCGGTCTCGTGCGCGAGCGCTTCTTCACGCCACGCCTACGGGTCAAAAGCCTGGAGGAGCTGAACGTCTGGCTGCTCGACAAATGCGTCGCCTACGCCAAGGCACACCGCCATCCCGAGCAGACCGAGCGGATGATCTGGCAGATTTTCGAGGAGGAGCGCGGCAGCCTGGTGCACTACGTTGGACCGTTCGATGGCTTCCACTGCGTTCCCGCCTCGGTGTCGAAGACCTGCACGGTCCGCTTCGACAACAACAAATACTCGGTCCTATCGACGGCGGTCGGCCGCCCTGTTGAGGTTCACGCCTATGCCGAGAAGATCGTCATCAGGCAGGACGGCGTGAACGTCGGTGAGCATCCTCGTTGCTTTGGCCGTGGCGAGGCGATCTACGATCCCTGGCATTACGTCCCTGTTCTGGCTCGTAAACCCGGTGCTTTGCGCAATGGTGCGCCGTTCCGGGAATGGGTCTTACCCGCAGCGATGGAGAAAGTGCGCCGGCGGCTGAAGAGCGTCCATGATGGTGATCGGCAGATGGTCACCATCCTCGGCTGTGTTCCCACCGACGGTCTGGCGGCTGTCGATGCTGCCTGCCAGGAGGCTTTGGATCACGGCGTCTGCTCAGCCTCGGTGATCATCAACATTCTGGCCCGCAGCCGTGATCCGGCTCCGGCCGCAACCCTGCAAACCCCGGATGCGCTGCGTCTGACCCATGAACCGGTCGCCGATTGCGCACGCTATGACAGCCTCAGGAGGGCAAGCTGATGGAACGCACGCAAGTTCTCGAACTGATGAGCACGCTGAAGCTCTATGGAATGCGCAGCGCCTACGACGAGGTCATGGGCAACGGCATCAAACGGCAGCACGAACCGCCGCGCATCGTCGGCGATCTCTTGCAATCGGAGATCGCCGAGAAGCAGGCACGCTCCATTCGCTACCAGCTCAGCATCGCCAAGCTGCCGCTCGCCAAGGACATCGATGACTTCGACTTCGCCGATACGCCCGTCAATGAATCCCTGGTGCGGGAGCTGGCAACCGGCACCTTCGTCGCCGATCAGCGCAATGTCGTTCTCGTCGGCGGCACGGGAACCGGAAAGAGCCACCTCGCCATCGCAATTGCCCGTGCGTTGATCCGCAACGGAACACGCGGGCGCTTCTTCAACGTCGTCGATCTGGTCAATCGGTTGGAAACGGAAACGCGTAGCGGCAAGCAAGGGCGGACGGCCGACTATCTCAACCGTCTCGACTTCATCATCCTCGACGAACTCGGATACCTGCCTTTCGCCCAGGCCGGAGGTCAGCTCCTGTTCCATCTGATCAGCAGGCTCTACGAGCGCACGTCGATCATCGTCACCACGAACCTGGCGTTCGGCGAATGGCCATCAGTGTTCGGGGACGCCAAAATGACGACAGCACTTCTGGACCGTCTGACCCATCATTGCGAGATTGTCGAAACCGGAAACGAGTCCTGGCGCTTCAAGAACCGCTCTCAAGGCTAAAGCCGAAGACGATCATCACCCGCACTTGGCCTACCCTCTGCAACCCCGGCCAGCGCCGGGCAGGCCAAGCGCTGATCTACACCACCAGGGGGGCAAAATTGGATGCCGATAAGGGGGGAATTTTGGACGCCGATTGACAGCTAGCTGTTCGCGTTCTCAAAGGCGCGCATGCGATGCTCGGCTTGCTGGCAACCGATCCACATTGGCGCAAAGAGAGCTGCGTTATCGCCAATGCGAACAACCTCATCAGAAGCGGCCAACGGGTCAGCCTCAGGCACCGATGCGCTCTGGTAAATGTTACAGTCCAGGCCTTAGACTGCACGTTGTGCGAATCGAGCATGCAACTCAATAGCGCTAGTCGGGGAGGGCAGAGGATTGGAGCCAGCATTTGGTTGGGTAAGTCTTATGCCCAAGGCTTTAGCTCGGGCCCGCGCGCAGCTGAACGAAAAAGGTCAAGGCATACGCGACGAAGTGGGTTTTCTACATCTCCACCAGCAATACGCTGACCGTTTCTTTCCAGGCACCTCGGTGTTGCACACCCGCCTACGATACGCGCTTTTCGTACCGTGGCAGTTTCTGGACCAATCTGGCAAATCTTCATCGAGCGCCCAAGATGCGATGAAGCGGGCTGAGATCGGCCTCGCAAAACGGCTGAAGAATAGTGGGGAACATGGTGTCATCGGCGGTCTCACGTGGCCTCGTTTGGCGGATCAACCGCCTTCCAGCACCTACTGGTCCGCTTTGGGCGCCTGGGGCATTTTGCGGCGCGACGGACGCAATCGCGTTCCAAACCGTGGGACCGTTCACACCCGCCTCTCTGCCTTACGTCCCACATTAGATGACGAGCACCGCCCGCTCATCGATGTCGAGGCGCCGTTCGTCGGTCTGCCCCACCCCCCCAAGAACTGGTCGGCCGATGCGCCTCTATCCTTCAATCTAAGAGACGTCGAGCGTGAGTTTCTCCGCGATCGATTAAGCAAAATCCCGGCGCCTGAGCCTTTCAAACACATGTCCCTTTTCAGTCAGCTGGCCCTCCACGAGATCGACCCACCGTCGTCTCTTTGGCATAAGACGATCATCCAACTTGCCGGTCCGGACGCTGCGCCTCTCAGGCGAGCGCGCGCGATGGCCGCCCTCGCCGCGATTGGTCGCGGTGTATATGCAGCCCTTGTCGAGGATCGCCGCGAGCATTTGGATCGTCGTGAGACGCCGCGGCTGCACCGCGCCCAACTTGAGCGGCTGCTCAAGGACCATGGCCCACGCGCGACCTCTGAGCTGAACAGCGCCAATCTACATCTGGTCGAGGATGATATCGGCCTCTTGCCGCCTCGACTTCGCACCTTGCTCGCTGAGACGCTGGATTGGGTCCACGAGGGAGCGACTGACCCGTCGGTTCTGGTCGACGCCTATGAAGCGGCTGAGGGCCGCAAAGGCTTGCGCTCACGACTACCCGATACCGCGAGCGCGCGAGCCCGACGCGCCGAGTGGGAATCCAGCGACCATCCCGTCGGCTACCCACTCCACTATCGCTGGGGCACGGTGAGCGGACTGCTGTCTGATCTTCGCGGGCCGCGTCCATGAGCGGAGCAGCGGCTTGGCAGGTGACCAGTTATCTGGACGCGCTGCGTCCACAACCGAGTTGGCAGGCGGACCTAGCGATCATCGCCTCGTATTCAGCCGATCCGATTTCAATCGTCGCGGCCTTGCTCGCCCTTGTGGGGCGCGACGATGAGGATCGTCCGGCTGCTCGTCGTGATCTCGCCGATGCGATCGAAGCTGCAAGGGACAAATTCCGAGTTGTCATTCAGAGGGGCCGCCTCGGTAAGATGGCGCGAACACCCCGTCTAACGGGGATCTTGGACCAGTTTTTGCGAGACGTCGCCTTCGACGAGCGCCACCAAAGCTGGCATCCTAAAACCGCTCTGGTGAAGGTCTCTTTAGATAAGCACGTCGAGTGGCGCTTGTGGATCGGCAGTCGCAACCTCACGGCCCAGGAGAACCGCGATCTCGGCTTTGTACTGGTCGCACGGCCCGGCGAACAGGGGCGCCGGATCCCGGGCATTGACAACATTGCTGCTGCTTTGGCCGAACGCGCAGTGCTTCCCGGCGTTTCAGCGCGCCGGCTAGTCGCTGAGATCGCCACACTCAAGTAGAAGGCTCCACCGGGCGTTCGGGTAGACCGCCTCCAAATCAGCACCGGGAAGAGCGAGTGGGCTTTGCCGAGCCTGCCCAAAGCAGTCGACGCGCTCACAGTTGTGAGCCCATTCTTGGATGCTGGCTTTCTTCGCCATGTGGCCAAGACCGCCTCACGTAGCGGGCGCCAACTGCTCTCGACTCGATTTGAAATCGAACGGCTCGCGGCGACCTGCCGAATATTCGGAGACTCTTTGGCGCTGGATGCGCCTGATTATCCGCCGAGCGCGTTTGAGTCATCGGATCTTGTCCATCCAACGCCCGCCTCTGCGGCAGAGGAGGGCGAGGAGCTCGGCCGCGGCCTGCACGCCAAACTCTTGCACATCCGCCAAGGCGATCGGCGACGTCTTTGGATGGGTAGCGCGAACGCTACTCAACGCGCCTGGTCCGGGCGCAACGTCGAGATCATCGCCGAGCTTTCCATCGACGAGTCGGTCGAGGCTGGCCTCATGAGCCTTGTCGCAGAGGCGCGGCCGATCCGGTGGGAAGACGGCACTGCGCTGAAAGATGTTGAGGCCCAGAAGGATGAGCTTGAACGCGCACGCGTCGAGGTTTCCGCTCATTGGAAGGGCGAGATCGTGTGGGACAAAGAAAGCATTCGATTGCGCCACTCATCCATTCTCCACCCTTCAGACACCCGCATCCACCTGGAGGCCGGGCTAATCACCGGCGGTTTGGAGACTTGGCCTGCCGGTGAAACCGAACTTGATCTCGGCCCCTACCAGACGGCGGACCTGACCGAACTTGTCCAGCTACGGCTGACATTGGGCGACGCAAGCTGCGAGTGGATCATGCAAGCGCCGGCCACGCCTCCGTTCGGCGCCGAGCGAGACCGAGCAGCCTTTATGAGTTCGATGGGCGCACGTGAGTTCTTGCTTTGGGTGGCTGACACCATGCGCGGCGCCTCTGCTCCGCCAGATGAACCGGATTGGACAAACGACGATCCCTCGCGAAGCCGGCCTACTAAGGCGCCGCCGACTTGGATGGCTGATTTGCCGACCCAAGAAGAGGTTTTCGCCACCTGGTCCCGGTCCCCCGTTATCTACAAAACGATTCAGCACCGAGTCAGCAGATATCTACCGGTGCTTCTCGAGCATACGCGAACCATGGATCCTGATGGCCACACGCAACTGCTGTTGTTCGCCCAGATGTGGGCCGTGTGCGAACAAGGTTTGGGGGCGCCGCTGTGAGGTTGGCGCGGGAGTTCCAGACCGCGACCGTGAACGCTGCGCTTGCCGCCTTCGCTACCAAAGGGAGCCGCCGCCGCTATCTGGTGGCCGATGAAGTCGGCTTGGGCAAAACCGTTGTCGCGCGCGATGTGGTTGAAGCATTAAGCCGTAAGGCCGGTCGCCCCTTGGTTGTCTACTACATTGCCAATGGCTCAGCGGTTGCTCACCAGAACAAACCTCGCCTCGTTGAGTTTCTTGAGAAAGCTGAGATGAAGAAGGCGGTTCGAACGCCAGACCGCCTTTCGCTGGTTGCGGTTAGTACGCCGCCAGACGCGTCGGTCGCCATATACGCCTTGTCGCCCGACACTTCGTTTCCGCGGAATAGTCGGTCGAGCCTGAGCGGAGGAAAGGCGGTCGAGCGCGCCTTCGTCGGTCAGTTGCTTCAAAGAGCCTACCCGTCCGTGCTTCCCAAGCTGCCGACGAACTTCCTTCAGCTGCAAGCGACCTCAGGATGGTATGGCGCCTTAGCGGTCGCGCGTAAACGGATCGACGATGCGCCGCCGGGTCTTGTCGCCCGGTATCGGGACGCGCTCCAACGAGAGTTCGCAGAACTGAAGATTTCGGGAGCGGCGCCATCCTTCGCCGGCCGCCTTGTCGATCTGGCTTTGCTCAATCAACGGGCTTTCATAGGTCGTCTTCGCCGGGCACTTTGCCTCGCGTGTCTGATCCATCAGCCGCCAGACATCATCATTTTGGACGAGTTTCAGAAGTATCGCGATCTACTTGAGCGCGAAGAGTCTGTCGATCCGCTGATGGCGCAGCTGTTGAAGGGCAACGGCAAGAGGCCGCCGGCGCTCCTGCTATTGTCGGCGACGCCTTACAGACTGTTTGCGTCGCGGTGGGAAGAAAGCCAGGGTGTTCAGGCCCACCGAGAGTTTTTCGAATTGGTCGATTTTCTGGCGGGCGACGAAGTCAAGGTCGAGGCGCAAGCGCGCTTCAAAGCCTTCGGCGATAATCTCCGGCTTCTTGTGCAGGCCCCCTCAGCAGAGCGCACGCCGCTTATCGTAGAGGCGGCCGCTTTACGAGACCAACTTCAGGCGCTTCTTTCGCCAGTGATCGGGCGGACGGAACGCGACGGCTTCACGCGTGGTCACGGCAACCTTGAACCGAACCTCCGTCGCCTGCCGGCCGCTTCAGAGGTCGCTGACGTCGCAGTTTATCGCCACCTCGTTCGCTCGAGCGAGCCGAAGCGCAAAGCGGACGCCTTAGCATACTGGTCCTCCGTGCCGCTACCGGCTCAGGCCCTCGGTCGGCGGTATGCAATTTCTCGGGATCGCATCTTCAAACCCATGCGCGGCTTGACAGCGTTGACGCGACGGCGGCGTGACCAGCTGGCCCCTGTAAAGTGGCCGGATGCGAAATTGAGGGCCTTGGCGGCTACAGCGCCGGCCGAGAAGCTCGCCCTGCCGTGGATCGCGCCGTCACTCCCATGGTGGGATTTGAGCGGTGCATGGGCTGAGCAAAACCAAGAGACCAAGCTTCTGTTGTTCAGCCGATTTAAGGCGACCCCACCAGCCGTCGCCAGCTTGTTGAGCTTCGGTGTCGAAGCGCGGTGGATCGACCGGCGCGGAGGTTATGAGAAGGCGTACGCTCGACGGAAGATTAAATTGTCAGGCCCGCCTGGTCCAGTTATGGCCGCCTTCCATCCCTCGATCTGGCTTATTCGAAACACCGACCCAGCGACCGCTCCCGATCTGTCTGGCGCGGGCGTGCGTCGCTGGGTGCGGAAGACGTTAAAAGAGGCGCTGCGTGCGCTCAGGATAGACGTCGTCCGCTCGAGCGTGAAAAAACGCAAGCGGCGTCGATCCATCGGCCGTGTTCTCTCCGGGATCGAGCAACGCGCCGGTTTGACCGAGCGCTCCGCAAATGCATGGGCGGTCGTTGTCGAGCATGACCGGATGGCCAAGACCTCTGTCCAGGCTTGGCGCGAGGCGGAGCCCGTGAACTGGATATCGCCCCGTGAACTCGAGGATCTCGTCACCTACGCCATCGCCGCGCCTGGCGTCATTGTCGGGCGGGCGCTGTGGCGTCACGCGGCAGACACGCTCAACATTGACACGTACCCTTGCGTGGTTCGACTGAGTTGGCAGGGCTTGCGCCCTTACCTCGACAATCCGATATTATTGTCTGCGATTGGTGGCGCCAGCGCCGTCGATGGTATCTTGGCGGCGACCTTCGCTGGGAATTTGGAGAGCGTGCTCGACGAGCACCTCTGGATCCGGAGTTCCTCCCAAGAAGGCGTCGAGGCGCTGGCCAAAGACCTGCAATCGTCGCTCCGTCTCGTCACCGGCGGTTTCAGCTTCCATGCGCTCGGCGAATCCGAGCGATTGCGCCTTCGCTGCCATGCCGCGATGCCATTTGGCGACGCTGAGGCGGCCCCGCCCCTTAAGGCTGGCGCCCCAGCCCCAGAGATTGAGGAGGATCTCGGTCCAGTCCGACCTGACGAGATCCGTCAGAGCTTCAACTCACCATTCTGGCCCTATATTCTAGCGACTACGTCTGTCGGCCAGGAGGGGCTAGATTTTCACACTTGGTGTTCGCGAGTGGTTCATTGGGATCTACCCTCCAATCCGCTCGACCTGGAGCAGCGGGAAGGACGGATCCAGCGCTATGGCGGCCTCTCCATTCGGCGTCGACTAGGTTCGGTGATGAGAGACGACGTGTTCGCCGATTGTAAGGCCGCAGCATCGCCCTGGCGTCGCCTCGCCAGCATCGCCGAGGCGCGATTGGCTGAGAAGGGGGGACTGAGCCCGTGGTGGATTCTACCCGAGGCACGAGTGACGCGCGAGGTATTTGACCGCCCCTTTGGCCGTGACGTTCATCGCTACCAGGTGCTTCGAGAGCAGCGCTTCCTATATCGGCTGGCGCTTGGTCAGCCGAACCAAGAAGACCTTCTTGAGATACTGGCCAAAAGTGATCCTGAGGTCCTCCCCGTACTCCAAGAGCTAACCCTCGACCTCTGCCCATTCCGCCTCGCGCAAAAAAAGGCTGCCAAGGCCGCTCCGAGCGGTAGAGGTGCGTAAGGGGCGGGCGACGTGGCCCACGTCCTACATGCTAAAAGTGATCTCAAGGCGGGCGCTAGAGGCGGAATGGACCGGAACGGTGGAGCGGAAAACTGTTCCGGTAGACCCAAGAGGCCGGAGTCTAAACCATTGATTTGTAATGGAAAAAGTAGACTGGCTGGGGAACCTGGATTCGAACCAAGATTAACGGAGTCAGAGTCCGTCGTTCTACCGTTGAACTATTCCCCAGCAGGGCGCGCCGGTGAATGCCCGGGCCGGTGTGCGGCGCTTATAAACAAAAGCGGACGGATTGCAAATACCGATTTCGAAAAAAAATCGACACTGCGTAGGCTTTCTCGTCTCAGGCGCGGAAAAGCTCAAAAGTCGGCTGATGACAGGGCGATGACGGGGGTCGGCAAAAAGCCGTTGGCGAAATCGCCACCGCCTGTTATCTTTGCACCAACGAAACAATCAGACGCCAGCGGCATACCTTCAAGAGGCCTTGCGCGGCGAGATGGACATATAAGTGATGGACCCCGATAGCGGCGCAAAGCCGCCGGAAGGCGGGGCGTCGGCGGTACCGCGCGGAGAGGGTAAATCCTCGAGGCGTCGGAAGGCGAAGCGGAACGGCAAACGTCGTGACGCGGCGCCTGTAACCAATTCGGAAGCGGTCGATTCGCCCGCCTCTGCCGGACGTCCCAACAGCCAGGAACCCAACCCGTCGGCGCGCAAGCGCAAGCGGCGCCGCGCGAAATCCGCGGGCGCCCAGCAGCCGGTACAGGGGGCGAACGCCGCACCCGCAGCACAGCAGATTCCGGTTCGTGCCGAGGGCGGGCAACAGCCGCACTCGGCCAAGTCGTCGTCGCGCAATCGGCGCAAGAAGAACAGAGGCGGTCGCGGCCTGCAGGGCCGGCCGCTGACACCTGCCAAGGTGGCGCCCGGTGTGGCCAAGGCTCCAGCGCCTGCTGGTTCGGGCCAGGTTTCCTCCAAGGATGTCCGCGGCAGGGCCGGAGCCGAAAGCCTGGGCGCAGAGCAGCGCGGCGAAAAATTCTCCTACGTCAACGATCTCTATGCGGCGCTCGACCTCGGCACCAACAATTGCCGCCTGCTGATCGCCCAGCCGACAAGGCCGGGCCAGTTTCGCGTCGTCGATGCGTTTTCGCGGATCGTCCGTCTCGGCGAAGGGCTCGGCACCAGCCGCCGGCTGTCGCAGGATGCCATGGACCGCGCCGTCGAGGCGTTGCGCATCTGCGCCACAAAGCTCGCCAACCGGCCGATCCGCCGCATGCGGCTGATCGCAACCGAAGCCTGCCGGGCTGCCGAGAACGGCGAGGAGTTTTTGGCCCGCGTCATCGCGGAAACCGGGCTGGAGCTGGAAATCATCGATCGCGAGACCGAGGCGCGGCTTGCGGTGTCGGGATGCTCGTCGCTGGTCGGCCGTGAGGCGCGCTCGGTCGTTCTCTTCGATATCGGCGGCGGGTCGTCGGAAATCGCCGTCATCCGCATCGATGACAGCCGGTCGAGCCGGCTTGCCAATCACATCACCCATTGGACCTCGCTTCCGGTCGGCGTCGTGACGCTGTCGGAACGGCATGGCGGGCGCGACGTGACGCCGGAAGTGTTCAGCGCCATGGTGACGGAAGTCGAAGGCATGCTGGCCGGTTTCGATTGCCCGCCGCTTGCCGCCTTCCGCCGTCAGGGCGCCGAGGATTTCCACCTGATCGGCACGTCGGGCACGGTCACCACGCTTGCCGGCGTGCATCTCGACCTGCCGCGCTACGACCGCCGCAAGGTCGATGGCCTGTGGCTGTCGGATGCGGAAGTCTCCGCCATGCAGGCAAAGCTGCTCTCCTGGGATTTTGCCGGCCGCGCCGCCAATCCCTGCATCGGTCCGGACCGGGCCGATCTGGTGCTGGCCGGCTGCGCCATTCTGGAGGCGATCCGTCGTCGCTGGCCGAGCCAGCGCATGCGGGTGGCCGACCGGGGCCTGCGCGAGGGCCTGCTGACGGATATGATGGCCGATGACGGCGTGTGGCGCCGGGTGCGGCCGCGCCGCCAGACGGGCAGTCAAGGTGCCGGTGGACAGGATGAGGCTGGAGCAAGGCGATGACGAAACCACCCTCAAAATCCCCGGGCAGCGGCAATCGCACCGGCCGCAAGCTCGGCCAGAAGGTCAAGAAGGGCAAGCTCAAGGCGTCGTCGCGGCGCTGGCTCGAGCGCCATATCAACGACCCCTACGTCCAGCGGGCCAAGCTCGAAGGATATCGCGCCCGCGCGGCCTTCAAGCTTCTGGAGATCGACGAGAAACATCAGATCCTCAAAGGCGCCCGCCGCATCATCGATCTGGGTGCCGCACCGGGAAGCTGGTCGCAGATCGCCGCCAATGTCACCGGTTCGACCGACGATGATATCCGCGTCGCGGCGATCGATTTCCTGGAAATGGCGCCGCTCGCCGGCGTCAAGATCCTGCAGCTCGACTTCCTCGATCCGGAAGCGCCGCGCCTGTTGATGGAAGCGATCGGCGGCACGCCGGACGTGGTCATCTCGGACATGGCGGCGCCGACCACCGGCCACCAGAAGACCGATCACCTGCGCACCATGCATCTGTGCGAGGTGGCGGCGTATTTCGCGGTCGAGGTGCTCGGCGAGGGCGGCCATTTCCTGGCCAAGACCTTCCAGGGCGGCACCGAACGCGACCTGCTCAACATGCTGAAGCAGAATTTCAAGCAGGTCGTCCACGTGAAGCCGGGCGCATCGCGCCAGGAATCGGTCGAGATGTTCCTGCTCGCCAAGCATTTCAAGGGCCGCAGGGCCGGCGAGACTGCCCCGGGTTCCGAGATGGAGGAGCCCGAGATGGAGGATGCGGACGTGGAATACGCCGAAGCCGAAGACTCCGACCTGGATGATCGGGCCTGATTACTCGCCGGCTTCCGGTTGAATCTTGGAGGCTCCGTGGCCAGAAACGGCGGCGCCCGTCATCGGGTCCAGTTTCAGCAGGGGCATGACCGCCAGAAGCGAAAGGGCGGCCACCAGGAAGAAAGCCAGGTGGAAGTCGAAGAGCTGCAGATGCGTGCCGGTGACCGCCGCCGACGCCTCGAGGATGAAGGCCGCAAAGGCGACGCCGAGCGCCATGCTGATCTGCTGCAGGACGGAGGCGATCGAGGTCGCCTGGCTCGCCTGTTCGTCGCTGATCTCGGAATAGCTGAGCGCGTTCGATCCGGTGAAGAAGAAGGAACGGCAGACGCCCGACATCAGCAGGAAGGCGATAATCAGCGCGTGGGAGGTTTCCGGCGTGAAAAAGCCGTTTGCCGCAGTGGTCGCCGCGCCGAGCACGCCCGCGACGATCAGCGTCATCTTGAACCCGGTCATCGCAAAGACGCGGCGGGCGGCGAATTTCACGATCAGCGCGCCGAGCGCGCCCGCAAACGTGATGAGGCCGGACTGGAAAGGGTTGAGGCCGAAACCGAGCTGCAGCATCAGCGGCATCAGGAATGGAATGGCGCCTGTCGAGATGCGGAACAGCGTTCCGCTGCTGCTGGCGGCCCGGAACGCATCGTCCTTGAAGAGCCGCAGGTTGAGGATCGGGGCGGGGTGGCTGCGCGCATGGACGACATAGGCGACGCCGGCCGCGAGCCCCAATGCCGTCGCCGTGATGCCGGCGGCCGGCGGTAGCGCCGGAAGGCCGACGACCGAAAGTCCGAACACCGTACCGGCGGCGGTAACAGAGGTCAGGAAGAACCCCCACCAGTCGATCGAAGGAGGATTGGTGGTCTCGATTTCCGGCAGGAAGATGGTCGCAAGATAGATGCCGAGCACGCCGACCGGCACGTTGATCAGGAAGATCCAGTGCCAGGTGAAATAGGTGGTGATGAAACCGCCGATCGGCGGGCCGGTGAGGGGCCCGACCAGCGCCGGAATGGTGAGCAGCGCCATGGCCGAGACGAGCTCGCTGCGTTTCGTGGTGCGCAAGAGAACCAGGCGGGCAACCGGCGTCATCATGGCTCCGCCCATGCCCTGCAGGAAGCGCGACAGCACGAACTGGAGGAGATCGGAGGAGAACGCGCAGCAGATCGAGCCGATGACAAAGACGAAGATCGCGACGCGAAAGATCTTCTTGGCACCGAAGCGGTCCGCCATCCAGCCGCTGATCGGGATGAACATGGCGAGCGCCACCATGTAGGAGGTCAGCGCCAGTTTGAGCGTGATCGGGCCGACATTGAGGTCGGCGGCGATCGCCGGAAGTGCGGTCGCAATGACGGTGGAGTCCATCTGCTCCATGAAAAGGGCGACGGCGAGTATGAGCGGAACGATGCGGTTCATGGGGAGCCTGCAATGGCGGGAATTGGCCCGTCCATAGACCTCTTGGTCCCGTCTGCCAATTGCGGAATCTCACCATTTCCGATTTTGGGTCACGTCTGCGTGAGATCGGATTTCCTCGGCAGGGAGCGCGGTTATGTTCCACCGGATAGGACCCGATTTTGACGGTCCGGCCCAATTCCAGGAGGCAGCGACATCATGACGAATTCAGGTATCGGACGGCGCACCCTTATCGGCACAGCCGGTTTGGGCATTCTCGCTGCTCCGGCGATCATCAATGCCGGGGCTTTCGCCCAGGAGACGCAGAAGCTGGCTATCGATCATGTGATCCCGCCGGATATCCACAAATTCAAGCTCGGCGGTTTCCAGGTTCTGGCGGTGAAGGACGGTGCACGCCCCTCCGGTGCTCCCGGCGAAACCTTCGGCCTCAACCAGCCGCCCGAAACGCTTGCAGCGCTGCTGACCCAGAACTTTCTGCCGACGGAGCAGTTCGTCAACAGCTTCTCACCGACGCTGATCGATACCGGCAGCAACGTGATCCTGTTCGATACCGGCCTCGGCAAACCGGGCCGCGCCCAGGGCGTCGGACGCCTGATCGAAGGTTTGGCAGCCGCTGGCTACATGCCGGAGGATATCTCGATCGTCGTCATCACCCACATGCATGGCGACCATATCGGCGGCCTCATGGAAGACGGCAAGCCGGCCTTCCCGAAAGCCCGTTACATCACGGGCCAGGTGGAATACGACTTCTGGACCGATGCCGCCCGCGCCGGCACGCCCGCAGAGGGCAACCAGAAGAGCGTGCTCGCCAATGTGAAGCCGCTTGCCGAAAAGATGACCTTCCTGAAGGATGGCGGCGAAGTCGTCTCCGGCATCACCGCCATGTTGGCGCCGGGCCATACGCCCGGCATGCTGAATTTCAATGTCGAATCGCAAGGCAAGCGCCTGATCCTCGCCGCCGATACGGTCAACCACTACGTCCTGTCGCTTCAGCGTCCCGAATGGGAGGTACGTTTCGACATGGACAAGGCGCAGGGGGCGGCCACCCGCAAGAAGGTCCTCGACATGGTCGCCACGGACAAGGTCGCTTTCCTCGGCTATCACATGCCCTTCCCGGCGGTCGGTTTCGTCGAAAAGCAGGGCACCAGCTACCGGTTCGTGCCGAAGACCTATCAGTTCGACATCTGATTGTTGTTGAAAAGCGATCAAAACCCGGGAGAAGCCTCTCTCGGGTTTTTGCTATTCCCTTCTTGTCATGAACGTGTTACCAGCCCTCGCCAACTTCCAAGCAATTGTTGCAGGAGCGTCGGGACGTATAGAGTCGTTCCTGAGCGCATCCCGCATTTTCTAGATCGAAGGAATTTGGCAATGGCACGCATCATTGAAACCGCAACCGGCGCGGACGCGCTTACCTTCGACGACGTGCTCCTGCAGCCCGGCCATTCCGAAGTCATGCCGGGCCAGACGAATATCGCCACGACCATCGCCCAGGATATCGACCTCAACCTGCCGATCATCTCCTCGGCCATGGATACGGTGACCGAAAGCCGGCTCGCCATCGCCATGTCGCAGGCAGGCGGCATCGGCGTCATCCACCGCAACCTGACCCCGATCGAACAGGCCGAACAGGTCCGCCAGGTCAAGAAGTTCGAAAGCGGCATGGTCGTCAACCCGGTGACGATAGGCCCTGATGCGACGCTTGCCGACGCGCTGTCGTTGATGAAGTCCTACAGCATTTCCGGCATTCCGGTCGTCGAAAACGGCGGCGGTCACGTTCCGGGCCGGCTGGTCGGTATTCTCACCAACCGTGACGTCCGGTTCGCCTCGGATCCGGCTCAGAAGATCTATGAGCTGATGACCCGCGAGAACCTGATCACCGTCAAGGAAAGCAGCGTCGATCAGACCGAGGCCAAGCGCCTTCTTCACAAGCATCGCATCGAGAAGCTGCTGGTCGTCGATGGCGAAGGCCGCTGCGTCGGTCTCATCACCGTCAAGGATATCGAAAAGACCCAGCTCAACCCGAACGCCTCGAAGGATGCGCAAGGGCGCCTGCGGGCGGCCGCTGCGATCAGCGTCGGCGACGATGGTTTCGAGCGTGCCGAACGTCTCATCGAGGCCGGCGTCGATCTGCTGGTCGTCGATACGGCCCACGGCCATTCGCAGCGCGTGCTCGACGCCGTCGCCCGCGTCAAGCGCATCTCCAACCACGTACGTGTCATGGCCGGCAATGTCGCGACCTCCGACGGTACCAAGGCGCTGATCGATGCCGGTGCGGATGCGGTCAAGGTCGGTATCGGCCCGGGCTCGATCTGCACTACCCGCATCGTCGCCGGCGTCGGCGTGCCGCAGCTTGCAGCGATCATGTCGGCCGTCGAAGCCGCGCGCGCCCAGAACATTCCCGTCATCGCCGATGGCGGCATCAAGTTCTCGGGCGACCTCGCCAAGGCGATTGCCGCTGGCGCTTCCGCGGTGATGATCGGCTCGCTGCTCGCCGGCACGGACGAAAGCCCGGGCGAAGTCTATCTTTACCAGGGCCGCTCGTTCAAAGCCTATCGCGGCATGGGCTCGGTTGGCGCCATGGCGCGGGGTTCCGCCGACCGTTACTTCCAGGCGGAAGTGCGCGATACGCTGAAGCTGGTTCCCGAAGGCATCGAAGGCCAGGTCCCCTACAAGGGTCCGGTTTCGGGTGTGCTGCATCAGCTTGGCGGCGGCCTGAAGGCGGCCATGGGTTATGTCGGCGGCGCCAATCTCAAGGAATTCCAGGAGCGCGCCACCTTCGTGCGCATCTCCGGCGCGGGCCTGCGCGAAAGCCATGCGCATGACGTAACGATCACCCGCGAGAGCCCCAACTATCCGGGTGCCGGCGCCTGACGTTTCTGATCGGAGGAGGTCGCGTGCCTCCTCCTCAATCTCGGAAATAGTTGGTTGGATGCCTGCGACCTTGGTGGCCTGCAGGCAGCGGTGAGACTGTGGCGCCGCTCGGACGGCGCGTGCCATTGTGCATCGGAGAACCCGTGTTACTGGGTCCCCCTGACGAGTGAGGAGAACCGATGCTTTCCACCGACGCGACGCTCTGGCCGATGATAGCGCATGCCGCGCTGGTCTTCTTTCTCTACTGGCTCCTGTCGAAGAAACGGTACATGGCTGTGAAGTCCGGCAGCGCCGAGGCCGGTCAGTTCCGTGAAAACCGGGAGGAGCCGCGCGAAAGCCTGGTTGTCCACAACAACCTCAAGAACCAGTTCGAGCTACCGATCCTGTTCTACGCCGTTTGCCTCGTCCTTTATGTATCGACTGCAGACAATTGGGGCTCGGTTGCTCTTGCCTGGATATTCGTGCTTTCCCGCTATGCGCATTCCTACGTGCATCTCACCAGCAACCGGCTCCGCTATCGCCGCCCGATCTTCATGGTCGGCTTTTTTGCGGTGATGGCAATGTGGGCCTGGCTCGCGGCCTGGCTGGTTTTGAACTAGCCTGGCCAGCGCCAGATGGGTTCCAAAGCCGGCGCCCGCCTCGACCTTCGCACCCGTGCCGATGCCGGCGGAGTCACGAAACAGAGCGGCGCTTGCGGCTTCCGCCACAACTCTGGCGGAGAGGCCGATCAACCGGCCTCACGAACAAGTGTAATATCGGGCACTTGGATCACTCAGTGTTTCATCTGCAAGCTGCAGGTCCTCGGTATAGATTTCTCCGTCACACGGTCTGCTACGGAGGAATAGCCATGGACAACGAGACACCGAAGATCACCCAGGCGATGATCGACGCCTACGATGAGTACACCCATCTGACTTTGGACCGCCGCCGCTTCATGGAGAAGCTGACCCAGCTTGCGGGCTCCGGTGCGGCTGCCGCGGCAATCGCGCCCCTGATCGGCGCCAGTTCCGCCATGGCGGAGATCATTCCGGCCAATGACGAACGTCTGACCACGGAGGAGGTTACCTATCCGGGCGCCAACGGCGTGACGATGAAGGGCTATCTCGTAAAACCCAAGAATGCCTCCGGCACGCGCGGCGGCGTCCTCGTCATCCATGAAAACCGCGGCCTCAATGCCCATATCAAGGACGTCGCCCGCCGTATGGCGCTCGAGGGCTTCAATGCGCTCGCCGTCGATTTCCTGGCGCCCCAGGGTGGTACGCCGGCGGATGAAGAGCAGGCCCGGCAGATGTTCTCTTCGCTGAAGCCCGAAGAGGTTTCGGCCAATGGCGAAGCAAGCCGCGCCTATCTCGCCGGCATCAGCGGCGCGAACCGCAAGGTCGGTGCGATCGGCTTCTGCTGGGGTGGCGGCGCGGTCAACAATCTTGCTGTGAAGTCACCCAGCCTCAATGCGGGCGTCGCCTATTACGGCGCCCAGCCGAAGGCCGAGGACGTGCCCGCCATCAAGGCGCCGCTGATGCTGCATTACGGCGGTCTCGACGAGCGCATCAATGCCGGCATTCCGGCTTTCAAGGCGGCGCTTGAAAAAGGCGGCAAGACCTTCGAGATCTTCGTCTACGACGGCGCCAACCACGCCTTCAACAACGATACCTCGTCGGCCCGCTACGACAAGGCCGCCGCCGATCTCGCCTGGAGCCGCTCGGTGGCGTTCTTCAAGAAGAACCTGGCCTGACGGATATTTGGCGAATATCTGTTCGGCTGCGACAGGAAGTCGGGGACCTGCCCCGGCTTTTTGTTGGATAGCTAGGTTTCGCCGCCGCTCTTGAAGTCTGAAGGTGCTTGCGCGTCTTTCTGCCGTTCATGCCGGATGGATGCAATCTCCACGACGCCCTTGCGTACACGTGCCGTCAATATCAGTGGCCGCATGACGATCCGGCGAGAGCCAGGGATCAAGCCACGTTCCGTCATTTCCGGAAATCGAGCAAGTCCCTCTTTCAGTTTCGCCAGCCGAGCAAGGATCTTGCGCGCGGCGGCCGGGTTCTGCGCCGCAAGCTCGGCGATGTAAATGAGAAACCAGTGCTCGGCACTTGGCGAAAGCCGAACTGTGGCGCGTGGCATCAACCGGCTCGTTTAGAGCGCTTTGCCTCGGCTGCCTCGATGATCGACGAGGCTTTGCTCAGCACGTCATCCAGATCGACGCCTTTGCCTTCATCCAGTTCGGCAAATCCTTCTGCATCCTGAAGCAGTTCGGCGCCTTCCTGTTCAAGATACTGGGTAAGCGCGCGAAGCATCACCCAAGTCCGATCGCGATCGAGCGTGGTCGCAATACGATCGTACTCGCTCACGAGTTCTGTCGGAAGTCGAAGGGATATTTGCGATTTGTCCTGCGTCAGCATGGGAAGCTCCCTGTAAGACAGCGCATCACAGTGCAACCCATGCTAACCAAAGTCAATCACCACCCCGGCATCACCTGCGCCGCCCGGGCCCGCGGCATGCGCTGGAACCCTTTGACCTCGCCGTCGAGATCGTCGGGCATCACGGCCGGCGAGATGTTGTCGAGGCAGGCGGTGATGTGGTCGGTGATGGCGTTCATCAGCGACGGCGAAAGCCCCGGCCGCTTCATCAGGCCGATCTGCACCGGCGGCAGCGGCGGGAAGCCGTCGGCGGACGACAGCACCTTCATGCCGGTGCGCAGCGCCGATTCCGGCAGCACCGACACGGCCATGCCGGCAAGCACCGCGGCTGCGACGACGGTCGAGGACCAGCTCGTGAACAGGACCTGGTATTCGCGTCCGTCCGCGTCGAGCGCCGAGCAGGCAAGCTGCCGCCACAGGCAGTCGCGACGCCCGACGGCGAGCGGCACCGGCGCGTCGTCCTTCAGCGGATGATTGGCCGAGCCGACCCAGCAGAGCGGCTCCGTGCGAACCACGTCGGAAATCCGCTGGCGCGGGTTATGGGTGACGAGCGCGATATCCAGCTCGCCGCGCGCCATCTTCTCGGCAAGGCTGACCGAGGGCTCGCAGACGATATAGAGTTCGACATTCGGATGGGTCTTGGCGAAACGGCCGATGATCTCGGGCATGTACCGGTCGGCGTAATCGTCCGGCGTGCCGATCCTGAGCGTGCCCTCGAGACGGTTGTCGTCGAAGGCGGC
This sequence comes from Neorhizobium galegae, assembly GCF_021391675.1. Taxonomy (NCBI): domain Bacteria; kingdom Pseudomonadati; phylum Pseudomonadota; class Alphaproteobacteria; order Hyphomicrobiales; family Rhizobiaceae; genus Neorhizobium; species Neorhizobium galegae. Next base: position 885,979 of record NZ_CP090095.1, read on the forward strand.
GATCGCCTCGTTGTTGAGGCGGATGATGCGCCGCGCATAGTTCAGGAGCTTCTCGCCCTCCGCCGTCAGCCGGTTGCCGCGGCCGTCCTTGGCGAAGAGCTGCTTGCCGATCCGTTCCTCGAGACGGCGCATCTGCATCGACACGGCGGACTGGGTCTTGAACACGCGGTCCGCCGCCTTGGTGAAGCTGCCGGTGTCCACGATTGAAATGAAAGTATGCAACTGATCGATATCGAGGGGTGCGGACATGGGAATGATCCATCAGAGAGGTTGATGCTAATCATTAGAAACATTCGTTGGACTGATCAATAGGTTTTACGCGATAAGGAGATCGCAAATCAAAATCGAAGGGTGCTTCTTCCCTGAGCGCCCAATCCGGGCAGCCTTTCCGTCGGACCTCCACGGAAGGGACGGCCTTTCTCGTGCCTGCGAAAGGATAGACCAATGAGCACGACCGACTGCGGAACTGAACTCGATCTGGTTCATGAGGAGCGCGGCACGCAAGGCCGTCTGGCTGTCGTGATGCTGCGAACGAAATCCGTGTGGCGTGCCTTTCGCAATCGTATGGCGAGCAATCGCCTCCATGATCTCGACGACCGCCAGCTCAACGATATCGGCATCACACGGCATGATGTGGTGATGGCGCTCGATCGGTCCGGCGTACTGGATGATCCGTCGCTGCTTCTGTCTCGCTCCGCTCGCGAGCGTGCGCGGCACCGCTTTGCAAGACCGGCCAATCGCTGATCTTGCCTGACCTTTTCCCCGCAGGGTGATAGCCAATAGCCCTGCTGCTTGCCCGGCCGGTCGATCCGCGCCGGGCTTTTTTTATTTGGAAGGCTTTGGCGCGGCAGGCGCCGCCTCGGCATTGGCGCCTGTGCCATTGCGCAGATAGGTGTCGAAGATCGCTTCCATGTTCTTCTGGTAGCTCTTCTGCACTTCCAGCCCGCTGTCGAACATGTTGTTCAGCACGTCGCGATAGGGATTGGGTTCGTCCGCCGGCGCTTCCTTAGGTTTCTCAGGCGTCGGGGCTGTCGCCGGGCTGGGACTTGCGAAGGCGCCGCCCATCATGTCCTGGAAAGCCTTGGCAAAGGGATTGTCCGCGAACGGGTTGCCGCTCGAAGGCTGCGGCTGTTCCGGCTTGTCGAGCCCCCACATGGAACGCATCGCCTGGGCGAAGGGATTGTCGAAGGGATTGGCAGCGGTCTGCGGCTTCGCCTTGGGCTGCAGGCCCATGCTTTCCAGCCATTGCTGCTGCATCTGGCCGACGGGGGAGGCGGCGAACGTCTCGTTGGCGCCGGTCATCTGACCGCTCATCTGCTTGAACAGCCCGCCCATCAATGTGTCGGCCATGGCCGGCATCATCTTCTTGAAGACTTCCTGGCCGATCCCTGTGAGTTGTTCGGCCTGCGCGGCGATCGCGCGGGAGACTTCCTTCGAGCCGAACAGCTTTTCGAGCACGGCATTGCCGTCCATCGTGCCCTGCGGTGTAAAAGCCTTGGTCAGATCCTCGAAATATTTGGCATAGGCGCCGGACACCATGCTGTTCATCAGCGAGGTGAGGTCGTAAGGATTGGCGCTGGTGCGCTTGAACCCGGAGGAAAAGGCGGGCATCAGCGCCGCCATGGCCTGGGTGGCCTGTTCCTGAGCCAGGTTGAACTGCTTGGCGATCGCCTCCATGCCTGCGCCGTCCTGAGCTCTGAGCATCATGTCGAACAGTGGCAGCATGGAGATTCCTTTCCGGTTCGGGTGATGCACCACTATATCCGGAAAGTGCTGAACGGAAACCGGTTTTTAGAGCCGATCTCAATCTCCCATCAGTATTGGTATTCCTCGAACACCGGCTCGACCGAACCGTTCCAGCGGCCATGATAGAGAGACAGCATCTCGTCCGCCATGGTCGTCTTCCTGGCGAGCACTTCGTCGAGCGGTTGCAGGAAGATGCTTTCGTCCTGTCCTTCGCCGTTCAGCCGCGCCCGCGCCTTCAAGCCTGCCTTGGAGATCGCCACCGCCTCGCGGGCGACGTCGAGCACCGACCTGCCCTTGATTTCGGCCTTCAGGCCCTTCGCCGGCACGGCATCGCGCATGGCGATGACGTCCTCGACCGTCCAGTCGGCGGTCAGCGTTTCGGCGTCGGCAAGCGCCGTATCGTCATAAAGCAGGCCGACCCAGAAGGCCGGCAGCGCGCAGATCCGCCGCCAGGGACCGCCGTCGGCGCCGCGCATTTCGAGGAAGCGCTTCAGGCGAACGTCGGGGAAGAGGGTGGAAAGGTGGTTGGTCCAGTCGCCCATGGTGGGCTCCCAGTCCTTGATCTCGCCTTTCAGCGCACCGTTCATGAACTGGCGGAAGGTGACATGCGTGCAGTCGTGATACTTGCCGTCGCGGACGACGAAATACATCGGCACGTCGAGCGCCCATTCCACATAGTCGGCAAAGCCGAAATCTGGCCTGAACACAAAGGGCAGCACGCCGGAGCGCTGGTTGTCGGTGTCGCGCCAGATGTCGCCGCGCCAGGAGACCAGCCCGTTCGGCTTGCCTTCGGTGAATGGAGAGGACGCAAACAGCGCGGTCGCGATCGACTGCAGCTTCATCGACACGCGCATCTTGGCGGCCATATCCGCTTCCGAGGAGAAGTCGAGGTTCACCTGGATCGTGCAGGTGCGGTACATCATGTCGAGGCCCTTGGAACCGACCTTGGGCATGTAGCCCGTCATGATGTCGTAGCGGGATTTCGGCATACGCGGGGTTTCCGCGAGCGTCCATTTCGGGCTGCCGCCGATGCCGAGGAAGCGTATGCCCATCGGTTCGGCGATTTCGCGCAAGACCGCGAGATGGTGGTTCGATTCCCGACAGGTTTGGTGGATGCTCTCGACCGGCGCGCCGGAAAGCTCGAACTGGCCGCCTGGCTCGATGGAGATCGCGCCCATGCCGGACTGTTCGCCGAGCCCGATGATGTTCTCGCCGTCGAGGATCGGCTCCCAGCCGAGCTTCTTTTCCATGCCTTTCAGCAGCGCGGAAATGCTGGCATCGCCGAAATAGGGGACCGGGCTGTTGTCCGCCCGGAAAAAGGCGAATTTCTCATGCTCCGTGCCGATGCGGAAATCTTCCTTCGGCCGAGGTCCCTTCGCCAGGTAGGCGGAAAGCTCGGACACCGAGGTAAGCGGTGTCTGGTCGGTCGTATCGCGGGCCATGAAAATTACCTTGCTCGGAATGCCTGATATGGACGGATAGCCGGCTGATTGGACCGGATTGATGTGCGCTGCAAGTGAATTTCTTTCAAGATAGATTCAGAATTTCAAGACCGTCATGTCAAGCGGGTCACCGCCAGTCGCCGACCGCGGCCTGGATGACCGCAAGCGCTGCAACCGCGGCCGTATCCGCCCTTAATATCCGGGGCCCGAGCGGTATCGCGGTGACGAAGGAAAGCGAACGCAGCCTTTCCCTTTCCTCGTCCGAAAATCCGCCCTCCGGGCCTACCAGCAGCGCCAGCCTGCTCTCTTTGATCGCCGAGAGGATCGGCAGCGGGTTCTGACCCTCGTCGCCTTCGTCGCAGAAGATGATGCGCCGATCTCGGGGCCAGGTGTCGAGCAGGTCGCCGAGTTTCTTCGGCGACGCCACCTCAGGCACCGACAAAATGCCGCACTGCTCGGCGGCCTCCACCACGTTCGCCTGAAGCCGATCCATGCTGGTGATCTTGCCTTGCACATGCTGGGTCATGACCGGCTGGATGAACCCTGCGCCCATCTCGACCGCCTTCTGCACCAGATAGTCGAGACGGCCGACCTTCAGCGGCGCGAAGAGATAATGCAGGTCGGAGGCAGGCGGCTGCTGCCGGGTTTCCTCGATCGCCTCCAGCACGATCTTCTTGCGGGTCGGATAGGTGATTTTCGCCTTCCATTCGCCGTCGCGGCCGTTGAAGAGCAGGATTGCCGAACCTTCCTCCATCCTCAGCACGTTGGCGAGATAGTTGAACTGCTCCGACGAAACCTCATGGCGGGCACCGGCGCCGAGCGGCGCCTCGATGAACAGCCTCTGCATCCGGAAATTGGCGCGCATGGAAACCTCGAAGCCCAGAGCATGTCGCGCAAAAGTGTGCAGCGGTTTTGTGACGACGACATGCGAAAAAAACACGAATCTAAAGCGTCACCGGCGAGATCTCAAAGATCCCGACGCTTTAGACGAACAGCGCGAACATAACCGTGGCGATCAGCGCCGCAAGGGTTGCGGCCGCCGGAAGGGTGATCATCCAGGCCGCGATGATGCTGAGAAAATGCGAGCGCCGCACCAGGTAACGCCGTTTCAGTTCGTCGTCATTGCGCTCGAAGGGCTCGGTGGTATCGAGATTCTTGCCGGCCCGCACCCGCATGTATTCGAAGCGCCGCCGGGAATGGCGGGTGTACCATTCGCGGAAGAAGCCGACGCCGAACACCGCACCGACGGCGATATGGGTCGAGGAGACCGGCAGCCCGATCCAGGAGGCAACGATCACCGTCAGCGCCGTCGACAGCGAGACGCAATAGGCGCGCATCGGATTGAGCTTGGTGATCTCGGCGCCGACCAGCCGGACCAGCTTCGGGCCATAGAGCAGCAGGCCCAGCGAGATTCCGAGGCCGCCGATGATCAGTTCCCAGAGCGGGATGCGCACGCCGGTCGAAATGCCCCGTTGGGCCGCAGAAACGATCGCCGCAAGCGGACCGATGGCGTTGGAAACGTCGTTGGCGCCATGCGCGAACGAGAGCAGGGCCGCAGAAAGGATGAGCGGAATACGGAAGAGCGTGCGAAGCGACTGATTGCGGTTTTCGAGCCCTTCGGCTTGCCGGGCGATCACCGGGATCAGCAGGCGCCAGGCGGCGACGCCCGCGAAGAGGGCGACCAGCGTCGCAACCGGCGCCGAAACGTCCACCAGTTCCCCCAGCCCGAGCAGCGCCAGATAGCCTGCAAAGGCGCCGGTCATCACGCCGATCAACACCGGCACCCATTTTTTCGCCGCGGCGATCTTGTCCTCGCGGTAGATGATGGTTTCCTTGACGAAGAACAGGAAGGCGGCAGCGATGACGGCGCCAAGGATCGGCGAAAGGACCCAGCTTGCGGTGATGCCCGCAATCGTTCCCCAGTTGACCGCGGAAAGTCCGGCTGCCGCGATCCCGGCGCCCATGACCCCGCCGACGATCGAATGGGTGGTGGAAATCGGTGCGCCGAGCCAGGTCGCGACATTGATCAGCACCGCGGCCGAGAGGAGCGCTGCCATCATCGCCCATATCAACACGTCGGGGCTGGTGATCATGCCGCCCTGCATGATGCCGTTGGCGATCGTGTTGGCGACACCTCGGCCGGCGATCACGGCACCTGCCACTTCGAAGATGGCCGCGAGCCCGAGACCGAAGGTCATGGTCATGGCGCGGGCGCCGACGGCCGCGCCGATATTGTTGGTGACGTCATTGGCGCCGATGTTCATCGCCATGTAGGCAGCAAGGCCGGAGGCGGCGATGACGACGACGGCGCCGGGTTTGCCCGTCACATAGGCGGCCGCAAAGATGGCGACGAGGATGATGAACAGCAGTGCCGTTCCCGGTGCGGCAAGCCCGCGCGACATCTGTCGGGCGGCTTCCTCCACGGAGGAGAATTTCTCCAGATCCTTGTCGAGCGTCGGCTTCGCCAGGCGCGGCCTTCTCTGGCCCATATCTCCATCCTTGGGTGAAAAGTGAGGCGCGAGAACGGAACTGCCTGCCGTCTCCGCCTCCTGGAAGAAATCAAGGCCTATCGCTTAATAGCGTGCGTAGGCGAAGGCAATATTGCGGAATTGCGAAGGTGCTTCGAAGCGCTCTAACTTGCAGCCTTGATTGCAAGCTGCGGAACGCGCGGCTGCATTCGTTCGGCGAACTGCAGGAAGAGAATCTTCAGTTCCGGTTCATTGACGCGCATCGCCGCCTCTTCACAGGAAACCCATTCCAGTGTTCGAGAGCCCTTTTCCGGATAGCTTTTGAGGCATTCTTCCACTTCGAGCGCGTGGACCTGCACCCGCACAGGAATCTTCAGGCCGTTATCGAGGGTCTTGCGGTAGTGATAGAAACCCAGCGGTTCCTTCTCTACCTTGCCCTTGACGCCAACCTCTTCGAACGCTTCGCGTTCGGCGACCTGGTGAGCTTTCTTGTCGGTCATCGGCCAGCCCTTTGGCACGACCCAGCGGCCGGTATCGCGGCTGGTCGCAACGAGAACCTCGAGTTGTCCCGGCTTCTTTTTTATCCGGTAGCAAAGCGCAGCATATTGCTGCCGCGGAGGCCGCTGCAGCATCAACCTGAGATTGCTCGTAACCCGATCCATCAAGCCCAATTTCTGTTTCGTCCTCCAGCAAATGGTAATTTACTAATATAATGCTTGCGCGAGGATTAACGACCCTCAGCGGCTTCTTTTGACAAGAATCACAGTGGATAACGACCATCGAAGCGATAACCATTGTGAGGCCACTTGGTTTCAGGTCAATAGAAATTTGCACAGGTGTTCAATTGTAATTGTGCATGACGTCCGGCCATCCGCAGAAGGGGCCTCAGATCTTGGTCTGAATCATCCTGAGTTGTGCGATTCGGCTCCATTCTCCCGTGCGTTCGGCCTCGTTGGTGACCTTGGAGATGAAGTCGATATGATCTTCCGCCGCCTTTCGGGCTTTGGCAGGATCACCGTCCAGTATGGCCTGGCCGATCGCCTCGTGTTGCGTCATCACGGCATCATGGGCGCCACCGACATTGAAGATGATGCGGCGGTTGTAAAAGATCCCGTCGCTGAGCAGCCGGTAGCAGGCGCGCAGGGTGTGCATGAGAATGATGTTATGCGCCGCATCGCCGACGGCATTGTGGAATTCGACGTCAGATGTCAGCTCGTCTTCGAAACGCCCGTCCCGATGCGCGCGGCGCATCGTCTCCAGGATGCGCTCGATGAGTTGCTTGTCGGTGTCCGTCGCTCGTTCGGCCGCAAGCTCCGCCGTCATGCCTTCGAGCTGGCGACGATATTCCAGATAGTCGTGAACCGCCCGCTGGTGCCGCCGGATCAGGGCGACCAGCGGCGGCGAGAAGATCTGGCCGACGATATCGGCCACGTAAGTGCCGCCGCCATGTTGGCTCACCAGCAGCCCACGTGCCTCCAGCTCTTTCAGCGCCTCCCGCAGGATCGGCCGGGAAACGTCGAACCTCTGCGCCAGCTCGCGCTCGCCGGGCAGGCGGTCGCCGTCGCGCAGCACGCCGTTCAGGATCAGGCTTTCGATCTGAAGAATGACTTCGTCCGCAGTTCGACCATGCGGCACCGGCGCGAAAAGCTCATGCGTCAACTTTGCTCTCTCCAAGTCGGGCCATGCCAGCCGGGCGTTTCGGGCTTCTTGTATCACTGGTAAAAAAAGTATACCAGTTGAATGTCTTTAGGAGGATCCGGTGGCCGATACGATCAGTTTTCTGAAGCCTCGCGAGGCGGTGCTGTCGCGCCGGGCGGCGATCATTGCCGATCTGATCGAGCTTCTGCCGCCCGAATGCCTGGTCCATGAGGCGCGCGAGCTGGTGCCTTTCGAGACCGATGCCTTCGTCTCCTACCGCCGCCTGCCGCTTGCTGTCGCGCTGCCGAAGACCACGGCGCAGGTGTCGGCCGTGATGAAATACTGCAATCGCTACGGCATTCCGGTCGTGCCGCGCGGGGCCGGAACCTCGCTTTCCGGCGGCGCCATCCCTCAGGAGGATGCGGTCGTGCTCGGCTTGTCCAAGATGTCGCGCATCCTGGAAGTCGACTACGCCAACCGCACCGCCACCGTCCAGGCCGGGGTCACCAACCTCAACATTTCCGAAGCGGTCGGCATCGACGGCTTTTTCTATGCGCCGGATCCAAGCTCGCAGCTCGCCTGCACGATCGGCGGCAATATCGGCATGAATTCCGGCGGCGCCCACTGCCTGAAATACGGCGTTACCACCAACAATCTGCTCGGCGTGAAGATGGTGCTGGTCGACGGCACGGTGATCGATCTCGGCGGCAAGCATCTCGACGCGGCCGGTTACGACCTGCTCGGCCTCGTCTGCGGTTCGGAAGGCCAGCTCGGCATCGTCACCGAGGCGGTGGTGCGGCTGATCGCCAAGCCTGAAGGCGCCCGCCCGGTCCTGTTCGGCTTCGATACGTCCGAGCATGCGGGCGCCTGCGTCGCCGATATCATCGGTTCCGGCATCATCCCGGTCGCCATCGAATTCATGGACAAGCCGGCGATCGAGATCTGCGAAGCGTTCGCCCATGCGGGTTACCCGCTCGATGTGGAAGCGCTGCTGATCGTCGAAGTCGAAGGTTCCGAGGCCGAAATGGACGCGATGCTGAAGGCGATCGTCGAGATCGCCGGTCGCCATGGCGTCAAGACGGTGCGCGAAAGCCAGTCGGCGACCGAGGCGGCGCTGATCTGGAAAGGCCGCAAATCCGCCTTCGGCGCAACCGGCCGCATCGCCGACTACATCTGCATGGACGGCACGGTGCCGCTCGGCAAGCTCTCCTATGTGCTGAACAAGACCTCCGAGATCGTCGAGCGTTTCGGGCTCAGGGTCGCCAACGTCTTTCATGCCGGCGACGGCAACATGCATCCGCTGATCCTGTTCAACGCCAACGATCCCGAGGATGCGGCCAGGGCCGAGGAGGCGGGCAACGAGATCCTGAAACTCTGCGTCGATGCCGGCGGCTGCCTGACCGGCGAGCATGGCGTCGGCATCGAGAAACGCGACCTGATGCGGCATCAGTATTCGGAGGCCGATCTCAACCAGCAAATGGCGGTGCGTTACGCGTTCGACGAAGGTTGGATCCTCAATCCGTCGAAAGTTTTCCCGCTGGATGGACGGCCCGCCGCATGACGCTGATACCGAATTCCGAAGCGGACGCCGCCTATATCATCCGCAATGCCGCCGGCGACGGCAAGAAGCTTGCGCTGTGCGGCGGCAATACCCGCGCCGGTTTCGGCAACTCCGCCGGGCCTGCCGAAATGATGAACTCCACCGGCCTTTCTGGCATCGTCGACTACGAGCCGGCCGAAATGGTGATGACCGTCAAAGCCGGTACGCCGGTCGCCGAGATCGAGACGACGCTTGCCGCCAACCGGCAGATGATGGCCTTCGAGCCGATGGACCACCGCGGCGTCATGGGCACGCTCGGCGAACCGACGATCGGCGGCGTGTTTGCCGCCAATGTGTCCGGCCCGCGCCGTTTCGTCTCTGGCGCCGCCCGCGACAGCTTGCTCGGCATCCGTTTCATCAATGGCCGGGGCGAAGCGATCCGCGCCGGCGGACGGGTGATGAAGAACGTCACCGGCCTCGATCTCGTCAAACTGCTCGCGGGCTCGCAAGGCACGCTCGGGTTCCTGACTGAAGTGACCTTCCGGGTGTTGCCGGTGCCGCAGACGGTGGAGACCATCGTCATCTCCGGGCTCGACGACGCGGCTGCCGCAAAGGCGATGGCGGCGGCGATGGCGCTGCCGGTCGAAGTATCGGGCGCCGCCCACCTGCCGCAGACCGTCCGGTTCCGTTTCCTCGGCGGCGCATTGCCGAGCGGTGAGGCGACCGTCCTGCGCCTCGAAGGCCTTGCCGCGTCGGTTTCCGTGCGTGCCGAAAAACTCTCCGCCGTGATGGAGGCATTCGGTCCGGTCTCCCGGCTCGGCCTGGAGGAGAGCCAAACGCTCTGGCGCCAGATCCGCGATGTCTATCCCTATTCGGATGGGACCCTGAAACCCGTCTGGCGCGTCTCGATCGCTCCATCTGCGGGCCACCAGCTCGTCGCCGCCCTCCGGCTCGAAACCGGCGTCGATGCCTTCTACGACTGGCAGGGCGGGTTGGTCTGGATGCGCATGGAAGCCGACCCGGAAGCGGATTTGCTGCGCCGCTATATCCGCGCTCTCGGTGGCGGCCACGCGACACTTCTGCGGGCATCGGATACGGTGCGCGCGCAGACGCAGGCTTTCGAGCCGCAGCCGGATGCGGTCGCGGCGCTTTCGGCGCGCGTCAAACAGAAGCTTGACCCGGCCGGCATTTTTTGCCCGGGCAAGATGGGGTGATTACGGCCATGGTAGTTTTCCGGTCTTACCCCCCTCTGGCCTGCCGGACATCTCCCCCACAAGGGGGGAGATCGACCCGGAGGAACGTTGCGCCCATCTCGACGGTAGCCGATAAAGTGATGTCCGCGCGTCTTGCCGATCTCCCCACCTGTGGGGGAGATGTCCGGCAGGACAGCGGGGGGCTGGCGGAACGCAAAGCCATCGGCCGAAATGCGAGGGATACCCAATAAATGCAAACCAACTTCACCCTCGCTCAGCTTGCCGATCCGCATGTGGCCGAATCCGAAAAGATCCTCCGCCGTTGCGTCCATTGCGGCTTCTGCACCGCCACCTGTCCCACCTACGTGACCCTCGGCAACGAACTCGACAGCCCGCGCGGACGCATCTACCTGATCAAGGACATGCTGGAAAACGGCAGGCCGGCGGATGAGGAAGTGGTCACCCATATCGACCGCTGTCTCTCCTGCCTTGCCTGCGTCACCACCTGTCCCTCCGGCGTGGACTACATGCATCTGGTCGATCATGCCCGCATCCATATCGAGAACACCTACCGGCGCCCGCTGGTCGACCGCCTGATTCGCAGCCTGCTCGCCGCCGTGCTGCCCTATCCGGCCCGCTTCCGCACAGCGCTCGGTCTCGCAAAGCTCGGCCGTCCCTTCGCACCGCTTCTCAAGCGTGTCCCTGTATTGAAGCCGCTCGGTGCCATGCTGGATCTCGCGCCGAAATCCGCCGCCAGGGTTTCCGACGCCGCAAACCCCGGCACTCGTGCGCCCGAGACTGAGAAACGGGGCCGCGTCGCAATCCTGTCGGGCTGCGCCCAGCCTGTCCTCGATCCGGGCATCAACGAAGCTACGCTCCGGCTTCTGGCCCGGCTCGGCGTCGAAGTCGTGGTACCGGAAGGCGAGGGCTGCTGCGGCGCGCTCGTCCATCATATGGGCCGTGAAGAGCAGGCGCTCGATTTTGCCCGCCGCAATGTCGATGTCTGGACGCGCGAGATCGACAAAGGCGGCCTCGATGCGATCATCATCACCGCGTCGGGCTGCGGCACGACGATCAAGGATTACGGCCACATGCTCCGCCTCGATCCGGCCTATGCGGACAAGGCGGCAAGGGTCTCGAGCCTTGCCAAGGACATTACCGAATATCTGTCGATGCTCGACCTGCCGACGCTGGAGCCGAAGCGGCTCAACGTCGCCTATCACTCCGCCTGTTCGATGCAGCACGGCCAGAAGATCACCATGGCACCCAAGAATCTCCTGAAGGCTGCGGGCTTTACCGTCCGCGATCCGGGGGAGGGGCATCTCTGCTGCGGTTCGGCCGGCACCTACAATATCCTGCAGCCGGAAATCTCGGAGCAGTTGAAGGCTCGCAAGGTCAAGAATATCGAGGCCACCAAGGCGGACGTGATCGCCACCGGCAATATCGGCTGCATCACCCAGATCGCCTCCGGAACAGCGATCCCGATCCTGCACACGGTGGAGCTTCTGGATTGGGCTTATGGCGGCCCGAAGCCGGAAAAGATCCCGGCCAGATAAATATGCCCAATAAAAAAGCCGGCGAAATCGCCGGCTTTTTTTCGTCAAAGGCCTGAGCCTTAGAACTTGTAGGAGACGCCGAGGTTGATGGCGTGCGTCAGGATGTTGGTCTTCAGCGAAGCGCCGCTGTCGATATCCACATCCACGAACGAGTAGTTGCCCTTGTATTCGGCGAACATCGACCACTTTTCGGTGAGCTGGTACTTTACGCCGGCCTGGGCCTGGATCGTCGCGCCACCGAACTGGTATTCGAAGGTGCGGCCGGAAGCGCGGGTCACTTCGACATGCGGCACGTTGATACCGACACCGGCGCCGACATAAGGCGTCCACTTGCTGCCTTCGATCGGGAACTTGTAGAGCGCGTTGAGCGTCAGCAGGTTCAGGCCGTCGGTGAATTCGAAGACGCTCCAGCCGCCGGCCTTGGCCATGCTTTCGTCGTCTGCATAAACCTTGGCGTGGGTGTAATCGAGCGAAACGCCCCAGTTCGTGAGGGCACCGCCATCGAACCAATAGGTGCCGCGGACGCCCCAGTAGGGCGGCATCGCGAAGGGCTTGGTATCCCAGCCGGCTGCGAAATCAGGTCCGTCCGAGACATCGACATCGGAGTGCGGCGCGAACTGGTAACCGCCGTAACCGGAGATTTCAAATCCGCCGGTGTGAACCGGAGCCACATAGGCCTGGGTCGCGGGGGTCATGTCTGCCGCTTGAGCCGGAGCAATATAAGCAAGACCAGCGGTGAGAAGCGTGGAAGCGAAGGCGAAAGAAAGAATTTTGCGCATGAATCAGCCTGCAGGGAAGAACGTTGGCTTTTTTGATGACTCAATGTTTAGCGGCGGATGCATCGGCGGTCTGTGCCTTTTCTGCATCAGTCACCGACGAAGCTAGGCGATTTATGGTTAACGAAGTCTAAACCCCTGAAAAGGGCAGCTTTTGCTGCCCTTTTTGACCTTTGGCCGGGTGTCTCAGCCGCCGAAAATCGTGCCGAAAATATCGATGCCGCGATCCTTGAAGTCGACGTTCCCCTGCCGGTTGCCCGGGCCGATGACGATCACCTTCGTGCCGATGTCGGCGCGCGAATAAAGATGCTCGACATCCTTGTTCATCATGCGGATGCAGCCTGACGACATGTTGAGGCCGATCGTCCAGGGTTGGTTGGTGCCGTGGATGCGGAAGATCGTGTCGCGGCCGCCCTTGTAGAGATACATGGCACGGGCGCCGAGCGGGTTGTCGATGCCGCCTTCCTGCACGGCCGGCAGAATGCGGCCGGCGCGGCGTTCGCGAACGCGCATCTCGGCCGGCGGCGTCCAGGAGGGCCACTCAGCCTTGCGGCCCACATTGACCACGCCCGACCAGCCGAACCCTTCGCGCCCGACGCCGATGCCGTAGCGGGTCGCCCGGTTGGGGCCTTCGATATAGTAGAGGAACTTGTTGTTGGTATCGACGATGATCGTGCCGGGTTTCTCGGTCGTCGAGAAGCGCACCATGCGGCGCTTGAATTGTTCGGGAACTTCCCGTGGCATCGCGACAAGTGTCACGTCGCCCGCGGGGCGTTCGATAGACGTTGCCGCCGGGCTGATTGCGCTTGCATGTCCGGCGCTAAAGAAGATCGCGCCAGCCATTCCCACGGCCATCGCGAAGGTCTTGCCTGCCCCCATTCCCCCTGTCTTCATTCCCAAATCCTCTCCGCTCTGTTGAACGGCGGAGGCTAACCGACTCGGGCATCAAAGCAAGCCGGGATAGATGTAATAAAGAAGATGTGATGGCAAAAAGGCGGCGGTACTGTGTCTCCGCCGCCTCACCTTTGGCATTTGCCGGCGTTACATGACGACGACTTTGGTGCCGATGTTCACTCGCTCGTAGAGGTCGGTGACATCTTCGTTGCGCATGCGGATGCAGCCGGAAGAGACGGCGCTGCCGATCGACCAGGGGGCGTTGGTGCCGTGGATGCGGTAGAGCGTCGAGCCGAGATACATGGCGCGGGCGCCGAGTGGATTTTCCGGTCCGCCTTCCATGCGCGCCGGCAGGTAATGCCCCTTGGCGGCTTCGCGCTGGATCATTTCGGAAGGCGGCGTCCAGTCCGGCCACTCGGCCTTGCGGGTCACCCGGTGCTCGCCTGCCCATTCGAAGCCCGGCTTGCCGACGCCGACGCCGTAACGCCGCGCCTGGCCATTGCCCGTGACCAGATAGAGGAAACGGTTATTGGTATCGATGATGATGGTGCCGGCCTTTTCCTTGCTGTCGTAGGCGACCGTCTGGGGCAGGAACTGCGGTTCGATCTGGCCGCGGATCGGCTGTGGCCGCATGGCGACCGGCTGCACGGTGGAGCGGTCGAAGATGCCGCGGCGAACCACGGGCTGCTGCTCGCGCTGCTGATAGATGGCGCGCTGCTGGGCGGCCTGGCGAGGATAGACGACCGGGCGACCGTTCGGCCCGGCAAGCTGCATCACCCATGGGGCTGCGAGATCGGGGCTGACGACCACGGGCGGGCGCTCGCGATAGCGGTCCTGGGCAAGAGCGGCGGAACTGGAAAAGGCGGCAGCAAGGCCGAAGGCCAGGAAAAGGGTTTTCTTCATGATCGGATCCACACGTTACAAATCACCGACCGGACGCCCCTCAAACACTTGGATAATTTGGCGTCGGTGTTGACGAACATGGTGACCGCGAGGTGAAAGCGAATGGTAAACGGGTGGAACATTCAAAGCCGGCCGGCCTATAAACCTTTTGGCAGGGTTACCGCCCGGTTTTGAAACATGGTTGACCAATGTTAAAGCCGGCCAAAACCCGTTAATCGCAGGGGTCGAGTCAAAGGGAATCGGGAATGGAAAAGGCGGGCATCATCGTCGGCGAAGACGGCAAGGGGCGTTGCGCCTGGCATGGCGGCCTGGAAGACTACCGGCACTATCACGACGAGGAATGGGGCCGGCCGGTGACCGACGATATCCGCCTGTTCGAGAAGATCTGCCTGGAAGGTTTCCAGTCCGGCCTGTCCTGGCTGACGATCTTGAGGAAGCGCGAGAATTTCCGCACCGCCTTTGCCGGTTTCGATTTCGTCGAGGTCGCGCGGTTCGGCGAGGCGGATATCGCCCGCTGCCTGGCCGATGCCGGCATCATCCGCCATCGCGGCAAGATCGTCTCGACCATCAACAACGCCGCCCGTGCCATCGAACTGCGAGACGAGTTTGGCTCGCTCGCCAAGTTCTTCTGGAGCTTCGAGCCAGGCCCGCATCTGCGTCCGGCCGTGATGGATCTCGCGACGCTGAGGGCTAACCCCACCACGCCCGTGTCCGTACAATTGTCGAAAGTCCTGAAGAAGCGCGGCTGGTCCTTCGTCGGACCGACTACCGTCTACGCCTTCATGCAGGCCATGGGCATGGTCAACGACCATCTCGACGGCTGCTTTTGCCGGCGCGAAGTCGATGAACTCAGGCTGAAGTTCAGGCGCCCGTGATTTCCGACAGCACCGATCCCAGTTCGCCCAGATGTTCGATCTGGCGGAAGCGCGGCGCTGTGGTCGGCGCGTCCACATGTTCCAGAACCCAGGTCAGCGCATGCGGCACGAACACGCCGTAGCTCCCGGCCGCGATCGCCGGCACGATGTCGGATTTCAGCGAATTGCCGACCATCATCGCCCGTTCAGGCCCGTCCGCCACTTTCGAGAAGATGCGGCGATAGGTGGTGGCGTTCTTCTCGCTGACGATCTCGACCGCATCGAAGAAATCGCCGAGGCCCGACTGGGCAAGCTTGCGCTCCTGGTCGAACAGGTCGCCCTTGGTGATCAGCACCAGCAGATATTCGCCGTTCAGAGCTTGAAGCGTCTCTTCCACATGCGGCAGGGTCTCGACCGGATGGCGCAAAAGGTCGCGGCCGATATCGAGGATCTCGCTGATCGTCCTGGTCGGCACCTTGCCGTCGGTGATCTCGATCGCCGTCTCGATCATCGACAGGGTGAAACCTTTGATGCCGAAACCGTAATGGGAAAGATTGCGCTTTTCCGCTTCCAGCAGCCGCTCCGCAATATGCGTGCCTTCGGCGAACTCACCGAGCAGCTTGGCGAAGTGCTCCTCCGTCAGCCGGTAATACTGTTCGTTCTGCCAGAGCGTATCGTCGGCATCGAAGCCGATGGCGGTAATAGGGCGCATGGATCTGCCTCCATCCGCTCATATGGCGAAAAAGGGGGCGCCGGGCAAGATGAAAGCCTGCCCGGCGCGTCTGTAAAGAAATCAACCGCGCCGACATCACAAGGCGATGACATCGTGCACCGCCTGATACTCCTTGCTGAGCTCGCCATAAGGCGCGACCGGCCAGGTCCAAGCCCGTTTCGCCGCCGGCGCCGGCACGCCATAGAACAGGTCGGCCTCTTCCAGCACCTGGCCCGCCCGATCGGTGACGCGATAGGCGGTATCGGTGATCAGAGCCGTTTTGCAGGGCAGTGCGATGAGGCCATCGAGATGCGCCCGGACCAGTCGCTGCAAGATTTCCTCGCGCGCGGACAAGATTTCCTCGCGCGCGGAACTGTTTTCGGCCTCTAGCCGGCGTTTCGAACCCACCCCGATCTGCGACAGGATATTGGCCGAAACGACGAGATCGAGATACGGCACCTGCCGCAGGAACGACAGCGGCTCGGGATCTTTGGCAGCGACCGCATCGTCGAAGCCGGAGAGGTCGCGTGAAATCAGCCGGACATTCGCGAACCGCTTCGCCTTCAGCCGCATCCGCACGCTCGCCAGATGCACGAGATCGACCAGCACCACCGTATCGAATTTTGCCGAAAGATCGTCGATCGGCACGTCGCGCAGCAGGCCCGAACCCAGCACGACGCAGGTCCGCCGCTGCTTCATCCCGGCGACCGTCTCGCGAATGAAGGTCTTGCAGTTCTCCTCATGCGCTGCCCAATCCTTCGCGCACCGCCCGGCCCGCGACCATAGGCTGACGGACGAACGGATGAAGGGACGGAATTGCTTCGGCGTGACCAGCGAGGTCGCGACGTATTGGATGGCTTCGGTGAGCATGGGGCACGGATAGCAGCCGAAGCGATTCTTCACCAGCCGCCGCCCTTGCCGCTCCGGCCTCTATCCTCTAAGAAACCGCACACAAATCCGGCCTCTCCGGGGCCTTTGGCAATGGAATTCCGATCATGAACGACAAGAGCAAGAAGCCCCAGAAACTTAAGGCCCGTCTGCCGCGCGGCTTCGTCGATCGTTCCGCCGCCGATATCCATGCCACCAACGAGATGACCGCGAAGATCCGCGAGGTCTACGAGCGCTACGGTTTCGATCCGGTCGAGACGCCGCTGTTCGAATATACCGATGCGCTCGGAAAATTCCTGCCCGACAGCGACCGCCCGAACGAGGGCGTGTTCTCGCTGCAGGACGATGACGACCAGTGGATGAGCCTGCGCTACGACCTGACGGCGCCACTCGCCCGCCATGTCGCAGAGAATTTCAACGAGATCCAGCTGCCGTTCCGCACCTACCGCGCCGGCTACGTCTTCCGTAACGAAAAGCCAGGCCCGGGCCGTTTCCGCCAGTTCATGCAGTTCGACGCCGATACGGTCGGCGCGCCGGGCGTCCAGGCGGATGCCGAAATGTGCATGATGATGGCGGACACGATGGAAGCCCTCGGCATCAAGCGCGGCGACTACGTGATCCGCGTCAACAACCGCAAGGTTCTGGACGGCGTCATGGAGGCGATCGGGCTTGGCGGCGAGGATAAGGCAGGCCAGCGGCTCAACGTGCTGCGTGCCATCGATAAGCTCGATAAGTTTGGTCCGGAAGGGGTCAGGCTGTTGCTCGGCGCGGGCCGCAAGGATGAATCGGGAGACTTCACCAAGGGCGCGGGCCTCGGTGATGATCAGATTACACGTCTTCTCTCGTCGTATCTTGGTACAAGCTTTCGAAGCGGCTCAGCCGAGACAACGCAGAAAGCGGAAGCTGCAGGCGAAAAGTCCCCGATTGCCAACATTGAGGGAGAAAACACTTTTCCCGATGATGCAATGACGTTCGGATTTTGGCGTCAAGCCACGGAAGGTTCCTCCGTTGGAACCGAAGGTGTAGCCGAACTGGAATTGATGGCTGGGATATGCAGAGCCGCTGGCTACGGTCCAGGTCGGATCTTTTTCGATTCATCCGTCGTCCGTGGTCTCGAATACTACACCGGCCCGGTCTTCGAAGCCGAACTCCTCTTCGACGTCACCAATGAAAAAGGCGAAAAGGTCGTCTTCGGTTCCGTCGGCGGCGGCGGACGATACGACGGCCTCGTGTCGCGCTTCATGGGCCAGCCGGTCCCGGCGACGGGTTTCTCAATCGGCGTTTCCCGCCTGATGACGGCGCTGAAGAACCTCGGCAAGCTCGGCCAGGACCAAGTGATAGCCCCGGTTCTCGTGACCGTGATGGATGGCGATGTCGACAGCATGGGCCGTTACCAGCGTTTTACTCAGGCGCTGCGCAACGAAGGCATCCGTGCCGAAATGTACCAGGGCAACTGGAAGAAATTCGGCAACCAGCTGAAATATGCCGACCGCCGCGGCTGCCCGATCGCCATCATCCAGGGCGGCGACGAGCGGGCGCAGGGCGTCGTGCAGCTGAAGGACCTGATCGAAGGCAAGCGCCTCTCCGGCGAGATCGAGGACAATGCGAGCTGGCGCGAGGCGCGTGTAGCGCAGGAAACCGTTCCGGAGGCGGATCTGGTGGCCAAGGTGAAGGAGATTCTGGCCGCGCAGGCGGAGGATCGGAAAAGGGCGGGCAATGCGTAGTCGTAGACCCTTCCCCAACCCCTCCCCACAAGGGGGAGGGGCTTCGCGCCGCGCTGGCCTGCCCAAATCAGCCCGCCCACATTCGGTGACGTCGGTGATCGCGCTCTTCGAGTGTCGCGGGTTAGTCCCTCCCCCTTGTGGGGAGGGGTTGGGGAGGGGACTTGTCTCCGGAGCGATCCCATGCCCCTGATCGACATGCCCGATTTCTCTACCGACCTCCTCGCCGAATTCGCCGCTCGCCGCACCGAGCGGGTCAACACGCCGGTCATCCAGCCGGCCGAACCCTTCCTCGACATGGCCGGCGAGGATCTGCGCCGCCGCATTTTCCTCACCGAAAGCGAGACCGGCGCCAATCTTTGCCTGCGCCCGGAATTCACCATTCCGGTCTGCCTGCGCCACATCGAAACCGCCACCGGCACCCCAAAACGGTATTCCTATCTCGGCGAAGTTTTCCGCCAGCGCCGCGAGGGTTCCCATGAATTCTACCAGGCCGGCATCGAGGATCTCGGGAATAAGGATATCGCCAGTTCCGACGCCCGCGCCATCGGCGATGCGACCGGCATCCTGAAAGCGCTGCTGCCCGGCCGCAAGCTCGCGCTCACGCTTGGCGACCAGGCGGTGTTCGAGGCGGTCGTCAAGGCGCTCGGCCTGCCGTTCGGCTGGCAGCGGCGGCTGATCCACGCGTTCGGCGACATGGCCCATCTCGAAGCGCTGCTGGAACGGCTCGCCCGGCCGCAGCCGGTCACCGGCCTCGATCCGCAGATCGCCGAACTGATTGCTTCGGACAACGAGACGGATCTCGTCGCCCGCATCGACCGCACCATGCAGGAAACCGGCTATTCCACCAATGCCAGCCGTTCGCCGACCGAGATCGCGAGAAGGCTCAAGGAAAAGCTGGAACTGGCCGAAACCCGGCTGGACGGCACCGCGCTGCTGCTGCTGCGCGAGTTCCTGACACTGCAATTGCCGCTTGCCGAAGCGCCCGCCGCTCTGGCCGGCTTTGCCGATGCCGCCGGCCTGAAGCTCGGCGCGGCGGTTTCCCGCTTCGATGCCCGGCTGGCGGCGCTCGCCAATGCCGGCGCCGATCTCTCGGCCATGACCTACCGCGCCGCCTTCGGCCGTCCGCTCGACTATTATACCGGCCTCGTCTTCGAAGTGACCGAGGCGGGGTCGTCTGCGGTGCTCGCCGGCGGCGGCCGTTTCGACCGGCTGCTGACCCTGCTCGGCGCCAGGGAACATATCCCGGCGGTCGGTTTCTCGCTCTGGCTCGACCGCATCGAAGCTGCGAGGGCATCCAGATGAGCACGATCACCATTGCTCTGCCCTCCAAGGGCCGTATCAAGGAAGATACCGCCGAGGTTTTCGAGCGCGCCGGGCTTGCCATTTCCGCCGTCGGCAACGACCGCTCCTATCGAGGCCGCATCGAGGGAATGGAAGGCGTCGAGATCGCCTATCTCTCGGCCTCCGAGATTGCCCGCGAGCTTGCCAGCGGCGCCGTCGATTTTGGCGTCACCGGTGAAGATCTGGTGCGCGAAGGCATGGCTGGCGCTGACGGCCGCGTCGAATTCTGCGCCCGCCTCGGCTTCGGCCAGGCGGATGTGGTCGTCGCCGTGCCGGAAATCTGGCTCGACGTCGAGACCATGGCCGACCTTGGCGACGTGGCGGCGGATTTCCGTGCCCGTCATGGCCGCCGGCTGGCCATCGCCACCAAATACTGGCGGCTCACCCAGCAGTTCTTTTCGAGCCAGCACGGCATCCAGCTCTACCGCATCGTCGAAAGCCTCGGCGCCACCGAGGGAGCGCCGGCCGCCGGCCAGGCGGATATCATCGTCGATATCACCTCGACGGGATCGACGCTCAGGGCCAACCACCTGAAGATCCTGTCGGATGGCGTGATCCTGAAGTCGGAAGCCTGCCTGGTCAGGGCCCGCAAGCCGGCTCACGAAGAGGATCCGCGGATCGCCAGGATCGTGGAGGCAGTCCGCGCCGCGCTCTGAGTTTTGAAGAGGAGGAAGCACGATGCACGTGACCGGTCGATGCCATTGCGGCTATGTGACCTATGAGGCGGAACTCGATCCGAAACGGATCAGTATCTGCCATTGCACCGATTGCCAGACGCTGAGCGGCTCGCCGTTTCGTGTCACCGCCGTCGTCCCGGAAAGCGATCTGAAGCTTACCGGGCACGAACCAAAGCTCTATCGCAAGGTGGCCGAGAGCGGCCGCGTCCGCCAGCAGTATTTCTGCCCCGAATGCGGCTCGCCGCTTTTCGTCAATGGCGAAGGTGAGGCGGCCAGGATCTGGGGCATCCGCTGGGGCAGTATCGACCAGAGGGCGGAGTTGAAGCCGCAGCGCCAGATCTGGTGTCGCTCGGCCGTTTCCTGGCTGCCCGAAATGAGCGAACTGCCGACCGTTCAGACCGATTGAGATCAAAAAAATACCCGCCGGACTTTTCATCCGGCGGGCAGTCTTGGGCAGGGAATTTCGAAAGCTTAGGCAGCGATTGCGACAGAACCGCGGCGGGCATCGACAGAAAATGCACCGGCGCCGACGGCGGCAAGAGCCAGGAAGCCACCGGCAATCGTCAGGTTCTTCATCATCATCAGGCTGTTAAAGAGCGTCAGCAGACCGTTGGCGGCCTCCGGGAAGTTCGGGACGTTGATGGCGCCGGAATGGAAGACGAACGCGGTGAAGGCCGAGAAGAGAGCCAGCAGCAGCGCTGCGATGCGCGTCTGGAAGCCGGTCAGCACGGCAAGGCCGGTGACCAGTTCGAACAGGCCTGCGACATAGGCGAGCAGCATGCCAGCCGGAAGGCCGGCACCGGTGATCATGCCGGCGGTGCCGGCGGGATCGATCAGCTTCTGGAAACCGGACATGACGAACATGCCGGACAGGAGGACGCGGCCGACGAGAAGCAGGGTATTGGTAGCGGTGGTGGACATTTCAAATCTCCGGATCAGTGTCTCTGGTTGGACACGCGGGTTAAATTCTCTGGGACCTATGTGCATCATTTTATCCGTATCCGGAAGATGAACGATGATTGACGGTTTGTTCGATAAAAGGAGACAATCCTTCGCGCGGCCGATGCTCGCCGCCTCCTGCTCCAGACGGCAGAGAACTCCACGGATGCTCCTCTTTGCTGAACGCAACCTTCAGCGAAGGTTCATCGTTTCCCCATCATGATGCGAGCATTGCCGATGAAAGGAGCCCCTCATGAAGAAGATCATCATCACCGCGCTCGCCCTCCTGGTCGCGTCCGCCGTGCCGAGCCTTGCCCAGACCTACCGCAGCGAGGCGCGGGAAAACCGCCAGGAATACCGCATCTATCGCGGCACGGCCCGGGGTGAACTGACACCGCGCGAATTGCGCAACCTCGCCCGCCAGCAACATCGCATCGACAGGGCGCAGTCCCGTGCCGGCCGTGATGGCTACATCTCCTATAGGGAGCGTCAGCGGATCGAGCGCATGCAGGACCGCGCTTCGCGCAACATCTACCGCAAGAGCAATAATGGCCGCGATATCTACTGATTACGGCTATAGAGCCTGGGTCACGGGGCGGCTTTCGGGCCGCCCTTCGCATGTAAAGGAGAAAGACCTGAAACGCCGATTGCATCGGCATTTCCGCTGCTCGCCACAAATCTTGACGGGACGGCGGATCAGCTCTCCTCGATCCGGCGCGCGTCTTCCGGTAGGACCGAAAGTTCGCGCCAGTCGATCTCCTCGAGCAGCAGATTGTATTCGTCGACATTGACCTTGTGCACCGAGCGAAGCTTTTCCAACTCTTCCCGCTGCGCGGCAATCGCCGTCAGGGCCAGCCGCCGGTAGGTCTCGAGCGCGTTGGCATCCTCGATACGGGAGGCGGCCAGCTGCTCGATGCGGAACTTGGAGCGCAGCAGTTCCGCCTCCGTCTCGGTCGCGCCGTCGAGCCTGGAAAGGCCGGCGAGGGCGATCTTGCCGCGCAGGACGGCGAGTTCGCCATGCCCCTCGGCACGGCGGTCGAGGCCGAGCCAGCGGATGATCGGCGTGAGCGTCAGCCCCTGGACGACGAGGGTCGCAAGAACCACCGAAAAAGCGGTCAGCACCACCACGTCGCGCTGCGGAAAGTCCATCGGCAGGGCAAAGGCGGTCGCAAGCGTCACCAGCCCGCGCATGCCGCACCAGCCGGCCAGCAGCGCCTGCGTCGTCGTCGCGGGTTCCGGCCTGCCGCGGCTGCGCTCGTGCCAGGCGGTGAGGCGATTGTATCCGACGCAGACGATAAAGCGGACCACGACGACGATCACGATGGTGATCAGCGAAAACTGCGCGGCATCCCAAAGGTGATCCGCCGGCATCCCGCCGACGATATCGCGAACCTGCATGCCCATCAGCAGGAAGGCCATGACGTTGAGCACGAACACGACCGCGGTCCAGACCGCATAGGATTGCACCCGCATGCGGGCCGAGGAGCGCGCTTCGCTGCTTCTCGCAAGCGTCATCGCGAAGGCGACGATGGCGAGCACCGCCGACAGGCCGAGGCGTTCTGCGACGATCCACAGAAGAAAGGTCTGGACGAACTGCAGGAGGATGCCGCCGAGCGTGCCGGCAACGAAGCGCGTGAGGTGCCGGACCACCCAGGCGGCAAGGACGCCGAGCAGGATGCCACCCGGGACCGCGACGGAAAGATGCAACGCGACGCCCGTATCGAGGCTGCCGGCCGATTGCACCGAAAGCGCCGCATCGAATATCAGCAGCGCCGCTGCGTCGTTGAACAGGCTCTCGCCCCGAAGGACCGTATCGGTGGTGCGCGGGATCGACATCGACGACAGCACCGCCGTCGCCGCTGCGGCATCCGGGGGAGCGACGATCGCACCGAGCACCAGCGCCGCTGCAATCGGCAATCCGGCAAAAGCCCATCCCGCAAAGGCGACGACGGCCGCCGTCGCACATACGCCGCCGATCGCAAAGACAAGCAGCGGAACCCAGAACCTGCGGGCCGTCCCGAGCGGAAAATCGAACGCGGCATCGAGCAGCGCCGGCGCGATGAACAGCGCGAGCGCGGTGTGCGGATCGAGCGAGATATAGGGCATGCCCGGCACCAGCGCGACCGCAGCACCCGCCAGCGCCAGCATCGACGGATAGGGCACGGAAAGCCGGCGCGAGATCTGCAGAAGCACGATCGCGACAAGCAGCAGGACGAGCAGGCTCTCGAAGAAACTCATGGCCCGACTGTAATTGCGGTCTGCGTCTTTGTCAGCCGGGCTCCATCCCGCAGACAAACAAAAAGGGCGATCCGAAGACCGCCCTTTTCTCAACTGAACCGGTTGGCTCAGATGTGAAGACCCGGAGGTCTTACATCATGTCCATGCCGCCCATTCCGCCCATGCCGCCAGGCATGCCGCCGCCGGCCGATTCCTTCTTCGGAAGTTCGGCAATCATGGCTTCGGTGGTGATCAGCAGCGAAGCAACCGAAGCTGCGTTCTGCAGAGCCGTGCGAACGACCTTGAGCGGATCGACGATGCCCATGACGATCATGTCGCCATATTCAGACGTCTGGGCGTTGTAGCCGTAGTTGTCTTCGTTCTTTTCGAGGATCTTGCCGACCACGATCGAAGCTTCGTCACCAGCGTTTTCAGCGATCTGGCGAACCAGCGACTGCAGAGCGCGGCGAACGATGTTGATGCCGGCTTCCTGGTCGTCGTTGGCACCCTTTGCGGTGATCTTGACGGAGGAACGCAGCAGGGCAACGCCGCCGCCCGGTACGATGCCTTCCTGAACGGCAGCGCGCGTCGCGTTGAGGGCGTCGTCGATGCGGTCCTTCTTTTCCTTGACTTCGACTTCCGTCGAGCCGCCGACGCGGATCACGGCAACGCCGCCGGCCAGCTTGGCCAGACGTTCCTGCAGCTTTTCGCGGTCGTAGTCCGAAGTGGTTTCTTCGATCTGAGCCTTGATCTGACCAACGCGGCCTTCGATGTCGGCCTTCGAGCCGGCGCCGTCGACGATCGTGGTGTTTTCCTTGGAGATCGAGACCTTCTTGGTGCGGCCGAGCATGTCGAGCGTGACATTTTCGAGCTTGATGCCGAGGTCTTCGGAGATGACAGTGCCGCCCGTCAGGATGGCGATGTCTTCGAGCATGGCCTTGCGGCGGTCGCCGAAGCCCGGAGCCTTGACAGCAGCGATCTTGAGGCCGCCACGCAGCTTGTTGACGACGAGCGTTGCAAGAGCTTCGCCTTCGACGTCTTCAGCGATGATCAGGAGCGGCTTGCCGGTCTGGACGACGGCTTCGAGAACCGGGAGCATCGCCTGCAGGTTCGAGAGCTTCTTCTCGTGGAGGAGAATGAAAGCGTCGTCGAGGTCGGCGACCATCTTTTCCGGGTTGGTGACGAAGTAGGGCGACAGGTAGCCGCGGTCGAACTGCATGCCTTCGACGACTTCGAGTTCGGTTTCGGCGGTCTTGGCTTCTTCAACCGTGATGACGCCTTCGTTGCCGACCTTCTGCATGGCTTCAGCAATGTCGAGACCGACCTGCTTGTCGCCGTTTGCCGAGATCGTGCCGACCTGTGCGACTTCTTCCGAAGTCGAGATCTTCTTGGCCTTGGCCTGGAGATCCTTGACGACGTCTGCAACGGCGAGATCGATGCCGCGCTTCAGGTCCATCGGGTTCATGCCGGCTGCAACGGCCTTGTTGCCTTCGCGAACGATTGCCTGGGCAAGAACGGTAGCAGTCGTGGTGCCGTCGCCGGCGATGTCGTTGGTCTTCGAAGCAACTTCGCGGACCATCTGGGCGCCCATGTTTTCGAACTTGTCTTCAAGTTCGATTTCCTTGGCGACGGATACGCCGTCCTTGGTGATGCGCGGAGCGCCGAAGGACTTGTCGATGATGACGTTACGGCCCTTCGGGCCGAGCGTTACCTTGACTGCGTCAGCGAGAATGTCGACGCCGCGCAGCATCTTTTCGCGCGCGGTGCGGCCGAACTTGATTTCTTTGGCTGCCATTTTGATAACTCCTGAAAAGGGGTGTCAGCGATTTTGGAGGAAGAGCAAACGGCCGGAAATCAGCCGATGATGCCCATGATGTCGGATTCCTTCATGATCAGAAGGTCTTCGCCATCGAGCTTGACTTCGGTGCCCGACCACTTGCCGAACAGGACGCGATCGCCAGCCTTGACGTCGAGAGCGGTGATGTTGCCCTTGTCGTCGCGGGTGCCGGTGCCGACGGCGACGATTTCGCCTTCCTGCGGCTTTTCCTTGGCGGTATCAGGAATGATGATGCCGCCCTTGGTCTTGGCTTCGGATTCGACGCGACGAACGACGACGCGGTCATGAAGGGGGCGGAAATTGGTGCTTGCCATTGTCTAATCCCTCGATCAAATGACATGGACGGGTGAAACCCGTATCTCGGTGCTGTTAGCACTCCCGGTTGGAGAGTGCCAGCCGCGTCGAGATAAGGGCGGCCGGCGAATGAGTCAAGAACGGCCGTAAAATTTTCGAGACGGCCCGGAACCTCATACGAAATACGCTTAACGATACGGATGCTGCGCAACGCCTGTTGCCCGGCGGAACTGACGACCGTCTTCGGCCACTTCGGGGTGTTCGCTTTCGGCCACCCCTTCGCGCCGGTCGGCATGTTGCACGGGACTTTGGTGGAAGAATGGCGCCGACGCGGCTGCGATCCAGGGACTGGCGCGAAGAGTTGCCCTTGCGGACGTCGCCGATGCGGTCGCGGCTTTTCTCCCGAATATCTCTTGTAATCCTGAACCGGGTTTGTCATGTGACCCGGGACTTGCGAGACGGGAAGGTTACATGGCAAAGCGCATCGGCAATCTTAGCGAAGTGATCGGCGACTACGACGTGGTCCTTTCCGACGTCTGGGGTGTGGTTCACAACGGTGTCGAGGCTTTCCAGCATTCCTGCAAGGCGCTCGCCGCGGCCCGCGAAGCCGGCGCCACGGTCGTGCTGATCACCAATTCGCCGCGCACGGCTCCAGGCGTCATCGAGCAGATGCGCGCGCTCGGCGTGCCCGACGGCACCTATGACCGGATCGTCACATCCGGCGACGTCACTCAGCACCTGATCGTCGACGGCCCGAAAAAGGTTTTTCTGATCGGCCCCGACCGCGATCTCAACCTGTTCGACGGGCTCGGAGTCGAGGTGGTCTCAGCCGACGAAGCAGAATGCATCGTCTGCACCGGTTTCTTCGACGACGAGAAGGAAGTCCCGGAAGATTATACCGACATGCTGGCGGCGTTTGCCAAGCGCGACGTTCCCTTCATCTGCGCCAACCCGGATCTCGTCGTCGAGCGCGGCCACAAGATCATCCCCTGCGCCGGCGCGGTCGCCGCCTATTACGAAGAGTTCGGCGGCAAGACCCGCGTTGCCGGCAAGCCGCACCGCCCGATCTACGAGGCGACGATCGAGGCTGCCCGCGAAGTGCGCGGCGATTTTCCGATGAGCCGGGTGCTGGCGATCGGCGACGGCATGCCGACCGACGTGCGCGGCGCGCTCGCATACGGCCTCGACCTGCTTTATATCAGCGCGGGCATCCATGTCGCGGAATACACCGTCAACGGCCAGACCGACGAGGCGATCCTCAACGCCTGGCTGAAGCGGGAAAACGCCGCGCCGAAATACTGGATGCCGCGCCTCGCATAGCCCCTGGGCCTGAATTCGGCCTGAACCGGAACCGCCGCATGACTGTCTTCCACCGCAACGAGAAGAAGGAACCGCTGCCCGAGGAACTGAAGGGCGGCGTCATCGCCATCGGCAATTTCGACGGCGTGCATCGCGGCCATCGCAGCGTGCTGGAGCGCGCGCTGGCACTTGCGGAACAGCAGGGCGTACCCGCCCTGGTGCTGACCTTCGAGCCGCATCCGCGCTCCGTTTTCCGCCCGGAGGAACCGGTCTTCCGCCTGACCCCGGCACCGCTCAAGGCTCGCCTGCTGGAAGCCATGGGTTTCCGCTCGGTGATCGAATATCCCTTCACCCGCGAGTTCGCGACCCGTTCGGCGGAAGAATTCATCCAGACCATTCTCGTGGATTGGCTGGCAGCCAGCGCCGTCGTCACCGGCTTCGACTTTCATTTCGGCAAGGACAGGAAAGGCGGCCCGGCCTTCCTGATGGCATCGGGCGCCAAGCACGGTTTCAACGTGCAGCTGGTCGATGCCTTCCGTGACGAAAATGCCGAGGTGATCTCCTCCAGCCGTATCCGCGACCTGCTGGCGGAGGGCGATGTCTCCGCCGCAGCCGGCCTGCTCGGTTATCGCTATACGGTCGAGGCGGAGGTGATCGGCGGCGAAAAGCTCGGCCGCCAGCTCGGTTTCCCAACCGCCAACATGCAGCTGCCGCCGGAGGCCGAATTGAAGGCCGGCATCTACGCCGTGCGCTTCCGTCGTCCCGACGGCACGCTTTTCGACGGCGTCGCCAGCTACGGCCGCCGCCCGACTGTGACCGAAAACGGTGCGCCCCTGCTCGAAACCTACCTCTTCGATTTCTCCGGCAACCTCTACGGCGAAACCTGTTCCGTCTCCTTCTTCGGCCACCTGCGCGACGAACTGAAGTTCGACGGGCTGGATGCACTAGTGGCGCAGATCAAGCGCGACGAGGAAGAGGCGCGGGGGTTGCTTTCCGGCGTCAGGCCGCTTGGCGAGGTGGACGCCAAGATCGCGTTTTGAGGCCTTAGCGGCGGCTCAGCGGAAACCGCTCGGGGTCGTCCTGCCAAGGATCGAAGATTGCCGCGCCCGACGCGCGAGTGTCTTTCACGTTGCGGGTGGCGAGATAGAGATTATGCTCGATTGCCGTCGCGGCAAACAGCGTATCGATCACCGGTGGCGCATGGCTGGTCGCCTGCTTCACCCTCCCGGATATAGCGCCCCACCGCCTGACGATCGCGTCGCTGACGGAAAGGGTCCGCCCGGCAAATCTGTCCTCGAGCGCATCACGGGCTGCGGCATAACGATAGCGATTTTCGTCATCCGCTGGCAGGTTCTCGATGCCCTTGTCGTATTCCGCCAGGGTCAGGATGCTGATGAAGAAACGGTCTTCATCCTGTCCGGCAGCCCACCGTTTGACGGAGGGTGCTCCGTTCGGATTGATCAGCGCGGCGACGACATTGGTATCCAGCAGCCAGCCGATCACAGGTCGATATCCCGGCCGCGATCCGCTTCCCGCTCCAGCTCCAGCGTGTCCAGCCCCAGGCCTTCCATGAATTCCACGAAGGATTTCTTAGGTGCGGCCCTCGTCAGCCTCTCCAGCTCCTCCGTGCTGATCACGACGACGCTGTCGCGACCCCGCACGGTCACGCGCTGGGGGCCTTCGCTATGCGCGCGCCTCACCACTTCGCTGAAGCGTGCCTTGGCATCCTCCAGCTTCCAGCTATTGTCGTGAGCGGTGGGCTTGCCCGGCATGAAACCTCCGACTGGTCAGCTAGTCAGATATAGTCTCCGCGAGTTTGAAAGTCTAGGATGGCATCTTGGTTTTGCCCCTTCCTTTCCGCCGCAAAAACCCTTAAGAACCGCCACCATGAAAAAATTTCGGCTGGCCCAGATCATTCGAATTATAGGCCCGGCCTTCCGCGCGCTGTAAAAGCGGCCGGAGGGTCCGGGTTTTTGGCGCTTCATGAGCGCCTTCCGCCAGCGAATTTTCATCGAGATGCGCCCCGTCGCGGCGCCAGGACGATTGCTCCCATGACCGATACCGCCGAAAAGCTCGACTATTCGAAAACCCTCTATCTGCCCGAAACCGATTTCCCGATGCGCGCCGGCCTGCCGCAGAAGGAGCCGGAACTGGTTGCCCGCTGGCAGCAGATGGACCTCTACAAGCAGCTCCGCGCCTCCGCCACGGGCCGCGAAAAATTCGTGCTGCATGACGGCCCGCCCTATGCCAACGGCAATATCCATATCGGCCATGCGCTGAACAAGATCCTGAAGGACGTCATCACCCGCTCGTTCCAGATGCGCGGTTATGACTCGAACTATGTTCCGGGCTGGGATTGCCACGGCCTGCCGATCGAATGGAAGATCGAGGAAGCCTATCGCGCCAAGGGCAAGAACAAGGACGAGGTTCCGATCAACGAATTCCGCCAGGAATGCCGGGAATTCGCGGCCGGCTGGATCAAGATCCAGGCTGAGGAATTCAAGCGCCTCGGCATCGTCGGCGATTTCGAAAACCCGTACCTGACGATGAATTTTCACGCCGAGAGCCGCATCGCCGGCGAACTGCTGAAGATCGCCCAGAGCGGCCAGCTCTATCGCGGCTCGAAGCCGATCATGTGGTCGGTCGTCGAGCGTACCGCGCTGGCCGAGGCCGAGGTGGAGTACCACGACTATGAGAGCGACACGATCTGGGTGAAGTTCCCGGTCAACAACGCCGTTCGTGATGGTGCTGTGATGGGTGACCTCGTGGGCGCCTTCGTCGTCATCTGGACCACTACCCCTTGGACGATCCCCGGCAACCGAGCGATCTCCTATTCTTCAAAGGTCAACTACAGCCTCTACGAGATCACCGAAGCAGAGAATGATTTTGGCCCTCGTCCGGGTGAGAAGCTTATATTTGCGGATAGACTGGCTGCAGACGCTTTCGCAAAGGCCAAGCTTCAATATCGTGTTGTTCGTTCTGTCTCTGCCCTGGAACTGGCCGGTTTGGGTGTGCGGCATCCTTTGGAAGGATTGGGTGGTGGATATCACTTTGCCGTTCCCATGCTGGACGGGGACCACGTTACAGATACGGACGGAACAGGTTTTGTTCATACGGCTCCCGGGCACGGACGCGAAGATTTTGACATTTGGATGGAGCAAGCCCGCCATAAAGGCGTAGATACGAAGATCCCCTTCACGGTCGATGACGGCGGTTTCTACACGGCCGACGCTCCCGGTTTCGAGGGTGCCCGCGTCATGGACGACAACGGCAAGAAGGGCGATGCCAACGATCGCGTCATCAAGGCGCTGATCGAGCGCAACGCGCTGTTTGCCCGCGGCCGGATGAAGCATCAGTATCCGCATTCGTGGCGGTCGAAGAAGCCGATCATCTTCCGCAACACGCCGCAGTGGTTCGTCTACATGGACAAGGACCTTGCCGACGGCACCACGCTTCGCTCGCGTGCCCTCAAGGCGATCGACGACACCCGTTTCGTGCCATCAGCCGGCCAGAACCGCCTGCGTGCGATGATCGAACAGCGCCCGGACTGGGTGCTTTCCCGTCAGCGCGCCTGGGGCGTCCCGATCTGCGTCTTCGTCGACGAGCAGGGCGAAATCCTTCAGGACGAAGCTGTCAACCAGCGCATCCTCGAAGCCTTCGATCTCGAAGGTGCCGACGCCTGGTTCGCCGAAGGAGCGCGTGAGCGTTTCCTGGGGTCACGCGCCAACGAAGGCTGGACGCAGGTGATGGATATCCTCGATGTCTGGTTCGATAGCGGTTCCACCCACACTTTCACGCTCGAAGACCGCCCGGACCTGAAATGGCCGGCCGACGTCTATCTCGAAGGCTCCGACCAGCATCGCGGCTGGTTCCATTCCTCGCTGCTGGAATCCGCCGCCACCCGCGGCCGGGCGCCCTATGACACGGTCGTCACCCATGGCTTCACCATGGATGAGAAAGGCCAGAAGATGTCGAAGTCGCTCGGCAATGTCGTGGCCCCGCAGGACGTCATGAAGGATGCCGGAGCCGATATCCTGCGCCTCTGGGTGATGACGACCGACTATTGGGAAGACCAGCGCCTCGGCAAGACCATCATCCAGACCAATGTCGATGCGTATCGCAAGCTGCGCAACACGATCCGCTGGATGCTCGGCACGCTCGCCCATGACGAGGGCGAGGAGATCGCCTATGCCGACCTGCCGGAACTCGAAAAGCTGATGCTGCATCGCCTCGCCGAGCTCGATAAGCTCGTGCGCGAAGGTTATGACGCCTTCGAATTCAAGAAGATCGCCCGGGCGCTGATCGATTTTTCCAATATCGAGCTGTCGGCCTTCTACTTCGATATCCGCAAGGATGTGCTTTATTGCGACGCGCCGTCGTCGCTGCGCCGTCGCGCGGCTCTTGCCGTCATCCGCAAGATCTTCGACTGCACGGTGACCTGGCTTGCGCCCATGCTGCCGTTCACCACCGAGGAATCGTGGCTGTCGCGCAACCCGAACGCCGTCTCGATCCATCTCGAGCAGTTCCCGACGGTTCCGACCGAGTGGAAGAACGAAGCGGTCGCCGAAAAATGGGCGCGGATCCGCAAGGTGCGCTCGGTTGTCACAGGCGCACTCGAAATCGAACGCAAGGACAAGCGGATCGGCTCTTCGCTGGAGGCCGCACCGGTCGTCTATGTCAACGATCCGGAGCTGATGAAGGCGCTGGAAGGCCAGGATTTCGAAGAGACCTGCATCACCTCGGGCATCGCGATCGTTGCGGGCGAGGGGCCGGAGAGCGCCTTCCGTCTGCCGGAAGTGCAGGCCGTCGCGGTCGACCCGAAGCTCGCCGAAGGCACCAAATGCGCCCGCTCATGGCGGGTGACGACCGATGTCGGCTCCGATCCTGCCTATCCGGATGTGTCGGCGCGCGACGCTGCCGCACTGCGCGAGTTGGCCACCCTCGGCCGGCTTTGATGGTTGAAAGTCACCGGATGATTGCGCTTTAAGCAATCATCCGGTAAAACCGCCTGAAATTGGCCGGATTTTCCGGCCATCAGGCGTTTGAGTGTGTCTGAGGCGTCAGGACGGGCGCCGCTGGAAGGGTTTTGATGAAAGCGACATATGCGTTTCGTGTCGGCATGGGCGTGGCCGGTGTCCTCGCCTCGGCATTGACCCTTTCGGGCTGCATCGGCGGCCCGACATACGGCACCGACAAGACAGCCATGGAGCAGCTGACCGACGACCTCGGTCAGTCCGTCTCGCTGGGCGGCAAGAGCGCCGAAGCGAAAGCCGGCCTGAAATACAACCCGCGTCCTTCGCTGGTTGTCGCCAAGGGTCAGGACCAGACGCTGCCGGCACCCCAGCAATCGCTGGCGAGCCGCGAAAGCAACCCCAACTGGGTCGAATCTCCGGAAGAAACCCGCAAGCGCATGCGTGAGGAGGCCGATGCTCACGCGAACGATCCCAGCTATCGCTCGCCGCTTTCCGCGGGCAGTGGCCAGGGCGGCCAGATGACAGAGTCGGAAAAGTGGGAAGCCTTCCGCAAGGCCAAGGCAGATGCTGAAACCGTCAGCGTCACCGGACGCCGTCGTTCGCTCGCGGAGCCGCCTGCGGAGTTCCGTTCGGCGGATGCGGCTGCCCTGTCGGATGTCGGCGAGCCCGAAAGCCAGAAGGAAAAGCGCCGCAAGGCGCAAGCCGCGGAAGCCAAGAAGGGCAGCGACTGGTGGAAGCTCTTCTAAGCCCGACTTAGCTCTCTCTTTTCGATCTGAAGAAGCCGGTGAGCAGGATCGCGGCCTCGCTTTCGCCGAGGCCGGAATAGACTTCCGGCGCATGATGGCAGGTCGGCTGGGCAAAGAAGCGCACACCGTTGTCCACCGCTCCGCCCTTCGGGTCCTCCGCGCCGTAATAGAGCCGCCGGATGCGCGCAAACGAGATCGCCGCCGCGCACATGGTGCAGGGTTCGAGCGTCACGTAAAGGTCGGCACCTGACAGCCGCTCCTGTCCAAGGGCGGCCGCGGCATCCCGGATGACGGCGATTTCGGCATGGGCGGTAACGTCGTTTTCGGCGCGGGTCCGGTTTCCGGAGCGGGCGACGATAATGCCGTCGACGACCAGAACGGCGCCGATCGGAACCTCGCCGCGGGCGGCCGCGTCTTTGGCTTCCGCAAGGGCAGCATTCATGAACCCATCGGTATTAGGCATTTCGGCGATTTCCTCTTAACCCGGATCGCGCGAACTGGTAGGAAGCATCCAACTGGACGCCCGGCTGCGGGCACGAATCCATCTCAGTCAACACGAACAAGAATGTCCGGATCGCTCCGTAGACATCACGCTTCAGGCAAACAACAAATGAATTCCAAAGACAAGCCGAAGCGCGGCGAAGGCAAGACTTTCGTTCGCGAAACCAAACCGAGAGCCGCTCCGAAGGCCGGCGCTGACGGCAAGGCGGGCTTTTCCGCCAAGGAAGGCCTTGCGCCCAGGAAGAGCTCCGCGGCCAAGAGCGGCGCTGAAAAGGCGGCAAAGCCCGTCCGCAAGCTGCCGCCGGCACCGGAAACCATGGAGGCCGAGGGCAAGCCCGAGCGCATCTCCAAGATCCTTGCACGCGTCGGCGTCGCGTCGCGCCGCGATATCGAGCGGATGATCATGGAAGGCCGGGTCAGCCTGAACGGCAAGGTCCTCGATACCCCGGTCGTCAACGTGACGCTGTCCGACAAGATCGAAGTCGATGGCATGCCGATCCGCGGCATCGAGCGCACCCGCCTCTGGCTCTACCACAAGCCGGCCGGTCTGGTGACCACCAATTCCGATCCGGAAGGCCGCGCGACCGTCTTCGACAACCTGCCCGAAGGCCTGCCGCGGGTGCTCTCCATCGGCCGCCTCGACATCAATACCGAAGGCCTGCTGCTGCTGACCAACGATGGCGGCTTGTCGCGCGTGCTGGAACTGCCGACCACCGGCTGGCTGCGCCGTTACCGCGTACGTGCCCATGGCGAGATCAAGCAGGAGGAACTGGACAAGCTGAAGGAGGGCATCGCCGTCGAAGGCGTGCTCTACGGCTCGATCGACGCGACGCTGGACCGCACCCAGGGCAGCAATGTCTGGATCACCATGGGCCTACGCGAAGGCAAGAACCGCGAGATCAAGAACGTGCTCGGCGCGCTCGGCCTCGAGGTCAACCGCCTGATCCGCATTTCCTACGGACCGTTCCAGCTCGGGGACCTGCCGGAAGGCGAGGTAGTGGAAGTGCGGGGCCGCATGCTGCGCGACCAGCTCGGCCCGCGCCTGATCGAGGAATCGAAGGCCAATTTCGACGCGCCGATCTATACCGAGACCGCCGCTGACGAGGAAGAGAAGCCCGCCCGTGCCGAGCGCTCAGAATGGGCGGCAAGGCCCGAGAGGAGCGAGCGTCCGCGCGCCGGCAAGCCGGAGGACCGGCGTGAAAAGGCGCTCGGCCGTTTGGAAACCAAGCGCGACGACCGCAAGTTCGCCGACAAGCCGCGCGGTGCAAAGCCGTTCGGCAGTCGCGCTGAGGACGAGGACGACCGGCCGAAGAAGCGTCCGCCGATGGGCACCAGCCGCACCGCCAATGTCTGGATGGCGCCGGGCGCCCGCCCGACCACCGAAAGCAAGACGCGCAAATCCTCCGCCCGTGCCGAGGCCGAGCAGCTTTTCAAGAAGCCCGCGCCGCAGAACGACCGGCCGGTTATCGTCAACCGCGCCGAAGAGGACCACGACTGGATCCGTGCCGACGGGCCTGACAAGCCGGAAAAGGCAGATTTCGGCCGCAAGAAGTCCTTTGGCGATCGGCCGGACCGCGGCGATCGTCCCGTCGGCGACAAGCCGAGGGGCGAACGTTCTTTCGGCGATAAACCCCGTGGTGACCGCAAGCCGCGCGAAGGCGGCGACCGTCCGCGGACCAAGTCCTTTTCGGGCGATGCCCGCTCGGAACGTCCACGCGGCGAGCGCGCTTTTGGTGACCGCCCGCCCCGCGGCGACCGCCCATTCGGCGACAAGCCCAGAGGCGACCGCCCGTTTGCTGACCGCAAGCCACGCGCCGATGGTGATCGCCCTGCACGCGCCTTCGGCGAAGGCCGCTCCGAGCGCCCGCGCGGCGAGCGTCCTTCCGGTGACCGTCCGCCTCGTGGTGACCGTCCGTTCGGCGATAAGCCGAGGGGCGAGCGCTCCTTCGGTGACAAGCCCAGGGGTGAACGGTCGTTCGGCGACCGCAAGCCGCGCGAGGATGGAGAGCGTCCCGCACGATCCTTCTCCGCAGGCGAGGGCCGCGCCGAGCGTCCGCGCAGCGACCGGCCGTTCTCGGATCGGCCGCCGCGTGGTGATCGTCCCGCAGGTGACCGTCCCACAGGTGATCGGCCCGCCGGCGACCGGCCGCGTGGTGGAAAGCCAGGCGGCAAGCCCTTCGGCGCAAAGCCGGGCGGCGGCAAGAGCTTTGGCGGAAAGCCTTCCGGCGGCCGCGGAAAACCGGCGGGTGCCGGTGGCAAGCCCGGGGGCAAGCCTGGTGGCCGGCCCGCCTCGGGCGGACGCCCGGCCGGCGGCAAGCCGCGCACGCCGAGAGGGTAACGCGCAGTGCGGATCGTCGGTGGTGAATTTCGCGGCCGGTCTCTGGCCACGCCCAAAACAAGCGACATCCGGCCGACCATCGACCGGACGCGCGAAAGCCTGTTCAACATCATCGGCCACGTCTATCCGCAGGCACTGGATGGCGGCCGGGTGATCGACCTTTTCGCCGGCACCGGCGCGGTTGGGCTGGAGGCGTTGTCGCGCGGCTGCAAGAGTGCGCTCTTCGTCGAGAACGGCGTCGAGGGCAGGGGCCTGTTGTGGGAGAATATCGACAGCCTCGGCCTGCATGGCCGGGCGCGCATCCTGCGCCGTGATGCCACCAAGCTCGGGATTGCCAACAATATCGAGCCGTTTCATTTCCTGTTCGCCGACCCGCCCTATGGCCAGGGGCTCGGCGAGGGCGCCATGCTTTCGGCCCATGCCGGCGGCTGGCTCGCACCCGGAGCCCTTGCCATTCTGGAGGAGCGGGCCGACATCAATCCTGCCGTGGATGCGGTCTTCAAGTTTTTGGAGAGCCGGACGTTCGGCGATACCCGCATGGACTTTTTCCGCTACCAGCCGGCCTGAGGTCAGAGGAATGAATACGAGGCTTGCAGTTCCCGATCTCGAAGCCGTCAGAGCCAAGGGCGGCTTGACGTTTGCGGTCGCTCTCGGCGGCGGCGGCGCGCGCGGCCTCTCGCATATCCAGGTCATCGAGGCGCTCGACGAGCTCGGCATACGGCCCGTGGCGATTTCCGGCTCGTCGATCGGCGCGATCATCGGTGCCGGCATGGCGTCGGGCATGACCGGACGCGAGATCCGCGAATACGCGCTGGAGACGGTGGGCCACCGCGGCACCCTCTTGAACAAGCTCTGGGGTCTCGGCCCGGCGACCATGCGCGACAAGCTCGGCGGTTTCCGCTTCGGCCAGTTCAATCTCGAACTCATCCTCGATGCCTTCCTGCCGCCGCAGGTGCCGGAGGATTTCGCCGATCTCGAAATTCCGATGAAGATTTCGGCTACCGATTATTACGGCCAGGCGGAGGTGATCCTCGAACAGGGTGAGTTGCGCACCGCGATCGCGGCGTCTGCCGCCATTCCCGGCCTGTTCATGCCGGTCCGGGTGAACGGGCG
This sequence comes from Neorhizobium galegae, assembly GCF_021391675.1. Lineage (NCBI taxonomy): Bacteria > Pseudomonadati > Pseudomonadota > Alphaproteobacteria > Hyphomicrobiales > Rhizobiaceae > Neorhizobium > Neorhizobium galegae. The sequence goes on from NZ_CP090095.1 coordinate 922,588, forward strand.
GGTGATGATCGATGGCGGCGTCTTCAATCCCGTCCCTTATGAGCAGCTGATGGACGTTGCCGATGTGGTGATCGGCGTCGACGTGGTCGGTGCGCCGGAAGGCGACGGCACCCATGCGCCCAATCGCATCGACAGCCTGTTCGGCGCGAGCCAGCTGACCATGCAGGCAAGCATCGCGCTCAAGCTGAAGCTCAATCCACCCCAGATCTTCCTTCGGCCGTCGGTCAACCGTTTCCGGGTGCTGGACTTCCTGAAGGCCCGCGACATCCTCGACGAATCCGAGCACGTCAAGGATGAACTCAAGCGCGCCATCGACGCGCTGCATGCGGCGGCAGCCGAAGCCTGAAGTTTTGGCCAGCTATGCGGCCTCGGTTTTCCGGAGCGCGCTGAAAACATTGCGGCCGATCCTGCGTGCGATTTCCGATGGGAAATCGGGTCTATCCAGCTCCTCTTCCAGGAGAAGCTCGGATGCCATGACCGGCGCGCCGCAATAATCGAATATCCCATGATCGATCTGCGTCCTCATCGCGCCGAAATAACCGTGCCGCGCATAAGTCCGCATGTCGGCGCCGCCGATCGCGACCAGGTGGATGGGAAGGTGGCGAAGTTTCTTCACCACCTTGGCGCCTTCCACGTCGTCATAGGCCCAGCCGTTTGCGAAGGCGCGATCGATCCATCCCTTCAAGAGCCCCGGCATCGACCACCAGTAGACGGGATAGACGAGCACCAGCGCATCGGCGCGGTCGATTCTCGCCTGTTCGGCCGTGACATCCGCCGAGGGTGGTGCCTCCCTGCGATGCGCCGCCAGATCCGCCTGCGTAAACCTGGGGTCGAAGCCCTCGGCCGCAAGGTCGGCAATTTCAAAAGAGCCGCCCGACATGGTGACGCCCTCGGCGAGGTGGGCGGCGACGTTATGGGTGAGGGATCCGGGTTCGGGATGCGAAACGACGATCAGCGCGTGCATGGCGAAACTCCTGCTGGCAGATTGAAACTCACGGGCAGTGGTTATATACTTTTAGTAAGTTACTTTTGGTATATAGTCATGTCAAGCAATGAAATGAATGAACCGGCGCGTCTCCGGCAGCGCCTCTCGCGAGAGGGAAGGCGCCTGCAGTTGATGGAGGTTGCGTGGCGCATCGTCCGGGAAGAAGGTACGGATGCCCTGACGCTTCCCCGGCTGGCGGAGCAGGCGGGCGTCGCAAAGCCCGTTGTCTACGATCATTTCAGCACCCGGCCGGTTCTCCTGGCAGCGCTTTATCAGGATTTCGACAGCCGCCAGACGTCCGTCATGGACGCTGCCCTGCAGTCGAGCGGGCCGACGCTCGCCGACCGGGCTGCGGTCGTCGCCTCCTCCTATGTGGATTGTGTTCTGTCGCAGGGCCGGGAGATACCGGGCGTAATTGCCGCCCTGGAGAGTTCTCCCGAGCTTGAACGGATCAAGCACGAATACGAGGCCATTTTCATGGAAAAATGCCGGCTTGCGCTTCTCCCGTTCGCAGAGGCCGGTCACATAGCGTCGCCCGGGCTCTGGGCCATGCTCGGTGCAGCCGAGGCGCTGTCGAACGCCGCCGCGAGCGGCGACATCACGGCGGCAGAGGCCAAGGCCGAGCTTTTCGAGACGATCGTCGCGATGGTCGCAAGAGGGAGCGCCGGCCGGCCCTAGCCGTTCTCTGCCGTCGCTGGTTCCGCGCTCAGTTCGCCGGCGTCCACCACCATCGACCGCTTCGGCTTGATCAACGGTTCCGGCCGGACCGGGCTGTTGAACAGCATCTCGCGGCCGGCGCCGAGCCCCTGTACGGCCTGGATCTGCAGCCGCTCCTCGTCGCGCTGGCGGATGTCGTCGCGGATATCGTCGGCCTCGTTCTCGCTCATGCCGAGCGCTTCCAGCGTCTTTTTTCCGAACAGCAGGCCGGATTCCAGGGTCTCGCGCAGCTCGTATTCGACGTTCCGATCCCGCAGCGACAGCGCATGGATACGGTCGTAGGAGCGGACATAGAGGCGTACGTCCGGAAACTGCGAGCGGATGAGATCGACGATCTGGTCGGTCGTCTCGCGTTTCTGGGTGGTGACGGCGACGATCTTCGCCTTTTCGATGCCCGACGCGATCAGCACGTCCCGACGCGTCCCGTCGCCGAAATAGATACGGAAACCGAAGGAGGCGGCCTGGCGGATGCGGTCGGCGGAATCGTCGATGACGGTCACCTCGCGGCCGCCGGCGAGCAGGATCTGAGCGGCGATCTGGCCGAAACGCGAAAACCCGATCATCAGCACGTCTGCCCCGGCACCGTCGAAATCCTCCTCCAGTTCCTCGCGGCTCTCGCCGTGGAGGAGCCGTTTGGAAAGTGCCGCACCGAACGGCGTGAGCGCCATCGACAGCGTCACGGCGGCGATCAGCAGCGAGGCGGTGGCCGACGAGAACAGGCCGCTGGCCGTTGCCGTGGTGAACAGCACGAAGCCGAATTCGCCGCCCTGCGGCAGCAGGAACGCGATGCGCACCGCATCGTTGTGCGGCGAACCCCACAGCCGGGAGAGCCCGTAGACGATCAGCGCCTTGAGCGCCATGAAGATCGGCACCGCGGGCAGGATGAAGAAGATGTTGTCGAGGATGACATGGACTTCCAGCGACAGGCCGACAGCCATGAAGAACAGCGCCAGAAGCAGGCCGCGGAAGGGTTCGATATCCGCTTCCAGCTCGTGCCGGTAGGAAGACTCGGCCAGCATCACGCCGGACAGGAAGGCGCCCATAGCCATCGACAGGCCGACCGCCTGCATCGCCGCCGCCGATCCCAGCACCACCAGCAGGGCGGCGGCGATCATCACCTCTCGCGCACCGGTGCGGGCAATGATCTGGAACATCGGCGTCAAAAGATAGCGGCCGGCAATCACCATGGCGCCGACCGCTCCGACCGCGATTGCAAAATCCAGAAGCGGCGAGGCTTCCGTCTCCGTGGTTCCAGGCGCCAGGATGGTGATCAGTGCCAGCAGCGGCACGATGGCGAGATCCTGGAACAGCAGCACCGAAAACGATCGCTGGCCGTGTCGGCTGTTCATCTCGCCATCGTCGTTGAGGATCTGCAGGGCAAACGCCGTCGAGGACAATGCAAGGCCGAAACCGACGATCAGGCTGCCGCGCCAGTCCGCCATGTTGGTCAGATACGCCAATCCGGTCAGCACCAATCCCGAGATCACTACCTGTGCCGGCCCGAGGCCGAAGACGTCGCCGCGCATCTGCCAGAGACGCGAAGGCTTCAGTTCGAGCCCGATGATGAACAGCAGGAAAACGATGCCGAATTCCGCGAAATGCAGCACTTCTTCTGTCTCGACGATCTGCTGCATGATCGGTCCGATGACCACTCCGGCGGCAAGATAACCGAGCACCGTGCCGAGTCCCAGCTTCCTGAACACCGGGGCGGCGATCACCGCGCCGGCAAGCAGGAGAAGCATTTGGGAAAATAGCGAGTCGGGAGCGGTCATGAAGGATGCTTTCAGTCTAAGGTGGGAAATCAAGAATCGGCGAGCCGCCCTTGATGCTTCTGACAGTGCACAATAAATGGGACGAGAATGAAAGGCTTGCAATCATGACCTCTGAAATCGATTCCGCCGAACTGCTTTCCCGCGCCAGCCAACTGATCGATCTAGCCAAGGCCGCGGGAGCGGATCAGGCGGATGCGGTCGTGGTTCGCTCCCGGTCCCGCTCCGTCAGCGTCCGTCTCGGCAAGGTCGAGGGCACGGAAGCGTCCGAAAGCGACGACTTCTCGCTTCGCGTCTTCGTCGGCCGGCAGGTCGCCAGCGTCTCGGCCAATCCCGGCTTCGACATGAAGGTGCTTGCCGAGCGCGCCGTCGCCATGGCCAAGGTCTCTCCCGAAGATCCTTTCGCCTGCCTTGCGGACGAAGCCGATCTCGCCAGATCCTATCCGGATCTCGAGCTTTACGACCCGACCGATGTGCCAACCGATGCATTGCGCGAAGCGGCGCTCGAAATGGAGCAGGCGGCGCTCGACGTCGAGGGCGTCACCAATTCCTCCGGTTCCGGCGCATCGTCCGGCATGGGCGGCCTCGTGCTCGTCACCTCCCACGGCTTTTCCGGCAGCTATATGGCATCCCGTTTCGGCCGCTCCGTCAGCGTCATTGCCGGCGAGGGCACCAGGATGGAGCGCGACTACGATTTCGACAGCCGCCTTTATGCCGCCGATCTCGACGATCCGAAGCTGATCGGCCACCGTGCCGGCGAGCGGACCGTGAAACGCGTCAATCCCCGCCAGGTCGATACCGGCAGCAACGTCACCGTCGTCTTCGATCCGCGCATCGCCCGTGGTTTCGTCGGCCACATTGCCGGCGCCATCAACGGCGCGTCCGTCGCCCGCAAGACCAGCTTCCTGCGGGACAAGATGGGCCAGCAGGTGCTGAAGGCCGGGCTCAGCATCACCGACGATCCGCTGATCGTGCGTGGCTCCTCCTCGCGTCCCTTCGATGGCGAGGGCGTGTCCGGGGAACGCATGGTGATGATCGAGGACGGCGTCCTGAACCACTGGTTCCTGTCGACCTCGACCGCGCGCGAACTGGGGCTTGCCACCAACGGCCGTGGCGTGCGCGGCGGCACGGCCGTCTCGCCTGCCTCCACCAATCTGGCGCTGGAGCCCGGCGACATCTCGCCCGAAGACCTGATCAAGTCGATCGGCAACGGTTTCTACATCACCGAACTGATCGGCCAGGGTGTCAACATGATCACCGGCGAATACTCGCGCGGCGCGACCGGCTTCTGGATCGAGAATGGCGAACTCGCCTATCCTGTTTCGGAAGTGACGATCGCCTCCAACCTCAAGGACATGTTCATGCGCCTGACGCCGGCCAACGACATCGACCGAAAGTTCGGCGTCGCCTCCCCGACCATCGCCATCGAGGGCATGACGCTGGCGGGACGCTGATCCCGATGACGGTTGCTGAAGCCTGGGGCCAGGATCTCGAACTCATTCTCGACGCGGCGCGTCAGGCCGGCGACATCGCCCACGGATTTTTCGGCCGCTCGCCGGAAGTCTGGTGGAAGAACGAGGGCAGGTCGCCGGTCAGCGCCGCCGACTTCGCCGCCAACGACCGGCTGCAGAGCCTGCTCCTGACGGCCCGGCCGGATTACGGCTGGCTCTCCGAGGAGACCGACGACGACGTTGCCCGGCTTGGCCGCGAAACGCTCTTCGTCGTCGATCCGATCGACGGCACCCGCGCCTTCATCAACGGCGAGAAGACCTGGTGCGTCTCGGTCGCCGTCGTACATCGCGGCCAGCCGGTCGCCGGCGTCCTGGTCGCGCCGGCGCTCGACGAGGAGTTTTCCGCGATGAAGGATGGGCCGGCGCTGAAGAACGGCCGGCCGATTTCGGTCACCGCCGGCCGCAGCAATGGCGAACTGGTTATCGCGGCCGACGAGAACCTCGTCAAGAAATTCGAGCCGGATTTTCGCGACGAAGTCCGCCGGGTGCTGCATGTACCATCGCTTGCCTACAGGCTCGCCATGATCGCCGACGGCAGCATCGATGGCACGGTCGTCAAGCGCGCTTCCCACGACTGGGATCTGGCGGCCGCCGACCTTATCCTCGAACGGGCGGGCGGCCGCCTTATCGATCTTGCCGGCAACCGGCTCGTCTATAACCGCGAGAGTGTCATCCACGAAATGTTGGCCGCCGGGGCCGAACATGCGCTCCGCAGCCTTTTGCCCCAGCTTGCCGGCCTGGCACCGGGTTGACCTTTCATGAGGAATGCAGCACAGGAAAGACCGGGGGAGCTGGAACGGACGGATATCGGACAATGACGGAAACGGGCGAAAAGAAACAACTTCTGCACCTGGTCTTCGGTGGCGAACTGCAGAGCCTGGAAGGCCTCCAATTCAAGGACCTTTCGGCGCTTGATATCGTCGGCATCTATCCGGACTATGCGACCGCGCTGATCGCCTGGCGGGGCAAGGCGCAGCAGACGGTCGACAACGCCCATATGCGGTATTTCATCGTCCATATGCACCGTCTGCTCGATCCTGATACTAAGTCGGCTTGAGATAAGCCTCGCGTATTACAATGTGCTCGCAATGCTGGTCCCTCGCCTGGTATCGATCCCGGGGACCCTTTTTTGACGCATTTGTAAAACACAAAAAACTGGGTTACGGATGAGCAATCGGAGGGTCTATCATATTGATGGCGGCCATCACGCATCGGGGGCAAACGCGGTGAGCAAAATTTCTGCGCGCCTGGCTCTTGTTGGTTACCGGGTGGCCGGTATTTCCCTTTATCCGCTGGTCGGCCCTTACCTTGCCTATCGCGCCATGAAGGGTAAGGAAGACAGGACCCGCAAGCTTGAACGGCTCGGTTATGCAAGCCTTGCCCGCCCCCGTGGCCCGCTCATTTGGGTACATGCGGCAAGCGTCGGGGAAACCATCGCCATCATGCCGATGATCCGCGAACTGCGGCGCCGTGAGATCCACATCCTTCTGACGACAGGCACCGTCACCTCCGCAAATCTCGTCCGATCGCGGCTGGCTGACGAGGTGATCCACCAATACGTGCCGCTCGACCTGAAATTTCCGATCAAGCGCTTCATCGCCTACTGGAAGCCGGATGCCTGCATCACGGCGGAATCCGAAATCTGGCCGACCACCATCGCCGAACTCGCCCGCCGTCGCATTCCGCAGATCCGCGTCAATGCCCGCATCTCCGACCGGTCCTTCGATCGCTGGCGCAACCGGAGCTCGATCGCCGAAGCCATCTTCGGCAAGATGGCTCTGGTGGTCGCTCAGTCGGATCTGGATGCCGAGCGCTTCCGCGATCTCGGCGCCTGGCCTGTCATCGCATCCGGCAACCTGAAGAGCGATACCGATCCGCCGCCCTGCGACGAGGCAGTGCTGGCGCGTTACCGCAAGGAAATCGGCAGCCGCCGGACCTGGGCTGCAATCTCGACTTTCGACGGCGAGGAAAAGGCGGCGGCGACCGTCCACAAGGCGCTGAAACCGAAGAACGGCCAGCTGACCATTCTCGTGCCGCGCCATCCCGATCGCGCCGACGCGGTCGAAGAGATGCTGAAGGAAATGGGCCTGACCGTGGCACGCCGCTCGCGCAACGACGTTGTGACACCGGAGACCGACGTCTTCCTCGGCGATTCCATCGGCGAAATGGGGCTTTACCTGCGTTTGACCGAAATCGCCTTCGTCGGCAGGTCGCTGACGAACGAGGGTGGGCAGAACCCGCTGGAGCCGGCCATGCTCGGCTGCGCCGTGCTTTCCGGCCCGCATGTCCAGAATTTCCGCGACGCCTACCAGCATCTGGTGCGCAAGGGCGGCGCTCGCATCGTCAAGGATGTGGAGATGCTGGCAAAGGCGGTCCATTACCTGATGATCAACGATCTCGCCCGCGTGAAAATGATCGATTCCGGCCATGACGCGATGGACGAGATGCGCGGTGCGCTGTCGAAGACGATCAAGGCGCTGGAGCCCTATGTCAACCCGCTGACGGTGAGCGCCAGGCTGCAGCCGAAAGCCGCCGCCGTTCGATGACCCCGGAAAAGCTCGCACACATCGCCGGTATCCTGTTCGACAAGGACGGCACGTTGCTGCTCTATGACGAAAGTTGGGGACCGGTGAACCGCGAGGCTGCTCGCATCGCTTCCGCCGGCAACGCCGAACTCGAACCGCAGCTTCTGTTTTCCGGCGGCATGGATCCGGTATCCGGCCACACCCGGCCGGACAGCCTGCTGGCCGCCGGCAACGCCGCCGAGATCGCCGCGGGCTTTGTCGCCGCCGGTTCGCCGCTCGAGGTGGGTGAGCTCACCCGGCTGCTCGACGACCTCTTCATCCGCTCGGCGGAATTTTCCGTGGCCGTCACTGATCTGGCGGCCCTGTTTGCCAAGCTCAAGGCGCGCGGCTTCAAGCTCGGCATCGCCTCCAGCGACAACGAGCAGGCGATCCGCCAGACCGCCATCCGCTTCGGCATTATCGATCATGTCGATTTCATCGCCGGCTACGACAGCGGTCATGGCGTGAAGCCGGAGCCCGGCATGGTGCTCGGCTTCTGCCGCGCCACCGGGCTCGATCCCGCCGAAATCGCCATGGTCGGCGACAACAATCACGACATGCATATGGGTGCGAGCGCGGGCGTCGGCCTGAAGGTCGCGGTGCTGACCGGCACCGGCTCCCGCGAAACGCTGTCGGCATCGGCGGATATCTGCCTTGCCGATATCACCGCGCTTATGGACCTTCTGCCGGAAAAGCTTCGCGCCTGAACCAGGCTTTGGTTTCAAAGACTTGCCTTTTTTCCAAAACTGCCATTTTGTTCGCGGGCTGTTTCAGGACGGATCAGCCGGAGTTTGGGTATGGTATCGGAAGCACCGCCATTCTGGTGGACGAAAGCGGATTGGCGTGCCTGGGGCCTTGCCCCCGTTTCGTTTCTTTATGGCCGTATCGCCGGCCGCCGTATGGCCAAAGCCAGGCGCGCCAGCATTCCCGTGCCGGTCATCTGCGTCGGCAATTTCACGGTCGGCGGCGCCGGCAAGACCCCGACCGCCATCACCCTTGCCCGAGCGGCGAAAGAAAAGGGCCTGAAGCCAGGTTTCCTCAGCCGCGGTTACGGCGGTTCGCTTGACGTCACGACCGTGGTCGATCCCGAACACCACCGGGCCGAGGCAGTCGGCGACGAGGCGCTGCTGCTCTGCCGCGAGACGCTGACGGTGATTTCCCGCACCCGCGTCGAGGGGGCTCATCGACTGGTTGCCGAAGGCGCCGACCTGATCATCATGGACGACGGTTTCCAGAGTGCCCGCCTGGCGCTGGATTTCGCCCTCGTCGTTATCGACACGGTGCGCGGCATCGGCAACGGCCATCTCGTGCCGGGCGGGCCGGTGAGGGCGCCGATATCCGAGCAGATGCGTCAGCTCTCGGCGATCCTCAAGGTCGGCAACGGCGAGGCGGCCGACCAGCTGGTGCGCCAGGCTGCCCGCGCCGGCAAGCAGATCTATGTCGCGGCGCTGAAGCCGCGCGAAAATCGCGACATCGCCGGCAAGGCGTTGTTTGCCTTCGCCGGCATCGCCGATCCTGAAAAATTCTATCGGACCGTCAAGCAGATCGGCGGGCTGGTCATGGAAAAACGTGACTTCCCCGACCATCACTATTTCACCGAGGACGAGATCTCGGACCTTCTGGATGATGCCTCCAAGGACAAACTGACGCTTGTCACCACCGCCAAGGATGCGGTGCGGCTGCAGGGCCATCACGGACGCATGGAGGAACTGGCGGAAAAGGTAAGCGTGGTCGAGGTCGACATGGCGTTCGACGATCCGCAGGCACCGGCCAAGATCATCGATACGGCGATCGCCAATTTCCGAGAGCGGCGTATCAGGGAAGGAAACGCCGCGAAGGTTTAGCCACGGGTCTGATTGGGCAGCATGCCGGCGCGCTTGTCGGCTTCCAGCGAGGAGGCGCAATCGACATAGGGCTCCTGCCGGGCGACGCTCCAGTACCGCAATTCGTCGATCGGAATCTGTGCCCCCGTCATGGCGCATATCACATAGGAGCCGGCGGTCAGAATCTGGTAATCGCCGTCGAGATACCGGATCTTCGCTTCGCGGAACCCGCTTCCCTCGAACCGGTTCATCTGTCGTCTCCTGCGGAAAAACATGGGCCTGCTCTACCTCGATTGTCGCTGAATTGCCAGCTTTTTCAGCTTCGGCCGAAGAGCCGCTCGATGTCGGAAAGCTTGAGTTCGATATAGGTCGGCCGGCCATGGTTGCAGGTACCGGAGCCGGGCGTGGCTTCCATTTCCCGCAGAAGCGCGTTCATCTCCTCCGGCCTCAGCCGTCGGCCGGAACGCACCGATCCGTGGCAGGCCATGGTGGCGGCGACATATTCCAGCTTGCCGCGCAGGCCCCCGGCGGTGTTCCATTCGGCGATCTCGTCGGCCAGATCGCGGACCATCGAGGCCGCGTCGACTTCGCCGAGCATGGCGGGCGTCTCGCGCACCGCGACAGCGCCCGGACCGAAACGTTCGATCGCCAGGCCCAGCCGGTCGAGTTCCGTCGCGTTCGCCATCAGCCGGTCGCAATCCTCTTCCGGAAGGTCGATGATCTCCGGGATCAGGAGGACCTGGCTCGCCAGCCGCTTGTTGTCGAGCGCCTTGCGCATGGCCTCGAACACCAGCCGTTCATGGGCGGCGTGCTGGTCGACGATGACCAGCCCGTCTTCGGTCTGGGCCACGATATAGTTTTCGTGAACCTGCGCGCGGGCGGCACCCAGGCGATAGCGCGGTGTCTCTTCGGCAGCCGTCCTCGGAGCGGGTTCCGCGATCGACGTATCGGCACGTGCGGCCGGCATGGTCAGCACGTCGAAACCGGATTGCACCGGTTCGGCAAAGTCGTTGGCAGGTTGCGGATGGAGCGGCCTGAACGGCGAGGCCGCGGCCGCCCAAGGGGTGCGCGGGGCGGCATGAGCCGGTTGGAAGCCGGGCCGAAAGGCGCGCATCATGCCTGACGTTCCGGTCGTCGCCGCCCGGTCGCCCTCGCGGCGCAGCGCCTCGCGGATTGCCCCGACGATGAGGCCTCGCACCAGGCCGGGATCGCGGAACCGCACGTCGGACTTGGCCGGATGCACGTTGACGTCCACCAGCGCCGGATCGATCCTGATCGACAGGACCGCCACGGGGTAGCGGCCGGAGGGAACGCTTTCCGCATAGGCTCCGCGCAGGGCGGACAGGATCAGCTTGTCCTGCACCGGCCGTCCGTTCACGAAGGCATATTGATGCGCCGAGTTTCCACGGTGAAAGGTCGGTACGCCGACGAAGCCTGAAAGCCCGACATCTTCCCGCATCGCATCGATCTCGATCGCATTGTCGCGGAAATCGGCACCGAGAATCTGCGCCATGCGGGAAAGATGGTCGTCGCCGGTCGCCGGGAATTCGAGCGTCGTGCGGTCGGAACCCGACAGCACGAAGCGGATATGCGGGAAGGCAATCGCCATGCGCTTGACCACTTCGGTGATCGCGCCGGCCTCGGCCTTCTCGGTCTTCAGGAATTTCAGCCGCGCCGGCGTCGCGAAGAAGATGTCGCGCACCTCGACGACCGTGCCGGTATTGGCCGGCGCCGGCTTCACGCCGGACATCTTGCCGCCGATCACTGCCACCTGCGATCCTTCCGAATGACCGTTGCGGCGGCTGGTGATGGTGAGCTTCGCCACCGAACCGATCGAGGGCAGGGCCTCGCCGCGGAAGCCGAGCGTGCGGATGTCGTCGAGCGTCTCGGATATTTTCGATGTGCAGTGCCGCCGCACGGCAAGATCGAGATCGGCCGCATCCATGCCGGAACCGTTGTCGGTAATGCGGATCAGGCTTTTGCCGCCGCCGGCGGTGGCGATCTCGATGCGGGTCGCGCCGGCATCGATGGCGTTTTCGATCAGTTCCTTCGCGGCGCTGGCGGGCCTTTCGATGACTTCGCCGGCAGCGATCTGGTTGATCAGGGTCTCGGGCAACTGTTTGACGGACATGCGCCATTTTCCCGGATTCGGCGCCGGAAGGAAAGCCCGGATCGCACCTTTCCAACCGATTGAAATGAACTTTAAGGTTGATGCACGGCCGTTCATTAATCCGGCTTTAAGATAAAGCCGATAATTTGTTCCGTATTAAATTTGGATGAAACCGGGGAGGCGCAGCTTCCCGCGAGTGACCGGGATGGCGGCCAGCTGGGCACCGTCATGCGAGCCCTGATCACACGTTGAGGACTTGGAGCCAGCATGTTCCCACGCCGACAAGACGAAAACTAGAAGGAATAACGCCGAGAGGCGAATATCGGCATTACGGCCCGGCCTTTGTCCGGTCCGAAAAAGCATACGGGGAGTTCCATCCTATGAATGATTTGGCGTCGGCGGACGCAAACATTCAAGCTGTCATGCTCGAAGTGATTTCCGAGGGCATTTCGGGCGGCGTATTTGTCTATGACAAGAATGACCTGATCGTCTTTGCGAGCCAGCAATTGCTGACCCTCCTGCCGGTTCCGAAGAGCTTTCTGACGCCCGGCACACGCCTTCGGGATTTCCTCGGGGCCGTCTACGATGGCGGCGGACGCTTCCTGACCGATGCTTCCGGTCCGCGCCGGATGCTGAGCCGTGAGGACTGGGTTGCCGAACAGATCGCCACACTCTGGAAGGAGCGGGCCGAGTCGCAGGAACGCCGCGGCACCGACCGCTGGGTGAGCTTCACCAAGCGCCGCCTGTCGTCCGGTTACGGCGTCTGCATCGTCAGGGATATCTCGGATCACAAGAAGCGCGAGGAACAGTGGCGCGCCGACATGGAACGGGTGCAGATCACCGAAGAGGTGCTCGACAACCTGCCGTTCCCGATTACCGTCAAGGACAGCAGCCTGACCTTCGTCGCCGTCAACAAGATGGCTGCAAGTTTCCTCGATCTGCCGCCCGAAGCGATTCTCGGTCACAAGGGATCCGATATCCACCCGCCGCAGGTGGAACAACGCCTCGACCGCGTCAATCGCGGGGTTCTCGATCTTGGCGAACCCCAGCAGATGTCCGAACTGGTAACGCGGCCGGACGGTTCGCAGGTGGTCATCATTGCCAACAAATACCGTATCGGAAAACCCGGCCGTTATTACCTGGTCACCGCCATGGAAGACATTACCGGGCTGGTCTCGACCGATGAAGACGGCGAGCAGATCAAGCCGCGCATGAGCCGGGGCGGCTTGGTCACCACTTCGCTGGCCCGGCAGGAGCTCGACGTATCGGCGAAGGCGGTTGCTGCGTCCGACACGACCCATCTCTCCAACCGCAAGGTTCTTGTCGCCTCTTCCGATCCGAGGACGAGCGCCGAGGCGCTGGAAATTCTCGACGACCTGGGATTCGACACCTCTTCGGTGTCAGACGGTGAGGAACTGGAACTCTTCCTGCAGCTGGCAAAGGAAGCCGGCATCGCAATCGATCTCGTCGTCGTCGACACGCTGGCGGACAAGGCTTGCCTCGAAATCGTCCAGCGACACCGCATTCCCGCCTTGGCAATCAACGGGGTCCGGGTGAAGCGGGACCTGGCTGCCGGCGTCGCTCGCCAGTTCAGCCAGCCTGCCGCAAACGAGACCGCGCGCGACGAAGACACCTGGATTGCCTCGCAGGCCGGAGAAAGGGCCGGCATCGACATCCTGGTTGCCGAAGACAACGAGGTGAACCAGATCGTCTTTTCGCAGATCCTCGAGGGTTTGGGTTATCGTTATGCGATCGCCGCCGATGGCGAAGAAGCGGTCCGGCTCTGGCAGGAGCGGTCGCCGCGGCTGATCCTGATGGATATCACCCTTCCAAAGCTCAGTGGGTTCGATGCGAGCGTGCGCATCCGGAACCTGGAGACGGTCGACAACTCCATTCCGATCATCGGCGTTCTTCCCCAGGCCTTCGAACGCGACCGCGACCAATGTTTCGCCTCCGGCATGAACGAGGTGATACTCAAGCCGATCAGCCCCGAGGCGCTGGAGACCGTCTTCCAGACGTTTCTCGGCATATCCGCAAAGCAGTCGTATGCTTAACCGATTAATCAATCCGTTCATGTAAGTTAAGCTCGGGCCATCATTTTTTAATCTTTTTCCCGCATCCTGCGCCGGTCTGTGAAGCGCAACGGGATTATTCATGAAGTCGGCGGGAAACCCATTGCCGCAGGTCAGCCAGAATGAACTGCAGGCAATGGCCTACAGTGACGCCCTGACGGGTCTTGGAAATCGATACCGCCTGCGCGACAAGGTGCGCCTGCTGGCTGCCGAGCGGGCCCAGGATCCTGCACCCTTTACCATCTGCATTGCCAATCTTGACGGCTTCAAGCCGATCAACGATCTGTTCGGCGCCGAAGCGGGCGACGAGATCCTCTGCCAGGTCGCTCATCGCCTGAAAGCCTGCATTCCGGACGGCGCGACCGTTACCCGTCATGACGGCGACGAGTTTGCCTTCATCCTGCCCCTGGTCTTCGAGCGCATCGGTGCCGAACGTATCGGGCAGATGATCAAGGACGTCCTGTCCGCCCCCTACGATCTTGGCGACCGCAATGTCCGCCTGTCGGCCTCCTTCGGCTTCGCGATCTATCCCTTCGCCGGCGCGGATTTCGAGGAGTTGCTGAAAAGCGCCGAAACCGCGCTCTACCGCTCGAAACGTCGCGGCCGCGGACAGATCACCGTCTATTCCCGCGAGATCGCCCAGGAGATGAAGCGGGCGACACAGCTGGAACAGGCGCTTCGCAACGCCATCATCGCCGATGCCGTGGACGTCCACTTTCAGCCGATCGTGCGCATCAGCGATGGCGGCGTGGTCGGTTTCGAGGCCCTGGCGCGCTGGATCGATGCCGATCTCGGCTTCGTCTCACCCGCGGTTTTTGTGCCCCTTGCCGAAGAGCGCGGTTTTATTGACGCGCTTTCTGAAACGTTACTGCACAAGGCTGCGGAGGCCGCACTCTCCTGGCCGCGCGAGCTTTTCCTCTCCTTCAACCTCTCTTCAGCGCAGCTGATGGACCCCGGCACGACCGAGACCATCCTCGCGACTCTCGCACGCGTCGGCCTCGATCCTCATCGTCTGGAGCTGGAAATTACCGAAACGGCGGTGATGACTTCGGCCGATACGGCGCAGCGCATCATCACCGACCTGCGCCAGCAGGGCGTGCGCATCTCGCTCGACGATTTCGGCACCGGCCAGTCGAGCCTCGGGCGGTTGCGGGACTTCACCTTCGACAAGGTGAAAATCGACCGCGCGTTCGTCTCGCGCATCACCACGGACCGCGCGTCGGAACACATCGTCAAGGCGATCATCGCCATGTGCGACGGCCTCAACCTGGCCGTGGTCGCTGAAGGCATCGAGGAAAAGGCCGACGCAGACAAACTCAACGAGCTCGGCTGCGCGATGGGACAGGGCTATTATTACGGCAGACCGGCTGACAGCGCTTTCACCCTGCGCTACCTCCAGGAACACTACCGCGACTTCATGACCATCGAACGGGCTTGAAGCGATCACCCCTCCTGGAGAGTGGGCTCCATGTCGTTGACCATCGCCCTGAATTCCCCGCCCGGCCGTTCCGGCATCGGGTCGAATACCAGGTCCTCCGGCTTGCGCGTCAGACGTATCTGGTCGCCGACTTCCTCGATGAACGTATCGAAATGCGTGTAGTTGAGGTCGACGAGGTCGAGAACGGGTTCCTCGTTGAGCTCCAATGCGGCCTTGAAGCCTCTGATCGTTCCGGCCTCGGCAACGTAGTCTGACGCGCGACGAAAGAGTTTCGGCATCACCACGAGCGTTTCCGTCAGGGATCCGATATTCTCGATGGTCGATAGGGTGTTGGTGCGGTCGACCGCGTATACTCCCCGGTTGGCGGCGCGGGCTTGCTGGACTGTCTGGGTCAGCGCCGTGCGCAATTCGCCGAAAAGCGTTTGGTAATAGGTGGGGAAAGCCAGCCCTTCCGACAGCATGAACCGGTTGAGGCTTGCGTCGAGCATGGCGGGTCGAACGAACACCTCGGAGCCGCTAGGACTGGAGGGGGCACCCGGGAAGAGAAAGGCGATGATGCGCCCGAATTTATCGGTAGCCCGAGCGAGGATATAGCCGTCGATGCCATCCTTGGCCGAGAGCACGCTTGATTGATTGCTGTCCCAAATAACGTCGCTTATGCCGAGAAACGCAAGGAGCGCGGTACGCGCCTCGTTCGCCAGCGCCAGCGGCTGGTGGCGGCCGCCATAATGCGTCTCCAGAGCATCGATAGCCTCGACGCGCACGCTCGTATGCCCGCGAGCATTCACCTTGGCCGGCACGCCCTGGAGAAGGGTCAGCTCCGACAGGTCGTTCGGGGCGAATCGAACCGTGTCTCCGTCTGGAGAATAGTTCACGCAATGAAATTTACCGGTAATGACGAAGAATGGCATGTTGAACCCCTCGCTTCCGTAGGCGTGCATTATTAGTTGCGACACAACCGGATGTAAATCCTTCCTCGCTGGGTTGGATCGCAATTGCTATTGCGGGAGGCGCGGTAGTCATTCGGCATTCCAGCAGCTTATTTTCAACGCAAAAAGGGGCGGCACCTGCGGTACCGCCCCGTTTCGTGGTGACGACGTGTCACCCGTTCCGGACCCTTGACTGATCGAGCGCTTATTTGCTCGGGGCAGCCGGTGTCGTCGACGGGTTGGTGGCGCCGCCTGCAGGCATCGAGGTGCCGGTGGAGGACGTGGTCGTCCGGTCGGTTTCTGCCTGCTTGTCTGCCAAGGTCTTGAATTCCGGAGCGGCCTGAAGGGCTTCTGCCGTTTCCGTGGTTGTCAGACGGACTTCGTTGTTGCTGTCCGCATCACGCGTCATCGTGATCTTGTCCATCGGCAGAGCGATTTCCTTCTCACCGATGCCGAGGAAGCCGCCAACGCCGACCACGGCTGCAACGATGCCACCGTTTTCTTCGAGAATCAGGTCGTTGACGTCGCCGATGCTCTTGTCTTCTGCGTTGTAGACCGACTTGCCGATATAGTCGTTGGCGCTGATCTGGTTTTCAGCCTGCTCGGTGAGGTAGCTGCCGGAAGCGGCGGCCGTGTCGGTGCCGGTCTTCGGAGCCGGCGTTGCGGCGGTGTCAGCCGGTTTTGCAGCCGGATCCGTCGGAGCGGCAGGGGTTGCCGGAGCCGGGGCGGCCGGCGGCGTCGGCTGGGTCTGGGCAAATGCCGGTGCAATGGCGGTGGACGCCAAAAGAACAACGGCTGCCATGGTGCTAAGGGTCTTCTTCATAACGAAACCTACCTTCCTCTGCTCAAAACTATCTTTGAACACGCGGCCCCTCCGCTATGGAGCTTTCCGACCGCGCTGGTTCGAGAGGAAAATGTTATGAGGACGGATTGGTTCCGGCCGAGATTGCTGAAATTTTAGGCGTTTCGGCTGGAACTTTTTCGCGCTTTGCTTGTTAGTGCGGCCTTTCTGCCCTTTATAGGCGATAGGCTGGCTCAGGATCGCATTGGATCGAAACGGCGATTTCGAACAGCGAGCCGGCAAAGGGGTCGGCAGCGCGAGCGGCCTCGTCCAGTCCCTCCCGCGCCGAAGTCACGGCCAACCGGTCCTTGCCGATGAAGGCGGGGCAGGTGGTCTGTTTTGCCGGCACCAGGTGACGCGACAGATGCTGGCCGTCAGCCGAGTAATGATCGATGGCACCCTCGCCCCAGCGGGCGTTCCAGATCGTCCCGTCGCTGGCGCAGATCGACCCGTCGATGCCGCCCGGCCTGCCGTTCTCGTCGACCAGGAACTCGGCTTCGCCGTTTGGCAAGCCTGTAGCCGGGTCGAGGGATACGCGCATCAGCCGGTTAACGCGTGTGTCCGTATAATAACCGATCGCCCCGTCCGGCGAGAAGCAGATCGAGTTTGGGATGCTGATGCGGTCGAAAAGCTTGGTCACCTCGCCCTGGCGAACATGATAGATAGCGCCGGCACCGTCCTCGGCTTTTCGTCCCATCGTTCCGATCCAGAGGCTGCCGGAGGGATGTACCCTGCCGTCGTTCGAACGGTTGCCCGGCTTTTCCGGCTCCAGTTCGAGATAGGGAGATAGCGCGCCGGTCGCGCGATCACGGATGAACATCCCCTTGTCGCTCGCGATCATCTGTCGGGCGGCGTCGATCGAGGCAAGCGCGCTGGCCATCACCGGCAACGCATGAACGATCTCCCGCCCGGTCGGCAGATGCAATTCGTGCAATCCCTTGCCGAGAATGTCGAACCACCAGAGCGTCTCCGTTTCCGATTCCAAGGATGGGCCTTCTCCGAGTTCGCACAGGGAGGAGGAAAGGACACGGCCTTCGAAAGCGTGTGTGGTCGCCATGTGAAATCTCCAATTGCATACCGAGGTGATCGATTAGTATCATCGACGGGAGAGAGTCGGCAAACTCGCGGCATAGGGGATTTGATCCCCAACAATTATCTCCTGACAAGCGGCTGGGGGCATGCAAAGGTTTGCAAATCCGATTAGATGTCATCATTGTCGAAAGTTGATAATGGTCGTCATTATTCGGAATTGATAATAGCCACAAATTTAGCATCTAATTGAAATCTGAAATAGCAGCCTCCACGACGCAGGCACGTTCGGCGGGAGCTATCCGGGCAAATCCGGAGAGCCTTTTCCGTCCCACGTGTGGGAGGCGGGCAATGCGAATATAAAGGACCGGATTGGGCGGATGTATGGGAAATACCAGGAATCGCTCGACGCCACCCGGCGGACAGAGAAGCAGATGATGGCCAATACCGAGAAAGCAGAAGAAGCTCGTGTCTTTGGCGGAAGTGTCGGAGAAATCGCTGATCTCAAGACACAGTTCGACGTGTTCCGGTTCATGAAGCGGGTAACCGAGCATTATGGCTGCCGCACGTTCATGGTTCTCAACCTGCCCCACGCCACGTCGCTCGAACTGTCCAACAACACGGTCATTACCAACTGGCCGGCGGAACTGATGTCTCTTTTCGACCGCGAAGGCATGATGCAGACCAGCCCCGTACTTCGGCGGCTGCGCGTCTCAACGATCCCGTTCACCTTCGATCTCGATACGGTGCCGCCCGAGCGGCAAGGACCGGCGGTCCGCGCCATGTTCGGGAGGTTCGGTCTCGTCCGTGGCGCTTACTTCCCGGTCCATGACATGTCCGGCAGCCGCGGCGCCGTTTCTTTCTCAGGCGATGGTCAGCTGTTCACGCACCAGCAGATGATGGAGTTGATGTACGTCTCAATCCACGTCTTCGAGCGCCTGGCGGAGATTCGCAACCTCGATGTGCGCACCACGGACGTGCTGACCGACCGCGAGACCGACTGCCTCAACTGGACGGCCGCCGGCAAGACCAGCGCGGAAATCGCGGAAATCCTCGGCCTCTCCGAACATACGGTCAATCACTACCTGAACCGCGCGGCCAAGAAGCTGGATACGGTCAACCGCACCCAGGCGGTCGCCAAGGCGCTTAGAATCGGTTTGATCAAGTAACCAAATTGAATGCTGCGGCGCACAAAATTTCACCACTGCTCAAGCATTGACCGGTCACGAAACGCCGCTTCCATCAAGAGATGTTGCGCCGCAGCAGGGCTTTTTGCCAGAAGTGGTTGAAAAAGCTCATCAATAGGAAGTATCTTCCCGTCTGGCATGTTTCGTGCTTCTGTAGGGGCAGGTCCAGAGGGGACTGCAAGCGCCCCAAGAGGCGTGACAAGAAAAGCTGCCGTTCGATCAGTGCGCCACATGGCTGCCGATCGAACGGCGGTTTATCTTGCTTGCCCCTGGCAATGCCGAACTCCTATATATCTGCAAACGCGGCATCCCGTTTTGAGGGATCGGTATCGCATCAGGCATTCGGGAGTTTTGAAATCATGGCCGACGTGACGAAAGAGGAAGTGCTAGTGGTTCTCGCCAAGGTGCGCGGGCCGGACCTGGAAGGCGATATCGTCTCGCGCGGCATGGTCTCGGACGTCTTCATCTCCGACAACAAGGTCTATTTCTCGATTACCGTCCCGGCAGCGCGGGCGAACGAACTGGAGCCTTTGCGCGTGGCAGCGGAACGCACCGTCAAGGCCATGCCGGGCGTCAAGGGCGCGCTGGTAACGCTGACGGCGGACCGCAAGGCCGGTTCAGCTCCGCCGCCGCGCCCGCAGCCTGCCGCTCATTCGCATTCGCACGGGCACGCCCATGATCACGCGCACGGCCATCCGCCCCAAGGTCAGCAACCGGGACAGCAGCCGACCCAGCCGCAGCAGCGGGAAAAGCCTGGTGTGCCGGGTGTCGGCGCCATCATCGCGGTGGCATCCGGCAAGGGCGGCGTCGGCAAGTCGACGACCGCAGTCAATCTCGCGCTCGGGCTCCAGGCGAACGGCCTGCGGGTCGGCATTCTCGATGCCGATATCTACGGGCCGTCGGTGCCGCGTCTCCTGAATATCACCGGCCGGCCGCAGCAGATCGAAAACCGCATCATCAAGCCGATGGAGAATTACGGCCTGAAGGCGATGTCGATGGGTTTCCTCGTCGATGAGGAGACGGCGATGATCTGGCGCGGGCCGATGGTCCAGTCAGCGCTGCTGCAGATGCTGCGCGAAGTCGCCTGGGGAGACCTCGACGTGCTCGTCGTCGACATGCCGCCAGGTACCGGCGACGTGCAGCTCACCATGGCCCAGCAGGTGCCGCTGGCCGGCGCGGTGATCGTTTCGACGCCGCAGGACCTGGCGCTTCTCGACGCGCGCAAGGGGATCGCCATGTTCCGCAAGGTCGAAGTGCCGCTGCTCGGCATCGTCGAGAACATGAGCTATTTCCTCGCTCCCGATACCGGCAAGCGTTACGACATCTTCGGTCATGGTGGCGCGAGAAGCGAGGCGGAACGGATCGGCGTGCCGTTCCTCGGCGAGGTTCCGCTGACGATCGACATTCGCGAACGGTCCGATGCGGGCACCCCCGTCGTCGCCTCCGATCCCGAAGGGGCGTCGGCGAAGATCTACCGTGAGATTGCCGCCAAGGTCTGGGCCGAGCTCGGTAGCCTCACTCCGCGACCGGCGCCTGCAATCGTTTTCGAATAGGAATCCGCATATATCTTCCTGGACATTTTGGAATACCTCCCTCGCGCCGGTGGACAGTCACTTTGACGGCCGTTTTTGGTCAAGGCTTTGATGTAGACCGCGAATCGTCTTGTTGCAGAAGCCCCCTTGAACATATTCGGCGCGGGAGTCATGTTGCGGCGCCCACTACGAGGTTTATCCGGCTCTTGATTTTGACTATGGCTGTCTCTATAGGCCCGTCCCGCTGGTGGCCGGCTGGCGGTCCCTAACCCAGGGGCCGGCAAGCCTGCTTCTCGTTCAGGGCCGACGACTTTCGGCCGGAGACCACGATTGATCAATGCCTATAGCGCCACTGGCTCGATGAAGACGCTTGCGCCGGCCGAGGCGCTGCGACAGCTTGCCGACGATATCGTCTGGATCGATCTGGTCGAACCGAATCCGCAGGAGGATGCCTATGTCGAGGGTCTCCTCGGAATTCAGGTTCCGACCCGCGACGACCTGAAGGACATCGAACCTTCGAGCCGGCTTTATGTAGAGAAGGGCTCAGTGTTCATGACCGCGTCGCTCGTCTGGCGCGCCGATGGCAAGGATCCGCAGCTCACCGACGTCGCCTTCATCCTCTCCGGCGGCCGGCTGATCACCGTGCGCTACGCTGAGCCGAAAAGCTTCCAGCTGTTCATCGCCAGCTTGAGCCGTCTGCCGGAAGCGGGGCGCGATGGCGCCACTTTGCTGGCAAAACTTCTGGAAACCATTGCCGATCGCACGGCCGAAATTCTCGAGCAGACGGTCGATCACGTCGATGCGCTGTCGACGGACATCTTCCGCGACCGCGGCAAGCGCCGCCCGCCGCAGTTCCTGGAGCGTAAGCTGGCCGATATCGCCGAATACCACCGGCTGATCAGCAAGGTGCGCGACAGCCTCGGTTCGCTCGCCCGGCTGTTGACCTTTCTCATGAACGTGCCATTGATCAGCCAGGACAAGAGCGACGACAACCTCTGCCGCACCGTTGCGCGCGATGTCGACTCGCTTTCGGAACATGCCTCTTACATCGCCGGCAACATCGCCTTTCTGCTGGATGCCTCGCTCGGGCTGATCAATGTCGAGCAGAACTCCATCATCAAGATATTCTCCATCGCGTCGGTCGTGTTCTTGCCGCCGACACTCGTTGCCTCGATCTACGGCATGAACTTTCGGTTCATGCCGGAACTCGAGTGGCATATCGGATATCCTCTCGCGATCCTCGCGATGCTCCTGTCCGCCATCATCCCCTTTTTCTTCTTTCGCTGGAAAGGCTGGCTTTAAGCCGGACATCCCCCATGGGTCACCCCGCTGAACATCACGACGCCGAGAAAACGAAGGTCCAAGGCCTTTTTGCGCTCGCACTCGGCTCCGTCGGCGTCGTCTACGGCGACATCGGTACGAGCCCGCTTTATGCATTCCGCGAGGCTCTGAAGCCGATCGCCCACGACGGCGTCACGGAACTCGAGATCATCGGCCTCATCTCGCTGATGATCTGGACGCTGACGATCATCGTCACGTTCAAATACGTGCTTTTCCTGCTGCGCGCCGACAACGACGGCGAAGGCGGCACGCTCTCGCTCCTTGCACTTCTGACCAAGTCCGCCAACGGCCACAGGGCAATATTGATGCTGCTCGGCCTCATCGGGGCCGCGCTTTTCCTTGGCGATGCAATGATCACTCCGGCACTGTCGGTCTTGTCCGCGGTCGAGGGCCTGAAGCTGGTGGCGCCGTCGATGAGCAGCGCCGTGGTACCGATCTCCGTCGGCATCCTGATTGGCCTTTTCGCCATCCAGTCGAAGGGAACGGGCCTTGTATCGCGCTTCTTCGGGCCGATCACCGCCGTCTGGTTCATCGTCATGGGCGCCGGCGGCGTCGCCCATATATCGGACGACTACAGCATCCTGGCGTCCTTCAATCCGGTCTATGCGGTCGAATTCATGCTGAACGAGAGCTTCACGGGCATCGTCGTTCTCGGCGCCGTTTTCCTGACTGTCACCGGTGCCGAAGCGCTCTATGCGGACCTTGGCCATTTCGGCCGACGGCCGATCCAGTGGGCCTGGTTCACGCTCGTCTTCCCGGCGCTGACGTTGAACTATCTGGGGCAGGGCGCTCTGGTGCTGAAGCATCCGGAAGCGATGTCCGATCCGTTCTACCTGATGTTCCCGCAATGGGCGCTGCTGCCGGTCGTCATTCTCGCGACCGCGGCCACCATCATCGCCAGCCAGGCGGTGATCACCGGCGCTTTCTCGCTGGTCCGCCAGGGGATCCATCTCGGTTACCTGCCGCGCATGCAGATCCAGTTCACCTCGGAGACCAATACCGGGCAGATCTTCCTGCCGTCGGTCAACACCCTGCTTCTGGTCGGCGTCATCGCGCTGGTTCTGGGTTTCGAAAGCTCGGAATCGCTCGCCACCGCCTACGGTATCTCGGTGACCGGCGCCATGGTCGTCACCACGCTGATGGCGTTCGAGTTCGTGCGGGTGAAGTGGAAATGGCCGCAGACTTTCGCGATCTGCATTCTGGCCCCGCTGCTTGCGCTGGAACTGGTCTTCCTCGGCGCCAACCTCCTGAAGGTCCATGATGGCGGCTGGGTCCCGGTCACGATGGCGATCATCTTCACCATCGTCATGTGGACCTGGAAGCGCGGCACCGCGATCCTCTTCGAAAAGACCCGCCGCATCGACGTGCCGCTCGAGACCTTCATTCCGATGGTCGAGAAGAAGAGCGATCATGCCCCGGTATCCGTGCCCGGCGTCGCGATCTTCCTGACCAGCGATCCGGAAACCGCGCCCGCCGCGCTGTTGCACAACATCAAGCACAACCACGTCCTGCACGAAAAGAACGTGGTGCTGACCATCATCACGGTCAACAAGCCGCGCGTGTCGCTTGAGGAGCGGTTCAAGATCGAGAAGGTCTCGGAGCGTTTCACGCTGATCGAACTGCGCTTCGGCTTCATGCAGTCGCACAATGTCTCTCAGGCGCTCGCCTATCTGCGCAAGACGGGCTTCAAGTTCGACATCATGTCGACCTCCTTCTATCTGGGCCGCCGCAAGCTGGTGCCGGACGCCGCGTCCGGCATGCCCATGTGGCAGGACCGGCTGTTCATCGCCATGGCCAACACGGCGACCGACCCGTCAGACTATTTCCACCTGCCGGCCAACCGCGTCGTCGAACTCGGCTCGCATGTCATCATCTGAGATGCGCCGCTGGGATGCCCTTCGCTGACATTGATGTGAATGTACTAATTCAAGCCGGCTGCCGGGCGTTTCGGCAGCCGGCGTTAACCGCTCATCAAGGTTAATGATTGATCTTCATCGGGTTCCTGTTGCCCTGTGGAGTTTCCGGTTTTGCGTTCGAATAGTGTTTTGCGTCGCAAGTCCTCATCCGGACTGAGTGGATGGACTTCTCCGGCCGTCTTCGGCCTTGCCTGCTGGCTGATCTTTCCGTCCGCCCCGGCTCATGGCGATCTCGCCGACCTCCTGACCGGCGGCGCCGAGCAATGGCGCATGGTGCTGACCGATTCGCCGGCGGGCTCGATCCATCAGGCGTCGCTCGCATTTCCCGGCCTCAAGAACGCAGTCTCCGGCAATGCCGGTCTCGAACTCCCGGACGGCCGCAAGATCGCGCTCGTCGACGAGAAGAAATCCTCCGATCCGCGGCCCGATGAAGACCGCGTCAACCGCGCCGCCAAGAAGGGCCGCATCGTCACCGTCGAGCCCATGCAGCCGCCAAAGGCCTTTTCCGCAGGCTCCGTGCTGCAGCGTTCGAGTGCGCTGACCCTGCCGCTCGACGCCCGTGACGGACTGGCCAGGTTTGCCAAGGCCGGCAAGAGCGAGAAGCCCGTCGAACTCGCCGCCTTCTATTTCCGCAAGAAGGACGAGCCGAAGCCGGAAGACGATCTGATGCCGATGATCGCGAGTCTCATCAACAACAATCAGGCCGATGTGCTGGCCACCGCCTATGCGCCTGCGGCGCAGGATTTCGCCAAGGAATCGCCCTTCGATGCGATCCTCAGGGAAAAGCCGAGCGCCGGCCGCTTCATTCCGCCGATCGGTCTCGATGATCACGCCTGGGCTGCGACACCGCTGCCGCCTGCCTCCTTTTTGGCGCGCGAGCAGCAGTGCCTCGCCTCCGGCATCTATTTCGAGGCACGCGGCGAATCCGCCCGCGGCCAGGCGGCAGTCGCCCAGGTTATCCTGAACCGCGTCCGCAATCCGGCCTATCCGGATACGATCTGCGACGTCGTCTACCAGAACGAGGATTGGCGCAACCGCTGCCAGTTTTCCTTTGCCTGCGACAATATCAAGGACCGCATCCGCTCCGAATATCATTGGAAGATGGCACGCGAAGTGGCTATGGCCGTGACCGCCGGCAAGATCTGGC
Source organism: Neorhizobium galegae (assembly GCF_021391675.1). NCBI lineage: Bacteria > Pseudomonadati > Pseudomonadota > Alphaproteobacteria > Hyphomicrobiales > Rhizobiaceae > Neorhizobium > Neorhizobium galegae. The sequence goes on from NZ_CP090095.1 coordinate 947,499, forward strand.
TTCCGGAAGTCGGTTCCGCCACGCATTATCATGCCGTCTATGTTCGTCCCGACTGGGCGCGCACGATGAAGAAGGTCGGCCGCATCGGCCTGCACGTCTTCTACCGCACCTATGGCGGCGGCTGGAGCTGAGCCGGTTCCTGTCGCTTCAACAGGCGGCGATTCCCGCGACAGTTTTACCCGACTCCGGTTGTACCTCTTTTAACCGGTTGAATTTGCTCGGTTAATTTACCTGAATCGAAGAACCTTGGACGCCTTGACTATGGGGGCGGGCAAAACTATGTTGCGCGCGACTTGAAAACGGGCCGGACGGCGCGAAATCCCTCGCTAACCGCATTTTTTGCGGTTGGAAAGCATAAAACCGGTTGTGCCGGAAGCAGAAATAGGGGAGGACGCACATGACGGATCACCGCGACGATGGTCTGGAAGAGCGCCGGAAGCGCTTGTCCGCGAAACTTGCGGACAGGAAGGCTGACGACGCGGCAGAGGCGAAGAGGGACGCGCAATCCGAGGAAAGCCGAAAAGGCATGGCCTTGGGTTTCAAGCTTTCCTCCGAGTTCATCTCCGCAGTCGCGGTTGGGGCTATTCTGGGCTTTTTGCTCGACCGTTTTGCCGGCACTGCGCCGTGGGGGATGATTGTTCTTCTTCTCCTCGGGTTCTGTGCCGGTGTGCTGAATGTGCTTCGCTCTGTGGGAAAGGTGGCTCCGCCGCCGACCACGAACCAGCGTAGCGGCAAGGATGGTAAGGGAAACGGCGGCCTGTGAAGGTCCGGTTTCCGGAAATGAAACTGGGCCGCCCCGGCGCGGCTAAGGACCAAGAGGTAGACGGTGGCAAACGATCCGATCCATCAGTTCCAGATCAGCAAGATCGTTCCGATCGAGATCGGCGGCATCGATTTCTCCTTTACCAATGCGTCTCTGTTCATGGTGGCAACCGTCGCCTGCGCCGCGGGCTTCCTGTATTTCTCGACCTCGCAGCGCGGCCTGATCCCCGGCCGGGCGCAGTCGGTCGCCGAAATGTCCTATGAATTCATCGCCGGCATGCTGCGCGAAGGCGCCGGCAGCAGCGGCATGAAATTCTTCCCGCTGGTCTTCTCGCTGTTCATGTTCGTGCTGACCGCCAACCTGCTCGGCATGTTCCCTTATTTCTATACGATCACCAGCCAGATCATCGTCACCTTCGCCCTGGCCATCCTGGTCATCGGCACGGTCCTCGTCTACGGCTTCTACAAGCACGGCCTGCACTTCCTGAAACTCTTCGTGCCCTCGGGCGTGCCGTTCCTGCTGCTGTTTCTGGTGGTTCCGATCGAGCTGATCTCGTTCCTGTCGCGGCCGATTTCGCTCTCCATCCGTCTTTTCGCCAACATGCTGGCTGGCCATATCACGCTCAAAGTGTTCGCAGGCTTCGTCGCCTCGCTCGGAACCATGGGCGCGCTGGGCATCGGTGGCGCAGTCCTGCCTCTCATCATGACGGTCGCCCTGACCGGTCTCGAATTCCTCGTCGCCTTCCTCCAGGCTTACGTCTTCGCGGTACTGACTTGCATGTACCTCAACGACGCGATCCATCCCGGCGGGCACTAAGGATAAAAACGACATTGGCGTCCTGAAGCGTCAGTCATCAGCCGCAACAACCATTTCGAAGGAGTTTCTCATGGAAGCGGAAGCAGCAAAGTTCATCGGTGCAGGCCTGGCTTGCTTTGGCATGGCCGGCACGGCTCTTGGCCTTGGCAACATCTTCGGCAGCTACCTGTCGGGCGCTCTGCGCAACCCGTCCGCCGCTGACAGCCAGTTCGGCCGTCTGGTGTTCGGCTTCGCCGTTACGGAAGCTCTGGGCATCTTCTCGCTGCTCATCGCTCTCCTGCTCCTGTACGCAGTCTAAGATCTGTCCAGGAAATTCGGATCGCGGCCGCTTGCAGAAGGCGCGCCGTGATCCTTCGCATTTGGAATACACCTGGAGGTGATGATGTTCGTGACCTCGGCATATGCGCAGACCGCGCCGGCCGCTACTGATCCGCATGCCGCGCCTGCTGGCGAAGCGCATACCGAAACCGGCGCCCATGGCGGCGGCACCTTTCCGCCATTCGATGCGGCCCATTTCTCGTCGCAGCTGCTCTGGCTCGTCATCACCTTCGGCCTCTTCTATCTTTTGATGAAGAAGGTCATCGTTCCGCGCGTGGGTGGCATTCTCGAACACCGCCACGACCGGATTGCCCAGGACCTCGACGAAGCCGCCCGCCTGAAGGCGGAAGCGGACGCTGCCGTCGAGACCTATGAGAAGGAACTGGCTGCCGCCCGTTCCAAGGGCCACAAGATCGCCGAAACGGCTCGCGAAGCCGCCAAGACCAAGGCTGCCGCCGACCGCACCGCGATCGAGGCCGAACTTGCCGAGAAGCTGGCTGCCGCCGAAACCCGCATCGGCGAAATCAAGGCAAAAGCTTTCGCAGAAGTCGGCCAGATCGCCGAAGAAACCGCCACCGCCATCGTCGATCAGCTGATCGGCGCCAAGGCAAGCGGCGACGACATCAAGGCTGCCGTTGCAGCCGCGAAGACGGAGGCTTGACCCGATGGCATTCGATGCAACATTTTTCGCACTCGTCGGCCTCGTTCTCTTCCTAGCTTTGATCGTCTATCTCAAAGTGCCGGGCATGATGGCGAAGTCGCTCGACGAGCGGGCCGCCAACATCCGCAAGGATCTCGACGAAGCCAAGCGTCTGCGCGAAGAAGCCCAGACCCTGCTCGCCGAATACCAGCGCAAGCGCAAGGAAGCCGAAGCGGAAGCCGCCCAGATCGTGGCTGTCGCCGAGCGTGAGGCTGCGGCCCTGACCGAGGAAGCTCGCCAGAAGACCGACGAATTCGTCGCTCGCCGCAACGCCCTTTCCGAGCAGAAGATCAAGCAGGCCGAAGCCGAAGCGATCGGCGCCGTGCGCGCTGCCGCCGTCGACCTCGCCATCGCCGCTGCCCAGAGCGTCATCGCCCGCAAGGCCGACGCCTCCACCCAGGACACGCTCTTCCAGGACGCCGTCGGCAAGGTGCAGTCGCGATTGAACTGATTTCGATCACACGAGACTTCCAAAAAGCCGGGGCGAAAACCCCGGCTTTTTTGTTTTGGGAAATAGAGGGTTCCTACGGAGAGCGTCATGCGCAAGCCGCGATTATTCGGCGCAGACTACAGCGTTTATGTGCGGACGGCCCGCCTTGTCCTGCTGGAGAAGGCCGTGGACCACGAACTGGTTCCGGTCGATGTCTTTGCGACAGGTGGTCCGCCGACGTCACACCTCGAACGCCAGCCCTTCGGGCGGATCCCAGCGTTTGAAGATGGCGACTTTAAGCTCTACGAGACCGGAGCGATCACGCGCTATGTGGACGAGGCATTTAGTGGTCCCGCGTTGCAGCCACCTACCCCTCGCATTCGGGCGCGCATGAACCAGATGATTGGCATTGCGGACAGCTATGTCTACCCGACACTCGTGTGGGGCATTTATGTCGAGCAGGTTTCCAAACCCGCCAGCGGCAGGCGGACGGATGTCGTCCGCCTGGATGCTGCGCTCGAAAGGGCGCCGACCTGCCTGAAGGCCCTTGCCGAACTGTCGCAGGACTCCGCGTGGCTCTGCGGTGATGGGATCAGCCTGGCGGACCTTCACTTGGCGCCGATGATCGACTATTTCATGACGTCGCCCGTCGCAAACGACCTGCTGGGCAAGCATTCCGGCCTGATGTCCTGGTGGGAACGGGTATCCGCGCGGCCGAGCATGCTCAGGACGATACCGACGGGCTGAGCGGCTTCGCTGGACGGGCCGTAGATTTCTACCGGTTAGCTCTCCGGCAGATCATCCTTTTTAAGCGGCCGAAAACTCATCCGATGCAGCGAGCACGGCCCATGCGCCTCGATACCGGCGCGGTGCTGGGCCGTCCCATAACCGACGTGATTGGCAAAACCGTACCCGGGGAAGACCAGGTGGGCGCGGGTCATCATCCGGTCGCGGGTGACTTTTGCGATGATCGAAGCGGCGGCAATCGAGACGGAGCGGGCGTCGCCCTTGATGACCGCCTTGCCGGGGCAGCAGAGCCCCTGCGGCACGTCGCGGCCGTCGGCGAGCACATAGGCCGGCGTCACTGCAAGCCCCGCCACCGCGCGGCGCATGGCGTCGAGGCTGGCGCGCAAAATGTTGCGCTCGTCGATATGGCGCGGGCCGGACGCGGCGATCGACACTTCTGCTGTCGCCATGATCGCCTCGAACAGAAGTTCCCGCTGGTTGGCGGTGAGTTGTTTGGAATCGTTGAGGCCGTCCGGGATATTGTCGGGGTCGAGGATGACGGCGGCGGCCACGACCGGGCCTGCCAGCGGCCCGCGTCCCGCTTCGTCGGTGCCCGCGACCGGCCAGTGGCCGGCCTGCCGCGCCACGAGCTCCAGACTGAAATCCGGAACCAGCGGAACGTCTTCGAAAAGCATCGGAGAATCGGGCGACGTGCGAGGTAACATGGCGGCAACCTCGCACGTCGTCCCGACCTCCTGCAACCCCCGGCGGGCGATTGCGGCGTCGCTATCCACCGAGGGGCGGCGGTGGAACCGGGGTATTTTCCGACGCGGGGGACAGGGCGGGTCCGCGCCGGAAATGGGAATTCGCAATTAAACCGGAACAGGGTCCGGTCAGAGCAGCGAGAGCTGGATGCCGCCGCCGTCGGGACGGAGGAAGATATCGTCGCGCAACGGCAGGCCGCGCCGAACCATACCGAGCCGTTTGGTCGCCATCTCGAAACGCCGGCCGATCTGCCAGGCATAGGGACCGGCACCCTTCATCCGCTTGCCCCATTCGGCGTCGTAATCCTTGCCGCCGCGCATCGAGCGGACGAGCGACATGACATGGCGATAGCGGTCCGGATAGTTCTGCAGCAGCCAGTCGCGGAAGAGGGGGCTCACCTCCAGCGGCAGGCGCAGGAGCACGTAGCTCGCTTCCGTCGCCCCTGCCGCATGACCGGCGTCGAGGATCCGCTCGATCTCGTGGTCGTTGAGCGCCGGAATGACGGGTGCCACCATGACCGCAGTCGGAATACCGGCATCGGTCAACGCCTTGATGGCGGTGAGGCGCTTGGGAGGGGTCGAGGCGCGCGGCTCCATGGTGCGGGCAAGCTTGCGGTCGAGGGTGGTGACCGAAATCCCGACCTTCGCGAGCCCCTTGGACGCCATGTCGGCAAGGATGTCGATGTCGCGGGTGATCAGCGCCGACTTGGTGACGATCGCGACGGGGTGATTGGCTTTCTGAAGCACTTCGAGGATCTGCCGCATGATCCGCCATTCCCGCTCGATCGGCTGGTAGGGATCGGTATTGGTGCCGATCGCGATCGCCCGCACCTTGTAATCCGGGCGGCTCAGCTCCCGCTCGAGCAGCTTTGGCACGTCCGGCTTGGCAAACAACTTCGATTCGAAGTCGAGACCTGGAGAAAGCCCCATGAAACTATGCGTCGGTCGGGCGAAACAATAGATGCAGCCATGCTCGCAGCCGCGATAGGGATTGATCGAGCGATCGAAGGAAAGGTCCGGCGATTCGTTGCGGGTGATCGCGGTGCGTGGCTTTTCCACCTGCACTTCGGTCCTGAACGGTTCGAGTTCCTCCAGCGTCTGCCAGCCGTCGTCGAATGCCTCACGGCGTTCTTCCTCGAAACGGCCGCTCGGATTGAGCCCTGCGCCGCGCCCGCGACGCCGGTCGATCTCCACCCGAAGACCGGAGGATTTGACCAACGCATCGGCAATATCGGCCGTATGGGCAGGCGCGAAAGCGTCCTGCCGCAACTGATGCAGCTCGTTCATGGGTTAGCTCCTGAAGGGGAAATTCCCCGTTCCTGATGATTAAATTCCTAGCGCGGAAATGAGAACATTGCAAGAACAAAATTGACGGTCCGCGTTTCTGGCGTTCCGTGTTGCAATGCGTTACATGTCAGGGATGCTGACTGTCATCATGGAATGCCGCGATCAGGAATCCGAGCTGGCCCAGACGCTCTCGGTGCTCGTTTCCGCTGCGGTGGAGGGACTTGTGAGCGACGTCGTGGTGCTTGACCACGGTTCGCGGGACGGTTCCTCCAGCGTCGCCGATGCGGCCGGCTGCCGTTTTTACGGCCATTGGAACATCAAGGATATTTTGCGCGGCGCCCGTGGAGAATGGTTGTTGCTGGTCGAGCCCGGCGCCCGGCTGCAGGCCGGCTGGATCGACGAGGTGATGGAATATATAGCGCTGAACAAGCAGCCGGCCCGCTTCGCGCCGGCGCGCAACTATAGGCGGCCGTTCTTCAGGCGCATCGGCCGCGCCGTGCCGCCGCTGGAATACGGCATGCTGCTGCCGAAGCGGCAGGCGATTGCGCTGGCAAAATCGGGGATGGACCTGGAAACGCTGGCGCGCGGCCAGAAGGTGTCGAAGCTCGCCAGCGAGATGATCCCGGCCTGGGTGGCGGCGGCCGTCAGGTAGCAGCTATTTGCTGCCGCGTTTCAGGTGCTCGTCGAGCCGCGGCATGATCTCGATGAAATTGCAGGGCATGTGGCGGTAGTCGAGCTGTGCCTTCAAAATGCCGTCCCACGCGTCCTTGCAGGCGCCGGGCGAACCCGGCAGCACGAAGATGAAGGTAGCGTTCGCCACCCCGCCGGTAGCCCGTGACTGGATCGTCGAAGTGCCGATCTTGTCATAGGAGATCCGGTGGAACACTTCCGAAAAGCCGTCCATGCGCTTTTCGAACAGCGGCTCCAGTGCCTCTGGCGTCACGTCCCGGCCGGTAAAACCCGTGCCGCCTGTGGTAATCACCACGTCGATATCGGGATCGAGCGTCCATTCCTGCACCTGGCCGACGATGCGGTCCTTGTCGTCCGGCACGATCGCCCGCGCCCTCAGCTCATGGCCGGTTTCAGCGATCCGCGCCACCAGCGTGTCGCCGGACTTGTCGTCGGCAAGCGTGCGCGTGTCGGAGACGGTCAGCACGGCGATGCCGACAGGGATGAAGGAACGGGTTTCGTCGATCCGGTTCATTGGGGTTTCTCGGGCACCTGTCCAACGGTTCTCACCGCCTGAAAATACCATTCCGGCTTCTGGCCGTTAAGGTTTTCCATCGCCTTTTCCGCCGCTTCGAAGGAAGGAAAAATCCCGAAACAGGTTGCGCCGGAACCGGACATCCGCGTCAGCATCGTCCCCTCCGCGCCGATCAGGCTGGAAATCTGGTCGATTTCGCGCACCAGCGAGCGCGCCGGCGGTTCAAGATCGTTGCGCAGCGTTTTCAGAAAGCCGATCCAGTCGCTGTCGAACGGCCCGATCGCCGCGTTTTCCTTCTGCGTCAGGCGCAGGAAGATATCCGGCGTCGAGACCCCGACGAGCGGGTTGCCGAGCACCAGCGACAGCGAGGGCAGGTCGGGAAGCGCGGTCAGTTCCTCGCCTATCCCCCTGGCCATAAGCGCCTCGCTCTTGATACACATCGGAACGTCGGCGCCAAGCGAAAGCCCGAGCGCTGCCAGTTCCCCGTCCGGCAGGCTGGCATTCCAGAAGCGCATCAGGCCGCGCAGGGCTGCTGCCGCATCCGCCGAACCGCCGCCGATACCGGCTGCGACCGGCAGGTTCTTTTCGAGATGGATGGCAACCGGCGGCGTCGAAACGCCTTTATCCTCCAGCGCCGTGCGCAGGAGATCGCGCGCTTTCAGCACGAGATTGCCCCTCTTACCTTCCGCCGAGGTCGGCAGCAGCGAGGCGAACCGGCCGGAAACGGAAAGATCGTCGGCGTCCGCCTCGCTAAAGTACAGCCGATCGCCCGCGTCCGCAAAAGTCACGATGCTTTCGAGCCGATGGTAGCCGTCGGCCCGCTGGCCGGTCACGTGCAGCGCGAGATTGATCTTGGCGGGCGCGAGTTCGAAAAGGCCCGCCTTGTCGGCGAGCCAGTTGTCGGATGACGGATTGTCCAGAAACATGCGCGTCAGGATTTCTTGTCGGGATTGGCCGGCGCCGGCGGGGCAGGTGCCACGGGTTCCGTCGGGCTGCGGTCGGCGGTCGTCGCGTTCGGATCGAGCGGCGCCAGGCCCTTCTCGATCTTCTCCTTGATCTGCTCGCGGTTGATGTCTTCGCCTTCCGAGATCAGCGCCCGGTTCCACTGGTAGACGGCCTCGAGCTTGCGCCCGACGCGCCAGTAGGAATCGCCGAGATGGTCGTTGATCGTCGAATCGCCGGCACGCAGCTGCACCGCGCGTTCCAGCTCGGTCACGGCATCGTCGAACTTGCCCATCCGGAAATAGGCCCAGCCGAGCGAGTCGACGATATATCCGTCATCCGGCCGTGCATCGACGGCCCGCTTGATCATGCCGAGACCTTCGTCGAGGTTCTTGTTCATGTCGACCAGCGAGTAGCCGAGATAGTTGAGGACCTGCGGCTGTTCCGGGTTGAGCTCGAGCGCCTTGCGGAAGTTCGGCTCGGCCTTTGCCCAGTTCTTGAGCCGCTCATAGGCGATGCCGCGCTGGAAGAATATGGTCCAGTCGCCAGGCTTCGGCACAGGCCCGATGACCTCGGCGGCCTTGTCGTAGGTCTCCGCCATGGTCTTGTAGTCCTTGGCGTCGGAAAGCACGCTTCCATAGGCGATGTAGCTGCGGATGTCGGACGGATCGGAATCGATCAGCGACTTCAGGTGCTGCTTGGCCTCGTCCACCTTGCCGGTATCGGAAAGCGTCACGCCGAGCTGCAGCTCGGAAATGCGGCGCATCGGCGAATCGGCGGGGACGCTGGCATAAAACTTGATGGCGCGATCCGGCTGCTTGAGCTTTTCGGCGATGCCGCCGAGCAGGATCAGCGTATCGGCGCTCTTTGGGTCGAGCGCGTGGGAAATCTGCAGGTAGAGCGAGACCATGTCCTCGGCGCCCTGGCGGTTCAGCGCGCCGCCGATCGAAAACAGCACGCCCGCAGCGCCTTCTGCGGCATCGCTCACCTGCTGTTCGGGCTTCTGGCCTTTCTCGATGCTCTGGCGCAGGGCCTTCAGCGGCGCATAGTTGGAGACCATGCCGTCACCGACGGAGATCGCGTCCAGCGCCTTCTGCTTGTTGCCGGCAGCCGCTTCGAGGCGTGCCAGCGCCATGACCGCGCGCATGAATGTGTCCGGCGCGGTGGCGACGGCTTCCTTGTTGGTGACGGCGGTATTGAGGTGCTGCCGCGCCGTGCCGATATCGCCCGTCACCAGCGCCATGGCGCCGAGATGGTAATCGGTGAATACCTTGTACCAGGCCGGTCCCTTGAGGTTGTTGATGCTGGCCATTGCCTGCTTGCCCTTGCCGGCGCCGACATCCGCCCAGGCGGAGAGAAGCTGGTGGGTCAGCCGGTCGAGGTCGTTCGGGCCTTCGTAGGCAAGAACCTTCTTGGCGGTATCGAATTTCTTGGCGCGCAGGGCATCGAGGCCGCGGACGATCTTGGTGATCCGCTCGACGGCGTTATCGTCCTTGAGCGCGTTGGCTTCAGCGAGGCCCTGGTCGAAATCGCCGTTGAGCAACAGCGAGATCATCAGCCGCTCGCGGATTTCCAGGTTGGCGGCATCGAAAGCCAGCGCCTTGCGGTAGAGGGCGATCGCAGTGTCGTAGTCATGGTCGACATCGGCTGTCCGTGCGGCCAGAAATGCACCGGAAAACGTCTTCACGTTGCCAGGGCCGAACGTCACCGTGTCTTTCACCGCTGGCTTCGCTTCCGCCGTCGCCGCATTGGCTACCGTTCCGAACAGGAGAACGGTTGCAAGCGCCGCGCTGGAGAGCAGAAGAAGGCTGGATTTCTGCCGCATAAACATGCCTTTCGTAAGAGCATGGCGATTCGATGAGATACCGCCGCCAATTCCGCCCTATTGATTCACGATAGAATGGCTTTTTTGAAGCACGTCCGCAAGGAAATCCCCAGCGCCGCATGGGGGCGGCGCCGGTCACACCCTCGTCAACGGACGCCGAGCGTCAGTTGACGCGCTGGATCGAAAAGTCGATGACTTCGAGAAGAGCGGCCTTGAGCGGCGAGGCCGGAAGCGGTGCCAGCGCATCGCGGGCGATCGTACCGTAATGCAGCGCGCGGCCGATCGTGTCGTTCAGGGCTCCGTATTTGTTGATCAGGCCGAGCGCCTTTTCCAGGTTCTCGTCGCTGCTTTCACCCTTCTCGATCGCCTGACGCCAGAAGGCGCGCTCAGCTTCGGTGCCGCGGCGATAGGAGAGGATGACGGGCAGCGTGATCTTGCCCTCGCGGAAATCGTCGCCGACATTCTTGCCGAGATCGGCAGCCTTGCCGCCGTAATCGAGCGCGTCGTCGACGAGCTGGAACGCAAGACCAAGGTTCATGCCGTAGGATTTCAGCGCGCCCCGGCCGGCCTTGTCGGCATTGGCGATGATCGGGCCGACTTCGGCGGCAGCCGCAAACAGCGCAGCCGTCTTGGCGCGGATGACCGAAAGATAGTCGTCCTCGGTCGTCTCCATGTTCTTGGCGACGGAAAGCTGCAGCACTTCGCCTTCGGCGATGACGGACGCTGCGGCCGACAGCACGTCGAGCGCTTCGAGCGAGCCGACATCCACCATCATCCGGAACGCCTGGCCGAGCAGGAAATCGCCGACCAGAACGCTTGCCTGGTTGCCCCAGATCATCCGCGCGGTGGAACGCCCGCGGCGCAGATCGCTTTCGTCCACCACGTCGTCATGGAGCAGCGTTGCCGTGTGCATGAACTCGACGCTGGTCGCAAGCTTCACATGGGCTTCGCCCTGGTATCCGAACAGGGCCGCAGACGCGAGCGTCAGCATCGGCCGCAGCCGCTTGCCGCCGGACGAGATCAGGTGGTTGGCGACTTCCGGGATCATCTGCACGTCGGAACCGGCCTTGGACAGGATCAGCTGGTTGACCCGATCCATGTCCGCCTTGGTCAGATCCACCAGCGGTTTGACGGATGCCAGTTTGTTTTTGCCTTCTTCAAGCGGTATGACGACGCCCAATCTCAGGCCTCCCTATCGAAATCTTTCAAACGACAATAGAAAGAGGCTGATAGTGCGGCAAGCGCAAATCGCATCCCGCCGGATATAATGGGGTAACAAACAAGCCATGCTGGAGATCATCCGCACCAACGACATCGTGATCCTGTCGTTGGCACAGAGCCTGATGAAGGATGCGGGCATCTACTGCATGGTCGCCGACCAGTCGATGAGCGTGCTCGAAGGCTCGCTCGGTCTGTTGCAGCGCCGGCTGATGGTCGATGGCGAGCGCGCCGACGAGGCCCGGCGGATCTTGAAGGACGCGGGGCTGGAAGCGGAGCTGCGGCCTTGATGCTTGTGGAAACCCACATGAACCCGCCCACCCACACCGTCGACGCCTTCCATCGCGGCCGTTTTCACGTCATGCAGCCGAAGGGCGGCGGGCATCGGTCAGGTGTCGATGCGATGCTGCTCGCCTCGCTGGTCGCCTCCGACAAGTCGGTGAGCGTCGCCGATCTCGGTTCGGGCGCCGGTGCTGCGGGTCTTGCCGTCGCCTCGCGGCTGGAGCGGGCAAAGGTCCTGCTGATCGAGAAATCGCCGCTGATGGCGGACTATGCCCGCAGAACTCTGGAACTTCCCGAAAACGCCTTTATGGCCGGTCGCGTCGAGGTGCTGGAAGCGGATGTGACCCTGACCGGCAAGCCGCGGCTCGCCGCCGGCCTCGTCGACGAAATCCACGACCACGTGATCATGAACCCGCCCTTCAACGATGCCAGCGACCGCAAGACGCCCGATGCCCTGAAGGCCGAGGCGCATGCGATGACGGAAGATCTGTTCGAAGCCTGGATCCGCACCGCCGGTGCGATCATGAAGCCCGGCGGGCAATTGTCGCTGATCGCCCGGCCGCAATCGATCGCCGAGATCGTCGAGGCCTGCGGCAGGCGTTTCGGCGGGCTGGAAATCACGGCCCTCCATCCCCGGCCCGACGAAAGCGCCACGCGCATCCTCGTCACCGCCGTCAAGGGATCGCGCGCCCGGCTGACATTCCGGGCGCCGCTTTTCGTGCATGGCACGGATGGCCATGCTTTCTCGGCTTTCGTGGACGACCTGAACAACGGCCGGGTCGCTTATTCCCGCCTCAGCCCGAAACGAAATCCACGAGCAGCTTGACGTTGAGGCCGGCGATGACGACGGCGATCAGCCAGGCGATGCCGGAGAGCCAGATCGGCGCAACGAGCTCACCCATCTTGGCCTTGCTGGCGGTGAACATCACCAAGGGGAAGACCGCGAAGGAAAGCTGCAGGCTGAGCACGACCTGAGTGAGGATCAAGAGTTCCGCCGTGCCCGCATCGCCGTACCAGATGGTGACGAACGCGGCTGGAATGATGGCGATCCCCCGGGTGATCAGCCGGCGGATCCATGGCTGCAGCTTCATCTTGAGGAAGCCTTCCATGACGATCTGCCCGGCGAGCGTTGCCGTCACCGTCGAATTCAGGCCGCAGCAGAGTAGCGCGATACCGAACAGCGTCGGTGCAATGGCCAGCCCGAGCAGCGGTGCGAGCAGCGAATGCGCTTCGCCGAGTTCGGCCACTTCCGTTCGCCCGGTGCTGTTGAATGCGGCTGCCGCAAGGATCAGGATCGAAGCATTGATCAACAGCGCGAAGCAGAGCGCGAAGGTGGAGTCGATCGTCGCATAGGTCAGTGCTTCCTTCTTTTCCGGCAGGGTGTGGCCATAGTTGCGGGTCTGCACGATGCCGGAATGCAGATAGAGATTATGCGGCATGACCGTCGCGCCGAGGATGCCGAGCGCCAGATAGAGCATCTCCGGATTGGTGACGATCTCGGTGGTCGGGAAGAAGCCGCGGATGACGCCGCCCCATTGCGGATCGGCAAGGAAGATCTGGATCGCGAAGCACACTGCGATGACGCCGAGCAGGGTGATGATGAAGGCTTCGATCCAGCGGAAGCCCATCTTCTGCAGGTAAAGGATGATGAAGACGTCGAGTGCCGTGATCAGCACGCCGAGCTCGAGCGGAATGCCGAAGATCAGGTTGAGGCCGATGGCGGTGCCGATCACCTCGGCAATATCCGTGGCGATGATGGCGATTTCGGCAAGCGCCCAGAGCGGAATGGAAACCCATTTCGGGAACGCGTCGCGGCAGGCCTGCGCCAGATCTCGGCCCGATGCGATGGCAAGGCGCGCGCAGAGCGACTGCAGCACGATCGCCATCAGGTTAGACAGCAGCGCGACCGCGAGCAGCGCGTAACCGAACTTCGACCCGCCGGCGAGCGAGGTCGCCCAGTTGCCGGGGTCCATATAACCGACCGCGACCAGGTACCCCGGACCCGCAAAGGCGGCGAGCCGCCGCCACCGCGATCCGGATTGCGAGATGTTGATGCTTCGATGGACGTCGGAAAGCGATGCCTCTCCCCGCGTGTTCCGCCAGCCGCTGTCCTGCTTCGAACCCAAAACATCCATCTTCACTCTATCTCCGTTCGCGAGCGGATAATGCCTTGTTGGGATGATAATGCAAGTCATTCGCAACTAGAAAAATCAAAATCCTGCTTTAAGTGGCGCAGCCATTGCGTTTGAAAATCCGTCACATACATGCTTTGGCAGAGCCGAACGCGACAGAAGGAAAAGAAATGGCCGGGTTTTTGCAGAGGTTGATGCCGAAAAGATTCCGTAAGAAGGGGCTGACGATACCCGTCGTCCGGCTTCACGGAGCGATCATGGCCGGCGGCAGCCAGTTCAAGCAGAGCCTCAACCTGGCCGGCGTGGCGCCGATGCTCGACAAGGCCTTCGCCAGGAAGGATGCGCCGGTCGTCGCGATCTCGATCAATTCCCCGGGCGGATCGCCCGTCCAGTCGCGCCTGATCTTCCAGCGCATCCGCTCGCTGGCGGAAGAAAAGAACAAGAAGGTCCTGGTGTTCGTCGAGGATGTCGCGGCCTCGGGCGGTTACATGATCGCGCTCGCGGGTGACGAGATCTTTGCCGATCCGACCTCGATCGTCGGCTCGATCGGCGTTGTTTCCGGGGGGTTCGGCTTCCCGGAACTGCTGCGCAAGATCGGTGTCGAACGCCGCGTCTATACTGCCGGCGAGAACAAGGTGATCCTCGATCCCTTCCAGCCGGAAAAGGAAGGCGACATCGAATATCTGAAGACCCTGCAGCTCGAGATCCACAAGGTGTTCATCGAGATGGTCAAGATGCGCCGCGGCGAGCGGCTGGCCGACGATGCGACGATCTTTTCGGGCCTGTTCTGGAGCGGGTTGCGCGGCCTCGATCTCGGCCTGATCGACAGTCTGGGCGACATGCGCGAAGTCCTCAAGCGCCGTTACGGCAAGGATACCAGGCTGGAACTGATCGGCAGTGCCCGCACCCTCTTCGGCCGCCGCGTGCCCGGCGTCGTCTTCGGCGAGGGGAAGGCCGGAGAAATCGCAGCAGGCGCCGTCACGGGACTTGCCGCGAGCCTGGAAGAAAAGGCAATGTGGAGCCGCTACGGCCTTTGAGGTCGTCAGGATAGCGCGAGAGGGGAAATGGCGCAGCTTTTATTTCTGATCATCGTCATCGGCGGCGGCTGGATGCTCTACAAGAAGTTCATCAAGGACGCCGAAAGACTGTCGTCGCGCACTCGCCGCGAGGAAAAGGAGCGCCAGACCGGCGCGATCGGCACCCTGGAAAGGGACCCGGCGACGGGGGAATACCGGGTGAAGCGGGATGAGGAGTAGGCCTCATGCCCGAGGAGAAGAAATCTGCTGTGGCGGAGACTGATGCCGACAAACGGCGTGCGGCGCTGGAAAGGGTTCGTGCTTTCAAGTGGGAGTTGCCGAACGGTTGGAAATTCGATCGCGAGGAAGCCAATAGCCGCGAGACGAATAGCGATTAAGCCCGTTCCTTCACCCGCGATGCCCAATCGGAGCCCGCATAGCTTACGCAGAGAATGGAGACGGTCAGGTTTTCATCGTTCACGGTGAAGCAGACAACGGCTTTTTCTGAGGCCGGGATGGCGCGAAGACCGGGTAGAATATCATCCTGGATGGTCCCGATTTTGGGGAAATCTGTAAGGCGGGAGATGAACAGCGTGATCTCATCGACATTGGATTTGCCAATGGCGGTGCCGGCATAGGACGAAATGAAGTCGGTGATGTCAAAGATATCGAGCTCGACGAGCGGGTGCTTGATGATCGTGTAGCTCATCAGCGGTTCTTGTATTTCTCGTCCAGCCTTGCCTTGATGCGGTTAGCCATTTCGTCCCCATCCCAGGGCAACCACTGATCCCGCGGCAGCTCCGCGCGGCGGCGGATTTCGTCCTTCATGCCGAGCAGCGGATCTTCGTGGGCGGAACTTTCCTCGTCCCGCAATAGGCTGTCGATGCCAGCCTCGAGCACTTTCTCGACCGAGGGAAACTGGCCGTCCTCGACGAGCTTTTCGGCAAGCCGCAGGGAGCGCTCGGACAAGGTGAAGCTGTTCTTGACGTTCATGGTCTTTCTCCGGAAGAGCGGGCGAACCTTAGCATGGATCGTCCCGTTGCGGCATACCCAGCAAGTGCCCCAAACGCATAAATCCTTGACCCGCGCCCCTGATGCGTGGCACTCGTCCGCATCCTCGAACCGACACAGATATGGCCATGACCGAGCTGCCCGACCACATGTCTCCGACCCGCTCCTTCCAGGGGCTGATCCTCGCGCTGCAGAATTACTGGGCGGACAAGGGTTGCGCGATCCTGCAGCCCTACGACATGGAAGTCGGTGCCGGCACCTTCCATCCGGCCACCACGCTGCGTGCGCTTGGGCCGAAGCCTTGGAAGGCCGCCTATGTGCAGCCGTCGCGTCGCCCGTCCGACGGTCGTTATGGCGAGAACCCCAACCGCCTGCAGCATTATTACCAGTTCCAGGTCATCCTGAAGCCGAACCCGCCGAACCTGCAGGAACTCTACCTCGGTTCGCTTGCGGCAATCGGCCTCGATCCGCTGCTGCACGATGTCCGTTTCGTCGAGGACGACTGGGAAAGCCCGACGCTCGGCGCCTGGGGCCTCGGCTGGGAATGCTGGTGCGATGGCATGGAAGTCTCGCAGTTCACCTATTTTCAGCAGATCTGCGGCATCGAATGTTCGCCGGTTGCCGGTGAGCTGACCTACGGTCTCGAACGCCTCGCCACCTATCTGCAGGGCGTGGACAGCATCTACGAGCTCAATTTCAACGGCCGCGAGGGCGAGGAAAAAATCTCCTATGGCGACGTCTTCCTGCAGGCCGAGCAGGAATATTCCCGCCATAACTTCGAATTCGCCGATACCGCCATGCTGCACCGGCACTTCATCGATGCCGAGAAGGAATGCCAGGCGCTGCTTGCCGCCGGCGCACCGGGTGCGAACGCCAACCAGATGCTGCATAAATGCGTCTTCCCGGCCTATGACCAGTGCATCAAGGCGTCCCACGTCTTCAACCTGCTGGATGCCCGCGGGGTGATCTCGGTCACCGAACGCCAGAGCTATATCCTGCGCGTCCGCACGTTGGCGAAAGCCTGCGGCGAGGCCTTCCTGATGACCGATGCCGGTGGTGCGAATTTCGGCCGGGCCGCCTGAGGTCCGGGTTTTGGATCGGGACTGACGCTGCGCGGCGAACCGTTCAAACGGCGCCCGTCCACTGCGTGCCAAGCTGCCAGATGGGTTTGATTGTCGGATAGGCGCCGGCCGGAAGCTGCCCGGCATAGATCTGTAGAAACCGGCGCGTGCCGGCCGGTTCCGGGGGCCTCATCATCACTCCGTACTGAAAAAACAGCACGGCAAACGCCAGCACATTGGCGGTTCGCACTAGGCACGCCATGGCAATTCCATCCAGATTGTTTTGAGGTGGGGCCGAATCTTCGGAGCAGCCCGTTTTCTGTAAGAGAATCTAGGGCATCCGGGCGGTCGGAACTTTGCGGTAAGTCAAAAAATTGACCGCGAAAAATAATCGATGACTTCAACCACTTTTTTATACCACGCCTCTACTGTCCCATCGCAAGGCCAAGTCGGGAGACTCAGATGTACATTTTGATCGGTATAATTGTTCTCGTCGCATTCTACGTCGTTATGATCTACAACGGCCTCGTCAAGGCCCGCCAGATGGCCGAAGAGGCGTGGTCCGGCATCGACGTGCAGTTGAAGCGCCGCGCCGACTTGATCCCGAACCTCATCGAGACGGTGAAGGGATACGCGGCCCACGAAAAGGACACGTTCGAGGAAGTCGTGAAGCTGCGCAACCAGGCGCAGGCGGTGCCGGCAGGCGATGTCGCCGGCCGCGCCCAGGCAGAAGGCCTGCTCGGCCAGGCGCTCGGCAAGATCATAGCGCTTGCCGAGGCCTATCCGGACCTGAAGGCGAACGAGAACTTTTCCGAACTGCAGGCCTCGCTCGAAACCATCGAGAGCGAGATCCAGATGTCGCGGCGGTATTACAACGGCGCTGCCCGCGATCTGAACGTCAAGGTCGAGAGCTTCCCCAACAACCTGGTCGCCGGCCAGTTCGGTTTCTCGAAGCGCGAGTATTTCGAGATCGAGAACGCGGCCGACCGGGCGGTCCCGACCGTCAAGTTCTGAAATCCGTCATTGGACCTTCGTGCCGCAACGGTTTAAGAGCGCGGTCGGCCGCCTCGTTGCGGCATTCGATTGGCGTTAAGAGACGAATATCATGGGTAGAGCCAAACTCACCATCCTGCGGCCGGGCAAGCCGCTTTCCGGACGCGCCGTGCCGCCGGGCTCGAAATCGATCACCAACCGCGCGCTGCTTCTGGCGGGCCTCGCCAGCGGTACCAGCCGGCTGACCGGCGCCCTGCGGAGCGACGATACCCGCTACATGGCCGATGCATTGCGGGCCATGGGTGTTTCTGTCGACGAGCCGGACGAGACGACCTTTGTCGTCACCGGTAGCGGCAAGCTTCTGCCGCCATCCGCCCCGCTGTTCCTCGGCAATGCCGGCACCGCGACCCGGTTTCTGACCGCAGCCGTCGCTTCGGTCGATGGCACCGTCGTCGTCGATGGTGACGAACACATGCGCAAGCGGCCGATCGGCCCGCTGGTCGCTGCCCTGAAATCGCTCGGCATCGACGCCGAGGCGCCCACCGGCTGCCCGCCGGTGACGGTTCGCGGCAACGGCCATTTCGCTTCCGGCCGCGTCGAGATCGATGCCGGTCTCTCCAGCCAATACGTCTCTGCGCTGCTGATGGCGGGGCCGCTTGTCAGCCAAGGCGCCAACGCCCCCTTGACGGTTGCGCTGGCCGGCGCGGAAATCGGCGCCCGCGGTTATGTCGACTTGACGCTCGCCGCCATGCAGGCCTTCGGCGCCAAGGTCGAGCAGATCGACGCCGCGACCTGGAAGGTCGAGCCGACCGGCTACAAGGCCGCGGATTTCGTGATCGAACCCGATGCGTCGGCCGCCACCTATCTCTGGGCCGCGGAAGTCTTGACCGGTGGCGCCATCGATCTTGGCGTGGCGGCCACCGCCTTTACCCAGCCGGATGCCAAGGCTTACGAACTGATCGCCCAATTCCCGCACCTGCCGGCCGAAATCGACGGCTCGCAGATGCAGGATGCGATCCCGACGCTTGCCGTGCTCGCCGCCTTCAACGAGACGCCGGTGTGCTTCACCGGCATCGCCAACCTGCGCGTCAAGGAATGCGACCGGGTGAGGGCGCTCTCGCTAGGCCTCAACGCCATCCGCGAAGGCCTTGCGACGGAAGAAGGCGACGACCTGATCGTCGCCTCCGATCCCTCGCTCGCCGGCCAGACCCTGCCGGCCGAGATCAATACCTTCGCCGACCATCGCATCGCCATGAGTTTCGCGCTGGCGGGTCTGATGATCGGCGGCATCACCATTCTCGATCCGGATTGCGTCGCCAAGACCTTCCCCAGCTATTGGGACGTGCTGGCCTCGCTCGGGGTTGAGTACACGGACATAGTTTAAACGGAAAACCGGATCGGCCGGTGCCGAAGGGGAGGAATGTCGTGATGCGGTGGTTCTCCGGCCTTGGCCTGGCGTTGCTTTTCTCCCTGTTGGCGGCGCTGCCCGCCGCTGCGGAGGAATATATCCGCTCCTATCATTCCGACATCCAGGTCGCGGAAAACGGCGACCTGACTGTCACCGAAACGATCATTGCCAATGCGGAAGGCGACAAGATCAAGCGCGGCCTGTTTCGCGACTTCCCGCTGACCATGACGGATGCGGCCGGCCGCACTGTGCGGGTCGGCTTCGAGGTCGTTTCCGTCACTCGCGACGGCCAGGCCGAGCCGTTCCACACGGAAAGCGTCACCGGCGGCATCCGCATCTATTCCGGCGACAAGGACGTGTTCCTGCAGGATGGCGAGCACACCTTCGTCTTCACCTACAAGACCGATCGGCAGATTCGCTATTTCGGCGACCACGACGAGCTCTACTGGAACGTCAACGGCAATGGCTGGGAGTTCCGCATCGCCCAGGCCTCGGCGCGGGTGATCCTGCCGGGCAGTGCGCGGATAACCCAGACCGTCGCCTATACGGGCCCGCTGGGATCCACCGCCCGCAATGCCCGCATGCAGGCGAACGGCAATCAGGCGGTCTTTACGACCACTCGGCCGCTCGGCATGCAGGAAGGCCTGACGATCGTCGCCGGCTTTCCCAAAAATGTCGTCGCTCCCCCTTCGAAAGATCAGGAAAGCGCCTGGTGGTGGCGCGACAACATCGGGACGATCATCTCGATCGTCGGCCTTGTCCTCGTCGTCGGTTACTATGCCGCGTTCTGGGTCCGCGTCGGTCGCGATCCGGATCGAGGCGTCGTCGTGCCGCGCTGGGATGCGCCGGAGGGGCTGTCGCCGGCTCTGGTCAACTACATCGACAACAAGGGCTTTTCCGGCAGCGGCTGGACGGCCTTCGCCGCAAGCGCGCTCGATCTGGCGGTCAAGGGTTACGTAACGCTGGAGGACCTCGCAGAAAAGATCGTCATCCGGCGCACCGACAAGGCCGTGCCGAGGGACGTGCCGATCGGCCAGGCCTCGATCCTCGGTTCCATCGGGGCCAAGGGGCAGGAACTGATCATCGACGAGGCGCACGGCACCACTGTCCAGTCGATCGGCGCGAGCTTCCGCCAGGCGATCGAGAAGGAACATCGCGGCAAATATTACAACGGCAACAAGGGCTATGTGATCGGCGGCGTCGTGTTGAGCGTGCTTTCCATCGTGGCTTTGCTGGTGTTCGGCAATCTCGAACCGGACATGATCGCCACGCTGATCATCCCGGCGTTTTTCGCCGTGGTCTTCGGTTTCCTTGCTGTTGGTTTCGGCAAGGGCTTCCGCCGCGGCTCGTCGCTGTTTTCGAAAATCATCTCGGTCGTTATCCTCGGCGTCATCGGCCTCGTTGCGATCTCGATCGGCTCGGCCGTCCTCGTGGCGATCCTGTCGGAGATGACCGGTAACGAGCATTGGCCGATCCTGGTCTCCGTCGGCGGCATCGTGCTCGCCAACGTCATCTTCTTCTTCCTGATCGGCGCCCCGACGCCGCTCGGCCGCAAGCTGATGGACGGCATCGAGGGCCTGCGCATCTATCTGACGCTTGCCGAAAAGGACCGGATGAACACGGCCGGCGCCCCCACCATGTCGCCGCAGCATTTCGAAAAGCTGCTGCCCTATGCGGTGGCGCTCGGCGTCGAAAAGCCGTGGAGCAGCACGTTCGAGACCTGGCTTGCGAGCGCTGCGGCAGGCGCTGCTGCCGGCGCCTATGCGCCCGGCTGGTATAGCGGCAGTAACAGTTCCAATTTCGGCGATCGCATCGGCGGCTTCTCCTCCTCGATGGCCTCCACCATCGCCTCGACCATCCCCGCCCCAAAATCCTCCTCGTCCTCCTCCGGCTTTTCCGGCGGTTCGTCCGGTGGCGGCGGAGGCGGAGGCGGAGGAGGCGGCTGGTAAACACTTTCGCCAATCCGGCTGGTGACTTTTGGCGGCGGGCTTGCTAAGGCCACGCCCTGTTGAACAATCATCAAAAAGTTGATTATCGATGCCCGATCTGCTTCTCGAACTCCGCTCGGAGGAAATTCCCGCCCGCATGCAGCGCAAGGCGGCGGGAGACCTGAAAAAGCTCGTCACCGACGCGCTGGTGGAAGCGGGCCTGACCTATGAGGGTGCGCGCGAATACTGGACGCCGCGCCGCCTGACGCTGGATATCCGCGGCCTGACGGCGCGTTCGGCGGATCAGCGCGAGGAGCGCAAGGGTCCGCGTACCGACGCGCCCGAAGGCGCCATCGCCGGCTTTTTGCGCGGCGCGGGTCTTTCGTCCATTTCGGAAGCGCAGGTCGTCAACGACCCGAAGAAGGGCGATTTCTATGTCGCCATCATCTCCAAGCCCGGCCGTCCGGCGGAAGAGATCATCGCCGAAGTGATGCCCGGCATCATCCGCAATTTCCCCTGGCCGAAATCGATGCGCTGGGGTGCCGCCTCGATGCCGAAGGGCGCCCGCTTCGCCGGCATCGACGGCAAAGGCCCGGAAAGCCTGCGCTGGGTGCGCCCGCTACAGTCGATCGTCTGCGTCTTCGGCCCGGAACATGACGAAACCCAGGTCATCCCCTTCGAGATCGACGGGCTGACCGCCAGCAACGTCACCTACGGCCACCGTTTCCACGCGCCCGACGCCATCACCGTGCGCCGTTTCGACGACTACGTGACGAGCCTCGAAAAGGCGAAGGTCATGCTCGATGCCGACCGCCGCAAGGACGTCATCCTGCACGACGCCCGCGACCTCGCCTTCGCCAACGGCCTCGACCTGGTCGAGGACGAAGGCCTGCTGGAAGAGGTCTCCGGCCTCGTCGAATGGCCGCACGTGCTGATGGGCGAGTTCGAAGAGGATTATCTCGAAATCCCCTCGGAAATCATCCGCCTGACCATCAAGACCAACCAGAAGTGCTTCGTCACCCGCCCGCAGACCGGCGGTGAGGGCCTCTCCAACCGCTTCATCCTGATCTCCAACATCGAGGCGAAGGACGGCGGCAAGGAAATCATGCACGGCAACGGCAAGGTCGTGCGCGCTCGTCTGTCGGACGCCAAGCATTTCTGGACCCGAGACCAGGGCGACATGCCCGACTTGGACACGCTGGAAGCATCCGCCGCGAAGTTCGATCTGGATCTCAAGAAGCCGCTCGACCAGCGCATGGCGAAGCTCGATGCGCTGAACGTGACGTTCCATGCCAAGCTCGGCACTCAGGGTGAGCGCGTTGCACGCATCCGGGCGCTGGCTCAGGAACTGGCGAAGGTCACCGGTGCCGATCCCGTTCTGGTTGATCGCGCCGCGGTTCTGGCCAAGGCCGATCTGCGCACCGAAGCTGTCGGCGAATTCCCTGAACTGCAGGGCCTGATGGGGCGCAAATACGCGCTGCTGCAGGGCGAGGATGCCTCCGTTGCCGCTGCCATCGAGGATCACTGGAAGCCGAACGGCCCGTCGGATCGTCTGCCCGAGGACAAGGTCGGCCTCACGATCGCGCTCGCGGACAAGCTCGACACGCTGGTTGGTTTCTGGGCGATCGACGAAAAGCCGACGGGGTCGAAGGATCCGTATGCGCTCCGTCGTGCAGCGCTGGGCGTGGTGCGGATTCTGTTGGAGCGGAATGTTCGGCTGGCGCTCAGCGAAGCTTTTCGAATGGCCTATGTTCCGAATCTCTATTTTCATCCTGGTAGGACGGAAGAAGAGATCGCGGATAGGATTTATAAGCCCGACCTCCTCTCCTTCTTCCACGACCGCCTCAAAGTCTACCTCCGCGATCAGGGCGCCCGCCACGACCTCATCGACGCCGTCCTGACACCGGACTCCGACGACCTCCTGCTGGTCGCCCGACGCGTCGAGGCGCTGACGGCGTTCATCACCTCCGAAGACGGCAAGAACCTGCTCGCTGGCACCAAACGCGCCGTGCAGCTGCTCGCCGCGGAGGAGAAGAAGGGCACCGTCGTCGCCGATGGCGTTTCGGAAGAGCTGTTGAAGCTCGATGCCGAAAAGGCGCTCTGGGCGGCGGTTGTCGTCGCCTCGAAGGAAGCGTCCGATGCCGTCGCCAGCGAAGACTTCCGCTCGGCCATGGAAGCCCTGTCGAAACTCCGTGTCCCGGTCGACACGTTCTTCCAGGACGTGCTCGTCAACGACGAGGACACGGCGATCCGCGCCAACCGCCTGGCGCTCCTGAAGGCCATCCGCGAAGCGACCGCGACTGTTGCTGATTTCTCGAAGATCAGCGGCTGACCCAAACAAAAAAACCGCCGGATCTTTCGACCCGGCGGTTCCTCCGTCCCATGTATTGATTGGCGTCAGCCTGCGCGGCGCATCTTCTGTGCGACACGGTTGAGGCTGCCCGCGCCGGTATTGTAGCCCGTGTCTTGGCTGGTGCTGATCCGGAAGCTGCGGATTAGCGTGAGGAGTTCGTCGGTATCGGCGGCAAGCGCCTCGGCCGAGGCGGTGGTCTCTTCGGCCATCGCCGCATTGTGCTGGGTGGCCGCGTCGAGCTGGTTCAGCGAAGACGAGATCGAGCGCAGCGTCGTGTCCTGTTCGGAGGCCGAATGGGCGATCTTGCCGACGATCTCGCTGGCGCTCTTCACCTGGTCGGAAATCCGCTTCAGCGCTTCGCCCGCCTCGCCGACGAGGCGCACCCCGTTCTGCACCTGGCCGGATGAGCGTGAGATCTGATCCTTGATCTCCTTGGCGGCAGCGGCGGAGCGCTGGGCGAGTTCGCGGACTTCCTGGGCGACGACCGCGAAACCCTTGCCGGATTCCCCGGCGCGGGCGGCTTCGACGCCTGCGTTCAAGGCAAGCAGGTTGGTCTGGAAGGCGATGTCGTCGATGACGCCGATGATCTTGGAGATCTCTTCCGACGAATGCTCGATGCCACCCATCGCTGCAATCGCCTGGGAAACGATCTGGTCGGAACGGCTTGCTTCGTTGCTGACCGAAGTCACGCGCTGGGCCGCGTCATGGGCGCCTTCGGCCGTCTGGCGGACGGTGACGGCGAGTTCGTCGATGGCCGCCGAGGTCTCTTCGAGGTTCGCGGCCTGGCGTTCGGTGCGTTGCGACAGTTCGTTCGAAGCGCGGCGGATCTCTTCCTTCGAGCCGCCGATATCGATACCCTTGGCATTGACCTTGGCCATCGCCGCTTCGAGATGCGTAAGCGCATCGTTGAAGTTATGACGCAGCGTTTCGTAACGCGGGCCGAGATCGGCGCAGCGGATCGTCAGGTCGCTATGGGCGAGCGCTTCGAGCGCTTCACCGATGGTGGAAACCACGCGGGTCTGCAGGGCGGCTTCCTGCTGCTGCTGGTCGAGGTTCTGCTGGCGCTCGCGGTCGAGCTCCTGGCGCTGGCTTTCCTGGCGTGCAGCCATGGCATGCCGTTCGCGGATCTTTTCCTGCAGCGCCTGGGTGGCCTTCGCCATCATGCCCACTTCGTTCGACATGTCCGTATGCGGAATGGCGATCGTGACGTTTTCGTCGGCGACAGCCTGAAGCGTGCCATGCACGGCGGTCAGAGGCTTGGTGATGCCGCGGATCACCACATAGGCAGCCGCAAGGGCGATGATCAACGCGAGCGCGCCGATAGCGAGTGCGTCCAGCACCATTCCGCGGATCTGTGCCTGCAGGTCATCGGTATAGACGCCTGTCGCGAGCACCATCTGCCAGGGTTCGAATGCCTTCGCATAGGAGCTCTTCGCGAAGTTGCCATCAGGCTCCCCGGGCTTGGTCGAGCTCAAATAATCGATAATTCCGCCGCCGGATCTGCCAACGGAGACCATTTCGTCGCGGAACAGTTTCCCGGCGGAATCGGGTTTGCCCTTGCCGCTCTCGCCGACCTTCTTCGGATCGGGATGCATCTGCATCTTCACGTCGTAGTCATAGGCGAAGAGATAGCCGTCGGGCTGGAAGCTCATGGCGGAGACGGCGGCGAAGGCCTGTTTCTGGGCTTCCGGGCGTGTCAGCTCACCGGCTGCCTCACGCTGCTGGAACTTCTTGAGGATGCCGATACCGGACTCCACCTGGGTCCGCAGCATTCCATACCGCTCGGCATAGATAGCCCGCGTCGAGGCCTGGAGTTCGAAATAGGTCACGACGGCGAAGCCGGCGATCAGGGCCAGAACCAGCAGGACGAGCTGGTTTGAAATCCTCAGGTTTTTCATGTTCGTTCCATAAGTGATTGAGCCGCATCGAGCGACTGGGAGGAATGATTGGAATGGAGAGGCGCGTCCTGCGCATAGAAATGTGCCGCATTGCACGCTCAAGAGAATATGACGCAATATTTGAAAGAAAATTTAACAATAGCGAATTCTGAGATTAATATTTAGTAATCCAGAAAATAATCGTGATTTTCCAGTAGGTTGACATGTTTAATGTCGGAGATAATAGTGCGGAAAATTGAAAGAATTAGAGAATTATATTTAAGATATGCGGATGATATACTCGCATGATCCTGTCATTATAAAGCGCCTGTATCTTATGAAGAAAGCCGCCGGATCTTTCGACCCGACGGTTCCTCGTCCCCCGACTAACTTAGCTCGCACGGCGCATTTTCTGTGCGGCACGGTTGAGGCTGCTCGAGCCGGTATTGTGGCCTGCACTGATGCGGAAGCTGCTGATCAGGCTCAGCAATTCATCCGTGTCGGCGGCAAGCGCTTCGGCCGAGGCGGTGGTTTCTTCGGCCATCGCCGCATTGTGCTGGGTCGCCGCGTCGAGCTGGTTCAGCGAAGACGAGATCGAGCGCAGCGTCGTGTCCTGTTCGGAAGCCGAATGGGCGATCTTGCCGACGATGTCGCTCGCCGCCTTCACCTGGTCGGAGATCCGCTTCAGGGCTTCGCCCGCCTCGCCGACGAGGCGCACGCCGTTCTGCACCTGGCCGGATGAGCGCGAGATCTGGTCCTTGATCTCCTTGGCGGCAGCGGCGGAGCGCTGGGCGAGTTCGCGGACTTCCTGGGCGACGACCGCGAAACCCTTGCCGGACTCCCCGGCGCGGGCGGCTTCGACGCCGGCATTGAGGGCAAGCAGGTTGGTCTGGAAGGCGATGTCGTCGATCACGCCGATGATCTTGGAGATCTCTTCCGACGAATGTTCGATGCCGCCCATCGCGTCGATCGCCTGGGCGACGATCTGGTCGGAGCGGTTGGCCTCGGCGCTGACGGAGGTGACGCGCTGGGCCGCTTCATGCGCGCCTTCTGCCGTCTGGCGAACGGCGACGGTGAGTTCGTCGAGAGCCGCGGACGTCTCCTCGAGATTGGCGGCCTGGCGTTCGGTGCGTTGCGACAACTCGCTCGAGGCGCGGCGGATTTCTTCCTTCGAACCGCCGATGTCGATGCCCTTGGTATTGACCTTGCTCATGGCCGCTTCGAGATGGGCGAGCGCTTCGTTGAAGTTGTGGCGGAGCGTCTCGTAACGCGGCCCGAGATCGCTGCAGCGGATCGTCAGGTCGCCCTGGGCGAGTGATTCCAGCGCCTCGCCGATGGTGGAGACCACGCGAGTCTGCAGCGCGGCTTCCTGCTGCTGCATGTCGACGTTCTGCTGGCGCTCGCGGTCGAGCTCCGTCTTCTGTTTTTCCTCGCGATCGGCCATGGCATGGCGTTCGCGGATCTTTTCCTGCAGCGCCTGGGTGGCTTGCGCCATCATGCCCACTTCGTTCGACATTTCCGTATGCGGGATCGTCGAGGTGACGTCTTCGTCGGCGACGGCCTGCAGGGCCGTGTGCACGGCGGCGAGCGGCCTGGTGATGTTGCGGATGACGATGAAGGCGACGCCGAGTGCAAACAGGAAGGCGATGAAGCCGATGCCGACCACTTCCAGGATCGTGTTGTTGATCTTGGCGTCGAGGTCGTCGGTGTAAACGCCCGTGCCGACAATGATCTGCCAAGGCTCGAAGGCGCGGGAATAGGCGGCCTTTTCAAAGACCTTGTCAGCCGGCATGCCGGGCTTGTCCCAGAAATAGGTGGTGACGCCGCCGCCGGCACGGCCCTTGGCGACCATCTCTTCGCGGAACAGGTTGCCCATCTTGTCCGGCTGACCCTTCTGGTTCACGCCGATCAGTTTGGAATTATAGTGGAACTGCGTCACCGTGTCGTAGTTCAGGCCGAAGATGTAGCCGGCCGGCTCGTATTTGATCCCTGCCACGGTTGCGTAAGCCAGTTTCTGCGCGTCCTCGCGCTTCAGCTCGCCCGACTTTTCCCGGTCGTAATAGGATTGCAGGATGGAAATGCCCGTTTCCACCTGGGTGCGCAGCATTTCGTAGCGCTCGGCATAGATGGAGGCGATCGACGTGCGGATCTGATAGTAGGTGACGGCGGTAAAAGCCACCATGAGCACTGCCACCATGGCCAATAACTGGTGGGAAATCTTGAGATTCTTCATGTCTCGACTCACTTTCAGGCAGCCGAACTCTCCCGGAGGAGCCGGAGCGGGGGGCGAAGTTTTGGGGGAGCGCGTCCTGCGCCGGTCACGTGCTTACATCGCACTATGACGGGAGAGTGATCTCGAACATTTGAATAAAAATTTAATTATCGGACCCTTGACAGCCCCAAACGCAAATATTTTGGGCAGGTGGGATTTGATGATGCGCAATTTGCGCGCATTCCGTGAAAGGGTGTTCCAGAAGCACTTTCTGCTATGTAAATATAATGATTTTCTAAAATTAGAACCGGTTGGTGCGCAGTTCGAACATGTCGAGGGCCAGCGGCTTCGGCGCGAGCGAAGCTTCGGCAATTCCGACCGACGCCTCGCCGATTGTCTTCACGGCACTGGTCATGGCGTCGGTATCGATGCCGTCATCCGGTGCCTCGGCGGCGACGATCTCCGTCTGGGTCGAGCCGTTGGTCGTCGGGTGAAGCTCGGCAATGGCCTTTTCCTCGGCCATCCATTTGGGCAGCTTGCTGACATGGATTACCGGCGAGCCGCCGAGCCAGGCTTCGGTGCGCGCCAGCTTCTTCTCACCGTTGATCTCGATGATTTCTGTCTTCTGGGTGCCTGTCGGCAGATCGGGAACCTTGTAGGCCGCCTCCTCGGATTTCGGGGCCACGGCGACCGGGCAGCTTGCGCAGTTCTTGGTGACGATACTGACGCCTGGCTGATGCGTGCTGTTGATCACCGTGATCGACGACGCGAAAGCGGAACCGCTTGCAAACACCAGAGCTGTAGCCAGAACGAGACGCATGACCGGGAATCCTTCTTGAGGTCCCTAATATTTACTGCCGCTTCGTTTCTATCCCGTCTGGATAATCGGTAAATTTTGAATGAACTGGCGTTTCCGGCACTCAGTTCTGTTCGCGCGCCACCGCCTGCCAGCCGATATCGCGGCGGCAGAAGCCGTTTTCCCATTGGACCTGGTCCAAGAGCTTGTAGGCGCGCGCCTGCGCATCCGCGACGGTTCCGGCGGTCGCCGTGACGTTCAGCACACGGCCGCCGGTTGCGACAAGTTTGCCGTCCTTGAGGGCCGTCCCGGCGTGGAAGATCTTCCCGCCGGCAGCATCCTCCGGCAGGTGGGCAATCGGGGTGCCCTTGTCGTAGACGCCGGGATATCCCTTGGAGGCCATCACCACGGTCAGCGCCACGTCGTCGCTCCACTCGGCGGAAACCTGGTCCAGCGTCTCGGTCGCTGCCGCATGGAGCAGATCGAGCAGGTCGCTCTTCAGCCGCATCATCAGCACCTGGCATTCGGGGTCGCCGAAGCGGACATTGTATTCGATCAGTTCCGGACCCTTGGCGGTGATCATCAGGCCCGCGAAGAACACGCCGGTAAAGGGATGCCCACTTTCGGCCATGCCGCGGATCGTTGGCTCGATGATCTCCTTCATGGTGCGCGCGACCATGTCCGGCGTCATGACGGGAGCGGGCGAATAGGCGCCCATGCCGCCGGTATTGGGGCCGGTATCGCCGTCGCCGACCCGCTTGTGGTCCTGGGCCGTCGCCAGCGCCAGCGCCGTCCTGCCGTCGGACAGGCAGAAGAAGCTCGCCTCCTCCCCGTCCAGATAGGCTTCCACCACCACCTCGGCACCGGCCGACCCGAAGGCGCCGTCGAAACAGTCGTCGATTGCAGCAAGCGCCTCGTCGAGCACCATGGCGACGGTGACGCCCTTGCCGGCGGCAAGCCCGTCTGCCTTCACGACGATCGGCGCGCCCTGTTCGCGCACATAGGCCTTGGCCTCGGCCGCATCGGTGAAGCGGCGATAGGCGCCGGTCGGGATATCGTAGCGGGCGCAGAGGTCCTTGGTGAAACCCTTCGAGCCTTCGAGCTGGGCGGCGGCTGCGGAAGGACCGAAGGTCGCAATGCCCTTGGCGCGGAGACGGTCCGCAAGTCCGGCCACGAGCGGCGCTTCCGGCCCGACGACGACGAGATCGATTGCGTTGTCGAGGCAGAAGGCCGCGACGGCGGCATGATCGTCGATGTCGAGCGATACGAGTTCGGCATGGTCGGCGATGCCGGGATTGCCGGGGGCGGCGTAGAGTTTGCCG
This sequence comes from Neorhizobium galegae, assembly GCF_021391675.1. Classification (NCBI taxonomy): domain Bacteria; kingdom Pseudomonadati; phylum Pseudomonadota; class Alphaproteobacteria; order Hyphomicrobiales; family Rhizobiaceae; genus Neorhizobium; species Neorhizobium galegae. The sequence continues at coordinate 976,883 of NZ_CP090095.1, forward strand.
AGTTTCGGAGACTGGGCGAGTTTCCAGGCGAGCGCGTGCTCGCGTCCACCCGAACCGATCAAGAGAACCTTCATGTCCTGCCCTCGCCTGCGCTGAAAACCATGGCCTTGCGCGGCGGTTAAGGGGAGGGGAGGCAAAGGTCAAGGGCCAAGGCTTGGGTGGCCTCCCATCTTACGTCTATCATGGCGTTTTGACGGGAGGCCGTTGCGTTCGATAAAGGTCAGAATTCACCGCGCCGATTTTTGGCGCCACGTCGGATGTCCAGTGTCGTCTGGAAGATCACCCTGTTCCGGTAGGCGAGAAAAGGCACCGGTTCGTTCCGAAGGGACGCATCGTTCAGCTTCTGTTCGAGATAGGAAATGGCAGCCTCGAGCTCTTCATTGGCGACCGCCGTATCAAATGCCAGAATCCTGGCGGCGTTTTTGGGCATTCGTCTCTCCATTCGGCCACATCATGCGGCGGATGGGTTTTAGTTGCCTCTCGCCGGAGGTGAGAGTGCGTTAATTCTTTTCCACAGGGCCTTGGTTAGCAATCGGTCACCCGGTGTTTCGTCCCGGCACGGTCCGGTTCAGCAAATTGTGGAACGGGCATTCGCTCCGTTGCCTTGCCACAAACTTCGACTATGGTCGCGCCTCCCATTTGAACGAGGACGCCCATGGCCGCCGATCTCCGTTTCCTTGCCGCAGCGATTGCCGCGGAAATCAATGCCCGTCCCGAACAGGCCGCCGCCGCGATCGGGCTGATCGACGACGGCGCCACCGTGCCGTTCATTGCGCGCTACCGCAAGGAAGTGACCGGCGGGCTGGACGATACGCAGCTCCGCAACCTGGCGGAACGGCTGGTCTATCTGCGCGAACTCGAAGCACGCCGCTCAACGATCGTCGATTCGATCAATTCGCAGGGCAAGATGACCGACGAGCTTGCCGCAAAGATCGGCAAGGCGACGACCAAGGCCGAGCTCGAAGATCTTTATCTCCCCTATAAGCCAAAGCGCCGCACCCGCGCCGAGATCGCCCGCGAACGCGGCCTCGGTCCGCTTGCCGAGGCGATCTGGGCCGACCGCAGCGCCGATCCGGCGAAACTGGCCGAGGCCTATATCAAGGACGAGGTCGCCGACGTGAAGGTGGCACTCGAAGGCGCCCGCGATATCGTCGCCGAGACGATCTCCGAAAATGCCGACCTGCTCGGCCGGCTGCGCCAGCATATGCGGGGCGGCGCGACGCTGAAGGCCAGGGTGGTCGACGGCAAGCAGGAGGCCGGTGCCAAGTTCTCGGACTATTTCGATCATTCCGAACGCTGGTCGACAGCACCCGGCCATCGCGCGCTTGCCATGCTGCGCGGCTGGAACGAGGAATTCCTGACGCTGACGATCGAAGTGGACCAGGACGATCCGTCGCCGGTCAAGCCCGCCCAGCGGATCATCGCTCTCGCTTTCGACATCCGGGATCGGGGTGCGGCCGATCGCTGGCTGATGGAAGCCGCCGGCTGGACCTGGCGCGTCAAGCTCTCGGTGTCGCTGTCGCTGGACCTGATGCGCGAACTGCGAGAGCGCGCCGAGGAGGAGGCGATCCACGTGTTCGCCCGCAACCTCAAGGATCTGCTGCTCGCCGCACCCGCCGGCTCCCGGCCCACGATGGGCCTCGATCCGGGCATCCGCACCGGCGTCAAGGTGGCGATCGTCGATGCCACCGGCAAGCTGCTGGAAACCACCACCGTTTACCCGTTCCCGCCGAAGAACGACATCCGCGGCACCCAGGCCGAGCTCGCCTCGCTGATCCGCAAACACAATGTCGAGCTGATCGCCATCGGCAACGGCACCGGCAGCCGCGAGACGGAAAAGCTGGTCGCCGACATGCTGTTGAACCTGCCCGGGCAGAAGCCCACCAAGGTCATCGTCTCGGAAGCAGGCGCCTCGGTTTATTCGGCGTCGGAAACCGCCGCTCTCGAATTCCCCGGCCTCGACGTGTCGCTGCGCGGCGCCGTCTCCATCGCCCGCCGCCTGCAGGATCCGCTGGCGGAACTGGTCAAGATCGAACCGAAATCGATCGGCGTCGGCCAATACCAGCACGATGTCGACCAGGGGAAACTCTCCCGCTCGCTGGATGCGGTGGTCGAAGATGCGGTGAACGCGGTCGGCGTCGATTTGAACATGGCGTCCGCGCCGCTGCTCTCGCGCGTCTCCGGCCTCAGCCGCTCGATTGCCGAGGCGATCGTCGCCCATCGCGACCAGAACGGCGCGTTTTCGAGCCGCAAGGACCTGCTGAAGGTCGCCCGTCTCGGAAACCGTACCTTCGAACAGGCGGCAGGCTTCCTGCGCATTCCGAACGGCAAGGAGCCGCTCGATTCGTCCGCCGTCCATCCGGAAGCCTATGGCGTCGCCAAGAAGATCGTCGCCGCCTGCGGCCGCGACCTGCGCTCGCTGATGGGCGACAGCGCAGCGCTCAAGGCACTCGACCCGAAGCGGTTCATCGACGAGACCTTCGGCCTGCCGACTGTCAAGGACATCATCGCCGAGCTGGAAAAGCCCGGCCGCGACCCGCGCCCGAGCTTCAAGACCGCCACCTTCGCCGAGGGCGTGGACGAGATCACCGACCTGAAACCGGGCATGATGCTCGAAGGCACGGTCACCAACGTGGCCGCCTTCGGCGCTTTCGTCGATATCGGCGTGCACCAGGACGGGCTGGTCCATGTCTCACAGCTCGCCGACCGCTTCATCAAGGACCCGCACGAGGTGGTGAAAGCCGGCGACGTGGTGAAGGTCCGTGTCGTCGAGGTCGATGTGAAGCGCAAGAGGATAGCGCTGACCATGCGCAAGGACGGCGGCGAGGCGGCACCCGCTCCGCGCGGCGACCGCGACGTCCGGCCGGTTAACCCGAAAATGATGAAAACTGAAAAACCTTCATCTCAGGGCGCTTTCGGCGCGGCACTCGCGGAAGCTTTAAAACGCAAGTAATTTTCACGGGCTTCCGGAAAATCTCAATCACAGCGTGCGGGCCGTCAGCCAAGGGTTTGACGGCCTGTTTTTTTATGTCATTTTCATGGCCGCAATGTGCTTGAAAGTCGCACAGAAACGCCTAGATTTTGGATTAGTAAGGTATCCTTAGTATTATTGGAGGTGGGTCCGTGGCCTCGTCCCTTCACAATCTTCTCAGCAAAATCATCAAGACGGGAACTTTGATCGTACGCGCTTCGGGCGGCGAGCAGCGTTATGGCGGCGGCGGTGGGCGGTCCGTTTCGATACGGTTTACCGACGAAGCCGCCGAACGCGAACTGGTGGCGGATCCTCCCTTGAAGCTCGGCGAGCTTTACATGGATGGCCGTCTCGTCATCGATGACGGCGACATCTACGAGTTCCTGGCGCTTATCAAGGACAATACCCTCAGCGAAGGCCTGACCTTCGGGATGATCTGGCGCGGTATCGCCCGCGTGCTGGTTTCCCAGTTCCGCAATCGCGTGCCGATCAACCACAATCGGCGCAACGTCGCCCATCACTACGATCTCAACGAAAAGCTGTTCTCGCTCTTCCTCGACGAGGACTGGCAATATTCCTGTGCGTATTTCAATCCGCCGGGCATTTCGCTCGACGAGGCCCAGATCGCCAAGAAGCGCCATATCGTCGCCAAGTTGCTTGCCGAGCCCGGCCAGAAAGCGCTGGAAATCGGCTCCGGCTGGGGCGGCATGGCCATGTATCTGTCGGAATCCTCTGGCGTCGATGTGACCGGCATCACGCTCTCGACCGCGCAGCTCAAGATTTCGAACCAACGCGCCGCCAAGCGCGGGCTTGCCAACAGCGTCCGCTTCGAACTGCAGGACTACTATTACCTGCCGCCGGACAAGCGCTACGACCGCATCGTTTCCGTCGGCATGTTCGAGCATGTCGGCCGGTTGAATTACCCCAAGTTCTTCAACAAGGTGAACGACGTTCTCGCCGATGACGGCGTGATGGTCCTGCATTCGATCGGCCAGCCCTATCCGGCCCTCGTCAACAATCCCTGGATCGAGAAATACATCTTCCCGGGCGGCTATATCCCGGCAATCTCGGAAGTGATGCCGTCGATCGAGCAGGCGGGCCTGCTCGTCTCCGACATCGAAATCCTGCCGATGCACTATGCCCATACGCTGCGCCACTGGCGCGAGCGGTTCATAGCCAACAAGGACAAGGCGGCGGCGCTTTACGACGATCGTTTCGTGCGGATGTGGGAGTTCTACCTGGCCGGTTCGGAAATGGCCTTCACCCACGAAAGCTTCTTCATCTTCCAGATGCAGATCGTCAAGAAACGTACGGCCGTTCCGGACAACCGCGACTACATCTACGAGCGCGAGGCGGAGCTCAAGGCCTTCGAACAGAGCCGCATCCCGCTCGACAAGGTCGCCGTTTGAACTTCCGCTTGGTTAACAGGCTGGCAACGGAAATGCGATAATAGAACAGAAATCCCCATTGGGGTCTCTGTTCTGTTTTGCGTTTTCAGGATCCATTGCCATGTCCCTGCCTCTTCGGGCTGCCCTTTTCATTTCCGCCTTTTCGATCGTTTCTCCCGGCAGCGCCGGGGCCCAGGAAGGCTTCTGGTCAGGCGACTGGTACCTGACGCTCGGCGGCGCCGGTTTCGTCGCGCCGAAATTCGAGGGCGACAACGGCCGCAGCCTGCAGTTCTCGCCGATCATCTCGCTCGGCCGCCAGAACAGCAAGCAGGCACGTTTCTCATCCCGCAACGACAGCATCTCCTTCGCGCTGATCGACCAGGGTTCGATCCGCGCCGGCGTGGCGGCCAAGCTGATCATGCCGCGCGACGGCGATACCTCCGACGACCTGAAGGGCCTGAAGGAGGTCAAGCTCGGTGGCGAACTCGGCGGCTTCGTCGATATCTATCCGACCGATTGGATCCGCGCCCGGGCCGAAATCCGCCAGGGCATCCGCAGCCACGACGGCGTCGTCGCCGATGTCTCGGTCGATGCTTTCACCGATCTTCAGCCGGATCTCAGGCTTTCCGGCGGTCCGCGGGCGACCTGGGCAAGCAACGGCTACAACGACGCCTACTACAAGGTCACCCCGAGCGAGTCCGCAGCGTCGGGCCTCTCCGCCTACGACCCGGGCAGCGGCCTGCATTCGGTGGGCGTCGGTGCGGCGCTGACCTGGAAGGCGACCGAACAGCTCGAGCTCACCTCGTTCGCCGAATACAAGCGGCTGACGGGCGATGTCGCCGACAGCAGCCTGGTGCGCGAGCGGGGCTCAAAAAACCAGCTGATGTTCGGCGTTTCGGCAAGCTACAAATTCGGCTTCTCGCTTCCCTAAGGCGTGGCTCCTTCTACGCCGGGGGGCGTGGCTCTTCCACGCCGTGAGGCGACAAAGCGCCGGCTTGACCGTAGCGTTCGGCCGGCGCTAGAACCGGCCATGACGAACGCCGACGATTTCAGCGGCCGCGTGGCCGACGCTCCATCCGACAACTGGGTCTACCGCGTCCTGCCGCGGCCGGCCTGGCCCTACGCGCAGCTCGCAAGGTGGGACCGGCCGATCGGCTGGCAGTTGCTGATGTGGCCCTGTTTCTGGTCCGCGGCGCTGGCGGCGAACGCTGCTAGGGAAGAGGGCGCGTTTTCCCTCGGCCTCCTGCTTTTCCACCTCGCGCTGTTCTTCCTGGGGTCGGTCGCCATGCGCGGTGCCGGCTGCACCTATAACGATCTGGTCGACCACGACATCGACATGGAAGTGGCGCGCACCCGTTCGCGGCCGCTGCCCTCCGGCCGCGTATCCCGCTTCGAGGCCAAGGTCTTCATCGCCGTGCAGGCGCTGGTCGGTCTGCTCGTCCTCATCCAGTTCAACGCCTTCACCATCCTGCTCGGTATCCTGTCGCTGGCGGTGGTGGCGATCTATCCGTTCGCCAAGCGGTTTACCGACTGGCCGCAATTTTTCCTCGGCCTTGCCTTTTCCTGGGGCGCGCTGATGGGCTGGGCCGCAACGTTCGGTAGTCTCTCGCTTGCCGCCCTCTGGCTCTACCTTGCCGCCATTGCTTGGACGATCGGATACGACACGATCTATGCCCATCAGGACAAGGAGGATGACGAGCTGATCGGGGTGCGCTCGACCGCGCGTCTGTTCGGCGACAATACCAAGCCCTGGCTGATCGGCCTTTACGGCCTGACGCTCGTCTTCCTGCTGCTCGCTTTCGGGTCGGCCGGCGTCGGTTTCCTTGCCTATCTCGGCCTTTTCGCCGCGGCGGTGATGTTCGGCTGGCAGGTTCTGGTCCTCGATATCGACAACGCCGACCAGTGCCTGAGGCTTTTCAAGTCCAATAACCGCGTCGGCGCGATCCTGTTTGCCGGCCTCCTGGTGTCGCTCGCCCTTTAATGGAAAAAGCCCGACCGCTTGAGGATCGGGCTCTCTCCCACCTTATCGCGCGGGCGGTGGACAAAGGGACAAGCAAAGCCCTACCGACGCGCGATAATCTCCTTGCCTTCGATCTTCATCGTCACGCCTAGGCTGCCGGTGGTGCGGCGGACCAGGAAGCGCGGCCGGCGGGCCGCGAAATAGGAATGGCGGCGGCGCTGCCTGACGGCATTGGTGCGCACGTCGCCGATATGGTTTTCCAGCGGCCGGGCGATGCCGTCGGCTTCCACCATCAGCATTGGAATGCGATAGGCGTCCGACCAGCTCCGCCAGTCGGCGGCTATGTCGCAGAGGTCGTGGGCGACGAGCAGCGGGATGCACAGATCCGGATCGTCGTGATGCAGTTCGAGCGTGACCGTCACTTCGCCGTCGCCGTGGTCTATGGCGCGGGCCGCGACCCCTTTGAAGGCGCGGGCGGGCAGGGCGAAGGAGAGCGGCAGGCCGCTTGCGGGAAGGATCTTACGCAGCACAGCGCCGCGTTCGTCGATGGTGATGGAGACATCTCCTGATGTCTCGCGCAGCGCATAGGTAACCTGCTGCGGGAAACGAGACGGATCGAGCCTGAATGTCGATCCTGCCCAAACGGGCTTCAGAACAGTGTTGGTCATCGATATGCTACCCTTGTTTTACCTGAGAGCCGTTGCCGGTTTCTCTACGGGACTTTTGTCCTCTGATAGCCAAAGCATAGGGCGGGCCATGTTCGAGACTGCTTAAAAATAGCGGTTAAAGAAGCCTTGCCTGCCTGGATGGTTAGCGAAAGGGCACGCTTTTGGGTTTCCGGAAGGTGAATCGCGGCGTTCCTGTGCGGGCCTGGGACAATCCGGCGCGACGTCGGAACGCCCAGAAAAGCCCCGGGCAAGGCTAGGTTGCGATGATTGCGGCAGCATCATTCCGACTCGTGGGGCCCTTCCGTGGTATCGACCTATCTCACCTTCGATCTTGTCAATCGCGACATGCAGAAAAGCCTGAAGACGATCGCTGGGCAGACGATGGTGGTCAGCGACACGAAATACTACCAGGAAAATATCGGAAAGATAAAAACGGTCGACGAGTTCCTCGACAACTATCGTCTCTATTCCTATGCGATGCAGGCGCATGGCCTGGATGACATGATCTACGCCAAGGCGTTCATGAAGCAGGTGCTGGAAAGCGATCTCAGCGACGACAACAGCTTCGCAAACCGCCTGACCGACGATCGATATCAGAATATCGCCGCAGCCTTCAATTTCGGCGTTTCTAACGGAGAAGGGGCCGCCGCCCAGTCCAATGGGCAGATGGAGGAACTCTTCGATACCTATGACCAGACGATCGCCGCACAGAACGATACGCTCGAGGCGGACACCCGTTATTTCAAGGCGATGCTGGGCGAGACCGGCAATATCACCAACGTCGATCAGCTGCTGGCCAATCCCAGGCTCCGCGACTACGTGTTCACCGCCTACGGCATCGATACGGAATACTACAACTACAATGCGATCCGCGGCGTGTTGGTTAGCGATCCGGCCGACCCCACCAGCTTTTACAACACCGCCTACGGCAACACTCTCAACCAGTACAATGCGGTGAAAACCGAGGACAGCGAGCTTGCCGAGCGGCTGGGCCTCAGTACCGGCATTCCTGCTCTGCAGAACTCGATCACGCTTGGCCAGCAGAAGAAAACCGATATCGAAACCCAGATCGCCACCAAGCAGAATGAGCTGAACAATGGCGGGGATCCGGCGGTCATACAGCCCCAGATCGACGCCATGCAGGTGGAACTGACCAAGACGGTGGAGGCGATCCAGACGGACCAGACCACCCTCGCCACATCGCAGACACGCTACACCGAGCTGGATGGCAGGCTGGTGCCGATCGCCCAGACGGCCGAGCGGCGCGCCGAACTTGCAAAGCTCATCGCCGCCGGGGCGTCCGACGCGCCCTATCTCGGCTTGATGAAATCGCTGGCCGAGGATTTCAAGTTCAATGCGGACGGCTCGGTGCCGGCAGGCGGCGCGGTCACTCCCGAAAAGCTGCTGGAGATCGTCGGCGGTTTCTTCAACAAGCAGGCCCGTATCACCCATGCCGAGGCGATGTTCAACCAGGAGCTCTTCGAGCAGGAGCTCAAGACGGCGGACAATGTCAGCGACTTCATCGACGACCCGCGACTTCTCAAATATATCAGGGTCGCCTTCAATCTCGACAAGGCCTCGGTTGTGAAATCGACGATCGAGCAGATCCTGACGAGCGACCTCGCCGACCCGAACAGCTATGCGAACCGCTTTGGGGATACCAATCCGGAATATCTGGAGCTGGCAAAGGCCTTCAATTTCAATACCGACGGTACCGTCGCCGCCGGCCAGGCCCAGGACGGATTGCAGACCAGCTCCACCCGCAGCGACTATATGAGCCGCTGGGACGACAAGCAGGAAGCGGATCTCGACAAGGCCATCAAGTTCTACAAGCTCGACCTTACTGCCGTGAGGACGCTTGACGATTTCCTGAGCAAGGACGCCCAGGACTCCTACAACTTCGCTCTCGAGGCGGTTGGCCTCGACCCGGCGACCGTTTCGAAACTGACGATCAAGCATGCCCTGAAAAGCGATCTTTCCGATCCGGAGAGCTATATCTACAAGCTGAAGGACGAGCGCTTCGTCTCGCTTGCGAAATTTTTCAACTTCGACACGAATGGGGGCGTCACCCGACAGGTGCTGCTCCAGTCCAATGCGGCGATCACCAACGTCGCCAAGGACTATATCCTGCGCAAAAGCCGGTTCATGGAAGGCGATGAACTCAAGGCGGCCAGGGCGAAGGCCCAGACCGAGGCGAAATATTATACCGACGCGATGCAGCGTATTGGCAGCCGCGACGAGCTGCTCGCCGACCGCAAGACGCTCGACATCCTGCTGATTTCCAAGGGGATAGATCCGTCCACGGTCACCAACGACTTCTTGAAGGAGGCTTTCAACTCGGATCCCGCCGATCCCAAGAGCTTCGTGAATACCCAGACGGACAAGCGGTTTGCGCAGATCGTCGGCACCTTCAATTTCGATTCCAAGGGTGAGATCGACCGCAGCTCGGCAGGCGAGGCCCAGAACGGTGGCGAAGTTGTCGCGACCCAGGACCTCTACGTCCGCCAGATGCTCGAAACCCAGCAGGGCGAGGAAAATCCAGGCGTCCGCCTCGCACTTTATTTCGAGCGCATGTCCGACAGCATCACCGACCCTTACGTTATCCTGGGCGACGAGGCGCTGATGGAGTTCTTCCGGATCACCTTCAGCCTGCCCCCGGAAATCGGCAACATGGATGTCGATCAGCAGGCCAAGATAGTGGAGAAAAAGCTCGATCTCGAAGACCTGGCCGATCCGGAAAAGGTGAAGAAATTGGTGCAGCGCTTCACGATCATGTACGATCTGGAGAATAGCGTAAACGCGGCATCGGCGGTGAGCATCCTGAGCGGCGGCGGCTCGGCCGGCATCAGCTCGGATACGCTGTGGGCATTGTCCCAGATCAGGATGAGCTGAGAGCCAGCCGGCCTCTTCAGGCGTCGTCGCTCTTGTCGGCCGTTTCAAAGCGCGGATCGGCGTTCGATTCGAGCCAGTCGAGGTCTGCGCGCATGGCGTCGCGGCTCGCCTTTTCCATCCGCCGGTAGCGGGACAGCAGTTCCTGGCCGAATTCGGTCAGGCCCGCACCCCCGCCGCTTTTCCCGCCATGGCGGGTAAAGATCGACGGCTCCCTGAACATCCGGTTGATTTCGTCGCCGAGCAGCCATGCCCGCCGGTAGGACATGCCGATCGAGGCGCCCGCCGCCCGGATCGAGCCGTGCTCGGCGATCAGTTCCAGAAGCTGCGCCTTGCCCGGACCGAGCCGCACGCCGTTGTCGAGGTCGATCCGGATCGTGGTCTTCGACCGTTGGCTCATGGAATGGCCACTACCTTGCCGGGGTTCATGATGCCGGCCGGGTCGAACGCCTGCTTGATGCGCCGCATCAGGTCCATCTCGATCGGCGAACGGATATGGGCAAGCTCGTCGCGCTTCAACTGGCCGATGCCGTGTTCAGCCGAAATCGACCCGCCGGCGGCAAGCACGATGCCGTGGACGATCGCGTTGATTTCCCGCCAGCGGCCGATGAACGCTGCCTTGTCGGCGGCCATGTCGGGGCTGATCGGCTGCGAGATGTTGTAGTGGATGTTGCCGTCGCCGAGATGGCCGAAGGCGCAGACCCGGGCGCCCGGCATGGCTGCCAGCACCGCCTGCTCGGCTTCTGCCATGAAGCTCGGGATTTTCGAGACGGGCACCGACACGTCGTGCTTGATCGAACCGCCCTCCGGCTTCTGGGCGTCGGACATGCTTTCGCGCATGTGCCAGAGCGCCTTCTGCTGGGCGACGGAGGAGGCGATCACGGCGTCACGGATGAGGCCCGCCTCGAAACCCTGTTCGAGCAGCGATTGCACCATGGAACTGGCCGTCTCGGCGGAATCCGAAGTCGAGATGTCGATCAGCGCGTACCACGGATGCGGCTCGGAGAGCGGATCGCGCACGCCCTCTATATGCCGGACCACGAATTCGATGCCGATGTGCGGCATCAGCTCGAAACCGGTCAGCGCCGTGCCGCAGAGGTTCGAGGCCCGCTCGAAGAGCTTCAGCGCGTCTGCCGGCGAGTTGAGGCCCGCGAATGCCACCTGGTGCCCGACCGGCTGCGGGAAGAGTTTCAGCACCGCGCCGGTGATGATCCCGAGCGTGCCTTCCGCGCCGATGAACAGGTCGCGCAGGTCATAGCCGGTATTGTCCTTCTTGAGCCGGCGCAGGCCGTCCCAGATCTCGCCTGTCGGCAGCACCACTTCGAGCCCGAGGCAGAGCTGGCGGGTATTGCCGTAGGCGAGCACGGCGGTGCCGCCGGCATTGGTGGAGAGGTTGCCGCCGATGCGGCAGGACCCCTCCGAGCCGAGCGATAGCGGAAACAGCCGGTCGACGGCTTCCGCCGCCTTCTGGACGTCCGCAAGGATGGCGCCGGCATCGGCGACCAGCACGTTTGCGACCGGATCGACGTCCCGGATACGGTTCATCCGTTCGAGCGAGACGATCAGGTCGTTGCCGCCGGTGCGCGGCGTCTGGCCCCCGACAAGGCCGGTATTGCCGGTCTGGGGCACGATTGGCGTGCCGGTCTCGCTCGCAAGCTTCAGGATCGCGGCAACCTCCTCGACCGAGCCCGGCTTCAGGAGCATCGGCGAAGAGCCTTTGTAGAGGCCGCGGCCCTCGACGAGATGCGGCGCAAGATCGCTGGCATCGCGCAGGACGTGGTTTTCGCCGACGATCGCGGCGAAGCGGTCGAGAAGTTCTGGGTTCGGCCCTGAAATGTCCATCGGCGTCTCCTCCTCTTTGTCCCCGGCTATTCCCGCGGGGCGGCCGCCCTCGCCAGACGGTCATTGATGGCCTCGCCGAGCCCATGGTCGGGAATGGGCGTGACGGCGATGCTGGCGGCGCCGGTGGCGTCGGCGCGTTTCAGGTAATCGAACAGATTTGCCGCCGCCTGCGCAAGGTCGCCGGACGGGCTCAGGTCAAAAACCGCTGCGGCGAGTTCCATTCCCTTCACCGGAGCGGAACCGAGCCGGATCAACGCCTCGCCGGTCTCGACATGGTCGGCGTTGAGCCTCACCGCTGCACCCGGCGCATAATGAGAGGCCAGCATGCCGGGAGCCTCGATGATCGCCGCCGGTCCCTCCGGCCGGATCACCGCAAGACCCGTTGCCTTCTCGATCTCTTCCGCGGCTACCCCGCCCGGTCTCAGCAGCCGGATCACGCCGTTCTCGACGCGAACGATGGTCGATTCGACACCGACCGGAGCCGCACCGCCGTCGATGATCAACGCCAGCTTCTCGCCCAGGTCGTCGGCCACGTGGCGCGCGCTGGTCGTGCTCACCTTGCCGGACGTATTGGCGCTGGGAGCCGCGAGCGGCTTGCCGAAGGCGCGGATGAGTTCGGAAGCGAAGCCCTTGGGAAGCCGGATGCCGACCGTATCGAGCCCGGCCGTCGCCAGCGCATGAATGCCGCTTTCGGGCTTCAGGGGAAGGATCAGGGTGAGGGGACCCGGCCAGAAGGCTTCGGCAAGCCTGCGCGAGATCGGATCGAAGTCGGCATAACGCTCGGCCATGTCGAGATCCGACATGTGGCAGATCAGCGGATTGAAGCGCGGCCGGCCCTTTGTCTCGTAGATGCGGGTGATGGCGGCGGGATTGGTGGCGTCGGCCGCAAGTCCGTAGACCGTTTCGGTCGGGATCGCCACGGGCAGGCCGTCCGCAAGGACGGCGCAGGCTTGGGCAAGCGCGCCGTCATGATCCCGGGTGATGTCGATGATTTGAGCCGTCATATCCGCCCGTCAATAACGCGGACCCGGGCGTCTTCAAAGCTTTTTGATGATCTCGCGGAGCATTTCGTTGGACGTGCCAAGCATCAGCACGTTCTTGACGGCTTCCATCGGATCGTTGGTCTGGAACAGAAGGCCGTTCTTGCGGATCGTGCGGTTGATCTGCAGCGGCTGACCGGCCTCGCGTTCGACCGCTACGGCAAAATACATGCGCGAATAGGCCGGGCTGATATGCTCGAAGAACGTTTCTTCCTCGCCGATCTTGGAGAAGAAGTTGGCGATATAGAACGACCAGCTCACCGGGACGCCGCGTGGAAGAAACGTTCTTGCCGCGGTGACATGGCAATAGCCGAGATGCGGCCGCTCATCGAGCGTGTGGTGAAAGATGATCTTCGGAAACTTGATCGAGCGATGGAAGGAGTTGATCCGGTGATGGCTCGTTTCCCCGGCGGCTTCGAGCCTCTTGCCCGTGCGTTCGGCGACTTCGTCGTGGGTGAGGTAACGGCGCTCTTCCGGCAGCCAGACCGGTTTGTAGCGGGCGATCCGCCCGGTCCGAAGGAATTCGGAATGGGCGGCAGTCTTCACGACCACTGGCGCCGGAGGCGTCGGTGGAGGCGCTTCGTAATAACGGATCTTTCCCTTGGCCTGCACGGTGGTGTCGCTCCCCATTCACGCCGGGATTTTATGGCTTATCCCTTAATGACAGGTTTCGCTTTCGCGGGGCTGGAGTGTTGCATTTTGGGCCGTTTCGCCGCTGTCGCCAACGCGGTTGCCGATGTCGCAATGTCGCCTATGCGACACGCTCGCTCGATGATTATATCCGCCTCGATCTTGAGGTGCCGCCTGACTAGGGAAGGCGGAGAATTGGGAAGCCGGCAGGGGTCTGAATAACCCGATCCGGCGCTGCCCCCGCAACGGTGGTGGAGCAATAAGGCACGGCATGAGCCACTGGGAAAGAGCCGCAAAGGCCGCCCGGGAAGGCGCCGAGCCGGTCCCCCCAAGGGACAAGCTCCTGAGCCCGGAAACCAGCCTCGGGACCAAAAATGACGACCGGACGCGGCGGGCGTTCGGGACAGGGTGTTGGGTAGGCCTTGAGGCCGGCCGGCATTTCCATGTCCTTCCGCTGTCCACATTGACGAGGAAGGTAATTATGGAAATTCGCAATCAGGCCCTGCGGCAGCTCAAGAACCGCCGCGAAGGCTTCAGCCTCGAACAGCCCTTCTACACCGATCCCGCCTATTACAAGCTCGATCTGGAAATGATCTGGTACCGCGACTGGCTGTTCGTCGGGCATGATTGCGAGCTGCCCAAGGCCGGAGCCTATTTCACCCTGCAGATCGGCGATTATCCGGTCGTCGTCGTGCGCGGCCGCGACAACCAGATCCGGGCGCTGCACAATACCTGCCGTCACCGCGGCAGCCGCGTCTGCACCAAGGAGCATGGCTCGGCGGTGCGGCTGGTCTGTCCCTACCATCAGTGGACCTACGAGCTGGACGGCTCGCTTCTGGTCGGCCGCCAGATGGGCCAGGATTTCGACAAGACCCAGTTCAGCATGAAGAAGGTCCATTGCGAAAGCGTCGCCGGCTATATCTTCATCTGCCTTGCCAACGAGGCGCCGGATTTCGCGCCGGTTCGCGCCGCGATCGAACCCTATATGGCGCCGCATCGCCTGTCGGAAGCCAAGGTCGCGCATCAGTCGACGATCATCGAGAAGGGCAACTGGAAGCTCGTCTGGGAAAACAACCGCGAGTGCTACCACTGCGCCGCCAACCACCCGGAGCTCTGCCGCACCTATCCGGAATCGCCCACCGCGACCGGGGTCCAGGGTGCCAAGGACGATCCGGTCATCGCCGCCCATTGGCAGCGTTGCGAAGAGGCCGGGTTGCCGAGCGAATTCCGGATGGACGAGACCGGCCAGTTCCGCGTCGCGCGGATGCCGCTGATCGAGGATGCCGAGAGCTATACGATGACCGGCCGCAACGCCGTGCAGCGCAAACTCTCCGACGACGTGACGATCAACTCGATCGGCACCATGCTGCTCTTCCACTATCCGAGCAGCTGGAACCACATTCTCGGCGACCACGCGATCTCGTTCCGCGTCACCCCGCTCGGGCCGGAGGAGACCGCGGTCACCACCAAATGGCTGGTTCACAAGGATGCGGTCGAGGGCGTCGACTACAATCTCGAAGAACTGACCCATGTCTGGAACATGACCAACCACCAGGACCGGCAGATCGTCGAGGAAAACGCCTTCGGCATCCGCTCGCCCGCCTATGAGCCGGGTCCCTATTCGGCGCTCCACGAAGGCGGCGTCATGCAGTTCGTCGAATGGTATTCGAACTTCATGGTCAACCGGCTGCAGGGCGACCAGGCGCAGCTTTCGATCGTCGCCTGATCGCCAAGTCGTGATCGGCGTTGATCGATGCGGGGGGCGTGTTTCCCGGAACGGAATCCTGCGTATGGCGTTATTTTCTGATTGAAAATCAGAATGAGGAAGCACTCCGCATGAACGCCTTTCGTCTACGCCTGACTGCGGCGGCAGTCGCCATTGTCACGACTTTTGCTGGCCTTGTGCCTGCGCAAGCTGTCCAGATGCCGGCTCCGCCATCTGGCATTTCGGCCGCCGGCGATGTCACCAATGTCCAGTACCGTCGCGACTTCCGGCGTGACCGTTATGGCTGGTATCGCGGCCACCGCGGTTATCGCGACCGCCGGTCCGGCTACCGTTATCACAACGGGTTCTGGTTCCCGCTCGCCGCCTTCGGCGCCGGTGCCATCATCGGTGGTGCCATACAGGCCGACCGTGGCGGTTATTCGAGCCGTCACGTCGCCTGGTGTGAAAGCCGTTATCGCAGCTATCGGGCCTGGGACGATACCTATGCGCCGCGCGCCGGCGTGCGGGCACGCTGCATCTCGCCTTACAGGTAAGCAAGCGTTGACCATCCCTTCGCCAGGCCCGGTCGCGGCATATGCCGCGGCCGGGTTTGCTTCGTCGCGGCGCACGTTAATTGCGCATTCAGGATGAACTTCCTAAGGTTGCGGCAAAACTGAAATCCGCTGCATACTGAAATAATTGGCTGTCAAAAATTGAAACATAGACAAGGGATCTGGGGACTTAACATGACTCTTTTGAAGAAGATCGCGGTTGCGGGCATCTCCGCTGCCGTTCTCGCCGGCGCTCTGATGCCGGCTCAGGCGATGCCGCTGCCGTCCGCTCCGGCGGCCGGGATCGAAACCAGCACTAACACCGACGTGACCCTCGTGCAGTACCGTCGCCATGGCGGCGGCTGGTATGGCGGGCATCGCGGTTATCGCGACTACCGTCCGGGCTATCGCCGCCATAACGGCTACTGGTTCCCGCTGGCGGCATTCGGTGCCGGCGCCCTGATCGGCGGCGCCATCGCCGCCCAGCCGCGTTACGCCGAGCCGGCTCCGGCCTATGGCGGCGGCGACGATATCAATCCGCGCCACTACGAATGGTGCGCCGATCGCTACCGTTCCTACGACGCCTATTCGAACTCGTTCCAGCCGAACTACGGCCCGCGCCAGACCTGCTATTCGCCTTATTTCTAATAGCGGCCGGTAGGCACTATCCCACCCGTCCGGTATCGAACCCGGGCGGGTTTCGTTTGTCCGGCGGTCAGAGAATGCCGGTGCGCTTCAACAGCCACCAGGCGGCAAGCACCGAAACGCCGATCAAGCCGAAGGCATAGGCCGTCCCGCCGGAACCTCCCTCGAAGGGTAGCGACGAGGTGTTCATCCCGAAAAAGCCGGTGACCAAAGTCGGCGGCAGCAGGAAGGCGGTCATCAGCGACAGGATGTAGAGGTGACGGTTGGTCTCGGAAGAGAGCTTGGAGTCGATTTCCTCGTGCAGCAGTCGCGCCCGCTCCTGCAGCGCGTAGACATCGTGGTCCGCCGCCTCCAGCCGGCCGATCAGCCGCGAGGCGGCATCGTCGAAACCGGGCGGCATCTCGTCGTCATCGATCGCCGCCGCGCGCCTGAGCAGCGTCAGCACGGTCCTCAGGTGCCGGTGCAGCCTGACCACCGTCCGCCTGATCGGCGCGAGGCGCCGCCGTTCGTCGCGCGGCGTGTTGTCGTAGACGAAATCCTCGATGATGTTCATTTCTTCGGTGAGCTCCATCACCAGCGTGATCAGCGTGCGCTGGAACTCGGCAACCAGTGTCTCGAAGACGTCGATCGGCTTGTTGTAACGCGAGGCGTTCTTTTCTATCGCCGCCCGCACCCGGTCGATCGAGCGCAGGGGCTGCAGGCGCGTGGTGATGATGATCCTGTCCGAGACGAAAAAATGCAGCCAGCCGATATTGCGTGTCTCGCTGTCGAATTCCCGCTGGAAATCGACCAGCGTGCCATAGACGAGCTGCTCGTCGAGCGTCACGGCGGCGTGCGTGTCGTGGGTGGTGAGCGCCGTGATGGCCGGCGGCGTCAGGCCCGGAAAGTTTTCCAGGAAGGCGTTGACGCGGCTATCGGCGAGATTGAGATGCAGCCAGAGGAAGCCGTCTGCGATCTCAAGATCGCTACGCGCCGCATCAAGCGGCAGGCGAGTACAGGGCGCCGATCCCGGATGGAAGCGATAGGCCCAGACGAGGCCTGGGATAGCGGGGTTCATGAGGGACATGGGCGAGGAATCCGGAAGCATAGGCATCACTCCATAGACCTCTTGTGTAACGCTCGTTTCAACAAGATTCTCTAAAGCAGAAGAAGTAGCTTAGGCTTGTCATTCGGCCAGCGCCGCCGCCTACCGAAACGATCCGGACCTTTTGGCATGGCTGGACGCCGCGCTTGCCGACTATTTGGCGGACCAAGACGAAGACCTCGTCACGGCAGCCCTGACGAACGAACATTGACAACCGTATTTACGTTTACGTAAAAAG
This sequence comes from Neorhizobium galegae, assembly GCF_021391675.1. Classification (NCBI taxonomy): domain Bacteria; kingdom Pseudomonadati; phylum Pseudomonadota; class Alphaproteobacteria; order Hyphomicrobiales; family Rhizobiaceae; genus Neorhizobium; species Neorhizobium galegae. Next base: position 994,494 of record NZ_CP090095.1, read on the forward strand.
CATATGAGGAATGCCGACGGAGCAGAATCGGCTAGAATACGGCAGTTACGTCTGCGCCCACGAGGAGGAGCATCATGTACAAGGCACCGGTCGAGGAGATCGCCTTCACCCTGAATCACGTGGCGGGCCTTTCGGACGCCCTGGAGATCGGCAGGTTCGGCGACTTGAGCGCCGATCTGGTCGAGGCGATCCTGGAAGAGGCGGGACGGTTTGCCGGTAACGAAATGGCGCCGCTCGGCGAGATCGGCGACAAACAGGGCGCCCGCCTGACCGACGGCAAGGTGAAAACGCCGGACGGCTGGCCGGAACTCTATCGTCACTGGCGCGAGGGCGGCTGGAACGGCCTGACCGCGCCGGAAGCCTATGGCGGCCAGAACCTGCCGCATATGCTCAACGTCGCCGCGCTCGAAATGTGGAATTCCGCCTCCATGGCCTTCGCGCTGGCCCCGACGCTCACCATGGGCGCCATCGAAGCGCTGGTCGCCCACGGCAGCGAGGCGCTCAAGGAAAAATACCTCGCAAAGATGGTCTCCGGCGAATGGACCGGCACCATGAACCTGACCGAGCCGCATGCCGGCTCCGATCTCGGCGTCCTGAAGACCCGCGCGGAGCGCAGCGACGACGGCACCTACCGCATTTTCGGCCAGAAGATCTTCATCACCTGGGGCGAGCACGACGCCGCCGACAACATCATCCATCTGGTGTTGGCGCGGCTTCCCGATGCGCCTGCCGGCACCCGCGGCATCTCGCTTTTCCTGGTCCCGAAATTCCTGGTGGGCGACGACGGATCGCTGGAGGCGCGCAACGACGTCTTCTGCCATTCGATCGAACACAAGCTCGGCATCCACGGTTCGCCGACCTGCACGATGATCTATGGCGACGGCAAATATTCTCCCGGCAACGAGGAGGACAAGGGCGCGATCGGCTGGCTGATCGGCGAGGAGAACAAGGGCCTCGCCTGCATGTTCACGATGATGAACAATGCGCGCCTGGCGGTCGGCATGCAGGGCGTGGCGATTGCCGAAGCCGCCACCCAGAAGGCGGTCGCCTTTGCCAGGGAACGCACCCAGGGCAAGGCGCCCGGCTGGTCTGGGGAGGGCATGAGCCCGATCATCGACCATCCGGACATCGCCCGCACGCTGATCACCATGAAGGCACTGACCCAAGGCGCTCGCGCCATCTGCTACACCTGCGCCCACGCGACCGACATGTCGCACCATACCGAAGGCGATGAGGCCCGCCGCTGGACCGAACGTGCAGCGCTGCTGACCCCCATCGCCAAGTCCTTCGCGACCGATGTCGGCGTCGACGTTGCGTCGCTCGGCATCCAGGTGCATGGCGGCATGGGCTTTATCGAGGAGACGGGCGCTGCCCGCTACCTGCGCGACGCCCGCATCGCGCCGATCTACGAGGGCACCAACGGCATCCAGGCGATCGACCTCGTGACCCGCAAGCTGCCGCTCTCCTCCGGCGACCAGGTGCGCGGCTTTGTCAGTGAGCTGAAGGAGATCGCCGACAAGGTCTCGGCCTCCGACGATACGGCATTCGGCGAGACGGGAGACCGCCTGCGCGCCGCCATCGCCGCTCTCGAAACCGCCACCGGCTGGCTCCTGGAAACCCAGGCCGCCGGCAAGACTGCCGATGCGCTCGCCGGTGCGACGCCCTATCAGCGCCTGTTCGGTCTGGTGCTGACCGGCTGCTACCTCGCCAAGGGTGCGCTCGTCGCCGCCGACAATGGCGGCCCGGAAAAGCGCGTCGCGCTCTGCCGCTTCATGGCCGAGAACCTGCTGGCCGAAACCTCGGCCCTCAAGGACCGCGTCATTTCGGGCGCCGCGAGCCTTGAAGCCGCCCGCGCGATCCTGGCCTGAAGGAGACATCCGTGAGCGAGACCCACATCCTCGTCGAGCGCCCCGAGGCCCAGCCGGGCGTCATGGTGATCCGCTTCAACCGGCCGGAAAAGAAGAACGCCATCACCTCGGCCATGTACAACCGCATGACCGCCGCGCTCGAAGAGGCGAACCGCGACGACACCGTACGTGCCGTCGCCTTCCTGGGCACCGAAGGCTGCTTCTCCGCCGGCAACGACATGGGCGATTTCCTCGCCTATGCCATGTCCGGATCGAAGGAGGCCCCTGCCGCCGCCGTTTTCATCAAGGCCTTGGCGCTTGCCGAAAAACCGCTGGTCTCGGGCGTCGATGGCCTGGCGATCGGCATCGGCACCACCTTGAACATGCATTGCGACATGACGGTCGCCTCCGCCCGCAGCCTGTTCAAGACGCCCTTCGTAGACCTGGCGCTGGTGCCGGAAGCCGCTTCCAGCCTGCTGGCGCCGAAAGTCATCGGCCACCAGCGCGCATTTGCCATGCTGGTGGCGGGTGAGGGATTTTCCGCGCAGGCGGCGCTCGATGCCGGGCTGATCTGGAAGATCGCGGAGCCGCAGGCTGTCGAAGCCGAAACGCTGGCGCTTGCCGCAAGTCTTGCCACCAAACCGCCGCAGGCCCTGAAGATCGCCCGCGACCTGGTGCGCGGACCGCGCGACGCGGTGCTCGCCCGCATGGATGAGGAACTCGTGCATTTCTCCGCCCAGCTCAAAAGTGCAGAGGCGCGCGCGGCCTTCGAGGCCTTCATGCGACGTTAACGGTGTCCCTTGGGAAACTTTGCTCCCGTCTTCTTTTGACGCAGCTTCGGCGCTAGATTGCCTCCACAATTTGGGAGGAAAGAATGTCGTATCGTTTCTGGTCGTGCTTGTGCGTATTGCTTCTGGGAATAGCGCCGGCGCAGGCCGAGATGCTGGCATTCCCATTGCAGAGCCAGCCGCTGCAACTCGCCCAGAGCCCCTCCGTCACCATTGGCCCGAACGGCGTCATCATCCGCCGTGAGGATGATCGCGACCGATATCGTGACGGGGATCGCGATCGTGACCGCGATAGAGATCGTCCCCGCCCGCAGCGTTATGTCTGCGTCGTCTCCCCGCCGCCGAGCGTGGATCGCCGTCGTCCCTATGTCTGCAACGCCGAACCTGGCCGCGTCGGCGGCCGTTGCCGCTGCTCCGGCGTGGTCGGCAGCGGCACGCTCGATCTGGATCGGTAAGAGGCCCGGCGGTCACCCGCCAGGCCGTTATCCACTATTCAGCCGATCGGGTTGATATCCCCCACGAAGCGTATCAGGTCGGCCATGGTGAAGTGGCCGGCCGTGGCGCCGGGCAGTTCCGGCTTCCAGTTGGAGCGCAGCCACAGGAACGACTCGTGGTCCCCGTGCACGAGGCCGAGGAACGTCTCAGCGACGATCGTCGAGGCCATCGGCCCCAGGCGTTCGCCCTGATGGTAGTGCTGCGCCTCCTTGAGCACGTAGTACCAGAGCGGCGTCTTGATATGCAGCCCGTGCCGTTCCGCAACTTTGCCGTCCTGGCCCTTGGCGACCTGCTCGGGCGTCATCGGCGTGAGACCCATCGCCCGACAGACATCCTGGCCGGATGGCAGGCCGATCTGCACGCCGCGCCGCAGGTTGCGGAAGGCCAGATTGGCTTCGCGCCTTTCAGTCTCGGTCGGATCCTCCCGAAGGCCCGGAAGTTCATGAAGCGAAGGCGTGATGAATGGATCCAGCCGCCGGGAGAAGTTGAAGGAAAAATCGGCACTGCCGGTTCCTTCGATGTCGAAGAACCGCCGCCAGTCGATGGCCCAGTTCGACGGAAGAGCGACCTGCGGATTGAGCGGGAAGTCCAAAGGGTCGGGATCCAGTTCGCCGACGATCTTGCCCGACTTGCCGGTGAAGAAGAAAAGCAAGGGAAGCGTACCATTGGCAATCGCGCCGGGACCGGGATGAAAGACGTGATTGTGGCTGTACGTCTCGCGCACCATCGAATGGCCGAGACGGTAGGCCGCCGCCGCGAACTCCGCGGGCATATAGGGCGTCTCGACGAACCGGTAGTAACGACGGCCGGCATCCTTGATCTTGCGGACGAGCCCCGGCTCGGTCAGCCTTTCGACGAAGTCGAACAGCACGATCCACTGATAGTGCCAGGTGACGATGCGCCGCGCCTCCTTGAAAAGCGCGGTTCCATCCAGGCCGGGTTGTTTTTCCTTGACCCACTCGACGACGGCATTGTGGAACTTGATCATCAGCAGGTGTGTCTGCGCGACGAGAAGATTTTCGTCGTTTCGCTCGTCGAAGATCAATGCGTGGCCGACCTGGTTGCGCGGCAGGTCGTTCGGCAGGGACGGGATTTTCCCGGTGGGATTGGTCGGTGAATTGTCGCCGGATTCCGCCGCATGCCCGACCAGCAGCTTCGGTGTGATCCTGAAACTGACCGGATCGCGCTGGTAAAGATAGGGATGGATGCCCGGGCCATCTCCGTAGAGTGAATCGAGATCGAGTGCCGGACTTCTGAAATTCCTGGTAGCCAGGGGATCAGCCTTCTGCTGATCGAGCGGCGTCGTGTCGAGCGTGATGTCGTGATCGACGAATTGGCCGAAATAGGTAAAGCCTGCCGGGATGTGTCTGTTATCACCCGCGGGATCGGGGTTTTCGCCCGGATTCCCCGGCTCCTTCATCGCGCGGGCGAGTTCGATCAGGATATCGTCGTCGACATTGAGCGGATCCAGTTTTGGAAACATCCGCCCGAATTTGCCGGGATCCCCATGCCCGGTCAGAGACTGAAGCGTCTCCCAGTGCATGCCTCGGACGCCGTGTCCATGCATTGCGAATTCTGTCATGATTGCCCTCCTTCGAAGACCATCGCCACTCGTTATTCGCGGCTGATGGTTGCATCGAAAGGATGGCATTTTAACTTATTGATGCAAACAAATCGAATGCAACTCAGAATTGTTTCCGACGTGCGAAGCGCCGTTACTTCTGCAGCAGTGCCACAGCCTCCACATGCGGCGACCAGAGGAACTGGTCGATCGGGGTGACGGCCTTGATCTGGTATCCGCCGTCGACAAGAATTCTGAGGTCGCGGGCGAGCGTCAGCGGGTTGCAGCTCACCGCCACGACCGTCTTCACGCCGGATCGGACAAGCTCCTTCATCTGGACTTCCGCACCGGCGCGCGGCGGATCGAAGACGACGGCGTCGTAGTTCTTCAGTTCGGACACCATCATCGGCCGGCGGAAGAGGTCGCGCTTCTCAACCGATACCGGCTTCAGCCCCTGCGTGTTGCGGGCGGCGTGATCGAGCGCCTTGACCGACTTCTCGTCACCTTCGACCGCATGCACCTTGGCGATGCGGGCGAGCCGGAGGGAAAATGTGCCGGAGCCGGCAAACAGGTCGATAACCCGCTTGGCCTTGCCCACATGCGAAAGCACCAGTTCGGCCATCGCGTCTTCCGCCGGTTTCGTCGCCTGGGTAAAGGCGCCGGGCGGCGGGGAAACCTTGACGCCGCCGAAATCCACCAGCGGCTTCTGCAATTCGATGACGATCTCGCCATTGGCAGAAACCCGCGCGATGTTTTTCAGCGCCAGCACCGTCTCGGTGACCAGGCGCCGCTGCTTGTCGTCGAGCGGCTTCAACCCTTCCGCGGCAAGGTCGAGGCCGGCAAGCGTTTCCAGAACCGCGATCCGGAACGTATCGGAGCCAGTCGCCAGTGCCTTGCCCACCGCGCGGATCGCCTCGAGCCGGGCAACGATGCCGGGCGAGGCGATCGGACATTCGACGATCGAGACGATATGGTTGGTCTCGGCGCGGTTGAAGCCGAGCAGCAATTCCTTTTCCGTCCTGCGGGCGGAAAATACCACCCGCCGCCGTTCGCCGGGATGCGCGATGACCAGTTCGCCCACTTCAGGCGTCAGGCCCTTGGATTTCAGAGCCTCGACGACGAGATTGCGCTTGAAGGCGTGGTAGGGCGCGTCGGCCAGATGCTGCAGCGAACAGCCGCCGCAGGCGTCGCTGTCAGGCCCGAAGTGGCGGCAGGGCGGGGTAACCCGGTCCGGCGACGGGTTGGAAGTCGACATCACCGTGCCGTGGTCGCCGTTGCGGGCGATCGCCAGCGTTTCGCCCGGAAGAGCGTAGGGCACATAGACCGGGCCGTCTTCGCCATTGGCGATGCCGTGGCCCTGCGCGCCGAGACGGTTGATCGTGACGGTGACCGTGCTCATGACGGTTCCCCGGGCTTCACGCCTGCGAGCAGGTATTCCTGGTTGCCGTCGCCGCCGGCGATCGGGGAGGGGATCAGCCCGAGGCTCGCCCAGCCCATTTCTTCGACGAGCCAGCGTTCGAGTTCGGCAGCGACCTGGGGTGCCGTCTCCGGCTCCTTCAACAGCCCGGCCTTGCTGATCGCATCGCGTCCCGCCTCGAATTGCGGCTTGACCAGCAGCACGCAATGCGCGCCGGGCTCGGCAAGATCCAGCGCCGGCGCCAGCGCCAGCTTCAGCGAAATGAACGAGACGTCCGAGACGATGAAGGTGATCTCGCGGTCGTCGTAATCCTCGGCGGTCAGATATCGGGCGTTGAGGCCCTCGATATTGGTGACCCGCGGCTCGGCGATCAGCCGCGGGTGCATCTGCCCGTGGCCGACGTCGATCGAGGTGACATGCTCTGCGCCGCGCATGATCAGCACTTCGGTAAAGCCGCCGGTCGAGGCGCCGATGTCGAGACAGTCATGGCCGGCCGGGTCGAGCTTGAAGTGATCGAGCGCCGCGACGAGCTTCAGCGCCGCGCGGGACACGTAATCCTGCGCCGGGTCGTCGATGGTGAGTTTCGCGTCGAGCGGGAAGGTGAGGCTCGGCTTGGTGACGACACGGCCGTTGACCGTGACGGTGCCGCGGGAGATCGCGTCGCGCGCACGGGCTCGGCTCGCGACGAGATTGAGCGAGACGAGAAGCTGGTCGAGGCGTTGGTTTTCGGGAGTTGAGGACATGGGTGCAGTCAATGCCTGCCTATCGCCTGGCTTGCAAGGGGCTTGACCCATGAAAACTCCCGGCCGCATTCAATCAAATTTTAATCATGTTGGGATTCTCTCCAGGCTGGAGGAGATATCCAATACTGTTTCAACTGAGAGCGGAAGCCACTGATGTCGCTTAAAAACCTATCCCTGAACAAGAAGCTGATCATCACCTTTGCGGCGTTGATGTCGGTCTGCCTGCTGGCATCCGCCGGCGTTTATTGGCAGGCCTTGAAGTCGAGCCGCTCTTCCGCGCAGCAGGTCGTCTCCCAGACCATCCTGATGCATGTGGACGCAGCGCTCGAAGCCATGCTGGAACAAGCCGTCAATCAGCGCGGCTTCCTGCTCTTCAAGAGCGACAGCACATATGCCGACGTCTTCAACAACCGCGAGAAGATGATCGCGGCGATTGACGCCGCCAAGAAGGTCGCCGTCGGTATGCCGGATATGCTGACTTCGCTCGATGCGATGCGGGCCGCAGCCGATGTGTTCCACACCCAGCTGACCGTTCCGCAGCTCGATGCGCGCAAGAACACCGGCAAGCCGATCGACGAAGTCATCGAGATCGGTCGCAACCAGTCGAAGGGCCAGCTCGACGTCTTCCGCGAGGCTGCCGCCAAGATCAAGAAGCAGGCTTTCGACCTGTCGACCGCCATGGTCAATGCCCAGACCCGCGCCCACACCGATCTGCTGCTGACGCTTCTGATGGGCGGCGGCATTGCCGGCCTGATTGCGGTTGCCCTGGTGCTGGCCCTGTCGCGCGTCATCGTCAAGCCGATCGTCGGCATGACGGACGCCATGACCAGCCTTGCAGGCGGCAATCATGACATCCAGGTCCCCGCTCTCGAACGCGGCGACGAAGTCGGCCGGATGGCCAAGGCCGTCACGGTCTTCAAGGATGCGGCCATCGAAAAGCAGCGCCTGGCCCGCGATGCCGATATCTTGCGCGACACCAGCGAGCGCGAACGCCTCGACAACGACGCCCAGAAGGCCCGCGAAGCCGCCAATCTCGAGTTTGCGATCGACGCGCTTGCCACGGGGCTTGCAAGCCTTGCCGATGGCGATGTCGCCTACCGCATCGAAAAGCCCTTCTCCGGCAATCTCGACCGGCTGCGCACCGACTTCAACCAGGCGCTCGGCCGGCTGCAGGCAGCCCTCCAGGCGGTCGGCGAGAACGCCTCGGCGATCAGCTCCGGCGCGGGTGAAATCCGCTCCGCGGCCGACGATCTCGGCCGTCGCACCGAACAGCAGGCCGCAGCCGTCGAAGAGACAGCCGCCGCGCTCGAACAGGTGACGACGACGGTGAAGGAATCGGCCCGCCGTGCAGAAGATGTCGGCCAGCGCGTCGAGCGGACCCGCATCGGCGCCGAGAAATCGGGCGAGGTGGTCCGCCGGGCGGTCTCCGCCATGGAGCAGATCTCGAAGTCGTCCGGCGAGATCAGCAATATCATCTCGGTCATCGACGACATCGCCTTCCAGACCAACCTGCTCGCGCTCAATGCAGGCGTCGAGGCGGCCCGCGCCGGCGAGGCGGGCAAGGGTTTCGCGGTCGTCGCACAGGAAGTTCGCGAGCTCGCTCAGCGTTCCGCCAATGCGGCAAAGGAGATCAAGGCGTTGATCACCACCTCCAGCCAGCAGGTGGATGCGGGCGTCACGCTGGTCGGCGAGACCGGCCAGGCGCTGGAGGCGATCGTCGGTGAAGTGCAGCAGATCAACCAGCATCTCTCCGCCATCGTCATCTCCACCCGCGAGCAGTCGACCGGCCTCCAGGAGATCAACACCTCGGTCAACGCAATGGACCAGGGCACGCAGCAGAACGCCGCCATGGTCGAAGAGCAGAACGCGGCAAGCCACAAGCTTGCCCAGGAAGCCCAGGCGCTCGATGCCCTGCTGAGGCAGTTCAACTTCGGGGGCACACCGGCGGCCCGGATTTCGCGTCCGGTTGCGGCGCCGTCGGCAGCCCGTCCGGTGGCATCGCCGGCAAATGCCCTCCGTTCCACCGTCGCCCGCGCCTTTTCCGGCAAGGCGGCGAGCGCTGCGGCCGTGAAGGAAGAGTGGTCGGAATTCTAATATCCCCGATCAACCATCGATCGACGCAGCAAGGCCCCGGTTCCGGGGCCTTTTTTCATGTTGCGAAGCCGTGGACGCGGTTGTCAGGCGGTGCGCCGCTCGAACATTGCGGCAAGACGCGCATAAATTGGCATACCGAAAGCCTTATCAATCCTGAGTGGTGAATATTGCTATGTTTTAAATTAGATAATATTAAAATTGCGGGGTCCATCTTTACCCCTATAGCGCGCATCTTTGCATGCGCCTCGCGTATGAATCTTCGCAACGAGCTTCAGTCCAACCAGAAGCCCATGTCGGTCGTCTGGGTTGTCCTGCCAGAGGAAAGTGATACCGCATGTCCCGCCCTAGCATAAAGATCGCCCTGGTCACCCTCTTCACGATCATCGGCGTGCTGTTCGTCGTGTCTGCCTGGGTCACAACCAGTGGCATCACCAAGATGAATGAAGAATCGACGCAGATCGTCACCAATCGCGTCCCCAAGCTCATCGCATCCCAGGATATCCGCCTCGCCCTCCCGCGCCTCAATTTTGCCTTTGCTCGCCGGGTGATCGCCGAAACGCCGAAAGCGATCAAGGAAGCCGACCAGTTCATGGCGGACCGGCAGAAGGATCTGCACGATTCGATCGAGCGCGTGCGGCCCTCGGTCGTCACCGCCAAGGGCAAGGAACTGCTTGCGAATGTCGAAAAAGCGATTGCCGCCTACGACGTGCCGGGCAAGAAAATGCTGAAACTGTCCGGGGCAGAAGGCCAAGAGGAGGGCGCACGGATCCTGAACGAGGAACTGCTGCCGCAGATCGAACTGGCCAGGTTGCCGATCACGGCGATGCTGGACTACGATCTCTCCAAGGTGGATGACGCCTACAAGGAGAGCCAGGACTTCTTCGCAACGACCGTCACCACCAGCTATGCCATGACCGGTATCTGCTTTCTGATCCTGTTCGGCGCCGGCTTCTATGCGCTGACCGGTATCGCCTCTCCCGTCGAGAAGATCACCGCCTCGATGAAGGAGCTGGCCGAGGGCAATTGCGCCAACGAAATCCCCTTTGCGGGCCGCGGCGACGAGATCGGCGCGATGGCTGCGGCGGTCGAAGTGTTTCGCCTGGCGGCGATCGATAACCAGAGACTCATGGCGGAGGCAGAAGAGCAGCGCCACAGCAACGAGCGGCAGCGTATCGCGCTCGGCAAGGCGGCTGCGGAAGAGGCTCGGGGCCAGCTGTTGCAGGCCACGAGCGCATTTGCCAGCGCATTGAAGCATCTCGCCTCAGGCGATCTCAGCTACAGGATCACCGAAACCGTCTCTGAGGACTTCACGTCTCTCTGCAGCGATTTCAACACCGCCGCTTTGCAGCTCTCGCAGACCCTTTCCTCTGTCGCCGACGCCGCCGGCGCGATTGATAACGGCACCCAGGAAATCGCCTCGAGCGCCAACGATCTTTCCAAGCGTACCGAACAGCAGGCGGCATCTCTGGAAGAGACAGCGGCCGCGCTGGACCAGATCACCGCCAATGTCGGCAATTCCTCCAAACGGGCCGAGGAGGCGCAGCAGGCGGCCAAGCAGGCCAATGACAGTGCCCGCAGCTCGGGTGAGGTGATGTCGCAGGCCGTCCAGGCGATGAGCCGCATCGAAGAATCGTCCAAGCAGATCTCCAATATCATCGGTGTCATCGACGAGATCGCCTTCCAGACCAACCTGCTGGCCCTGAATGCCGGTGTCGAGGCCGCACGTGCCGGCGAGGCGGGCAAGGGCTTTGCCGTGGTTGCCCAGGAAGTCCGGGAATTGGCGCAGCGCTCCGCCAAGGCCGCCAAGGAAATCAAGGCCCTTATCCAGACTTCCACGGGCGAAGTTGAAAGCGGCGTCAGATTGGTCGGCGGAACCGGCGAAGCTCTCAAGGCGATCGAGAATCACATCATCACTATCAACGCGCATATGAATTCCATCGCCATCTCGGCGAAGGAGCAATCAACCGGACTTGCGGAGGTCAACACCGCCGTCAACCAGATGGACCAGGTGACACAGCGCAACGCCGCCATGGTCGAGGAATCGAACGCCGCCAGTACGAACCTTGCGTTGGAAAGCGTCAAGCTGCGCGATCTGATCGGCCAGTTCAGGCTTGCCGGACAAACGGCCGGCGGCGGCGGCAACCAGACGCATCGGGCGTCTCGATACCCCAACGACACTCGGTCGGCCGGATCGCCCGTCCATGCCCAGCGCGCCAACGCCCCTCGCAGCGCCGGCGGCCGGGGGGCGCGGCGACGGCGGCCAAGGAAGACTGGTCGGAATTCTGACCGTCGGACAAGGTTGACTGCCCCGCCTTTTCGGCGGGGCCAATCCGGTCTATCTTGACGCCATGATGGCACAGGGGGCGGGCATGCGGGGGAGAATGCTGATCGTTGGATTGCTGGCCCTCGCGCCTCCGGCTTTCGCCAACGATTCCATGGCGGAGCTGAAGACGGGCGGGCTGATCTACGTCCAGACCTCCGACGTCACCATGGCCGAGGAGCAGCTCTACATTTCCCGTGAGGAAGTGCTGGTCGACTACGTCTTCAAGAATACCAGCGACAAGGACGCCGAAAGCGTCATCGCCTTCCCGATGCCGGATATCACCGGCAGCATGGACAGCAATATCGCGCTCGACGATACCGACAGCGACAACTTCCTCGGCTTCTCGGTCGTGCAGGACAGCCGGCAGATCAAGCCGGAGCTGCAGCAGCGGGTGCTGGCGGCCGGCATCGACCGCACCGACGAACTCCTGGCGCGCAACATTCCGCTTCTGCCCTATAGCGACAGGACGCTCGCCGCACTCAAGGCCCTGCCCGAGGATGTGAAGACGGCATGGATCGCCGAGGGGCTGGTGTTCATCAACCGTTACGACGCCGGCAAGGGCTGGCAGGAGGATCTGACGCCGGCCTGGACGCTCCGCTCGGTCTATTGGTGGAAGACGAAATTCCCGGCCGGCAAACCGGTCCGCGTCAGCCACCGCTACAAGCCGAGCGTCGGTGGCACGGTTGCCATGACCTTCATCGATCAGGGCAAGCCGGCGACGAACTATAAGGACTATACGGAGCGCTACTGTATCGACGCCGCCTTCATGAAGACGGCCGCAAAGCTCGAAGCCGCGGCTGGGAAAAGCGGCCCGAACTACACCGAGCAATGGGTGTCGTACATCCTCACCACCGGCGCCAACTGGGGCGGCTCGATCGGCAAGTTCAAGCTGACGATCGACAAGGGCAGGGCGCAGGACTACGTCAGCTTCTGCGGCAACGGCGTGAAGAAGATCGGCCCGACGACCTTCGAGATGACTGCTGACGATTTCTACCCGGAGAAGGATCTGAACATCCTGTTCCTGACGGCCGCCGACCAGTAACGGCGGCACAAATCTCTATTCAATAATATTGAATGAGCGTGATCGCGACGGCGCTTGCCGCTCGGCTTAAAAAGTACGATGTTTCCGCTTGTGAATTGCCGAAGAATTCCGGACACATTCCATGCCGCGTCGCTCCGCCGATGGCTATGATCTTGTCGCGATTGCTCTGCACTGGCTGATCGCGGTGCTGATCCTCGGCCTGCTGGTGCTCGGCTTTGTCATGACCCGCCGATCGATCGACCCCGCCCTGCAGTTCGCGCTCTTTCAGTGGCACAAGTCCTTCGGCATGCTGGCTCTCCTTCTGGCCGCCGTGAGGCTTGTCCGTTCGCTGACCGTCGCGCGGGTGAGGCCCGTGGAAGGTCTGGGCGCCCTGGAACGTCGCTCGGCACATGGGATGCACTACCTGCTGCTGGCCTTGGCGGTGGCTGTACCGGTGGCCGGCTGGATGGTCGCCTCCGTATCGCCGCTCGAAATTCCGACCTTCGCGTTCAACCTCGTCGTCATTCCGCATCTTCCGGTGCCGAAGTCGGAAGCCGCCGAGGTGTGGTGGACGACCGTCCATGCGGTTCTCGCCTATTCCACGCTGGCGCTCGTCTTCCTGCATTCCGCCGCCGCACTCTACCACCACTATGTCAGGCACGACGACGTGCTCACCCGCATGCTCGGCAGCCGGTACCGCCCTGTCAAAACGTCAATCGAGGAGCCGGGACCATGACCCGCAAGTCAACCGTCATCGCAGCAATGCTGCTCACCATGTCGCTTCCGCAGGCCAGCTTCTCCGCGGTCGATGTCCCGAGCCTCACGGACGCGGCCGGGCGTTATGCCATCACGCCCGGCTCCCGCATCGCCTTTGCCGTGGATCAGGTCGGCGGCGGCGGCATCAAGGGCAAATTCGGCAAGTTTTCGGGCACGTTCAACCTGAAAGCCGGCGATCTCGCGCATTCCATGGTGAATTTCGACCTGAAGCCGGAAAGCGTCAGCACCGGCCAGGATCGCATCGATGCTTTCCTGCGCTCCGGCGCCGTCTTCGATTCCTCTCGGTTCGAGACGATCTCGTTCCGGTCGGAACGGGTCGAGCAGACCGGCCCGGACAGCGCCCGCATCACCGGCACGCTGACCGCCAAGGGGCATAGCTCAGCCGAAATCTTTGATGTGAAGCTGACCTCCTGGAGCGGCCGAAAGATAGGCTTCAACGTCAGCGGCAAGATCTACCGCTCGCGCTACGCCATGGACGTCGGCACGCCGATCTATTCCAACGTCGTGCAGTTCGACATGGTGATCGAGGGCGAGCGGAGCTAGAGACAGCGCCCTCGATGGACCCATTACTTCATTCGACGTAGAAGGATACTGCTTCGGAGCCTTGCCTTGGAAAAGGGGTGCCGGGGTGCAAGGCGCCGTCAATTGAAGTTATTGATTTAAAATAAGAATTTTTAAAATGAATGGCTTGATTTGGAATCCCTCTGGCAACTAATGCTTTCGAAGTATGGGCTTTTGGCATGCTTGCGCCTTCCAAAAAACATGACACTCTGACCAAAGTATAGTTTGGGGGAGTGTAATGGCGCAGTTAGTATATCCCATTGATCCGGATACTCTTCTGGCAGATGTTGATGCTGCTCGATCGATGGCCAGGAATTATGCCGAGGCTTACCAATCGGCATCGCCCTATCCGCATATCTGCATCGACAATTTCCTGCCCGAGCAAGTTCTGGAAAACGTCCTGACCGACCTCGGGAACCGCCCGGAAAAGGAGACGACGTTTGCGAGAGCGCAGGAGAACAAGAAGGTCTCCTATGCTCCGGAGCGGCTTCCGACCTACACCAAGAACCTGTTCTACGCGCTGAATTCGCGCCCTTTCATCCTGTTCCTGGAGGAGATGACCGGCATCGAGGGATTGATCCCCGACCCGTTCTTTTTTGGCGCCGGCGTCCATGAGACTGCCAACGGCGGGCATCTCGATATCCACGCGGATTTCAATCTTCACTCCAAGATGAAGGTCGAGCGCCGTCTCAACACGCTGATCTATCTCAACAAGGGCTGGCGGGAGGAGTGGGGTGGCTCATTCGAGATCTGGGACAAGGAGATGAAGGGCAAGGTGCACAGTTTCACCCCGCTGTTCAACCGCATGGTCACATTCTCGACCACGTCGGACTCTTTCCATGGCAATCCCAGCGTCGTGAACCATCCGGAGGACAAGTCGAGGGACTCGATCGCTCTCTATTATTACACGGCGACCTGGGACGAATCCCGCAAGTCGCATTCGACGCTCTTCAAGCCGCGTCCGAATTCGGCAGACAAGAAGGACTATGCCGAAATCCGCCGTGACGTGCTGCGGGAGTTCACTCCGCCGATGCTCTATCGCAAGATCATCGGGCCCTTGAGCCGCCTCGGCTTCTAGCCCGGGAGAGCCCGGCGGTCGGGCTCAGCCGGCAAAACCGACGCCGATCTGCGGCTGGCCGAGCGTCCTGAAGACGGTCGAAACGATGCCGGCGCGGTCGAGGCCGGCCTTGGCATACATCGCATCCGGGCTCGCCTGCTGCATCCAGATGTCCGGCAGCACCAGCGAGCGGATTTTCAGGCCGTTGTCGAGCAGGCCCTCGGTCGCGAGGAACTGCAGCACATGACTGCCGAATCCGCCGACCGCCCCTTCCTCGATGGTGATGAGCACTTCGTGATTACGGGCGAGCTGGCGGATCAGATCCTGGTCCAGCGGCTTGGCGAAACGCGCATCCGCAACCGTCGTCGAAAGACCGGCGGCGTCGAGATCCTCGGCTGCAAGCACACATTCCTTGAGGCGCGTGCCGAACGAGAGCAACGCCACCTTGGCGCCCTGCTTGACCACCCGGCCCTTGCCGATTTCGAGGATCTGGCCGCGTTCCGGCAGCTCGACCCCAACGCCCTCACCGCGCGGATAACGGAAGGAGATCGGGCCTTCGTCATAGGCAGCGGCGGTGCGCACCATGTGCTTCAGCTCCGCCTCGTCGGCGGCAGCCATCACCACCATGCCCGGCAGGGTGGCGAGGAAGGTCGTATCGAACGATCCCGCATGGGTCGGCCCGTCGGCGCCGACGAGGCCGGCGCGATCGATCGGGAAGCGGACCGGCAGTCCCTGGATCGCCACGTCGTGGACGACCTGGTCGTAACCCCGCTGCAGGAAGGTCGAATAGAGAGCGCAGAAAGGCTTGTAGCCCTCCGCCGCAAGGCCTGCCGCAAACGTCACCGCATGCTGTTCGGCAATGCCGACATCGAAGGTGCGGGCCGGGAAGACATCCGCCAGCTTGTCGATGCCCGTGCCGTTCGGCATCGCGGCGGTGACGCCGACGATCTTGTCGTCGAGTGCTGCTTCCTGAACCAGCGCCTCGCCGAACACGCTGGTATAGCTCGGTGCGTTCGGCTTCGATTTTGCCTGTGCGCCGGTGATGACGTCGAACTTGTTGACGCCGTGGTACTTGTCGGCGGCGGCTTCCGCAGGCGCGTAACCCTTGCCTTTCTGCGTCACCACATGGATCAGCACCGGGCCGCGGGCATTGTCGCGCACATTGCGCAGCACCGGCAGAAGGTGGTCGAAGGAATGACCATCGATCGGGCCGATATGGTAGAAACCCATCTCCTCGAACATCGTCCCGCCGGTGACGTATCCGCGCGCATGCTCGACGGCGCGGGTGATCGCCCGGTCGACATTCTTGCCGAGATAGGCGGTCAGCTTCTTGCCGAGATCGCGAAAGCCCATATAGGTGCGGCCGGAGGCGAGACGCGCCAGATAGGCGCTCATCGCGCCGGTCGGCGGGGCGATCGACATGTCGTTGTCGTTGAGGATGACGATCAGCCGGGCATCGAGCGCGCCGGCATTGTTCAGCGCCTCATAGGCCATGCCGGCCGACATCGCGCCGTCGCCGATGACCGCGATCACATTGCGCTTCGAGCCGGAAAGATCTGCCGCCACCGCCATGCCGAGGCCGGCAGAGATCGAGGTGGAGGAATGGGCAGCACCGAACGGATCGTATTCGCTCTCGGCCCGGCGGGTGAAGCCGGAAAGCCCGTCCTCCTGGCGCAGCGTGCGAATGCGGTCACGCCGGCCGGTCAGGATCTTGTGCGGATAACACTGGTGGCCGACGTCGAAGATCAGCCTGTCGTCCGGCGTGTTGAATACCTTGTGGATGGCGATCGTCAGTTCCACGACGCCGAGGCCGGCGCCGAGATGGCCGCCGGTCCGCGACACCGCATCGATCATCTCGTCGCGCAATTCGCGGGCAAGCTGCGTCAGGTCGCGATCTTCGATCTCGCGAAGATCGGCAGGAAGCATGACCTTGTCGAGCAATGGCGTGGCGGGAGTTGATGTCACGAATAACGGCCTTTTCTGCTCTTTTCCGGAAGCGTGTTCCTCCCCAAGATGAGAAGAAAGCAGGCTTTTTCAAGTTGCATGACCCGCGGTTCTACCCGATTTCAGGCTACGGGCAAGGGGACAAACTCCTCCTCGTCCCCGGGCACGATGTCGAAACGGCCGGTTCGCCACTCATCTTTCGCCTTTTCGATGCGCTCCTTGGAGGAGGAAACGAAGTTCCACCAGATATAGCGCTTCGAATTCAGCGCCGCGCCGCCGAACAGCATCAGATGGCAGCCCGGAGCGCCGGCTTCGAGCGTGATGTTGTCGCCCGGACGGAAGACGAGAAGCTGGTCGGCTGCGAACCGGTCACCGGAAACGACCAGTTCGCCGGAGAGAATGTAGATCGCCCGTTCCTCATGCGCCGCTGCAAACGGGAAGCGCTTGCCGGCCTCGAGGCGGAGATCGACATAGAGCGTGTCGGTGAAGGTCGAGACGGGCGAGCCGAGGCCCTCGAAAGCGCCGATGACCACCCGGCCGCTCGCGCCGTCCGCGTCGATGACCGGCATTTTTTCCTTGCCCGTGTGCGAGAAGGTCGGATCGATCTCCTCCTTGTCGTCCGGCAGTGCCAGCCAGGTCTGCAGTCCGGAGACCGACATCGGATGGCCGCGCAGGTTTTCGGGCGTGCGCTCCGAATGCACGATACCGCGGCCGGCGGTCATCAGGTTGATGTCGCCCGGCCGGATGACCAGTTCGGTGCCGAGGCTGTCGCGATGCTTGATCTCGCCGTCGAACAGGTAGGTGACGGTGGATAGCCCGATATGCGGATGCGGCTTGACGTCCAGCGCCTCGTCGGCGCGCAGCAGCGCCGGTCCCATCCGGTCGAAGAAGATGAAAGGTCCCACCAGTCTTCTCTGCCGGCTCGGCAAAGCGCGCCGCACGGAAAACCCGCCGATATCGCTGGTGCGCGGGATGATCAGGTTCTCGATCGCATCACAGGCAAAGGCGTCACCGGCGACCGGGTCTATTCCGGGGAAGAAGGACATGGGTACTCGCTAAAGCGTTTCCTGTTCGGCCGGATACTGCGCCAGGAATGTTTCGAGTTCAATGAGGAGGGGAGGGAGACGCTCGACGATGGTCGTCCAAATCACCGAGTCCAGAACGCCTTTGTAGTCGTGGCGTAGAACGTTGCCGAGATTTCGAATGGCGAGCCAGTTATGCGCGGGGAACAGCTCTTCGGCCAATGAGCTGAGTTTGACAGCCGCTTCGGAAACACGTGAAAAACATCGTTCGACTGCGTCACGGACCAATCGATTTCCCGCATATGCCCGAAAATCCATGCCAGTGGTATATTCAAGGATTGCCGCCCATTTTCGACGATATCGCGCATCCGCGTCAGAGGGCGTTTAGAAGGCAATGGCGCGATCCCGTTCTATGGAGCGCCGCACGTTCTCTTTTTGAATCGGTTCGGCGATCACATCAACGTTTTCGTAGCCCGTAATTTCGGTGATGCGCTCTTGCAGGATCGCTAGAGCACTGAAATATCCGAGACCGGATTTGATCACGGGGTCGGTCAGCCTGACAAGAATATCGAGGTCGGATTCCGCAGTCGCTTCCCCCCTGGCCACGGAGCCAAAGATCGACACATGCTCCGCGCCCGCGGCGCGCAGCTCGTCCTCATGCTCCCTCAGCTTGGCGATGACCAGATCCTTGTCCATATGGACAATATAGTGGAGCCCTCGGATTTGGTCGAGAGCGTTAGGGGCACCCGCTCAAAGTGACCTCATCCCTAGCCGTCGCCCCAAGCTCCACACATCCATCCGTATGACACAGCCTCCACCCACTCGGCGTCATGCCCGAAGCCGCCAGCGAAATGCGTTCCTGTGGCGGCAGTTTCGGCGCCCAAACCCACCAGCTGTCCTTCAGCACCGCGTCCGCGCCGGGCTCCATGCCGGCGCCGGACCCTTTGACCTCCGCCTGACGAAGCTCCAGCCCGGCCGGCGTTACGGACCAGGTCTCGCGCCATTCCGTCTTCTGCACCGAATGCGTCCAGGAGAGCGTGAATGCCGAGATGGCGAGCGCCGTCACTTTGCCGCCCGCCAGGATGCAGAGGCTCATCGCCCGGCGCTCAAGTCAGTGCCGGTGCGGCCGGCGCGTTGCGGTTGCGCCACCAATGCTGCGCGACGACGATGACGCCGAGGGTCCAGCCGAGTTCGTCGGTCCAGGGAAGCGCCATCACGAGGCTGGCACCGGCGACGAACGCAAGCAGGCGCTCCCACGTTGCCATGCGGGCGAACAGGAAGCCGACCACCGCCGTGCCCCAGAGCGCGATGCCGAAGCACGCCTTGAGGAAGACATAGGCGACCTCGACCGGATAACCCCAAGCCGCGGCGATCGCACCCGGATCCTGCAGCATCAGCGCCGGCGTGTAGACGGCCATGAACGGCACGACGAAACCGGCGGTCGCGAGCTTGGTCGCCTCCACGCCGATCTTCAGCCCCGAGGTCTTCGCCATCGGTGCTGCCGCGAAGGCTGCGAGTGCGACGGGCGGCGTCAGGTCGGCCATGATGCCGAAATAGAAGACGAACATGTGGCTGACGATCAGCGGCACGCCGAGTTCCAGAAGGGCAGGGCCGGCAAGCGACGAGGTGATGATGTAGTTCGGGATCGTCGGAATGCCCATGCCGAGGATCAGGCAGGTGATCATCGTCAAGACCAGCGACAGGAACAGGTTGTGCTCGCCGACCCGGATGATGGCGCCGACAAAGGTCGAAGCGATCCCGGTCAGCGTCAGCGTGCCGATCACGATGCCGACGATGGCGCAGGCGATGCCGACAGGCAATGCGTTCTTGGCGCCCTCGGCCATCGCGTCACGGCAGATCGCCAGCGTCTCGCGCCCGCCCTTGACGAAGATGCAGCCAACGATCAGGGCGAGGATGACGATCGCCAGGAAATTGACCCCGTAGCGCAGGAACGAGGCGGCGGCGATGCCGAGCACGACCCAGAAGACGAGACGGAAGGCAAGCGGGCCGATGCTTGCGGCAAGCGGCATGCCGAGGATCAGCACGATGACCAGCGCCAGCCCCATCGTACCGGCGAAGATCGGCGTGTAACCGGCAAACAGCAGGTAGACGAGGGCAGCGAGCGGCAGGATCAGCGGCCAGTGCTCCCTGACGGCCGCCCAGGGGTTCGGCAGGTCGGCCTTGTTCATGCCCTTGAGGCCGGCCTTGCCCGCCTCCAGGAACACCATCCAGAAGCAGACGCCGAAATAGAGAACGGCGGGGATGATCGCCGCCTTGACGATCTCCGCATAGGAAACGTTGAGCGTCTCGGCCATGATGAAGGCGACGGCGCCCATGACCGGCGGCATGATCTGCCCGCCCATGGACGAGGTCGCCTCGACGCCGCCCGCAAAGGCCGAGCGGAAACCGAAGCGCTTCATCAGCGGAATGGTGAACTGGCCGGAGGCGACGACATTGGCGACGCCGGAGCCGGAAATCGTACCCATCAGCGCCGAGGACATGACGCAGACCTGCGCCGGCCCGCCGCGCCAGGTTCCGACGAGGCCGAGCGCGAAATCGTTGAACAGCGCCAGCATGCCGGCGCGTTCCAGAAACGCCGCAAAGACCACGAAGATGAAGATATAGGCCGCCGAGACGTAGATCGGCGTGCCGTAGATGCCTTCCGTGCCGTAGGCGAAATTCTCGATGATCTGCTCGAAATCATAGCCGCGATGGATGAACGGGCCTGGGGCGTATTGCCCGAAAAAGCAGTAGGCGAGGAATATGGCGGCGATGATCGTCAGCGGCAGGCCCATCAGCCGCCGCGCCGCTTCGAAGACCAGCACGATGAGGACGGCTCCGATGATGAGGTCCGGTATCGTCAGGAACCCGCTGCGCTGGATGAGGTCGGTATAAAACACCCAATTGTAGATGCCGGTGAGAAAACCGACGATGCCGAGCGCCCAGAACCAGATCTTGCCGGCTTTCGTCTTGGCGACGAGATTGCCGATCAGCACGAAGCCGAGCAGCAACAGGAAGCCCACATGCATGGCGCGGACGACTTGGCTCGCAAGCGTGCCATAGGCGGCGGTCCAGAGCTGAAAGAGGGTAAAGGCAAAGGCGATCCAGAAGGCGATCCGCCCGGTGATACCTTCACCGAAGCCGGCCGGCAGGCCCTCGATCGGCTCTTCCGCCGAGTGCGAGGTGATCGAATTTTGCGTTGGGGTTTCGGACATTGGTTCTCCGAGGTCTCCGTTGCCCCTCACCTTAATCCCCTCTCCGCTTGGGGGAAGAGGATAGGTGACCCAAACGACGTTGGCGGGGGACGGATACAGTTGCGGCATAAGTCCTTCTCCCCGTGAAGACGGGGAGAAGGTGGCGGCAGCCGGATGAGGGGCAAATCGCTCTCATCCTCGCCCGTTTACTTCATCAACCCGGCTTCCTTGTAATACCGCTCCGCGCCCGGATGCAGCGGCACCGGCATGCCCTCCAGCGCCTTCTTCACGTCGATCGCCTTTGCGGCGGCATGCGCGGCGGAAAGTTTCGGCAGGTTGGAGAACAGCAGCTTGGTCATCTGGTAGACGGTCTCGTCCGAAACACCGGAATGGGTGATCAGGAAATTGCCGACGGCGGCGGTCTCGACATCCGCGGTCTGGCCCTCATAGGTGCCGGCCGGGATCTTCACCGAGACATAAGGCGCGCCGATCTTGGCGACCTCGGCGGCAGGGATCGCCACCACGTTGATCTTCAGCGAGGTCGCAAGGTCGCGGATCGATGCGACGCCGAGGCCTGCCGATTGCAGCGTCGCATCGAGCTGGCGGTTCTTGATCAGCTCGACGGATTCCGCGAATGGCAGGTATTCGGTCTTGCCGAGATCCTTGTAGGACATGCCGGCGGCCGTGAAGATGGCGCGGGCATTAAGTTCCGTGCCGGAAGCCGGCGCCCCGACCGAAAGGCTCTTGCCCTTGAGATCGGCAAGCGTCTTCACGCCGGATTCGGCGCTGGCGACCACCTGTATATAGTTCGGATAGATGGCGGCGATGCCGCGCAGCTTGTCGAGCTTGGCGGGAAAGCCTGCTTCCTTGTTGCCCTTCCAGGCTTCCTGGACGGAATCGCCGAGCGAAAAGGCGATTTCGCCGCGGCCTGCCTGCAGCAGGTTGAGGTTTTCGACGGAAGCCTTGGTCGCCTGCACCTGGGTGCGCGCGTCCTTGATCCCCTGTCCGTAGATTTCCGCAAGCGCCACGCCGAGCGGATAATACACGCCCGACGTGCCGCCGGTCAGTACGTTGATGAATTCCGCAGCCTTCGCGCCGGCGGCGGAAAATGCCGTCGAAACGGCAAGTGTCGCCACGAACATGAGATTGATTTTACTGGACTTCACGCCGAAGTTCATAATGGTCTCCTCCCAAAGTAACCACTTAGATGGTGGCTATCATGGGGAGGCGGTCCCAGTGCGTCAATCGGTTTATGACGCAATCCTTGCGAAGGTTGTAAGACTTTGGTTTTAGGCTGTGGCGGTCACTCGCCGTCGAGCGGTTCGACGCCCTGCGGCTTGCCGGCCCGGTCGAGGCGGATCTTTTCGATGCGGTTTTCGGCGGCCGTCAGCAGCTTTTCGCAATGTTTCTTCAGCGCTTCGCCGCGCTCGTAGATGGCGATCGATTCGTCGAGCGCCACGTCGCCCCGTTCCAGCCGCGCGACGATGCTTTCGAGTTCGGCGACGGCCTTCTCGAAGGAATAGCCGCTCACATCGAGGGTCTCGGTGTTGTCGGTCATCGTCTATCCCTTCATCAGTCTGCAGATATGCATGCCCGCCGATTCGGCGAGCCCTTCCAGATCATATCCGCCCTCGAGCAGGCTGACGATACGGTTGCCGGCATATTTGCCGGCGATCTCCATCAACCGGCCGGTCGCCCAGTCGAAGTCGTCGCCGACGAGATTGATCTGCGCCAGTGGATCGCGGTGATGCGCGTCGAAGCCGGCGGAGATGATGATGAAATCCGGCCGGAAATTGTCGAGCGCCGGCAGCACGCGGCTCTTCAAGGCCTCGCGAAAATATTCGCTGCCGGTATCGGGCGAAAGCGGCGCGTTGACCACGTTGTTCTTGGTGCCGGTCTCGTCCTTGGCGCCGGTGCCGGGATAGAGCGGCATCTGGTGCGTCGAGCAGAACAGCACCGACGGATCGTCCCAGAAGATGTCCTGCGTGCCGTTGCCGTGATGCACGTCCCAGTCGACGATCGCAACGCGCTCCATTCCGTATTTCTGCTGCGCATGGCGGGCGGCGATCGCGGCGTTGTTGAACAGGCAGAAACCCATCGCCTTGTCTTTTTCCGCGTGATGGCCGGGGGGTCTCGCCGCGACGAAGGCGTTGTCGACCTTGCCGGTCGCCACGTCGTCGACGGCCGCCATCGCGCCGCCGATCCCGGTCAGCGCGGCTTGAAAGCTTTTCGGCCCCACATAGGTATCCGCCTCGATCTGGCGGATCGTATCCTCCTCCGGGATTTCGCGCATGACGGCGCGCAGATGCTCCTCCGGATGGGCGAGCAGAACCGCGTCCTCATTGGCCTGGGGAGCGTCCTTCCGGTCGAGCCTGCCGAAATTCGGATGCTCCAGCGCAATCGCCAGCGAGCGCAGCCGGTCGGCTCGTTCGGGATGTCCTTCGGGCGTGCGATGTTCGAGGAAGATCTTGTGTTCGTAAAGGCGCGTGGTCATGCGGCGGCCTCGTGAGGGTCAGTCCGGTCTGGACCTCTCCGACATGGCGCAGAAAGCTGACTTTTTCAAGCCGCAACCCCTTGCTCTTGCGCTTGTTTAGCTTGAAAGAATGGTCTTACATGATTGGGTGCAACCCAGAGGGTATCGTGGCCAAAGAGTCAGTCAAGTCACAGGAATTCCGGGTTCCTTTCCGCGATGTCGACATGAACGGGGAGATGTTCCGGTCGTCCTATGTCGTGCGGGCGGAAGAGGCCGTCACGGAATTCTGGCGCCGCCGCAAGCCGCAGAAGGACGATCCGTTCTTCAGGATCGGCAAGATCACCTGCACGTTCCATTCGGCCTTGAAGCTGGGCGATGTTGTCCACACCCACATCGGCGTCAGCAAGATCGGCGGAAAGTCGGCAGGTTTCCTCGTCCATATGCTGCGGGGCGATGAGGCCGTCGCGGAAGCCGAGATCGTCTGGATGACCTGCGACCCCGAAAGCAGGGAACCGGTGCCGCTCCCCGAAGATCTGCGCGACTGGCTCTATCAGTTCCTGGATTGATTGGACGCGGCGATCAGGCCCGTTGCGGCAGCAGCGGATAGCCGACCATCACCGCGCGGCCCGCAAGTGCCGCGATCATCGCCTTCAGCACATCGCCCGGAACGAAGGAGAGGTCGCCGATGAGGGCGGTCGCAAGCCCGGTGCCCGTGACATAGGCGAGATAGAAGATGCCGAGCGCATGGTCCACAACCACGCCGCCGAGCAGGGCTGCGAGGAAAAATCCGGTGATCTGCACGATGCCGCTCTGCGAACGATCGACGAAGCGCTCGGAGCAATAACCGGTGACGACGGCTGCGAAGAACCAGCCGACGAGATAACCGGCGGTCGGCGAGGCGAAGGTGGCAAGGCCGCCGCGTCCACCCGATAGAACCGGCAGGCCGATCGCGACCAGCAGCAGGACCAGCATCACCGCGAACCCGCCGCGCTTGGCGCCGAGGATGACGCCCGCCAGCATGACGCCGAGCGACTGCGCCGTGATCGGCACCGGAATGAAGCCGAGCATGATCGGCGGCACGAGGCCGAGCGCTACGATAATGGCGGCGAAAAGGGCGGCCAGAACGAGATCACGGGTGGTCATGCTATGCGGTTCCCTGGTTGTCATATGAGGTTATTTCTGCGCCCGGATGCCACGTGCGTCAATGGCGGCGGCGATCTCGTCGGCGTTTTTGAGCGTCAGGATGATCAGTGGCACCGCCAGCGTCAGCGGCCGGACCTTCAGTCCGCGGGCGCGGTGCGCGTCGCGGATTGCCTGGTAACGGCTGAGGATTTCCGGCACGAAACGGATGACGAGGCCGATCGAAAGCCCGATATCCGCGGCCTTGACGAACCCGAAACGTTCGAGCGGCATGGCAAGGCGGGTGACCTCGTCGATGAAATCGCCGGTACTCGTGGTCGCCGTCACGGCGGCGGCGAGGAGGGCGAGCGCCGTCAGCCGTGTGACGACGACCAGCGCATCGTGCTGCCCGTTGAGGACGAGCGTGAAGAGCGCCACGACCGCGATGGTCAGCAGGATCGTCCGCAGCCGGAGCCAGGATTGGCGCCATCCGAGCCGGAGCGATGCGTAGACGATGCCGCCGAGAATGGCAGCGACGACAAGAACCGCCGGTGAATGGATGAGGAAAAGGAGGAGGCTGGTCACGGCGAGGCCGAGAAGTTTCGTCCGCGGCGAAAGCCGGTGCAGAAACGTGTTGCCCTCCACATAGAGCGTCTTCATGCCGCAAGCTCGCGATAGCGGGCGATGACCTCCGCCGGCGCGCCGTCATGGGCGAGGCGGCCTTCGTGGAAGAGCAGAACCCGGTCGAATTGGGCGATCAGACCGAGGTCATGGCTGATGACGATGACGTTTTCGTCGAGGCCCTGGATCGTCCGCTCCACCAGACCGTGGTTCCGGAGATCGAGCTGGTTGGTCGGTTCGTCCATGATCAGGATGTCCGGACGGGTGACCAGAACCGAGGCGAGCGCGGCGAGCTGCAATTCGCCGCCGGAGAGTTCATGCGCCCGCCGCTCGCCAAGATGGGCGATGCCGAAACGGGCAAGCACGGCCTCGACCGCCGCCTCCGTGTCCGCCTTCGAGAGCTTTTGGCTTTTGAGCCCCAGCGCGATATCTTCCTTCAGGATTGGCAGGATGATCTGGTTCTGCGGGTTCTGGAAGATGAAGCCTGTCTGGCCGCGAACCCTGTCGCCGCCCTTCACCGTATCGAACCCGTTGACGGTCACCTGGCCCGCGGCAGGCAGCACCAGCCCGTTGATCATCCGCGCGAACGTCGTCTTGCCGGAACCGTTGAGGCCGATCACGCCGATCCGCCGTTCGCTCAAGCGAAGCGTCAGCGGATGGACGACGGTGCGTCCCTCGAAACGCGCTTCTGCCTGTTCGAAAAGGATATCCAAGCCTGTCCCTCGCTGTTCAGCGGTCTATAGACCGGAAGATGGGGAAGGGGAATGCGGAACCGAACGTGAACATTGAATCCTTGGCAGTGACATCCTAGTCTAGATGCCATGGCGATTCTCATTCCGAACGATCAGGCCCGCAAGATCTTCCTCGAACGGCAGCGGCTCTGCGAACCGCCCGGCCGCGCGTTGACCAAAGCCGGCCTGCTACAGCTCATCGACGATCTCGGTTTCGTGCAGGTGGACAGTATCGCCACCGTCGAGCGCGCCCATCATATGATCCTGTTTTCGCGCAACCAGACCTACCGGCGCGAACACCTGACCGCGCTTCTGGAAAAGGACGGCGAGCTGTTCGAACACTGGACGCACGATGCCTCGATCATCCCGGCGAGCTTCTTCCGCTATTGGAAACACCGTTTTCGCCGCCGCGAGCCGATCCTTGCCGAACGCTGGCGCAAATGGCACGGCGAGGGCTTCGACGCAGCCTTCGAAGAAACCTTCCAGCACATCGCCGAAAACGGCGCGATCATGTCCCGCGACATGAAGCAGGAAGGTCACAAGTCCGGCGGCTGGTGGAACTGGCACCCGAACAAGACGGCGCTCGAATATTACTGGCACACCGGCAAGCTGGCGATCGCCGGCCGCGTCAATTTCCAGAAGATCTACGACCTGATGGAACGGGTGATCCCGCCGCAGCATCACGAGCCGGAGGTCAGCCACGAGGCGTTCATCGACTGGGCCTGCCGCGGCGCCATGACCCGCCTCGGTTTTGCGACCTCCGGAGAACTTGCCGCCTTCTTCGATCTCGTCACGCCGGACGAGGCCAAGGATTGGGTGAAGACCCATCGGGACGAACTGGCGGAAGTGCTGATCGAGACGGCGGACGGCAGCCGCCCGCGCCCCTCCTTCGCCTTCCTCGGCTTCCCTGAAAACCTGGGTGAGATCCCCGAACCGCCCGCCCGCGTGCGCGTGCTGAGTCCCTTCGATCCGCTCCTGCGTAACCGCGATCGTGCCGAGCGGCTGTTCAACTTTTTCTACCGGATCGAGGTTTTCGTGCCGGAGCCGAAGCGCCAATACGGCTACTACGTCTTCCCGCTGCTCGAAGGCGACCGCATGATCGGCCGCATCGACATGAAGGCGGACCGCAAGTCCGGCACGCTGGATGTGAAGAGGCTGTGGATGGAAAAGGGCGTGCGGGCTTCGGCGGGGCGGTTGGAGAAACTGGAGGCGGAGCTGTTGCGGGTCGGGCGTTTTGCGGGTGTGGACAAGGTGATCTATCAGGATGGCTGGCGGGGGGAATAGGCGAAGCCACCGGAAAACCTTAGGCCGCGCCGTTTGCCGTGGCACCCCCCTCTGCCCTGCCGGGTGTCTCCCCCACAAGGGGGGAGATCGGATGGAGTTGCCCTACCGGCTCAATCATGTCGTCATTCATGGCAGGAACCGAGCTCAACTTTTCAATGGGAATCGGCTCGCATTTAGATGGGAAGCGGAGAGCCCGCCTCTGGCCAATCTCCCCCCTTGTGGGGGAGATGCCCGGCAGGGCAGAGGGGGGGGTGCCTCACAGAACGACGACGCTTTGGAAGAACCTCGCCCACGATGCTGCCGTAAAACCTACCCCTTCCACCGCAAGAACACCGTCGCCAGCGGCGGCAGCACCACCTGTATGGAAAACGCCTTCCCATGCGCCGGCGCACGTTCCGTCCAGGCTTCCGATTGCCCCAGATTGGACCCGCCATAAAGCGCGGCATCGGTGTTCAGCACCACCTCCCAGCGTCCCTCCGCCGGGACCCCGATGCGGTAGCCGTGTCGCGGCATGGGCGTGAGGTTCGAGGCGACAAGGACATGCGATGACCGGTCTTCGCTGCTCCTCAGCATGCCATAGACGGAATTCTCGGCGTCGTCGGCCACCGCCCATTCGAAGCCTTCATGGTGTAGGTCGCCGAACTGCAGTGCGGGTTCCTGGGCATAGAGCGTGTTCAGGTCGCGGATCAGCCGTTGGACGCCTGCGTGGTCGGGGCTGTCCAGCAGGTCCCAGACGACCGAGCCGTCATGGTTCCACTCGGTCTCCTGCGCCAGTTCGCCGCCCATGAACATCAGCTTCTTGCCGGGATGGCCCCACATGAAGCCGTAATAGGCGCGCAGGTTGGCAAGCTTCTGCCAGTGGTCGCCCGGCATCTTGGCCACCAGCGAGCCCTTGCCGTGCACCACTTCGTCATGGGAGAGCGGCAGGATGAAGCGTTCGGAATAGGCATAGATCATTCCGAAGCTCATCGCTCCATGCTGGTATTTCCGGTAGACGGGATCGTCCTGCATGTAATGCAGCGTGTCGTGCATCCAGCCCATGTTCCATTTGAAGTCGAAGCCGAGCCCGCCCTCTTCGGTCGCCTTGGTGACGCCCGGCCAGGCGGTCGATTCCTCCGCCGCCGTGAATGCGTGCGGGCAGCGGTCATGGATGATGCTGTTCAGGTGCTTGAAGAACTCGACGGCTTCAAGGTTTTCGCGCCCGCCATACTGGTTGGGAATCCATTCGCCCTCCTTGCGGCTGTAGTCGCGGTAGAGCATCGAGGCGACCGCATCCACGCGCAGCGCATCGACATGGTAGTGCTCCAGCCATTCGAGCGCCGAGGCGATCAGGAAACCTTTCACCTCGTTGCGGCCGAGATTGTAGATCAGCGTGTTCCAATCCCCGTGGAAACCTTCGCGCGGGTCGGCATGCTCGTAGAGCGGCGTGCCGTCGAACTTGGCAAGACCCCAGACGTCGGTCGGGAAATGCGCCGGCACCCAGTCGAGGATGACGCCGATGCCCGCCGCATGGCAGCGATCGATGAAATAGGCGAAATCTTCCGGCGTGCCGTGACGTCCGGTCGGCGCAAACAGCCCGAGCGGCTGATAACCCCAGGAGCCGCCAAACGGATGCTCCATGATCGGCAGCATTTCGATATGGGTGAAGCCGAGGTTCTGAACGTAAGGGATCAGCCGCTGGCTGAGTTCGACCCAGTCGAGATGGCGGTTGCCTTCCTCGGCGATCCGCAGCCACGAGCCGAGATGCACCTCGTAGATCGACATCGCGCCTTCGCGGGCGCGCTCAGTGCGCTGCCGGCGCATCCAGTCCTCGTCGCTCCAGCGGAAGGGTTTGGAGGAGGCGACGATCGATGCCGTTGACGGCGCTGCCTCGCTGGAGCGGGCCACCGGATCGGCCTTCTGCGCCAGCAGGTTGCCGTTTCCGTCAAGGATTTCGAACTTGTAGCGTTCGCCATGGGTGAGGCGCGGAAGGAAGAGTTCCCAGATGCCGGCCTGCGTGCGAAGCCGCATCGGGTAGCGCCGTCCGTCCCAGGCGTTGAAATCGCCGACGACCGAGACACGCCGCGCATTCGGCGCCCACACCGCAAAGCGCACGCCCTCGACGCCTTCGACCTCCATCGGGATGGCGCCGAGCGTCCGGCCAAGATCGTAGTGCGTGCCCTGGCCGATCAGATGCAGGTCGAGATCGCCGAGCAGCAGCGGGAAGGAATAGGGATCTTCCATCTCCTGGATGGCGTCCGGCCAGTGGATCCGAAATAAATAGGGCGTCGTGCTGCCGGTCACCCCGGCAAACAGTCCGCCTTCATGGATGGTTTCCAGTTCGGCCAGCACCTTGCCGGTATCGGCCTCCACCACGTCGACCGACAGCGCTCCGGGCATCAGCGCCCGGACCACGGTCAGGTTGCCGTATTGATGGCGTCCGAGGATCGAGAACGGGTCTCCGTGCCGTCCTTCGACCAGGGCTGCCAAGCCCTCGCGGACGGTGCCGATCATCAGGTCTGTGCGCTCGTATCTCATGAGACGTTCTCCAGAAGTCGGGATGCGATCGCCGAGAAGCCGGCAAGCGGGAGGGGAAGCCAGTGCGGACGGCTGCGCACTTCGTAGGCGATCTCGTAGGCGGCCTTTTCAAGCAGGAAGAGATCGAGGATGCGCGTGCGAGCCTCCTGCGGGATGCGCAGCGCCTCGGAATTCTCGGTCGCCTCGAAATAGGCATCGAGGAAGGCCGGTTCCGCCATCTCGATGAAACGGGCGACGAGCTCCCGATGGCGCGCGTCGTCCACCTCGCTGACGATTTCCCGGTCGAGGTCGGCCGAGGCTGCGAGGTAGCTCAGCGACCGCAAAAGCCCCGCGACGTCGCGCAGCGGATTGGTCTTGGCACGACGCTCGGTAAGGTCGCGGGTCGGTTCGCCTTCGAAGTCGATGATATAGGCGTCGCCCTCCGCGACCAGGATCTGGCCGAGATGGAAGTCGCCATGGTTGCGGGTCATCAGCGTGCCTTTCACCGCGCTCGCGAGGTGCGTCGCGAGGCCGAGAAGGTCGTCGCGGCGGTCGAGGAGCGCTTTTGCCTCGATGGCGATATCCGAATCCAGACCTTGGACCGTCTTTTCGAGGATCGCCAGGCTGTGGGAAATCTGGCCCGTGACGGCCTCGCGCCATTTTTTGGCATCCGCCGCCGTCGCCCGGACCGGCTGGAAGTCCGGGTCGTCGGTCGCCTGAGCGAGTGCCACATGCAACTCGCCCAGCCGTTTGCCGATGGTCGCGACCAAGTTTACCAACGGCTTGAAATGCTCGTCCACCACCTCGCCCTCAAGGCCGGTCACGACGATTTCGTCGATGGCGCGGCGCAGGTTGCTGAGCATCCAGTTCCAGGCGTCGCCCTGATTGCGGATCGCACTCTGCACGATAATCAGCGTGTATCTGTTGCCGTCCGGGGCCGTGCGGGCGACCTCGCCAAGCAGTTGCGCGGTGTTCTGATAACCGACATTGGTCAGATATCGGGTCATTTCGACTTCCGGATGCACGCCGGGAAAGACATGGCGGATGAGCTTCACCATCGCCAGGTCGCCCAAAATAAGCGAACTGTTGGATTGCTCGGCCGAGAGCCAACGGACGGCCATGTCGTCGTGGACCGTCAGGCTGTCGAGACTCTCTGTACCGATGAATTCCAATGTGCCGGCGCGACCGGAAATCACCGAACGCTCGCCGAGGCCACGCATCACGCCGCGCGCCAGGCCCTCCATGGCGAACCCGTCGGTCAGGAAGCCGACACGGCGGCCCTGGCGGATACGGGCAAGCGCGAGCTGCTGGGCGAGCGCGGTGGGCTGTGCATCATCCCAGGACACCGCAAGCGGCAAAAGATAGGTGTCCTTGTGGCCATCCACCTCCGCCTCGAGTTCACCGAGCAGGATGTTGTTGGCAAAGGCGATCGGCGTTGCCGCGACCAGCGTGGCGCCTGTCAGGACTTCGCCCTTGGAGCCGAACCAGCGGCGCTTGCCGAGATAGGCGGGAAGAACCTCGTTGGACAGCGTTGCGGCAAGCCGGGGCTCGTCGACCAGTTCCTGCAGGTCGCGGCGGGTCACCATGGTCACCATGTCCTGCAACTGCTCCGGCGGCTCCTTGCGCCAGACCGGGCCGTCGGCTTCGGCCACGAGTTGGAACCAGAAAAAGCCGAACGGCTGCAGGGTCAGGAGATAGGTCAGCTGGCCGATCGGCGGGAAGGGCGACATGCCCGAAAGCTCGATCGGCACGCGGCCGGCGAAATGCGCCAGGTCGAGTTCCACTGCCTGCGGCAGGCGCGAGAGATTGGCAACACAGAGGATCGTCTCGCCATTGTATTCCCGCAGATAGGCGAGGATCTTGCGATTGCCCGGCGTCAGGAATTTCAGCGATCCGCGACCGAAGGCGGAGTGCTTGTTGCGCAGCGCAAGCATGCGCCGGGTCCAGTTCAGCAGCGAATGGGCGTCAGAGCCTTGCGCCTCGACATTTACCGCCTCGTATCCATAGAGCGGGTCCATCACCGGCGGCAGGACGAGCCGGGCCGGATCGGCCTTGGAGAAACCGCCATTGCGGTCCGGCGACCATTGCATCGGGGTGCGCACCCCGTCGCGGTCGCCAAGATAGATGTTGTCGCCCATGCCGATCTCGTCGCCGTAATAGAGAACCGGCGTTCCGGGCATGGACAGAAGCAGCGCGTTCATCAGCTCGATGCGGCGCCGATCTCGCTCCATCAGCGGCGCAAGACGGCGGCGGATGCCGAGATTGATGCGGGCGCGGCGGTCGGCGGCATAGATGTTCCAGAGGTAGTCGCGCTCCTCGTCGGTCACCATTTCGAGCGTCAGCTCGTCGTGGTTTCGCAGGAAGATCGCCCACTGGCAGTTTTCCGGGATTTCCGGCGTCTGGCGCATGATGTCGGTGATCGGGAAACGGTCTTCCTTGGCGATCGCCATGTACATGCGCGGCATCAGCGGGAAGTGGAACGCCATGTTGCATTCGTCGCCATTGCCGAAATACTCGTTCGTGTCCTCCGGCCATTGATTGGCTTCGGCGAGCAGCATCTTGCCGGGATGGGTGGAATCGAGCGAGGCGCGGATCTTCTTCAGGATTTCGTGCGTCTCGGGCAGGTTCTCGTTGTTCGTGCCCTCGCGCTCGACGAGATAGGGGATAGCGTCCAGCCGGAACCCGTCGATGCCAGTATCCGCCCAGAAGCGCATGACACCGAGCAGCTCCTCCAGCACCTGCGGATTGTCGAAGTTGAGGTCCGGCTGGTGGGAATAGAAGCGGTGCCAGTAATAGGCGCCGGCGACCGGGTCCCAGGTCCAGTTCGATTTTTCCGTGTCGAGGAAGATGATCCGGGTTTCGGGGAACTTCTGGTCCGTATCCGACCAGACGTAGAAATCCCGCTCCGGAGAGCCGGCCGGCGCATGCCGCGCCCGCTGGAACCACGGATGCTGGTCGGAGGTATGGTTGATGACGAGCTCGATGATGACCCGGATGCCGCGCTGGTGCGCTGCCTCGACGAAGGCCTGGAACTCCTCGATCGTGCCGTAGTCGGAGCTGACATTGCCGTAGTCGGCGATGTCGTATCCATCGTCGCGGCGCGGCGACGGGAAGAAGGGCAGCAGCCAGATCGCGTTCGCCCCGAGCGATGCTATATGGTCGAGCTTCTCGTGCAGGCCCTGAAAATCGCCGATCCCGTCACCATTCGCATCGAAGAACGATTTGATGTGGAGCTGGTAGATGACGGCGTCCTTGTACCACAACGGATCGCCGTCATTCATCTGTGCCTGGTTCTGCCCCTGGCCCCGGTTTGCACTCGTCATATCCATTTTTTGCTTTCCTCCCCTATCTCACACGCCAGATCGCAAAGGGCAGGCCCCAATGGGGATCGAGCCGCAGCCTCTGCATCTTGCCGGTCCAGGTGAACTTTTGGCCGGTGATCAGGTCTTCGACGTCAAGTGCG
The DNA here is from genome assembly GCF_021391675.1 of Neorhizobium galegae. NCBI lineage: Bacteria > Pseudomonadati > Pseudomonadota > Alphaproteobacteria > Hyphomicrobiales > Rhizobiaceae > Neorhizobium > Neorhizobium galegae. The sequence goes on from NZ_CP090095.1 coordinate 1,027,525, forward strand.
CCATGGTCCGGGAGGTTCCACGACCAGAGCGGTATTTCGACATCCGCCTCCTGCGCATTGTGCGGATCGAGGTTGATTGCGATCAGCAGGACGTTCTCGCGACCGGCACTCGCCTTCTCGAAGAACATGATGTTGTCATTCCAGGCGGTGAGAAGCTGCAGGCCGAGATGCGAATGCAGCGCCGGGTTCTCGCGGCGGAGCCGGTTGAGCAGGGTGATCTCGCCCTTGATGTTGCCGGGGCGGTCGTAGTCCCAGGCGCGGATCTCGTATTTTTCCGAATCCGCATATTCCTTGCGCTTGGCATCCGGCCGGCCCTCGCAAAGCTCGAAGCCGTTATAGACGCCCCAGAGACCGGACAGCGTCGCGGCGAGCGCGGCGCGGATCAGATAGGCCGGCCGCGGCGCGTTCTGCAGGAAGTCCGGATTGATGTCATGGGTGTTGACGAAGAAATGTGGCCGGAAGAATTCCTTCGGCTCTTCGGTGGTGATCTCGCGCATATATTGCTCGAGCTCCCACTTGGCATTGCGCCAGGTGAAATAGGTATAGGACTGCGAGAAGCCGACCTTGGCGAGCCGGTACATGACTTTCGGCTTGGTGAAGGCCTCCGACAGGAAGACCACATCCGGGTGCCGCGCGCGGATGTCGGCGATCAGCCACTCCCAGAACGGGAAAGGTTTTGTGTGCGGATTGTCGACGCGAAACAGCTTGACGCCATTGTCGACCCATTTCTGCACGACGTCGCGCAACTCGACCCAGAGCGAGGGGATCGCGTCATGGGCGTAGAAATCGACGTTGACGATGTCCTCGTATTTCTTCGGCGGGTTTTCCGCATAACGGATCGTCCCGTCCGGCCGCCAGTCGAACCAGCCGGGATGTGATTTCAGCCACGGATGATCGGGCGAAGCCTGGATCGCGAGGTCGAGCGCGATTTCAAGGCCTTCTTCCTGGGCGGCATCCACCAGCCGGCGGAAGTCCTCGAACGTGCCGAGCTCCGGATGGATCGCGTCATGACCGCCTTCTTCCGAGCCGATCGCATAGGGGCTGCCCGGATCGTCCGGCGCGGGGTTCAGCGAGTTGTTCTTGCCCTTGCGGTTGGTCTTGCCGATCGGGTGGACGGGCGGAAAATAAAGGACGTCGAAGCCCATGTCGCGGATATCGGGCAGCCGCTTGATGACGTCGTCGAACGTGCCGTGCCGGCTGGGATCGCCGCTCTGCGAGCGGGGAAAGATCTGGTACCAGCTGGCAAAACCGGCAGCGATACGCTCCGCATCGACCTGGATCGCCTGCGAGCGGACCTTGAACGGCCGGCGGTCGGCTTCCGCCATCAGATCGGCGGTCTCGGGCGCCAGCAGGATTTCCGTGCGCTGCGGGTCTTGCACCTCGGTCAGCTTGTCGAACAGGGCTTTCAGCCGTGTCTTGATCCTGCCGGAGGAATTGTCCAGCGCATCGAGAACGAGGTTGATGCCCTCCTGGATTTCCAGCCTCAGATCGAGCCGCGCTTCGTGTTTCTTCACGAATTCATAGCGGAAGATCGCGAAGGGATTGCGCCAGGCTTCGATCAGGAACTCGTGGCGGCCCATGCGCTTCAGAGTGAATTCCGCATTCCAGCGATCGTTGAGGACGAGCTGCATGCGTTCCTCGGTCCATTCGGTCTCGTCGGCTGCGCGCCAAAGCAGCGCTGCCGCCAGCGGATCGTGGCCGTCGCCAAAGATATCAGCCTCGACCGTCACCGTCTCGCCGACGACCCGTTTGACCACGAAACGGCCGTCATCGACGGAAGGCGTGATCTTCTCGATCGCGAGGCGTGGCGAAGCGGTCGCCTTGTCCACGGCCGGCACAGGCACGGCATCGACGATGGGCACCGACGACCGGCCCTCGAATATCCTGATCTCGCCGGGTTTCAGCTTGAGCTGTGCGGCAAAGGCTTCGCCATCCGCCTCCGGCGCTTCGAGCGGCAGAAAGGGCGCGGCGGCCTCACGAAGCGCGTTGAAGGGAGCGGCCACGGAGCGGCGCAGATCCCGGTTCAGAACCACGACACGCACCTTCTGGGCGGTACGAAGGTCTTCCCGGTCGGTCTGCATCAGCGCCACGGCCGGCGTCTGGCTGGTGGAGATGAGACGGAGCGGCTGGCGGGCAAAGCCGGCCGCCGTCTTGTTGGTGCCGGCGTTCACGCTCCGGATATCGGCCGAGAGATCGAACGATCCCTGCTCGCGCAGGCCCCTGAGGCCCATTCCGTCGCCAAACAGCGGGTCGAGCGGCGTCGCAGCGCCGAATTCGAAGCCCATCGGGATCATCAGCCCGCTGGCGAAGGTGGATGCGAGCTTCAGCGACCGAATTGCCTTCCTCTGCAGCACTTCGCAACTGTCGGTGCCATGGGCGATGCGTTTGCCAAAAGGTGCTTCCGGAAACGTGACCTGATAACCGAGCTGCCGCTGGATCTGGTATTCGTCGAGGATCCAGCGTTCCTCCAGGTTCCACCAGGCGAGCGACGAGAAGCTGCCGTCGAAACCGGCACCCTCCAGCGCCCGGCGATCCTCGAAGGAGGTGCCCGGCGTCCAAGCCAGAAAGGTGGTTTCCGGCACGGTCTTGCGTGTCGACACGATAAGGTCATACCAGGCTTCCGGCGCCAGGCGGCCGATGCCGAGGCAGCGGAAACCGGCAATCCCGAGGCCGGCAAGCTGTGCCATCCGATTGCGCCAATCCTCGATATGGCGGGCTTCGCTCATGAAGTCGATGCCACGGCTGCAGCTGTCCCGCGGCGCGATACGCGGATCGGCGGGGATCGGTCCGGCATGTTCCGCATCCACGGCGACCCGATCGACCACGAGGTCGAGCATCAGCTTGATCTTGCTTTCGCGCGCCGCCCGGATCAGGGCCTTGATCCCGTCCTGGACGGAGGCGCCGATCTGAAGCTCAGGGTCGAGCCGGTCGAAGTCCTTCGTCACGAAGACGCTCGCATTGTGGCCCCGCTCAAAAAGCGGCGCCGTCAGCACCGTGTCGAAACCGAGATCCCTCGCATGCGCAAAAACCTCTCGCCACGCGTCGAGCCCCCTCAGCATCAGGGGATGAACGTAGTAAATCTGAGGTGGGAGTTGCGCGAGGGATGTCCCCGCGATGAATTGGGGGCGCGTGTTCATCGGTTTTGCCTCGCCGTCGATTAGAGCCGTCGAATTCTGCGGTCTAACTGTCGAGCGGCGGTGCTGGTTCCGATAAAATTGCCTGACTCACGCGGTTTCTCACGCTTCGGGCCTGCATCTTCGGCGAAGCTGTTGATGCAGATGATCAATCCGCAGTTGTTTCTGAGAGGCGTCTTGGGCCCTATTTTCGGACACGCTGAAACAGAAAAAGGCCGGAGATCGCTCCGGCCTTCCTGATACGGTCATGCGTCTGGAAGCCTACTGCTTTTCGATCTTGCCGATCTTGGCCCACTCTTCCCAGCGCTTGGTGTCCATCGTCGCGTAGTCGAGGGTCGCCTTCGGGCTATCGAGCGTCATCGGCTCGCCGCCATTGGTGCCGACGAACTTGCGGGCTTCTTCGCTGGTGGTGACCTGCGTCATCACCTTGTGCATCTTGTCGACAATATCCTTCGGCGTGCCCTTGGGCGCAGCGAGAACCCACCAGATGCGCACGTCGACATTCGGCACGCCTTCTTCCGCGAAGGTCGGAATATCCGGGACAGAGGAAATGCGCTTCGCCGTGCTGACGGCCAGCACGCGCAGCGTTCCGTCACGCGAGCGGGCAAGGCCGAAGACCGGATCGCCGACCATGTAATCGATCGCTCCGCTCGCAAAGTCGTTGAGCGAGTCGGCGCTCGTCTTGTAACGCACCTGAAGTGTGTCCGGCACGCCGGTATTGGCCTTGTACATTTCGGCAAGGATGACAGACGGGAAGTTCGACGTGGCGTAGGAGCCCTTGGCGCCCTTTTCCTTCATCGCCTTGGTCAGGTCGGAAATCTTCTGGTAGGGCGATTTCGCGTTGACCAGCATCATGAATGCCTGGCTGAACACCGGCGCGACATAGTCGAAGTCCTTGAGCGGATCATAGGGCGGGGCGTTGAAGACGTAGGGCGCCGCGGTGAACTGGTCGGCCGAACCGATCAGCATCGTATAGCCGTCCGGCTTGGCGTTCTTGAGCGCGACGACCGAAAGGCTTCCGAGGCCGCCCGGCTTGTTGTCGACGATGACGGTCTGCTTGAGCTGCTCTTCGAGCTTCTTGGCGAAGAAGCGGGCATAGACGTCCGCGCCGCTGCCGGCCGGGAAACCGGCGATCAGAGTGATCTGCCGGGTCGGGTATTCGTCGGCGGCGGTGGCAGTGCCGCCCGGAATGTATGCGGAAAACACCAGCGCCAGGGCGCCTGCTAGAAGTTTCTTCACTGCACTCTCCTCCTAGAGTCAGTCCGGAACATCGCGGGCGCGGCCGGAATGGGATGGCGCGAACAGTCTCCTCCCGCTCGCGCCAAAATATAAGGTAGCCATACAATTTTGGGGTCGTCAAATGCCTCGCCGGCGTCCGGCTCAAATCTAATGGCCTCGATGGCCGCGCTTATGCCGCGGCGTTTCGATGCCTGATTTATGAGCGATTTGCAGGCCGGAAACACCCCATTCCGCCACTCGAAAAACAGAGGGCAGCTTGCCATTCAGAAGGCAGTGGCAGCCGTGCGGGGAGACTCTAGGAACGGTGTCGCGACCATGCCCGCAGAAGAGTGCCGTCGGCCCCTTCCACGGGGTCGGTCTTTGGAAGCGGCAGGTTCGCGATGGTGTCGAGCTGCGCCCGGTTCGCCGGCCGGGTCTGGATATCCGCGTCCTGTCCGGGCGGGTAGGCGCCGACCACCATGAAATCTCGGCTCGCATCAATCCGCCTGTGGCCGGTGCCGGCCGGCAGAATCAGGCAGTCTCCGGCATGGACGCTGAGCTCGGCTCCAGCCGGTCCGCCGATCAGCAACCGTGCCCGGCCGCCGGCGATCCCCAGAACCTCGTGGGCGCCGGTGTGATAGTGCTGGTAGTCGAAGACGCCGTCGCGCCAGATGCCCTGCCAGCCATTGGCTTGGAACCGGTCTTCGAACTTCGGTGCCATCTCGCCCTCCGCCGGAATGGCCTGCCGATAGACGAGCACCGGCAGATCGGGGTTGTTCGGCACCCAGTCGCTGAATTCGAACAGGATTGTTTCGACTGTCATCGAAGTGGCGGACATAGCGGCGTCGAGGCTCGGTGGGGTGATCTTAATGCTTCGGTTCACGGCCGAAATCCTTCAGATCCATGGCATCGCTGCGCTCGGTCACGTCCCGCGACCACTTCTTCATGTTCTTGTTGGGCATGAAACCTCCCGTGGAAAGATCGGATATCCTTCCCAACGGGCCCCCGACGGCAAGGTTCCCGCGTCTATCGCGCCGCGGTCGTCGAATTGCGCACCACGAGATGCGTTTCCAGCACGTAGCGCACGTCGCGGATGGCGCGCGACTGCAGCATGTCGAGGAGCAGCGAGACGGCCACCCGGCCGGCCTCGGTCGAGCGGTTGGAGACCGACGTGAGGGCCGGATAGGTGACGGCGCCGAGCACGTCGTCGCAGCCGATCAGGCTGAAATCGCCGGGCACCGAGACACGTTTTTCGGAAAGGCCTGCCAGCACGCCTTGCGCTGTCAGGTCATCGAACGCGACGGCAGCCGTGGCGCCGGTGGCGAGGATCGCGCTCACTGCGTTGCGGCCGGAATTGTAGCTCGCCAGCACCGCCGGCACCGTTTCGACGACGATATCGAGCCTTGATGCTGCGGCCTTGATGGCGGTACGGCGCTGCTTGTTCGACCAGGAATTCGAAGGGCCGCTGACATAGACGATCCGGCGATGTCCGAGCTTGGCGAGATGTTCGACGGCTTCCCGGACGCCCGAGCCGCTGTCGATCAGCACCCGCGGGATGCCGTCGATATCGCGGTTGATCAAGACCAGCGGTAAGAGGCCCGCATGGGCGCGGATGCGTTCGTCCGAGAGGCGCGAGGAAGCGAGCACCAGGCCTTCCACCTGGCCCGCGAACCGGCCGACCAGTTTGTCCTCCTGCTTCGGGTTTTCTTCTGTATTGCCGAGGAAGATGCAGAAATCGGATCTGTCCGCTTCGAGCTGGGCCGCCTGGATCAGCGGCGGAAAGAACGGGTTGGCGATATCGGGCACGATCAGGCCGACATTGCCGTGCCGCCCGGTGCTGAGCGCCCGCGCTGTGTGGTTCGGCACGTAGCCCAGCGCTTCCGCCGCCTTCATGATCCGCGTCACGGTTTCCGGGGAGAGCATGTCCGGCCGCGTGAAGGCGCGCGACACGCTGGAACGCGCAACGCCTGCCGCATCGGCGACCTGGCTGATGGTGACGCCCTTGGTCCGCTTGATCATGGAAATTGAGAACTCGCCCGTTTGTCCTGGCACTTAGCATGAAGTCCGCAGCGCTATCAATTCTGACGCGAAGACTGACATTCATCCACTTGACATGCAACCGGTTGCATGGAAGTCTTTTGCTGCAGATAAGGGACCTGCAACGGATGCGGCGAGGCGAAGCCCGCCTGCCGGTGCGACCCTGCAGACATGGAGACCGCGTTGAACCTCGCCACCGCCCATCGTCCTTCGCCGGAAACGCGGCGGACCTTCGACCGCCTCTCGGTCGAAAGCTTTGCAACACGGGCCGAGATGGGCGCCGCGGCGGCGGCCGACATTGCCGCCGCCTTGACCGAGCGCCTCGCCAACCAGACGGAAGTCCGCATGGTCTTTGCCGCCGCCCCCAGCCAGGCCGACATGCTGAAGGCGCTCTGCGCCGTGCCGGGCATCGACTGGGGCCGCGTCACCGCCTTCCACATGGACGAATATATCGGCCTTTCGCCCTCCTCGCCGGCGCGTTTCGCCAACTGGCTGGACGAACATGTGTTCGCCAAGTTGCCGTTCGCCGCCGTGCACCGCATCACTCCCGAGCCGGATGCGGGCGCCGAGATACGCCGTTATTCCGACCTGCTGAACGAGGCGCCGGTCGATTTCGTCTGCCTCGGCATCGGCGTCAACGGCCATATCGCCTTCAACGACCCGCCGGTCGCCGATTTCAAGGATCCGCTGGACGTCAAGATCGTCGAACTGGACGACATCTGCCGCCAGCAGCAGGTCGACGACGATTGTTTCCCCGACCTCGCGTCCGTGCCCCACGAGGCAATCACGCTCACGGTGCCGCGCCTGCTCAGAGCCGACCGGATGTTCTGCGTCGTGCCGGGCGCCGTCAAGCGCGATGCCGTTTCGAAAACGCTCTACGGCCCGCTGACCACGGAATGCCCGGCCAGCGTCCTGCGCTTCCACGCCGCCTGCACCCTCTATATCGACAAGGATTCAGACCCCGATGCCTGAGAACCCCGTCATCGATGCGGATGCGCTCTGCGAAGGTTATCTTGCTTCGACCCAAGCTCTGATGCGGCGGGTCCTGGAGGAGGAGAAAGCCGCGCTCGACCAGGCTGCGGTAAAACTCGCCGACCAGATCGCCGCCGACCGGCTGGTGCATATCTATGGTCCCGGCGGCCATTCCAATCTCGCCTCGCAGGAAGTCTTTTTTCGCGCTGGCGGCCTGATGCATATCAGCGCCATTCTCGACGAGGGCACGCTTCTGTCGAACGGCGCGCTCCGTTCCATGGCGATCGAACGCACGCCGGGTTACGGCAAGGTGGTCATCGCCAATCAGCGGCTCGGCGACACCGACCTGCTGATCCTCGTCAATGCCTACGGCATCAATGCCGCGCTGATCGATGCGGCGTTGGAAGCCAAACGCCGCGGCACCTTCCTGATCGGCGTCAGTTCCCGCGAACACGCCTCGAAAACCTCGCCGGACCATCCGGCCCGCCATCCGACCAGGCAGAACCTGCATGACATCGTCGACATCGCCATCGACTGCAAGGTGCCGATCGGCGATGCGGTCGTGACCGTGCCGGGCATGGGCGAGAACATCGCGGCGATCTCCACTTTCGCCAATGCGTTCACGCTGAATTGCCTGGTCATCCGCACGGTCGCCAAACTTGTCGAACGCGGCATCGAGCCGCCGGTGTGGCGCAGCGGCAATGCGCCGGGCGGCGATGAGGCAAACGGCCGTTTCATCGCCAATTTTCAAGGCCGGGTGAGGGCGCTCTGACCATGGTCGTCGACGGTATCGATCCCCGCACCGGCAAAGGTATCGCGATCGAAATCGCCGACGGCGCGATAGCCGCCATTCGTCCGGCGGAAAATACCAGTCCGCGTTACATCTCCGCCGGCCTGATCGACCTACAGGTCAACGGTTATCGCGGCTTCGACCTGAACAATGGCGAAGTCACCGCCAACATCCTCCTTTCGCTCTGCGAGGAGATGCTGGGCGTCGGCGTGACCACCTGGCTGCCAACCATCATCACGGCCTCCGAGACTTCCATCCTTCAGGCGCTCGCCGATATCGCAAGAATCCGCGCCGGCCACCGACTGATCGCCGAAATGGTGCCGGGCATCCATGTCGAAGGCCCGTCGATCTCGGACAAGGACGGTCCGCGTGGCGCCCATCCGCTGGCGCATGTCCGCCCGCCGTCGATCGCGGAATTCGACCGCTGGCAGCAGGCCTCCGGCAATCTGGTCTCGATGGTGACGCTTGCGCCGGAACACGAGGGCAGCGTCGAGTATATCCGCACTCTCACGGCGAGAGGCGTCCACGTGGCGCTCGGCCACACCGCCGCGACGCCCGAGGAAATCCATGCGGCTGCAGAGGCCGGCGCGGTTCTCTCCACCCATCTCGGTAACGGCGCCGCCGCCATGCTGCCACGCCATCCCAATTTCATCTGGGCGCAGCTTGCCGACGATCGGCTGACGGCAAGCTTCATCGCCGACGGCTGGCACCTGCCGGCCGATACGTTCAAGGCCATGCTGCGCGCCAAGGGCATGGGTCGCGCGATCCTCGTGTCCGATATGGTGGCGCTCGCCGGCATGCCGGCCGGCATCTATGACCAGCCGGTCGGCGGCCGCGTCGAGGTTTCGCCTGAAGGCCGCATCAGCGTTGCCGGCACGCCCTATCTCGCCGGCGCCAGCCTGCCGCTGTCCGCCAATGTCGCGATCGCGTCGCAGATGGCGGGCCTCCCGCTTGCCGATACGCTTCTGCTGGCCACCCGAAACCCTGGCCGCTTCGTCGGCGGACGGGGACGGCTGGAAGTCGGCGCCCGGGCCGATCTCATCCGTTTCGAATGGTCTGAAGGCGCGCGCGAACTGAAGGTCAGAGAAACCTGGGTCCACGGCGAAAAGGCGCACTGCGCATGATCCCGGTCGGAGCCGCCATCGTCGATATCACCCCGCCGCCCGGTCTTGCGATGTCCGGTTTTGCGGCACGCACCCTGCCGGCCAAAGGCGCCCATGATGCCCTGACGGCGCGCGCCGTGGTGGTCGGCGACACGGCGGTCGTCGTCGCCGATGTGATCGGCATCGATGCCGCGACGAGCGCCCGGATCCGTAAGCGTTGCATCCTGCCGACGGATAATGTCGTGGTCGCAGCACTCCACAATCACGGTGGCCCGGTCTCCATGGCCGGCCGGCTCAGCATCGCAGCCGATCCAACCTATCTGGAGCGGCTGGAAGACGCATGCGTCGCAGCCATCGACAAGGCCGCCGCCTCGCGCCGGCCGGCAACGATCACTGTGGGGCAGGGAAGTGATCCGGGGATTGCGCGCAATCGGCGCCATCCGGGCGGACCCGTGGATGCTTCCCTGCCGCTCCTTCGCATCCGCGCTGCGGATGGCAGCATGATCGCCCTCGTCACCGCCTATGCCTGCCATCCGGTCGTGCTGGCGGCCGACAATCTCCTCTGGACGGCGGATTATCCGCATTTCGTTCGCCATGCGCTGGAAGAAGCTCATCCCGGCGCGGTCGCCCTGTTCATGACCGGCTGCGTCGGCGACGCCAATACCGGCCACTCGGCGCATGCGTCGATCTCGCTTGCCGCGAACCCGGATCGCAGCTTTGCTGCCGCCGAACGGATCGGCCGCAAGATCGCGGAGGCCGCGCTCGGCGCTGCCGAACAGCCCGTTTCAGAGACATCAAGCGCTCGCAACGGCACCGTCAGCCTCGCCTTCGCGCGCCGCGAGACCGAAGCCTCCGAAATTCTCGAAAACCGCTGGCGGGACGAGGCCCTGAGCGCCGAACCCGCCCGCAAAAACCTGCTCGGCTATTGGGCCAATTGGGCACGCGACATCGCGCCGCTTGAACCGGAGCCGCTGGCAGCGCGGGTGACCGTGCTCGATTGGGGTGGGGTGCCGATCGTCGCGCTGCCGGGCGAGATCTTTGCGGAGACGGCGCTGACCATCCGTGCGGCACTCGGCGCGGACGCGCCGGCCTTCGTCATCGGCTTTGCCGACGACAATCCCGGCTACATCCCGCCGGCCAGCGAATTCCAGTTCGGCGGCTACGAAGTCGACGAGGCGCACCGCTATTACGGCGTGGCGGCGACCTTCGCTCCGGGCTCTGCCGAAGCGCTCGCGGCCTGCGCTATCGAACTCGCGAAAGCGACCTCCAGTGGAAGCGAGGCCGCATGAGCCGATGGGCCATCACAAACGATCCGATGCTTGACACGCAACCGGTTGCATGAGAGCTTTTTGTCAACAACAACAAGGGAACAGGGACATGAAAAACAGATCAGCAAAGACCAGGATTTCGACCCGCGCGCTGCTTGTGAGCGCGGCATTCGGCGCAGCCCTTCTCTCGGGCGCTTCCACCGTTTCGGCCGAAACGCTGACGGTCTGGAGCGGTTATCCGGAAATGGCACCGTTCTACGAACATGTCGCGCAGGGCATGAAGGCCGCTTATCCTAAACTCGAGGTGAAGGTCGAGGCGATCGCCCTTCGCGAACATGAAAAGCGCGTCGCGCTCGGCCTTACCGGCGGCCAGGACGGCACGACGGTGATCGAGCTCTCCGGCTCGACCGCCACCCGTTACCTTGAAAACGATCTTCTGCCGGAAGCGCCGGCGGATATCTCGACCTTCGTGAAGGACCCGAAGAACTTCGACAAGTTCTTCAGCGATACTGCAGGCCAGGGCGGCAAGATCTACGGCGTGCCGCTTTTCCGCGGCCAGGGCGCGCTCTATTACAACACCGACATGTTCAAGGCTGCGGGGCTGACGGCCGCGCCGAAGACCATGGAGGAATATTCGACCTATGCCGAGAAGCTGACCAAGCGCGATGCCTCCGGCAAGGCGACGGTGTCGGGCTGGAGCATGCGTCTCTCGGGCGGTGGCCAGGGCATTGCAGAGAAATTCTGGATCAACATGCATCAATATGGCGGCGCCATCCTGGTTCCCGCAGGCGAGGGCAAGTGGAAGCCCAATTTCGCCAATGAAGCTGGCCGCAAGGCGCTGAAACAATATCTCACCAACATCTTCACCACCAAGACGGTCACCCCGGAAATGCCGGCCGATGCCGATGCCTTCGAGCGCGGCCAGACCGCCATGTTCATCCGCGAATCCTGGGTGATCGGCGACATCGCCAAAAAGGCGCCGGACCTGAAATACGCCACCGCGCCGCTGCCGAAGGGTTCCATCGCCCTGCCCACCAACCTCTATGTCGCGGGCAAGGGCGCTGATGCCAAGGTCGGCTGGGAATTCGCCAAGGCGGCCAATTCGCCGGACAACCTCGTCTGGCTGCTCCAGAACGTCGGCTGGCTGCCGAACCGTTCGGGTGTCGACTATTCGGCCGTCACGTCCAAGCAACCGGCGTTTGCTGCCTTCGTCGACTATCCGAAAGGCTACGAGTTCTTCACGCTGCCGTCGATCGGCCCGATCGAAGAGATTCTGACCCGCGTTGCCGCCCAGCTCGTCGCCGCTTTCGGCGACGCCTCGCTTGCCGGCGACGATGCCAAGATCGATGCTTTCCTCAAGAAGGCCAGCGACGAAGTGAACACCATCCTCGCCCGCGAAGGCCTGGCTGCGAAATAATCGCCGGCACCACTCGCCAATCGCATGGGCCCGGAGCATCATTGCTCCGGGCACTTAAAACGGGGATCCAGGGTCCGACCCGCGCCGCGGCCGAACCCTGCTGTCTACAGGCCAAACTTTATGCTGAAGCGCAAAAGATGGATTTTTGCGATCCTTGCGATTTTGCCGACCCTGGCAGTCTTTGCCTATGTCCGGCTTTATCCGATCGCCGACACGCTGAGGCTCAGCCTTTTCAAGTGGGACATCCTGTCGAAGAACAAGCCCTTCGTCGGCCTCGCGAATTTCCGCGAGCTGATGGGCGACCACCTGTTCATCGATGCGCTGGTCAACACGACGATCATCGCCTTCGGCGTGCTGATCCTGACCATTCCGATGGCGCTGATCATCGCCGCGCTGATCTTCCACCGCACCCGCTCGCGGATGGCGGGTTTCTACGAGACGGCGATCTTCATTCCGCATGTCGTGTCGCTGGTTCCCGCCGCCATGGCCTGGAAGTGGATCTTTGATGCCCGCCTCGGGCCGCTGAACGCGCTGCTGACCTTTTTCGGCATCCCGGCGCAATCCTGGCTGTTCGATCCGGTTCTGTCGGTCATCTGCATCATCGTGCTCTGCTCTTGGCAGGCGCTGGGTTACGCGGTGCTGATCTATATCGTCGGCTTCAAGAACCTGCCGGTCTCGCTTTATGAAGCGGCGAAGCTCGATGGCGCCTCCGGCCCGCAGAGCTTCTGGTACCTGTCGATCCCGATGCTGAAACCGATCACCCTCTATGTCTCAGTCGTAACGCTGGTTTCCGGCTTCAACGTCTACGCCCAGGCCTTCGTGCTCGCCTCCGATGCGCAAGGGGCGCCCGGACGGCAGGTGCGGGTGCTGGTTCTTGACATGCTGGAAAACAGCTTTCGCAATTACCGCGTCGGTTACGCGGCGTCCGAAGCCGTCGTGCTCCTGGTCATCGTGCTGGGGCTGACGCTCATCCAGTTCTCGACGCTGCGGGAAAGGGGCAAGGCATGACCACCAATTCTGTGAATTATATCGAGCCCACCACTGAAGAGCTGTCCGAGGGCGTGCGCCTGCGCCGCAAGAAGCGCGCAATCAACTTCGCGATCGACGTCTTCCTCATCGTCGTCTCGATCCTGATGCTCCTGCCGCTGGTCTTCCTGGTGGCGAACGCCTTCAAGACGCCCGCCGAAATGCTCTCGTGGCCGCCGACCATCATCCCGCGCGACCCGACGATTGCCAATTTCTCCGCCGTGCTCGGCGAAACGCCGCTGCTCCGCTGGATCGCCAACAGCATCGCCTTTGCGGTGATGTCGACCATCGCCATCGTCGCGACATCTGCGATTGCCGGCTACATCTTCGGAAAATTCCGCTTCCGGACGATGAACATCCTCTTCGCACTCTTCCTCGCAACCGCCATCGTGCCGTTCGAGGTCTACATGATCCCGCTCTATTTCCAGGCCAAGAGCCTCGGCATCCTCAATTCCGTCTGGGGCCTGCTGCTCGGTTATCTGGTGATGAGCTTCGGCATCTTCCTGATCCGCCAGAACGTCATCCACTCGATTCCCGACGAACTGCTGGAAGCCGCCCGCATCGATGGCGCCGGTGAGTTCTGGATCTTCCTCCACATCGTCCTGCCGCTCTTGCGCGGCGCCCTTGGAGCGCTCGCCGTCCTCGCCTTTTTCCAGGCCTGGACCGCCTTCGCCTGGCCGATGATCGTCGCGACGACCCGCACCAGTTACACGATCGAAGTGGGCTTGGCGCTGTTCCAGACCGGCTTCACCGTCGATCTCGGGCGCCTCAGCGCCGCCTCCGCCACGGTCCTCATCCCCTCCATCCTGCTCTTCGTCATCCTGCGCCGCAACTTCGTGCAGGGCGTCGCCAGCACCGGCCTCAAGGAGTGACGATGGCGATGGATTTCCTTGAAGAAGCCCGCACCACCTATGCCGCAGCCAATGCCGGCACCCTCTACTGGATGCTGCAGCGGCCGATGCTCGGCGGCGGGTTCCTGAACACCAAGCAGAACAGCCTGACACTGGACGACTATGGCGCGGAAGGCGGTGTTCGAGGTCCGGATTACACCTATGGCTGGATCCAGGGAAGGGGACTGGAAGCGGTCGTCACCCATGCCGAGTTCTTCCAGCAGGAACTGCCGCCCTTAGCTGAAAAGCTCGATGCCGCCGGCCGTCGTCTCTATGACCTGTTGGCGAACCTCCAGAAGCCGGATGGCCACGCCTATTTCTGCTACGACCGCGACATGCAGGCCGTCTATGCCGATCAGGCGAACATGCTCCAGACCCAGGAAAAGCCGGCACTGATCTACACCTATTCCGACGCCTTCGTGGCCAAGGGGCTGGTGGCCGCGGCAAGCCGCTATGGCCTGCCGGATATTACCGACCATCTCGCCTATTTCGACCGGGTGATCACTGCCATCGAAACCGGCCGTTTCCAGATGGACGAACGCCGGCCACTCTCACTCGATAGCCTCGCCGTCCAGGCCAATGATTTCGGTCCGCGCATGATCCTGCTCGGTGCAGCCGGCATGCTGAAGCGCGCCGGCCACACAGCGCATCTCGCCTTTGCCGACCGCTTCATCGCCCATGTCATCGACAGGCATTACGACGCTGCGACCGGCCTGCTCCGCAATGTGCCCGGCGAGGACAGCTGCAACGTCGGCCACGGCATCGAGTTCGTCGGCTTCGCGCTCGACTATCTCGATGACACCGCCGATCCGGCACTGATCGACAAATTGGAACGCATCCTCGTTTCTTCCTTTCGAAAGGGCTTCGTCGGTCCCGGCATCACGCTCACGGTGTCCATCAAGACCGGTGAGGCGCAGAGCCCCTATTGCCCGTGGTGGTCGCTGCCGGAAACCATCCGATCGGCAGCTCTCGCACACGAGCGCACCGGTAGCGCCGCCAGCCTCAGCGTCTGGAAGACCGCGCATGCCGCCTTCTTTGAGCGCTACTGGCGCGGCACACCGCCGATCGCCTACCAGACCATGACCAAGGACGGCCCGGTCGATTTCGTGCCCGCGACGCCGGATCTCGATCCCGGCTATCACACCGGCCTCAGCCTGCTCGCAGCCATTCACGCCGCAGATCGGTTGAAGCCTCAAACCCGAACAGTTTCAGGATAAATACATGGCTTCCGTTGAAATCCAGAACGTCCGCAAGGCCTATGGCGACTTCGAGACCATCAAGGGCGTGTCGGTCGATGTGCCGGATGGCGCCTTCGTTGTCCTCGTCGGCCCCTCCGGCTGCGGCAAGTCCACGCTGCTGCGGATGATCGCCGGGCTCGAGGATATCTCCGGCGGCACGATCCGTATCGACGGCCGCGTCATCAACGAGGTCGAGCCGAAGAACCGCGACATCGCCATGGTTTTCCAGAATTATGCGCTCTACCCGCATATGACCATTGCCGAGAACATGGGCTTCTCGCTGCGGCTCGCCAAGAAATCCAAGGAGGAGATCGCCGAGCGGGTCAACGACGCGGCGCGTATCCTGGGGCTTACCGATTACCTCAAGCGTTACCCGAAGCAACTCTCCGGCGGTCAAAGACAGCGCGTCGCCATGGGCCGCGCAATTGTCCGCAACCCCAAGGTTTTCCTGTTCGACGAACCGCTCTCCAACCTCGACGCCAAGCTGCGCGTGCAGATGCGCGCGGAACTCAAGGACATCCACGCCCGCATCAAGACGACTACCGTCTACGTCACCCACGACCAGATTGAGGCGATGACCATGGCCGACCGGATCGTGGTGATGCGGGATGGTATCGTCGAGCAGGTCGGCGCGCCGCTGGAACTCTACGACAGGCCGGTCAACACCTTCGTCGCCAGCTTCATCGGCTCGCCGTCGATGAATTTCCTGGCCGGCAAAGTGGCCGAAGATCGTAAGTCCGTGCTGACCGAAAATGGCGTCCGCCTGCCGCTCGGCCCGGAAGCTTCCGCTCCCCCCGGCACCGCGGTCATCTACGGCATCCGGCCTGAACACCTCGCCATCGCCTCCGGAAACGAGGGCATTCCGATGACCGTGACGAATATCGAGCCGACCGGTTCGGAAACCTTTGTGCAGGGCATCGTCGACGGCCAGAAATTCTCGGCGCAGCTGCGTGAGCGGCTTTTCATCAAAACCGGCGAAGTGCTTAATCTGGCGCTCGCGCCCACCAACAGCCATGTCTTCGATGCCGCCACCGGCATGCGGCTCGGCTGACAAGCATAAGGTAACAATAGGATGGAACAGACTTGGCGCTGGTTCGGACCGGACGACACGGTCAAGCTCTCGCATGTGAAACAGGCCGGCGCGACGGGGATCGTCAGCGCGCTACATCACCTCAACGACGGCCGTGCCTGGCCTGACGACGAGGTCGCCAAGCGCAAGGCGATCATCGAGGAGGCCGGGCTCACCTGGTCGGTGGTGGAAAGCATCATCGTCCACGAGGACATCAAGACCCGCACCGGCCGTTACCGCGAGCTGATCGACAACTACAAGGCGTCTATCCGCGCAGTCGCCAGGGCCGGCATCAGGACGGTCTGCTACAATTTCATGGCGATCACCGACTGGACCCGCACCGATCTCGAATACGAGATGCCGCATGGCGGCACGGCCTTGCGTTTCGATATCGTCGAATTTTGCGCCTATGACGTCTTCATCCTGAAGCGGCCCGGCGCTGAGGCCGATCATCCTGCTGACCGTATCGCCAGGGCCGAAACATGGCTGAAGACGGCGAGCGAGAGCGATCTTGCCCGGCTCGAGCGCAACCTGATCGAATGGGTGCCGGCCCGCGAATTCGTCTACGACCGGCAGAGCCTCAACCGCATGCTGGATATCTACAAGGAACTGCAGGAAGGCGGTTTCCGCGAAAACCTCTTCACGTTCCTGAACGAGATCATCCCGGTTGCCGAAGAGGCGGGCGTCAGGATGGCGATCCATCCGGACGATCCGCCGTTCCCGCTGTTTGGCCTGCCGCGCGTCGTCTGCAAAGCCTCGGATGCACGCGCGCTGCTCTCGGCCGTGAAGTCGCCCTCGAACGGCATCACGCTCTGCACCGGCTCCTATGGCGCCAATCCCGAGAACGATCTCGTCGCCATGGCGAAGGAATTTGGCCCCGACATCCATTTCGCCCACCTGCGCAACGTCACCAAGGAAGGCGACGGTTCCTTCCACGAGGCCGAGCATCTGGAGGGGGATACGGACATGGTGCGGGTCACCATGGCACTGATGGCCGAGGAAAAGCGCCGCAAGGCCGAAGGCCGGGCCGATTGGCAGATCCCGATGCGTCCCGACCACGGCCATGCGATCGTCGACGACATAGGCAGACGCGTCAATCCCGGCTATTCCTGCATCGGACGGCTGAAGGGTCTGGCGGAACTGCGCGGCATCATGCGCACGCTCGAAGTTCTCGGCTGAAAACAGATCCTGAGGGGAGGGGACGATGACGAAACTGAAAGTGGCGATGATCGGGCTAGGCATGGCAGCGGGGCACCACGCCCGCGCCCTCCTCGACCTTTCCGACCGGATCGAATGCGTCGCGGCCTTCAGCCAGACCGCCGCCCGGCGCGAGGCATTCGCCGCCGAGTACCCGATCCCGGTGACCGGTGATCTCGATGCGATCTTCGCGGACAAGACGACCGAGGCCGTGCTGATCCTCACCCCGCCGAGCAGCCATCTGGAACTCGTCCAGCGATGCGCTACGGCGAAAAAGCATATTCTATTGGAAAAACCACTCGACATTTCTTTCGAGCGCTCCGAGGCAATCGTCCGCGCCGCGACGGATGCAGGCGTGCTGCTGGCCATGGTGCTGCAGAACCGTTTCCGCTCGGCGGCTATGAAGCTCGATGAGATCGTCAGGTCCGGCCGCCTGGGACAGTTGATCGAGGCCTCCGCCGCGATCCGCAACTGGCGTCCGCAGAGCTACTACGACGTCGAGGGCCGAGGCACCATGGCGCGCGACGGCGGCGGCGTGCTGCTCACCCAGGGCATCCACACGATCGACCTGCTGCTGAGCTTCGCCGGCACGCCGACAGACGTCTCGTCCTTCGTCCGCACCAGCCCGATCCATTCGATGGAAACCGAAGACCTGGTGACGGCGACCTTCGCCTACGAAAACGGCGCGATCGGCACGCTTAACGCCACCACCTGCGCCTATCCTGGCCTGCCGGAACGCATCGAGCTGCTCGGTACCAAAGGCACCGCGGTCTTTACGGGCGCCAAGCTGGATGCGGCTTTCACGGACGGCACGACCATTACGGAGGGCGGCGAGAAATCCGGCAGCGGGGCAGGGGCCAATCCGATGGCCTTTGGCCACGAAATGCATCGGGCATTGATCGAGAATTTCGTCGATGCGATCCGCAACGGCACACCGCTGCGCGTTACCGGCGAGGATGCGCTCAAGGCTCACCGCTTCATCGCGGAAATCCTCGCCGCCAGCCGGTAGACGGTCTCAGAGCCCGGCTGCCTTGCGCAGCTCCTCGGTCATCTTGGCCCGCCAGTCCTTGCCCGTCGCCTTGAACTTTTCGAGCACGTCCGGATCGAGCCGGAGCGTGACGGCCACCTTCGGCGCCTCAAGTTTCGGCCGGCCACGGGCGGCGATCGCCTGTTCCATCTTCGCGGCCATCTCGGGGAAAACTTCCCGGAACGGCCGCATGCTCGCCATCTCTTCGGCGGTCAGTGGTGGGCTGTCGACCGCGTCCCAATCCTCTTTGGTATATCCGCGACCAGGGCGAAATTCTTTCTGTTTTTCGTGCTTGATGTTCATTCGATCATGCTCCTCTCATCTTTTCGGGCAGGGCGCATCGAAATGACCGAGATCGCTTCCGAGCCGAGCGCCAGGAATATCACGACGATCGTTCCATCCTTCAGGCGGCCGACAGCTTTGGATCTCGCCTTCTTGGCGGGTGTGGTCACCGCCGTTGCGAAGAATTCGAAATAAAGATCGGCGAAATCGAGACCATGCTTCTCGAGATTCACAATCCTCTTCGTCTCGTCCCAAATGATCTTCAATTATTATCCGTACACGAAAAATCGCCGCCCGACAACGAGCGACGATGGAACGGTCCGAAACCTTTTGCAACCCTAAGGATTGAGGGCGATCAGCAGATCACCGTTTCGGCGATCTTGATGCCGAAACCTTCGAGGCCGACATAGTGGCGCTCGCTGCGGGTCAGCAGCTTGATCGAGGTGACGCCGAGATCCTTGAGGATCTGTGCGCCGAGGCCGATTTCCAGCCATTCGCTCTCGCGGGCCTGGGCTTCGGCATGACCCTCCTGGTCCTGGCGCAGCTTGCGACCATGATCCTTCTGGCCGACGCCGACCGAACCTTCGCGCAGGTAGATGATCACGCCGCGACCCTCTTCCTCGATTTTCGCCATGTAACGATCGACCGAGCGTTGCGTGCCGAACACGTCGCGGGTGACGTTTTCGAGATGCAGGCGAACCGGAATATCGACGCCATCGCGGATGTCGCCGAAGATCACTGCCACGTGCTGCATCGGGTCCCAGGGCAGCGAATAGGCATGCGCCTTCGCCTTGCCGTGCGGCGTCTCGACGTCAAATGCCGTCTGCAGCTCGATCAGCGTTTCCTTGCGCTGGCGATAGGCGATGAGATCGGCGACGGAAACCTGCTTCAGGCCATGGTTGGCGGCAAAGTCGGTGACCTGCTGGCCACGTGTCACCGTACCGTCGTCGTTGACGAGTTCGCAGATGACGCCGATCGGTGGAAGACCGGCGAGCCTGCAGAGGTCGACGGCCGCTTCCGTATGGCCGGAGCGCATCAGCACGCCGCCTTCGCGGGCGATCAGCGGGAAGATATGGCCGGGCCGCACGAAATCGCTCGGCCCGACATTCGGATTGGCGAGATTGCGGACGGTGAGCGTCCGGTCCTCGGCGGAAATGCCGGTCGTCGTGCCGTGCTTGAAGTCGACGGTGACGGTGAAGGCGGTCGTATGTGCGCTGTCGTTTTCCGCCACCATGGCATTGAGGTTGAGGCGCTTGGCCTCCTCTCGCGGCATCGGCGCGCAGACGATGCCGGACGTGTGGCGCACGATGAAGGCCATCTTGTCAGGCGTACAGTGGACTGCGGCGACAATCAGGTCGCCTTCGTTCTCACGGTCGTCGTCGTCGGTGACGACGACGATTTCGCCGGCTTCGAATGCGCGGAGGGCGTCGACGACGCGCTTCTGATCATAGGCCATGAATGTCGTTTCCTAGAGATTTCGCCCCGTCTGGGCCCGGTCGCGGAGATAGTGGTCGGCAATTGCGCATGCAACCATCGCCTCGCCGATCGGCACCGCGCGGATGCCGACGCAGGGGTCGTGGCGGCCCTTGGTGCGCACCTCGACATTGTTGCCGTCGACGTCGATCGAGCGCTGCTCGGTAAGAATGGAGGAGGTCGGCTTGATCGCGAAGCGGGCGACCACAGCCTCGCCGGTCGAGATGCCGCCGAGAATGCCGCCTGCATGGTTGGAGAGGAATATGGGCTTGCCGTCATTGCCCATGCGCATCTCGTCGGCGTCTTCCTCGCCGGAAAGTTCTGCAACACCGAAACCGTCGCCGATCTCGACGCCCTTGACGGCGTTGATCGACATCAGAAGGCTGGCGATATCCTGATCGAGCTTGCCATAGACCGGCGCGCCGAGGCCGGCGGGCACACCTTCCGCGATAACTTCGACCACGGCGCCGATTGAGGAACCCGCCTTGCGGATGCCGTCGAGATAGTCTTCCCAGACAGGCACCATCGCGGCGTCCGGGCAGAAGAACGGGTTCTGGCCGATCTGATCCCAGTCCCAGTTGGCGCGGTCTATTTTATGCTTGCCGATCTGGATCAGCGCGGCGCGGATATTCAAGCCCGGCACGACCTTGCGGGCAAGCGCCCCGGCGGCGACGCGGGCAGCCGTCTCGCGGGCCGAGGAACGGCCACCGCCGCGATAATCGCGGATGCCGTATTTCACGTCGTAGGTATAGTCCGCATGGCCGGGACGGTAGCGGCGGGCGATCTCGCCGTAATCCTTGGAGCGCTGGTCGGTATTCTCGATCAGCATCGAGATCGGCGTGCCGGTCGAGATCATCGTCTCGCCGTCAGCGTCCAGCATCACGCCGGAGAGCACCTTGACGATGTCGTCCTCGCGCCGCTGCGTCACGAACCGGGACTGTCCGGGCTTGCGCTTGTCCATCCAGGCCTGGATTTCCGCAAGCGTGAAACGGACGCCGGGCGGGCAGCCGTCGACCACGCAGCCGAGGGCCGGGCCATGGCTTTCACCCCAGGTGGTGACGCGGAAAAGGTGACCGAACGTGTTGTGCGACATGGCGTTACAGGACCAGCTGTGGCGGAGCTGGCCTTCCGCCAACTTCTGACGCGGTTGTCATATGGAAAAGGTTGCCGGGCGACAAGTGTTTCTTGGCAGAACGATCACACCCGCCAAGCTGAACAATAGTGGCTCTAGGCGGCGGCCTTGCGCCAGCCTCGGTTCGCGGCTGCGGTGAAATCGTCGAAGGAAAGCGGCCGGGCGAAGGCATAACCCTGCAGCAGGTCGCAGCCGAGTTCGCGCAGAAGGCTCGCATGCTGCATGGTCTCGACCCCCTCCGCCACCGTTTCGACGCCGAGCGAACGGGCGATGTCGATGATCGAGCGTACCAGCGCCCGTTCCTGCGGCGAGGTCAGGATCGGCATCACGAGCTGCCGGTCGATCTTCAGCCGCTTCGGCTTCAGCTTCAGAAGGCTGACGATCGAGGTATGGCCGGTGCCGAAATCGTCGATCTCGATATCGATGCCAAGTTCCTTGATCCGCTGCAGATTGCCGGCCGCCGACGCTTCACTCTCGTCGAGGAAGATCGATTCCACCAGTTCGAAGGAAATCTCGCCGGGCACGATCGCCAGTGTCTGCAGCGTGTCGATCAGCGCTTCGTCATGGAGGCGTTTCGAGGAGACGTTGACGGAAACCTTCGGTATCCGGATGCCCAGCGCTGCCCAGCGCATCTTGTCCTTCAAAACCGTCTGGAGCACGATGTGGTCGAGCGCGGCGGACACATTGAGGTCCTCGGCAATCTTCAGGAACCGGTCGGGCGCAAGAATTCCGTGATGTGGATGGTTCCAGCGGATCAGCGCCTCGACACCGGTGAGCTGGTTGGTGCGGGCATCGAACTGCGGCTGGTAGAAGGCGATGAATTCGTCGTTGTCGATGCCGGCCAGCACCTCGTCAGCGGTGCGCTTGTGGCTGACGATCTCGGCCTGCAGGTTCTGCGTAAAGAATTCGTATCGGTTGCGGCCCATGCCCTTGGCCCGGTAGAGCGCGATATCGGCATTGACGAGAGTACGGCGCGCATCGACATTCATGCCGCTTGCCTGGGCGATGCCGATGGATACGCCGCAGCGGCAGGCAAAACCTTCGAAATCGATCGGCTGGTGAAATTCCGCGATGATGCGCTGGGCGAGCTGGCCTATCTCTTCGGCGCTGGAATTGCCGGTGGCGAGGATCACGAATTCGTCGCCGCCGATACGTGCGACGATATCGCTGCCGCGGACGTTGCGCGACAGGATGCGCGAGGCGTGCACGAGCATCGCGTCGCCGGCCGCATGGCCGAGCGTGTCGTTGATCTGCTTGAAGCGGTCGAGATCGAGATGCAGGATCGAGAATTTCTGGCGCTCGGTATGGCTGGAGCGCGACAGCCGGTCGAGTTCCATGTCGAGCTTGCGGCGGTTGGCCAGCAGTGTCAGCGGGTCATGCAGGGAATTGTGCTCGATCCGGCTTTTGGCGAGTTCGAGTTCTGCATTCTTCGCGTCGGCCTCGTCCTTGGCGGCCTTGAGTTCCCTGGTCAGGATGGCGTCCTGGGTGACGTCGAAGGCGATGCCGACCACCTTCTTGGATCCGTCGCGCGTCTTATGCATCTTGCCGATGGAGCGGATGTAGCGGATCGAGCCATCCGGCTGGGGCACGCGCACGACCAGCGGATCCGGCCGGAAGTTCTCGGTGAAATGATAGGAACTGAGCTTGGCGAGTTCCCGGTCGTCGGGATGGATGAGCTCGATCCAGTCATCGACCCGGACGAAGCCGTTGGTAAAGGGGATGCCGTGCAGCTGGCACATGCGGGCATCCCAGGTATCGACCCGGGTTGCCGGGTTCGATTCCCAGATGCCGCAATTATAGGAGTCGAGCGCGAGGTCGAGCTTGGTCGACAGCTCTTCCAGGTCCTGCTCGCGGTTCGACAGTTCATCGAGCGCCAACTCCAGTTCGGCGTTCTTGATGTCGGTATTTTCCTTGGCGTTGCGCAGGGTCTGCGTCATCACAACGTCGCCGGTGACGTCCCAGACAATCCCGGTGGTGCGCAGCGTACCGTCGGCATTGCGATAGTTCGCACCCGCCGACCTCAGGTATCGCAGCGTGCCGTCCGGCAACTGCACCCGATAGGTCTCGCTGCAAGGCGTGTTGCTGGAGGCGCAGTCGACGAAATGCGTCTCCGCCGCCGTCCGATCGGGCGGATAGATCGATCCGAGCCAGTCGTAGAGACGATTGCCCTCGCTGGCCGCCGGCTTGTCGTGCAACCCGGCGGCTCGGTTGTCCCAGAAGAGACTGTTGCTGTTGCCGGTCACTTCCCAGATGCCGATATTGGAGGCTTCCATGGCAAGGTTGAAGCGTTGCGACAGCTCGATCAGATTGAGTTCACGCGCCTTCAGCGCGTCGATGTTGCGGTTGCGCTCCGAGATCAGCGAGGTGGCGATGAAGATCGGCACGATCACCGCGAGTGCGGCAATCACGAGGGCGAGGCGGATCCCGAGCTGGTTGGGCGGCACGATGTCCCAGCCGGAACGAGGGGCGGCGAGCAGCGTCCAGTTGGCACCGCCGATCGGCACCGCCCATTTCATCGGAGACTGGTCCTCGATGGAATCATTGCCGAAGAAGGCGAAATATTCCGGCCTGTCCGCGTCCCGCAAGACGACGTTCAGCCACTCGAGATTGATCAGGTTCGGTTTCGTCGCCGTGGCGGGGGAGAAGGTGACGCCGGAAGCCTCCATCAGGCCCTGCTTGTCGATCAGCACGGCGATGGCGCCCCACAGGTCGGTGCCGTCCTCTTCCTTCGGCACCGGCACGACCAGGGTCAGGTGTCCCTCCTGGCTGCCGCTCAGCAGTGATACACGGTTCCGGCCGCTGACGGATTTCAGGTCGTCTGCGAGGCGCGGAATATCGATCTTGCCGATCTTGCGTGGCGTACCGCCGGCAATGCCGTCGCGGGTAATCACTTGGGCAAACTCGAAATTGGGTGCGACCGCGATGCCGGCAAAATGGGTCGCCTCGCCAAGTTCCTTATCGACGTAATGCTTGAACTGATCCGCCGAGCCCTCGGCGTCTTCCCTCAGGGCGTGAGCCAGATGGCCGGCGGCAGCGGTGTCGGTCTCCACGCGTGCAATGAGCCGCCGCGCCAACAGGCCGGCAACTTTTTCCGTCGTCGCGCGAAGCTCGCTGCGAAAACCCTCGGTGTAACGCTGGTCGATGATCACGCCGGTCGAGATCACCGTAAGGGCGATAACGAATGCGATTGCTGTCGGGGTCTTGGTGCTGCGCGCCAGGCGCAGTGACTTGGAACCGGACGACGGCCAGAATTTCACGCGCGCAAACCTTCTTATTAACCGCTGTGGCATGACGGAACAGCCTATGGGGCGGGGGTTAATTTACGCTTTCACCCCACCCTACAAACTTTGGCGCGATTTATTGTACGAATACTTTGAATAATTTCGCGGACGGGTCTGACCCGGCTCCAACGTGGCGCCAGGTTCGCGAAAAGCGTTAACTATCAGCTCATTACTTATACGGAAAATGTCATGGTGCCGGGCGATTTTCGCCACAATCAGCAGGCTATCTGTGCGTCGAAACGAGACATCACCGACCTCATCAAGGCTTCCGACCATGCGCATCCTGATTGCTGCTCTGCTTGCCACGGCCAGCGTCTTTTCGCCCCTCAACAGCTGGGCGCAAAGTGCCGACGTCGAAGCCACGATCAAGGCCGTGGACGCGAAGGCGCTCAACTTCACGCTCGACGACGGAAAGACCTACAAGGTGCCCGAGGAGTTCAATTTCGAAGGCTTGAAGGCCGGCGTCAAGGTGCTCGTCTTCTACACGGTCGTCGATGGCAACCGCGTCGTCGACGATCTCCAGATCGTTCAGTAATATTCCATAGTTAGCGAAGTATAATTTAGAATATCCGCTGCGTCGTGCCGGCGCAGATCAGAGCCATTGCATCCGGTTGTAGCGGGTATCGACCTCGAGGATGCGATCCTGCGGGGTCGGAACGGTGGCGGCCTCGTCCTCGTCGAGGTTGCCGATCAGCCGGAAGAGCGAGCGGATCACCCCGCCATGGCTGACGCAGACGGTCGGACCTTCAACGGACTGCAGCCAGGCGCCGATCCGCCAGCAGAGAATCTCATAGCTCTCGGCAGAGATGCCCGGCGGGATGAAGCTCCACTTCTGCTCGGCGCGGGCGGCGAGCCGGTCCGGAGAAATCTGGCCGATCTCCTCGAGCGTATGACCCTCCCAGTCGCCGAAGGAGACTTCGACCAACCGCTCGTCGGTTTCGTAAGCGAGGGGATCGAGGCCCATGGCGGTTCGCAGCCGTTCCATGGTTTCGCGGGTACGCGACAGAGGGCTGGCGATGAAGCGGAAACCGTCCGCCGCGCCGATCATCTCGCGCAGCCGTTCGCCGTTCCGCGTTGCCTGGGAACGGCCGAGCGCATTGAGCGGAATGTCCTGCTGGCCCTGGAGCCGGCCTTCGGCATTCCAGTCCGTCTGCCCGTGGCGGATCATGTAGATGAGCACGGCAGACGTCCCTGGAAGAGCATCAGTCCTTGATGACCGAAATGTCCGGCGCATCGACGGCCTTCATGCCGACGACATGGTAACCGCTATCGGCATGATGGGTTTCGCCGGTGACGGAGCGCGACAGGTCGGACAGCATGTAGAGGCCGACATCGCCCACTTCCTCGATGGTGACGGTACGGCGCAGCGGCGCATTGTATTCGTTCCATTTGAGGATGTAGCGGAAGTCGCCGATGCCGGAAGCGGCAAGCGTCTTGATCGGGCCGGCCGAGATCGCGTTGACGCGGATGTTCTTCGGACCCAGATCGACGGCGAGATACTTGACGCTGGCTTCGAGTGCCGCCTTGGCAACGCCCATGACGTTGTAGTTCGGCATGACCTTTTCGGCGCCATAATAGGTGAGGGTCAGCATCGAGCCGCCGTCGGTCATCAGCTTTTCCGCCCGCCTTGCGACTGACGTAAAGGAGTAGACCGAGATCTGCATCGTCTTGGCGAAATTGTCCGCCGAGGTGTCGACGTAACGGCCGGTCAGCTCGTCCTTGTCGGAAAAGCCGATCGCATGCACCAGGAAGTCGATCTTGCCCCAGTGCTTTTCGAGATTGGCGAAGACTTCGTCTATGGTCGATTCGTCGCCGACGTCGCAATGGCCGGCCATGTAGGCGCCAAGTTCTGCGGCAAGCGGCTCAACGCGCTTCTTGAGTGCATCGCCCTGGTAGGTGAACGCAACTTCCCCGCCATGCTGGTGGATAGCCTTGGCAATGCCCCACGCGATCGAACGGTTGTTGGCAACGCCCATGATGAGACCGCGTTTGCCTGCCATGAGGCCGGAAGCCTGAACCATACATAGTCCCCTGATACCTTAGATGAACGCTGCCTATGACATAGGCGGCTCAAGGGTTCAAGCAGACTTGGATCATCTCGTGTTAGTGGCCGTAACAAAGGGTGCGTTGCGGTGAATACCGACGCAAAACTGTCATATTCGGCGGTGCTCGTCAGACATACAGCCCGTGACGCATGTGCCGCATCAGGTCGGTGACCTTTTCGTTCGGCTTTTCCCACAGGACGACGCGCAGTTCGACGACGAGATCGCCGCGGCCGCCGGCATCGTCGTGAAGGCCAAGGCCGTTCAGCCGGACCGTCTGGTCGGAACCGGACCATGCCGGAATGCTGATGTTGCGGTTGCCTTCCGGCGTTTCGACCGACGCGTCGCCGCCAAGCACCGCGTCTTCGAGCGAAATCGACAAGGTCGTGTGAAGATTGAAACCTTCGACGCGGAAACGACTGTCGCGGGAAACTTTGATCGAGGCGAGAAGATCGCCGGATTTCATGCCGGCGAGCTTGAGGCCCTGGCCCTTGAGTCGCGCCACATGGCCTTCCGTCATGCCTCTTTCCAGCACAAGGCGGACTTCGCGGTCGTCGGCCATCTTCAGCGTGACCGCGTTGAGCTTCAGGAGGTCCTCCACGGTCACCGTTGCCTCGACGGAAATATCCGGAGCCTTTTCGGGAGCAGGCGTCGTGCCGCGGAAGCGGCGCACGATGGAGGCGATCAGGTCTATGGCGAGGGCCGGCAGGGGCGGTCTTTCGCCGCCGGATACATCTGCCTTGGCCGTTTC
Source organism: Neorhizobium galegae (assembly GCF_021391675.1). Taxonomy (NCBI): domain Bacteria; kingdom Pseudomonadati; phylum Pseudomonadota; class Alphaproteobacteria; order Hyphomicrobiales; family Rhizobiaceae; genus Neorhizobium; species Neorhizobium galegae. The sequence goes on from NZ_CP090095.1 coordinate 1,054,872, forward strand.
CGCCGAATCGCCGTTCGCCGGCGCCGGGCCGCCCGTGTGAGATTTTGCGTGGTCGGCTGCCGTGGCGCCGAAAATGCGCTCGATCATGTCCTCGGGCGTTTCGCCTGCCGGGCCGGACTGGTTCTGGGGATGAGCCTGAGATTGGGCCTGGGACTGCGATTGGCCGCGAGCCTGCGCCTGCGCTTTGGCGTTTTGCGCATCGGTCTTGGCGAGTTCTTCCATGACCTTTTCGGCATTGGCCTTTGCGGCCTTGGCGCGCTCGGCGGCTTCGCGGGCGGCATTGCGCTGCTGCATGATGGTCTGGTGCATCTCGGCGGCCCTGTCGTATCGCTTGCGGCGCTCGGGGTCCTTCAGGACCTCGTAGGCCTGGCCGATCTCTGCGAAACGGCTCGTCGCAGACGGATCGTCCTGGTTCTGGTCGGGATGAACGGTCTTGGCCTTGGCGCGCCAGGCTGCCTTGATTTCGTCGGGCTCGGCATTACGCTTCACGCCGAGAAGAGAATAGGGATCACGCATTGTGGGACCACCGGTTACTTGAAACGGCAGGCCCCCGCTTGATCCTTGGACCCCCGATACTCGTCACAACTCCGACAGTCGTCCGCCGGTTCCTCATGTCCCGGTCAGATTACTGCTCACATCCGGAGAGCCTATGTTAGGACTTGTGAATCAGTGGTTACGCGGCCGCCAGTCGTAGTCATTAAGGTAAACGAATGGTTTCCGGCGGTTTTCACGGAAACGCCTGAAACGGATTTCGCAGCGCGTTGGTTTTTCGGGGGAAGGCGCGGACCGCGACTACTGGCGGTCGAAGGCCGTCAGCATCCAGTCGCCGCTGCCGGTCAGGCAGGTCTGGCCGGAGAACATGGCGATACCCTCGTAAGAATGCCGCGTGGTGGTGAAGGCGCGGCAGATCTGCTCGCCGTTGCGGGCCTCGCGGATCTGCGAGACGACGCCGGCGCTGCCGGTCGTGGTATTCGCCCACGGAACCGAAGCTGTGCCGACCTTCGCAAGATCGGCCGAGGAGACAGCGTTACGCACCGTCGCCTCGTCGGAAAGCGTGGCGCCGGTGTGCGGCGGCGTACCCGGCACGGTGCCGGTCGCGATCGAGCGGTCGACTTTCGGGGAGCTTCCGAAGAGATCGAGGCTGCTGGTACAGCCGGCAAGCGAAAGCCCTGCAAGGCAGAGGGCGGCTGCCCGTCTGCCGAGGAGAAACGACCTCTTTGTGCGGCTCTTCGACTTTGCTATCACTACCACCGTGCGTCCTGTCCGACGGAAAAACTCGGGCAATTTTCATGAGATTGGGAGTATTTTAGTCAATATGTCTGAGAGCGGGTTAACAACTGGTGACTTCACCGCCGAGAATGAGCCTTTCGCGCTTTTCGGCACCTGGCTGAAGGATGCCGAGAGCTCCGAACCCAACGATCCGAATGCCGTTGCGGTTGCGACCGTCGACGAAAACGGCATGCCGAACGTTCGCATGGTCCTGTTGAAGGGATATGACGAGAACGGTTTCGTCTTCTACACCAATTTCGAAAGCCAGAAGGGCCGCGAGATCCTCGGCCAGAAAAAGGCGGCGATGTGCTTCCACTGGAAATCGCTGCGCCGCCAGGTTCGCCTGCGCGGCGAGGTGGAGGTGGTGAGCGACGCGGAGGCGGATGCCTATTACGCCTCTCGCGCCCGCGGCAGCCGCATCGGCGCCTGGGCGTCGAAACAGTCCCGCCCGCTCGAAACCCGATTCGCGCTCGAAAAATCGGTAGCTGAATACACCGCCCGTTACGCGATCGGCGACATTCCGCGCCCGCCCCACTGGTCCGGGTTCCGCATCAAGCCGGTGTCGATCGAGTTCTGGCACGACCGCCAGTTCCGCCTGCACGACCGCATCGAATTCCGCCGCACCGTCGCCGACGGCCCATGGGAAAAGGTGCGGATGTATCCGTAGAGGGAAGGGCGGGCTTCACCGCCCGATCGCGAAGGGGATGCCCGATGCGAGTGCTGAGACGTAGCGCGGCTGCTGGTAATAGCCGTTGAGCGAGATGCGCGGCAGGCCGGTGAGCCTGTTCACGCATCTGGCGCAGAGCGTGCCGGGCTGCGTCGTCACCGCGACCGAAAAGCCGATCTCCTTGGCAATCGCGTAGTCGCGTTCGGAAACCGCGGCACGGCTGCCATAGGGATAGGCGATCGTGGCCGGGCGTTCGCCGGTCAAAGCCTCGATCCAGTCGGCGGACTGTTCCATTTCCGCGCGGGCGTCTTCCGCCGAAAGCCGGGCGACGGCCCGGTGGCTCGTCGTATGGGCGCCGAGCGAAGCCAGCGGATGGGCGGCGACCGAGCGGAGCTCTTCGGCATTCATCGTGAGGTCGGCGGTGATCTTCAGCGGATCGACGCCGTGTTTTCTCGCCAGCGCATCGATCCGCGAGACGGCGGTGGATTCCTCGACTTCGAGGACATAGCTGGAAAACCGGTCGAAGGCGTCGAACTTGCGGGCTTCGGAGGTGAGGTCGAGGATTTCAGGCCCGCCGCCGAAATCGAAGGTCACTTCCCGCTCGCGGCCGAGCAACTCGGCGACAGTCTCCCACCAGAGTGAATGGGTCCGCTCTGCAAATCCGCGGGTGACGAAGATGGTGAAGGGCACGCCGTGGCGCGCAAACACCGGCAGGGCGTATTCGGCGTTGTTGCGATAACCGTCATCGAGCGTGAAGGCCGCGAACGGCTGTTTGGTCGGGGCGGCAAGCCGTGCCGGCACGTCGCTCAAGGGGATGAATTCGTAACCTTCGGCGGAGAGTCGTTCGATCGCTTCGCCGAGGAAATCCGGCGTCACTTCCAGATGGCCGCTCGGCTGCAGCGGCCGGCTCTGTTTCGGCCGCACGTGGTGGAGCGTGAATATGGCGCCGTGGCCGCGGGCATTGGGCATCATCCCGGCACGCGCAAGTGCGGCAGCCATATCGAGGCCGCCAGCGACAAGCCGGCGTTTGACATCCCGGCGCCAAAGCGCCTGAAACCTCTCCCTGGTATTCCCCACCGCGATCACGCCCACGTTACTTCGGTGAGGCCGACCCTACTCTCGGACGAGTTAAGTCTTGCTGAATAATCCGCGCTTAATCCTGCTCAGGGCCGCAGCGCGTCGAAAAGCGGCAGGCTGACGATCGCCGCCATGGCGATCAGCAGGAAGCAGATGCGCCGAAAGGTGCCTTCGGAGGCAAATCCGAACAGTTTCGAACCGGCGATCACGCCGAGGCCGTAACCCGGCCCGGCGATCAGTGCGAGCGCAAGAACGTCGAGGGTCAAAAGGTGGCCGACGATATAGGCGATGGCGGAAATCACCGTCGAGAGCGCGAAATAGAGGATGAGATTGGCGCGCACGGTGAGCGGCGGAATGGCGCCGCCGAGCCAGTAGGCGACGACGGGCGGACCGGAGAGTTGTGCGGCACCGCCGAAGAGGCCGGCAAGCGCGCCGACGCCGATCGTCAGCGGCGTCTTCGGTTTGCCATGGTAACGCCAGCCGGAAATCAGGAAGATCAGCAGGCAGAGCACAACGACCGAGATCAGCCAGCGCAGCGCCGTCGGATCGATCACCGCCAGCAGCGTCGTGCCCACCGGCACGCCGATCAGCGTCCCGATCAGCATCGTGCCCACCTCGCGGCGGTTGGCGCGCTTCCAGCCGTCCGGCACCATGCCGAGCGTCGTCACCCCGTCGATGACCAGCAGCAGGGCAGGGGCGATCTTCGGCCCGACGGCAGCACCGGCGAGCGGAACGAAGATCAACGCACCGCCGAAACCGGAAAACCCGCGCGCCAGCCCGGCAATCAACGCCGAGAGGAAAAGAAAGACGAGCTGCGCCGGCCCATGGCCCGGAATCCATGCGTCCAGGAAAGCGGAAATCGGATTGGCGGAGTCCATGGAAAATGCCGTGATGCGGATGGGATCGGATGACCCGCACCTGCCGGGATTTGGGTGAGGTGTCAAGCCTGGGTCCGGCGACTATGGCCTGACGCTCAGCTTACTCCTCGATACCGGTCCACGACGAGGAATGAAAAGTGGGTTGGCCCGGGGGGGCCTGAATCCTCATCCGGCGTGCTGCCAAACTTTTTGTGGTAGCGTTTCATCAGCGCCAATAGATCGTCGGTCTTGATATTTCCCAGTAAAGCGGGAGATATTACCAAGCTCTGAGGGACTGAGCCTCCGTGGCTTGCCTTTGTGACCTGGGAACGTGTTTCGGGGTCGAGGCTGCCGCGTGAAATCACGGCGATATTTTTGGGCGAGCCATATTCTCCAAAAAGCGTGATTTGCGAGACCACCGTCCAAGGCAATACCTGCGGCATCGTGGCGGGCATCCAAATTCCATCGGGAGATATAATAAGGACCGCTTTTTGGAGGTTCATCCGGGGCACGCAAAATATCGCAAAGCTGCTGCAGCCGACCACAAGTGGGATGAGGATGACGGCCCGTGTGAGCGGCGCGAGACCCTCACGGCCAGCAAAAACGATCTCCACCAGCTGAAACAGACAATAAGACAAGACTATGCCGCAGCCGACGGCGAGAACATAAAACACGCGCACCGAATGAATTTGAGCTCGGCATGCTCTGAGCTGGCACTTTCGATCATCTGTTCTCCCCCGGCCTCCAAGCAAAAAGGACGGCCACAGTTATCATGGGATCGTCAACCACTGGTTATTTCTCTCCGTTCGATATCAATTTGGCGTGTAGACATCGAGGCAGGCGAGCAGGGAAGGACCCTCTGGACACGGCGCGGGAATCGGCATTCTCCTGTGGATACAAAAGGAGAACGCCATGCTGGGCAAACTTACCGAACAATTCGAGGCCGCATCCGCAACCTATGCCGAAACCCACGGAATGATCCGTGATCCCGACTGGTTTCTCCTGAAGCTGCAGGAGGAGATGGGCGAATTGACCCAGGCCTGGAACCGCACAACCGGCCGCGGTCGAAAGAAGGGCAGGAGCGACGAGGATCTCAGCCGCGACCTCGCCGACGAGACGGCCGATCTCCTCGGCCACGTCCTGCTCTTTGCCCGCACAAACCGGCTCGATCTCGCATCGGCGATCGAGCGGAAATGGCTGTTTAGGCCGGATGAGGGTGAGTTTACTGCCCGCCGTCCCTCACCGGCAATTTCAGGACGAGAGTTTCGACCGATGCGGCCGTTCCGATGGCGGCTCGGATGAATTCGCTTTTGGCGGACGTGTAGCTGTCTCCATCAAGCCGGAATTCTAAGGCAAGTTTGTATTTCAGCCCCTCGTACTGGACCGCCAGATCGGCATTGGCTCTCAGTCTGTCGCGAAAGAGCATTCGTTTCCGATGGGTCTCGTTGTCCGGCGGGCAGAGATAGACGCGCTGTCCCGGCTCTCCGCGGAGCAGAAACGCCCAGACGCCGTCGCCATGCCTTGAGCCGCGCGGTTCGTATCCCCAGGAATGAAGATGGCCGGAGGCGGCCGGCATGTCGGCGGCCGAGCGCAGCGTCGCGTCGATATCAATCAGCGGCTTGGCGGCTAGACCCGGAACGGCCGTGCTGCCGACATGGTCGATCGACACGACCAAGTCACCAAGAAGCGCCGCAAGCCTAAGCGCCGCCTCCGCGAAACATGCCGGCCAGGAAGGGTCGTAATCGACGATCTCGACCGGTGTTGGCATCAGGCCTTACGCCTTCGTCCCGCCCACCGTCACCTGGTCCATCCGCAGATGCGGCTGGCCGACGCCCACGGGGACCCATTGGCCGCCCTTGCCGCAATTGCCGATGCCGGTGTCGAGCTTCATGTCGTTGCCGACCATCGAGACACGGCGCATCGCATCCGGGCCGTTGCCGATCAGCATCGCGCCCTTGATTGCCGGACCGATCCTGCCGTTCTCGATCATGTAGGCCTCGGTGCAGCCGAACACGAACTTGCCGGAGGTGATGTCCACCTGGCCGCCGCCGAAGGAGACGGCGTAGATGCCCTTCTTGACCGAGGCGATGATCTCTTCCGGCGTCTTGTCGCCGCCGAGCATGTAGGTATTGGTCATCCGCGGCATCGGCGTATAGGCGTAACCCTGGCGGCGGCCGTTGCCGGTCGGTTGGACGCCCATCAGCCGGGCGTTCTGGCGATCCTGCATGTAACCGACAAGCTTGCCGTTCTCGATCAGCACGTTATAGGCGGACGGCGTGCCTTCGTCGTCGATCGTGATCGAGCCGCGGCGGTTGTCGATCGTCCCGTCATCGACGACAGTAACGCCGGGGGCCGCGACCATCTCACCCAGAAGCCCGGCAAAGGCCGATGTCTTCTTGCGGTTGAAATCGCCTTCCAGCCCGTGGCCGACCGCCTCGTGCAGCATCACGCCCGGCCAGCCGGAGCCGAGCACGACATCCATCGTGCCCGCCGGCGCGTCGATTGCGGAGAGATTGACGAGCGCCTGGCGCAGCGCCTCGTCGGCGCCGGTCTGCCAGTTGCCTTCCGTGACGAAATCGCCGAAGCCGATGCGGCCGCCGGTGCCGAACGAACCGCTCTCCTGCCGGTCGCCGTCACCGACGACGACGGAAATGTTGATGCGGGTCATCGGGCGGATATCCTGCACCCGGTGTCCGTCGGCGCGCAGGATGTCGACCACCTGCCAGCTTGCCGAAACGGTGGCCGTCACCTGCCGCACCTTGTCGTCCTTGGAGCGCAGATAGGCGTCGATATCGGTCAGCAGCTTGACCTTCTCCTCGAAGCTGGGGCTGCCGATCGGGTTCTCGTCGCCGTAATATTTCTTGTTGGTGCGCTGCGGAGCGGCCGTATAGGAACCGGAATAACCGGCGGTGACGGCCCGCACCGCATCCGAGGCGCGGGACAGCGCTGCCGACGAAAGCTCGCCTGCATGGGCATAACCGACCGCTTCGCCGGCGACCGAGCGCAGTCCGAACCCCTGGTCGGTGTTGAACGAACCGCCCTTGAGGCGGCCGTTGTCGAAGGTCAGCGATTCCGCCTGGGCATGTTCCACGAAAAGCTCGCCGTCATCGGCGCCGGTAAGCGCCTCGGAGAGGATCGAGCGCAGCTTGGTCTCGTCGCAGTCGAAAAGGTTGAGAAGGTCGGTGTTCATGAGTGCTCCTTCGGCGCTACCCTGTGAAGACGCGCGCTCTGCTCCAACCGATGTAGGTCCGGGGAGGGACCGAAGCAAGCCTATCCTGCGGGCTCAGGCGCGTTTGCGGCGGAAGATCATGCCGATGACGACCGCAACGAGGGCTGCGGCAAGGCCGTACCAGGTCACGGCATATTGGAGGTGGCTGTTCGGCAGGTCGAACTGGGTGACGCCGCCCTTGGGCCAGCCGCCCGGATTGACGATCGACCCATCGGCATCCACGAAGAACTGCACGACCTTCGACGCCTCGATACCGGTGGTCGAGGCCATGGCATCGAGATCCTTCCAGTAGAAGATGTTCTTGGCGAGATCGTTGTCCGGAACGATCGAGGACGGCTTTTCCCCAAGCCGCACCCGCGCATATCCGGTGACGGTCTGCGGGCCGGCAACTTCCCCGGCGGTACGGGTTTTCTGGTCCTTCATTTCATAGGGCACGAAACCGCGGTTGACGAACAGGATGCGGCCGTCGGCAAGCGTCATCGGGGTGTAGACGTAAAAACCGGTCTGGCCTCCGAAGGTCGCGAAGAAATGTCGCTCGCTGGCGTGGTCGAACGTGCCCGTGATCGATACCCGGCGGTATTCGATATCGCCGCCGGATTTCCGGATCGACTCGATATCGGAGAGCTGGACGGGTGCCGCCGCCCGCCGCTGGGCGATATCGGCAAGCAGGCCCTCCTTCCAATGCAGCCGCTCCACCTGCCAGGTGCCGAGCGACAGCAAGATGGCGAGCGCCGCCAGCACCACGACGGCGGTCGCGATCATCCGGCCACCGCCGCGGGCGGGCGTTTCATCGGATGCGGCTTGGGTGGGTGCCTTGGTCGCCATTCGTTCCAGTCCTCAAAAAGCAGAAGGGCGGCTTATCGCCGCCCTCCCGGAATTCATGTCCCCTGGCTCAATGGGCGAGCGGTGCGCCCCAGCCACCCCAGATGTAGATGGCGAAGAACAGGAACAGCCACACCACGTCGACGAAGTGCCAGTACCAGGCGGCGGCTTCAAAGCCGAAATGCTGGGTGGGCGTGAAACCGCCGTTGATGGCGCGCAGCAGGCAGACAGCCAGGAAGATCGTGCCGACCAGGACGTGGAAACCGTGGAAACCGGTCGCCATGAAGAAGGTAGCCCCGTAGATCGAGTTCGAGAAGGCGAACGGGGCATGGATATATTCGTAAGCCTGGACGCATGAGAACAGGATGCCGAGTGCTACGGTGAGCGCCAGACCGGTGATCAGGCCCTTGCGGTCGCCGTGCAGCAGCGCGTGGTGAGCCCAGGTGACGCAGGTGCCGGACAGAAGCAGGATGATCGTGTTGTAGATCGGCAGGTGCCAGGGATCGAGCACCTCGACGCCCTTCGGCGGCCACTGACCGCCGAGAAACTCGACGCGGCTCGCCTGGATCGCCTCGTTGGCGTAGAGGCTGGCATCGAAAAATGCCCAGAACCAGGCGACGAAGAACATCACTTCGGAAGCGATGAACATGATCATGCCGTAGCGCAGGTGCAGCGAGACCACGCGGGTATGAGCGCCTGAATTGCCTTCCTTGATCGTGTCCGACCACCAGCCGATCATCGTGTAAAGGATGATCGCCAGGCCGATGTAGAAGATCCACGGGGTCGCAAGGTCCAGACCGAAGATATGGAACTGGCCGCCATGCAGGTAACGCATGTAGCCGACGCCGCCGAAGGTCATGACGAAGGCGCCGATCGAGGCCAGGATCGGCCACGGGCTCGGATCGATGATGTGGTAGTCGTGATTTTTCTGATGCGCGTCGGCCATGTCAGAATCCCCGGATGAATGCCTGCTCCGCCGGAAAACCGGCGGACCCTCTTAAAGTTTCCCCACGCCTGTGTTCTGGGCGCCCGTCTTCGGGGCGCCTGCCTTCGGGCCTTCCGGCAGAGCCGCAACCGGTTTGCCCGGCTCGCTCGGATAGAAGGTGTAGGACAGGGTGATCGTCTTGATGTTCTTGGTCTCTTGGGCCGTGGCGAGCTCCGGGTCAACGAAGAACACCACCGGCATCTGAACCGACTGGCCGGGCTGCAGCGTCTGCTCGGTAAAGCAGAAGCACTCGACCTTGTTGAAATAGGCGCCCGCTTCCATCGGCGTCACGTTGAACACGGCACTGCCCGTCGTCGGTTTGGACGATCGGTTGGTCGCCGTGTATTCGATCTGCACGGTCTCCCCGATCTTCGGGTTGACGGCCTTGGCGGGCTTGAACTCCCAGTTCAGGCCCGGCGAGATATTGGCGTCGAACGTCACCTGGATAGGCTTGTTCAGGATCTTGTCGGAATACTGCTCGACGCGCTGGGTCGTGCCGTTATAGCCGGTGACCTGGCAGAACAGCCGGTAGAGCGGCACGGAAGCGTAGGCGGCGCCGACCATGCCGGCCACGAAAACGGCGCAGCCGGCGAAGATCGCGCTGTTGCTGACCCGTTTTGCCTGACCGTTCTGATTGACGTCCGTCATCGCTCCACCCTAGTTCCCGACTCCGCCGATTTTCACCAGCGTCATGATGTAGAAAAGGACCACGAGCCCGGCGAGAACGATGCCGAGCGCGACATTGCGGTTGCGGCGGGACTTCCTCTGGGCTTCGCTGAGCGTGATTTTTTCCATCACAGCAAACCTCCCACGAGGTGCGGCAATCCCGCGAGCAGCCGGTCGGCCAGGAGGCCTGAGAAGATCGCAAAGAGATAGAAGATCGAATAGGCGAACATCTTCTTCGCCGGCATCATCTTTTCATCGCCGTCGGGCATGCGCCGGACGGCGATGGAACAGATGACGAAGATCGCGCCGAGCAGGGCGGCGAAGATGCCGTAACCGAGGCCCGCAAGTCCGGTGAGGGTGGGGGCAACCGCGATCACCGCGGTCAGCACCGCATAGACGATGATCTGGTTCTTGGTGGAGGCCTCGCCTGCGACGTTCGGCATCATCGGCACGCCGACGGAACCATAGTCGCGCATCTTGAAGAGGGCGAGCGCCCAGAAATGCGCCGGCGTCCACAGGAAGATGATCAGGAACAGGAGAATGCTGTCGAGCGATACGCCGCCCGTGACACAGGCCCAGCCGATCATCGGGGGGAAGGCGCCGGAGGCGCCGCCGATGACGATGTTCTGCGGCGTCGAGCGCTTCAGCCACATCGTGTAGACGACGGCATAAAAGAAGATCGTGAACGCGAGCAGGGCGGCCGAGAACCAGTTGACCGCAAGGCCGAGGATGACGACCGAGAAGACCGAGAGCGTCAGGCCGAAGGCGAGCGCTTCCTGGGGCAGGATGCGGCCGGCCGGGATCGGGCGCTTGGCGGTGCGGCTCATGACGGCATCGATATCGGCGTCATACCACATGTTCAGCGCACCGGAGGCGCCGGCGCCGACCGCGATGCAGAGAATGGAAATCACGCCGAGGACCGGATTGATCTGACCTGGCGCCAGGATGAGGCCGGCGAATGCGGTGAAGACCACGAGCGACATCACCCGCGGCTTCAGGAGCTCGAAGAAATCGCGCGCGCTCGCTTCCGAGAGGCGCGAGCCTCCATCGGTGCCGAGAGCGTCGTGATTGTCCATAACCGTCATTGAACCGTCCTGTTTGGTATTTCAGGGCATCGCGGGTTCCGCGATGCCCCTCTTCAAAGATGAACTGCTTACTTGATGCGCGGCAGCTGTTCCCACTGATGGTACGGCGGCGGCGAAGAAAGCTGCCATTCCAGCGTGGTTGCACCTTCGCCCCAGGGATTGTCGCCGGCGACGCGCTTCTTTGCGAAGGTTTCCCAGACACCATAGAGGAAGATCAGAACGCCGACGAAGGAGATGTAGGAGCCGATGGAAGAAACGTAGTTCCAGCCGGCAAACGCATCCGGATAGTCGATGTAACGGCGCGGCATGCCGGCGAGACCGAGGAAATGCTGGGGGAAGAACACCAGGTTGACGCCGATGAACATGACCCAGAAATGCAGGTTGCCGATCCGCTGGCTGTACATATAGCCGAACATTTTCGGGAACCAGTAGTACCAGGCCGCGAAGATGGCGAAGACCGCGCCGAGCGACAGAACGTAGTGGAAGTGGGCCACGACGTAGTAGGTGTCATGCAACGAGCGGTCGAGGCCGGCATTGGCGAGCTGGACGCCCGTGACGCCACCAACGGTAAACAGGAAGATGAAGCCGATCGCCCAGATCATCGGCGTCGAGAAGGTCAGCGAGCCGCCCCACATCGTCGCGATCCAGGAGAAGATCTTGATGCCGGTCGGAACCGCGATGACCATCGTCGCGAAGACGAAATAGCGCTGCGCATCGAGCGACATGCCGACCGTGTACATGTGATGGGCCCAGACGATGAAGCCGACGGCGCCGATCGCGACCATGGCGTAGGCCATGCCGAGATAACCGAAGACCGGCTTCTTCGAGAAGGTCGAGACGATGTGGCTGATGATGCCGAAGCCGGGCAGGATCAGGATGTAGACTTCCGGGTGACCGAAGAACCAGAACAGATGCTGGAACAGGATCGGGTCGCCGCCGCCTTCAGGAGAGAAGAAGGTGGTGCCGAAGTTGCGGTCGGTCAGAAGCATGGTGATGGCGCCAGCCAGAACCGGCAGCGACAGCAGCAGCAGGAAGGCGGTGACCAGCACGGACCAGGCAAACAGCGGCATCTTGTGCAGCGTCATGCCCGGAGCGCGCATGTTGAGGATCGTGGTGATGAAGTTGATCGCACCGAGGATCGAGGATGCACCGGCAACATGTAGCGCGAAGATCGCCAGGTCGACCGCCGGTCCCGGAGAGCCCGTGCTCGACAGCGGCGGATAGAGCGTCCAGCCGCCGCCGACGCCGTAGGCGCCAGCCGGGCCTTCGACGAACATCGACAGCAGCAGCAGCAGGAAGGCCGGAACGATCAGCCAGAAGGAGATGTTGTTCAGGCGCGGGAAAGCCATGTCCGGCGCGCCGATCATGATCGGCACCATCCAGTTGGCGAAACCGCCGATCATCGCCGGCATGACCATGAAGAAGATCATGATCAGTGCGTGAGCGGTGGTGAACATGTTGAACATCTGCTTGCCGCCGTCGATCGCGGCGTCGCCCTCGTAGCCGTAGACCATCGCGGCCAGACCGTGGAAGATCTGGATGCCCGGCTCCTGCAGCTCCATGCGCATGGCAACGGAAAGAAGGCCGCCGATGATGCCCGCTATGATCGCGAAGATCAGGTAGAGCGTGCCGATGTCCTTGTGGTTGGTCGAAAACAGCCAACGCTGAGCAAAGGTCGGCGTGTGCGAATGATCGTGATGATCGTCGTGAGCATGCGCATCATCGTGAGAGGTGCGAGCATGAGCGTGATCGTCGTGAGCGGAATGTCCAGCCATTGTTCTCACTCCTCTGTATTACTTGGATTCATTTGCCGCGACGGCAAAATTGCCGGCAGGCTTGTCGACCGCAGCCACGAGAGCCTTGTAGGCGCCCGGCAGGTCGGTCGCAGCAGCTGCGAGCCAGGTCTTGTACTTGTCTTCCGAGACGACGCGGATGGCGATCGGCATGTACGCATGGTCCTTGCCGCACAGTTCGGAGCACTGGCCGTAATAGAGGCCTTCCTTCTCGGCCTTGAACCAGGTTTCGTTCAGACGGCCCGGAACGGCGTCGATCTTGACCCCGAAAGCCGGCATTGCGAAGGCGTGGATCACGTCGGACGGAGCAGCCGTCACCAGCATGCGCACGGTCTTGTTGACCGGGATGATCAGTTCGTTGTCGACGGCGAGAAGACGCGGGTAGACGGCAGGATCGGTCTTGCCGGCGGCGGCGCGGTCCTGTTCCTTGAGCATGAAACTATCGAAGGCCACCGGCGCCGGCGTGCCTTCATATTCATAGTTCCACTGCCACTGGGTGGCGGTCGCCTTGACCGTCATGTCCGATTCCGGAATTTCGAGCTGGGCATTCAGGAGATTGAAGGAAGGAATGGCGAGGAAGAAGAGGATGAGAACCGGGCCAAGCGTCCAGATGATCTCGATCGCCGTATTGTGGCTGGTCCGCGACGGCACCGGATTGGCACTGGCACGGAACTTCACGGCGACGACGACCAGCAGGGCCAGAACCAGCAGCGTGGTCGGCACGATGAACCACAGCGTATAGTGGTTGAACCAGCGAATCTGGTGCATGATCGGCGTTGCGGCCGCCTGGAAATCAATCTGCCACGGATGCGGCTGGTCCGCAAAACCTGCGGAAGCAAACAGCAGACAGATGAGCGCCGTCATCACTGCAAAAGCCCTGTTCATCACTACATATCTCCCCATGCGTCTGATCTCGATCAAACCGAACGCAGAATCCAAGCTATATGGTCTGCTTCAATCACAGTTTGCCTGCCGCCGCAATATCTGGCGGGAAAAGCCCGTGCGGCATTTTTGCGCCTCGCGAATAAGCCCGGAATCCCGTGATAATCAGGGGGCGTAACCCGCCTTTTCGACCGGGACGAGATCGTATTTAAAAGGCCTTCCACACCTCCGGCCGCGTCATTATAGACTGTACGACGGCCAAAATCCGGCTTTTTCCTCATAAAAGTGACGGCTGGGCCACGCCGCTTGGCGGGTCCCACTTTCGCCGTACTCCACTGGAAAGAGGTCAGGGCTTTTCATTTCGTCTAGTGAACGACAAGAATAGCCGCACTGATTCGTCTTCCAGAGGTTTCCATGGGTCGTCCCTCCCTGATCTGCGCCGGTCTAGCCGTGATGCTTGCAGCCGCCGTTTCGCTTCCCGCGTTCGCGCAGCAGCCGCAGCCCGGCCCGCGGCCCGCGGCACCACAGCCGGCCCCCCAGCCGGCTCAGGGCGCCAAGCCGGGACCGCAGCCACCCCGGCCGGCGCCGAATGGCGGGCAGGCCCAGCAGCCTTCGGGGCAGCAGGCGCAGCCCCCGGGCAACGTGCGCGAGAACCATGGCGCATGGTCGATCATCTGCGACCGGCCGGCCGGCGCTTCCGCCGACCAGTGCGCGCTGATGCAGAACGTCATCGCCGAGGACCGGCCGGAAGTCGGCCTGTCGGTGGTGGTGCTGAAGACAGCCGACCGCAAGGCACGCATCCTGCGCATCCTCGCGCCACTCGGCGTTCTCCTGAAAGACGGCATGGAACTCTATGTCGACAACAACAATATCGGCCGCGCCTATTTCACCCGCTGCTTCTCCGAGGGCTGTTATGTGGAAGTGGAGATCGACGAGGAACTGATGCGCATCTTGCGCGCCGGCAAGGCTGCCGTCTTTGCCCTGCGCGAATCCGCCGATCAGGACCGGGTCGGCATTCCGATCGAGCTCACCGGCTTTGGCCCGGGCTACGACGCGCTTCCGTGATGTCATAAGAAGGCGATCGGAGCTTTATGGGCTTTGAGGGCAGGCGTGATTTCCCCTGCGTTTCGACGACATGGTGCGCGACGCCATCCCGCCTTCGCCTTCCAATTGAAGCTCTTCTTTCTTGTGTGCGTGACCATTGCCGCTATATATGGCGCGTGGTCGGTCAAGCCGCGCATCCTGTTCATCCAGGGCGGTCCGGCCATTTTCGCTCTCGTGCTGACAGTCCTGGCGTCCTGATTTGATGGCATCATCCATATCTGAAAAAAGCCCGCTCAAGATTCGCCTCTGCGGCCCGCGCGGTTTCTGCGCCGGCGTCGACAGGGCGATCCAGATCGTCGTGCTGGCGCTGAAGGCCTATGGCGCGCCGGTCTATGTCCGCCACGAGATCGTCCACAACCGCTACGTGGTCGAGGGTCTCGAAGCGAAGGGCGCCGTTTTCGTCGAGGAACTGGACGAGATCCCGGCCGAACACCGCGACCAGCCGGTTGTCTTCTCTGCCCATGGCGTACCGAAATCCGTGCCCGAGGATGCCGAGGCCCGCAATCTCTTCTATCTCGACGCGACCTGCCCGCTGGTTTCGAAAGTCCACAAGCAGGCGATGCGCCACCAGCGCCTCGGCCGCCATGTGGTGCTGATCGGCCATGCCGGCCATCCGGAAGTGATCGGCACGATGGGCCAGCTGCCGCCGGGCACGGTGTCGCTGATCGATACGATCGCCGATGCGGAAGCCTATGTCCCCGAAGATCCGGACAATCTCGGCTACGTCACCCAGACGACGCTCTCGGTGGACGACACGGCAGGCGTCATCGCCAAGCTGCAGGAGCGTTTCCCGAACCTCACGGCGCCGGCCGCCGACAGCATCTGCTACGCCACCACCAACCGCCAGGAGGCGGTCAAGGAAGCGGCTCCCGGCTGCGACCTCTTCATCGTCGTCGGTGCTCCCAATTCGTCGAATTCCAAGCGGCTTGTCGAAGTAGCGCTCCGGGCAGGGGCCAATCGCTCCCTGCTGGTGCAGCGCGCCTCCGAGTTGAACTGGGACGAGATCGGCCACATCGGCACGCTCGGCCTTTCCGCCGGCGCCTCCGCCCCGGAAGTCATCGTCGACGAGATCATCGCCGCCTTCAAGGAGCGTTTCGAGGCCGAGATCGAGCTCGCGATCACCGCGGAAGAAACCGAAAATTTCCTCGTCAACCGCGAGCTGCGCGGCGTGCCTTTGACTGTTGAGGACATGGCATGGGTGAATGGGTGAGGAGCGGCCCGGCGAAGCCGGAAAAATCGATGGAGCGGTCCGATTTCAGCTTCGGACGCCCCGGCCTCTAGCGAAGGGCCGGGCGAGCCGCTAGGAAAGCCCCATCACTTATCTGCGCGGCAGAATCAAGCGGGATGACACCTTGGCCGTTTACACCGATATCACCGAAGACGACCTGAAGCAGTTCCTGACCGAATACGATGTCGGCGAACTGACCTCCTACAAGGGGATTGCCGAGGGCGTCGAGAATTCGAACTTCCTGCTGCATACGACCCGCGATCCGCTGATCCTGACGCTTTACGAAAAGCGGACGGATGAGCGTGACCTGCCGTTTTTCCTCGGCCTGATGCAGCATCTGGCGGCCGGCGGCCTGTCCTGCCCGCTGCCCCTGCCGCGCAACGACGGAAATCTCTACGGCACCCTGTCCGGCCGGCCCGCCGCCCTCATCTCCTTCCTCGAAGGCATGTGGCTGAGGAAGCCGGAGGCGAAACATTGCCGCGAGGTCGGCAAGGCGCTCGCCCGGATGCACCTGTCCGGCCAGGATTTCGAGCTGATACGCCCGAACTCGCTTTCCGTGGAGGGCTGGAAGACGCTTTGGGAAAGGTCCGCTGCGCGCGCCGACGAGGTCGAGACCGGCCTGCAGGACGAGATCTCATCGGAACTTGATCACCTGGACCGGAACTGGCCGAAGGACCTGGCCGCCGGCGTCATCCATGCGGATCTCTTCCAGGACAATGTCTTCTTCCTCGGCGACGAACTGTCCGGCCTGATCGACTTCTATTTCGCCTGCAACGACCTGCTCGCCTATGACGTCTCGATCTGCCTGAATGCCTGGTGTTTCGAAAAGGACGGCGCCTACAATCTCACCAAGGGTCAGGCGCTGCTCGAAGGCTACCAGAGCGTCCGCCCCCTTGAGAGGGCTGAGATCGAGGCCCTGCCGATCCTCGCCCGCGGTTCGGCGCTGCGCTTCTTCCTGACGAGGCTCTACGACTGGCTGACGACGCCGGCGGGCGCGCTGGTGGTCAAGAAGGACCCGCTCGAATATCTGCGCAAGCTGCGCTTCCACCGCCAAATTACATCGGCCACCGAATACGGGCTGGCCGAGGAAAGACAGTCCGCATCATGAAGCAGGTAGAGATTTTCACCGACGGCGCCTGTTCCGGCAATCCCGGCCCGGGTGGCTGGGGCGCCATCCTGCGTTATGGCGACACGCAAAAGGAACTGTTCGGCGGCGAGGCCGATACGACCAACAACCGCATGGAGCTGATGGCGGCGATCAATTCCCTGAATGCGCTGAAGACCCCGTGCGAGGTCAACCTTCACACCGACAGCAAATATGTGATGGACGGCATTTCCAAATGGATCTTCGGCTGGAAGAAGAACGGCTGGAAGACCGCCGACAAGAAGCCGGTGAAGAATGCCGAGCTCTGGCAGCAGCTTGAGGAAGCGCGCAACAAGCACAAGGTGACGCTGCACTGGGTGAAGGGCCACGCCGGCCATCCGGAAAACGAGCGCGCCGACGAGC
Organism: Neorhizobium galegae; assembly: GCF_021391675.1. Classification (NCBI taxonomy): domain Bacteria; kingdom Pseudomonadati; phylum Pseudomonadota; class Alphaproteobacteria; order Hyphomicrobiales; family Rhizobiaceae; genus Neorhizobium; species Neorhizobium galegae. Next base: position 1,072,043 of record NZ_CP090095.1, read on the forward strand.
TTGCCCGCCTCGGCATGGCGCCGTTCAAGAAGAAGTAGGCGGAGCGCTGAGCGATGACCTTGCGCCTGATCTCCCTCAACGCCTGGGGCGGCCGCGTCCATGCGCCGCTGATGCAGTATCTCAAGGCGGCTGACCCGGATGTGCTCTGCCTGCAGGAAGTCACCCGCACGCCGGATGCGGACGCCGACTGGCTGGCCTACCGCGACGGCGCCTTCGAACTGCCCCAGCGCGCCAACCTCTATGAGGATGTGAAGGCGGTTCTGCCCGGCCATGAGGCGATGTACGCTCCGGTCGCCCGTGGCACGCTGTTCGAGGGTGAGCGGGAGGTCGGCTCCGAATTCGGCCTTGCCACTTTCGTGCGCGGCTCTTTCCCGATTGTCGGCCAGCAGCTCGGTTTCGTGCATGGAGAGTTCTCGGCCGACGGCTGGGGCGTGCACCCGCGCTCGCGCAACGCCCACGCCGTCCGCGTCCACCGCTACGGTACCGGCTCGGCGGTGACCATCGTGCAGATGCACGGGCTGCGGGATCTTGCCGGCAAGGGCGATACGCCGGCCCGGCTGGCCCAGGCCCACGCTCTCGTCGCGCTGATCGGAAAGGTCTGGCAGCCGGGTGAACCACTTGTCGTCTGTGGCGATTTCAATCTGCAGCCCGGCAGCGAGACCTTCGCCATTCTCGGAGAACTCGGCCTCACCGATCTCGTCACCACCCGCGGTTTCACCGACGCCCGCACGTCCTGGTACCCGAAGGAGGGCCGTTATGCCGATTACCTGCTGGTGACGCCGGATGTGAAGGTCGAGAATTTTGATGTCGTCGCCGAGCCGGAAGTTTCCGACCACCGCGCGCTTCTTCTGGAAATCGCCTGAGCCGCTGTTGCGCTCCGAGCATCAGTCACTATTCTGCCGCCAACAACCCGTGGAGGTCCGCTCATGATCCTGCATTGCGTATTCGTCCGGTTCAAGGCGGCCATCCAGCAGGCCGACAAGCAGTCGATCTACGATGCGATCGACGCGCTGAAGGATGTCACGCCCGGCATCCTCGACGTGAAATTCGGCCAGAACGTCTCGCCGGAAGGCCTGAACGGCGGCTTTCTCGACGGTTTCATCGTGACCTTCGAGAACCCCGAGGCGCGCGACGCCTATCTCGTCCATCCGGACCACATAGCTGTCGGCGACCGGATCATCGGTTCCGCGGACGGCGGTCTGTCGGGGCTTCTGGTTTTCGATATGGCGGTCTGAAGAAAGGCCGCGGGCGTTTGCCCTCAGCCTCCTCTTGCGGGATCAGCTCGACTTCGCCATCGCCGCGGCGATCTGGTCGACATTGTAGCGGAACATCTTTTCATAGGTCGGCGCCGGCCCCTTGGCATCCGAGAGCGATTCGACATAAAGCTCGCCACCCGGCTGGGCAGCCGTCGCCTTGGCGATCTGCTTCACGAGCCGCGGATCGTTGGAATTCTCCAGGAAGTAGGTTTTTACGCCCTCGGCCTTGATCTGCTCGATCAGCTTGGCGACGTCGGCGGCGGAAGCTTCCGTTTCGGTCGAAAGACCGAGCGGCGCCAGGAAGCTGACATTGTATTCGCGGCCGAAATAACCGAAGGCATCGTGGCTGGTCAGCACCTTGCGGCGGTCGGCCGGTACCGCGTCGAACTTGGAATGCGCGTAGGCATTCATGGCGTCGAGCTTCTGGATATAGGCCTCGGCATTCGCCTTGAAGGCGCCGGCATCGGCCGGATCTGCCTCCGAGAGCGCCTTCTCGATATTGGCGACCCAGACCTTCACGTTGACCGGGCTGTTCCAGACATGCGGATCGGTCACCGTCTTGCCGTCTTCGTCCATGGTGCGGGTATTGACGCCTTCCGACACCACGACCGGCTTGCCCTTGTAGCCCGAGGCGGTGATCAGTCGGTCCATCCAGCCTTCCAGGCCTTCGCCGCTGACAAAGGCGACCTGCGCCGCCTTGAGGTTCCGGGCGTCCGTCGGCGACGGCTCGAATTCATGGGGATCGCCGTTCGGGCCGACGAGGTTCGTCACCTTCACATGTTTGCCGCCCACCTGGGAGACGACGTCGCCGAGCACCGTGAAGGAGGCGACGACCTTGAGCGTGTCCGCGAAGGCCGGCACGGCGGAAAAGGCCATGAGGGCGGGAATGGCGGCAGAGAGAAGCAGTCTGCGGGATATCATCGAGGTCTCCTTGAGATTGACCGGTGGTATCAGCCCTTCAGATGTGGGCTGGGAAACAGCCACCGGGCAAAGCCGGACGGCGAGAAGAGAATGGAAAGGCCGTAGATCACCGCCGCCGTCATGATGATCGTCGGGCCGGAGGCGAGTTCGAGGTGATAGGAGGCGACCAGCCCGACATAGCCGGAGACGGCCGCCGTGGCGGCGGCAAGCGCTATCATCGCCGTCAGGCTGCGGCCCCAGAGCTGCGCCACTGCGGCCGGCAGCATCATCAGCCCGACCGCCATCAGCGTGCCGAGCGCCTGGAAGCTCGCGACCATGTTCAGCACCACGAGCAGCAGGAACAGCGCGTGATAGACCGGCCCGCGGCCGCCGACGGTGCGCAGGAAGCCCGGATCGAAACATTCCGCCACCAGCGGCCGGTAGACCAGGGCAAGGGCGATGAGCGTCACCGATGTGATCGAGCCGATGAGGGCGAGTGCGGGGCCGTCGATCGCCAGAATGGTGCCGAACAGCACGTGCAGCAGATCGATGTTGGAGCCGCGCAGCGAGACGATCAGCACGCCCAAGGCCAGAGAAGTCAGGTAGAAGCTCGCAAAGCTCGCGTCTTCCTGCAGCACCGTGGCGCGGCTGACCACCCCGGAAAGCAGCGCCACTGAAAGACCCGCTACGAGCCCGCCGATCCCCATCGCAGTCAGCGACAGCGAGCCGGCGACGAGATAGCCGATCGCCGCACCCGGCAGCACCGCATGGCTCATCGCGTCGCCCATCAGGCTCATGCGCCGCAGCATCAGGAAGACACCGATCGGTCCGGAGCCGAGCGCCAGGCAGAGGCAGGCGACCAACGCCCGGCGCATGAAGCCGTAATCGGCAAACGGCGCGATCAGCAGATCGTATGTGCTCATGCGACAACCCCGTTGCTCGAGGCCCTTCCGCTTGGGTTCTCGCAAATCCCTGCGCCGTCGTCCCATCGCTCCGCCATCATCCGTGCCTTGAGCAGGTTGCCGGCCGACATCACCTCCGCCGTCAGCCCCCAGGCGATGCATTCGCGGGCCAGAAGCAGGGTCTCGGGAAAATGCGCCCGCACCTGCTCGAGGTCGTGCAGCACGGCGATCACGGTGCGGCCCTCGCCGTGCCAGCGCGCGACGATGTCGAGCAGGTCCTGGGTGGTGCGAGCATCGATCGCCGTAAAAGGTTCGTCGAGCAGGATGACCTTGGCATCCTGAAGCAGAAGGCGCGCAAACAGCACCCGCTGGAACTGCCCGGCCGAAAGCGAGCCGATCGGCCGCCGTTCGAAGCCGCCGAGGCCGACGGCGGCGAGCATACTGGCCGCTTTGGCGTATTCCGTCGCTCTGTTCGCCCTGAAGGCTCCCGTATGCCGCCAGGCGCCGAGCAGCACCGTATCGAGGACGGAGATCGGGAAACGCCGGTTGATATCTGCCGCTTGCGGCAGATATCCGAAATCGCTGCGGATGAGCTGATGCTGCAGCCGCCCTTCCGCCGGCCGCAATTCGCCCATGATCGCCTTCATCAGCGTCGATTTGCCGGCACCGTTCGGCCCGGCAATCGCGGTCAGGCTGCCGGCCCGGAAGAAACCCGATACGTGGTGGACGGCGGGATGGCGGTCGTAGGTGACCGTGAGATTATCGAGCGTGAGGAGGGCGCTCACGGAAGCATTGCCGCCCAGCCGATCGCCAGCCAGAGAAGGCCAAGGAGCAGCGCGACATAGACGAGGCGGCCAAGAGCCGAACGGCCGATCAAGCCAGGGGAGTGGAGTGGATGTGCCATTCGGTCCGCCATTTATGTAATAACATTACAGTTATGTTATAACGATTATGGCGGAAAGAAGGCGCGATCAAAACGCGATGTGGGCGTAAAACAAAAAGGGCACCGGATGGCGCCCTTTTCAAACGGAAATGCAAACTCGGCCTCAGAGCTGTTCCAGCATCGCGGCGGCGCCGGAGACTGTGGCCTGGCCGGGGCTTTCCTCGACATTGAGCGACTTCACGACGCCGTTTTCGACCAGCATCGAATAACGCTTCGAGCGCACGCCGAGGCCGCCGGCGGAAAGGTCGGCGTCGAGGCCGAGCGCCTTGGTGAAGGCGCCGTCCCAGTCGGCCAGGAAGTGGATCTTGCCGAGGCCGCCGGTCTGGGTGGCCCAGGCGCCCATCACATGCCAGTCGTTGACGGCGAGGACGGCAATGTCGTCGACTCCCTTGGAGAGGATCGCGTCGCGGTTCTCGAGATAGCCCGGCAGGTGGTTCAGCGTGCAGGTGGGCGTAAAGGCGCCGGGCACGGCGAAGACAACCACCTTCTTTCCATCGAAAAGCTGTTCGGTGGTGATCTCCACCGGGCCGTCCGCGGTCTTTTCCTTGAACTTGGCTGTGGGAAGTTTGTCGCCGATGGCAATCGTCATGGGGCTCTCCTCGGTTGGGCGAGCGCCTGTTTCAGGCCCGCCATTCGCGGCGCACTATAGAGCGCACTTGGCGCAAGACAAGGGAAAGGCCGCAATGCAACGGGCCGCCGGAGGCAGGTCCGATCAACAGGACGTGACGTCACTCGAAGGCGAGCGAGGTTTCCATGGCGCGGTTGCCGGCGATCACCAGAATGCCCCAGCGCTTGCCCTTGATGTCGTAATTCTTCGGTAATTTGCCGACCGGCATGTCGAGCGCGTAAGCGTCGCCGTCACGCCGGCCGTTGACGCCGTCGAAAAGCACGTGGCCCTGCGGACCGGTGACGATCACCTGAGGCGGTGCCGAGGCCTCGGGCGGCAGTTTCAGCTTCAGGGCCAGCTTGTCGCGCCCCTGCGTCATCGCGTAGTAGGTGACCGCGAAATCGTCCGAGGGCGGTTCCGGGAGTGTCGAGGCCGCCGCGTTGAGGATCATCGCCTCTTCGACGGGTGTGCCCTTGGTGGCTCCGAGCTGCAGCGAGAACTCCGCCTGGAACGGAATGCAGATATTGCGGCATAGGCCGACGAAGGCGGAAGCGCCGAGGTTCAGGGGCTTGCCGGGATCCTCCATCTTGAGCTCGAAGGGCAGGGTGACCGCATGGTCGTAGCCGATATCGCGCAGCTTGCCGTTGTCGATCCGCTTCGGCACGGGATAGCTCATGCTGTTCAGCGTCACGCCGCTTGCCTTCGAAAACACCATCTGCGGCGGAATGCCGGCATCGCCCGGCTCCTTCCAATAGGTGATCCAGCCGGCCTTCGGTTCGATCTGCAGCGCGCCGCGCACCGTGCCGTCGGGCTCGGGCGGCATCGCCACCACCCGCATCCGGCCGCCCTCGTTGCTCGCCCACGGCGTGGTTTCGGCGCAGCTCATCGAGGCAATGCCCAGGACCGCGCCTGCGGTGATGCAGGCGGCGAGCGCTGCGGGCGCGCGGGACGGAGTGCTTCTCGGCGAAATTCTCTTCATCGACCAAGCGTTTAACTGATTGGCCTTGCCCGAACCAGTCACGAGCCCGCGCAAACTGATCATTTTCGGTTGATTGATCGGGGCGACTGCCCCATCTTGATGGAATTGCAATTGACGCTCTCCTGCCCGTTTGGCCGGGCCGGAAGGCAGGCTGGAGGCATCATGTCTTTCTCGACCCTCGGGGACAAGAGTGAACGGGGCTTCCTGGACGGACAGTTCCTGATTGCCATGCCGGGCATGCAGGACAGCAATTTCACCCGTGCCGTCGTTTATATCTGTGCCCATTCGTCGGCTGGCGCGATGGGTTTCATCATCAACCGCGCGCAGCAGATTTCGTTCACGGACGTTCTCCTCCACCTGAAGATCATGGATCAGGCCGATGCGATCATGCTGCCGGTGCAGACCCGTGATCTGCCGATCCTTTCCGGCGGTCCGGTCGAGACCGGCCGCGGTTTCGTGCTGCATTCGGACGATTTCGTCAGCGAGTCCTCCATTCCGGTCAGTGACGACATCTCGCTGACCGCCACGCTCGATATCATCCGCGCCATCTGCGCCGGGCGGGGACCGGCACGTGCCACGATGCTGCTCGGTTACGCCGGCTGGGGTGCCGGCCAGCTGGAGCTCGAGATCGCCAACAACGGCTGGCTGAACTGCCCTGCCAGCGACGCGCTGATCTTCGACCGCGCACTGGAAGGCAAATACGAACGCGCCCTCGCACTCCTCGGCGTCAGCCCGGAAATGCTCTCCAGCGAAGCGGGCCACGCCTGATCGTTCAATTTTAAAAGATTTCCGGAACGAAGCCTCCAGCCCGGAGTTCTTTTCCCAGCAGGACGATGGGCGTCCTTACCGAGGAGAAGCACGATGGGCAGCACCAGTGACAAGATGGCCGGCAAGGCCAACGAAATGGCCGGCAAGGTCAAGCAGGCAGCCGGCGACATGACCGACAATCCGAAGCTCAAGGCAAAGGGTGCGGGCCAGGAAGCCAAGGGCCATGCGCAGCAGGCCAAGGGCAAGGTCAAGGATGCGGTGAAGGGTGTTGTCGACCGCATGTAACGATTACTCTACAAGCTTAGAATGCGAACCTGTTCCGGCTCCGGCCGGAGCAGGTTTTCTGTATCCGCCCCTTTGAAACTGACGGACGTTCCATGCGCCTCTACGACTGCGATCATTGCGGCCAGACCATCCATTTCGACAATCGCGCCTGCGTCAACTGCGGCCATCGGCTGGCATTCGTCCCGGAGCATTTGGCCATGCATGCGCTCGCGCAGGATGAAGGGGAGGGAACATGGCATCTCGTCGCCCGGCCGGACTATAAGGTACGCCACTGCGCCAATGCCGCGATGGACATCTGCAACTGGACGGTCAGCGCAGACGACCCGCATCCCTTCTGCCCTGCCTGCCGGCATAACCGACTGGTTCCGGACGCCTCGACCGAGGTCGGCCTCAGCCAGTGGCGGCGGATCAGCCAGGCGCAGCGGCATCTCTTCTACTCGCTGATGCGCTGGAACCTGCCGCACACCAATCGCGACGAGGATCCGCAGGGCGGCCTCGTTTTCGATTTCCTGATCGACGAAATTCAGCCGGACGGCACCATCGTGCCGGCCATGACCGGCCACGAGGACGGCCTGATCGCAATCCGCGCCGCCGAGGCCGACGACGCGACCCGCGAGCAGGTGCGTGTCTCGATGAATGAGCCCTACCGCACCATGCTCGGGCATTTTCGCCATGAAACAGGCCACTATATCTGGGACAAGCTGGTGCGCGACGGCGGCAGGCTGGACGAATTCCGCGCCATCTTCGGCGACGAGACGATCGATTACGGCGCGGCGCTGCAGAGAAATTACGTGCAGGGCCCGCCGCCCGGCTGGCAGGATTTCTACATCAGCACCTATGCCAGCACCCATCCTTGGGAAGATTTCGCCGAGTGCTTCGCCCACTATCTGCATATCGTCGACACGCTGGAGACCGCCCGCGCCTATGGCATGGTGATCGAACCGCGCGGCCATGCGGAAATGGCGGCTGAAGTGGCTTTCAACCCTTATGCGGCGCGTGATGCGGAACAGCTCATCTCGGCCTGGGTGCCGTTCAGCATGGCGCTCAACAGCATCCACCGCTCGATGGGCCAGCCGGATCTCTATCCCTTCGTCCTCTCGCAGGCCGTCATGGTCAAGCTGGAATATATTCACCGGCTTATCCAGGCGCAGAGGGGATAAACTCCCCGCCCCAAAAAGAAAACCCGCCTTTCGGTGGATCGAAAGGCGGGAAGTAGTTTATGGGGCGCATTCAGAGACCCCTGGGAATTAGGGGGCAAGATCACGATTTCGTCAACTCCAAAACATGCATTTTCATATTTTAATGGGCGCTACTCTGCGTTGAAGTTGCTCCAATGGGGCTGTATTCCTGAGCGGGAATACAGCCTATGCTGGTTTTTGGACATCGCCACCTCAAGCTTTTGTCTCTCAAAAGGTCCTGAGCGTATCGAGACCCAGGGCGATGCGGCCGGAAAATTCCTGCTGCGGTCCTGTTCTCATGGGGTGATAACGGGCGCCCTGAATGTCGCGGAACCGGCGTTCGAGGCCCTTGTCCCGGTAGAAAGCTGCGCCGCCCGCTGTCTCCATGGCGAGTTCCGTCGCGGCGATCGCGTGACGGGCGACCAGCGAGCGGCCGATCATGATCTCGTTGGTCGTGGCCGGCGAAGGTTCGCCGCGTTCGGCCACGGCAATCATGGCGGCAAGGGCATATTGCGCGGCCCTGAGTTCGGTCTCCATCCGTCCGGCAAGCTCGATCACATGGGCGTCCGGCTCCTTCCGCTTCGCCATCTCGAGCGCAATATCGCGGGCGCTTTCGGCAACGCCGAGATAGGCGGAATAGATCAGCGGGAAGGCGATCATCGAGATGATGTGGAACAGCATGTGCCATTCGCCCTGGTTGCGCTTCAGCGCGACCGCCTCTTCCGGCACCACATGGCCCTCGATCATCACGTCGTTCGAGCCCGTGCCGCGCATTCCCATCACCTTCCAGGTGTCGAGAACTTTGATATGCGGCGACTTCATCGGCAGGCCGAAATGCAGGACCTTCGGTCCATCCGGTTCGTCGAGCACCGCGCCGGTCATCAGGATGTCGCCGATCGGCGAACCGGAGGTGAAGATCTTGCGTCCGGTGATCCGGTAACCGCCATCGACCTTCTCGGCCTTGCCCGATCCTTCGATCCAGTCCGATCCGCCGCTCGAAAGCAGGATGATCCGCTCTGCCGCCACGCGTTTGAGAAGCGGCATCACCGGTGCCGCCTTCTGATGTGTCCAGCGCCAGGCGGGGATCGCCACCTGATGCGTGTGCATCGAAAAGGCGAGCGCCGTCGATCCGCAATGATGCGCGAGCTCCCGGATCATGTCGCAGAGTTCGCGAACCTCAGCGCCGCCGCCGCCGAGATCGGCGGGAACGCCAGCCTCGATCAGGCCGGAATGGCGCAGGTCGCGATAATTGTCGGCGACGAAGGCATCGCCGTCATCGGCCTCGGCGGCGCGTGCGGCAAAGGCCGGCCCGAGCAATCTGGCAATGCCGATCGCATTCGAACGGACTGTGTGGGCGGGTTTGAATTCGGTTGCTGCGGTCATGTTTTTCTCCTCCCATTTGTCGAGAATGGGCGGAGTGTTGGCCGCTCGGCGAGCGGCCGCAAGTACAGGAAATGGACTAGCCCCTGCCGGACGTGGATCGCCGACACCGCGGCGCCGAGGATGATCGGGGCCGTGCCAGTCACTCGGGGCCCTTGATCATGCATCGGAAAGCGGATCGATCCGCGCCGTTTCGAGGCGCTTTTTCAGGCGCTCTTCGGCTTCTTTCGGGAGCGGGCGGGGCGGGCGGCATTCAGCGCCACGGCGCCGCGAACAAGTGCCTTCAGCGCCTCCTCATCGATCTTGTCGCCCTCGTGAAGATCGATGGCACGCCTGGTATTTCCGTCGAGGCTGGAGTTGAAGAGGCCGGAAGGATCTTCCAGCGAAGCCCCTTTGGCAAAGGTCAGTTTCACGGCTGCCTTATAGGTCTCGCCGGTGCAGATGATCCCGTCGCGCTCCCAGACCGGGACCCCTCGCCACTTCCATTCCTCGACCACGTCGGGCGCTGCCTGCTTGATCAGGAACCGCACCCGGGCGAGCGTCTCGCCCCGCCAGTCGCCCAGTTCGCGGATCCTCGCATCGATCAACTGCGCCGGAGAGGGGTCTTCGTCCGCCGAAATGCTTTTCATGGTTGCCGTCGCTTTCTTCATGCTGTCGCCGTTCGCCCGTCGCTACATCCGTTCGCCGGGCAATTGGCTGGCCTGTTTCACCCAATCTGCGAGCTGTGTTTCGTCGAGTTCCTCTCCCTCATGGATATGGAAGTAGCGCGTCTGCGGCGTTTTGGACGTGCCGGGAGGGACTGGATTGAGCGAGGTGCCGCGGAAGAAGGCCAGCTTGATGTAGTTCGTGAAGCAATGGACGCTGAGGAACCAGCCATCGCCCTCGATGCCGTAGAGCGGCGAGTTCCATTTGACCGCCTTGTAGACGTTGGGGACGGTGCTGGTGACGAGTGCGTCGAGCCGGCGCCCGACATCGCTTTTCCAGCCCGGCATGGCCGCGATATAGGCCTGCACGGGTGCGTCGCCATAACCCTTGGCGATCTGCGGGTTGCCGCCCGAAAGGAGAGCCGGCTCCGCAGCGACGCGGCTGGCGGGTGTCGGCTTGGCAGCCCCGGATTTCCCGGACGTCTTTTCAGCCATTCTGTTCACTCCTGTCCGCCGGTCCGTTGCCCGCGGCGCCAGGACGTGGCGTATGGCAGCGCGAACAGATAAAGACCGCTGAACAATAGCAGGAACAGCGGGAGTAGTGGAGAGTAGACCACCCACAAGGGCGGTTCCCCAAGGCTCATGGCGACGAAATTGGCAATGGCGATCACCTCGGTGGTTATGCATCGCGCGGTGTCGTTATGCTCGGGCCGGGGGGCTACGGCATGCAACCCGTAGCCCATAAAGCGGACTTGGTCGGTTTCCGGAACGGGATTACTCTGCCTCGGGGCATACCGAGGAGGTGGCGATGTTGGAAGTGACCGCGAGCTACGGCCAGTTCTGCCCGGTGGCGATGGCGGCTGAGATATTCTGCACCCGCTGGACGCCGCTCGTGCTCCGCGAACTTCTGTGCGGCAGCTGCCGTTTCAACGACCTCCGGCGCGGCGTGCCACGCATGTCGCCGACCCTGCTTTCGAAACGGCTGAAGGAGCTGGTCCAGGCCGGCATCGTCGAAAACCGCAAGGCCGCCGATGGGGTGATGGAATATCACCTGACGCCGGCCGGCGAAGATTTGCGCGAGGTGGTGATGACCCTCGGCTTCTGGGGCCAGCATTGGGTCGAGACCCAGCATTCGCTTCAGAAACTCGATCCGTCGCTGCTGATGTGGGACATGCGCCGCCACCTCGATCCGACCCCGATGCCTCCGCGGCGTTGCACGGTCCTCTTTCTCTTTCCCGATCGGCCGGCGGCCCAGCAGCGCTACTGGCTGGTCGTCGACGGCCGCGATGTCGATGTCTGCTCGACCGATCCCGGCTTCGAGATCGACCTCTACGTGACCAGTGCGCTCCGGACGATGACCGCCATCTGGATGGGCATTGCGACGGTGCGGGCCGAAATGGCGCAGGGAAGGCTGGAGCTGGACGGCGATCCGGAAATGGCGAGCTCGATGCAGCAATGGCTGGGCCTCAGCCCCTTCGCTCGCGAGCGTCCGAGAGCGGGCAAGGCCGCTTGAGGAAGTCTACGCCCGCTTGGTCAACGGGAAGCGCTCTTTCAGAAGACGGAGCACGGCGTCTGCCGGGGCAGGCGGGCCGAACAGATAGCTCTGGCCAAAATGGCAGCCCATCTTTGCAAGCTCCGCCGCATCCTCGTCGGTCTCGACGCCCTCCGCCACCACGGTCATTTCCAGCGCACGGGCCATGGCGATCACGGAACGCAGCAGGACTGCCCGTTTTTCCGTTGCGTTGCGGACCAGCGCCTTGTCGAGCTTGATCGTGTCGAACGGGAACTGCGTAAGGTAGGCGAGCGACGAATAGCCGGTGCCGAAGTCGTCGAGCGCCAGGCTGAGGCCGGTTTGCTTGAGTTTGCCGAGCACCAGCCGCGCTTGTTCCGGGTTCTCCATCATCAGCGATTCGGTGAGTTCGAGCTTCAGCTGGCCCGGATTGACCTGGGTCTTCTGCAATAGCGCGCGCACATCGTTGTAGAGATCGGCGTTGAGAAGCTGTGCGCTCGACAGGTTGACCGACACGAACACCGGCAGGTTGCCGGTCTGGCCCTGCCAGACCATCAGGTCCGAGGCGGCCCGGTCGATGGCGAACAGGCCGAGCGGGCCGATCAGGTCCGACATTTCGGCGATCGGGATGAACTCCGAGGGCGGGATGCTGCCGCGCTTGGGATGATCCCAGCGCATCAGCGCCTCGAAACCGGCAATCTCGCCGTCCTTTAGGCTGATGATCGGCTGATAGGCAAGAAACAGTTCCTTGCGTTCGATCGCGCGGCGAAGATCGGTCTCGATCTGCAGTTTGTCGGCGCCGGCGGCCCGGAAGGCGGGGCGGAAGGGCTCGACGCGGTTGCCACCGGAGCGTTTCGCCCGGTACATGGCAAGTTCCGCGTCGGCCAGCATGCCGGACGCACTTTCCTGCTGGTCGACCCACGAAGAGAGGCCGATCGAGGCAGTCAGGATGATCTCGCGGCTGGCGAAGTTGATCGGCACCATGATCGCCTTGGAGACCGCATCGGCGAAGTCCGCCACCTTGGCCGGGTCGCGCTCGGAGACGAGGATCAGTCCGAACTGGTCGCCGGCAAGCCGCGCCAGCGTGTCCTGCGGCTTCAGAAGCCGGCGCAGGCGGCGGGTCAGCGCGATCAGGATATTGTCGCCGGCCGCGATGCCGAGCGAGTCGTTGACCTGCTTGTAGCGGTCGATGTCGATCGCCATGACGGTCGGCCGCAGGGTATCGCCGCCGGGCGCCAGCGTCAGCACCGATTGCAGCCGGTCGAGGAAGACCTGGCGGTTCGGCAGGCCGGTCAGGTTGTCGTGCATTGCGTCCTGGAGCAGCCGTTCGACGGAATTCTTCTGCTCGGTCACATCGATGATCGTGCCGACGCAGCGGATGATTTCGCCGTTCGAGCCGAGCACCGGCCGGGCGCGGATCTGCAGCCAGTGGAAATGCCCGTCCTCGGCGCGGATGCGGAATTCGTGGTTCAGGCGGCCGCGGCGATGTTCGAGCAGAACGTCCAGCGTGGCGCGAAAACGGTCGCGGTCGTCGGGGTGGAGGCGTGGCACCCAGTTGCGCACCGGCCCGTGCATGGCGCCGATATCGAGCCCGAGGCGGGTCGAGATGTCGGGCGTGGTGACGACGCGGTCGCGGGCCACGTCCCAGTCCCAGACGGTGTCGCCGCTGCCGGTCAGCGCCAGCGATTGCCGTTCGAGGTCGGAGAACAGGCCTTGCTGGTAGGCGCCGCCGGCAAAGGCGTGCTGCATGACCGTGAAGCCGATCAGAAGCACGATCAGAACCAGACCGCCGCCAAGCGCCGGCTGGATGATGTCGTTGTCGAGCTTGCCGGTCACCGTCAGCCAGCCCGCGAACAGCCAGACCAGGATCAGCGCCCAGGTCGGCACCAGCAGGATCGCCCGATCGTAGCGGTTGAAGCCGAGATAGATGATCAACAGGATGCCGACGGTGCCGGTCAGTGCGAACGAAAGGCGGGCGATGCCCGACGCGACCGACGGATCGTAGATCGCCACGCCGCCGAGCAGCACCAGGCCGACCACCCAGGCAAGCGTCGCGTAACCGAGATGCACGTGCCAGCGGTTGAGGTTGAGATAGGTGAACAAGAAGATCACCAGCGACGAAGCGAGCGCCACTTCCGCCGCCGCGCGCCAGATGCGCTGGTCGCCCGATGTGACGGTGATCAGCTTGTCGAGGAAACCGAAGTCGACGCAGATATAGGCGAGCACCGCCCAGGCAAGCGCTGCCGCCGCCGGCAGCATCGAGGTGCCCTTGACGACGAAGAGAATGGTCAGGAACACCGCCAGAAGGCCTGCAATTCCAAGCACGATGCCGCGATAGAGCGTGAACGAGTTGACCGTGTCCTTGTAGGCGTCCGGCTGCCAGAGATAGATCTGCGGCAGCGACGGCGTCGCCAGTTCCGCGACGAAGGTGATCGTCGAACCGGGGTTCAGCGTGATGCGGAATACGTCGGCATCCGGGCTCGATATCCGGTCGAGTGCAAAACCTTCCGAGGGCGTGATCGAGATGATGCGTTGCGAGCCGAGGTCCGGCCAGAACATTTTCGAATTGGCGAGCCGGAAATGCGGTGCGACGATCACCCGTTCGAGCTGTTCTTCGGAGACGTTGGAAAGCGCAAAGACCGCCCAGTCGCCCTGGTGGCCGGGCGAGCTTGCGCGCACCTCGATGCGGCGGCGGATGCCGTCCGCGGCAGCGGCGGTCGAGACCTGGAAGGCCTCGCCCTGGTTGACGTAGATATCGGTGGTTCTCGTGAGGTCGAGCGCCGTGTCGTCTCGCGAAATCTTGACCGGCTCCGCGGCGCGCACACCCGGCGCAGCCGTCAGGACCATGGCGGCGGCGAGGAGGGCGATGATTGCCGGAAAAAAGCGGATCAATGACGCAAGACGCAAGGCTGAGGCGTTCATGGCTTCAGCATCTTCCCGAACTCACCGTCTTCCGGCAGACGGGAAAACATCAGGTGGTCGCGCCATTCGCCATTGATTTTGAGATACTTGCGCAAAAGACCTTCCTGCTCGAAACCAGCCTTTTCCAAAAGCCGGACACTTTTCCAGTTCTCCGGAATACAGGCTGCCTCGATCCGGTGCAACTGAAGTCCGCCGTAGATATACGGGATAGCCACCTTCAATGCGGCCAACATGTGGCCTTGGCCGGAATGTTTCTCGCCCATCCAGTAGCCGACCATGCAGCTCTGCGCCGCACCCCGCCGGATATAGCCGATGGTCAGGCCGCCGAGCAGCACCTGGTCGTCGCGGCGGAAGAGAAGCAGCGGCACGGCAAGGCCGGACGCATATTCCTGGCCGCTTCTGACGACGCGCAGGCGGAACGCCCCTTCGGTCAGCTCGTCCGGCCGCCAGATCGGCTCCCAGGGCTGCAGGAAAGGCCGGCTTTCCGAGCGTAGCCGCTGCCATTGTTTGTAGTCGGAATAACGGGGAAGCCGGAGCAGGTGGTTTTCGCCATAAAGCTCTGGTGTGTCCGGCTGTCGCGACAGGAACCGAAACACCGATTTGGTCATGCTAGTGCTGCTCCGGGCAGGGCGGCCGGTTTAACCGGCAGCCTTCTTCGTCTGGATCCCCGGCGTGGCAAGCGCCGTGGAGATGTCGGTCAATGGCGCGAGCTGTTCGATCGGACCGACCGCCGACAATGTGGGAACTGTATCGAAAAACAGCCGTCCGGCAAGATCGGTGAGCCGCTCAGTGGTGATGCCTTCCAGCCGTTCCATCATTTCCGGGTTGGGGATGGGGCGTCCGTAGAGCATCATCTGGCGGGCGATCTGGCCGGCGCGCGCCGCCGGGCTTTCCTGGCCCATCAGCAACTGGGCACGGATCTGGGCGCGGGCACGGTCGATTTCCTGTTGATGAATGGTTTCCGAAGACTTTCGCAGCTCGTCGATGATGACGGGCACCAGCGTCGGCAGCTCGTTGCCGCCGGTTGCCGCATGGATGCCGAAGATGCCGGTGTCGGAAAAACCCCAGTGGAAGGCATAGACCGAATAGCACAGGCCGCGACGTTCGCGCACTTCCTGGAACAGGCGCGACGACATGCCGCCGCCGAGGATGTTGGCGAGGATCTGCGAGCAGTAGAAGTCGCGCATGTGATAGGCCTTGCCCTCGAAGCCGAGCAGCACCTGCGCGTCCATGAGGTCGCGGGTTTCACGCACGTCGCCGCCGATGTAACGGGCCGCTTCCAGCACGGGCGGTACGCTCGGGGTCATGGGCAGACGGGCAAAACGCTCCTCGACCTGCTTGACGAACGTCGTGTGATCCACGGCGCCCGCAGCGACCACGAACATCCGGTCGGTCGTGTAATTGCGCGAAAGATAGTTGCGGATCTGTCCCGGCGTGAAACTCTTGACCGTATCCGGCGTGCCGAGGATCGGCCGGCCGAGCGTCTGGCCGCGATAGGCGACCTCGGAAAACTTGTCGAAAACCACATCGTCGGGCGTGTCGTTGGCAGCCCCGATCTCCTGGAGGATGACGTGCTTTTCGCGACGCAGTTCTTCCTCGTCGAATTCCGATTCCGTCAGGATGTCGGCAAGGATATCGACCGCGAGCGGTACGTTGTCCCTGAGCACCCGGGCGTAATAGGAGGTGGTTTCGGTGGATGTTGCGGCGTTCAGTTCGCCGCCGACATTCTCGATCTCTTCGGCGATGTCACGGGCGCTGCGGCGGGCGGTGCCCTTGAAGGCCATGTGCTCGAGGAGGTGGGCGATCCCATGTTCGTCCTCGGTCTCGTTACGCGATCCGGACTTGATCCAGACACCCAGCGCGACGCTCTCCAGATGCGGCATGGTTTCGGTGACGACCGTCAACCCGGAGGCGAGCCGGGTGATTTCTACATTCATGTTTACGTCTTTCCGGCGCCGCCGATACTTGTATTACTTAGCGCGGGCATGCTCGCCGATGAAAGTTTCGACGGCCTTAAGCTCAGGCTCCAAGATATCGAAGCGCTCCTCCCTTTGCATAAGATCAGCAAGCCATGATGGAAGCGCCGGATCAATTCCGCAAGCGGATTTTACCGAGGCCGGAAATTTGGCCGGGTGCGCGGTGGCGAGAGTGACCATCGGGCTTGCCGGTTTTGCGTTCTTGCCTGCGACGAAAACGCCGGTCGCCGTATGCGGATCGAGCAGGTAACCGGTTTCAGCAAGCGTCTCGCGGATCGTGGCGGCAACCTGCCGCTCCGTTGCCCGGCCGGCGCGGAACTCGCGGCGGATGGCCTTCAACGCGTCAGGCTTGATCTCGAAGCTGCCGGATTGTTTCAACCCGGCCATGGCGGCGCGAACCGAGCCGGCGTCGCGGCCATAGGCTTCGAACAGCAGCCGCTCGAAATTGGACGAGATCTGGATGTCCATCGACGGCGAGGTGGTCGCCTTGACGTCGCGCATCTCGTAGCGTCCGGTCTTCAGCGTCCGGGCGAGGATGTCGTTGTCGTTGGTGGCGATCACCAGCCGGTCGATCGGCAGGCCCATCTTCTTGGCCACATAACCCGCGAAGATATCGCCGAAATTGCCGGTCGGGACGGTGAAGGAGATTTTCCGGTCCGGCCCGCCGAGCGAAACGGCGGCCGTGAAATAATAGACCACCTGCGCCATGATGCGCGCCCAGTTGATCGAGTTGACGCCCGAGAGCCTCACCCGGTCGCGGAAGGCGACGTCGTTGAACATCTCCTTGACGATGTTCTGGCAGTCGTCGAAATTGCCTTTCAGCGCCAGCGCATGCACGTTGGCGGCACTGGAGGTCGTCATCTGCCGCTGCTGCACGGACGAGACCTTGCCATGCGGGAAGAGGATGAAAATGTCGGTGCGCTCGCGACCCGCGAATGCGTCGATCGCTGCCCCACCGGTATCGCCCGACGTCGCGCCGACGATCGTCGCCCGCTCGCCGCGCTCGGCCAGCACATAGTCCATCAACCGGGCGAGCAGCTGCATCGCCACGTCCTTGAAGGCGAGCGTCGTGCCGTGGAAGAGCTCGAGCACGAAATCGTTCGGCCCCGTCTGCACCAGCGGCACGACGGCCGGATGCCGGAACGTGGCATAGGCCTCGTCGATCATTCCCTTCAGCTTGTCGGCGGGAATTTCGTCGCCGACGAAGTGTTTGAGGATCTCGAAGGCGACCTCTTGATAGGTCTTGCCGCGCAGGGCGCGGATCTCCTTCTTGGAGAGCGAAGGCCATTGACGTGGCACGTAAAGGCCGCCGTCGCGGGCAAGGCCCGCCATCAGCGCATCCCGGAATCCGAGCGGAGCGGCTTCGCCCCGGGTAGAAATATAGTCCACGACCATCAACCCCAATCGATTTTTATTCGCGCCGCTGATATAGACCAGGAAAATGGGCGGTGAAAGACCGGAAAGTGACGCTCCGGTTCGCCAGGTAAATGGCCCAGATATTGGGATGGAAGAGGGTTGAGTACGGTGTTTGCAAAGATTTCGCGTGGTCTTCTGGCGGTGTCGCTCGTGGCGGTTCTCGCAAGCTGCAATTCCTCGGCGCCGACAGAGGGGCTGACCCCGACCGCAACCGCCGCCCCCGCCGCTGAGGCAGCAACTCCCGTCGTGCAGGCATTCTGCCCGCCAGTCGTCATGCTGGAACAGACCGCCATTCACCGCGCCTATGCGCGCGGCGGCGAGAACAAGCCGGAAAAACTGCTCTACCAGGCCTCGCTCGCCGACGCGACGCGCCAGTGCACCGCCAATGAGACGACGCTGACCATCAACGTCGTCGCGCAAGGACGTCTCGTCCAGGGCCCGGTCGGCGTTCCCGGCCAGATCACCCTGCCGATCCTCGTCGAAGTGGTCGACGGCGACAGCGTCATCTATTCGCAGAAGGTGGCTTTCCCGATCGAGATGCCGGCCGGCGGCACCCAGTTCATCTTCAACAAGGCGGATGTGCAGATCCCGAACGCGCAAGGCGGCGCCTCGCGCTTCACCCGCGTCCGCCTCGGCTTCGACACCGGCCCGGCAAAGAAGCCGGCCCGCCGGAGCTGATCGAGGCCCGAGCTGATCGAGAAAGAACTGATCGGGGTGCTTAGAGCGCCCCGGCCCATTCGCCGAGTGCGGCGATGACGGCCGGCAGGTCCATCATCCGCGAGATCACGGTTTCGGCGCCCGCATCGGTCAGCCGGTCGGCATGGCTCGGATAGGTGTGCGACGCGCCGGTAAAGCCGACGACGCGCATGCCGGCCGCCTTGGCGCCGTGGACGCCATGGGTGGAATCCTCGATCACCAGGCACTTCTCCGGCGCAACTTTGAACTGCTCGGCGGCGTGCAGGAAGATATCCGGCTTCGGCTTGACCCGATCCGGCCCGAGATCCTTGGCCGAATAGATATGCGGCGCGAAATAGGGTTTGAGGCCGACCTTTTCGAGCATCATGTCGAGACGATGAGTGCTGGAGTTTGAGCAGATGCAGCGTTGCGTCGTCAGCCTTGCCAGCGCGAACTTCACGCCGTCGATGATCTTCACGTCGCGGGCAAGCCGTGCGTCAAGGATTGTCTCGGATTTGTCGAGCAGCGAGGCCGACAGCGGAATATCGGCTTCCTTTTCCACGGCCAGCAGGATGTTCTTCCAGGTCATGCCGGCGAACCGCTCGCCCATTTCCTCGACGCTGATCGGATAACCCGCTTCGGTGAGCAGCCTGGATTCCACCTGCGCCGCGATGATTTCTGAATCGACGAGAACGCCGTCGCAATCGAAGATGATGAGGTCGAAGCTGCTCATGAGGAAATGCCTTCCATGGGCCTGATATAAGGTGAGGCGGCCTTTTATACGATGGCAGGACAAACCTCAACCAGCCGCCGCGCATGGCTGGGGCAAGCGTAGCGGGCGGCTCTCGACAAGCGGAAAACGGCGCACTAAGGAACGCTGATGGGCAAGGAACCGGAAGACACCATCGCCAGCCGCATCAGCCGCGTGCTTGCCGACCGCATCGTGCGTGGCGAGCTCGCCCCCGGTGCCCGTCTCCGCCAGGATCATATCGCCGAGGAATTCGAAACCAGCCATGTGCCGGTGCGCGAGGCATTCCGCCGGCTGGAAGCGCAGGGGCTGGCGATCAGCGAGCCGCGCCGAGGCGTGCGCGTTGCCTCCTTCGATCTCGCCGAAGTCCGTGAAGTGGCGGAAATGCGTGCCGTGCTGGAAGTGCTGGCGCTCCGTCATGCCGCCCGCCACCTGACCCCGGCCATCCTCGATGCGGCGGAAGACGCGGCCCGTGAGGGCGATGCCGCTGCCGACGTGCATGCCTGGGAGGCGGCGAACCGCCGTTTCCACCGGCTGATCCTCGCCCCCTGCGGCATGAAGCGTCTGCTCGCCTCGATCGACGACCTGCATGCCGCAAGCGCGCGCTTCCTGTTCTCCGCCTGGCAGTCCGGCTGGGAGAAGCGCACCGACCACGACCATCGCGCCATCCTGGCCGCTCTTAGGCAGGGCAAGGCCGACGAGGCCGCCGCCATCCTGCAGAAACATGTGCAGTGGATCGGTCGTGGCCCGCAGCCGGCCAAAACTGGTGCCGGGCGCGAGACTTTCGCCATCGTCGGCTGACTTTTTCAAGAATTATAGATAATTTTATTTCCGGTGAAAATTGCCGGAAAATCAGGACATTTGTGTTCGCAGGCTTGGTGTTATGGCGATGAAGCTGCCACCGGGCGCTTGTCATCTGCCAAAAACCATTTCATAAAATAGATGGGAATCAAAATTATCTATAATCTGTGAAGGAGAGCTCGATGTCCCTGATTACTTCCCACCAGACACTTGTTTTCGATCCCTTTCGGCTTGCCGACCGGTCTTTGCCAGCCAAGGTTCTGTTCGTGCTTGCGGGCACGCTGGTGCTGGCGATCGCCTCCCGGATCGCCGTGCCGATGGTTCCGGTACCGATCACCATGCAGACCTTCGCCGTGACCATGATCGGCGCGCTTTATGGTTGGCGGCTCGGCGCCTTGACGGTGCTTGCTTGGCTGGGAGAAGCGGCGCTTGGAGCGCCGGTGCTGGCGGGTGGAGCGGGCAGCATTGCCGTGTTCGCAGGGCCGACCGCGGGTTATCTCTTTTCCTTTCCGGTGATTGCCGCCCTTGCCGGCTGGCTTGCCGAACGCGGCTGGACCGGGCGGCGCATCCTCGCCAGCTTCTCGGCACATCTGATCGCAAACCTTCTATGCCTTGCGCTCGGCTGGGCCTGGCTCGCGGCACTGATCGGCGCTGAAAAGGCGTTCTGGGCCGGCGTTGCCCCGTTCATCCTCGGTGCTGCACTGAAATCGGGCCTGGCGGCAGCCATCCTTGCCGCGGTCGCCTCCCGCAACCGTGCTGCGGTGGAATGATGGTGAGGCTGCGGCCGCATCATCTTCTCTGCGTGCTGACCTTTGTCGGCGAGGGCTATAGCCCAGCCTTCGTCGCCAACTATCGTCGTCTCGCCGGCCGGCTTTCTGCCGGCGAGCCGATCGAGATCGTCTCCGGCCCCGACGATATCTGCGCCCCGCTTCTGTCGGACGAAGATGCACATTGTTTCGGTGCTTCGGTTGCCGGCCGCGATGCGGCGGCGCTGGCGGATATTGCCCGCCTGCTTGGGCGGGAGCTTGAGACCGGGTCGGTGATCGCCTCCGATCCGGTGCTGTTCGATAAACTGCGCCGCGCCTTCTCTTCTGGCGTGACGCGCCGCGCTTGCACGGGCTGCGAATGGAGCAGCCTTTGCGATCGCATCGCGGGACAGGATTATGCAGACGCGCTGGTCATGACGTTCAGCCGGCCGGAAACAGCGCCAGGAATTTCCGTTCGCCCTCGGGAGTGAACAGCACGGCGCGGCTTTCACCGCTGCGCCGTGCCCAGCCTTTTTCGAGGAAATGCGAGAGAAGCGCCTTGCCCAGCGTGCCGGCTAGGTGCGAGCGCCGCTCGCTCCAGTCGAGGCAGGATTTGCATAGCGGCCGGCGGCTGGATGTCAGTGCAGCGACATCGATGCCGAGCGTGCCGAGTTCCGCGCGACCATCCTCGGTCATCGCCAGGTTCTCGCCGTCGCTCTCGATCGCGCCGCGGGCGACGAAACTGTCGAGCATCCTGACCCCGTAATCGCCGGCGAGATGATCGTAGCAGACCCGCGCCTTGCGCAGCGCCGGATCCTTCGGCCCCGGCCCGTGCCGCAGATGGCCCCTGCTTGCCGCAAACCCCATGATGTTTTCGAGCAGCGTGCCGGCGGCAGCATCGGCGAGCGCGAAATAGCGGTGCCGGCCCTGCTTGCGCTGGGTCAAAATGCCGCCGTCCTCGAGCTTGGAGAGATGCGAACTGGCCGTCTGCACCGTCACGCCGGCCGCTTGCGCAAGTTCGGTCGCCGTCAGCGCCTGGCCGCCCATCAAGGCGGTCAGCATGTTGGCGCGGGCGGGATCGCCGAACAACATCCCGATGCGGGCAATGTCTGGACCTTCTTTCATACTTCGACCGTAACCGAAGCATCTTCGTCTGGCAACATGGCAAAACATCTCCACAGCACAAGGAGAAAAGCCATGATCACCTGTTTCATCCGCTACGAAATCGACCCGTTCAAAAAGGACGACTTCGCCGAATATGCCCGCAACTGGGGCCAGGCGATCCCGCGCTGCGGCGCCGACCTGATCGGTTATTTCGGACCGCACGAGGGCTCGGCGACGACGGCTTACGGCATCTACAACATCGACAGCCTCGCCGCCTACGAGGCCTATCGCGCCCGGCTGATGGCCGATCCGCTGGGCCAGGAGAACTACGCGTTTTCGAAACGCGAGCGTTTTATCCTGAAGGAGGACCGTATCTTCCTCAAGAACGTCTCCATGCCGCACGGAGCTTTGGTAAAGCCATGATCGCCGTCATCTTCGAAGTCATCCCCTACATGGGCGAGCGCCACAAATATCTTGACCTTGCCGGTGAGCTACGGTCCGAGTTGGAAACCATCGACGGCTTCATCTCGATCGAGCGTTTCGAAAGCCTGACCTTGCGCGGAAAAATCCTCTCCCTGTCGTTCTGGCGGGACGAGGAGGCCGTCAAGGCATGGCGCAATCTCGAAAGTCACCGCGCGGCGCAAAAAGCTGGCCGCGGCGGCGTCTTCGCCGACTACCGCCTGCGCATCGGCCATGTCGTCAGAGATTACGGCATGTTCGAGCGGGACGAGGCGCCTAAGGATAGCCGCGAGGTGCATGCGGCTTGAATGGCTACTCTCGGGAAGCTTTGTTTCGGAACGAAAGAACCGCTGCCTTCAGAGGCGGCAGGTCATGCATGACGACGTCCCAAATGACGTCATCCGCAATGCGGTGATATTCGTGACGCAAGACGTTACCCATCCCCCGAATTGATCGCCACGCGATTTCCGGAGCCTGTTCCAACAGTTCATCCGGAATATGCCTGCTTGCTTCCGAAATGATTTCGATCGCGCGCTGGATTGCCAGCCGTAAGATACGATCGCCGTCGAAATCTTCTCGCATTTTTCCGAGCACGGACTTTTCGATCAGCGCAATCATTTCGAGGATGTCATCCAGGATTAATTCGATGTCGCGTGCCATCAGAAGATCCGGATCGCCGAATGTTCGATTTTGTCTTTCAGGCGCGGATGCAAACTGTTCCGCGTCGTGACGTCTACTTCGGTGGACAATTCATCTTCCAGGAAAAGCTTGATACCTGTCAGATCGACGAGAGAGAATTTTCTACCGATATCATAATCGATAAACAAATCGAGATCGCTTGTCGGTCCGGCCTCGTCGCGGGCGACCGATCCGAAAAGATAAAGCGAGGTCGCGCCGAGCGCGCGGATGGCGTCGGCCTGCTGTTTCAGCTTTTCGATCGCTTCACTTCTCTTCATGAGCTGATCCTAGCGCAACCCGCATCATCTTTCCACGTCCCAAAATTTTTCCCGAAATCACGCACCGCTTCAGGCTTTGGTAACCAAAATAGGTAACCATAACAGTCAGTAAAATTGGTATCGAGTAGAGCGTAGCGAGTAGCAAATGGCAGCAGTTCTTCCGCTGGCCGACCTGAAGCGTCAGGTCCGTCCGGACACTTGGCTAAACTCCATCATCAAGGGCGATTGCGTCGCTGCCCTGGAAGCCCTGCCGGATCATTCCGTCGATGCGATCTTCGCCGATCCGCCGTACAATCTCCAGCTTGGCGGCACGCTACACCGTCCCGACCAGTCGCTGGTCGATGCCGTCGACGACGAATGGGACCAGTTCGCCTCCTTCGAAATCTATGACGCCTTCACCCGCGCCTGGCTGCTCGCCTGCCGCCGCGTGCTGAAGCCGAATGGCACGATCTGGGTCATCGGCTCCTACCACAATATCTTCCGCGTCGGCGCGATCATGCAGGACCTGAACTTCTGGCTGCTGAACGATATCGTCTGGCGCAAGGTGAACCCGATGCCGAACTTCAAGGGCCGCCGGTTCCAGAATGCCCATGAGACGATGATCTGGGCGAGCCGCGACTCCAAATCCAAGGGCTATACTTTCAACTACGATGCGCTGAAGGCCTCCAACGACGACGTGCAGATGCGCTCCGACTGGCTGTTCCCGATCTGCTCCGGCGGCGAACGCCTGAAGGGCGACGACGGCAAGAAGGTTCATCCGACTCAGAAGCCGGAAGCGCTGCTCGCCCGCGTGATCATGGCCTCCACCAGGCCGGGCGACGTCATCCTCGATCCGTTCTTCGGCACCGGCACCACGGGTGCGGTCGCAAAACGCCTCGGCCGCAACTTCGTCGGCATCGAGCGCGAGCAGGACTATATCGATGCGGCTTCCGAGCGCATCGCCTCCGTCGAGCCGCTCGGCAAGGCGGAACTGACGGTCATGACCGGCAAGAAGGCCGAACCTCGTGTCGCCTTCAACACGCTGGTCGAAAGCGGTCTCGTCAAGCCCGGTCAGGTCCTGACCGATGCGAAGCGCCGCCACAGCGCGATCATCCGCGCCGACGGCACGCTCTCGGCAGGTGGCGACGCCGGTTCCATTCATCGCCTTGGCGCGAAAGTGCAGGGCCTTGATGCATGCAACGGATGGACGTTCTGGCATTTCGACGACGGACAATCGCTCAAGCCCATCGATGAACTGCGATCCGTAATCCGAAACGGTATGGCGAAACTGGACTGATCCACCGGTCCCCGCCAGATCGACCGAATGCCTCGTCCGGTTTCGTACCTCTAGTCCCGGACGAGGATAATTGGCGCCCGGGAAGGCTGATCCCGGGCGCCATTTCTTTTTGCGCGCCGCTCTGGTCGCCTCTGCCGCCTGATCAAACTCGACTTTGCGAAATTTCAGGTCTTCACGCCGTCACCCGCGCTTGATATCGTAGGTTGTATCGGGTTGAACGAATTGCTAATTTTGCGTTTTTGAAAATGTCCATGCCTGTCAATGGCGAGTTGCGCCACCGGATCGAGCGTGCGTTGGCGCGGTTCTCTCCAAGCTGGGAGGGCAGGGATGCCGCGCGCCGGGCGGTGGCGCTGAAGATGCTGATCCTCTGCGAACTGGCCGGCGGCCGCCTGCGCGTGGTGGATGCGCTCGGCCTCAACGACAACACGCTCGACAACTACCGTCACGGCAAGACCGAGCCACGCCACAGCACGCTCAACATGATGGCGGAGCTCGCCGAAGTGCCGATCGAATATCTCGGCAACGACTGGTCGGTCGAGGATGGGATCATCCATTTTGCGCCACCGGAAATCCCGCCGGCCGGATTTTCCGAGCCGAGCCCGGTCTGGGATCTCGCCGATCGTGTCGTCATCCCTGCCTATAAAGACGAGACGGCCGGACAACCCCCACTCGAACGCGACGACGCCACATGGGCGGCCATCCCCCGAGGCTTCTGGGCGAAGCTCTCGGTCGATCCGGGCAACATGCGGGTCGTGTCCGCAAGGGGCGACAGCATGTCGCCGACGATCGTCGACGGAACTCCGATGTTCGTCGATATCAGCGACTGCAAATTGGAGGATGGGCGCGTCTATCTGTTCGATGTCGGCGAGGAGCTGATCGTCCGGCGGGTGCAGAGGCTTCCGCATGGCAGCCTCGAACTCCTGCCGGACAACCTGGAACGCTATCGCCCGCAGCATGTCCCCAAGGACAATTTGGCGGACCTGAAGGTCGTCGGGCGCGTCTGCGCCGCGAGCCGGATCCTCTAAGATCCGGCCCCGCCGACCAAGCCTTAAAGCTCGATGCCGTGGGCGATCAGGTCCTGCCGCAGCGTTTCGGCATCCTTGAAATGTACTGCCTGCCAGCCGGCCGCGCGGGCACCTTCGACATTCGCGTGGCTGTCGTCGATGAAGATCGAGGCTTCCGGCGTCAGGCCGAAGTCGCGGGCGTGTTTTTCGTAGATCGCCACGTCCGGCTTGATCAGGCCGATCTCGCCCGACACGGTGACGCCCCGCGGCTTGTTGAGAAAGGGAAAGATTTGCCTAGCCTCGGCAAACGTGTCGGCGGCGAAATTGGTCAGCATCGTCACGTCGCGGCCCTTGTCGATCAGGCCTTCCATGATCTTGACCGAGCCGTCATAGGCATGCGGCACCATTTCGTGCCAGCATTTGCGGAAGGCGCGGATCTGCTCCTCGCGCTGCGGATATTGCTTGACCAGCAGCGCCTCGGCATCTTCCCACTTGCGGCCGCGGTCCTGTTCCAGGTTCCATTCATGGGTGCAGACGTTCTCAAAGAACCATCTGCGTTCCTCCTCGTCCGGAATGACGCGGGCATAGGGAAGGTTCGGATCGTAGTGGATCAGCACCTTGCCGATGTCGAAGACGATGTGGTCGATCTTGGCTGCCATGACTATGTCCCGGGAATATCAGTTCGAGGATTTTTCGAAGGCCAATGGAATAGCCTGGGTGATGGCTTTTTTCATCACCGTCGGCAAGGCCTGGGCCTCGAGATTTGTGACCCGTTCCCACCATCCGTCGGCGGTGGCGACCCTCTCGGTCTTCGCCCGGAAGACCGAGAGCCTGAGCTCGAAATGGGTGAAGACGTGGGTGACGGTGCCCGATGCCTCCCATGCGGCGGGGAAGGGGGCATGGTCGGTCGTGGTCCCGCCGTTGACGCGCGATGTCCAGCCGGTGGTCGGCACTTCGGTCATGCCGCCGAGCAACCCGCTGTCGACCCGCCGCCGCAATAGCACTTCGCCTTCCGGCGTCACGGCCACGAAGACGGCGCCGAGCCGCAGCGGCTTTTCCTTCTTCGCCGCCTTGACCGGAAACCGTTCCGGGTCGTGTTCTGCAAAGGCCAGACAGTCGTCGCGGAAGGGACAGAGCGCGCAGGTCGGCCGTTTCGGGGTGCAGATCGTCGCCCCGAGATCCATCATCGCCTGCGCGAAATCGCCCGGCCGCTCAGTGGGCGTCAGTTCCGCCACCTTCGCCTTCATGGCGGGTTTCGAGCCCGGAAGCGGTGCGTCGATCGCGTAGAGCCGCGAAATCACCCGCTCGACATTGCCGTCCATGACCGCGGACTGGCGGTTGAAGGCGATCGCCGAAACCGCAGCGGACGTATAGTCGCCGATGCCGGGCAGCGCGCGCAGGCCGTCCTCGGTGTCTGGAAACACCCCGCCGTGCTCGGCAGCAATCGCTTCGGCGCATTTTTTCAGGTTGCGGGCACGGGCGTAATATCCGAGACCCGCCCAGGCGGCCATCACGTCCTCGACCGGTGCGGCGGCAAGGTCGGTGACCTTGGGCCAGAGCGTCAGGAACTTGGCAAAATAGGGTTTTACCGCCTGCACGGTCGTCTGCTGCAGCATCACTTCCGAAAGCCAGACGTGATAGGGATCGGCCCGTTTTCCGGCCTTTGCAGCAGCCGGGCTCACCCGCCATGGAAGCTCGCGGTGGTGCCGGTCGTACCAGGTCAGCAGCTTTTGCGCATGGGTGATGTGGATCGTCTGGAGCATCGTTTGCCGTTATGGGAAGAGATGGCGTATAGTTGTGGGAATAGTGCGCCGGCATCAAGGCCTGCCGGGGCCGCAATGGCGGGCGTCATGAGTTATCCCAAGAAACGCGAGCTGCAGATATCGGAAATCGCGAACGGCATCATCGATCCGGTGCTCGCCCGCCGCGCCGGCATATCGACGGCGCTGCTCGGCTCCTGGGACGAGATCGCCGGCGAGGACTTTGCCGATTGCACGCGGCCGGAAAAGATTGCCTGGCCGCGCCGCGACGAGGGCACCGGTTCGGGCGGCGGCCACCAGGCAGGCG
This sequence comes from Neorhizobium galegae, assembly GCF_021391675.1. Lineage (NCBI taxonomy): Bacteria > Pseudomonadati > Pseudomonadota > Alphaproteobacteria > Hyphomicrobiales > Rhizobiaceae > Neorhizobium > Neorhizobium galegae. Next base: position 1,099,545 of record NZ_CP090095.1, read on the forward strand.
TGCTGACGATCGCCTGCGAAGGCGCGCGCGCCCTTTTCCTCACCCATGCCCAGGGTGAGCTGATCGCCCGCATCAACGGCTTTTTCGGTTTCCCGGCGGTGCGTCAGATCCGCATCGTCCAGAAACCGGTCTCCCAGACCTTCAAGCATCCCCGCAAGCCGCCGCCTTTGAAGGGCGAGGCCGCCAAGCGGCTGGAAGCCATGATGGAAGGGATCGAAAGCGAGGTGCTCAAGAAGGCCGTGGCAAGGCTCGGCACCGCCGTCCTGCAGCAGAAACGCAAGGTCTGAGAGATAAACCCGCCGATCCGCTTGATAGACCTCCGATTTGTCACAATTCTTTGAAGAGATTTGCCTATCGACAGCTTGTTCGCGCTGGGGCGCCGCGATACGGAATGTCACCTTTATTGAAGATCTCTCGCACACGGGTGTTCCATGCAGATGAACGAAATGACCATGACCAGGCGCGCGCTTCTCGGCGGAGTGGCAGTCACCGCTGTTTGCCTTGCCTTGCCGCTCGGTGCTTCCGAAGCTTTCGCGCAGGAATTGCCGGAGTCCCAGGGCACCGTGGACATGGCCGCTGCACTGAAGCCGGGCCCGCTGCCGGAAATGGCGCTGGGCGACGAAAAGGCGAAGGTCACGATCATCGAATACATGTCGATGACCTGCCCGCACTGCGCCAACTTCCACAACAAGACCTTCGAGACGATCAAGACCAAGTATATCGATACCGGCAAGGTGCGCTTCATCCTCCGCGAATTCCCGTTCGATCCGGTCGCGACCGCCGCTTTCATGCTTGCCCGCTGCAGCCCGCAGAACGCCGCCGAGCTTTCGACGCCCGCCCAGTATTTCCCGATGGTCTCGATGCTGTTCAAGCAGCAGCGCGGCTGGGCGGCGCCCGCGGACGGAAATGTGCGCAATGCGCTGCTCCAGGCGGTCAAACTCGCAGGTTACTCACAGCAGACTTTCGAGGCCTGCTTGACGAACCAGAAGCTTCTCGATGAAGTGAATGCCGTCGTTAAGAGGGGCGCGGACGAGTTTGGCGTCAATTCCACGCCGACCTTCCTGATTGGCGGCAAGAAGTATTCGGGAGATATGTCTGTTGAATCCATGTCCAAGCTCATCGACAGCCTGTTGTGAGCACGCCTTCCCCGGCGGGAAGGTGAGGCGCGCGGCATGAAGTTCAACAAGCTGCGCGTTCTCGGATTCAAGTCTTTCGTCGAACCGACGGAATTCATCATCGAGCGCGGGCTGACCGGCGTGGTCGGCCCGAACGGCTGCGGCAAGTCGAACCTCGTCGAGGCGCTGCGCTGGGTGATGGGGGAAAACTCCTACAAGAACATGCGCGCGTCCGGCATGGACGACGTGATCTTTTCGGGCTCCGGCAACCGACCGGCCCGCAATACGGCCGAAGTCGGTCTCTATCTCGACAATTCCGACCGCACGGCACCTGCCGCTTTCAACGATTCCGACGAAATCCAGGTAACCCGCCGCATCGAACGGGAGTCGGGCTCCGTCTATCGCATCAACGGCAAGGAAGCCCGCGCCAAGGACGTGCAGCTTCTGTTTGCCGATGCCTCGACCGGCGCCCGCTCGCCTTCCATGGTCGGGCAGGGCCGCATCGGCGAACTGATCCAGGCAAAACCCCAGGCGCGCCGCCAGCTGCTCGAAGAGGCGGCCGGCATTTCCGGCCTGCATTCCCGCCGCCACGAGGCGGAATTGCGGCTGCGCGCCGCCGAAGGCAATCTCGAACGCCTGGACGACGTGCTCTCGCAGCTCGAAAGCCAGATCGAGAGCCTCAAGCGTCAGGCCCGCCAGGCGAGCCGCTTCAAGACCCTGTCGGCTGATATCCGGGCCCGCGAGGCGATGCTCCTGCATATCCGCTGGGTGCAGGCCAAGGAGGCGGAAGGCGAGGCGGAAAGCGCCCTCAACCAGGTGACCAGCGTCGTTGCCGAAAAGGCGCAGGCGCAGATGGAGGCCGCCAAGCAACAGGCGATCGCCAGCCTCAAGCTGCCGGAACTGCGCGAGGAGGAGGCGAAGGCCGGTGCCGCCCTGCAGCGCCTGCAGATCGCCCGCGGCCAGCTGGAGGAGGAGGCAAACCGCCTGCTGAAGCGCCGAGACGAACTGACCCGCCGGCTCGTCCAGCTCGGTGATGATATCAGCCGCGAAGAACGGCTCGCCGCCGACAATACCGCCTTCCTCGAAAAGCTTGGCGAGGAAGAGGCCGAACTCAACGACATGCTCGCCGATTCCGGCTCCGAAGCCGAGGAAATGCGCGAGACTTTCGAGGCTGCCGCGGCGTCGCTGGCGACGAGCGAAGCGCTGTTTTCTGCAATCACCGCCGAGCGCGCCGAGGCCGCCGCCGGGCGTCACCAGCTCGAACGGCTGATCCGCGATCTCGCAGAGCGCCGCCAGCGCCTCGACCGGCAGCTTGGCGATGCCAGGGGCGAGCTTGACGCCATCAACGAGCGGCTATCCGCCCTCGACGATCCGGCCGAAAGGCGTGAAGCGGTCGAAGCGGCGGAAATCGCCGTCGAGGATGCGACAATCGCGGTCGAAGACGTGGAGGCGGCACTTTCCGCCGCCCGTTCGGCGGAACTGCTGGCCCGCGGCCCGGTGGAGGCCGCTCGTTCGGCGCTCAATGCGCTGGAGACCGAGGCGCGCACCATTTCGAAAATGCTCGCTGCCGGTGCCACGTCGGGGGATTTCGTCGCGGTCGCCGACATGATCCGCGTCGATCGCGGTTTCGAGGCAGCCCTCGGTGCAGCGCTTGGCGACGATCTCGAAAGCCCCATCGATGCCTCGGCCCCGACCTACTGGTCGGTGAATGGCGACGGCTCGGGCGACCCTGGCTTGCCCCAGGGTGCCCAGCCGCTGATCGCGCATGTCACCGCGCCGCCGGAGCTGTCCCGCAGCCTCGCACAGATTGGCGTCGTCGCTACGACGGACGCCCAGCGGATGATGCGCCTGCTGCGGCCCGGCCAGCGCCTGGTGACCCGCGAAGGCGCCGTCTATCGCTGGGACGGCCACGTTACCGGCTCCGAGGCACCGGGTGCGGCTGCCTTGCGCCTATCCCAGAAGAACCGGCTCTCGGAACTGGAAGCCGAGATCGACGAAGCGCGCATCGTGCTGTCCGAAACCGAAGTGGCGCTCGCCGCCGCCGCATCCGAAATCACTTCCGCCGAACGGCGGCTCACCGACGCCCGCGACCGCGCCCGCATCGCCGCCCGCCAGCTTTCGGAAGCCCGCGATGCGCTGGCCGCTGCCGAACGTGCAGCCGGCGACCTGATGCGCCGCCGCGATGTGGCCGGCGAGGCGGTGAACCAGGTGACCGCGCAGATCGAGGATCTCGGCGTCCAGGAAGAAAACGCCCGCATCGAGCTCGAGGATGCGCCCGATATTTCCCATCTCGACAACCGGCTGCGCGACCAGCAGGCGGTTGTCGCGACCGATCGCGGCCTGCTCGCCGAAGCGCGTGCCCGATACGAGGGCCTGAGCCGCGAGACCGAGGCCCGCAAGGCGCCGCCTTGCCGCGATCGCCCAGGAGCGCGCCTCCTGGACGGCCCGGGCGGCGAGCGCCGCCGATCATATCGCCAGCCTTCGAGAACGCGAGGAAGAGGCCCGCGAGGAGATCGCCGATCTCGAAGCTGCGCCCGAGGAGTTCGACGACAAGCGCCGTGCGCTGCTGACCGAGTTGCAGAAGGCGGAAGAGGCCCGTCGCGCCGCCGCCGACCGATTGGCCGAAGCGGAAACCCATCAGCGCGAGGCTGACCGGATTGCCACCGTCGCGCTGTCGGAACTGGCCGAGGTGCGCGAAAAGCGCGGCCGTGCCGAGGAGCGTCTGGTTTCGGCCGCCGAGAAGCGCCATGAGAGTGAGAACCGCATCCGCGAGGCGCTCAATGTCGCGCCCCACGAGGTCCTGCGGCTGGCGGGCCTGAAGCCCGACTCGGCCCTGCCGGATGTCCGCGAGATCGAACGTGAGGTCGACCGCCTGCGCATGGAGCGGGAAAGGCTCGGCGCCGTCAACCTGCGCGCGGACGAAGAGCAGAAGGAGCTTTCCGACAAGCTCGACAACCTGATGCGCGAGCGCGCCGACGTCATCGACGCGATCCGCAAGCTGCGCGGTGCGATCCAGAGCCTCAACCGCGAAGGCCGCGAACGGCTGCTGGCCGCCTTCGACGTGGTCAACGAGCAGTTCCAGCGGCTCTTCACCCATCTCTTCGGCGGCGGCACGGCGGAACTGCAGCTGATCGAATCGGACGACCCGCTCGAAGCCGGCCTTGAAATCCTCGCCCGCCCGCCGGGCAAGAAGCCGCAGACCATGACGCTTTTGTCGGGCGGCGAGCAGGCGCTGACGGCGATGGCGCTGATCTTTGCCGTCTTCCTCACCAATCCGGCGCCGATCTGCGTGCTGGACGAGGTCGATGCGCCGCTCGACGACCACAATGTGGAACGCTACTGCAATCTCATGGACGAGATGGCGGCCTCCACCGAAACCCGTTTCATCATCATCACCCATAATCCCATCACCATGGCCCGCATGAACCGCCTTTTCGGCGTGACGATGGGCGAACAGGGCGTTTCCCAGCTCGTTTCCGTCGATCTCCAGACCGCGGAACTTCTGCGCGAGGCGAGCTGAATGGATCCGGTTGTTGCGAGTTGCATTCTCCAGCGACGTGATTTACGTCAATTCATTGACCAGCATCAATTTTTAAAGCTGCATCCGGGGGTAAAGTACCCGGGAGCTACGTAGAATCACCCATATGGGGGATGTAATTTTCTGACTATTGTTATTTTGTGGACCGTGGAATTGGAACGCGCTTGAGCGTCCATACGCTTCGCAGTCCGACTAAAAGTTTCCCACCCCCCGTCCGGGTTTCCTGTCCCGGGCGGAAAGCTTTGCGGGGCCGCCTGTGATCCGGCCCCGCAAAGCTTTGTTTTCTAGCGCTCCCAGGCCAATTTGGTGACCGTCTTCGGCCGCTCTTGTTGCGACGCAACATATTCCTGCCTAGATCCGTTTCCAAACCGTCATAAAACTTGTAGTTATTGCGCAAAAGACTGCGACGGGTGGAGAGCAGCAATGTCGAAATGGGTCTATCGCTTCGGCGGTGGCGAGGCGGAGGGCCGCGCCACGGATGTCGAGCGGCTGGGTGGCAAGGGCGCCAATCTCGCCGAGATGGCAAGCCTTGGCCTGCCGGTTCCTCCAGGGCTGACCATCGTTGCCGATGCCTGCGTTTTCTATTTCGAGAATGGCAGGACGCTTCCCGACGACCTGAAGGCGCAGGTCCTGGAAGGCGTTACCGCGATCGAAGGGCTGACCGGCCGCGTCTTCGGCGGCAGGACGAAGCCTCTGCTGCTTTCCGTGCGCTCCGGCGCCCGCGCATCCATGCCGGGCATGATGGACACCGTCCTCAACCTCGGCCTCAACGACGAAACGGTGCAGTCGCTCGGGCACGATGCCGGCGACGCGCGCTTTGCCTGGGACAGCTACCGCCGCTTCATCCAGATGTATGCCGATGTCGTCATGGGCCTCGACCACGAGATTTTCGAGGAGATACTCGAGGACGAGAAGGCCCGGCTCGGCCACGAATACGACACTGATCTCTCCGCAGTCGAATGGCAGCACGTCGTCAGCCTCTACAAGAGGATGATCGAAGACGAGCTGGACACCAGCTTTCCGCAGGATCCGCATGTGCAGCTCTGGGGGGCCATCCGTGCCGTCTTTTCGAGCTGGATGAACCCGCGCGCCATGACCTATCGCATGCTCCACCGCATTCCGGAGGAATGGGGCACGGCCGTCAACGTCCAGACCATGGTGTTCGGCAATCTCGGTTCGTCCTCGGCGACCGGCGTCGCCTTCACCCGCAATCCCTCGACCGGCGAAAAGGCGCTCTACGGCGAGTTTCTGGTCAATGCGCAGGGGGAGGATGTCGTGGCCGGCATCCGTACGCCGCAATCGATCACCGAGGAAGGACGTATCGCCTCCGGCTCCGAAAAACCGTCGATGGAAAAATTGATGCCGGAAACATTCGCCGAGTTCAAGGCGATCTGCGACCGGCTGGAAGCCCATTACCGCGAAATGCAGGACCTCGAATTCACCGTCGAGCGCGGCAAGTTATGGATGCTGCAGACCCGCTCCGGCAAGCGCACCACCCGCGCGGCGATGAAGATCGCCGTCGACATGGTGGAGGAGGGCGTCATCGCCGAGGAAGAGGCGGTCTGCCGCATCGAGCCGCCCTCGCTCGACCAGCTTCTTCACCCGACCATCGATCCGCGCGTCGAGCGCCACGTGGTCGGGTCCGGCCTGCCGGCTTCCCCGGGTGCCGCCACCGGCGAGATCGTCTTCACCGCCGAAGAGGCGGTCGAGGCGGAACACGAAGGCCGCAAGGTCATCCTGGTGCGCATCGAAACGAGCCCCGAGGACATCCACGGCATGCACGCTGCCGAAGGCATCCTCACCACCCGAGGCGGCATGACCAGTCATGCCGCGGTCGTCGCCCGCGGCATGGGCATCCCCTGCGTCGTCGGCGCCGGCTCGATGCGGGTCGATCTGCGCAACGAACTCCTGATCGGCGCCGGCGGCGTGACGCTGAAGCGCGGCGACACGGTTACGATAGACGGCTCGTCCGGGCAGGTGCTGAAGGGCGCGGTGCCGATGATCCAGCCCGCACTCTCCGGCGATTTCGGCAAGCTGATGGCCTGGGCCGACAAGACCCGCCGCATGACGGTGCGCACCAATGCCGATACGCCGCAGGACGCCCGCGCCGCCCGCTCCTTCGGGGCCGAAGGCATCGGGCTGTGCCGCACCGAGCACATGTTCTTCGAGGGCGACCGTATCCACGTGATGCGCGAGATGATCCTCGCCGAGGACGAGAAGGGCCGCCGCGAGGCGCTCGGAAAACTCCTGCCGATGCAGCGCTCGGATTTCATCGAGCTGTTCTCGATCATGCACGGCCTGCCGGTGACGATCCGCCTTCTCGATCCGCCGCTGCACGAATTCCTGCCGAAGACGGAAGCCGAAATCGCCGAAGTCGCCAAGGCGATGGCGATGCCGCCGGCCTTCCTCGCCCGCCGCATCGACGCCATCCACGAGTTCAACCCCATGCTTGGCCATCGCGGCTGCCGTCTGGCGATCTCCTATCCCGAGATCGCCGAAATGCAGGCGCGTGCCATTTTCGAGGCGGCGGTGGAGGCCGGAAAGCTCACAGGCGAACCGGTCGAACTGGAAATCATGGTGCCGCTCGTCAGCCTGCGCAAGGAACTGGACTATGTGAAGGGCGTCATCGACCGCGTCGCCGAGGATGTCGCAAAGGAAACCGGCGTTCCGATCGCCTATCTCGTCGGCACGATGATCGAGCTGCCGCGGGCCGCCATCCGCGCCCATGTCATCGCCGAGACGGCCGAGTTCTTCTCCTTCGGCACCAACGACCTGACCCAGACGACCTTCGGCATGTCGCGCGACGATGCGGCGGCCTTCATCCCCACCTATCAGAGGAAGGGCATCATCGAGCACGACCCGTTCATCTCGCTCGATTTCGACGGCGTCGGCGAGCTTATCCAGATCGCAGCCGAGCGCGGCCGCCGGACCCGTAACGACCTCAAGCTCGGCATCTGCGGCGAACATGGCGGCGACCCCGCCTCGATCCGCTTCTGCGAGAATGCCGACCTCGACTACGTCTCCTGCTCGCCCTTCCGCGTACCGATCGCCCGGCTTGCGGCAGCGCAGGCGGCGATCGAAAGGAGGAAGGGATGAACCAGAGAGCCACTCCCTATTTCAGATGATCCGGCCATTTTCGGGACGTGTGAAATATAGCCAATATCTCCGCTCGTTCGCGGAGGCGATAAAAGGCGATGTAGGGGGTGCCGGCGATGGTGAGGCGCCGTGTATCCCCATCCGATGTCAGTCGTCCAACTTTCGGGTGCCACGCCAGCATTGAAACAGCTTCCACTATGCGACGGACCACGTTCTCGGCAGCGTGCGGATTGTCGAGTGCGATATAGGAGCCGATCTCATCGAGATCTTGCAGCGCCTCCTCCAGCCAGACGAGTTCATCCATTGGGGACGAATTTGCGGATCATCGCCTTTACTGTCTCCGCAGAAGCAAATCGTCCGGCATCAGCCGACTTTTTTCGCTCTGCCAGTTTTTTGACCTGCCACGCGTGCAGATCGTCGGCTGCCTCCGTCGGCGCCGGCGAAATAGCATCCTCAATCGAAATTGGCTTTTGCGTTTCGCTCATGGAAGGATCATGCCAGATCGAGCCCGCTTTTAAAAGCTGATTGGGGATGTTTATGTCATGCCGGCCGTCACCGGCAAAACAAAATCGCTATTCGGAAATGAAGGCCGAGGAGACCATCATGAGCCAGGTTACCGTTCTCGCCGTCCCCGTTTTCAGCACGCTCTGCAACGAGGGTTTCCGGTTGCGCCGCGAAGTCTTCATCGTCGAGCAGAACGTGCCGGCCGACATGGAATTCGATGCCGACGACCTGACCGCCTTCCACTTCGTCGCCGTCGTTTCGGGTGAGGTTTGCGGCACTCTGCGGGTCATTTACGCGGAGGATTGCGTCAAGATCGGCCGAGTCGCCGTCACCAGGCCCTGGCGCGGCAAGGGCGTCGCCAGCGCGATGATCCGCGCCGCGATGGAGACGCACGGCCAAGCGCGGGATAACCGCTTTCATCTGGCGGCCCAGAGCGACAAGATCTCCATGTACGAGCGTTTCGGCTTCAAGGCCTATGGCGAGGAGTTCTTCGACGTCGGAATTCCCCATTACAACATGAAGAACTTCTGAGGCCGGCCATCGTCGTTTCCGGCCATGAGGTTTAGGAGAGCGACTTTCCCATGCTATCGTCCTCCGAGAGCGACAGGGAGGAAAACATGCCGCGCCTGGACCATGTCAATATTCATACGCGCGATGCGGAGGCGATGATCGCGTTCCTGGGCAAGGTGCTGGGGGCAGAGGAGGGCTACCGGCCACCCTTTTCCGATCCGGGCCACTGGCTTTATCTCGACGGCCATCCCTTCATTCACCTGAGCATGGTCACCCGTGACGACGATTTTCCGCCCGGCATGTTCAACCACGTGGCTTTCGGCTTTTACGATCACGACGCCGCCGTCGAGAGGATCACGGCGACAGGTTACAGCTTCGAACACGACGCCATACCCGATACCGACATCGGCCAGATCTTCGTCTACGGCCCGGAAGGCGTGAAGATCGAGCTGCAATACCGCCGATGATCGAATGGGCTCGCGTTCGAGGCCGGATATCCCTGGGGGCTGATCGAGGAGACCTTGCGGCAAAGCTGGTTTGGAGGAGTACGCCGTTCTAGGGCGCCGCCCTTATGCCCCGGTCAGCGCCGCTCGACGATCACCCGGCGCTCGATCACCATCGGCCGCCACATCATCGCATCGGCGCGGGATTGCATCGAACGGCCTTCGGCGCGGCGGTCGAGTTCGATGTCGAGCATGCAGCGCGCCATCGCATCCGTGCCGCGCCTGAAGCCGTAGCTGGCGCAGGTGGTTTCGTCCGCCGCGCGGCGTTCCTCCGGCGTCATGGTCTGGCAGCCGGCCAGCAGGGCGCCCAGCAGGGCGCAAAGCGAGGTGACGAGGAGAAGGCTGTGAGGGCGCATGGCATGAACTCCTTTTCATTCGGCCGGGCTGCAACCTTGGGATTCCATTCCGGGCGAAGCTGTTTTACACAGGAGCAAGCGCTTTTGCCATGGAGCCTTTGCCGATCCCATGCCCGTCCGTTTTGTCCGGCCCGTTTCCCATTCGGCCTATACGGCCCGCAGGCTGGCCTTGTCGGCGCTGGCGTTGTTCGTGATTGCCGCGCTGGCCCATCGTTTCGGCCCCCTGACGACCCCCGATTTCCTGGCGCTGCTGTTTCTCTCGGCGGCGATTGCCACTGTTTCGGTGCCGCTGTCGCTGATCGGCCTGATGCGGCTCTGGCAGGTCGGCGCGAGCGGCGGCGTCGCGGCGACGAAAGGACTGATCTATGCGGCGGTTCCGCTCGCCGTGGTGGCGACCGGCGCCTTCTATTATTTCACCCTGCCGCCGCTCTTTGATATTTCCACCGATATTGCCGACCCGCCGCCGTGGGTTGCCGAGCCGAAGGCCAGCCAGAAATGGCTGCCGCGCTCGACGATCATTACGCCTGCCGATCGGCGGGTGCAGTTCGCCGCCTATCCCGGCCTTACCGGCAGACGTTACGAGGGCGCCCTCGACCGGGTCTATCAGGGCGTGCAGAAGGCGGTGCTTTCCGCCCGGATCGCGATCACGAAGAAGGAAGGCGTCGAGCTGATCGCGCCGGATATCGCCCAGCGCCCCGCGCCGCAGGACGAACAGGCGCCGGTGCCGGACGTGGCGCCGATCCCGCTGCCACGCCCGGAACCCTCGCTCGCGCCGGTTTTCGTCAATGTCGGCGATGTCCTGCTGCAGGGCGAGACCCGCACCCTGATCCTTGGCCTGCGTTTCGACCTCGTCATCCGGCTGCGGGAAGACGCCGAGACGACCTCCGTCGATATCCGCGTCGCCTCGCGTTACGGGCCGCATGACCTCGGAATGAGCGAAGCCATCGCCGAGGATTTCCTCGACCGGCTCGATACCGAACTTCTGGGGATTGCCGGCAACTAAGCCGGACGGTAGACGCCTGCAAGCGACGGGGGGCCTTCGGTCAGCACGCGGCCTTTCTCGACCAGGTCTTCCAGATGCGCGAGCACGGAAAGGGCAGCTGCCCCATGCAGGCGCGGATCGGTGCTGGCATAGATCACCTTGACCATGTCGGGGATCAGCCGGTCGCCGGCCTTGATGCGCTCCAGCACGGCGCGTTCGCGCATGCGGCGATGGGTGCGAAGCCCCCGCAGGAACGAGCCCGGCTCCTTCACCGGCCCGCCATGCCCCGGAAAGAAGATCCGGTCCTCGCGCGGCAGCAGCTTTTCGATCGAAGCCATGAAATCCGCCATCGACCCATCCGGCGGCGCGACGATTGTCGTCGCCCAGGCCATCACGTGATCGGCGGAAAACAGCACGCCGGTTCCTTCCAGCCCGAAGGCGGAATGGTTGGCCGTGTGACCGGGCGTATGCACGGCCGTCAGCGCCCAGCCGTCCCCCTCGATCAACTGCCCATCGCTAACCGCGATGTCGGGCACGAAACCGGTGTCGGCGCTTTCCGCGAATGGATTGACCTCGCCCGCATGCAGCGGCCGCGAGGCCCGGTGCGGTCCTTCGGCGACGGTAATCGCCCCGGTTTCTTCGCGCAGCCGGCGGGCGAGCGGGGAATGGTCGCGGTGCGTGTGGCTGACGAAGATATGGGTGACCTCGCGGCCCCTCAGTGCCGCCATCAGCGCCTCGAAATGCGCCTCGTTCTCCGGGCCGGGATCGATGACCGCGACCGAGGAGCCGCCGACGATGTAGGTATTGGTGCCGTGAAAGGTGAACGGCGAGGGATTGTTGACGGTCAGCCGCTGCACGCCTTCGGCAACGGTGACCGGCACGCCGTAGGAAGGGGTGAATTCCATGTCGAAGGTAATGTCTTCCGCCATGCCGGGCCTCCGCGCCTGATGCGATCTCGATGGCGGCCCTCGCGGCATTGCCGTTCTGCGCCGGGCCTCTGATCGAGTCGGTTAAGCTGTTCAAGGCGCTCGTGAGAGATCTAGCATCGCTTTCGCTGCGGTGCATTCAGAAATTGCCGCCGGCCCTCACCCTGTCGGGCGGCGGCCGGCGGCTTTCATGACTTATGTCATCCGCTTGCGCGGGCGACGCCTCAGCTGGCGGCAAGCAGTTCCGTGCAATAGCTCGGGCCGTTGGCGCCCGGACGATCGGAGACGATGGTGATGTCGCGGATCACGTAGCTGGAGGAGACGGTGATCTTCGCCGTGCAGCTGACGCTGGCGGTGCGGCCGTCCTGCTGCTTGATACGCTTGTAGCCGCCGCGCCAGTTGTAGATGGTCGTCGAGCCGTCGTCGGTGTCGCTGATCGGCGGGCTGAATTTCGCGAAGAACTCGCCGGCCGAGTGACCCACCCAGCGGCTCTCGATCGGATTGCTGGCAACGCTGACGGTGGTGCAGGCCGAAAGGGCGAGCGCGAAAAGGGCAGTCGATGCGATGACGCGGCGGCTCATGATCCTGAAAAATCCTTCATGTCTTCTGTTGTACCTGGGAGGCAGGGCTTTCGAGACTGCACGTAACAGATTTTTGTCGGGCTTCGCGAGGCGATGAGAGCCCATCGACATCAAATTTCTCCTGCGCCGCTTTTTTGCAACGCCTTGGTTTCCCGGCTTTCCGGCGGGAGGGCGCCGGCCACCGCGCCGCTGTCGCATATTTTTCATGAGCGGCGCTTGTACAATGAAAAATGCTGGTCTATAGAGGCGCCGCTGGTCACGGAGTGTAGCGCAGTCTGGTAGCGCACCACGTTCGGGACGTGGGGGTCGAGTGTTCGAATCACTCCACTCCGACCAGCTGATCCTTGGTTTCCCAAGAGATTTCGCTTTCCCGACAAAGTTTTTCCCGCAAAAAACCTTAGTCCCCAAGGCTCCCCGTATGGCGGATCATGGAGTCCGCCACTGGATCGGTCTTATCCACAACCCACACTTTGACGGGACGAAATTATACTAGGTCTGGATATGCCGTTGCGGCATCATGGCAGCGGGAACGTGTAACTTGTGGAAGACCTTCCGGCTCAGGAACCGCTTCGGGCGGCCGCCTGCACCTGGCAGGGGAGAGGGCCGCAGAACGCATGCCGCCTAGACGCGCCAGATCGGAACGGGTGACCCTGCTCGACGTTGCAAACGTTCTCGGGATCAGCTCGATCACCGTGTCCCGCGCCCTGCGAGAACCGGAAAAGGTGTCCGAGCCGCTTCGGCAGAAGATTCTCCGCCAGGTGGAGCAGATGGGTTATGTGCCCGATCTCGCTGCCCGGGCGCTCGCAAGCCGTCATAACGGTATTATCGGGGTTCTGGCGCCGGCGCTGACCAATCATGCCTATCTCGGCATCATGAGCGGCATCGAGGAACGGGTGCGCGATACGGATTTCCGCATCCAATATGCCAATACCAACCACGATCCGGACCAGGAATACCGTCAGGTCAAGCTTTTCCTGTCACAGCATCCGGCCGGCATCCTGCTGACGGGATTGCAGGACCAGCGCGTCAGCGATCTGCTTGAGCGCGCGCCGTGCCCGGTGGTTCAGATCGTCGATCTCAACCTGCTGCCCTCGGGTATCGCGGTCGGCATCAATCACCGCGAGGCGGCGGAGACTGCGACGCGCCATCTGCTCGCCTGCGGATATCGCCGCATCGGCCTGATCGGCGGCAGCCGCGATCTTCGCGCGCAGCGGCGTCATGATGGCTATGCGCTGGCGATGCAGGAGGCGGGGCTCTACGATCCGGGCCTCGTCATGACCGAGCACAAGCAAACGAGCATGCAGCTCGGCTGCGACCTCTTCAAGCGGCTGCTGGAAACGGCACCCGATATCGACGCGGTATTCTGCCAGAACGACGATCTTGCGCTCGGCGCGCTGTTCGAGGCGCAACGGGCGGGCCTGCGCGTGCCGGATGATTTGGGGATCTGCGGTTATAACGACCTGGATTTCGCGCTCTGCGCCGAACCGAGGCTGACCACCATCCGCGTGCCGCGTTTCCAAATGGGCTATCAGGCCGCGGATCTCATCGTTCGGGCCATCAACGACGAATGCCTGCCGAGCCGCGTCATCCAGCTGCCGTTCAACCTCATCCAGCGCGGTTCGACGCGGCCGCTCGCCTGATCGTGGACTTGCCGATGGTGGACTTGGCGACAAAAAAAGGGGCTTTCCGGCCCCTTTTCCATTTCCCGTCGCTCGAAACGATCAGATATCGCCGCCGGCATTGGAGAACAGTTCTGCCGCCTGCTTGGCCGTCATCCGCTTGACCTCGGTCTCGTCGCGGCGGTTGGCGAAGAGTTCGCTCGCCATCAGCTGCTCGGCGAGATCGGCTGGCAGCGACAGCACGACGCGTTGGCCGCCTGGGGCATCAGCGCGGTGGATGCCGCCGATTTCGGCGCGCTTGGCGGTGATCATGCCGCCCGCGACCGTGTTCAGCGTATCCGGATCGATCAGGATGAAGGCGCCGGTGGAGCGGTTCTGCTCGTAAGCGTCAAAAACCGCCAGTTCCTCGAAGGAAAGGCGCACCTTGCCGATCGCATTCATGGCGAGCGTCGAGGCATGCGGCTGCCACTTGCCGGTCGCAAGTTCGAGCTGGCTGATCGGTTCGACGGCGACGCGTTGGCGGCGCGAACCGCTCTTCAGCCAGTAGCGTTTGCCGGGCTCGATGCCGCCCGGCTGCAGCGAGACGAGCTGGGCGTCGAAATGGTGGCCGGTCATCGGCTGGCCGTCGAGCGAGACGATCACGTCGCCGCGCGCCACGTCAACCTGCCGGTCGAGAACCAGCGTGATGGCATCGCCTGCGACCGCCGCGTTGCGCACCAGGTCGAAGGTGACGATCCGGCTGACATTGGCGACCGTGCCGGAAGGCAGGATGACGACCGAGTCGCCGGGCTTCACCGAGCCGCCCGCGACAGTCCCCTGATATCCGCGAAAACTCTCGCCAGGACGGACGACGCGCTGCACCGGCAGGCGGAAACCGCCGGCCTGGGTGGAGCGCACGGTCGCCAGCTCCAGCGTCTCGACCAGGGTCGGACCGTCATACCAGGGCATCGAAGCGTCGGCCGGATAAACGACGTTTTCGCCCTTGAGCGCCGACATCGGGATGGCGGTGATCTGGCGCACGCCGAGCGACAGGGCGAATTCCCGGAATTCGTGGGAGATCCTGTCGAAGACGGCCTTGTCGTAGTGGACGAGGTCGATCTTGTTGACGGCGAGCACGAACTGGCGGATGCCCATCAGGGCGGCGATCGTCGCGTGCCGGCGGGTCTGTTCGAGCAGGCCGGCGCGTGCGTCGGCAAGCAGGATGGCGAGATCGGCGGTCGAGGCGCCGGTCGCCATGTTGCGGGTATATTGCTCATGGCCGGGCGTATCGGCGACGATGAACGAGCGCCGGTCGGTCGAGAAATAGCGATAGGCGACGTCGATGGTGATGCCCTGTTCGCGCTCGGCCTGCAGGCCGTCGAGCAGCAGGGCGAAATCCGGCAGGCCAAGGTCGTTCTGGCCACCCGAATCGCGTGCAAGCGTCGCGGCCTGGTCTTCCTTGACCGCCTTGGTGTCCCAGAGCAGCCGGCCGATCAGCGTCGACTTGCCGTCGTCGACCGAGCCGCAGGTGATGAGGCGCAGCGGGCGCGTGTCGCGCACGGTCTTCAGGGGTTCTGCGAATGGCAGGATGGTCGCCGAGGCGGTTTGGGCTGGAGCGGTCATCTCAGAAATATCCTTCGCGCTTCTTCTTTTCCATCGAGCCGGACTGGTCGCGGTCGATCGCGCGGCCCTGGCGTTCGGAAACGGTGGCGATTTCGAGCTCGGCGATCACCTCTTCGAGGTTGGAGGCGGTCGAGCGGATGGCCCCGGTCAGCGGAAAGCAGCCGAGCGTGCGGAAACGGATCATGCCCTGCTGCACGGTTTCGCCGGGCAGCAGTTCAAGCCGCGGATCCTCGGCAAGGATCATCATCCCGTCGCGCTCCACATAGGGGCGTTCGGCGGCGTAGTAGAGCGGCACGAGCGGGATGTCTTCCGCCTGGATGTAGCGCCAGATGTCGACCTCGGTCCAGTTGGAGAGCGGGAAGGCGCGCACGCTTTCCCCTTTCCGGACCATGCCGTTATAGACGTTCCACAGTTCCGGGCGCTGGTTGCGCGGGTCCCATTTGTGGTCCGGGGTGCGGAACGAATAGATGCGTTCCTTGGCGCGGGAGGCCTCCTCGTCGCGCCGGGCCCCGCCGAAGGCCGCGTCGTAGCCGCCGGCATCGAGCGCCTGGCGCAGTGCTTCGGTCTTCATGATGTCGGTGTAGAGCGCCGAACCGTGGCTGAACGGCGTGATGCCTTCCTCGGCGCCGCGCGGATTGGTGTGGACCACGAGGTCGAGATCGTATTTTTCGGCGATCTGGTCGCGGAACTCGATCATCTCCTTGAACTTCCACGTCGTATCCACGTGCAGCAGCGGGAAGGGGACGCGGCCGGGATAAAAGGCCTTGCGGGCGAGATGCAGCAGGACGGACGAGTCCTTGCCGATCGAATAGAGCATGACAGGTTTTTCGAATTCCGCCGCCACTTCGCGAAAGATGTGGATCGCTTCGTTTTCGAGGGCCTTCAGATGCGGATCGAGCGGCGGTCTGGAAACGGGCGGGTTCTTCACTTCCGTTTCCTGTACTGACAAGGGCATTTCGGTCTCCGGGTAGTCTCTAGAAACAAACAAGAAAGGGCTTCAGTTCGCTTGGGGGCCAAGCTCTGCGATCGGTTGAGCGGCGTTTTCCGGCACATGCAGGCCGCATTCGCGCTTCTCGTCGTTTTCCCACCACCAGCGGCCGGCGCGCTCGGGCTCGCCGGGCTTGATGGCGCGGGTACAGGGCTCGCAGCCGATCGACGGATAACCGCGCTTGTGCAGCGGATTGACCGGGATCGCTTCCGAAGCCACATGGGCGTTGATCGTGTCGATGTCCCAGTCCGCCAGCGGGTTGATCTTGATCAGGTTGCGTTCGGCGTCGTATTCGGCGAACGGCGTCGTGGCGCGATTGCCGGACTGGCCGCGGCGAAGGCCGGTGACCCACACGTCGGCGCCGGCCAAAGCCTTGGCAAGAGGCTTCAGCTTGCGCACATGACAGCAGGCGTGGCGGGCTTCGACGCTGTCGTAGAAGCCGTTGAGGCCGTATTTCGCCGCGTATTCGTCGACGTCGTCCTGCTCAGGGCGAAAACGCCGGATCTCGATGCCGTAGCGCTCCTCGGTCTCGCCGATCAGGTCGACGGTTTCCTTGAACAGCCGCCCCGTTTCGAGCGTCGAGACCTCGACCGGCAGGCGGTGCGTGCCGATCGCCGCTGATATCACCTGGTCCTCGATGCCGAGCGAGGTGGTGAACACGGCATGGCCGAGTTCGGCGGCAAGCGCCAGACGGCCGGCAAGATCAAGGCTTTCAAGCTTGGCGTCGAGGGTGGCAGCCAGTTCCAGGCGGTCCCGGCCGGCGGCATCGTGCAGTGTCATGGGTCTTCTTCCGTGAGCGATTGCTTGATTATCCAGATTCAGCGCGCTCAAGGACAGGAAAACCTGTTTCTTCCCATGGTGATGCGGAGCAAATATCTCTCCAAAGCAGCGCTCACACAGAAAACCTGCCGCCTTAACCAAAAGTGACCGATTTTATCCCGGAAACCCCTGCATTGGTTTGTATTTTTGCGTGATTTGAGCTATTCCGGGAACATGTCTCCGGGGCGCTGTTTCCCCTGGTGGATTTGCAGCCCCTGAGCGCCCCTCTGGCGACCCTGTGGATGCCCCAAACGAAGCTGAAGTGAGCGGCGCCGTGAGGACCATTTGCCTTGCGGCGGCGCTATTGTCGATGGTTGCGTGATGATATCCCAGAAAGCGAAATATGCCCTTCGGGCCTTGGCCGCCCTTGCACAGGCCGATCCCGAAGCGCCGATGCTGATTTCCGAGATTGCCCTCCAGCAGAGCATTCCGAAGAAATTCCTGGAACAGATCCTGCTCGATCTCAAACGCTCTGGCATCGTCGTTTCCCGCCGCGGCAAGCAGGGCGGATATCTTCTCCTGAAACCCGCCGACGCCATCACCTTCGGCGAGGTCCTGCGCCTGGTCGACGGCCCGATCGCGCCGCTGCCCTGCTTGTCGCAGACCGCCTACCGCAAATGCGAGGATTGCGACGGCGAACACCTCTGCGAAATCCGCCACGTCTTCGCCCGTGTCGCCGATGCGACCCGCGACGTGCTGTTCAACACCACGATCGCCGATGCCGTCGAAGGCGCCGGGGATACCAAGGCACCGGTCAGGGAACTGCTGACGGCTTGAGGCCTGCTTCCGGCTTGGCCGTGTACCAAAATTTGGTATGTTGCTTCGAGCAGGAGGCTACATGGCGCGCAGCACCCTCATTTCGCTCAGTGATCATTTGGCGCGGATCAAGGCATTGCAGGATGCCCTGATCGCCGGCGAGCTATCCGGACCGCCGCAGCCCTTCGACAACGAAGCTTTCCTCAAGCGCATGCGTGAGCGGTGCGGCTACCCTTCTTCTCCCCAGCGGGGAGAAGTGCCGAGCAAAGCGAGGCGATGAGGGGGCCACGCCCACAAAGCTCGCCAAGTAGTCATTGGCTCCGCCCCCCTCATCCGACCCTTCGGGCCACTTTCTCCCCGCTGGGGAGAAGAGGGTGCCAGCCTCGAAGGCCAACCCTTATCCGTGGGCATCTCAGCAGACTTCCCCCAAGTCGCTCGCAAAATCCTTCTCCCGCGCCGCCAAAATCCCGATTATGGTCGGATTGTGATTTTGCAAACCACCTGTTTGCCAACGCGGGCATTCTGTCCATCTAGTGAGGGTTAATGCTTTCTTTGTCGTCGCAGACCGTCAAAGGGAAACAGTTTTGCCTTCTTCTCGCCCTCGATTGACTAAGACGACCTAACCGATAGAGTTTCGGCAGAACCACAGGAGGGAACCTCATGTTCAATTTTGCCCCGGGATTGAGCCAGCGACTGGGTGCGCGTCTGGGCGCCGTCGCCCTTGGTCTGTCCCTGACGGCCGGGATGTCGGCCGGCATCGTTGCACCGGCTTTTGCCGATAGCCAGCTTCTCAACGTCTCGTACGATCCGACCCGCGAGCTCTACAAGGATTTCAACGCCGCCTTCGCGAAATACTGGAAAACCCAGGGCGGCGAGGATGTGACGATCCGCCAGTCGCATGGCGGTTCCGGCGCGCAGGCCCGTTCCGTCATCGATGGCCTTGAGGCCGATGTCGTGACGCTGGCGCTCGAAAGCGACATCAACGCGATCGAGAAGTCCGGCAAGATCAAGGCCGGTTGGCGTGACCGTTTGCCGAACCATGCATCGCCCTACACGTCGACGATCGTCTTTCTCGTCCGCAAGGGCAATCCGAAGGGGATCAAGAACTGGGGCGACCTGGTGAAGGGCGACGTATCGATCGTCACGCCTAACCCAAAGACCTCGGGCGGCGCCCGCTGGAACTACCTTGCCGCCTGGGCCTGGGCGAACGAGGAGTACAAGGGCGATCAGGCCAAGATCAAGGCCTATGTCGGCGAGCTTTACAAGCGCGCTCCGGTCCTCGATACGGGCGCCCGCGGCTCGACGGTCACCTTCGCGCAGCGCCAGATCGGCGACGTGCTGCTTGCCTGGGAAAACGAGGCCTATCTCGCCGGCGCGGAATTCGGCAAGGATGCCTTCGAGATCGTCGTTCCGCCGATCTCGATCCTCGCCGAGCCTCCGGTCGCAGTGGTCGATGCGACCGTCGATTCCAAGGGTACCCGCAAGCAGGCTGAAGCCTACCTGCAGTATCTCTACTCCGACGAAGGCCAGAATATCGCGGCGAAGCACTTCTATCGTCCTTCGAAGCCCGATGTGGTAAAGCCGGAATTGTTGAAGGCGCTGCCGAACATCAAGCTCGTCACCATCGACGATCCTATCTTCGGCGGTTGGAAAAAGGCGCAGCCCGAACATTTCGGTGACGGCGGTGTTTTCGACCAGATCTACAAGCCCGGTAAGTAAGTCGGAATATTAAATGATCCATAACGCCACTGCCTCACCGGCAAAGTGGCGACTGAAACGGCCGAGCATCATCCCGGGTTTCGGGTTGACGCTCGGCTTTTCGCTCGCCTACCTGTCGATAATTATCCTGATCCCCGTTGCCGGCCTGCTTTGGCGTACCGCCGGGCTTGGCTGGAGCGGGTTTTTCGCTGTTCTGACCGACCGGCGCACGCTGGACGCACTTTATATATCCTTCGGCACCGCCTTTGCGGCCGCGCTGGTCAATGTCGTCTTCGGCACCGTCGTCGCCTGGGTGCTGACCCGTTACAATTTCCCCGGTCGCCGGCTGATCGATGCGATCGTCGACCTGCCGTTCGCGCTGCCGACGGCGGTCGCCGGTATTGCGCTTGCAGCGCTCTATGCGCCGAACGGCTGGGTCGGTTCGCTGTTCATGCCGTTCCGCATCGCCTTCACGCCGCTCGGCATCGTCGTCGCGCTGGTCTTCATCGGCCTTCCCTTCGTGGTACGCACCGTGCAGCCGGTCATGGAGGAACTGGACCGCGAGGTGGAGGAAGCCGCAGCCACGCTCGGCGCCAATCGCTTCCAGACGATTTCGAAGGTGATCCTGCCGGGGCTGACGCCGGCGATCCTGACCGGTTTTGCGCTCGCCTTCGCCAGAGGTGTCGGCGAATACGGCTCGGTCATCTTCATTGCCGGCAATATTCCCTACGTCTCAGAGATCGCGCCGCTCCTCATCGTCATCCGGCTGGAGGAGTTCAACTATGCGGGTGCGACGGCGATCGCCACCATCATGCTGATCATCTCCTTCGTGATGCTCTTCATCATCAACCTCATCCAGGCCTGGAACCGAAGGAGATACGGCAATGTCTGAAGACGCCCGCTCCGCACTCGGCAAACCGCCGGCCTTCCGCAGTCCCGCCGACGAGCGGCCGCTCGCAAAGATCCTGCTGATCGGGCTGGCGCTCGCCTTCCTCGCCTTCTTCCTGCTTCTGCCGCTGGTTTCCGTCTTCGTCGAAGCCTTCCGCAAGGGCGGCCAAGAATATTACGAGGCCCTGATCGAGCCGGATGCGGCCGCAGCGATCCGCCTGACGCTTCTGGTGGCGGTGATTTCGGTTCCGCTCAACCTCGTCTTCGGGCTCTGCGCCGCCTGGGCGATCGCCAAGTTCGAATTCAAGGGCAAGTCCTTCCTGATCACCCTGATCGACCTGCCGTTCTCGATCTCGCCGGTCATTTCCGGCCTTGTCTACGTGCTGCTCTTCGGTTCCAGCAGCCTGCTTGGCCCGATCCTCAAAAGCCACGGCATCACCATCCTGTTTGCGGTGCCGGGCATCGTGCTCGCCACCGTCTTCGTCACCTTTCCCTTCGTCGCGCGCGAACTGATCCCGCTGATGGAGGACCAGGGCACCGGCGACGAAGAGGCGGCCCTGTCGCTCGGCGCATCCGGCTGGCAGACCTTCTGGTATGTGACGCTGCCGAACATCAAATGGGGCCTGCTCTACGGCGTGCTCCTCTGCAACGCCCGCGCCATGGGCGAGTTCGGCGCCGTCTCGGTCGTCTCGGGCCATATCCGCGGCCTCACCAACACCATGCCGCTGCATGTGGAGATACTCTATAATGAGTATAACTTCGTCGCGGCCTTCGCGGTGGCCTCGCTGCTGGCCTTGCTGGCGCTCGTCACCCTTGCATTGAAAACCCTTCTCGAACTTCGGTTCGGTGCCGGCGCTGCCGGCGGCAGGCATTGAAAGGTCTGAGGCTAGATGGAAGTCACCATCAACAATATCCGCAAGGAATTCGATCGTTTCCCGGCGCTGAACGACGTGTCGCTGAAGATCGCATCCGGCGAGCTGATCGCGCTGCTCGGCCCCTCGGGCTCCGGCAAGACGACGCTCTTGCGCCTCATCGCCGGCCTCGATTACCCGACATCGGGCAAGATCTTCTTCGGTGACCAGGATGCCTCGCATCATTCGGTGCAGGAGCGCAATGTCGGGTTCGTCTTCCAGCATTATGCGCTGTTCCGGCATATGACGGTCGCCGAGAATATCGGCTTCGGCCTCAAGGTCCGGCCGACCGCCAGCCGCCCGCCCAAAACGGAAATCCGCCGCCGCGTCTCCGAACTCCTGGAGATGGTCCAGCTCGGCGGGCTTGAGAAGCGTTATCCGAACCAGCTGTCCGGCGGCCAGCGCCAGCGCGTCGCACTTGCCCGCGCCATGGCGATCGAGCCGCGCATCCTCCTGCTCGACGAACCGTTCGGCGCTCTCGACGCCAAGGTGCGCAAGGAACTCCGCCGCTGGCTGCGGGAATTCCACGACCGCACCGGCCACACCACCGTCTTCGTTACCCATGACCAGGAAGAGGCGCTGGAACTCGCCGACCGCGTCGTGGTCATGAGCCAGGGCAAGATCGAGCAGGTCGGCTCGGCTGACGACGTTTATGACCGGCCGGGCTCGCCCTTCGTCTTCTCCTTCATCGGCGAGTCCTCGCAGCTCCCGGTCGAGATGAAAGACGGCACCATGCTTTTCCAGGGCCAGCCGATCGGCATTGCGGAGGCGGGCGACGGGGCAGGGGAACTGTTCTTCCGGCCGGAAGACGTGACGCTTGTCGACGCGCCGGATGCGCTGTTCGGCAAGGTCACCGCCTGCCGCCGCCTCGCCGGCACCCGCATCGCCGAGATCGATATCGCCAATGAGGGTCACGCGCCGTATCACGTCGAGGTGGAGGTGCCGCTGCATGCGCCGATCGAGCTCGGCAGCGAAACACGCTTCCGTCCGACACGCTGGAAGGTTTTCCGCAAATAGCGTTTCTGCAGCCTCGAGATGACATGGGTCGCCCGTACACGCAGCGGCATATATTGTGCCGCTGAAATCGCAGTGCACGCGCCGTTATTGCGTGACGTTTTTACCTTAATCACGGAAAGTTTTCCAAAATTGATATGTGTCAATTGTTGATTGACGCAGAACAGGTAAGAACCTTATGGGCGCAAGCTCTGACGAAATGCAGGCCTAACGCTTATTTCCGCGACGGATAACCTATGGCAGACATTGCCCACCTCGAAGAACCCTCAGAGCCGGTCGCCGGCTCGCCCGCAAAGCAATCGGCACAATCGGCCATCTCTATGGGGAGGGTGCTGATTGATCGCCTGACTCCCGATACGAGCATTCTTCTGTCTTTCGGTTTCGTTCTGTTCGTGATCGCGCTTGGCGTGAGTGTTTTCCTCGAGGAAAATCTGGTGAGGCTCGGCTGGAGCCTGCTTCTGTCGAACACCAATATCCAGGCACCGACCGGCCTGGCGCTGACGCTCCTGATCGGCACGCTTGCCACCAACCGGCTGCGGCGCCCGCGGCGCTGCCGCAAGCCGCCGGCGAGCGACGAGATGAACCGCGCCATCGAAATTCTCGCCACCCAGCCGAATGCGAGCGCCGGTCTCGTCCGCCTCGGCGACAAGAAGCTGCTTTTTTCCGATTGCGGCAACGCGTTCATCATGTACGCCCAGCAGGGCCGTTCCTGGGTGGCGCTGTTCGATCCCATCGGCCCCGGCAGTGCCTGGTCCGGCCTGACGCTCAAATTCATGGAACATGCCCGCAAGTCGGGCTGCCGTGCCGTTTTCTATCAGGTCTCCCCGGATTTTCTGCCGCTCACCGTCGAATCCGGGTTGAAGCCCTACAAGCTCGGCGAACAGGCGGTGGTTGACCTGACGAAATTCGACCTCAAGGGTGGCACCCGGATCAGGCTTCGGCGCGCGGTCAACCGCGCGGTTCGCGACGGTCTTGAGTTTTCGATGATCGAGGCAGATGACGTGCCCGCAGTTTTCGATGAACTCCGGTCCGTCTCCCGTGTCTGGCTGACGGCCCAGAATGCCACGGAAAAAGGCTTTTCGCTCGGAACCTTCCAGCCTCAATACGTGGCGGCCGGCCCGGTTGGCGTCATCCGCATCGAGGGCAAGATTGTTGCATTCGCCAACGTCCTTTCGACCGGCTCCGCCGGGGACGCCTGCATCGACCTGATGCGACACCTGCCGAATGCTCATCAGGGCATGATGGTCTTGCTGTTCGTGCGGATCATGGAGCATCTGAGGGCTGCAGGTTTT
Organism: Neorhizobium galegae; assembly: GCF_021391675.1. Taxonomy (NCBI): domain Bacteria; kingdom Pseudomonadati; phylum Pseudomonadota; class Alphaproteobacteria; order Hyphomicrobiales; family Rhizobiaceae; genus Neorhizobium; species Neorhizobium galegae. Next base: position 1,123,243 of record NZ_CP090095.1, read on the forward strand.
CGCACCCTCAACCTCGGCATGGCGCCGCTTGCCGGCCTTTCGACCCATAGCAAGGCGCCGCTCTGGAACCACGTGTGCGAGCGCATCTTCCAGAATGGCGAGCGTTTCTACAATTTCCGCGGCGTGAGGTTGTTCAAGGACAAGTTCGATCCGGAATGGCAGCCGCGTTACATCGCCGTCTCCGGCCGTGGCCTGCCGGTCGTTTCACTGGTCGATGTTACCATGCTGATCGGCGGCGGGCTGAAGGGCATCCTTCGCAGATGAAGCTTTTGCCGGTCATTGTTGCAGGCATCACCTTCGTCGCCGCCATCGTCAATATCGTCTCCGACCCGGCCCTGAAGGCCAGGAGCTTGCCGACCGACCGGATTTCCTTTCCCGAAGCCAAGGCGACCGGAGTAGTGGTGCTGCTTTCGGGCGGCGAGGGCTGGTCGGATCGCGAGGAGCGGACGTCCGAGGCGCTGGTCAGGGACGGCGCCCTGGTGGTCGGCGTGGATATTCGCGACTATTACGCAGCGCTCGAGGAAGAGCGGGACGACTGCCTTTATCTGGTTTCCGACATCGAAGACGTGACGCGCCAGCTGCACCGTTCGGCCGATATCGCCACCTATCACCCGCCGGTCGTGGCCGGCATTGGCGACGGCGGTACGCTGGCGCTGGCCATCGCCGCCCAGACGCCGGATTCGACGATTGCCGAGACGCTTGCCATCGACCCGCAGACAGCCATCCCGCTGTCGACCATCCTCTGCACACCGGCGCCAAAGACGCCGGTCCCCGGCGGCACCGTCTACGGCCTGACGGAAGGCGATCTCCCCAATCCCGTCCGCGTCGTCTTCACTCCAGAGGCCGATGCGGCGGGCCGCATCCACACGGAAAATCTGAAAAACACCCATCCCGCGATCGAGTACCTGGAAACGGCTGGCGGCGCGGATGTGGCACTGCTGGAGAATACATCGGCCACGGTCCGGCGGCTCGCCCAGTCCGCTTCGCCGCTCAATCTGCCGATCGTGCCGATCCATGCGACGCCGAAACACAACACCATGGCGATCATCTATTCCGGCGACGGCGGCTGGCGCGATATCGACCAGCAGCTCGGCGCCTATCTGAAGGAAGAGGGGATCCCGGTCGTCGGCGTCGATGCATTGCGCTATTTCTGGAGCGAGCGAACCCCGGAACAGACCGCTGCCGACCTTTCCCATATCATCGGTTCCTACCGCAAACGCTGGAACGTCGATAACGTCCTGCTGATCGGATATTCCTTCGGTGCCAATGTCCTGCCGGCCACCTACCGGCTGCTGCCGGAGGCCGACAAGCAGGCGATCTCGCTCGTCTCGCTTCTGGCGCTGTCGCACCAGGCGGATTTCGAGATCGACGTGACCGGCTGGCTCGGTTTTACCGGCAGTGGCAAATACGGCGATCCGGTCGACGATCTTCGCGAGGTCGAGCCGTCCAAGATCCAATGCATCTACGGGCTGGAGGAAGGTGACAGCGCCTGCCCGGCAGTCCGGGAGATCCGCGGCACCCAGGTTCTCGCCCGCGAAGGCGGCCACCATTTCGACGGCGACTACCGCGCCCTCAACCGCCTGATCGTCGACAGGGCCGTGGCGCTGATGGCGACCAACTGACCGTCGATAGCGGGCTGACGTTCAAGAAACGGTGAAACCTCTGGTCATCTTCGGAGACGGCCTACATCTCCGGCATATGATCCGGAACATAGGAGAGCCGCCATGCCCCGCCTTTCGATCGCCCGCATTCTAGCCAGCACCATGATCGCCGCGTCGCTCGCCGGCACTGCCGTTGCTCATCACGGCTGGTCCTGGGCGCAAGCCGACCAGATAGACCTCAAGGGTACGATCCAGTCGATTTCGTTCGCACCGCCGCATCCGACGCTCGAAGTCAGAGCCGAAGACGGCGTCTGGCGCGTCGAGCTCGGCAATCCCAACCAGACCCAGCGCTCCGGATTCGTCGAAGGGCAGGCCAAGGTCGGTGACCCGATCACCGCCACCGGCAACCGCTCCGAAGACCGCAGTGAAAAACGCCTGAAGGCCGTCCGGATCGTGGTTTCCGGCAAGACCTTCGATATCTATCCGGAACGCATCAAGACCAATTGAGGCGGGCATGGAATTCCTCGCCATGGCTGCTGAAACGCCGCTCGCGCGGGCGCTGATCACCTCTTCGACGCTTTATCTTCTGGTCAACGCCGCGCACATCCTCGGCATCGGCATGCTGTTCGGCGCCATCCTGGCGCTCGACCTCCGGCTGCTAGGGTTTGCCCCGGCCATCCCGCTTGCCGTGGTCGCGCCCTATCTGTCGCGCCTGGCCGGCGCCGGCGTCATCCTCGCCATCCTCACCGGCCTCTGTCTGTTCTCGGTCCGGCCGCTGGAATATGCCCGCAACCCGGCTTTCCTCGCCAAACTCGGCTTCGTGGCGCTTGGCCTTCTGAACGTCGCTGTGGTTCATTTCAATCCCGGGTGGCGGGCGGTGCTCGCCGGCGATGCGCCGACGACGGCACTTCGGTTTTCCGCCGTCCTCTCGATCGTGCTCTGGATCAGCGCGGTGATTGCCGGCAGATGGATCGGGTTTTTGTAGGCTGGTTTCGTCGCGTCATTTTGAGTATTATCGGTTGACCGTGACCGTGGAGGTTTACTTGCAGACCGTAGTCGAGTTGCCAGATGCTGAAGTCGAGGCATTGGACCGTTTGGCGCAGAAGGAGAACATATCTCGATCTGTTCTGATCGAGCGTGCCGTGCACGATTTTCTGCAGAAAAGTGACAAGCAAAAGAGAGCCGAAGCTTTCGGCCTGTGGGGTAATCGCATCGTCGATGGCTTGGACTTTCAGCAAAAAGTCCGCGATGAATGGTGAGCGATAGCGCCGTTCTCGATACGAATATTATCGTCGATTATTTGAATTCCGTATCCGAGGGGCGTGAGGAATTTGAACGATACGAAAATCCAAGCATCAGCATTGTGACATGGATGGAAGTGCTCGTCGGTGTGCCTCCACATCTCGCTGCGGCAACACGAGAATTCCTTAATGCGCTGAATATCATCGCGCTTGACGATGCAGTTGCCGAAAGGGCCGTGTCCCTTCGCCAGAAGCACAAGATGAAGCTTCCCGATGCGATCATCTGGGCGAGCGCGGATACTCACTCAATGCTGCTCGTCACAAGGAACACGAAGGACTTTCCTGCAAATCTGCCGGGAATTCGCGTACCTTACGTTTTGCGCCATTGACTACCGGTCACTCACCATCGCCCGCGGGTTGACCCAGGGTTCCTGATTGCTGCGGGGCAGGGGCGTCCTGCCGAGAATATGGTCGGCCGCCTTTTCGCCGGTCATGATCGAGGGGCCGTTGAGGTTGCCGTAGGTCACATGCGGGAAGATCGACGAGTCCGCGACCCTGAGGCCCTCGACCCCGATCACCCGGCATTCCGGATCGACGACCGCGAGCGGGTCGTCGGCACGGCCCATGCGGCAGGTGCCGCAGGGGTGATAGGCGCTTTCCAGATGCTCGCGCAGGAATGCGTCGATCTGGTCGTCGGTCTCGACCTGCTCCCCCGGCTGAATTTCCGGACCACGATACTGGTCGAACGCCTTCTGGGAGAAGATCTCCCGGGTGAGCCGCACGCAGTGGCGGAACTTCTCCCAGTCTTCGGGATGGCTCATGTAGTTGAAGCGGATCATCGGATCGGCCTTCGGATCGGACGAGCGCAACGTCACGCTTCCGCGTGATTTTGACAGATTGTAGCCGACATGCGCCTGGAACCCATGGCTTTTTGCCGCCGCGCGGCCGTCATAGGAAATCGCCACCGGCAGGAAATGGTATTGGATATCCGGCTGAGTGAGACCGGCGCTCGAGCGCAGGAAGGCGCAGGCCTCGAACTGGTTGGAGGCGCCAAGGCCGCCCTTCGACAGCAGCCACTGCGCGCCGACCACCCCCTGCCAGAACCAGGGCAGCCAGGAATAGAGCGATACCGGCTTGGTCGAAACCTGCTGGAAATAGAATTCCATATGGTCCTGCAGGTTGGCGCCGACGCCCGGCCGGTCGGCCTTCACCTCGATGCCCATCTCCTTCAGATGATCCGCAGGTCCGATACCGGACAGCATCAGCAGTTTCGGCGAGTTGAAGGAGGAGGCCGAGACGATCACCTCGCGGTTGGCCATAATGGTCTCGGTAACGCCCCGCCTTTCGATCTCCACGCCGATGGCCCGGCCGTTCTCGATGACCACTTTCTGCGCCAGCCCATAGATCAATTGGACATTCTTGCGCTTTAGCGCCGGCCGCAGATAGGCGTTGGCGGCGGACCAGCGGCGACCGTTATGGATCGTCTGCTCCATCAGCCCGAAACCTTCCTGCTTCGAGCCATTATAGTCCTCGGTCATCTCGAACCCGGCCTGGGAGCCCGCCTGGATGAAGGCGTGGAAGAGCGGATTGGTCACCGGCCCACGCTTTACATGCAGCGGCCCGTCCGTGCCGCGCCAGCCTTCCTCGCCGCCATGGCTATGTTCCATCCGCTTGAAATAGGGCAGCACGTCCGCATAGGCCCAGCCCTGCGCGCCGAGCTCCTCCCAGCGGTTATAATCCTCGGCGTGACCACGCACATAGACGAGCCCGTTGATCGACGACGACCCGCCGATCACCTTTCCGCGCGGCGCGGTGATGCGGCGGTTGTTGAGGTTCGGCTCGGGCTCGGAGAGATAACCCCAGTTGTAGCGTTTCATGCTCATCGGCCAGGCCAGCGCCCCCGGCATCTGGATGAATGGCCCGAAATCCGTGCCCCCCGCCTCGATGACGATCACCGAATTTTTGCCGTCCTCTGACAGGCGATAGGCCATGGCCGAGCCCGCCGATCCGGAACCGATGATGACGAAATCTGCCTGAAGCATGTCAGTGTTCTCCAGGTATCTTTTTGAGGTCGCGCCGTGCCAACCCCCCTCTGGCCTGCCGGCCATCTCCCCCACGGGTGGGGAGATCACAGGCGGCATGACCTTCCCGCCATTTGAACGTTGCGCCCATCGGCACGGCCTTTTGTTTGGGGAAGCCGGTGCGCCCAGCCAATCTCCCCACCTGTGGGGGAGATGGCCGGCAGGCCAGAGGGGGGCGGACTTGCGCGGCGGTCAAAGACAACATCAATACGGCGCCTCGACCTTGCCCATGCCCACATAGACCGTCTTCAGCTCCGAATAATGCTCCAGCGCGGCCAGCGAATTTTCGCGCCCGAAGCCGGATTGTTTCGATCCGCCGAAGGGGATTTCCACCGGGCAGAGATTGTAGGTATTGATCCACAACGTCCCGGCCTCGAGCTGATCGACGACACGATGCCCGCGCGTCAGATCGGACGTGAACACCCCGCCCGAAAGGCCGAATTCGGTACCGTTGGCGCGGGCGATGACCTCGGCCTCGTCGTCGAAGTCGAGCACGCACATGACAGGCCCGAAAATCTCTTCCCGCGCGATCGTCATGTCGTCGGTGACGTCGGCGAAGACGGTCGGCTGCACGTAATAACCTTCGCCGGTCACGTGGTTGGGAATGCCGCCGCCGGTGACGAGCGTGGCACCCTCGGTCTTGCCCTTTTCGATATAGCTCATCACCTTCTGGCGTTGGTCGAAGGAGACCATCGGCCCGATCTGGGTCGCCTCGTCCATCGGATCGCCGATTACCATGTTTTCCGTACGTGCCTTGAGACGCGACAGGAACGTCTCCTTGATGCTCCGCTGCACGAAGACGCGGGTGCCGTTGGAGCAGACCTGGCCGGTCGAATAGAAATTGCCGAGCATCGCCCCGCCGATCGCCGAGTCGATGTCGGCGTCGTCGAAGACGATCAGCGGCGATTTGCCGCCGAGCTCCATCGTCACATGCTTGAGGCTGCCGGCAGCTGCGGCCGCCACCTTGCGGCCGGTCGGCACCGAGCCGGTCAGCGACACCTTGGCGACATCCGGATGGTTGACCAGCAGCGGCCCGGTCGTCCGGTCGCCCTGGATGACGTTGTAGAGTCCCTTGGGCAGACCGGCCTCGATCAGGATCTCTGCGATCTTCAGCGCCCCGAGCGGCGTGTTTTCCGAAGGCTTGAACACCATGGCATTGCCGCAGATCAGCGCGGGGGCGCCCTTCCAGCAGGCGATCTGCTGCGGATAGTTCCAGGCGCCGATGCCGACGCAGACGCCTAAAGGCACCCGTTTCGTATAGGCAAAATCCTGCCCCAGCGGGATGTAGCTGCCGTTGAGTCCTGCCGCTGCGATACCCCCGAAGAATTCGAAGCTGTCGGCACCCGATGTCGGATCGGCGACGATGGTTTCCTGGATCGGCTTGCCCGTATCGAGCGTCTCCAGTTCGGAAAGCTCGCGGTTGCGCTCCCGCATGATGTCGGCGGCGCGTTTGAGGATGCGGCCGCGGGCGGTCGGGCTCATCGCTGCCCATGCTGGCTGGGCGCGCCTAGCGGCCGCAATCGCCCTCTCGACGATCGCGGGCGTGGCCGCATGCAGTCGCGCGATCACCTCTCCCGTTGCCGGGTAGAGGCTTTCGATGACGGTGCCGTCGGTATCCTCGACATATTCGCCGTCGATGAAATGGCTGGCGATCGGCTGGGCTTTCATCTCATTCTCCGCGCGGGTAGCGTTTGGATTCCTCGAGATTGTCGAGGTTCATGTGGTTGCGCATGTAGCGCTCGGATGCTTTCTGCAAGGGCTGGTGGTCCCAGGGGTAATAGGCGCCGTTGCGCAGCGCCTCGTAGACCACCCAGCGCCGCGCCTGGCTTTCGCGCACGGCCGCGTCGAAGGCGCCCATGTCCCAGCGCTCCTCGCGCTGGCGCCGGAAGAGAGCGACCACCTCGGCAAAATCGGGATCGTCGGCGAGGTTGTTGAGTTCTTTGGGATCGCTATCCAGATCGAACAACTGGTCCGGATCGAGCAAACAATGGATATATTTCCACTTGCCCGCGCGGATGGCGACGAGCGGCGCATGGGAGCCTTCGGCGGCATATTCCATCAGCACCGGGCTCGTGCGGGCAGTCCCCTCCATCATCGGCTTCAGGCTTTCGCCGTCGGTCCAGGGCTTGATCTCGTCCATGGAAATGCCGGCGAGGTCGCAAAGCGTCGGGGTGACGTCGAGGTTGGAAACCGGCGCCAGATGCAGGGCAGCGGGCACGCCAGGACCTGCGATCATCAGCGGCACGCGCGCCGAGCCCTCGAAGAAGTTCATCTTGAACCACAGCCCACGCTCGCCGAGCATGTCGCCATGGTCCGAGCAGAACAGGATGATCGTGTCGTCGAGCATCCGCGTCCGCGTCAGCGTGTCGATCAGCTCGCCGACCTTCTCGTCGATATAGGAGATGTTGGCGAAATAGGCTCTTCGCGAGCGGCGGACATCCTCTTCCGTCACGTCGAAATTCTTGTAGTCGCAGGAAAAAATGATCCGCTTCGAATGCGGGTCCTGGTCTTCGAGCGGGATCGGCCCGACTTCCGGCAGCAGGTGCTGGCAATCCTCGTAGAGATCCCAGAACTTTTTCCGCGCCACGTAAGGGTCGTGGGGATGGGTGAAGGAGACGGTCAGGGCCCAGGGCCGCCGCCCGGTGTCGTCCCGCTCGCGGGCAAGATGATAAAGCTTCTGATTGGCGAGGAAGGCGACCTCGTCGTCATATTCCATCTGGTTGGTGATCTCGGCCACACCCGCGCCGGTCACCGAGCCGAGATTATGATACCACCAGTCGATCCGCTCGCCGGGCTTGCGATAATCCGGCGTCCAGCCGAAATCGGCCGGATAGATGTCGGTGGTCAGCCGATCCTCGAACCCGTGCAGCTGGTCCGGTCCGACGAAATGCATCTTTCCCGAAAGCGCCGTGTAATAGCCCGCGCGGCGCAGGTGATGCGCGAAGGTGGGGATCGACGAAACATATTCGGCGGCATTGTCATAAACCCGCGTCCGGCTCGGCAGCTGGCCTGCCATGAACGAGGCACGCGCCGGCGCACAGAGCGGTGAGGACGTATAGTTGTTGGCGAACCTAGCGCTTCGTGCCGCGAGCGCCTTGAGGTTCGGCGCATGCAGCCACTCCGCCGGTCCGTCGGGAAACAGCGTCCCGTTCAGCTGGTCGACCATGACGATGAGGATATTGGGTTTGGTCATGGCGTCCTCAAATGTCGACGTGGGCGCCCGAGGCGCGGATTTTCACGCATGCCGTGGGCAATAGCATGCCGCTCGCTGGGGCGTGGATCCTCGGGTCAAGCCCGAGGATGACGGAGCGCGTGGGATCGATCGGCGAAATAGGAAACATCGCAATTCGCTCAGAGGTCTCTTTGGGCATCTGTCGCACCTCCCTCTCCGTCGTCATCCTCGGGCCTCTCCGTCGTCATCCTCGGGCTTGACCCGAGGATCCAGCCGCGTGCACTGCTGCGGATGGGCCACGATACTTCACCACCTGCAATGCCGCCTTCGGGGAGGATGCTCGTTACGCTTCGTCTCTTGGCTGTCACCATCTCAATCGTGCCTTAGATTCCCTCAGTGAAATGAGTTATTTTTGATCCTCTCGCCAATCAAGAAGTGATTGCGAACCTTACTGTCGCAAAAGCGCGCCATTGACCCGGATCAAGCCCGCTCCACATCCTATCCGTTAGGTTCGGGTGAGGTTTTGGCAAAAAAAGGGGTTGGCCATGACGTTCGGTCTGGATGCGCCGTCGGTTTCGACGGTCCGTGACAAGTGGGGCTGGTTTCTCGCCCTTGGAATTCTGCTGCTCGTCTTCGGTTTCATCGCGCTCGCCAATCTCTTCGTGGCGACCGTCGCGTCGGTCTTCTACATCGGCATGATGATGCTGGTCGGCGGCGTCGCCTATCTCGTCCATGCCTTCCAGGTGAAGGGCTGGGACCATATCCTGTTCTGGGCGGCGAGCGGCATCCTTTACACCATCGCCGGCCTGCTCGCCTTCTGGAATCCGGCGCTGACCGCCGTCATCGTCACCTTCTTCATGGCGGTGGCGCTGATCGTCGCGGGCATGTTCCGCATCTGGGTCGGCTTCAGGATGCGGCCGATGCGCGGGTCCGGCTGGGTGATTTTCGGCGGCGTCATAACCGCGCTTGCGGGCCTCGTCATCGCGCTCGGCTGGCCGGTCAACAGCCTGTGGATCCTCGGCCTGTTCCTGGCGATCGACCTGACGATGCAGGGCTGGGCATTGATCGCGGTTGCGCTTGCGGCCAAGGCCTGAAGCACGTCAAAGTTGCCGCTAAGTCTCTCAAATATTGTCTAAAAATGCCTTTTCTCGTCACAAAACTTTCATCCAACCTTCATGTTCGGGAAAGGTATTTTTGACCAATTTCCAGGAACCTGACATTCGTGTTTTAGGCGTATTTTAGGCCATTGCGCAGTGGAGTAGTGAGTAATGTCGTCTGCGGCCATCTTGGAACCGGGCGTTTTCCGTCGGTATGCCAGCGATCAGCTTGTCACCCTGGCAAAATTGGTTTTGGAAAATGCCTTCCAGCCGATCGTCGAAGTCGGCACCGGCTCTGTTTTCGGCTATGAATCGCTGCTGCGCGGCCAGGAACGGATCGGTTTCTCCTCACCGCTCGAACTGCTCGATGAGGCCCAGGAGACCGGCCAGCTTCTGGCACTCGAACAGATGATGGCAACCCGGGCGCTGGCGAAATTCGCCAGCCTGCCGGATTTCTCGTCCCAGACGCTGTTTCTCAATCTCGATGTCCGGCTGATCCGTCACGGCAAACATTTCCTCGAAAAAGTCGTGCAGCACCTGCGCAAGGCGAATATCGCGCCGTCTTCCGTCTGCTTCGAGTTCTCCGAGCGTTTTGACAATACCAGCGTGCCGGAATTCGCTGATCTGGTCACCCAGATGCGGAAGGAAGGCTTCAAGCTGGCGATCGACGATTTCGGCGTCGGCCATGGCGAAATGAAACTGCTCTGCGACTATCCGGTCGATTATCTGAAGATCGACCGCCATTTCATCGCCGGCATCGACAAGAACCCGCGCAAGCGCCACCTCGTCAAGAACATCGTCAGCATCGCCCACGTGCTCGGCATCCGTGTCATTGCCGAAGGCATCGAGACGGAAGCGGAATTTCTCGTCTGCCGCGAATATGGCGTCGATCTCGTCCAGGGCTGGTTCATTGCCCGGCCGACGACATTCGTGTCCGAACTGCAGCCGTCCTTCCCCTATCTCGCCGATATCGGTCGTATCCGTCGCTCCAGTCAGTCGCTCGACGAGATCCTCATCCGCAAGCAGATCGAACACCTGCCGACCGTCTATGAGAACCAGAGCATCGACAGCGTCTTCGACCTGTTCCGCCGTAATCCGCGCCAGGCCTTCTTCCCGGTGCTGAATGCCAATGGCGAGCCGCGCGGTGTCATCAACGAATACCATCTCAAGGAATATATCTATCAGCCCTTCGGCCGCGATCTCCTGAAGAACAAGGTCTACGAGCGTTCGATCTCGCATTTCGTCGATCGCGCCCCGATCGTCGGGCTGGACGCGGAAGCAGAAGAATTGATGCGGCTGTTCGCCAATATGGAAAACAGCGCCTGCGTCATCCTCACCGAAAACATGCGCTATGCCGGCGTCGTGTCGGCGGCCTCGCTGATCAAGGTCATCAACGAAAAGCAGTTGAAGATCGCCCAGGACCAGAACCCGCTGACCGGCCTGCCGGGCAATCGCGCCATTCGCGATTTCATGCAGGAAACCGGCCGCGACGACGACGAGCCCCGCTTCTTCTGTTACTGCGATTTCGACAACTTCAAGCCGTTCAACGACCACTACGGTTTCCAGATGGGCGACCATGCGATCTCGCTGTTTGCCGCCCTGGTGAAGCGTTATTTCTTCTCCGAAGGCGATTTCCTCGGCCATGTCGGCGGCGACGATTTCTTCATCGGCGTGTGCGACTGGACCCGCGAGGAACTCAATGAAATCCTCGGGCGCCTGCTCTCCGATTTTCATGACGACGTCGTCGAACTCTATTCCCCGGAAGAGCGTGCCGCCGGCAGGATCCGCGGTCACGACCGCTCCGGCGCGGAGCGGGACTTCCCGCTGCTGCGCTGCTCGATCGGCGTGCTCGAGCTGCCCCAGGGCCTGCTGCTCGACGATGTCGGCCGCATCGGTTCGGAGATCGCGGCCGTCAAGGCGCAGGCCAAGGAAAGCGATGGCGGTCTCGTTTTCGCGAGTTTCGGCGAGACAAAATGACCTAGGCGGCGGAACGCCGCCTTCCTATCGCGAGACGACTGTCCTAAGTCAGTGCCCGACGCCGGCCGTAAGTCGATGGCTGGTTCTGAGAGGAGTCCTTCCATGCCGCTTCCCACCGAAATGCGTTTCGTCGATCTGCCGTCCTTCGGAGAGCCGGAGGTGATGACTATCGCCACGGGGCCGCTGCCGGCGGTGCGGCCGGGCGAAATCCTGGTCCGGGTGGAGGCGGCGGGCATCAATCGCCCGGACGTGCAGCAGCGCAAGGGCGCCTATCCGCCGCCGAAGGACGCGAGCCCGATCCTCGGCCTGGAAATATCCGGCGAAGTCGTAGCGCTTGGCGAGGATGTCAGCGAATTCAAGCTCGGCGACAAGGTCTGCGGGCTCGCAAACGGCGGCGGTTACGCGGAATATTGCGCCGTACCGGCGGGCCAGGCGCTGCCATGGCCTAAGGGTTTTGACGCGGTCAAGGCCGCGGCGCTGCCGGAAACCTTCTTCACCGTCTGGGCCAATCTGTTCCAGATGGCGGGCCTGACCGAAGGCGAGAGCGTGCTGATCCACGGAGGCACCAGCGGCATCGGCACGACTGCCATCCAGCTCGCCAAGGCGTTCGGCGCGACGGTCTACGCGACTGCCGGCTCCAGGGAAAAATGCGAGGCCTGCGAAAAGCTCGGCGCCATGAGAGGCATCGACTACAAAACCGAGGATTTTGCCGAAGTCATCAAGGACTTCACCGCCGGCAAGGGCGTCGACGTCGTGCTCGACATGATCGGCGCTGCCTATCTCGAAAAGAACCTCTCGGTTCTCGCCAAGGACGGCTGCCTCTCGATCATCGCCTTCCTCGGCGGCAACATTGCCGAAAAGGTCAATTTGTCACCGATCATGGTGAAGCGCCTGACTGTCACCGGCTCGACCATGCGCCCGCGCACGCCAGACGAAAAACGCGCCATCCGCGACGATCTTTTGGCCCAGGTCTGGCCGCTCCTGGAGGACGGAACGGTCGCCCCGGTCATCCACTCGGTGCTGCCCTTCGCAGAGGTCGTCGAGGCCCACAAACTGATGGAAACCAGCAGTCATATCGGCAAGATCGTCGTGACGCTGAGCTGAAGGGGGGAATCTGCCTCGATCGAAGTTGGCGAATTCTAGGGACGGAAGGTCGCCTTCGCAACTCAATTAAATACGCAATCGTTTATATAACGTGGCTTGCAGACTCAGGCTTTGGCCCCTACCTTTTAATCATCGTCAACGTAGTGAAAGGAAGGTGGTCCAATGTCTAGTGAGATTTCGGTCTGTGTAACGGGCAATGGAAAGGTGGCGGTTTTGACGGGGCAACCCTCGGCTTAAACCTCATCTTCCTTCGGGCCGCTGCGAAGCGCCCCGGGTTCGTTCAACCGGACCAAACTCATGGAAGGGTCGCCTCGAGCGGCCCTTTTCCATTTTATGGCCCTTTTCATTTCAGCGGCTTTTGTTCAACGTCGGCTGTTCTTCATTTTTCATGATTTCTAAGATGAGAAAGACTCATGCGCCTCTCGCATAGGTGGCCTGCTAAGTGGGCGCTTTCAGTGCACGTTTGATGAGCTTATATAAGGGGCATCGAAGCAAACGAGAGCGCCAAGGACTGGCAGCTGGCTTCGAAAATCCCAGGAAAGGGGAACCATCATGAACGTCGCACGCACTCTCAACAATTGGCGCAAGTATCGTCAGACGGTTGCCGAACTGGGCCGTATGACACCGCGCGAACTCAGCGATCTCGGCATCGCCCAAGGCGATATCCGCCGGGTTGCGCGTCAGGCCGTCGGCTTCTGATCGCCATCTGACATGAAGTTATGTCGAACGCCCGCATCCGCGGGCGTTTTGCATTTTATGCATAGCTGCCATCTTAAATCCCGATCCGTCCGAGCGCCGGCACCTTGATGCCGGGATTGGCGAAATCGAGGCCTGCGACCAAGCCGAGGAAGTGCACCTCAAACCCACTACGCAGGCCGGCCGACAGGCCGATGAGGCCGCGCACGGTCACATGTACGTCGCGCCAGTCGTCGTCCACATGAATGAATTCGCCGTCCGGCAGATAGTCGCGCCCGACTGCATGCGGCGGCAGCACGGCGTCGAGCTCCGGCACGGTGCGCAGCACATGGGCGACGAACGTGTTGGAGTTCGGCCCCGGCCAGATCGTGTAGCCGCCCGGCTCCGCATAGGGGTAGGCGGCGATCGCGCCCTCGATCTTTGGTATCAGCAGTTCCGCCTTGGAGCCGGTCACCGAGGTGACGAGCTGCGGCGCGTTGGAATACCAGAAGGCGTCCGGCTCCCGGTGGTTGCGGCGGATCGGATTGCCCCAGCCCACCTTGTCATATCGCGTATAGGTTTTTGCGCCTTTTTCCTTGAAGACGATCCAGGCATGGCTTGCGACCGCACCCTTCAGGCCTCCCGTCATCGCCGAGAAGACGTAGATTGCCGCTTCGTTGCTTGTCTCGGGTTTCGGCAGGATGCCCGCCGACGACCAGCGCGCATCGCTCCAGCGCGACGGCCGGTCCTTGATCGCCCACAACCCTGCCGACGCGAAGGTCGGAACCAGGTAAACGATGAAGATAACCAGAAACAACCGCTTAACCGATTTCATACGGTCCCCCATGAAAATCCCGCCGGACTCGTTTAAGAGCCTGTGATATCGCCAGACGATAGGCACATTGAAACCGGCAATTTCAGGACAGACCATGCAAAACCCCGTTACCGTCGAAGTCACTAGAGGCAACCTGGTCGAAAGCCGCCACCGCGGGCTCGGTGCGGTCGTCGATGGTGACGGCAAGGTGCTGTTCTCGTTCGGCGAGGCGGAAGCGCATGTTTTCCCCCGTTCCGCCAGCAAGGCCATGCAGGCGCTGCCGCTCGTTGAAAGCGGTGCGGCGGATGCCTATGGCTTCGGAAACCGGGAGCTTGCCTTTGCCTGTGCCTCCCATTCCGGCGAGTACGCGCATGTGGCGATGGCCGCCTCGATGCTGGGCAAGGCCGGACGTGACGACAGCGCGCTCGAATGCGGCGCCCATTGGGCCTCGGAGCAGGCCGTGCTGATCCATCAGGCGCGTACCGTCGAGGCACCGACTGCACTTCACAACAATTGCTCCGGCAAACATTCCGGTTTCGTCTGCACCTGCGTGCATACGGGCATGGATGTGAAAGGTTACGGCGGCTACGACCATCCGCTGCAGGCCGAAATCCGCGGCACGATGGAAACCCTGACCGGCGCCATCATCGGCCACCAGAATTGCGGTACCGACGGCTGCTCGATCCCCACCTATGCGGTGCCGTTGAAGGGCCTTGCCCACGGGTTCGCCAAGATGGCGACGGGCAACGCCCTCTCGGCCGGCCGCGCCAAGGCTTCGCGCCGGCTGATGGATGCCTGCATGGCCGAGCCCTTTTATGTCGCCGGCACCAACCGCGCCTGCACCAAGCTGATGGAAATCGCACCCGGCAAGATCTTTGCCAAGACCGGCGCCGAAGGCGTCTTCGTCGCCGCGCTGCCGGATCAGGGCATTGCCATGGCGGTGAAATGCGAGGACGGCACCACCCGCGCCGCCGAAGCGATGATCTTCGCCCTCATCGCCCGTTATTTCGAAAAGGGCGGCGAGGTGCACGCCAAGCTGATGGCGATGGCCAACAAGCCGATGAAGAACTGGAACGGCATCCATGTGGGTGACGTGAGGGTGACCGACGCGCTGTTTGCGTGAGATCGACTAGACTGTTTTCGGCGGAAGGCAATTGGAGTGGCCAGCTTCCCCACGCTCCGTCATCCTCGGGTCAAGCCCACTGCTGTCCGGTTTAAATTGCGGCCCATGTAAAGACCATTTGGTTTTGGTTTGTTGGCGTGTCGGGAGGCGGCTTGAGGAATTGGTCTGTTCTTTTGCGGTGCATGATGTTTGCGCGCACGAGGCGTGCGAAGGCGAGCGGGCTTTGGATGGTGGTTTGGTCGTCCTTGGCCATGCGCAGGAGCAGGAAGGCGATGAGGGCGACGGCGATCTGGATGCGTACGGCGTTCTCGGAGGTGCCGAGGAAATGGTGGATTTTCAGGGTCTGCTTGACCCAGCGGAAGAACAGTTCGATCGCCCAGCGTCGCTTGTGAGGACGAGGATAACGGCGGGGATGGTGGGCCCCTGCGCATACGGCGGTGAGAAGGCGTTGCTTGTGCCCGGCTACGTCCGATTTCGCGCTCCGAACTAAACCTCGATCATACGAATCCCAATCGCCCGATAAGGCGCCATCCGCTCTTCCTCGATTCCCTCCTGCACGATCATGCCCGACAAGGCCGAAGCCGGCATGATGATATGCGGTGAGGCCGCATCCAGCTTTTCCACTGTCACGAGCGTGATCGTCTCTGCGGAACATGCCGCGATGTGGCGCTTGATAGCCGCCTCCTCGAAATCGCCGGTCGAAAGTCCGCGGGCCGGATGCACGGCGGTGACGCCGAGGAAGAATATGTCCGGCCGCATCAGAGCGATCTGCGCCATTGCCGCCGCACCTGTCGCCACCATCGAATGTTTGTAGAGCCGCCCGCCGATCAGGATCACCTCCACCGTCGGATGGTGTTCGAGTTCCGCCGCGATCGTCGGGCTATGGGTGATCACGGTAAAGGCGAAGTCGCGGGGCAGGGCGCGGGCGATCTCCGCAGTCGAGGTGCCGCCGTCCAGAAAGATCGTCTGGCCCGGCTTCACCATGTCAGCCGCAGCCCTGCCGAGCCGCTGCTTGACATCCGACGACACCGCCCGCCGGGCGGACAAATCCGGCAGGTCGGGAGAGATAGGCATCGCCCCGCCATGCACCCGCCGCAGCAGGCCTTCCGCCGCCATCTCCCGAAGGTCCCGCCGGATCGTGTCCTCCGAAAGCGAAAATTCTTCCGCTGCCCGTTTGGCGACGACCTGCCCCTCCCGGCGGAGGATGTCGAGGATGAGGCTCTTGCGTTGGGTTGTCAGCATGGCTCTTGACTCTGCACGAAATTGCATGAATAAGCGCAAGTATGCCTGAAATTGCAGACAATGTAAAGCATTTCAGGCAAATTCGTGCAGTTCCGTGATGAATGCGGACAAGTTTGGAGAAACGAAGATGTTGATTTTGATTGCTGGCCCCTACCGCTCGGGCACCGGAGACGACCCTCAGAAGATGGCCGAGAACCTGAATCGGCTCGAAGCGCCGTCGCATGCGCTGTTCAAGGCCGGCCATGTGCCGATGATCGGCGAATGGGTGGCGCTGCCGGTCTGGCATGCGGCCGGCGGAAAACATGTGGGCGACGACCTGTACGAGGATATCTTTCACCCGGTCGCAGGTCGTCTGCTGCAACTCTGCGAAGGCGTCCTGCGTCTGCCGGGTGCCTCCAAGGGTGCCGATAACGACGTGCGGATCGCTAACGAACGCGGCATTCCGGTCTGGCATCGGCTGGAAGATGTGCCCGGCGTCAGTTGATCGGTGGTTTGAGACTTCTGGCCTGAAAAAACCGTGCTAGAACGGCGCGGTCCAAAGGAGGATTTTCATGTATACGCTGTTCTTTTCGCCCAATGCCTGTTCGCTGGCCAGCCATATCGCGCTTGCCGAATCCGGCCTTCCCTACGAGATCAAGTGGGTGAAATTCGCCGACAAGGAACAGCAGTCGGAAGCCTATCTGAAGATCAACCCGAAGGGCCGCGTCCCGGCACTCGCAACGGACCGGGGTACCATCACCGAGTCCGTCGCGATCCTCGCCTTCATCGCCCAGGCCGCGCCCGAGGCGAAGCTCGCGCCGCTCGACGACCCGTTCCTGTTCGGCAAGATGCAGGCGTTCAATGCCTATATCGCCTCGACGGTGCATGTCGCCTACGCCCATTGGCGCCGCGGTTATCGCTGGGCGGACAATCAGTCCTCCTTCGACGACATGGTCGCCAAGGCGCCAAAGGTCTTCCACGACAGTTTCCAGGTGATCGAGGACTCGTTGCTCGAAGGCCCCTACGTGCTCGGGGAAACCTATTCTGTGGCCGACGCCTATCTCTACCTGATGACCGACTGGCTCGCGAACATGAAGCTCGACCGTGCGGACTTTCCGAAGGTCAATGCGCACTACGAGCGGATGAAACAGCGTCCGGCCGTACAGCGCGCCCTGGCCGAACAGGCTGCCGCGACCGCAGTCTAACGCCGGAAGGCGGCGGGGCAAGTTTTTCCGCTCGAATACGGATTCACGTCAGCAACCCGATCCGCTCTTAGGGGAAGCGGATCATGGGAGCGTCAGGCGCATTTCGCGAGAGGCGCGTTGTTGCGATTCGTGTCAGCGTGAAGCGGGCGCGGGAAGGGCAGGTCGGCGAGCTGCCGCAGGTCCATCACGCGGATGTCGGGATGGCGGAACGGGTCGTTCGACTGCAGGTCCGCCAATGTTTCGGTCGTTTCCAACCAGGCTTTCACGTTCAAGAAAATCTTCAGCGGCCCCATGACCGTCACCTCGCAAATTTGTTATCATTTGCAGAGACAATATCGGCTCATCAGCGTCCTTTTTCAATTGAGTTCTTGAGTGTATGACTGTAGAAAATCTATATGAGTAACCTCAACCTCGTGCATCTCAACGGCTTGCGGGCACTGGAAGCGGTCGGCCGCCTCGGCTCATTGCAGGCGGCCGCGGACGAGCTTGGCGTCTCGGTCGGCGCCGTCAGCCAGCAGGTCATCAAGGCCGAAGCACAGCTCGGCCAGCCGGTCTTTCAACGCCTGCCGAAGGGCATGATGCCGGTCAATGCGGCCCGCCCCATGCTGGCGCGATTAACCAGAAGGGTTTCATACGCTTTCCGAAGCGGTGGCGATCGGCAGGCGCCAGGACGATGCGCTGCTGACAATTTCTGTCGCGCCTGTGTTTGCAGCGCGGTTCCTCGTCCACCGGCTCGACCGGTTCTCGAGCCTGCACCCGGAAATTCGGCTGCGGATAGATGCGACGACTAGGCTCGCCGATCTCGGCGTCGACGACATCGATCTCGGCATTCGTGTCGGGCCGGGCACCTGGCCGGGCGTCGATGCCGAACTGCTGATCGAGCAGACGGTCTTTCCGGTCTGCTCGCCGGCACTTGCCGAAAAGCTCAAGGAACCCAAAGACATCCTGAAACTGCCGGCGATCATCGACGGCCCCTCGATGTTTTCCTGGGAGATCTGGCTGAACGAAGCAGGCTTGTCCGGCGCAAGCATGGCGACCCGCCACGTATTCAACGACGCTTCGCTCTGCCTCGACGCAACGATTGCGGGGCAGGGCGTGATGCTCGCCTGGCATACGCTGGCGACCTACGCGCTGGAACAGGGGCGGCTGGTCGAGCCGTTTTCGATCCGGGCGCATACCGGCATGGGGCACTATCTCGTCACCCGCGCCGGCGCACGGGCGCCGGCGAAGGTGAGGGCTTTCCGGGACTGGCTGAAGATGGAACTGCCGCCGCTCACGGAAAGCCGGAAGTAAAGCGTTACGCCGGTTCGGCGGTCCGCTTGTCCCACATCGCCTTGAAGCCGGGGCGCGCCTGGGCGGCCTCGATCCAGGCCTTCAAGGCCGGGCGGCTGTCGAACAGCGGCGCATAGCCTTGCGCATAACGCACGACTTCTCCGACATTGATATCCGCCACGGTGAAACGGCCGCCGACCATGTGGCTGTTCTTGGAAAGGTGCTTTTCGAGCACGTCGAAAGGCCGTTTCAGGGTGCGGGCCGCGACTTCGATGTCAGCCTTGCCTTCTTCCGTCTCTGCTCTGCCGCCGGCAATCGTGGCCGAAATCTTCAGAGCCGGCGTCTCGATGCTGGTCGCACCGAACAGCGACCACTGAACCATCTGGCCTTCCTCGGCAATATCCCTCGGACCGAGCTCGCCGCCGTATTTGCGGGCGAGATAGAGCGTGATGGCGAGCGATTCGTGCAGTACGAAACCGTCGTCGTCCATCGACGGGATGGAGCCCATCGGGTTGATGCTCAGGAATTCCGGCGACAGCGTGTTGACCGGCGCGCCCGGTGCCATCGGCTCGGGCAGGCGGTAGCCCTGGACGATCGGAATAAGTTCGAAAGGAATACCCAGTTCCTCGATAAGCCACAGCGGCCGAGTGGCGCGCGAACGGTAAACACCATAGATTTTCAGCATTAAAGTCCCTCCAGGAAATGCGAGCGCAAGCTACGGGCAGGGCGCACAAAACGGAAGACCAATCCGCGTTGGACGATGATGAAAGTTTTCGATAGGATTTAATCGTGTCCGATTTCTTGGAAAGGAGCCCGCCATGCGCACCACCCGGTCGCTCAGCATCACCCTGCCGCTCGAAATGGCGCAAATGGTCAAGGCCAAGGTTGCCTCCGGCGAATATGCCACCGAAAGCGAAGTCATCCGCGACGGCCTGCGCACGCTGCTCGCCCGCGATGCGGCGATCGAGAAGTGGCTGGTGGAGGAGGTGGCTCCGGCCTACGATGAACTCAGGGCAAATCCTGAGCGGGCGCTTTCGGCCGAAGAGGTCAGCGCGCGCCTTGATGCCAGGATGGCCTCGCTTCTGGAAAAGCAGAACAAGGCATGAGCCACAAGGTCGTTTTTGGACGCAGGGCCAGCGACGATCTTGAAGATCTTCTCATCTATCTGTCTCCCGAAATGGGTGCGGAGCAAGCCCGAACCTATGTCGGTAAGATACAAAGCTATTGCCTTGGTTTTTCGACCTTTCCCAAGCGTGGGATGTTGCGCGACGACATTAGACCCGGCATTCGCCTCGTTGGATATCGCTACAAGGCGACGATCGCCTTTTTCGTGGAGGAAGATGTCGTCTTCATAGCGCGCATTTTCCATCGGGGCCGCAATGTCGATTTGGACGATTCCAGCGATCTCGATTAAACGATCCGGTTGTTCGCGATCGTCAGATGTTTGAACCCCTGGGCCTGCCCGTCGCCGCGGCCGAGCTCTGCCGTAGACGGTGTCTGCCAGCGATAACCGATCACCGCGCCGTCCTTCATCGCCTCGAACAGGTTGCCGGAAATCAACGCACTGCCGGCGCCTTCGACCACCGTCACCGCACAGCCGACCTTCGCTTGCCTAACGATGTTGTTGCTGACGAGCACGTTGCGCAGGTATGGCCCGAAACCGAGCGCCATGCCCCAGAGCGGCACATTCTCGATGACGTTGCCGGTCACCGCGGTATCCGCCTCGACGCTGATGCCGACGCCGAAGATCGCTCCGTCGAGCACATACGGGCCCGTGGGGGTGAGGTTGCGGACAATATTGCCGGCGACGGTCGCAAGCCGGCCGCCCTCGTTGAAATTGACGACCGAAATGCCGTTCGCCGCGCCGTCGACGATATTGCCGGAAACCAACGCGCCCTCGAAGGCGAATTCCGCATAGATCGCCGTCTCGCCGGAGGCGAGGCATGTATTGTTGGCGATCTGGGCGTTCGAGGCGCTGTTGGCGCGGATCGCCGAAAAGGCCGAATGCGAGATCTGGTTGCCGGTCACCATCACGTTGCCGGCTCGGAACAGGTTGATGGCGTTTCCGTACTGGCCGGTGCCGCCGTTTGTGGCGCCGATCCGAAAGATGCGGTTGCCGGAAACGATCGTGCCGTCGGCGCCCTTGGTCCAGCGATGGATGAGGATGCCGCCATTGCCGCAGTCGGAGACGGTATTGCCGGTGACAGAAAGTCCTGTGCTTTCAACGGCATAGAGCCCATATTCGGTGGCGCCCGAAATCCGGCTCCGCTCGATCCGCCCGCCGCAGCGTTCGAGCTGCACTGCGGTCCTGCGCGCCCCGATGATCTCGCAATTGTCGATGACGATCTCACCGATGCCGCGCATGGTGACGAGCGCCGGGCTCTGGTCGTCGAGCCGGCGGTTCGCCCCGTCGACGACGATGTTGGAGAGCTCGATGCGGCGCGCGCCGTCGGCCGTGAGCATCCGCCCCTCGCCGGAATAGACGAGCCGGGAAGCCCCGGCCACGCCGGTCATGCGGGTGCCCTCGGGCAGATCGAGATTGGATACCGGGTAGTTTCCGGGTGGCAGGAAGACCGGCATGTTCTGGCGCGCCGCCTTGGCGATGATCTCCGCGAGCTTGCGGTTCTGCTTGTCGCCGCCGTCCGGGGTGACGCCGTGTGCGCCGGCATCGATCGAGCCGCGCAGGTCGATCGTCGAAAAGCCCTCGGGGGCGGCGAGGAGGGGCCGAGGCACGGCTCCTGCCGCCGCACCCGCGATCATCGTCAATGCCGTGCGTCTCGAAATCATCCAGCGCGTCTCCTCTGCGTCAATAAAGCATTTTCCATGCCGGCCCTTTATATTGTTACTATGCTCAAAGGTTCCGATTGATTGAGTAAAAAAGGCTTCTTTCGAAGCTTCAATCATGGCAATTTCACAATGATTTTAAGCAACGATAAGGAATTCTCCGCCATGCTATACGGCAATCTGGCGCGATTTCCCGCGTATTTTCTTTGGAAAATGAAAAGGAGGCACTCGGATGGCGGGACCCATGTCGCATAGCATGCCCTTGACTTTTGTCGATCCGCTGGACGAACTCTGCAGCCGCCTCCTGCGCGTTTCCGCCGACAGCGAGATAGACCTCGACATCGCGCTGGTCACCCGCGAACTTGAAACCCGCACTCTTCTCGATCAGCTCCCGGACTTCATTTACGTAAAGGATCGTCGCGGCCGCTTCGTCTTTGCCAATGCCGCAGCCGGGCGCAACAGCAAGCTGCACAAAGGCAACGACCTGATCGGCAAGACGGATTTCGATATTCTCGATCATGAAACCGCACGCGAACTGTTTCTCGTCGAACAGGAGATCATGTCGACCGGCGTGGCGATCGACGGCCGCGAGGAACGCGTCAAGCTCGGCGACGGCCGCATGCTCTGGCTCACCACCTCGAAAATGCCGCTACGCGACGTTCATGGCCAGATCGTCGGCCTGGTCGGGATTTCGCGCGATATTACCGAGCGCAGACGCCAGGACGACCGCCGGCACGGCCACGCGCGTCTTCTCGAGATGATCGCCCGGGGCCAGCCTTTGTCGGCGGTTCTGGATGCGATCGTCAAAACGGTCGAAGATGAACTGGACGACGTCATCGCCTCGGTCCTGCTTCTCGAAGAGGGTACGGACCGGCTGCGCCACGGCGCGGCGACCCGCCTTCCGCCCGCTTATGTGAAACTGATCGATGGCATCGAGATCGGCCCGAAGGTCGGCTCCTGCGGCACGGCCGCCTGGCGGCGCGAACCGGTCTTCGTCAAGGATGTGCTGGCCGATCCGCTCTGGGACAATTATCGCGAACTGGCGCTGAGGTTCGGTTTCCGCTCCTGTTGGTCGACGCCGATCATGGGTGCCGACGGGCTGGTGCTGGGCACGTTCGCTCTCTATTCCGATTCGCCGCGCGAACCGACCGAGCTCGAGCTCGAACTGACGGCGATGGCGACTGACATTGCCGGCATCGCTATCGAACGCGCCCGCGCGGAAGAGCGCATCCAGCACATGGCGCATCACGATCCGCTGACCGGCCTGCCGAACCGCACGCTGTTCTGGGCGCAGTTCAGCCGCGCGCTGCACGAGGCCCGCCGCGAGAAACGCAAGGTCACGGTCGCCTATCTCGACCTCGACAATTTCAAGCAGATCAACGATACGCTGGGGCACGCGGCCGGCGACGAGGTGTTGAAAACGCTGTCGTGGCGCATGGTCAACTGCGTCCGCGTGACCGATCTTCTGGTTCGCCTTGGCGGCGACGAGTTCGCGATCGTCTTCAGCAATGTCAGCCAGGAGGAACTCGGCCTGGTGCGCCGGCTTCAGGAATTGCGGACCGCGATCTCGAAACCCATCGTCATCGACGGCAAGAGCGTCACCGCCACCTGCAGCATGGGCGTCGCCTTCTTCCCGCAGGACGGCGATACGCCGGAAGAACTGCTCGCCCGCGCCGACCGTGCCATGTACGAAGCCAAGGATCTGGGCCGAGACCGCCTGCGCGTTTCGGGAGGCGAGGGGATTTAATCCTCGCTCTCTGTTTCGGCATCCGTGCCGAAATGTTTTTCCACATCCCGATGACCTTCGAGGATGCTGACAACCTGGAATTCGTCGCCAACGTAGCGAAAAAAGATTACATAGCCGCGAAAAGCCGTGCTTCTGATGGCGGTATCAAGCTCGTCGCGAGCACGTCCCATTTTACCTGGAAGGCCGGCAAGCCTCACGCATTTCAGCCGTAATTGCCTTGCAAAGCCACGTCCCGTGGCTGGGTTGCCGCTTTCTCGCGTAATATAAGCTTGGATCTGTGCAAGATCTAAGCGAGCGCTGCCGAGATAGCGAAGTTGGGGCAATCAAAAGCCTTCCTTGGCAAGCTTTTCTGCCTCTGCGTCGAGAAAGGCCTCAACTTCTTCGTCGGTGTGGCTTCCACCCGCTGCAATTGAGCTTTGAATAGTTTCCCTCAGTGCCGAAAGCTTCGATTCGCGCTCCTGCACCAGTCGCAGCCCTTCGCGCACCACGTCGCTGGCCGAGCCATAGCGGCCGTCCTGCACGGCTTCCTCGATGAATTTTTCCCAGCGGGCATCGATCGAAACATTCATGCGCCTGCCTCCAGTTTCTAGCTAAAATTATACTGGAGTAAAATTTTATGCGCAATCTATGGCATCGGCTGAGGCGCCTCGGAAAGCGTGCCCTCCGGCGGCTTTTCCGGCGCCACGTAGATCTCCTCGAAACTCGACACGAACTTTTCGAACAGCACCGAAAAGGCATTGAGTTCGTCTTCCGGCCAGTCCTCCAGGACGCGTGCCAGCAGCGTGCGTTTGACGGCGCGGATCTCGGCCAGCAGGCTGTCGCCGAATTCGGTGCGCACGACCAGCGAGCGGCGGCCGTCCGCCTGAGAGGCGTCGCGGCGCAGGATGCCGCGGGCGACGAGATCGGCGACCAGCCGGCTGCCGCGCGAGGGGTCGATGCGCATCGCCTCGGCGATAGCACCGACCGTCACCTCGCCCTCGATCCGGCGCATCACGTCGAGCACGTCGAGATGCGAGATTTCCAGGCCCGGCGCGATATTGGCGATCGCCGTGCGGCCGATGATCCGCCGGCCGATCAGGATCCGCATCCGCCCGAGCGTTTCGCTCACGCGGGCCACATCCTCGGGGGAAGGCGAGGCGGCAGCGGGTTTCTCTTTCAAAAGGCTCTTCGTCGTCATGGGATGAAACATATCAAAGCGGTTAAGGCTTTCCAACCGTTCTTTGCATTGTGCATCAAAGTGCCGTTGACAATTATATGCTGGAAGCACATAAATTCCGACGCATTGGATTGATCCATGGATATGACCCGCCCGGCCCACGTGCCGCTTGTCGCCAACCACCGCCAGCGGTTGGTGATCTTCTGCTTTTTGCTGACGGCGCTGTTCATGGCGACGCTGGACAACCAGATCGTCTCGACGGCGCTGCCGACGATTGTCGGCGAGTTCGGCGAACTGGAGCGTTTCGGCTGGATCGGTTCGGCCTACCTTCTCGCCAGCAGCACCTCGATGCCGATCTACGGCAAGCTTGGCGATCTGTTCGGCCGCAAATACGTGATGCTGGCGGCGATCGTCATCTTCACCGTCGGTTCGCTCACCTGCGGGCTTGCCTGGTCGATGGATTCGCTGATCGCCTCGCGCGTGCTGCAGGGTTTTGGCGGCGGCGGCATCATGGTATCGATCTTCTCCATCAATGCCGACCTGTTCGAACCGCGCGAGCGGGCGAAATACCAGAGTTATTCGAGCCTGGTGATCATGGCCTCGGGCAGCCTCGGGCCGCTGCTCGGCGGCACGATGAGCGAACTGTTCGGCTGGCGGTCCATCTTCCTGATCAACCTGCCGGTCGGCATCGTCGCGGTCACCGGCATTTCGCTTCTGCTTCCCTATCGCCGCCCGATCCGCAAGCCGAAGATCGATTATCTCGGCGCCGTCCTCCTGGCGGGAACCGTTGCGAGCGTCGTCGTCTGGGCCGATAGCGTCACGCTGTTCGGTTCGCTGGTCGCCTGGCAGTCGATGGTCGTCGTGGCGGCGGGCGCGCTCTGCGCCGTGCTCTGGGTCATCGTCGAAGGGAAGGTGCCCGAGCCGATCGTGCCGCTGAAACTGTTCCGCGACTCGACCTTTTCGCTGTTCCTGATCGTCTCCTTCTGCACCGGCGCGGTGGCGATCGGCATGGCGAACTATTTTGCGCTCTTCCTGCAGACGACCACCGGCCTGTCGCCGACGACCGCGAGCTTCTGCTTCGTCGCCACGACCCTCGGCATCGTCATCGGCTCGCTCACGACCGGCCGGCTGATCTCGATCACCGGCCGCTACAAGCCGTTCACGTTGCTCGGCCTGTCGCTGAATATCGTTGCCCTGTTCATCTTCTCGCAGCTTCCGGTCGCAACCCCGATCTATGTCATCCTCGGCTTCATGCTGATGCAGGGACTGGCGATCGGCTTCGGCCAGCAGGCGCCGATCATCGGTGTGCAGAATTCCGCCCCCCGCGAGGATGTCGGCGCGGCAACCGGTGCCGTGACGCTGATGCGCATGGCCGGCGCCTCGATCGCCATCTCGGTCTATGGCGCGATCGTCGCGGCCGGCATCAGGGACGTCGGCACCAGCATTCCGGGCGTCGAGGACATCGGCTCGCTGACGCCGCTGATGATGCTCGCATTGCCCGAACCGTCGCGGATCGCGGTCCACACGCTCTACACCGAGGCCTTCACGCCGGTGTTCTTGGCCGGCAGCGCCATGGCGCTGATCGGCCTCATCGCCGCCCTGATGCTGAAACCGGTCCGTCTGCCGCAGGCGGTGATGGCCGAAAACAAGCCGGCCGCCGCCTCGGAGTGATCTGGCGTCCGGCCGTTTTTGCCCTATCTTCAAGGGCATGAAACCAGAGGCGCTGCTTCATCCCACCCCGGCCGGGCTGTTCTGCCCCATCGGCCGTTTCCATGTCGATCCGGTCCGTCCCGTCGAGCGGGCGCTGATCACCCACGGCCATTCCGACCACGCCCGCGCCGGCCACGCCAAGGTTCTGGCGACGCGCCAGACGCTCGACATCATGCGGCTGCGCTACGGCGAGGATTTCTGCGGCGAGGAACAGGCAGCCGCCTTCGGCGAGGAGATCGATGTCGACGGCGTGCGGGTGAGCTTCCACCCCGCCGGCCACGTGCTCGGCTCGGCCCAGATCGCCATCGAGAAGGACGGGCTGCGGATCGTGGTTTCGGGCGACTACAAGCGCGGCATCGACCCCACCTGCGCACCGTTTGAGCCGGTCGCCTGCGACGTGTTCATCACCGAGGCCACCTTCGGCCTGCCGGTCTTCCATCACCCGGATCCGAAGGGCGAGATCGACAAGCTGCTGACCTCGCTGAAACAGTTTCCGGAACGCAGCCATCTCGTCGGCGCCTATGCGCTCGGCAAGGCGCAGCGAGTCATCCGGCTGATCCGCGATTGCGGGTATCATGAGCCGATCTTCATCCACGGCGCCTTGGCAAAACTCTGCGACTACTATGTCGGCCAGGGCATCGATCTCGGCGACATAAGACCTGCGACCATCGAGAAGAGCAGCCCCGACGCCTTCAAGGGCGCGGTCATCGTCGGACCGTCCTCGGCCTTCCAGGATCGCTGGGCACGCCGTTTCAACGAACCGCTGATCGCCTTCGCATCGGGCTGGATGATGGTGCGCCAGCGCGCCAAACAAGGGGGCGTCGAACTGCCGCTGGTCGTCTCCGACCATTGCGACTGGCCGGAACTTCTCTCGACCATCGAGGAGATCGGCCCGAGCGAGGTCTGGGTGACGCACGGCCGCGAAGAAGCGCTGGTGCGCTGGTGCGAGCTGAAGAACATTCCCGCCCGGCCGCTGCATCTGGTGGGTTACGAGGATGAGGGGGATTGATGGGGATGGGTCTTTCGCTTGAAGCCGCGGCCACCCCCCTCTGCCCTGCCGGGCATCTCCCCCACAAGGGGGGAGATCGGATGTGGCACGACCTTCCCCAAATAACTGCCGCTTTGTTTGCTGCAAAGCAGACGAGCCAGAACGAGGCAGTGGCGATGCCTCCAGCCAATCTCCCTCCTTGTGGGGGAGATGCCCGGCAGGGCAGAGGGGGGTATGCCACGCACGCCATCGATGAGGTGGCACGATGAAACCCTTCGCCACCCTCCTCAACCGTCTCGTCCTCACCCCGTCGCGCAACGGCAAGCTCACCCTTCTCGCCGACTATTTTCGCGATACGCCCGATCCTGACCGCGGTTACGGCCTTGCCGCACTCGCCGGTGGGCTCGATCTGAAAAGCGTCAAGCCGGCCATGCTGCGCGATCTCGTGCTGGAACGCATGGACCCCATCCTCTTCCAGTATTCCTACGATTATGTCGGCGATCTCGCCGAGACCATTTCGCTCGTCTGGGACGGCACCCGCAAGGACGAAATCGATGACGAGCACCAGCCACGGCTCGGCGAGGTCGTCACCAGAATGAATTCGCTCGGCCGCACCGAGGTGCGCTCCGCCGTGCGCGATCTGCTCGACAAGCTCGATACGTCGAGCCGTTTCGCCTTCCTGAAGCTCGTCACCGGCGCGCTCCGCATCGGCGTCTCCGCCCGCCTCGCCAAGCAGGCACTGTCGGATATGAGCGGAAAAGACGTCACCGAGATCGAGACGCTCTGGCACGGATTGACGCCGCCCTATGAACCGCTCTTCGGCTGGCTGGAGGGCAGGGCGGAAAAGCCGGTCCTCGCCACGCCGGCGATCTTCCACTCGGTCATGCTGGCCAATCCGGTGGAGACGGGCGATCTCGAAAAGCTGGACCCCGCCGATTACGCCGCCGAGTGGAAATGGGATGGCATCCGCGTGCAGATGTCGAGCTACGGCGGCACCAGAAAACTCTATTCCCGCTCCGGCGACGACATCACCGGTGCCTTTCCGGATGTCGTCGGGTCGATCAATTTCGAAGGCGTCATCGACGGCGAATTGCTGGTCGGTGGCACTGCCCGCTCCAACAATCCGACGCGCACCTTCTCCGACCTGCAGCAGCGGCTGAACCGCAAGACGGTGACGGCCAAGATGCTCGATGACTACCCGGCCTTCGTGCGCGCCTACGACCTGCTGTTCGAAAGCGATCTCGATATCCGCGCCGAGAGTTTTCTCGAACGCCGCAGACGCCTCGGCGACATCATCCAGCGGGCGCCGCATGACCGTTTCGATCTCTCCGATCTCGTGCCCTTCACCACCTGGGACGAGCTCGACCGCATCCGCATCGCGCCACCCGATCCGGTCATCGAAGGGGTGATGATCAAGCGCAAGGACAGCCCATACCAGGCCGGCCGCCTCAAGGGGCCGTGGTTCAAGTGGAAGCGGGACCCCTACAATATCGACGCGGTGATGCTCTACGCCCAGCGCGGCCACGGCAAGCGGTCGAGTTATTATTCCGACTTCACCTTCGGCGTCTGGGCGGAAACGCCTGATGGCGAAGAACTGGTGCCGGTCGGGAAAGCCTATTTCGGCTTTACCGACGCTGAACTCGAAGTGCTCGACAAGTTCGTGCGCGACAACACGGTCGATCGTTTCGGGCCGGTCCGGGCGGTGCGTGCGGAACCGGATTTCGGCTTCGTGCTGGAAGTCGCCTTCGAGGGCATCAACCGCTCGACCCGCCACAAGTCGGGTGTCGCCATGCGCTTTCCACGGATCGCCCGTCTGCGCCAGGACAAGCTGCCGCGCGACGCCGACCGGCTGGCGACCCTGACGGCGATGGTGGAGGCACGCGAGGGTTGATTGTAGCGAAATTCGCCTATCTAAACCCCGATATTGCAGATCTTGGTTCCTGGGGGATAACGACATGACGAAATCGAGCTTTATCATCAAGGGCATTGTCGCGCTCATCGGCTGCGTCGCAGCCGCCTATATCGGCCAGGAACTCCTGGGCGGCGGCGCTCTCGGATGGGTGGTCGGCGGCGCTGTTCTTGGCGTGACTGCCGGACCGTTTCTTCAGGCGCTCGTCCAGTGGCGCAAGGAGAAGGATGCGGTGCGCGCGAAGAGGCTGTAGGCAATCCAAGCCTCGGGTTTTCCTATGAAGTTCGCGAATGAGTGAATGGACAGCGTTTCCTGCAAATGCTGATATCGGACTGGCGAAACGCTCTTCAGGCTCATCACATATGACAGATCCCCGCATTCTTTCTTCCCGAAATCTCATGGAAGACGGCGGTCTGACCCGCCGTACCCTGCTGGCTGGCGCCGCCGGCCTCTTGGCTGCAGCCATGCTGCCCGCCGCGGCTCGCGCGGAGTTTCCCGTGCCTGAGGTTCCTCCGCTCGAAAAGGAGGATTACGGCGACGCTCGCCGGCATTTCCACACCAACCTCATCCGCAAGGGCCCGTCCCCCGAACAGTCGCCTCCGCTCGGCACGCCCGCAGGTTCGAAGAAGGTGATGTATCGCGGCGGACCGGACGGCTCGATCGAACTGATCGCCTGGATTTCGCCCTATGAGCCCTCCGCGAAACTGAAACCCGCGGTCCTTTTCCTGCATGGCGGCAACGCCACCGGCGACGGCCATTGGGAACTGATGAAGGCCTATTGGGAAGCGGGCTACGTCGTCATGCTGCCCTCGTTCCGCGGCGAAAACGGCCAGGCCGGCAATTATTCGGGCTTCTACGACGAAACGTCGGATGCGCTGGCGGCAGCCGCCTATCTGGAGCAATTGCCGGGGATCGACAAGAACCGCTTCTTCCTTGCCGGCCATTCGAATGGCGGCACGCTGGCGCTGCTCGCCTCGATGACGCGAAAGTTCCGCGCCTCCGCGCCGATCTCGGCGGGCGTCAATTCCTGGCGTTATTTCGGCCGGTTCGAGCGGGAAGTGCGTTTCGACGAGAGCGACCAGAAGGAATTCATCATGCGCTCTTCGGTCTGCTTCGGCCACAGCCTCAAATGCCCGACGCTCCTGCTGCGCGGCACCGAGGAACGGCCCTTCGACGCCGATCACCGGCTGCTGATGGACCGGGCGAAATCAGCCGGCGTCTCGATCGAGGCGAAGCTCCTGCCCGGCAATCACAACGGCGTTGTGCCGGGCGCGGTCGCCGAAAGCATTCGCTTCTTCAACCAGGTCACGGGTTGAGGCCGAGCCTTCGCCGGAGCGCATGTATGAGCGGCAGCAACGGAATGGATTTGGGCGGGCCGATCATCGTCTTCGATGCGATGTGCGTCCTGTGTTCGGCCAACGCCCAGTTCGTGCTTCGGCATGATCGCGCCGCAAGGTTCCGCCTGGCGTCGATGCAGGGCGAGGTCGGCGCAGCGCTTTACCGTCGGTGCGGGATCGATCCCGAAAACCCCGAAACCATGATCGTCGTGGATGGGCAGAGCGTCCTGCGCGACAGCGATGCGGTTCTGGCAATCTATGACGGGCTCGGATGGCCCTGGAAGGCGCTGTCGATCGTCAGGCTGGTGCCGCGGTTCATTCGCGATCCGCTTTATCGCCTGATCGCCAGAAATCGCTATCGCATCTTTGGACGGCGAGAGGCCTGCTGGCTTCCGTCACCGGAACAGGCCCGCCGCATCCTGTGAAGCCGCATCCTGTGAAGAGGGTGTCGTAAGATTTACCCGAACATCAGCGACCGGTGCGTCCCCGCGCCCGCCATGGCGCCGTCACCGACGGAAATCGCCACCGAGCCCGCCGCGCGGGCAGCATCCCCGCAGGCGAAAACACCGGGAATGCTGGTCTGCTGGGTCATGTCGGTGCGGATGAATTTCCCCACCGGGCCGTCTTCCAGGGCGCAGCCGAGCTGTTCGGCAATGGGACTTGCCAATTCCGTCCGGGACAGAACGAAAAGTCCGGCAAAACTCAAGGCCCGGCCATCCTGCAGCAGGATTTCGGCATGGCCGCCGATCGATGAGATCGGGGTTTCCTCGATGGCGACACCGCGCGCCGCCAGCTGGCCGGCCTGTTCCTCGTCAGGCCGGAACGCATCGTTGAGCAACAGGGTGGTCGAGCCCCAGTCGGGCAGCATCAGCGCGTGATGCATCGACATGGTGGAGACGCCGATCACGCCTACCTGTCCGCGGTTCAATTCGTAACCGTGGCAATAGGGGCAATGAAAGACGCTTTTGCCCCACCGGTCGATCAGGCCGGGGATATCAGGCAGGTGATCCCTGACGCCCATGGCGAGCACCAGCCGTTTCCCCGCAAGCTCCTTGCCGCCCGCTGTCACCGAGAAACCGGCTTCGCTTTTCCGGGCATCATCGGCCCGTGCGTCGAGCCATTCGACGGTCGGATAGGCCATCAGCTGGGAGCGGGCCTCGCCGGCAATGGTCTCGGGCCGTTCGCCGTCGCGGGTGAGGAACCCATGCGAAGTCTCAGCAAAACGGTTCCTGCGGCGGCCGTCGTCGATGACGAGGACGCGCCGCCGGGCGCGGGCGAGCTGCAGGGCGGCGGAAAGGCCGGCATAGCTGCCGCCGATGACGATCGCTTCGTAATCCATGCGAAATCCTCCTCATGAGTCTTGAAACAACATAAGTTACATGATGGCGCGCGGTCAATGGACTTGTAACTTATGTTGTTGCGAATGAATGTGCGTGTTAGAAATGGGTGGCCGAAAACGCGAGGGAGCGCCTCGATGAGACACGACAGCCGCCTGTCCCGCATGCTGCATGTGCTGATCCATATGGATCGCCACGAAGGCGCGGCCACGTCGGAAACCATTGCCGCGATGCTCAACACCAATCCGGTCGTGGTCCGCCGCACCATGGCGGGGCTTCGGGAGAAGGGCTATGTGCGCTCGGAAAAGGGCCATGGCGGCGGCTGGAGACTGGGTCGCCCCCTGTCGGAAATGACATTGCTCGACATCTACGAAGCGGTGGGCGAGCCTGCGGTCTTTGCGGTCGGTCCTGCCTGCGACCAGCCGGCATGCCTGGTGGAGCAGGCGGTCAATGCAGCCCTTTCCGAAGCTTTCGGGGAGGCCGAAAAGCTGCTTCTCAGCCGCTTCGGCAAGGTGACGCTGGCAGATATCGCCCGCGACTTCGATGCGCGCGTGGCACGCTATCCGGCATCGGCGGCCCGTGCCGGTGCTGGCTGGCACTCATGAACGGTTCCACCAGCTTCGCGCCAGCCGCATCTGCCATTGTCGGCCGGACGTCATCTGCTGGAAGCGGGTTCCCATGCCATTCTCCTTTCGACCTTACCGCCGCCCCCTTGGCCTTTCCGCCATGCTCGCCGCGTCCGCGGCGCTCGGTGGCTGTCAGATCCCTTTGGTCACCGATACCAGCCGCATGAACCCGGACGTCTTCGTGCAGCAGACGGCGCCGGTCTTCAACGTTGCGCCCTATGCCGATCCGCCGTCGAACCAGCCGCCTCCGATGCCGGGCGCCATTCCGCACAAGCGCCAGCTCTATCCGTCGACTTTCCACCAGACCTATGGATTGCCGGTTTCCAATCCGGTCCACCGGGCCATGTACGGCGTCATCCGCGACGACGGCCACACGCTTCCGGCCATCCCCTATTCGCGCATCGATGCCCGTTATCTGCGCCAAGACGTCGATTACCGCACCAACGAAGCGCCGGGCACGATCGTCGTCGATACCGGGGAACGTTTCCTCTATTTCGTGCAGCCGGGCGGCAAGGCGATCCGCTACGGCGTCGGCCTCGGCAAGGCCGGTTTCTCGTGGCAGGGCCGCGGCGTCATCCAGCGCAAGGCGGAATGGCCGCGCTGGACGCCGCCGGACGAGATGGTCGCCCGCCAGCCGGATCTGCGCAAATTTTCGGCCGCCGAGGGCGGTGCCAATCCGGGCCTCAACAATCCGCTCGGCGCCCGCGCGCTCTATATCTTCAAGGATGGCCAGGACACGCTCTACCGCGTGCACGGCACGCCGGACTGGCAGTCCGTCGGCAAGCAGACCTCGTCCGGCTGCGTGCGCATGCTCAACCAGGATGTCATCGACCTCTTCGACCGCGTTCCTTCGGGCACGCCGATCGTGGTCATCTGACCACGGCAACATTCCCTTCAATGGACGGAAAGAGCGGCGTTGCCGCTCTTTTTTTATCGTCATCTCAGGGGTTTGAACTGCCGTGTAGGTCTCGTGAATAGTTGATTAAGGACCGCGGACCTATCTTCCAGCTCGGGGAGCGAGTCGGAACCTTTCGACCGCCCTGCCGTTAAAGAGCGATTTTGCTGTTCCCTGCGTTTACTATCGAGCGGTCCTGCCTCAGATGATCCTGAACCCTTCCTTTTCCCGCCGGAGTTTCTTGTCTCTCCTCGGCGCGGGCGCCGCCTCCACGCTTGCCGGCTGCGCCTCGTCCGTGCCGCGTCCGCTGGCCACGACGGTTGCCTTCCGTCCGGAGCCTATTGAAGGTCCGTCGTCGGAACTGGATGTCATGTACGGCACCGTCGTCGACGGCGGTTTCGTCATCCCGGCGATCCCATATCGCCAGATCAACCCGCGCTATTATCGCCAGCAGGTCGTCGATCCGACCGGCGAACGCCCCGGCACGGTGGTGGTCGACACGGCGTCGCGCTTCCTCTACCTCGTCGAGCCCGGCGGCACTGCCATGCGCTACGGCGTCGGCATCGGCCGCGAGGGTTTCGCCTGGCAGGGCGAGGGCGTCATCCAGTGGCGCCAGAGATGGCCGAAATGGACGCCGCCGGACGAGATGGTCGCGCGCCAGCCGGAACTGACCAAGTATTCGGCAAAGAACGGCGGCATGCCGCCCGGCCTTCGGAACCCCCTCGGCGCCCGCGCGCTCTACATCTTCCAGAACGGCAAGGACACGCTCTACCGCCTGCACGGTTCGCCGGAATGGAATTCGATCGGCACCGCCGCGTCGTCGGGCTGCGTGCGGCTGATGAACCAGGATATCATCGACCTCTACGACCGCGTGCC
Source organism: Neorhizobium galegae (assembly GCF_021391675.1). Lineage (NCBI taxonomy): Bacteria > Pseudomonadati > Pseudomonadota > Alphaproteobacteria > Hyphomicrobiales > Rhizobiaceae > Neorhizobium > Neorhizobium galegae. The sequence goes on from NZ_CP090095.1 coordinate 1,157,191, forward strand.
GGAAAAAGCGCGCATCGTGGTGTGGCAGTAATTTCTGTCACAGACAGTTGCTAGTCATCCCCGGCGCAACCTGGATCTCGCGCCGAAGGGGATTTGTGCATGGTCGAGATCGACACCGCTCTCGTGAAAAGCCTGATCGCCGCCCAGTTTCCGGATTGGGCGGGTCTCCAGGTGAGACCGGTCGCGATCGGTGGGTGGCGCAACCGCACCTTCCATCTCGGCGACACCATGTCGGTGCGTCTGCCGCGCGCCGAACGGTATGTCGCGCAGGTCGAAAAGGAGCACCGCGTCCTGCCGGCACTGGCCCCGCAACTGCCGCTTCCCATTCCCGTGCCCCTCGGGCTCGGAAGGCCGGGCGAGGGTTATCCTTGGCCTTGGTCGGTCTATCGCTGGATCGAGGGCGAGCGCTCGGGGCTGCAGAGCATAGTGAACCTGACGGAATTTGCCGAGGATCTGGCCGATTTCCTCCTGGCGCTCTGGAAAATCGACGCTTCCGATGGCCCGCCCGCCGGCCAACATAATTTTTACCGCGGCGGCGCGCTGGAAGTCTATGACGACGAGACGCGCCGCTCGATCGACGTCCTCTCTGGCGAAATCGACGTGCCGCTGATTACCGAGATCTGGGAGAGGGCGCTCGCTTCGACCTGGGAGAACAGGCCGGTCTGGGTGCATGGCGACGTCGCTGACGGCAATCTCCTCGTCCGTGGCGGGCGGCTTTCCGCGGTGATCGATTTCGGCAGTTCCGGCACGGGCGATCCCGCCTGCGACCTCGTTATCGCGTGGACGCTGTTCGACGCACCGGCGGCCCGCGCTTTCCGCGATCGGGTCGGGCTCGATGCGCGGACCTGGGAAAGGGCGCGCGGCTGGTGCCTTTGGAAGGCGCTGATCACGGTCGCCGGCGAACCCGGCACCAATCCGCTCGTCAAGGAAGAGCACCGTACTTGGATCGACCGGATCGTCGTGGATCATCTCGGCAGGGAATGACTGCCTCCGCCGTTGTCACTTGGCCTTGATGGCGCCCCATGCGATCAAACAGATGGCAGTGTCTCTTTTTCGCTCCCCGCCTTGGTCAGCCTCTGCTTCAGCGCGATCAGTTCGTCGCGTAGCGCCACCGCCTCTTCGACACTGCAGCCGACGGCCTTGCCGATCGCACCGGCGACGCCCGCCGCCTGGGTTTTCAGCTCCGTTCCCTTTTTCGTCAGCGAGATCCTCACCTGCCGCTCGTCGTCGCGGTCGCGCTTGCGGGCGACGAGGCCGGATTGCTCGAGCCGCTTGAGAAGAGGGGAGAGCGTGCCGGAATCGAGGCCCAGTCGATCGCCGATCGCCTTCACCGGCTGGTCGTCCTCCTCCCACAGCGCGATCATCACCAGGTATTGCGGATAGGTGAGCCCGAGCGGCTCCAGCAGCGGCTTGTAGGTGCGCGTGAAGGCGTGCGCCGCGCCGTAGATCGCAAAGCACAGCTGCGCATCGAGGCTGATCTCGAAATCTTGGCGGTCGTGCGCTTTTTTCTGCATGGCCGGTCCTGTCTTCACGTTCTTGTGCTCTATCTTTTTCCCGGCCCGCATTTTCGCAGGCTTGACGGCAAAATGCAATGCGCGTAATTAGATTGTGCGCAATTGAATTGCGGACAAGATTTTTAACCCAGAACCATCGTCAAAGACCAAGGGAGTTAGACTCATGCCCATTCTCTATACCACCAAGGCTTCCGCCACCGGCGGCCGCGCCGGCCATGGCGCCTCGGAAGACGGCGTTCTCGACGTCACGCTGACGGTTCCGAAGGAACTCGGCGGCGACGGTGCCCGGGGCACCAATCCGGAACAGCTCTTTGCCACCGGTTATTCCGCCTGCTTCCTCGGTGCGCTGAAATTCGTCGCCGGCAAGGAAAAGGTAAAGATCCCGGATGACGCCAAGGTGACGGCGACTGTCGGCATCGGCCCGCGCGAAGACGGCGGCGGTTTCGGCATCGAAGTGTCCCTTCTGGTCGACATTCCGGGCATGGACAAGGCCCAGGCCGAAGACCTCGCCGCCAAGGCCCACATCGTCTGCCCCTATAGCCACGCGATGCGCACCTCGACGGAAGTGCCGGTCTCGGTCGCCTGATCTACGGCAAGACCCGACCAGCGGGAGCCGCTCCGTCCGACGTTGAAAACCGCCCGCCTTGATCCTTGGCGGGCGGTTTTCTTTTGCGCCTCCGTGATTTTGCGGGGGCGATAACTGCCACCCGAGCGGCTGCGGCGAGCGGCCCGCGGCAGCAGTAGGCCGGCCGATTGATGGTTTGGTTGGGGTAGATGGGGAGGCAGAGGTAAGAGCTGCTTTGGGCCCTAAGCGGTCATTCTACCGCCTTTGTGAGCAGGTTTGCCAAAGATAGCTCCCTTATAAAACCAATGGCGAAATCCTCATCACAAATTCAAAGGTTTCCGCGGCAGAAGTGCCGATACCAACGTTTACCTTGGAAACGGGGGTTCGATAGATTGCTCCTGCTCACCAAGTGTGGGGAACCGGGCGGCAAAGACTTCCTTGGCTGCGAACAGGCCATTAAGCGCTGCAGGAAAACCGGCATAAACGGCCATTTGTATGATAGTCTCGGTAATTTCCTCCTTGGTTACACCGACATTCAGGCCCGCTTCTATGTGAACCTTCAGTTGCGGAGTAGCGGTTCCCATCGCAGTCAGCGCCGCGATAGTGGCGATCTCACGGGCGCGCAGATCGAGGCCAGGGCGGCTGTAGATGTCGCCAAATGGAAACTCGAACACGTAGTTTGCGAAGTCGGGGGCGATGTCCCTCAGAGCGGCGATGACATTGTGGCCGGCCGCGCCGTCGATTTCAGCGAGCGCCCTCTTGCCGCGTTCCAGCCGGCTTTCGCCGGCGTTCGGGGATTGGTGCGTCATGATCATTTTTCCTCTGTTCCTTGCCGGCATATCCGGCGATCTTGGTGTCGAGGACGAGAAGGCAGGCTTGCAGTTCGGCCACATGGGCACGGACACGCTCGCGGTGCTGTTCAAGCAACGCGCTGCGCTCTGATTCCGTGCCGACGCCGCGCTCCCGTAGAGCTGCGTAGTGCAGCATTTCCCGAATAGGCATCCCGGTCGATTTGAGACGGTCGAGAAATTCCATCCAGATCAGGATTGACGCGTCGTAATCACGTTGGCCCGATTGGTCTCTGTCGGCATGAGGAAGCAACCCGATCCGCTCATAATAACGGATGGTGTAGGCTGACAGTCCTGAACGCTTTGCCAGTTCGCCAATCTTCATAAACGCCCTTCTTTCGTCACGACGCATGGGAGGCTACCGGTTAGAGCGCACTCTAAGTCAACCCACTAAAAGCGGTTTCGCAAAAATTCGCGAAACCGGCACTTGTTTCCCGACTTTGCGACGGTCGCAAAGCCCGCTTCTGGCGCAAAGCCGCCACCGCCCTTGCTTTCAGAGCGTGATCGGCTACCGCCCCGCTCTACCTGATCCCGCCGAGCGTCGCCCGCAGCTCTTCCGGCCCGCCCTCGCCAAGCTCCGCATCGATCTCCCCATGCACCCGTATCCAGATCGGCAGTGCGGCGGAAAGCATGGTCATTCCGTCGTCCGTCAGGCGCAGGAGCCGGCCGCGCCGGTCCTTCGGATCGACGGTGGTTTCGACCAGACCGCGCCGTTCCAGCACTTTCAGTGCCGCCGTCAGCGTCGTGCGGTCCATCGCGAGCAGGTTGGCGACCTGGCCCATCGGCGCCGGCTGCGGCCGGTTCAGCGACATCATCAGCGAGAACTGCCCGTTGGTGAGCCCGATCGGCTTCATCGCATTGTCGAAACGCCGGGCCAACGCCCGCGCCGCGCGCTGCACATGCAGGCAGAGGCACGTGTCGCGTACCAGCAGCGTCGTCGAAAAGGGAATCACTTCGATAGTCGGGGTGTTTGACAGCATCGGAAGAGTATGTTGATATCAACTTATTCTGTCAAGCATTGGAGGAGGCCTGTCATGGATGTCACCGTGTCCCCGAAAAACCCTGTCGTCAGCCGCGAGGAGTGGCTCGAGGCCCGGCGCAAGCTGCTGGCCTTGGAAAAGGAAGAGACCCATCTGCGCGACAAGGTGCGCGCCGAGCGCCTGGCCATGCCCTGGGTCAAGGTCGACAAGGATTATGTGTTCGACACCCCGAAGGGCAGAAAGTCGCTCGCCGAACTGTTCGAGGGCCGCAGCCAGCTGATCGTCTACCATTTCATGCTCGGTCCGGATTGGGATGCCGGCTGCCCCGGCTGCTCGTTCCTGTCGGATCATATCGACGGCACGCTTCCGCATCTCAACAACCACGATGTCACCTTCATCGCAGTCGCCCGCGCGCCGCTCGACAAGATCGAGGCCTACAAGAGGCGCATGGGCTGGAAATTCCCCTGGGTCTCGTCCTTCGGCAGCGATTTCAACTTCGACTATCACGTTTCCTTTTCCAGGGAGGACCTTGCCAAGGAGGCGGTGTATTATAACTTCCGTGAAGTGCCGCCGTCCGAGGCGCATGATGAACTGCCGGGCCTTTCCGCCTTCTACAGGAACGAGGCGAGCGAGGTCTTTCATACCTATTCCAGCTACGCCCGAGGCGGCGAAGAGCTGATCGGCACGCTGATGATCCTCGACCGGGCGCCGCTTGGTCGCAACGAGGACTCGACGATGAACTTCGTCAAGCGCCACGACGAATACGAACCGAAACCACAAGAGACGGCTTCATCCTGCTGCCATTGAACGGGTTCATTCTGGAGCTTCGAAAAGAGGAGGAGGAAAAGATGAGCGCGATGGAAATGCCCAAACCCCAGGCCGAACACGGCTTTCTGGAAAGAATGGTCGGCCTTTGGGAAGTGACGTCCACCAGCATGGGCCACGACGAAAAATGGGTCGAGGTCTGCCGCTCGCTGAACGGCATCTGGTTCGTCGCCGAAGGCAGCGGCGACATGCCGGATGGCGGTGGCCCCGCCACCACCATTCTCACTCTCGGCTACGATCCGGCCAAGGGCAAATATGTCGGCACCTGGCTCGGCACGATGATGAACCATCTTTGGGTCTATGAGGGTGAGGTGTCCGAAGACGGATCGACGCTCAATCTCTATACGACCGGTCCGGATTTCGCCAACCCTGGCAAGACAGGCGACTACCGCGAGCAGATCATCTTCACCGACGACGATCACCGGACCTTCAATTCCAGCGCGAAACAGCCGGACGGCTCCTGGAAGCAGTTCATGGAGGCCAGCTACGCCCGCAAGCGCTGAGCCTGCGTGTGTCCAATTCAACGCGTCGGTCGACGCAGTCATTCGTAGAGGAGACGACCATGTTGCAGACCGTTACCGGGTCTCGATCCGAGACCCATGGCAAGTTCATCTGGGTCGAGCTGATGACGCCCGATACCGATGCCGGCGGAAAATTCTATTCGTCGGTGGTCGGCTGGAAGGTGAAGGAAATGAGCATGCCCGACATGCCCGCCTACTACCTGTTCGAGATGGGCGAGGGTGACAATTGCCCGGGCATCGGCGGCATGATGAACTTTCCGCCCGAACTCGAGGGCAAGATCCCGCCGAACTGGACGGGTTATGTCTCGGTCGACGATGTCGACCAGATGGCCAAGGATTTCGTCGCCAATGGCGGCCGCGTGCAGCGCGAGCCGGAGGATATTCCGGGCATCGGCCGCTTCGCGGTCGTTGCCGATCCGCATGGTGCGGTCATCTGCATCATGACGCCGCTGCCGATGGAAAATCCGCCTCAGGAACTCGCCCCGGATGCCGTCGGCAATGTCGGCTGGCGCGAGCTTTATGCCGGAAACGGCAGGCAAGCGGTCGATTTCTACGGCAAGATGTTCGGCTGGAAGCTCGACCATGATTTCGACATGGGACCGATGGGCACCTACCACATCTTCTCCCATAACGGCCGGCAGATCGGCGGCATGATGACCAAGCCGGCGGAAGTGCCGATGGCCTGCTGGTGCTACTATTTCATCGTTGACTCGATCGACGCCGCCATCACCCGGTTGACGGCAGGCGGCGGCAAGGTCGTCCACGGCCCGATGGAAGTCCCCGGCGGCTCCTGGATCGTCCAGGCGCTCGATCCGCAGGGCGCTTTCTTCGCGCTGACGTCCGCGAAGAAGTAAGCGGCACAGTCTGTTTTGGCGGGTGTTGGCCTTCATCCTGAAGGACATGCGAGGCGTTGAAAAAGACGCCCGCATGTCGCCAAAGGGTGAGGGCCTCCCCCTTTTATGTCTCGATAAAACCGGTTGCAAAATGAAATTGGATTGATAAACTCCAACCAATTGCAACTCGCAACTGGTTGGCGGGGAAGACCATGACGGATCGAAACCTGACATTCCTGATCGTGCACGGGGCCTGGACCGGCGGCTGGTCCTGGGAGAGGGTGCTGAACCGCCTGCATGCCGGAGGTCGCCGCGCCTATGCGCCGACGCTGACCGGGCTTTGCGAGCGTAGGCACCTGGCGTGAGCACACTGCTGATCGAGGCGGCCTGAATACCCTGCAGTGGAGATCTTGCGACATGGCGAAGCTCGTCTTTGGAATGAACCAGTCCCTCGACGGTTATGTCGACCATCAGGAGATGTCGACCGGGCCCGTGCTCTTTCGTCACTGGATAGAGCACGCACGTGATCTGACGGGCAGTGTGTACGGTCGCCGCATGTACGAGACCATGCGTTATTGGGACGAAGACCGTCCCGAGTGGGATGCCGAGCGCCACGAGTTCGCCGCGGCCTGGCGGCGCCTGCCGAAGTGGGTCGTGTCGCACTCGCTGAAGTCGGTTGGTCCCAACGCCACGCTTGTCGATGATGACATCGAGGCGGTGATCCGTGACCTGAAGGATCGGCTCGCTGGGGAGATTTCTGTGTCCGGCCCGGACCTCGCGGCAAGCCTGACCGACCTTGGTCTTGTCGATGAATACCGGCTCTACCTCCACCCCGTCGTGCTTGGCCGCGGCAAGCCATTCTTCGCCGGCCCGCGGCCACCGCTCCGCCTTGTTTCCACCGATCGCGTCGGCGAGGACGTGATCAGGTTGACGTACGTTCCGGCCTGAACCACGCGCCTCGCCGGGCGGATTGCGCCGACGCGTCAGGTCCGCATAGGGGCTGCCGCCGGGACGCGTCCGCAGTCAGTGGCTCATCGAATTGATGCCGTTGAACATCGCGTCGAAATTGCCGTTCTCGACCGCATGACGCAGCGGCTTGCAGCGTTCGACGACGACTTCCTTGACGCCCGGCTGCAGCGTCAGGATGTCCATGACCTCCGAGATGAAATCGGCAAGCGGCATGGCGTTCGGGTCGCTCGCCTGGCGTTCGCCCATCAGGGATGTCTGCACATAGGGAGGCACGATCTCGATCACCTGCGGCCCCGCGTCCTTGAGCTGCTCGCGGATCGCCATCGAATAGGAATGGATGGCGGCCTTGGTGGCGGAATAGGTCGGCGTCAGCGCCATCGGAACGAAGGCAAGGCCCGAGGATACGGTCAGGATCGCCGCATCTTCCTGGGTGCTCAACTGCGGCAGCAGCGCCGCGATCAGCCGGATCGGGCCGAGCAGGTTGGCAGTGATCGTTTCTTCGGCGGTCGAGAGATAATCCGAGCCGGCGCCGATATGTTCCGGCACCATGATGCCGGCATTGTTGATGACGGCGTTCAGCGACGGATAGGCAGCCGCAAGGTCGGCCGAGAATGTCTTGATCGCGTCGGCATCGGCAAGATCGAGCACCATGCCTTTCATGCCGGGATTGGCGGCCGTCACCGCGTCGAGCGTCGCCTGGCGCCGCCCGGTGATGATCACCTGGTTGCCGAGCGCATGGAACGCCTCGGCGAGAGCCCGGCCGATGCCTGAATTGCCGCCGGTGATGAGGATCGTATTGCCGTTCATTTTCATGGTCGTCGCCTTTCCGTGTTGCGTGGCCGGAAAATACGGCTATCAATCTCTTCTCGGAAGAAGGCACCCAAAAGATTTATACACACCAAAAGGAGAGTGACTGTGGATCAAGGAATTCGACCGTCGATGCGGTCACCCTCAGGCCGTGAAGTCCCCGACGAGATCGATCCGGTACTGGAAGAACTGGTGCGCGGCATCATCGGCCAGGTGGCCGACAAGTGGACCATGCTGATCCTCGAAGTCCTGGAAGAACACGGCACGCTGCGCTTCACCCAGATCGGCAAGCTGACCGGCGGCATCAGCCAGAAGATGCTGACCCAGACGCTGCGGCAGATGGAACGGGACGGTTTCGTGTCGCGCAAGGTCTATCCGGTCATCCCGCCGAAAGTCGAATACAACCTCACGGAGCTCGGCCGAAGCCTCAGCGCCGCCTTCTGCACGGTCTGGGAATGGGCGGCCACCCACCACGCCGATATCGACGCGTCCCGAAAAGCCTTCGAGGAGCGCAATGGGAAAACCTGAGTTTCTCTCCTTATGGAGGGGAAGGAAGGTATGTCTTTATCCGGCCGCGAGCGGGGAAAAGGGTGAGGAGCAATTTCCATCGAGTCACCCGCGGCTCGCCGCGAAAAACTCCTCCGGCCCCTCCACCTCGACCAGCCGCCGGCCCTCCACCAGCCAGAAACGGGTGCCGACGGCGCGCACGAAACTGCGGTCGTGGGAGACCAGCAGGCAGCTTGCCTGGTGCGCCATCAGCTCGCTTTCCAGCGCCTCCTGCCCCTCGATGTCGAGATGGTTGGTCGGTTCGTCAAGCAGGTAGAAATTCGGCTCGCGCAGCCGCAGCACCAAAAGGCCGAGCCGCGCCTTCTGCCCGCCCGAAAGCTCGCCGACCGGCCGCGCCTGCATCTCCACCGTGATGCCGATGCCGGCGAGCAGCGAGCGGGCCTTCTGGTCGCCGATGTCGAAGCGGTGGATGATCGTTTCGTGCGGCGTCTGCCGGTCCTCGAGATCGGCGAGCGACTGGTCGCCGTAGCCGAGGATCAGCGTCGGTGTTGCCTTGATGCCGTCGATCGTCACGGAGGGTTCGGTGATCGCCCGGCGCAGCATCGTCACCAGCCGCGTCTTGCCGGTGCCGTTGCGGCCGAGCAACACGATCCGGTCGCCCTGGCAGATGAACTGCTTGCCGGTCTTGAACAGGAGCGTGCCGTCCGGCGTCGTCACCGCCGCATCCTCCAGTGTTACCAGCACCTTGGCATGGGTGCCGCGATTGGCGAGGCGGATGGCGCCGGCCGAGCGCTCAAGATGCGCCGGCCTTGCCGCGTCCTCCAGCTTCTCGGCGCGTTCTTTCAGCTGCTTGGTCTTGACGACCAGCAGGTCGCTGCCCGAATTGATGCCGATATTCTTCAGCTTCGCCGCCTGCCGGCGCAGCTGGTCGGCCGTCTTCATGTCGCGTTCGTAGCGCTTGGCATCCGCCGCATCCGCCTCGTCGAGTGCTGCCCGTGCTCTGGAATAGGGCAGGGAGAACCCTTGGGAGTTTTCCGGCCGCAGGAAAAGCGTGCGGTTGGTCACAGTGTCGAGAAAGGCGCGGTCGTGGCTCGACAGGATTACCGGCATGTCGCGGGGGAGCGCGTTCAGCCAGTCTTCCAGAAGCGCGATCTTGGCAAGATCGAGATGGTTGGTCGGCTCGTCGAGCAGCAGCGCGTCCGGCTCGGTCACCCAGGCCCGCGCGATCAGCGCCAGCCTTTGCCAGCCGCCGCTCAGCGCCGCAAGCGGCCGCTCGCGCAACGCCTCAGGCACGTCCATCCCTTCGAGCGCGACATCGGCGCGCCAGCTTTCGCTGTCGATCTGGTCGGCCGGGAGCGCCTGGAGCACGGCCTCGCGAAAACTCGCCTGCATCAGGGCGGGGGGCACGTTCTGCTCCACCATGCCGATCGTCAGTCCCCGGCTTCTGGTGATCTCGCCCTCGCTCGCATCGAGCGTGCCGGCGATGCATTTGAGAAGCGTGGACTTGCCGCGCCCGTTGGCCGCGACGATGCCGATCCGGTCGCCGGCATTGACGGTGAGGTCCAGCCCGGAAAACAGCGGGCTGGAGAGGGTGATTCCGAGATTGCGGAGGTTGATGAGGCTCATTGTCGTTCTCTGGTCTTGGCTTGCAGGCGCAGGACATCGCGGGCGCTCGGCCATCATCGACGTCATGCACCGCTTGCAACGTGTTCGGAAATCGCAGCGATGCACGAGCGGGCGCTCGGCGCTGCGGGCCACGAAGGGCAGACCAGGAAGGTGTATTTTAAGAGAAACGGCCTCTGGTCAGCCCTGCAAACGCATTTGCAGGGCGTCGACGGGACCACGTGTCCGGTAGTACCGGAAATAGAAATTGTGCACGTGACCCTCCTTTCTCTTGAAAAGCACATCGGCGAAATATCATCGCAGTCAGGCGAATGCAACCGGACCATGCTCGGCCGGCTTGTTGCCGTGGAGCTTGCCCGGGGCGGTTCGGCTGTTATAAGCGGCCATCGCCGACCGGCGAATTGTTGATTTTCAGGAGAGACGCCGATGGCAGCCGATGACGACGAATACGTCTATGACGAAGCGACCGGCGACTGGCGTCCGGCCTCCGAACTGGCTGCGGCCGCAGGTGCCGGTGCCGCCGAGGTTCGCGACGCATCCGGAACCGTCCTCAAGGACGGCGATTCAGTCACCCTGATCAAGGACCTGAAGGTCAAGGGCGCCGGCCAGACCCTGAAGCAGGGCACGGTCATCAAGTCGATCAAGCTGACCGACAACCCCGAAGAAATCGACTGCCGGCATGAGGCGATCAAGGGCCTGGTGCTGCGGACTGAGTTCGTGCGCAAGCGGTGATGATTGGGGTGTCAAGCCCGAGAGGTTCCGGGCGCGGCGCACCCCCCTCTGCCCTGCCGGGCATCTCCCCCTCAAGGGGGGAGATCGGCCAGAGGCGGCTTCGAATTCTCTTTTGGACGACGGCGCATCAGCCTTGGGCGACGGTGTATATCAGCGCTAACCCTCGACCTGGCTTCGGGCAGAGAGCGCACCTCACCCAATCTCCCCCTTGAGGGGGAGATGCCCGGCAGGGCAGAGGGGGGTATCACGGGCACAACGGCCAACTAGCAACCGAAATCCGACAAGCCTCCTCGCGAATTAGCCCGGCGAACCCCTACCGCTTCAAACTCCCCAAAATCCCGCGCACGATCGCCCGTCCCACCTGCGTGGCAACGGTCCGCGTCACACTCTTCATCGCCGCTTCGATGATCGTTTCGCGCTGGTAGCCGGAGCGGCGCGGCTGGGGGCGGCCCTGGTCGTTGTCGTCGTCCTTGCCGCCGCCGAAGCCAGGCAGGGTCCAGCCGGTCGTCTCGCCGGAACCGGCCGGCGGTGCGGACTGCAGTTCGTCCTGCGCCTTTCTGGCGGCGGCGGAATCGGCAGCCTGCTTGGCGCGTGCGGCGAGGATTTCGAAGGCGGATTCTCGGTCGAGGTCTTCGTCATAGAGGCCGAGCACCGGGCTTTTGTCGATAATCATCTGCCGCTCCTGGTCCGAAAGCGGGCCGATGCGGCCGGATGGCGGGCGCACCAGCGTGCGTTCCACGATGGAAGGCGCACCCTTGCCTTCGAGCGTCGAGACCAGCGCCTCGCCGGTGCCGAGATTGGTGATCGCCGTGGCGCAGTCGAAATCGGGGTTGGGGCGGAACGTATCGGCAGCCGTCTTCACCGCCTTCTGCTCGCGCGGCGTATAGGCGCGCAGCGCATGCTGCACCCGGTTGCCGAGCTGGGCGAGCACGGTTTCCGGCACGTCGAGCGGGTTCTGGGTGACGAAATAGACGCCGACGCCCTTGGAGCGGATCAGACGCACGACCTGCTCGACGCGCTCGGTGAGCACCTTTGGCGCATCGTTGAACAGCAGATGCGCCTCGTCGAAGAAGAACACCAGCTTCGGCTGTTCCGGATCGCCCACTTCCGGCAGTTCCTCGAACAGTTCCGAGAGCAGCCAGAGCAGGAAGGTCGCATAAAGCCTGGGGTTCATCATCAGCTTGTCGGCGGCAAGCACCGAGATCTGCCCGTAACCGCTGTTCGGGTTGATGCGCATGATGTCTGAAATCTTCAGCGCCGGTTCGCCGAAGAAATGCTCGGCACCCTGCTGTTCCAGCACCAGCAGCCCGCGCTGGATCGAGGCGACGGAGCTTTTCGAGATCAGCCCGAACTGGCTCGACAGCTCGCTGGCATTCTCGGCCATGTAGTTGAGCAGCGAGGCGAAATCCTTGAGGTCGAGCAGCGGCAGGTTCGCCTTGTCGGCGATCTTGAAGGCGATGTTGATGACGCCTTCCTGCGGCTCGGACGCATCCATCAGGCGCGACAGCAAGAGCGGCCCCATCTCGGCGATGGTGGTGCGCACCCGGTGGCCCTTTTCGCCGAACAGATCCCAGAAGATCACCGGGAACTGTTCGAAATCATAGTCCGCAAAGCCGATCTGCTCGGCGCGCTTCAGGAGGAAATCCTTGGCTTCGCCCTTCATGGCGATGCCGGAAAGATCGCCCTTGATGTCGGCGGCGAAGACAGGCACGCCGGCCTTCGAAAAACCTTCGGCGAGCACCTGCAGGCTCACCGTCTTGCCGGTGCCGGTGGCACCGGTGACGAGACCGTGGCGGTTGCCGAACTTCAGTTCCAGATATTCAGCCTTGTTGAGCGAATCGTCCGGCTTGCGGCTGCCGCCGATGAAGAGCTTTCCCGTATCGTCCATGCAACTATGCGCTCCCTGACCGCGTTCTCTGCCAACTGCTTATAGGATGTGCGGAGGCGCCGGGCAACGGCCACGAGATTGTCCGGAGCCCGCCCGCAATGGGAAGGCTGGGTATGGCATGACGATCGGCGAAACGGTCCCCGCATTGGAAAAGAACAGGGGCCGTGAGGCCGACTCGCCCAGAAGAAATCCCGGCCCGTGGGCTGAAGGATGTCTTCTGGCGCGTCTATGCAGGCGTCACCCAGGACCGCATCTCGCTGATCGCCGCCGGTGTCACCTATTATCTCCTGCTGGCGCTGTTTCCGGCTGCAAGCGCGCTCGTCTCCCTCTACGGTTTCGTCGCGGATCCGGTCGCGATCGTCGACCGAATCACCTTCCTGAGCTCCGTCATGCCGGCGGACGCCCTGAACATTTTTCTCGATCAGCTGCGGGCACTCACCACGGAGCGCAACACGACGCTGTCGATCGCCCTCATCGGCGGCCTGGCGCTGGCGCTCTGGAGCGCCAATAACGGCATGAAGGCGCTGTTCGAGGCGATGAACGTTGCCTATGGGGAAGAGGAAAAGCGCAGTATCGTGCGCCTCAACCTGATCTCGCTTCTCTTCACGCTCGGCGCGCTCCTGCTGGCGATCGTCATCCTGTTTGCCATGGGCATCGTGCCGGCGGTGCTGCGCTACCTCTGGCTCGACCGATGGACGGAAATCATCATCCGCATCGCCCGCTGGCCTGTCATGATGCTGTTCGTTACGGGTGGCATCATGATGCTCTACCGCTTCGGCCCCAGCCGCGAGCCGGCAAGACTCAAATGGCTCACCTGGGGTGCGGCATTCTCGACTGTTGCCTGGCTTGCCGCCTCGATTGCAGTTTCCTACTATCTGGGGAATATTGCCGATTACAACGCCACCTACGGCACGCTCGGCGCGCTGATCGGCTTCATGGTCTGGACATGGATATCGGTCATCATCGTTGTCGTCGGTGCCGAGATCAATGCCGAACTCGAACACCAGACTGCCCGCGATTCGACCACCGGAAGGCCGAAACCCCTGGGCGCCCGCGGCGCCTATATGGCGGACACGGTGGGCGAGCGTTCCGGTGAAGCGTGAAGCTCCGAGATGCGTCACGCGCCCTGTTGGCTTCGGCAAAGACTGCATGTATTACCTTGACGTGAACGTCAAAAACCCGAGGAGAGATTGATGAACGAACTGGTTTCCCGCGTCGCCGAAAATGTCGGCATTGCCCCTGACGTCGCCGAAAAGGCGATCGGCATGATGCTCGGTTTCCTGCAGCGCGAGGCCGATGACGGCGCGGTTGCCAAGATGATCGAGGCGATCCCCGGTGCCTCCGAACTGGTTGCCAAGTTCAATGGCGAAGGTGCCGGCGGCGGTCTCCTCGGCGGCCTGATGGCAAGCTTCGGCGGCGGCGTCATGGCGCTCGGCCAGCAGCTGATGTCCCAGGGCCTCGGCATGGGCGAGATCACCGGCCTTGCCAAGGAAACCATGGCGGTCGCCCGCGAACACGCCGGCGACGAGGTCGTCGATACGGTGATTGCTTCGGTTCCGGGCCTGAGCCAGTTCGTCTGATCTGCATCCTTCGGCACTTCCGAGCCGTCGGCCGCGAGGCCGGCGGCTTTTTTTGTCTTATCCAAAGCAATGAGACCGGCGAGAGGCCAATCGGGTGCCGTCGGCACCCTTTCAGGCTTGCCGTGGGTTTCGCACTCTCCATGTCAATGAGAGTTGCCCAGGACGGGAGGTTGCCATGTCCGATGATGACGATGCCGCCATGGTGCGGATAACGGGAAGGGTACAAGGCGTCGGTTTCCGTGCCTGGACGCGTGAGGAAGCGGAACGGCTGGGTTTGACGGGCTGGGTCCGCAACGAGCCGGATGGTTCCGTCCTTGCTTTGCTCTCGGGATCAACCGCCGGCATATCCCAAATGCTCGAGCGTTTCCGGCACGGTCCGCTCGGTGCGTCGGTCTCCGGTGCGGAGCGGCAACCGGCGATGCTCGCGGAAAAGCCGGTCGGCTTCCGGGTCACCGGATGATCCGGCCGATCGCTCGGTTCACCGGTTCTCGGCGGCCTATCTTCCGCGGTTATCCGGCCCGAAGCGGCGGCAGTTTTTTTGGGGGCGGCTGCGACAGAAAAGCCATTGACTTTTCGCCGTTTAGGGCACATTTCACGCGTGAGAGGCGCCTGTCCGGGTGTCCTCCTTTCAAAGGACAAATTGAGATGAACCCCGACAGTCGAAGTTCGACGTCATCATACCGACCCGTCTCTGCGGGGCTCTAGTCCTTCTTGAAGGATGCGCGCTCCGAAGGGACCGATGGTCCGAAAAGGAGCCGCCATGCTGCGCATCCATGCCTACGACCTTGATCGCCTCGTCGCAGTCGCTTCCGACATGCCCGCTCTTGCCGCAGCGCCGGTAACATCCGACCTGTCGGAACCGGTCACGCCCGCGCCCGCAACGCCCGCAGTCGTCTGGTACGACCTTGTCAGCCCCACTTCGGAAGAAGAGCGCATCGTCGGCGAGCGTCTCGGCATCACCGTGCCGACCATGGACGAGATGGAGGATATCGAACTCTCCGCCCGCCTCTACCAGGAGGACGGCGCCGAGTTCATGACCATGACGGTGCTGACCAGGCCCGATGCCGGCACGCCGCGAAAGGTTCCCGTCACCTTCATCGTCAAGGGCCAGGTCCTGGTCACCGTCCGTTATGCCGAGCCGCGCCCCTTCGATGCCTTCATGGCGCGCGCCCGCAAGCCGAACGGTGCCGGCCTGCATTGCGGTTACGGCGAGCTGATCATGACCGGACTGATCGAGGCGATCATCGACCGCATGGCCGATACGCTGGAACGGCTCGGCACCGAGATCGACCAGATTTCCCAGGAAGTCTTTTCGACCAAGGCCGCCAAGGCCAACAAGAAGACCCGCGACCTGCAGGACCTCATCCGCGAGGTCGGCCAGAAGGGCGAGTTCATCACCGTGGTGCGCGAAAGCCTCGTCAGCGTCTCGCGGGTGGTCGCCTATTATGCGGCCCTCGATGGCGTCGACCGCAAGCTGTCGAAGGAACTGCGCCAGCGCCTGAAACTGCTGCAGCGGGACGCCACCTCGCTCGGCGATCACTCGGCCTTCCTGTCCGGCAAGATCAATTTCCTGCTGGATGCGACGCTGGGGCTGATCAATCTCGAGCAGAACCAGATCATCAAGATCTTCTCGGTCGCCTCGGTCGTCTTCCTGCCCCCGACCCTGGTCGCCTCGATTTACGGCATGAACTTCGCCAATCAGCCGGAGCTGCAATGGCACTACGGCTACCACATGGCGATCGCCATGATGATCGTCTCGATGGCCATGCCGTATATGTATTTCAAGCGGAGAGGCTGGCTTTAAACAACAAGGAAGGCCTCCCGTTTTCTCGCGGAGGCCGCGGCTTGCTCCCTCTTCTCCCCAGCGGGGAGAAGTGCCGAGCATAAGCGAGGCGATGAGGGGGATGAGGAGCGGTCCGGCGAAGCCGGAGCAATCGATCCTCTGGATCGATTGCAGCGACGAACACGCGAACCGTAATGTTGAGCCAGAATGTGGCTTCGCCCCCCTCATCCGGCCCTTCGGGCCACCTTCTCCCCGCTGGGGAGAAGATAATCCTCAAACATCCCATTCCGGGGCCAGGTGCCCCGGATTGACGATGCGGCCGGTCGGCTTGGCGAGCTTGTGGATCGCCTGCATTTCTTCCTCCGAAAGCGCGAAATCGAACACGTCGAAGTTTTCTGGCAGACGCGAAACGGTTGCGGTCTTGGAAAGCGCGATGACGTCCTTCTGCTGGATCGCCCAGCGCAATGTCACCTGCGCGGCCGTCTTGCCGTACTTGGCGCCGATATCCTTCAGCACCGCGTCGCCCGGCACCGCACCGTTCGCCATCAGGTAATAGGACGTCAGCGACATGCCATGTTTGCGCACCTCGCCCAGAACTTTGGTCTGGTCGAGATAGGGATGGTATTCCACCTGGTTGGTGGCAAGCGGCGCGTCGGAAAGCTTTACCGCTTCGGCGATCAGCGCGGCGGAAAAATTGGAGACGCCGATATTCTTCACCTTGCCGGCTTTTTTGAGCGCGTTCAGCGCGCCCATGCGGTCGGCGAGCGGCATTTCGCTCTGCGGCCAATGGAGGAGCAGCAGGTCGACATAGTCTGTCTTCAGCTTGGCCAGGCTCTCGTCGACCGAGGCGATGAAGGCGTCATGCCCGACGCGGTCGACCCAGACCTTGGTGGTGAGAAAGATGTCGGCGCGCGGGATGCCGGATTTGGACAGCACGTCGCCGACGGCCGCCTCGTTCTTGTAGATCTGCGCGGTATCGACATGCCGGAAGCCGAGCTTCAGGGCTTCCGGCAGCACGCGGGCGACGTCTTCGTCGGGCATGCGGAACGTGCCGAAGCCGAGGGCGGGAATATTGGCGCCGTTGGCGCTGACTGTGAACATATTGAACTCCTATGGGAAAGCCCGGCAAACGGCCGGGCCAAATGAGGCCCGTATTACATGGACCGATTCTGTGACGGATCAACCACCCGAGTTTTCGGGTAACGTCAGCCGGCGATGGGCGGGTTGAGGCGGGCAAAACCCTCCTGTCGCCGATAGGGGAAATGCGGATAGGGGGCGGTCACGACGCTGGCCGCATCGAGCCTGCCGATCTGCTCTGTCGTCAGCGACCAGCCGACCGAACCGAGATTCTGGCGAAGCTGCTCCTCGTTGCGGGCGCCTACGATCACCGAGGAAACCGTCGGCCGGCTGGTCAGCCAGTTGATCGCCACCTGCGGCACGCTTTTGCCGGTTTCGTCCGCCACCCCCTGCAGCGCATCGACCACCCGGTAGAGCAGCTCGTCTTCGACAGGCGGGCCGAAATCCGCCGTCTCATGCAGGCGGCTGCCCTCCGGAAGCGGCTTGCCGCGGCTGATCTTGCCGGTGAGGCGACCCCAGCCGAGCGGGCTCCAGACCAGCGCGCCGAGCCCCTGGTCCTTGCCCAATGGCATCAGGTCCCATTCGTAGTCGCGGCCGACCAGTGAATAATAGACCTGGTTCGCCACATAGCGGGTCTGCCCATGCTTTTCGGCGGCGGCGAGCGACTTCATGATCTGCCAGCCGGAGAAGTTGGAAACGCCGATATACCGCAGCTTGCCGTCCTTGACGAGCTGGTCGAGCGTCGAGACGACCTCTTCCACCGGGGTCGAGGCATCGAAGGCATGCAGCTGGAAGATGTCGATATGGTCGGTGCCGAGCCGTTTTAGCGCAGCATCCACCGCGCGGATCAGGCGGGAGCGGGAGGAGCCCCAGTCGTTCGGCCCGTCGCCGGTCGGCAGGCTGGCCTTGGTGGAGATCAGCACTTGGTCGCGCCGGCCCTTGATCGCCTGGCCGAGCACTTCCTCCGAAGCGCCGTTCGAATAGACGTCGGCGGTATCGAACAGGTTGACGCCGGCCTCCAGGCAGATATCGACGAGGCGGCGAGCCTCTTCGACATCGGTCGTGCCCCAGTGGCTGAACAGCGGGCCGGAGCCGCCGAACGTTCCGGCTCCGAAGCTTAAGACCGGCACTCTGAGGCCGGATTGTCCGAGATTGCGGTATTCCATGGTCGTGATCCTTCGGTGTGTCGGTTATTCGGCCGGGCAGGAGAGGGCGGGTGCGCCGCTGACGGCGGTCTCGCGCCTGTCCAGCCGGATGGCGAAGAGGGCGACGGCAAGCGCCGCGAGCGGCACCAGGCCGGCGATCAGGGTGACCGAGCCAAGACCGGGGCCATGGTCGATGACCGCGCCGCCGAGCCAGGCGCCGATCGCATTGCCGAGGTTGAAGGCGGCGATGTTGAACGACGAGGCAAGCCCCTGGCCGGCACCTTCTGCCTTCTGCAGTACCCAGATCTGCAGCGGCGAGACGGTGGCGAACGCTGCGGCGCCGAACAGGCCGATGGCGATGACGGCAAGCACCGGCTGGTGGATCGCAGCCGTCAGCAACAGCAGCACGGCCGAGAGGGCAACGAGGCTGGCGACGATGGTCGGCACCAGATGGCGGTCGGCCAGCCAGCCGCCGGCCAGGTTGCCGATCACCAGGCCGCCGCCGAAGACGAGCAGGATCGGCGAAACGGCGGCTTCCGAAAAGCCGGTGATCTGCGTGAGGATCGGGGCGATATAGGTGAAGCCAGCAAACACGCCGACCCAGCTCAGCACGGTGATCAAGAGCCCAAGCAGAACCGGGCGGCGGCCGAGCACGGCAAGCGCACCCTGCGCGCTTTCCTCCGAATTGTCCGCGGCCTTGTCCTTTGGAACGAACAGCGCGATGACGGCGAGAGCCACGAGACCGATCACCGTCACGGCAAAGAAGGTCGAGCGCCAGCCATAGGCCTGACCGAGCCAGGTGCCGAAGGGCACGCCGAGAATGTTGGCGACGGTGAGGCCGGTGAACATGATGGCGATGGCGGAAGCCTTCTTGTACGGGGCGACGAGGCTGGTGGCGACCACCGAGCCGACGCCGAAGAAAGAGGCATGCGCGAATGCGGTCAACACCCGGGCCGCCATCAGCGTCCAGTAGTCGGGCGCCAGCGCACAGGCGAGGTTGCCGATGGTGAACACCACCATCAGGCTCATCAGCAGGGTCTTGCGCGACCATCTGCCGGTCAGCATGCCGAGAACGGGCGCGCCGACGACGACGCCGAGCGCGTAACCGGAGATCAGAAGGCCGGCGGCCGAGATCGATACGCCGAGATCTTTGCTGACGTCGATCAGCAGGCCCATGATGACGAATTCAGTGACCCCGATGCCGAAGGCACCGGCCGTCAGGGCGTAGAGAGCGAGAGGCATTGGTTGGGTCCTTGTCCTTGGGAGGAAGGAATTGGTGGTTGATGCACCGCAATATCGTCACCTCGGACTTGCGTGTGTAGCCGCATAAGCGGATAATCATTTGTGAATTGAAGTCACAAGTGATGGTTGATGTTCGAGCAAGACCGCCCCCCTCTGGCCTGCCGGCCATCTCCCCCACAGGTGGGGAGATCAGCCGGGCGCCTGCTCACCGCTCTACATTCGACGTCTTATGCTGCGCCTTCCGACTGAGGTGCACGACGCTTGTTTGGAAGCGACTGTCGCGCGACTTGTGATCTCCCCACCCGTGGGGGAGATGGCCGGCAGGCCAGAGGGGGGCGCCGCGGCACAACCGAAATGATCGAAATCTGAAAGCGAGCCCAAATGGACAACCGAGCCGGAGAAATGGAAGTCTTTGCCCTGGCAGCCGAGCTGAAGAGCTTTTCCGCCGCCGGCCGCAAGCTAAAGCTCTCCCCGTCCGCCGTCAGCAAGCTAGTCACCCGCCTGGAGGACCGGCTCGGCACCCGCCTGGTGGTCCGTTCCACCCGCATGCTGCAGCTGACGCCGGAGGGCGAGACCTATCTGGCGCGGGCACAGCGCATCCTTGCCGAGATCGCGGATACGGAGGAGATGGTTTCCGGCGGCGGCCGGACGCTGCCGCGCGGGCCGCTGTCGATCAACGCTTCGGTCGGTTTCGGAGAACGGTATGTCCTGCCGCTCACCTGCGAATTCCAGCAGCTCTTCCCGGATGTGCAGCTCGATATCACGCTGACCGACGACACCGTCGACCTCATCCGAGAGCGGGTGGATATCGCCATCCGCCACGGGCCGATGCGCAACTCGTCGCTGATGGCGCGAAAGCTTGGCGAGAGCCGCCAGGTGGTGATCGCCTCGCCGGGTTATCTGGAGCGTCACGGTGTCCCGAAGACGCCGGCCGAGCTGATCCATCACAACTGCATCAATTTCAATTTCCGGCGGTCGGTCGAAGGCTGGCCTTTTCGTGATCCGAAAACCGGCAGCCGGGAGCTGTTGCCGGTTTCCGGAAACCTGAAGGCGAGCAACGGCTCGATCATCCGGCAGTTCTGCCTGGATCACCTCGGCATCGGCCGGGTCGGGCGTTTCCATGTGGAGCCGGATATCGAGGCCGGCCGGCTGATGCCGGTTCTGGAGGATTTCAACCCTGAGGACATCGAGGAAATCCATGCGGTCTATGCCGGCCACGAGCACCTCGCCCTGCGCATCCGCACCTATATAGATTTCCTCGCGGCGCGGCTTTGACGCATATCGCGCAAAGGGCGCAGCGCCACCGGGTAACCATAAGTCGAACAAAGACCTTAATCCCGATCGTTCTGATCGGGAAAAGTGTCTTCTATGCCACAGATTCGCCTTGCTTTAGCCGATTTCCCTACCCAAATCCTGGGTTCAGGAGAATCCCGGCATGAGTGACCAACTGAACGACATCATCGCCCGTCTGCGGGCGGAGGTAATCGCCGATTCGTCGGAGTACCCACACTTGAACGTGCCGCTGGAAGACCTGCGGCTCATCGTCCAGAGCTTCGAAATCCTTCATGCGGAGAAGGAAGCGCTGCGCCGCCGCGTGGAACAGCACGCGGAAGTCGTAGAAGCCGTCGAAGTCTTTATTGCAGCTTACCGCGATAAATATAAGAACTATGGCAACGGCGGCGTTCGTCCCAGCGCCGTGCTTCGCCGCGAGGTACGGATGATCTGGGCTGCCATGAACGGCCACGTCCTGGCGACCGAGAGCACGTTCTGACCGTTCCGGGGCAGCTGGGCCGGGTCGGTACCCGGATAGACGGGCCGCCGGCCTTCAGTCCCTGTCCGGAGCGCCGAGCGGGAAGAACGCGCGATAGGGCCGGGCCTCGTCCACCGCGCGCGCAAAAGACGGCCGGGCGAGCAATCGGCTGCGATAGGCCCGCACATGGGCGAACTGCTCGCCGATCGGGTGAGTCCAGTCCGCATAGAAGAGGGCAGGGGCCGCGGCGCAATCGGCCAGGCTGAACGCATCGGCCGCCGCCCATTCCCGGCTCGACATCCGCTTGTCCAGCCAGCCATAGGCGGCATCCAGCATGCCGCGCGCTTCCTGCACGCCGTATGGATCGCGGTGCTCTTCCGGTCGGATGGCGTTGAAGACCACCTTCTGCTGCGGGGTGGAAATGTAGTTGTCGAAGAAGCGGTCCATCATCCGCACATCGAGCGCCGCATCCGCATCGTCGGGGATCAACTTCACCGGGCCGGGATAATGCAGGCCGAGATATTCGATTACGATCGACGCTTCGAAGACCCGTTTCTCCCCGTCGAGCAGGATCGGAAAGCGCTTCACCGGCCACATGCTGCAGAGGTCTTCGTAGGCCGAAGGATCCTCCGGCCCGAGCATGCGGGTGTCGAACTCGGTGCCGTTCTCATAGAGCGCGGTCAGCACTTTCTGGCAGTAGGACGAGAACGGATGTGAATACAGAACCGGACGCATGACGGCCTCCCATAACCGATTGCGAAGTGAAACTGGTTTATGGATAGTCTGGCTGATTGCCTTTTGCAATCGGTTTTATGTTGAGGCGATTTCGGACCTCTTCTGCCGAGATCGCCAGCCCCCTCTGCCCTCTCGGCTCAGGCCTCCACGGCGACGCCCTCCAGGCCGATCTTCTCCCGCATATGCATCGCCCGGATTTCCTTCGCCACCATCTCCTGCAGCCGCCAGAGATTGCGGTCGTGGATGCCGAATTCGGCGAGATGCACGACGGTATTGTAGAGATATTCGGCACACGAGCCGCGATGCCCGCAGGCGCGCGCCAGAACCTTCGCGACCTCGTCGAGCGGCAGCAGCGGACGGACGATGCGCTTGCTGGTGCCGCCGACCCAGAAGGTCAGCGCCCGCACGGTCTCGCCGGCCTGGGTCCGGACCGGCAGCCAGCGGAACGAGGTGAGGCTGTCGCGATGGCTGACCTCGCGGCGCAGCGCTTTTTCGATCTGGACGCGCTTGTCGTCGTCGGCGACCCGGTAGATCACCCCGTCGCAGCGGCCGCCGCGCGACAGCATCATCATCAGCCCCGGCTGGGCCGGCGAGCCGCGGCCGCGCTCGATCCGGAGCGAAAAGGAGCGATGCCAGCCGTAGGCGGCCGCCCGCTGGCAGGCGACGCTATCGAAGCCCGGCTTCCAGATCAGCGAGCCATAGGCGAACACCCAGAGCGGATCTTCGCCGATTTCCGCCGCCAGCCGATCGGCGATCTGGATGAAATCGTCGTCGGTCAGCGGCTCCCATGTGGCCGGCTGCCCGGGATCCACCTCCTCGCGAAAGCAAAGGTCGACCAGGTCCTGCGTCAGCGACAATGTGGATGGTTTCGGCATGGCTTCGAACGGCTTTTCGGGCAGGACGACGAAAACGGGAAGGGTCGAGAGTGCAAGCCGAACCGGCCCGAGTCAACCATTTTGCTGCGTTGCGGCTGCACGCCGGGTGCGCCAAGCTAGAGAACTACCGACGTCGCCGCGATACGAAAAGTCGACCTGGTGCCACGAAATGGTCACGGAACATTTCCAGCATGAACCTTTCTTGAAGGACAGGCAGCCAAGGAGCGATGATCATGGATATGACCACCGAAGCCCCGCCGGATCGCATACGGGTGAAACACAAGTGGCTCGGCCTCAACGGCATGAGGGTGTTTTACCGGGAGGCGGGCAGGGTCGGTGCGCCCGTGCTTCTGCTGCCGCACGGCTATCCCTGCTCGTCCTATGAATTCCGCAGGCTGATGCCGCGGCTTGCCGATCGCTGGCATCTGGTCGCGCCGGATTTTCCGGGCTCGGGCTATACCGACACGCCCCCCGGCTTTGCCTATGATTTCGATGGGTTCACCAGCTTTCTGGACGAGTTCACGCAAGCGCTCGGCCTCGACCGGTTCGCGCTCTACCTCCACGATTTCGGGTCGCAGATCGGTCTTCGCCTGGCGATCCGGCGCCCCGAGAAGATCGTCGCGCTGATCGTCCAGAACGGCGATATCTATGAGGACGCGCTCGGCCCCAGATATGCCGGCCTGCAGGAGTTCTGGCGCAACCCGACCGAGGAAGGCCGCCGCAAGATTGCGGGCGCTGTCAGCGAGGAGGGTTTCAGGGAGGAGTTTCTCAACGAGGTCCGGCCGGAGATCGCCGAGCGCATCTCGCCCGACCTGTGGAAGCTGCATTGGGCGCTGATGGACGAACGACGGCGGCAGATCGCCGTCGATGTCATCGCCGGGCTGCGCGAGAATGTCGCCTGGTTTCCGCGTTATCAGCAATATCTGCGCGACCGCCAGCCGCCGACCCTGATCGTCTGGGGGCCGCAGGACGGCTACATGCCGGAAAAATCCGCCCGCGCCTTCCTGCGCGACCTGCCCAGGGCGGAACTTCATCTTCTCGATGGCGGTCATTGGCTGCTGGAAACCAATCTCGACGAGGTCGCACCGCTCATCCGCGATTTCCTTGGTCGGGTGCATTCCGGTTGATGGCCGGCGGAGGAATTTGATGCGTTGGCTTTTTATCGCGGTGCTGTTGATCCTCATCGGCTGTGTATTGAGTATCGGTTGGATGAATGACCCCGGTAACGGCCGGATAGAAGCGACGCCACCCCAGCAGCAGAACCCGCTGGCCCCGCCTCCGGGCACCCCTTGAAGTCGCCGGGCACTCCTTGAAGCCGCCCTTCAGGCCTTGACCGCAATGACGAAGAACCGCGGGAAGCGCAACAGCACCCGCCCGTCGGCCATCGGCGGATAGGCCTTGGCGATGCGGGCGGTGTAGTCGGCCGCAAAGGCTTCCGCATGGGCAGGGCCGGCGGCGTCGAGATAGGGCCGCAGCCCGGTCGCCCTGACCCATTCGACGATCGCGGGCGCATGGCCAAGCGGGTGGTAATAGACCGTGTGCCAGACGTCGATCCGGGCGGATTTCGGCATCAGCCGGTCGAAATAGACGGCAGGCGGCGGCAGCACCGCGCGGCGCACCCGGCCGCCTTCGAAGGCCGCTTTCCACGGGCCGGCCGCGCCGGTCTCCTCCATCAGAACATGGCTGGGTTCGGAGAGGTTGTCCGGCATCTGCACCGCCAGCACGCCGCCGGGCCTCAGGTGGTCCATAAGCCGGGCGAGCACCGAAATATGGTCCGGCACCCACTGGAAGACCGCATTGGCGTAGAGCAGGTCGGCCGGCTCCCCCGGGACCCATGTATTCAGATCCGCGTTGGTGAATTGCGTGCCGGGCAGGCGCTTGCGGGCCGCCGCCAGCATGTTGTCGTCGCTGTCGAGGCCGGCGACATTGGCAGCCCCGAAACGCTCCGCGATCAGCTCCGTCGAATTGCCCGGGCCGCAGCCGAGGTCGTAGGCACCGGCAACCGAGCCGAGCGGTACCTGCGCCAGAAGATCGCGCGCCGGCCGCGTCCGCTCGTCCTCGAATTTCACATATTGCTCCGCCGACCATGCCATCAGCGTTTTCCTCGAGTGTTCGTTTCGATGGAACATGGCACTCCGACGCCCCGGTCTCCATGGGCAAAAATATCAATTTTTGTGATGATCCATTTCATATTATCGCTTGACCTCTGCGGCGGGGCCGGACTTCACTCACCCCGCAATTTTGAAGCGCCCAGACGAATGACCCCAGAATGACCGAGGAGATCGCCATGTCCGTCAACACCGCCCCCCGCACTACCACCTGGACGTTCGTGGATGGCGAATGGCTGGACGGCAATCCGAAGCTGATCGGCCCCACCTCGCATGCGATGTGGCTCGGCTCGACCGTGTTCGACGGTGCCCGCTGGTTCGACGGCATTGCGCCGGACATCGACCTGCATTGCCAGCGCGTCAACCGGTCGGCCACGAACATGGGCATGAAGCCGGTAATGCAGCCCGAGGAGATCGAGGCGCTCGCCTGGGAGGGCATCAAGAAGTTCGATGGCAAGACGGCGATCTACATCAAGCCGATGTACTGGTCGGAACACGGCATGCCCTACAGCGTCGTTACCGCCGATCCGGAATCGACCCGTTTCGCGCTCTGCCTGTTCGAGGCGCCAATGCAGACCGCCAAACCCTCGTCGCTCACCGTCTCGCCCTATCGCCGCCCGAACCCGGAAGTGGCGATGACCGGCGCCAAGACCGGCAGCCTTTATCCCAATAGCGGCCGCATGATCATGGAAGCCCGCAACCGCGGCTTCGACAATGCGCTCGCCCGCGACATGAACGGCAATGTCGCCGAGACCGCCTCCTCGAACATCTTCATGGTCAAGGACGGGGTGATCATGACGCCGATCGCCAACGGCACCTTCCTTGCCGGCATCACCCGCTCGCGCGTCATCAACCTCCTGCGCCGCGGCGGTTTCGACGTGCGCGAGACGACGCTGACGGTCGGGGATTTCATGGATGCCGACGAGATCTTCACCTCCGGCAACTATTCCAAGATCGTGCCGGTCAACCGCTTCGAGGAACGCCAGCTCCAGGAAGGCCCGGTCGCCCGCAAGGCGCTGGAACTCTACATGGACTGGGCCCGCTCCCCCGGCGACGAGGCCTGAGGCTTTCAGGCGGCGCAAGGGGCGAGGGGTAAGTTAGAGTTCGTCGTCCTCGAGATCGTCCGCGCCGCCGAGGCTTTTACCCCGATGTAGAATGCGCATGATCGTGACCACGTCAGCATCGATGCGAAAGACGATGCTGGCTTTCCGCTTGAAGCCTACGATACGGATACCGGACCCGAGCTCGTCGTGTCTCGTGCCGCGGGTGGGGAAGGTTTCAAAAGCCGCGCAGTGGCCGACGAGTTGGTTGATATACCGCCGTGCAATGGCGCGGCCGGCTTTCGGAGCAATATAGTCATAGAGTCAGGTCGGCATCCGCTGCCGGATCGAAAACGACCCGGTATCTCATTCGGGGAGGCGGGTGTCTTTGTCGCGCGCATCCATATGCGCATTGATGCGCCGACGGACTTCGCTGATCGGAATTGCCTTGGAAGGATCATGCGCCGTGACGGTCGGCATGACCTCATCCCGCAGCCAGCCCTCTATTCCCGCATCATGGTCTGCCAGATACCGCAATCCTTCGGCGATGACCTCGCTCTCGTCGGCAAATTCGCCCGAAGCGACCTTCTTTTCGACGAGTTCGGCCATCTCTTCCGGGATGGAAACGGTAATGGATCGGTTCGGGCGCATCGGTTGGTTCCTGTTCGCGGGTAAGCTTATCAGATCGCGGGGCGGGGCGCCATTTCAGTACCAAACTTCGCCAGACCATTCCCGGCACAGTGCTGCAAGAAACTCAATGCCGAGTGATCCAGCTATTTCTCCTCACACAAGCCGGACCGCCGCGGTGCCGATGATGATCATCGAGACGGCGATCATCAGGGGTTTGACCGGCAGGTAGCGGACGATGAAGGCGCCGATCGGCGCCGCCAGGATGCCGCCGAGGATGAGGCCGAGGGCGGAGGAGAGTTCCGACCAGCCGAGCGCGACGATGAAAGTCGCCGAGATCATGGTGGTAACGGCGAATTCGGTCAGGTTCGTGGAGCCGATCACCTTTTTCGGGTCGTGACCGCGGCCGAGCAGCGAACTGGTGACGATCGGCCCCCATCCGCCGCCGCCCATCGCATCGAGCAGCCCGCCCGCACCGCCGACATAGGGCACGATCCAGTCGCGCACGTCGCGCGGAAATTTCGGACGGAAGGCCTTGTAGAGAATGAACAGGCCGACGGCGATCAGATAGGCGGAGACGAAGGGTTCGATCGCCTTGCCGTCGATATTCGACAGGACATAGGCGCCGATCGCCCCGCCGACCATGCCGGCCGGTGCAAGCCTTGCCACCAGCCGCCAGTCGACATTGCGGTTGTAGAGATGCGAAGCGCCCGAGGCGGCGGTGGTGAAACACTCGGTCACGTGGGTCATGGCGCTTGCCGCCGCGGGCGCCACGCCGACGGCAAGCAGGCTGGTCGTCGTCAGCACCCCGAAAGCCATGCCGAGCGCCCCGTCGATGATCTGTGCGAAGAAGCCTATGGCAACGAAGATCAGGAATTCGGACGTCACGAAGTCGAGCGACATGCAGCCTCCTCTTTGCCGCGGCGTTCGCTTTCAATTCGCAGGCGCGAAGAAAGGTTCCCGTTTTACCACCGGGCAAACCAGAGGATTTCCCCTCAGTCATTCGAAAAAAACGGAACGGCCTCCGGCGGTTGGGTGCAGCGTTGTATCAACCCGACGAGGGATCGCATCCTCTTTGGACCTGCACCTGATGCCGGCGGAGAAGGCGGACGGACATGGCCGCGAACTATTTCCCCGCCTTCACCGTCAGCTTGTCGGCGGAGATTTCTCCGCCGATCTCGGCCTTGCGGGTTTTCTTGTCGAAGGCGCAGAGGGTGCTGATCGTCACCTTGGCGCCCACCGCTTTGCCGGAGACGACGGCAAGCCCGTAGCTCTGGCTGCCGAAGGGATCGACGAGAGCCTTGCCGTTCTCGATCAGCCCCTTGGCGGCGGTCACGC
Organism: Neorhizobium galegae; assembly: GCF_021391675.1. Taxonomy (NCBI): domain Bacteria; kingdom Pseudomonadati; phylum Pseudomonadota; class Alphaproteobacteria; order Hyphomicrobiales; family Rhizobiaceae; genus Neorhizobium; species Neorhizobium galegae. The sequence continues at coordinate 1,185,103 of NZ_CP090095.1, forward strand.
AGGCCTTGGCGACCTCGGACTGGAAACCGGACCATGCGTCGTCCGAGGAGGCGTGCGCGGCAGGGACGCTGGATGTGAGGAGGGCTGCTGCGAGAGCAAAAGTGGTCTTCATCGAACGGCTCCGAATCGTGATCTGGCCCGTTTCTTGTATCCGGAAATTTCAGCAAGTTCTTCACCCGATCGGCTTGATTTTTGGCAAGTTCACCGTTGCCTCTTGGCCCCTCCGCTCCTATGTTCCCGCACGACGCTATACCCAGGTATCTGCCGAACCCAGGTAGCTATCGAACAAGGAGTAGACCAATGGCCTTCGAACTTCCCGAACTCCCCTACGACTACGAAGCTCTTTCGCCCTTCATGTCGAAAGAGACGCTCGAATTCCACCACGACAAGCACCACAAGGCTTATGTCGATAACGGCAACAAGCTCGCTGCCGAAGCCGGCATGGCCGATCTGTCGCTCGAGGAAGTCGTCAAGAAGTCCTTCGGCACCAACCAGGGCCTCTTCAACAACGCCGCCCAGCACTACAACCACGTCCACTTCTGGAAGTGGATGAAGAAGGGCGGCGGCGGCACCAAGCTGCCGGGCAAGCTCGAAGCAGCAGTCGCCTCCGATCTCGGCGGCTACGACAAGTTCAAGGCCGACCTGATCGCCGCCGGCACGACCCAGTTCGGCTCCGGCTGGGCCTGGGTTTCTGTGAAGGACGGCAAGCTCGTCATCTCCAAGACCCCGAACGGCGAGAACCCGCTGGTTCACGGTGCGGAGCCGATCCTCGGCGTCGACGTGTGGGAACATTCCTATTACATCGACTACCGCAACGCGCGCCCGAAATACCTCGAAGCCTTCGTCGACAGCCTGATCAACTGGGACTACGTCCTCGAGCGCTACGAAGCCGCCACGAAGTAATCCGGCCAACCGCCGTCATCCTCGGGTTTAACCCGAGGATCCCACCCGGTGTCGCAAGGCGCCGGGTGTTTTTGTTTTTGAACTCGGTCATCGGGACGGAAGGCAGAAGGGAAGCAGGTTATGAACGAGCAACCGATAGAGATGGTCATGGCAGAGCTCGCGGCCTGCGAGCCGATCTTCCATCGTCGCGAATTCGGCACCAGCCGCGAGGCGCTGGAAGCCATGACCGATGAAGCCTTCTGGGAAATCGGCGCCAGCGGCAAAGTCTACCGACGCGAATTCGTCATCGCCAACCTTCTCGAACGGTACCGCGAGCCGGAGCCTCACGACTGGCCCTGCCGGGATTTCACCATCAGCCGCCTCGCCGACGATCTCTATCATCTGTCGTATGTTCTGGAGGAGCCCGACCGCCTCAGCCGGCGCTCCACGTTCTGGAGGAGAACTGCAACCGGCTGGAAGATCGTCTTTCATCAGGGAACGGTGATTGCTTGAATGGGCGTCTGCTTCAGGCCCTCCGCGTTTTATCCGGCGACCTTGCAAACCCGCCGGCGAGCGCGAGCCAGAGGATGACGAACAGCGGCATCGGCAGGAGCGACCGCATCGCCAGCCAGAGGTCTGTCGGCAGGATAGGGGCGGTGATGATCCCGATGATCACGATGAAAGCCGCGCCGCCGGAAAGCGCCCGGTAAGCTCGCCGCCATTGACCGCCGGAAAGCGGCGATCCTGCCTCGATGAGCAGGGTTCCCGCCATCCCCCGGTTCAGGGCAAGCAGCAGGAAGAGAATGGCGGCTGGCACGAAGGTCAGCGAAAGCCGCGCCTTGACGGCAAGATCCGACGGTTCGGGCACCGCATGCGCCAGATGGGCCAGGCCATAGGTGACAGCGGCGTTGATGTTCAGGACGAGCATGGAGCGCCAGAACAGCGCCCAGAGGGTGCGAAAGAAAGTGGCCAATAGATCCCATTCCACGTTTTTAGGCATGCTGCCGACGGATACCATGTGATGTCACAAAAGCATGATTTTGTTGCAATTACTGCAGCGCCTTGGATCTCCGACCGAGATTGATGCGTTATTGCGAAACAGCGCATTATCTTCGCAATATACCGCTGCCGCCGCTCCGGCCATGTCACACGCCTGTCACAACCACCGACTACCTCCGCGAAATGCCCCACGAAAAGCCTCTTCTCCGCTTCGGCGTGATCGCCGATCCGCAATATGCCGACCTGCCGCCATGGCTGGAGATGGACCGTTATTACGCCAACAGCCTCGACAAGCTGCGCCAGGCGATCGGCGTGCTGAACGGCGAGGATCTCTCCTTCGTGGTGACGCTCGGCGATCTCATCGACCGCGGCTGGGAGAGCTACGATCCGGTGCTTGCCGTCTATCAAGACCTGCGCCACGAAAGCTTTCTGATGCCGGGCAATCACGATTTCTTCGTCGCGCCGGCGCAGCTCGGCGATGTCCACAAACGGCTCGGCATGCCGGCCGCCTGGCACGATTTCGCCCGCGGCGGCTTTCGCTTCGTGGTGATCGACGGCAACGAGATCAGCCTGTTTTCCACCCCGGAAGGCCATCCGCGCCACACTTTGGCGCAGCAGCGGCTGGAAACATTGCTGGCCGAGGGCGCGGTCAACGCCAAGGAATGGAACGGCGGCATCGGCGACGAGCAGTTCGGCTGGCTGGAGGCGGTGCTGGAGCGTGCCACGGTAGCGGACGAGAAGGTCGTGGTCATGGGCCACTATCCGCTCTACCCCGAAAACGAGCACAATCTCTGGGGTTGCGAGCGGCTGACCGATCTGTTCGCCCGCTCCGGCAATGTGATCGCCTATCTGAACGGCCACAACCACGTCGGCAATCTCGGCCGTACCGAAAACACCTGGTACGTCAACTTCAAGGGCATGGTCGATACGCAGGCGGAGAACACCTTTGCCGTCGTCGAGATCTTCGCCGACCGCATCGAGATCGTCGGCCACGGCCGTGAGGAAAGCCGCACTCTCGCTCTTTAAGGCCGGAGAGGCTCAGCCGCGCGCGGCCCAGGAAAGCCCGCGCCGCAGGATGCTGCGCATATGCGGATGCCCGAATTCGGCCGCCACATGGCCGAGCGCCGAATAGAAGATCCGTCCCTTGCCAAAATGGCGCTTGAAGACGACGGGCATCGTCACATTGCGCACCGCCTCGTCATATTCGCCTGAAAAGGTGGTCGTCGCGAGGATTTCGACCGAGGGGTCGTAATGCAGGTAATACTGCTCCGACCGGTAGTCGAAATCCGCAATACCCCGCATCACCGGGTCGTCGGGGCGAGTGACGTTGACGCGGTAGTCGATGATGTTGCCGGGATGCGCCACCCAGGTGACACCGGCGAGATAACGGAAGGCAGCACTCTCCTTGAAGGAGGTCGCAAGCGACCCGTGGTGGCCGCCAAGCCCGAGCCCGCCACGCACCGCCTCGACAAGCGCATTGGCATGCACCTTCTCCAGCTTTTCGCCGGTAATGATCGGCACCAGCAGGTCGGCAGCGGCGATGGTCTGGGAGCCGAAGATGCCGAGATCGTCCGTAATCTCGACCGAAAACCCGTCCTCGCGAAGGATATCGCCGGTAATCCCTGCGCATTGCTCCGGCTCATGGATCTTCAATCCGCCCCAGATGATGATTGCCTTGCGCATTCACCCACTCCCATGCCCTGTTGATTCCTGACGATGCGCGCGCACCATAGGGACAAAGCCGCGGGCTGTCAGGCGGAGGCTTCTTGTCTCGGCCGGTCACATCGGCGGGCTGGTCCAGCCCTGAACCCAGAGCGACCGCAGCTTTTCGCCTTCGCCGCGAAAGAAGCCATCCGCCAGTTCGCAATGCTCCACCCGGTCGGCGCGGAAATTGCGGATCGCCTGCCTGAGCTCGCACCAGGCGACGATATTGGCTGTCTGCGAATAATAGATCAGCGCCACCGGCCGGATCGTCCGTTCCGTGGCGCGGGCCTGTTCGTCGCGATAGTCGAGCGCCAGCTTCTGTTCGTCGCGGATCGCCCGGCGCACCATGGCAAGGTCCAGCGCGTCCGGCACCGGTGCCACCGAGCCCCAGGCATGCAGCGCATTGGCGGAAAACGTGCCGGCAAGCGGCGCCGGCACCACGGCGGCGATCTTGCGGTTGACCTGCTTGGCCGCCTGCCGCAGCTCCGTATCCCCGGTCCGTTCCAGCAGCGCCAGGGCGAGCACGATCGCCTCCGTCTCCTCGATCGACAGCATCAGCGGCGGCAACGTGAAGCCGGGGCGCAGGATATAGCCGATGCCCCGCCCGCCCTCGATCGGCACCCGCATCGCCTGAAGCGCCGCGATATCGCGGTAGATCGAACGCACCGTCACTTCCAGCTGCACGGCGATTTCCGCGGCCGTCACCGGCTTCCTGGCGAGCCGGAGGATCTGGATGATCTCGAACAGGCGCGAGGCCTTGCGCATGCCGGTTTTCCTTGGGCCCAAACCATCCCTACTGACAACACGCTGTCAGTTGGGCTGCCGTATAGGACCGCATATCCGGTTGAAAAACAAGGCTTCGGCACTCGAAGCCGATTATGCGAGGCTCAGGAAACTGACATGACTTACACCGAAAATCTCTGGCTCTTCTTCACCCTCCTCTTCGGCATCATCGTTGTGCCGGGCATGGACATGATCTTCGTGCTCGCCAATTCGCTGACCCGGGGGCGCACTGCGGGGCTTGCCGCCACCGCCGGCATCATTGCCGGCGGGCTGGTGCACTCGCTTTATGGCGCGGTCGGCGTCGGGCTGCTCGCAAGCCTGATGCCGGTTCTGTTCAAGCCGCTGCTGATCGCCGGCGCGCTCTACATGGCCTGGATCGGCGTCAGCCTGATCCGCAGTTCGATCACCGTCGATCATGTCGGCCCGGCGGACACGCGGTCGAACTGGGAAGCGTTCCGGCGCGGCGCGGTGACCTGCCTCATCAATCCCAAGGCCTATCTGTTCATGCTTGCCGTCTATCCGCAGTTCCTGCGGCCGGATTTCGGGCCGCTTGCCCCGCAGGCGACAATCATGGCGGCGATGACGGCCGCGACCCAGTTCGCGATCTATGGCGGCCTCGCCGCCGCCGCCGGCCACGCGCGACAATTCCTGGTCGGCAACGGCAGCGCGACGATCTGGGTCGGGCGGATCGCCGGCCTGCTGCTGCTTGCCGTTTCCATGCTGACGCTCCGGGAGGGGCTGACGGCCTGAAGGACGGGTCGAGCAGTCTCGGTGAGACATATCTCCTTCACATTCCGTGCCTGCCCGGCAACAGGCGGAGCGCTCGCGGCGTCATGACAGAAACGTTACTTTTTTCAAACGCATAAGCCGGCAATCATGATCCTCGCAAAACTGCGCCGGCGTGACCGGCTCGATGAGGAGAGGAATGGATGAAGTTTAAACTGATTGCCGCCGCCGCGACCGTACTCTGTCTTGGCTTTACGGCCGTAACCGCGCAGGAAACCCCGATTGCCAAGCGCCAGGCGCTGATGAAGGGTATCGGCGGCGCAGCCGGCGCCCTCGGCGGCATCGCCAAGGGCGAAAAGCCCTATGACCAGGCTGTGGTCCGCACGGCGCTGACCACGATCAGCACCAATATCAAGGCCTTCCCGGATCAGTTCCCGGCAGGCTCCGAGACCGGCGACAAGACCAAGGCCGCACCGGCCATCTGGGAAAAGAACGCCGAATTCCGGGCGAACGCCCAGAAGCTCGGATCCGACGCGGAGACTATTCTGGCTTCGATGCCGGCAGACCAGGCCGCCGTCGGCAAGGCCCTGCAGACGCTCGGTGGCAACTGCAATACCTGCCATCAGAACTTCCGCCTGAAGTGAGTGCGGTCCGGTTTTAGGATCTGAGGACGGCTGCAGCTTGCTGCGGCCGTCCTTGCATTGCAGGGTGACGCCGGAGGAGGAAGGCGATGGCATCGATATGGTCCAAAATCCTGGCGGCGGGCGTCGTGGTGATCGCCGCGGGTGCTGCCACGGCCTGGGCGCTGACCAAGCCCGATCCCCATCCCGATTCCCATTGGGCGGGCCTCGGCGCGCCGGATCTTGCCAAGGGCGAGCAGCTCTTCTGGGCCGGCGGCTGTTCGAGCTGTCATGCCGCGACCGGCGCCACCGGCGATGCCCTGAAGGTTCTGTCCGGCGGCAGGGCGCTGCCGAGCCCGTTCGGCACCTTCCATATTCCCAACATCTCGCCCGATCCGAACGCCGGCATCGGCAACTGGACCTTGGCGCAGTTCGGCAATGCCACCACCCGCGGGGTCGGGCCGGACGGCGAGCACCTCTTCCCGTCCTTCCCCTACGGCTCCTATTCGCGGCTCTCGGCCAAGGACATCAACGATCTCTTCGGTTACCTGAAGACCCTGCCGGCGAGCACCAATGTCGCGCCGCCGCACGAGCTGCCGTTCCCCTTTAATATCCGGCTGGCGGTCGGCGGCTGGAAATTCCTCTATTTCAGCGACCAGCCGCGGGTGGAGCTTGCCTCCGCCGACGACAAGGTCAAGCGCGGCCAGTTCCTGGTCGAAGGCCCCGGCCATTGCGGCGAATGCCACACGCCGCGTGACGCGACGGGCGGTTTTCTCACCGACCGCTGGCTTGCGGGCGGCCCGAACCCGGAAGGCAAGGGCACCATCCCCAACATCACGCCGGGCTCGAAGGATATCGGCTCGTGGAGCGAGAGTGACATTGCCGGTTATCTCGAAACCGGTTTCACCCCGGATTTCGACACGGTCGGTGGCTCGATGGTCGAGGTGCAGCAGAATATCGCGCATCTGCCGAAAAGCGATCTTGAGGCAATCGCGGCTTATTTGAAGGCCGTGCCGTCGCGCTAGGTGGATCTGGGGGGCGAGCCATGAACCTACGGGAATACAAGGGCCAATCCGCGGTCATCGAATTCGATGCCGAAGACGAAATCTTCGTCGGCCATATCGCTGGCATTGCAGATCTTATCGGCTTCCATGCGAATACTCTCGCCGAAGCCGAGACCGCCTTCCACGAGGCGGTCGACGATTACCTCGAAATCCTGGCCAAGGCCGCCGGATAGGCCTCGGCCGCGGCTATCAAGCAAGCGCCTGCGTATAGCGCATGCCGGTGACCGGGCGCGGCTTGAAATCCATCTGTTCATAGAAGCGGTGGGCGGCGAAATTGCCGGTGGCGGCGCTGACCGAAAGATAGCCGCAGCCGGCGCTCCTGGCGATCTCGCGGGCGCGCGATACCAGGTGCTGGCCGATGCCGTGGCCGCGATGGCCGTCGCGCACGAAGAGATGGTGCAGGTCCATGCCGCGCGTGCCTTCCTGCGCCCGGTAGACCGGTACGAGAATGGCGTAGCCGATCAGATCCGAGCCGGTATCGGCGACAAGCGCGCTGATCCACGGCATCTCGCCGAACAGGTCGCGCTCGAGCTTTTCAGGGGTGATGCCGGCGGGATCGTTGTGATGCGCGGCAAGCAGCGCGATCATCTCGTTGAGTTCCGGCAGGTCGCGCGATTTCGCGCTGCGGATCGTCACGACCGACGGGCGGGGCAGGGTAATATCGGTATCTTCAGTCATTTCCGGCATCCTTTTTCGGTCTTCTCGCCGTCAGGTGCCGTTTGAAACAACAAAGCCGCCTGACGGCGGCTTGTTGACATGGTGATCTGTCGAGCCGCCCTTTAAAGGAAGGCCCAAAAATACGAGCAGGCGATGGTTGTGCGCGCGTTGATCATGGCGCCTAGATGCTCCCGATCTCAAATCTTGTCAAGCACCATCCGCGAAACCGTTGGCCGCCGCCACGATCGCCTCCGCCATGCCCCGGTCACCGGTTGAATGACCGGCATTTTCGATCATCACCGGCTCGCTTCCCGGCCAGGCTTTTGCGAGGGCAAATGCGGTCGCCGGCGGCCCCTGCAGGTCGAACCGGCCCTGGATCAGCACGCCCGGTATCCCGGCAAGCTTGTGGGCTTGGCGCAAAAGCTGGCTATCCTCCAGCCAGGCACGGTTCTCGAAATAATGGACGCAGAGCCGCGCCCGGGCGAGCACGAAAGCCGGATCCTGCCAGCGGAGCGGCAGCCCGGCCTGCGGTTCCGCGGAGATCGAGCCGGCCTCCCAATGATGCCAGTCGAAGGCGGCCTTGTGGCGCACAGCCAGGTCGGTATCGTTGAGCAGCGCATGATAGGCGGAGACGGGATGGCGGTCGCGCAAGGGCTCCGGAATGGCGGCGACGAAATTTTCGAAGGCCTCCGGCAGGAAGATCGACAGGCCGTTATAAAGCCAGTCGATTTCGGCCCAGCGCGTCGTGGTGACGCCGGCAAGGATGATCGCCCGAACCTGGCCGGGAAAGGCCTGGGCATAGACAAGCGCCAGCGTAGCGCCCCAAGAGGAGCCGAATACCAGCCAGCTTTCCACGCCAAGTCGCTGCCGCAAAGCCTCGATATCGCCGATCAGGTGCTGCGTCGTATTATCAGCAAGTTTGTTGCCGAAATCGCCGGCATTCGGCGTGCTTTTGCCGCAGCCGCGCTGGTCGAACTGGACGATGCGCCACACCGCAGGATCGAAATGCCGCCGGGCGCTGTCCGACATGCCGGACCCCGGCCCGCCATGCAGCAACAGCACCGGCTTGCCGGCCGGATTGCCGGAAAGGGCAAAGAATATCCGGTTGCCGTCGGGCCTGTCGAGGAAGCCGGTCTGGTATGGGGCGAGGACGGGGAAGAGGGTGGGATCGGTTAACGCATTTTCCGTCATCTGCATGCCCTTTGTTTGCATATTCACCTCGCCCGTTCAATGCTCGGTTCCGAGCGGCGCCTTCCTCCTTGCCGATTGCTCGTGATGGGGTATATTACATCAGACATCACGGGGCCGCCGATGGCGAAAGCGACACTGGTTCAGAGGACGCGTAGCTATCTGCGGGAAGGCGTGTTCGTTGAAGTCGTGGTCTGGCATGTGCCGGCTTCGCTACGCGGAAGTGCTCATGAATTCAAGTACAGCATGGCGCTGGTGGCCGGAGGCGAGTGCGTGTTGCGATATGACAACCAAGCCGGAAAAGGCGATCACAGGCATTTCGGTACGCTGGAGACGGCCTATTTTTTCAAAGATATCGACCAGCTTCTGGCCGATTTCACTGCCGACGTGAGAGGATGGCTGCGTGACAACGCTTAAGGTGAAGATCGAAACGCTCGAACAGTCCATGGCGTCGGTTTCTGAAGCCTTCAAGGCATCCAAAGTCGGTGAGCACAGGCCCGCGACGAGTGTATTGTCCTTCCCTTCCTGGGAGATGCTTCATCGTGTTCTGGCGCCGAAACGGCTCGAAATCGTGCAGGCGATGACGGGGCAGGGGCCTTTGAGCATTCGAGAGGTCGCCCGCAGGGTCGACCGGGATTTCAAGGGTGTGCACAGCGATGTGGACATGTTGCTTGTCAGCGGCGTGATCGACAAGGCCGAGGGCGGCGGCATCGTCTTCCCCTATGATCGCATCCACCTGGAGTTCGATATCGAGGCCGCCGCCTGAGGCAAGCCGTCAGACGCCCTCAATGCTCCCCCTCGCACAGCCCGTGATCCGACAGCGCCCGGATCACATAACAATCCTCGATCGAATGGCCGTCGCAGTGTGAGATGATCCGTTCGAGTTCGTGTTCCAGCTTCTTCAGTTTTTCGATCTTTTCACGAACGGCGATCAGATGATCGGCGGCGATCCTGTCGGCGTTGACGCAAGGCTGGTCCGGGTGCTGGCTGAGCGCGATCAGTTCGCGGATCGCCGGGATATCGAGGCCGAGGTCGCGGGCATGGCGGATGAAAGCGAGCCGCTCGAGGTCGTGCCGCTCATAACGCCGCTGGTTGCCCTCCGAACGCTCGGCCGCTTCGATAAGGCCCATCTGCTCGTAGTAGCGGATGGTCGGCACCTTGACGCCGGTGCGCTTGGAAAGATCGCCGATCGACAGCATGGTCGAAAATTCCTCTTGTAGCTCTAGTCACTAGAGGAATTATCTAGTCAGTTACCGGTGCGAAGACAAGCCGGCCGGAGGAAACAAAGGAAGGTGACGCCATGAACGGATGCTGCAGCCATTGCCACGCCAGGGTCGATGGGGTCTTGCGAGATATGGGCCGGCTTTTCTGGGCTCTGGTCGCCACGGTCGCCGGCATGTGGCTGGTCCTGGCGATGGAAATGCTGCGGCGGTCGCGGACGCAGCGGGGGCACGAGCGGCATGCGGACGAGGAACTGTCCACGATGATCACCGGCAAAATGTCGGCTATCGCCCCTCATGCAAACGGCTGCGGTCCTGATTGACAGGGCCGCAGCCGCGCGATGGCTTCCTGGACTCGCAGGACCCTTACAGGGAGAACAGCGGATCGTCCTTGGTACCGTCCTGCAGATGCTGTTTCTGCGCGTTGCCCTGTGCCAGGGCCGCCGGGTTGCCGCCCATGTCCATCGCCGCTTCCTGTTTCTGGCCGTTGACGCCCATCGCTTCGAGGATCGCCTTGCGGATATCCGCCTCGATCGCCTCGCGGTCTTCCGCCGACATGGTCTTGAGATCGTCTTCGGTAAGATTCTTGTCCTCGAGATACTGTTCGCGGATGCGCTCGGCGAAGGTCTTCTTGGCGAGATCCATGAACTCGTCCTCGTATCTGGTCGAGGGGGCCTCGCCGAGCCAGGTGTCGCCGGCGTCCTGATCGACCTCGACGCCCTGGCTTTCCATCGTCCAGAGGCTTTCTGCCAGCTTTGCGCCGAACACCGTATCGCTGCCGGTCATGCCGCCCGATACGGATTGCCGCGGCGCCGCGTAGTCGTTGCCGCCCGAAGCATTCTTGTCGCCGCCGTTCTTGCCAAGGATACCATAAAGAGATGCGTAATATGGGTTGGTGCTGCCAATCGTCGTCATCGCGACTCTCCTCGTGTGAGACCACCAGCGGCTTAGGTTCCGAAACCTGCACGGAGCTTTCGGATTTTGACTTGTGTAGGCCGCGCATAGGAATATAGGGTACCCCCCTATATTACATGGAGATGCTCGTGGCGCATACCATTCGAGAAAAGGCAAAGCTTCTGGCGCGGGTGCGACGGCTGAAGGGGCAGATGGAGGCGGTCGAGCGGGCGTTGGAAGCCGAGGCGCCCTGCGGCGAGGTGCTGCAATTGCTCGCCTCGATCCGTGGCGCGCTTTCCGGGCTCACCGGTGAAGTCATGGAGGATCATCTGCGCGAGCATGTCCTTCATGCCGATGACGAGAAACAGAGAGCGCAGGCGGTCGACGAATTCGCCGAGGCGCTCCGCACCTATATCCGCTGATCGAGATGAAGGAGAAGGCCATGCCCCATTCCATCGAGGAACTGAAGCACGAGCACGTGTTTCTGGGCGCCGACCATGAGCGCAACGAACGCAAGGTCTGGCTGGTAATCGCGCTGACGGCGACGATGATGGTGGCGGAAATCGTCGCCGGCTCGATCTTCGGCTCGATGGCGCTGACCGCCGACGGCTGGCACATGTCCACTCATGCAGGCGCAATGCTGATTGCTGCACTTGCCTATCTCTATGCCCGCCGCCAGGCTCGCAATCCGCGCTACACGTTCGGCACCGGCAAGCTCGGCGATCTCGCCGGCTTCGCCAGCGCCATCGTGCTCGCCCTGATCGCGCTGCTGATCGCCTGGGAGAGTTTTGTCCGCCTCGCCAACCCGGTGGCGATCGATTTCGATCAGGCGATTCTCGTTGCGGCAGTGGGTCTGGCCGTCAATCTGCTCAGCGCCTGGCTGCTCCGGGAGGATCACCACCATTCTCATGGTGGCGGCCATGCCGATCACGGCAGTCATGCCCATGACGGTGGCCATCATCACGGGCACCACGGTCATCACGGCGCCCATGCGCATGGGGCTGCTGCCAAGGACCACAATCTGCGCGCCGCCTACCTGCATGTCCTCGCCGATGCGCTGACCTCGGTCCTGGCGATTGTCGCGCTCATTCTCGGCCGGTCCTATGGCTGGGCCTGGCTGGATCCGGCCATGGGCGTGGTCGGCGGCCTGGTGATCGCCCGCTGGTCCTGGGGACTGATCCGCGTGACTGCGACGGTGCTTCTGGACGCGCAGCCGGATGACGAGGAACTGGCGGGCAAAATCCGCCGGAGCGTCGAAACGGAGGAGGACAGGATTTCGGACCTGCACGTCTGGCAGGTGGGGCCGGGGCACCATGCGGCGATCGTCGCGCTGGTCACGCCAAAACCCCAGGCGCCGTCCTTCTACAAGGATAAGCTCCGGGGTATCCGGGATCTGTCGCATGTGACGGTGGAAGTCACGCCGGCTGGAACGGCGTAGTCGGACTTATCAGAATTCGGCGAATTCCTGGTAGCGGCCTTCAACCCAGTCCTTCCGAACGCCTCGGACCTGCATGTCGACGTTTGCAGAGCCAGCATCGTCGATTTCCATGACCCACAGCGCGTTGGCAAGCGAAGACGACAGCAGCGTGCTGCTTCCCGTCAAGGCGCTCGGAGAACGCTGGGCAGCGACAGCTTCGCGCTGGGGCGCTTCTTCGACTTTCCGGTCCATCTCTTGTGCCCGGTTGGGATAATAATAGCCGTTGAGGCCGCTATCGATCTTCATGGCGAAACGCCCGTGTTCAGAATGGTTAACAAATAGTTAACGCACGAAGCTTGCGCGAGGCTTGCGTCCGAGGCTTCGGATTGACGGCAGGGGCTTGACAAAAATAGGCCAATGCAAGGGTGTTCGGTGCGTTCCTTATCCGTTCCGATTGCCGAGAAACGCGTCGAATATCGCCTGTGTGAGCCGCTGGTTCTGCCGATACCACGTGTCTTGCGTGTAGAAGACCGGTTCGGCGGGGTCCCAGCCGCTGAGGGTAAAATCGCTCTGGCGGGAGAAGAAGGCGACGAACGCCTCCTCGCTTGCCCAGGTGGCGATGGCCGGTCCCGGATGAAAGCCGTCCTGGATGTCGCAGAGAATGACGCCGGCTTGCGCGCGGATCAGGCCGTGGCCGCAGAAGTCGCGGTGGAATTCGTGGATCAGCCCTTCGCCGATCTTGGCCTGCTGCAGCTTTTCCCACACAAGGCGCATCCGCTCGGCCCCGAGCGCCTTGTGCGAAAGCCTGTCGCGCACCTCCGCCCGCCGCCGGTCCATCTCTTCCTCGGTCGCATTGATCAAAGGGTAGGGCGGCCAGGTAGGCTGCCTGGCCTTGCGCTGTCGCCAGACGGACCAGCCGGCCACGCCCAATATAGAGATGATCACGGCATAGCAGACGATCGGAATGATGATACCCGCCATCGGCCGCTCAGCCTTCCAGGACGCGAGCCATTTCGGCGAGCTTGCGCACGGTGTTGAGATTGCGCGACGTGCCCGTTTTCAGCGCCGGCAGCTTCAGCTTCGATTTGCCCGAGCCGATCGGATAGTGGACATAGATCTCGCGCCCGGCGACGACTGCCTCTTCGCCATCCGGCGCCACCATTTTGTCGAGCGCATCCTTCGGGGCCTTTTCGGGCAGGAAATGCACGAGCAGAAAATTCGGCTTGGCCTCGGGGAAGGGCGCGTTTTCGACGATCGCCTCCAGTTCCCCAGTCGAGCGCACCATCACGCCCGGCTTCTTGCCGAATTTCTGTCCGAGAACGTCGTCCAGCTTACCGGCAACCTTGGCCTCCGCCTCGTCGGACCGGAACAGCACATTGCCGCTCTGGATGTAGGTTTTCACGTCGGTGAACCCGAGCCCTTCGCAGATGGACTTCAGTTCAGTCATCTGGAGCGCCGTGCCGGCGACGTTCACTGCGCGAAGCAGTGCCACGTAGACTGTCATTCCTTATCTCCCAAAGGCCAGCCCATCTTATGTTCCGGTGTTGCCGGGCGTGCTTTAAAGGACGGCACACCCTCCTTGGCAGGCCCTCACATCTTCCCAGCCACCTTGATCGCAAACGCATATTCGAACGCGATCTCCTCCAGCCGTTGGAAGCGTCCCGACTTGCCGCCATGGCCGGCCGCCATGTTGGTCTTCAAGAGGATCGGCGCGGTGCCGGTCGAGAATTCGCGCACCTTGGCGACCCACTTGGTCGGTTCCCAATAGGTGACGCGCGGGTCGGTCAGGCCGGAAATGGCAAGGATCGGCGGATAGGGTTTCGCCTCGACATTGTCGTAGGGCGAGTAGGCGGCGATCCACTGGTATTCTTCGAGGCTTTCGATCGGGTTGCCCCATTCCGGCCATTCCGGCGGAGTGAGCGGCAGCGTGTCGTCGAGCATGGTGTTCAAGACATCGACGAAGGGTACGGCAGCGATGATGCCGGCGAATTTTTCCGGCGCCATGTTGGCGATGCCGCCCATCAGCATGCCGCCCGCCGAACCTCCCTCGGCGATGATGTTCTCGTAGGAGGTGAAGCCTTGGCTCACCAGGTGGTCGGCGGCGGCGATGAAGTCCTTGAAGGTGTTTTCCTTGAATTCCATCTTGCCGTTTTCGTACCAGGCAAACCCCTTGTCCTTGCCGCCGCGGATATGGGCGATGGCATAAACGAAGCCGCGATCGGCGAGCGACAGGTTGTTGGTCGAGAACCCGGCGGGAATGGTAATGCCGTAGGCGCCGTAGCCGTAAAGCAGGCAGGGCGCCGAACCGTCGAGCGGCGTATCTTTCCGGTAGAGAAGCGAGACCGGCACCAGTTCGCCGTCATGCGCCGGCGCCATCACCCGGCGGGTGACGTAGTCGTCCGGATTGTGGCCCGACGGCACTTCCTGGGTCTTCAGGAGCACCCGCTCGCGGGTCGTCATGTCGTAGTCGTAAAGCTGGCTCGGCGTCGTCATCGACGAATAGGAGAAGCGGATGACGTCGCTATCGTATTCGGCGGCACCCTGCAGGCCGAGCGAATAGGCCTCTTCGGCAAACGCGATTGCATGTTCCTCGCCGGTCTGCCGGTCGCGGATGATGATCTGCGGCAGCCCGTCCTTGCGCTGCAGCCACAGCAGATAACGGGCGAACGCCATGTGGCTGATGATCAGCCGGCCGGGCTCGTGCGGCACGACCTCGGTCCAGTTTTCTTTGCCCGGCGCCGTCACCGGCGTCTGCATGATTTTGAAGTCCTTGGCATCGCCGTCATTGGTGAGGATGTAGAAGACGTCGCCGCCTTCGGTCATCGAATATTCGATGCCTTCCTCGCGTTCGGCAACCAGTGCCGGCTCGGCGGTCAGGTCCTTGGTCGACAGCAGCCGGTATTCCGACGTCTCGTGGTCGTGGATGTCGATATAGATGAAGTCGTCGAGCAGCGAGCCGCCGACGCCCATGAAGAAGCCCGGATCCTCTTCCTCGTAGACCAGCCGGTCTTCCGATTGCGGCTGGCCGACGACGTGGTGGAAGACTTTCGAGGGCCGGTGGTTCTCGTCCTGCAGCGTATAGAAGAAGCTCCGGCCGTCAGGCGCCCAGACCCCGCCGCCGCCGGTATTCTCGACCACGTCGGCCAGATCCGCGCCGGTCGCAAGATCGCGGATGCGCAGGGTGAAATATTCCGAACCCTTGTCGTCGTAACCCCAGATGCCGCGGGAATGGTCTGTCGTGTGGTCGATGCCCGAAAGGCGGAAATAATCCTTGCCCACCGCTTCCTTGTCGCCGTCGAGCAGGAGGCGTTTTTCGCCGCCGTCACGCGGGGTACGAAAATAGTGCGGCTGTTCGCCGCCGGTTACGAACAGCGTGCCGTAGGCGAACGGCCCGTCCTTCATCGGCACGGAGCTGTCGTCTTCCTTGATGCGGCCGCGCATTTCGGCAAACAGCTTTTTCTGCAGCTCGGCCGTGTCGCCCATGGCCGCTTCCATATAGGCGTTCTCGGCCTCCAGATGTTTGCGGATTTCCGGATCGAGGAGCGACGGATCCTTGAACATCGCCTGCCAGTTGTCGGCCCGGAACCAGGCATAGTCGTCCGTGCGGGTAATGCCGTGGCGGGTGTCGGAGACCGGCTTCCTGGACGCAACAGGTGCGGCGGGAAGATTGGCGAAAGGCGATGGGCGGGAGGTGGCCAAGGAAGCACTCCGGTTGTGATGCGAGGAGTGCCAGAGATAGGGGGCGCTTAGGCGCTAGGCAAGCGGGGAAGGGTGGCGCGCTTACTTCTTCTTACGATGCAGAGTGGCGTCACGCTCGTTCTGCCAGTAGACGAAGACCCCTATAAGCAGCACGCCGGCAAGGGGAGAAAAAAGAAGGAAGACATCACCCGCGCTCATCTATCCAGTCCTTTTAGCAATTGTGTTGCGAGCAAATGTAAGGTGAGCCCGATTGCAAAGCAAATGACCATCCAGAAAGCAATCCAAGGGATATCGAGGTTTGCGGCTGGCAGTTCGAGAGTAACGCGCGTTACCGGCGTGAACACGCCGACCAGGATGACGCCGATCCCGATATTGTTCAGGAATGTCGCGCGCAGTTTGATCTGTTCCTTCCTCGCATCAGAAGACAGCCGGATTTCTTCGCTCATGATGAGGCTTAACCGAGTGTGGTCGAGGGCGGCGGAACGTCGCGTCCCATGTCTTGCGCAGTTTCGATCCAGCTTGCTATCGCGTCACCCACATTGGAAATGGCTTCCTGCGGCGTCTCGCCGTCGCTCATGCAGCCCGGAAGACCGGGAACGGTCGCCAGGAAACCGCCGCCATCTTCTGGAAGGAGCGGCGAGACGAGAACCGGGTAGGGTAGTTTGGTCATTGTTCACCCCTCAATCACATCATCCTATTTCCCGTTCTGGTAGGTGGTCAATTGCGTAACCGTCTCATAGTTTCCGCCCGTCCGAGTCATATTGGATAGGAAATGACATGATAAAAACCTGGTCACTCGCCGCGCTGGCCCTTCTTTCCGCCCTGCCGGCCCATGCGCTGGATGCCCGAATCGTCCGGCAACTCGACGCGCTCGCTCCGGATGAGCGGCGTGAGCAGCGCTGCGATATCGAGGCGATGGATCGCATCAAACAGGACAACAAGGGCGAGTTCAAACCGGACAAGGTGATTGCCTACACGTTTGGCGATCCGATCGAGGCCGGCAACGCCATCCGCGCACCGGGCGCTGTTTTCCGCAGCGCCGGCGACTGGTACCGGCTCAAATACAAGTGCGAGACCGGCGACAAGGGTCTGGAAGTGATGTCCTTCGACTACAAGATCGGTTCGAAAGTCCCGCGCGAAGAGTGGGAAAAGTATTACCTCTACGATTGAGGTCATCCCGGCAGGTTCGGCACGGTCTTCTTGTCGGGGAAGAGTTCGTTCAGCACGGTCATCATGATCAGCGAGATCGGTAGCGCCAGCATGGCGCCGACCGCGCCCCACATCCAGGTCCAGAACAGGATGGCGATGAAGACGATGAAGGGATTGATCTCCCATTGCCGGCCCATGATCGCCGGGAAGATCAGGTTCTCCATGGCAAGGTGAACCGTGAAGAAGATGATCGCTGGAATGAGGCCGAGCAGCAGGGCGTCATGGGTGAGAATGCCGGCAATCGCCACCGAGATCGTCATCAGCGTGATGCCGAGGAAGGGGATGAAACTCGAGACGAAGGCGAACAGGCCCCAGAGCACCGGCATGGAAAGCCCACCGAAATAGGCAATCAGCGTCATCACCAACCCAAGCCCCAGATAGAGCAGGCTGGCCGTCGCGAAATAATAGCCGAGTACCTCGTCGATCGAGTTGAGCACCCGGATTGCCATCAGCCTCTGCCGGCGTGTCGGAAAGGCGAGGATGATGGTGCGCCGCAACCGCACCCGGCCGTAGAGAAACAGCAGGAGAGCGGCAAAGAAGATCATCCCCTGGATGATCGCCGGCGTCAGGTTAGCGGTGACGATGCCGAGAATATTGCCGGAATTTTCGATCAGCGACTGCATCGACATCGGCCCCGTCTCGAAGGTCGCAGGCGAGACGTTGATCCAATGCTGGCTTTCGAGGAAGGGCCTGATGCGGTTGATGGTCCGCTCGATGAAACTCGGGCCTTCCTGCAGCAGCGTCGCGACCGGTTCGGCGAGCGAATTGGCGATCAGGAACAGGACCGCGAAGACGAGTGTCGACAGGATGAGGGCGATGCCGAAGCGCGGCACGCCGGCCCTGCTCAGCCGATCCGCGACGAGCCCGAGGATCAGTCCGACGACGACGGCGAGCGTGACCGGGATCAGGATCAGCGACATGTAGTGGACCAGCGCGAAGAACACGATCGCGAAAATGCCGATCACCGCCCAAGCCATCGCAACATCGAGAGCCTCGCGTCCGAGCGTCAGGTTCTCGGTCGATTCGATATCCTCGGGACGCAACGCCGTTTCCCCTCGGGGCTGCGCGGCGAGGCCGATCGGATGTCTTTTCGGCTTGCTGCCGTTGCGCGCGCTCATGATCGCCATATGTCCAGAGGTCCCCGTGATGCCTCTTAACGCAAAAGCGGCGCTCCGGTTCCGGGGCGCCGCTGGTCCGCAAAACGGGGCGGATCAGGCTCAGGCGGCGAGCGTCAGGCCGATGCCCCAGGGATCTTTGAGCGACCAGCCTTCGGCTGTCCTCGTCGTGGCGATCTCCTGGGTGTCGAGCGCAGTCAGCGCCCTGTCGAGCGCCGCCTTGTCGTTGAACCGGACCGTGTAGTCCGAAAGCCCGGTCATGTTGCCTTCGCGGGCCTGCGCGCCGCGGCTGTTCCAGATATTGGCGGCGATATGGTGGTGGTAGTCGCCGGTCGCAAAGAAGCTGGCGCCGGGATACCGCGCCATGATCTTCAGGCCCAGCACGTCGCGATAGAAGGCGTCTGCCTGCGGGATGTCGCCGACCTGCAGATGGATGTGGCCGACGGCCGTGCCATCCGCCATGCCGTCAAACGCCTGCTTGGGAGCGCTGTTGTAGAGTTCCTGCAGGTTCAGGCGCTCGGTCGCCATGGCGATCGTGCCGTCCGGCTGATGGGTCCATTCCTGCGGGGTTCGGTCGCGGTAGATCTCGATACCGTTGCCCTCGGGGTCGGACAGATAGATCGCTTCGCTGACGAGGTGGTCTGATGCACCCTCCAGCCGGATATTGTTGTGGGTGGAATGTGCCAGCCAGTGGGCAAGCTCCTGCCGGTTCGGCACCAGGAAAGCGGTGTGGAACAGGCCGGCGGCATTGCGCGGCGCACGGGCGACGTTTTTGCCGGTCGTCAGCGTCAGCAGCGGTTGGCCGCCGACGCCCAGCACCTCACCGCTCGGGCTCTTTTCGAGAACCTTCAGGCCGATAATGTTCTGGTAGAAGCCGGAGACCAGGGCCAGGTCGCTGACGACCAGATGCGCGCCGCGGACATGGGCCGGGCGGGTCAGGGCGAAGGGTTGCGTGACGTCGGACATATCGAAATCCTTTCTGCGTCGGGCGGATCGAAACGCCCTGTTGCAACCTATATGGCCCATGTCCATCGTTCACGACAGGGCGTAAACTGATGATGGATCGTCTCCAAATTGTGGACAATAGACGGGTTTGACCTCGGTCAAGGCCGGTTCAGACCAGGTGCAGCTACGATAGACCGAAAGACGTGAAGGAGATCGAAAGGAGATCGCATGTACAAGAAGATCATCGTCGCAGTGGATGTCTCCGCTCTGGAAAAGGGCGAGCGCATCCTGCTCACCGCAGCGAACCTGCTCGACAAGGACGGCACCATCCTGATCGTCAACGTGGTCGAGGACATGCCCGCTTATCTCGTCTCCGAACTGACCGTCGATCTGACCGTCGCAGCCCGTCAGGATGCCGAGCGGCAGCTCGTCGAGCTTCGCCGGAAGGCCGGCATCGAAGCCGATATCGAGATCCGCCAGGGCGCGCCGGCGCGCGAAATCCTGGCCGCTTCGGCGGATCAGGACGCCGACCTGATCATCGTCGCCTCGCATATCCCGGACCTGTCGAACTACCTGATCGGTGCCACCGCCGACCGCGTCGTGCGCCACGCCACGTGCTCGGTCCTCGTCGACCGCTGAGAAGGAACGGACCCATGGATACGACAAGATATGGACATATTCTGAGGGCGAGAAAGGCGGAGCTGGAAAGCCGCCTGAACCGCATCGAACAGGATTTCGTCACGCCCCGCAATCCTGACGACGACGACCGTGCCGTCGAGCGCAACAATGACGAGGTGCTGGAAGAGCTCGGCGAAACCGGCGAACGGGAGCTTGCGGCGATCGACGCGGCACTTCACCGCATCGCCGCCGGCACGTTCGGCGTCTGCGCCAGATGCGGTCAGCCGATTGCCGAGCAGCGCCTGGATGCCGTACCGCACACGCCCCTTTGCCAGACCTGCGCCGGCGAGGTGTCGGGCGAAGTTTAACGCAGGAAACGGAATGTGAATCCTCCCTCTCTTGCCTTCCGCAGTGGTCATGCTCATTCTTAAGATCGAGGCAGGCGGAAGGTCGGATGAACGAGTTTTTCAATTTCGGACGGAAGTACGATTTTCACGAGATCGTCGCGGATGGCATCATCCACGGCATCGGCATCGTGTTTGCACTGGTTGGGGCCACCGCCCTGATCTTCTATGCGACCGTCTGGTCGAGCCATGGCGAGATCGCCGCCGCCTGGATCTACGGCCTTGGCCTGATCATCTGCCTGTCGATCTCGTTTACCTACAATATCTGGCCTCACTCGCGCACCAAATGGGTGCTGCGGCGGCTCGACCATTCGGCGATCTTCATCCTGATCGCCGCGACCTATACGCCGTTCCTGCAGCGCGGTGCGCACGACCCGTGGATATTCGCCATGCTTCTGGCGATCTGGGCGACCGCCATTTTCGGCATCACGCTGAAATGCCTGTTTCCCGGCCGTTTCGACAAGCTGACGATCCTGCTCTATCTCGCCATGGGCTGGAGCGGCGTGATGGTGGCGGGGCCGATCTCGCAATATCTCCCGGCCGTCACCGTCTGGCTGATCGTCATCGGCGGCTTCATCTATTCGCTGGGGGTGATCTTCCACGTCTGGGAGCGGCTGCGGTTCCAGAACGCCATCTGGCACGGGTTCGTCGTCGCCGCCGCCGCCGTCCACTACGGCGCGGTGATGACCTGCTTCAGCCTCTCCGGCGGTTCTTGATCCGAGGTTCGGTTTGTTGCGGCAGTCGACCGGCTTCAGGCTCGCGACTCCGCCATGCTATCGGCCAAGCCAGGACTGTCGGCAAATGCCGGGCTCTGTCCTCCCGCATCGATTCCAACGAAGTTGTCAAAGGAGAAGGCCAACAAATCTGGACTCGCTATTCGATCGTCTGATATAGTGGACGAAAGAATATCATGATGGACACCATTCGATGACCGAACCCCTCATCCGCGACGCCACCGAAACCGATCTCTCCACTGTCACGGAGATCTACAACGACGCGGTCGCCAACACGACGGCGATCTGGAACGAAGTCCTGGTCGATCTCCAGAACCGCAAGGAGTGGTTCTCCGCCCGCAAGGCGCGCGGCTTCCCGGTTCTGGTCGCGGAGGTCGGCGGCAAGGTCGCCGGTTACGCTTCCTACGGCGACTGGCGCGCCTTCGACGGTTTCCGCCACACGGTCGAGCATTCCGTCTACGTGCACCGCGATTTCCGCGGCGCCGGCATCGGCCGGCTGCTGATGCGGGAACTGGTCGCTCGCGCCGCCTCGGGCGGCATCCACGTCATGGTCGCCTGCATCGAGGCCGGAAATACCGCCTCGATCGGCCTGCACGAGAAGCTGGGCTTCCGCACCGCCGGCACCTTTTCCGAAGTCGGCACCAAGTTCGGCCGTTGGCTGGATCTGACCTGCATGGAGTTGAAGGTTACGGGGTGAGATGGCGCGGGGCTGCTTTTTTAATAGACTGACTAACTCCGCTGCAGCGCCAGATGCGCGCCGAGACCGACCAGCAGCGCCCCTCCGGCCCGCTGCATCAGCCTTTGCGCTCCGCTCGAGCGCTTCAGCCGGGTAATGACAGCGCCGGCGAGGAAGACGCAGACGATATCGGCGGACGAGAACATCAGGTTGACGATCGTCCCGAGGATCACGAACTGCAGCCAGATGGGGAAGGCGGCCGATGCGTCGATGAACTGCGGCAGGAAGGCGAGGAAGAAGATTGCCGTCTTCGGGTTCAGCACTTCCACCGTGATGCTTTCGAAAAACGCCCGCCGACCGGATTTCTGGGCGATCTCCGGAAGTTCGACATCGCCCGCCGCCTTGGCGCGGAACAGCGAGATGCCGAGCCAAACGAGATAGGCCGCGCCCGCCAGCTTCACCGCCAGATAGAGCATCGGCACCGCATGGAACAGCACCGAAAGCCCGGCGGCTGCGGCAAACACATGCGCATAACCGCCGATATGGATGCCGAGCGAGGCCATCAGCCCCGACCACCGTCCGCGCGCCAGCGTCTGGGCAGCGGCATAAAGCATGGCCGGCCCGGGTATATAGGCGAACACCGCAGTGGTGGCGAGAAAGGCGAGAAACAGCTCGGTCGAGGGCATATCGTGTTCCTTGAATGAGTCCGCATCATTGCAACAGGCGGTGCCCGCCCGCAAGTGCGCTCAGCCGCTGCCGTTCGAGCAGCGCAGCTTGAGAACACTTCGATCCGCACCGAAGCATCCGCCCTGCGTCCTGACCTAGAACACCCGCATCGAAATGCGAACAGGCCAGGCGAGATCATGCCGAACACACCGAATATGACCAAAGAACTGGCGCTGCTATTGGCGCTCTCCACGCTCTGGGGCGCCTCCTATACGTTCATCAAGATCGGCGTCGAAACCATCCCGCCGGTGACCCTGATTGCGCTGAGAACCCTGATCGCCGGGGCGGTGCTGCTCGCCGTCATCCGCTGGCGCGGCCTGAAACTGCCGCGCGGCGGGGCCATCTGGGCGCGCTTCCTGTTCCAGGCCTGCCTGAACAGCGCCGTTCCCTTCACGCTGATTGCCTGGGCGGAACAATCGACCGAGGCCGGGCTTGCTGCCATCCTCAATTCCACCACGCCGATCTTCGCCTTCCTGATCACGGCGCTGGTCACCCGCCATGAGCCGGTGACGGGTCGAAAACTGTTCGGCGTCGGCGCGGGGCTTGTCGGCATCTGCCTTGTCATCGGCGTGCAGGCGCTCTCGGGCCTGGGGGAGGGACTTGTACCTCAGTTGGCGATCGTGCTGGCGACGGTGTGTTATGCCGGTGCGGCAATCTTCGGCAGGAACTTCAAGGGTCTCGATCCGATCATGCCGGCGGCGGGCTCGCTCGTCTGCGGCGCCGCGCTGCTGGTCCCGGCAAGCCTGATCCTCGACAAGCCCTGGACGCTTGCGCCCTCCCTGGAATCGATCCTCGCGCTGGTCGCGCTCTCAGTCTTCTCCACGGCGCTCGCCTTCGTCATCTATTTCCGGCTGATGCAGACGCTCGGTTCGGTCGGCGCGACGTCGCAGGCCTATCTGCGGGTGCCCGTCGGGGTGGCGATCGGCGTCGTCTTTCTCGGCGAAAGCCTGCATGCGAGCGCTTGGATAGGCCTGATCTGCGTCGTCGCAGGAGTTGCCGCCATGACCTTGCCGGCACGTCGAAAGCTCGCTTCCGTGTGAGCCCGCCTTCCGTCAATCCTCCGTCGGCTCCGGTGGTCCCTGTCGTGAAAGATGGGCCTCGACAGCGAGATTCAGTTCCCGCAGCAGGTCGGCAAGCTGTGCCTTCTTCTCCGGATCGAAATCCGCGATCGCCTCCGCCTCGCTTGCCATGTCCCGCCGGAATGCGGCCTCCGCTCTGCCGATGCCTTCGTCCGTCAGCTGCACCGCAAGGCTTCGACCGTCTCTGTCGGACGGGACGCGCTTGATCAGTCCGGCTTTTTCCAGCCGGCCGAGCCGGTGGGTGAGACTGCCGGAGGCGATCATCAGCGATCGGTAGAGTTCCGTCGGCGTCAGCCGATGGGGCGGCCCGGAGCGCAGCAGCGTGCCCACGACATCGAACTCCCCGCGGTCCAGCTGGAACGATGCGAATGTCGCCTCGATCGACGGCGTGACCAGCCGCGACAGGCGGTAGATGCGGCCGAGAATCTCCATCGGCCCCGTGTCGAGATCCGGCAATTGTTTGGCCCACTGGGCCCGCGCCCGGTCGATGTGATCCTGCGTTTTTTGCTCTCGCGCCATTCCGATTCTCCGTCTCGATAAAACTATCTTGACATGAAGATAAATCGGGCGCAAATATCTTCACATGAAGATAAATAGGTGAGGAAACGACCATGCCTTCGATCGCCGCAAGGAAGCCTTTTGAAATTCCGCTGATCGTGCTGATGCTTGCCTGTTCCTTCCTGTGGGGAGGCGCCTTCATTCTGCTGAAGCTGGCGGGCACCGCGCTCTCTCCGCTCGCCCTGACGGCGGTGAGAGGGCTGATGGGCGGCAGCCTGATCGCCATATGGATGGTCGTCTCCGGCCACAACATTCTCCCGCGCGGACGGGAAATGCGCGACTGGATCGTCCTCGGTTTCCTGCAGGGCGTCGTGCCGAACAGCCTGACGGCCTACGCGCTGACGGAAATCTCGGCGGGCCTGACATCGATGATCCAGGCCTCCACGCCGCTCGTCGTCGCGGTTCTGGCGCAGGCGCTGTTTGCCAGCGAACGGCTGACGCCGAAAGTGGCGCTCGGGCTTGCGACCGGCTTCGGCGGCATGGTCCTGCTGATCGGCCCGGCAGCGCTCGGTGCCGACAATGTCAGCCTTCGCGGCGTCGGCGCCGTGGCCATCGTCGCGGTCAGCTATGCGCTCGGCAATCTTTATGTGCGCGGTATTCCAGGTGCTCAGCCGGTCCGGCTGGCGCTGGGACAGCAGCTGTTTTCCGGCCTGCCGACCTTCGCGGTGATGATCTATCTCGGCGGTCTTTCGGCCTTCTCTCCGGCACTCGACAACCTGCCGCTGCTTGTCGTCCTCGGCGTGTTCGGAACGGCCCTGCCGATCGTTCTCTACATGAACATCCTCAAGAAGGCAGGTCCGACCATCGGTTCGATGAACGGCTATTTCCTGCCGCCCTGGGCGATCGTCCTCGGTTTTGTCCTGCTGGGTGAACCTGTCAGCCTGAGAGAGATCATCGCCACCGCGATCGTGCTTGCCGGTGTCGCGATCGTGTCGCTGAAGACGGAAATTCTGTTGATCGCCTGCCGCAGGCTGGTCGCTGCCCTTCGGCCGCGGTGCAGCGGCAAGATCACCTGAACGGGGAGCCTGAACCGGACGGTTACGAAAGGCCAGGTAGTCCGGGCCTTTCCTATCGTCCGGGCAGTACCGCTGCCACGAACTCTTCCAGGCTCCTGCGCACATGCGCATCGATCGGCCCCGCGGGATTGAATCCCCACCAGAGAAGGCAGCCCTGCCACTGCGAGGCCATCAGCATGCCGATATTGTCAGGCGTGCCCGGCGTCGCCGCAAAACAGGCGGTGATCGCGGCGGACAGAACCTCGCCCCAGGCAAAGCCCCGGGCGCGCAGGCGAGGATCGCGAAAATCCTCGCGCAGCATCAGCAGGCCTTCGGCGTAAGCCTCGATGCCGCCATAGTCTCCGGAAAGCGTAACGAGAATGTCCACGGCACCTTGAGGCGTCTTCGGCGCGGCGGTGATCGCCGCTTCCGTCTTGGCATCCAGATCGTCCCAGGCAAACAGCAGCGCGGCGCGGGCAAGTTCTTCCTTGTTCTTGAAGCGCTGCACCAGCGTCGAGCCGGAAAGGCCGCAGGCCGTCGCGAGCGAGGCGAAGGTCAGCGCCTCCGGGCCTTTTGCGTGCATCACCTTCAGCGCCGCCGCCAGTACGTCCCTGTCCGGCATGGTTTTTGGTCGCGCCATCTTGCCTCTCGAATTATAAACGAATAAACGTTTATATATTGCCTCGATTTGGAAAGCCAGTTCTAACCATACGGAACCGGAAGGGAAGGAGCCGTCATGTCGCACGTGTACAAAAAGCCGCTGGAGGGAAAAATCGCGCTGGTGGCAGGCGCCACGCGGGGCGCCGGGCGGGGTATCGCCGTCGAGCTCGGGGCAGCCGGCGCCACGGTTTATGTCACCGGCCGAACGACTCGGGAAAAACAGTCGGAATACCTGCGACCGGAGACGATCGAGGACACTGCCGACCTGGTGACGCAAGCCGGCGGCACGGGGATTGCGGTCCCCCTCGATCATCTCGTCCCGGAGGATGTTGCAGCGCTCGTCGAGCGCATCCGCAAGGAGCAGGGGAGGCTCGATATCCTCGTCAACGACATCTGGGGCGGCGAACATCTGTTCGAATGGGACAAGCCGGTCTGGGAGCACAATCTGGAAAAGGGCCTGCGCATGCTGCGGCTGGCGATCGACACCCATCTGATCACCGCCCATCACGCGCTGAAGCTGATGATCGAAAAGCCGGGCGGCCTGCTGGTCGAGGTCACCGACGGCACCGCCGAATACAATGCCGAACACTACCGCCTCTCGCCCTTCTACGACCTCGCTAAAACCGCGGCAACGCGCATGGCCTGGGCGCATGGCAAGGATCTCGAAAAGCTCAGCAGCACCTCGGTCTCGATCACGCCGGGCTGGCTGCGCTCCGAAATGATGCTGGATATCTATCGGGTGACCGAGGAGAACTGGCGGGATGCGCTCGTCGCCCAGCCGCATTTCTGCATTTCCGAAACCCCGCGCTTCATCGGCCGGGCGGTGGCAGCGCTTGCCGCCGATCCGGACCGGGCGCGCTGGAACGGCCAGTCGCTGTCGAGCGGCGGCCTTGCCAAGGTCTATGAATTCGATGATGTCGACGGCTCGCGGCCGGATTGCTGGCGCTACATGCAAGAGGTTCAGGAGCCCGGCAAGCCGGCCGACGCCACCGGTTATCGCTGATCAGCCGCCCATCGCCGCTCTCCCGATCGCCGCCTTTCCGACCACTAGTCGCTCGGCCTCGTCGCGCAGGTCGAGCGTGATCAGGGTGCCGTCGCGGATGCCGCGTTTCAGCACATCCTTCCGCTCCGGCTCGACCCGGATCTCTTGCCTGTCGAACAGCACCCGCAGCCGGCTGCGCGACAGCGGCAGTTCCGCCGCCAGCAGCCGGTCGAGCCGCAGGCCGGTCGGGTAGGGCAGGGCGAGTGTGATCGCGATCCGCCGCCAATCCGCATCGTGGCGCAGCACCGCCTTGCGCATGTCGATGTCGTCGCTTTCCTCGATGCGTCCGGCCTTGGCCCTCAGCGCCAGCGCGTCGAATTCGATGCGGGCCACGAAGTCCGGCATGCTCGCCTGCATCGCGTCGAGCATGGCAGGATCGATCGCCCGGATGGTCTGCCGCTCGAAGATCGGCCGGTTCCAGGTGCCGTCGCAGGCGATGCATCTGTAGATGAGCCAGGCATCGAGCCGCTTGCCGTTGGCGTTGAGGCGGATGCGGCCGCTGGAACGGAACGGTTGAGGACCGCCGCAGCCGCTGCAGCCAAGGATCGGCCGGGGTGGAGTTTTGGGTGTCGCTGTCCATTCGAGATGGAGGATATTGCACATGCCGTTTTGATCTTCCGGTCAGGAAGTTCATGCGGGAAACGGCACTCAAGAAGCCCTCTTGGGGCGCACACGGTGTGGCGAAGGTCCGGACTGTGGGAAGGGAGCGTCGGAGGCAGGGCAGCGGAGGCCGCACTGGCACGATCAATGCCAAACCGGTCTCAAGCCGCCACCCCGATGAACAGTGTTCCCACGCGGGCAAGCGTCATCGCTCTTCCACACATGGGAGGGTGAACCTGTCGAGACCGGGGATTACTTAGGCAAACTGAACCTCAAAGGCCGACGCTCTTCGACTGAAAGGCATAAACGTGCGAAAATCGAAGTCAAGAATTTTTGGACGTCGCGCCGCGGCCGTTGTGACCTATATGCCGTCCTGACCTATATGAAGCGTCACCAGTCGTTCAGCGAGGATCGAACCATGGACATCAAGCGCAGCGGATCGCAGCCTTCGAAGGCACCGCCACAATATTTCACCGGCACCGTCCGGCTCGATCCGATCGTCGAGGCGCCGGAGCCGGCCCGGGTCCGCGCCCTTTCGGTCACCTTCGAGCCGGGTGCGCGCACCGACTGGCACACCCACCCGCTCGGCCAGACGCTGCTCGTCACGGCCGGCGCGGGTCTCGCCCAGGTCTGGGGCGAGCCGGTCCGGGCCATCCGGCCCGGCGACGTGATCTGGTTCCCGCCCGGCGAAAAACATTGGCACGGCGCATCCCCGACCACCGCCATGACCCATATCGCCATCCAGGAAGCGCTGAACGGCAGCACGGCGGAATGGCTGGGCGCGGTGACGGACGATCAATATGCAGGCGAGGTCGCGAAAGACTGAGCCCTATTCGACGAGCCGGATGTCCGCGTCCGGTTCGTACCAGCCATGGCGCCGACGCGACCAGAAGATTGCCGCCGGCGGCGCGAAATCCGGCTCGCCGAAACAGCCGACCGAGACGACGATCCCATTCTCCAGCACCTCCGCCTCCATATAGACGAGCGTGCCGCAATTCGGGCAGAAGACCTGGTCCATCCACCGGCCCTCGTCGGTGATCCGCCGGAACTGGCGCCGCTCGCCTCCGTCGGCGACGATCGCCTGCTTGCGATAACGGGCCCGATAGGAAAACGCCGATCCTGTCGCCTTCTGGCATTCGAGGCAGGCACAGGCATAGACCCGCTCCGGCGCGCCCGCGAGGGTGAGCCGGAAGTTGCCGCAGGAACAGGCGGCGGTGCGGGTGACGGGAACTTCAACGCCGGTCATGACCTCACCATGGGCCGCGCCAGCATCGCGAAATCGTCGTCGTCATGGCCGTTTTTCGCCAGGGTGCGAACGAGGGCTGCTGCCATCCGGCCCGCGCCGAAAAATCCTGTTGTGGTCATCGAGTTGAACTCCGATATGTGAGATGCCATTTGATACCGCTGCGGATCGGCGCGGGTAAATTACGCACCTTCGGGTAAGCGGTTACTCTGCGGTTAGGGGAGAACGGGAATGAAACGCCTGCCGGACGACGATTGCGGTTTTGCGAGCGCCCTCAATGTGATCGGGGGAAAATGGAAGACCGATATCCTCTGGGAGATCAACGTCGAGCCCCGCCGCTTCGGCGAGTTGAAGCGCATCCTCTTAGGGATCAGCGAGAAGATGCTCGCCTAGCAGCTTCGCGAGATGGAGGCCGACGATCTCATCCGCCGCGAGGTATTTCCGGGCAAGGTGCAGCGGGTCGAATATTCCGCCACCGAGTTCGGCCGCAGCCTCAACCACGCCGTGACGGTGATGGCGGACTGGGGCAAGGCCTATGAAATCCGCATGGCGGAAAAGGCCGAACAGGAGCGTCTTCCCGTTCTTGCTATGAGGGCCTGAGGCTCGAAAAGGTTTCGCGCGTCATTGAACGGAAACGTCTGGCGCGCAAAGATGGGCCATGATTCCGAACCGGAACCAGAAGGAGCCGCCATGTCAGACGTCACCCGCATCTCCAACCAGTACCTGACCGTCGACATCTCCTCGCTCGGCTCCGAGATGCAGGCGCTGACAGCGGCTGACGGCCGCTCGTTTCTCTGGAATGGCGATGCCGCCTTCTGGAACGGCCGCTCGCCGGTTCTGTTTCCAATGGTCGGCAAGGCGCCGGAAAACCGGATCAGCGTCGATGGCAAGTCTTACGAGATGGGCCAGCACGGTTTCGCCCGCCGCAGCGAGTTTACGCTCGCCTCGTCGAGCGGGACCATATGCCGCTACGAACTCGCCGCATCCGACGCGACACGCGCCGTCTATCCGTTCGACTTCCTGCTGGCGGTCGAACATGCGCTGGATGGCCGGACGCTGACGGTCGCGGCCGAAGTCGAAAACCGCGACGCCCGGGCGATGCCCTTCGGCCTCGGTTTCCACCCGGCCTTCGTCTGGCCGATCCCGGGTGCGGTGGGAGCCCACACCATTACCCTCGACAACGGCGCCGAACCGGCTTTGACGCGGCTGGAAAGCGGGCTGGTCAAGCCGGAAAAGCTGCCGTCGCCCTTCGAGGCCGGCAGCCTGACGCTCGACCATGCGATGTTCGAGGCGGATGCGATGATCTTTCCGGAGGGCGCGGGCGAGGGGCTGACCTATGCCGCCGAGGGCGGCCCCGCCCTCAAATTCTCCTTCGAGAACCTGCCGAACCTGGCGCTCTGGCAGAAACCCGGCGCTCCCTTCATCTGCATCGAGCCCTGGCACGGCACCGCGGCAGAACTCGGCGGCTCGGACGATATCGCCAGGCGCCCCTACGGCGTGGTTCTTCAGCCAGGCGAAAAGGCCCGCTTCGCGTTCACGGTGGAACTGCCGGTCTAGCGCACGGAGCCCTCCCGGCTTCCCGCCGCCCCGCATTCGGTTTATGAATGCCGCAGGCATTCCTGGGTGCTGCTGCCGGGGATCATCGTCTACGACAAGGACCTGGCCTGACCTCAGGCGGTTCCGCGAGTGCTGTTGGAGGGAGACCATGGCCGCGTCGCTTCGCATAAACCACCTGTCCATCATGGTTCGCGATCTTACCCGCAGCGCCGACTTCTACCACCGGGTCCTGCGCCTGCCGGAAATCGAGTGCAAGGCCCGCAAGCCGAACATCCGCTGGTTCGGCATCGGCGACGGCCAGTCCATCCACCTGATCGAAGGCGATTTCGGCGATACCTACGTCACCATGTCGACCCATCTCTGCATCGCCGTGACCGACCTCGACGGCACGGTCGCCCATATCGCCGGCACCGGCACCAGATACAGCGATCTGGCGAGAAACGAGGGCAAGATCCATATCCGCCGTGACGGCGTGCGGTCGATCTACCTGCAGGATCCGGACGGCTACTGGCTCGAGATCAGCGACGATTATTGAGAATTGGAAATAAGCGCCGGCGGATCACCGGCGCTTCGGGTGTTTTGCTTTACTTCATTGCCTCGAAGTCCATCGCGTGGCCGTTGATGCAGTAGCGCAGCCCGGTCGGCGGTGGGCCGTCCGGAAAAACGTGGCCGAGATGGCCGCCGCAATTGCTGCAGCGGACTTCGGTGCGCACCATGCCGTGCGAAACGTCGCGGATTTCGGTGATCGCCTCCGGATTCACCGCTTCGAAATAGCTCGGCCAGCCGCAGCCGGAATCGAACTTGGTGTCGGAGACGAACAGCGGCTCGTGGCAGGCGGCGCAGCTGTAGAGACCCTTTTCATGACTGTTCCAGAAGGGCCCGGTAAAGGCGCGTTCGGTGCCGGCCTGGCGCAGGATGCGGTACTGTTCGGGCGTCAACAGCTCGCGCCATTCCGCATCGGTCTTCTGGACTTTCGGGGTGATGACATCGGACATCGCAAGGTTCCTTTCGTTTCCCCATAGATAGGCATTGAGGCCGCGAAGGAAAAGTCCGCGATTGGAGAGCGGATGCCGGCATGGCCGCTTCCAGTCGAAGCGGACTTCCGAGCCTATCGAGCGGGATTGAACAAATCGGAAAACGTTTGTCCGCAAATCGCGCAAAGCAGTCAGCGCAGCAAGGCCGCCGAGCTAGGCGCGGGATTCCGGCTGGCGACTAAAGCGTGTCGCGTTTAATCTGCCTCGTATCCTGCGGCTTTGAAGTAGTTTCTGCATTCTGTGACGGAGAAGAGATTGCAGATTTCGCCGAGGGCTTGCGTGATGGCATCGAAGCTGCGGGCAGCCCGCTTTCGCAGCAGCGTCTTGAGTTTTGAGAAGGCCATCTCTATGGGATTGAGGTCGGGACTATAGGGCGGCAGAAACAGCAGCCAGGCTCCCTTTGCCCTGACCAGTTCTTCGGCCCGTTCGCTCTTATGAAAGGCGACATTGTCGAGAATGACGACGTCTCCAGGCGACAGGTTCGGCGCGAGTTGGGTCTCTATCCACGCCTCGAAGATGCGGGCGTTCATCGGCCTGTCAACGATCCAGGGGGCAACCATGCCATGGGATCGCAGCCCGGCGATGAAGGTTTGGGATTTCCACGAACCGAAGGGTGAATGCGTTCGATAGCGCTGCCCTCGCGCAGACCATCCCGACCGCTTCGTCAGCTTTGTGTTCGTCGATGTCTCGTCGATAAAAACCAGCCGGGCCAATCCTTTGTTGAAGAAAGGCTTGCGCCGTGCGGTCCACAGTTCACGCGCCCGCGCGATCTCCGGGCGCAACTGCTCGGCGGCCTGCAGGCTTTTTTTTATGGCTCAACCCAAGCCGATGCAGAAGCCGTCCGACACTGGAGCGATGGACGATGACGCCACGTCCGCAAAGTTCCACGCAAAGCTCGTCCAGCGTCAGTTCGCCATTCTGTGCCAGCCGCTCTCCAACCCACGCGTGCTGTGCCGAAAGCTTACCGCCGCCAAGGTGCCCCTGCCGGCGCGGCGAAAGCGAACCTGTCTCGCGCTTCAGGATCACCAGATCGTTCACGAAACGCGGCGACACCCGAAAATGCCGGGCGGCCTCCCGATGCCCATGGCCTTCTTCCACTAACGCTACGACACGCTCACGCAACGCAATCGGATGTGACTTGCCCATGGCGATCTCCCTTCACATCAAAGGGAATCACGGATGGACTGATTTGAGAACCATGAATCGCAAAAACAGCGACACGCTTTAGTGCCCCAGATTGTCGAGTTCTGGAAACGGGTAGTATTTGAGGCGGCTGTCCTGGCAACGGACATCATCGAGGGTGTAGCCGAGAATCTTTCCGTCGCGCATGGATACGCCGTAACGGGCGGGATAATTATATTGCCGTCCAAAGCCGGAAACGCAGAAGGCGTAGATACTCTTCCCCGGATTGAGCAGGACGACGCTTGAAATCTGCGCGCCGTAGATGTCCCGGTCGCGGAAACCCATGCGACGGGCAGTTTTCAGCACCTCCCGCTTCACGGCATCCGTCGGCGGTGTCTGTGACGATGCGACGCTTTCCGGCACCGATGTCTGACAGCCCGTCAACAGCAACAAGCCGGCGAATGCCGCAATCAAAAATTTCATGAACCACCCCATCATCTTCAGAAGACAGGGATAATACAGAACCGGATCAAGCGGTCTACTCGCGCCAACATTGTGGCGCGAAACTCTCAGAGCGTGTGGACATGCTGCAACGTCGGCGACAACCTGTCCCTTTTGAATATAGGGCGGTGGGTCTGCTTCTGGCACTAAGCTGCCCCCACGCGTCCGTCGCCCCTGCCATCAAATTCCCGAAAAGTCGCGTTTCTGTGTGTTTCGTCCGGTTCTGCTTGAGGCGGTGCGACGTTTCCCATAGAAAATCACCTGCCTCCGAACGGTCGGGCGGTGTGGGGCTTCTGAAGCGTGGAGATGACATGGCTGCCAATGCGCCGGCGTTGACGTTCTTCGCACTCTTCCTTCCCTTCGTAGCTTCCGTTCTGGCCCCCTTCCTCACCCGCCTTTTGGGCGACCGGGCCGCCTTCGTCCTGGCGCTGGCACCGGCGCTCGCGTTTGCGCATTTCTGCACCTTCCTGCCCGAAATCGCCGCTGGCGAAGTGGTGACCGGCGGTTATGCCTGGGCGCCGAGCTTCAACCTCTCCTTCTCCTGGTTCCTCGACGGCCTGTCGCTCACCTTCGCGCTTCTCATCACCGGGATAGGCACCCTGATCGTCCTTTATTCCGGCGGCTACATGAAGGGTCATGAGGGGCAGGGGCGCTTCATGGCCTTCATCATCGCCTTCATGGGCGCCATGCTCGGCCTCGTCGTCTCCGACAGCTTTCTGATGCTGTTCGTCTATTGGGAGCTGACCTCGATCACCTCCTTCCTGCTGATCGGCTTCGATCACGAGCGGGAGGCGGCGCGGCGTGCAGCACTTCAGGCGCTGGTGGTCACCGGCGGCGGCGGGCTCTGCCTGCTCGCCGGCCTGGTCTTCCTCTGGAACATCACCGGCGTCACCCAGCTTTCGCTGCTCGTGCACCTGGGCGACGGGCTGCGCCAGAGCCCATTCTATCTCGCCACCCTTCTTCTGGTGCTTGCCGGCGCCTTCACCAAGTCGGCGCAGTTTCCGTTCCATTTCTGGCTGCCGAACGCGATGGAAGCCCCGACACCGGTCTCGGCCTACCTGCATTCGGCAACCATGGTGAAGGCCGGCGTCTATCTGCTGATGCGGCTGAACCCGGTTATGGGGGATACGCCCGCCTGGGTGATCCTGCTGCCCTTCTTCGGGGGTATCACGCTGATCGCCGGCAGCTTTCTCGCCGTCCGCCAGACGGACCTGAAGCTGATGCTCGCCTATACGACCATGGCCTCGCTCGGTCTCCTGGTCATGCTGACCGGCTTCGGCTCGGCCCATGCGGTCGAGGCGGCGGTGATTTATCTCGTCGCCCATTCGCTGTTCAAGGGCGCGCTGTTCATGGTTGCCGGCACGGTGGATCATGAGGCCGGTACCCGCGACGTCACGAAGCTCGGCGGCCTGCGCGCCGCCATGCCGGTCACCTTCGGCGCGGCGCTGCTGGCGGCGCTGTCGATGGGCGGCCTGCCGCTGTTCTTCGGCTTCCTCGCCAAGGAGGAGATCTATGCGGCACTCGCCGCCGGCAATCCGCGAGCGGTGTTTTTCACCGGCCTTGCCGTAATCGGCAATGCGCTGATGTTCGCGATCGCCTTTGCCGTGGCGCTGAAACCCTTCCTCGGTCCCCATGTCGAGACGCCGAAATATGCCCACGAAGGCCCGGTGACGCTCTGGCTGGGCCCGGTTGTTCTCTCGGTGCTCGGCTTGGCTGCCGCACTCTTTTCCGGCGCGGCGCATCGTTACATCTCCTCGCCGATGGCAAGCGCGATCACCGACCAGAAGATCGTCGTCGACATCTCGACCGTGCCGCATCTCGGTGTGCCGCTGCTTCTGTCGGTGGTCACCGTGTTGCTCGGCGCGCTCGCCTTCTGGCGGCTGACGGACCTGCGGGCCTTCATGGTGCGGGCGGTGGAAAGCCTCGGTCCCGGCCCGGACCGCGGTTTCGATCACATTGTCTCCGGCTTGGTGCGGTTTTCGGCTGCTGTCACCCGTCTCATTCAGCCCGGCCGGCTGGAGATCTACGTCACCGCGACCTTCATCCTGCTGGCCGTGACACTGCTCGTCCCGCCTTTCGTGTTCGGGGAGCTGCCGGCAATGCCCGCCTGGCCGGAAGAGCTGCTGGTCCAGGAAGCGGCTTTCTTCGCAATCGCGGTGATCGGCCTTTTCGCCGTGCTGCGCGCAAATGACCGGCTGACGGCGATCGTCTCGCTCGGCATCCAGGGTTTTGCCGTCGCCGTCATCTTCCTTCTGTTCGGCGCGCCGGACCTGTCGTTCACCCAGTTCATGGTCGAGACCCTGTCGGTCGTCATCCTGGCGCTGGTGATGACGCGGCTGCGGCTCTCGCCCCGGGATCACCGGCCTCTGGGACAGTCGCTCTTCGACGGGATGGTCGCGGTCGCCTGCGGCCTCGGCTTCACGCTGTTGCTTTTGAAATCGACGCAGGCACCGTTCGACACCGTGCTCACCGATTTCTTCAACACCTATTCCAAGACGGTCGCCCACGGCGCCAACGTCGTCAACGTCATCATCGTCGACTTCCGCGGCACGGATACGCTGGGCGAGATCGCGGTGGTGATGGTGACCGCGCTCGCGGTCCTGGCGCTGATCCGGGTGAGGGCGGGCAGACGCGCCGGATCGGAGGAGGGGCGATGAGGCTCGTTATCGTGGCGCACCCCCCTCTGCCCTGCCGGGCATCTCCCCCACAAGGGGGAGATCGGATCGCAGTGAGGCCTCGGCCTCCATCGAGCGTTGCGATCGGGGCTTCTCTTTTGGGGGGAGGTTGCGTAGAGGCAGGCCAGCGCGCCCAGCCGATCTCCCCACCCGTGGGGGAGATGCCCGGCAGGGCAGAGGGGGGCTGGCAGAGTTCTACCTGCGGAGGGAACGGACCTTGTTCAACCTCCAAGAAGTGGTGGCAACCAATGCACGAGGTGCTCATCCATGAACACTCTCATCCTGCGCACCGTCGCCCCCTCTCTGACCGCGTTGATGCTGCTGTTCTCCGTCTTTGTCCTGCTGCGCGGCCACAACGAACCCGGCGGCGGGTTCATCGGCGGGTTGATCGCGGCCTCGGCGCTGGCGATCTACGGCATCGCCTTCGGTGTGCCTTCGGTACGCCGCGCGATCCGGTTCCACCCGATGGCGATCGCCGGCTTCGGCCTGCTGCTCGCCACCCTTTCCGGGGTGCTGTCGATCTTCTTTGGCGTGCCGTTCATGACCGGGCTCTGGGTCTATCCCGTCGTCTTCGACGTCGAGTTGCCGCTCTCGACGGTGATGTCTTTCGATATCGGCGTCTATCTGGTCGTGGTCGGGGCGATCACCTCGATCGCGCTTGCGCTCGAACAAGAGCCGGGCTCCGACGTGGAGGGGAAGGACTGATGGAAGCGCTGTTTTCGATCCTCATCGGCCTGTTCTTTGCGGGCGCCATCTACCTCATCCTGTCGAAATCCACCGTGCGCATCCTGCTCGGCGTGGTGCTGCTCGGCAACGCGGTCAACCTGCTGCTCTTCACCGCCGGCCGGCTCACCCGCGAAGTGCCGCCGATCATCCCGGCCGGCATGGACACGCTGTCGCCAGGCGCCGCCAATCCTCTGCCGCAGGCGCTGATCCTGACGGCGATCGTCATCTCGTTTTCCTTCTTCGCCTTCCTCCTGGTGCTGACCTACCGCGCCTACCAGGAGCTCGGCACTGACGATACCGACGAGATGCGGCTCGCCGAACCGCGGAACGAGCAACTTCCGCCCATGGGGTATTGAGGGGATGGTGTTGCAGGTCGTCATGTTCTTTCCCGCCACCGGCTTCGGATGCCGCGGCACCCCCCTCTGCCCTGCCGGGCATCTCCCCCCCAAGGGGGGAGATCGGCCAGCGGCGGGTTTCCCGCTTCCTATTTCTCCGCTTTCTGTTGAGCGATATGGGACGCCAGGGGGTGCAGCAGTCTTAACCCTCCCCCTTGTGGGGAGGGTGGCCGGCAGGCGGGAGGGGTTTTATTCACAGCGAAGACCCCTCCCCAACCCCTCCCCACAAGGGGGAGGGGCTCCACGCACCGCCTCGCATCCCATATGGCATCGCCCTGCGCTCGCGGAGGACTCCAAGAGCGGGTCGGGGCAAATGGCTCGACTTGGGAAAGCCGACACCCCACCGGGAGGCATCCACTGATGGCCTCTCCGTCCGTCGATCTCTCCGCAGCCCTGATCCTCGCCGCCCCGGCGCTTCCCGACTGGCTGGTCGTTCTCCCGGTCGCGCTGATGATCGGCCTCGGTGCCGTGCTGATGATGGTGCGCAAGTCCGTCCGCCTGCATGGCGGCATCGCGATTGCCGGGTTGGCGCTGCTTGTCCTCCTCGATGCCGCTCTGCTCTGGCGCGTCTCGGTCCATGGTCCGGTCACCATGGTGATGGGCCGCTGGCTGCCGCCCTTCGGGATCGCGTTCACCGCCGACCTTTTCGGCGCGGTCATGGCGCTCGCCGCGGCGATCGCAGCCCTTGCCGCCGGGATATTCGCGCTCGCCGATATCGACGCGAGCGGCCGGCGCTACGGCTTTTACCCGTTCCTGATGCTGCTGATGGCCGGCGTCACGGGCGCGTTCCTGACCGGCGACATCTTCAACCTCTATGTCTGGTTCGAGGTGCTGCTGATCTCGTCCTTCGGCCTCCTGATCCTCGGCTCGCAGCCGGAACAGATCGACGGCGCGCTGAAATACGCGGTCCTCAACCTGATCGGCACGACGCTGTTCCTGATCGCGGTCGGTTACCTCTATGCGATCTTCGGCACGCTCAACATGGCCGATATCGCCCGCAAGGCGGCAGGCCTGCGCGAGACCGCGCCGCTGACGACGCTGACGGCGCTGTTCATCCTGGCGTTCGCGATGAAGGCCGCCGCCTTTCCGGTGAATTTCTGGCTGCCGGCCTCCTATCACACGCCGCGCGTGGTCGTGTCGGCGCTGTTCGGCGGGCTGCTCACCAAGGTCGGCATCTATTCGCTGATCCGCGTCACGGTCATGCTCTTCCCCGTCGAGCGCGAGGCGTTGAGCCTGATCGTCGCCATCTCGGCGGCGCTCACCATGCTGGTCGGCGCGCTCGGCGCCCTGGCGCAGAACGATATCCGCCGGCTCGTCGGTTACGTGGTCATCGCCGGCATCGGCAACATGATGGCGGGCGTCGCGATCGGCACGCCGGCGGCCGTCAGCGGCGCCATCCTCTATGCGCTGCATTCGGTGGTGACCATGACCGCGCTTTATCTGGTGGCGGGCGAAGCGGGTAGGCTCGGCGGCACCTGGGCGCTCTCCGGCCTCGGCGGGCTTTACCGGAAGGCGCCGTGGTTCTCCGGCGCCAGCTTCCTGCTGTTCCTCGCCGCCTCCGGCCTGCCGCCGCTCTCCGGCCTGTGGCCCAAGGTGGCGCTCCTGAAAGCTTCGCTCGATATCGGCGCCTGGTGGCTGGCCGCGGCGATCCTCCTTTCCGCCTTTCTGATCACGCTGGCGCTCGCCCGCGTCTTCCTGCTTGCCTTTTGGCGGCCGCAGCCCGACCCTGTTCCCGAGGCCGCCGCTCCGGCCGGCACGTCCGTCGACTGGCGTATCGCCCTGCCGCTCGGCTGCCTGACGGCGCTCGTCGTTCTTTTCGGCCTGCTGCCGGAACCGCTGCTCGATCTGGCCCAGAGGGCGGCGGAGGGGCTCGGCGAGCCGGCGGCCTATATCCAGTCGGTCTTCCCGGGAGGGACAGCGCGATGATCACCTATATCCTGTCCCTGGTCTTTGCCGTTGTCTGGGTCGCGGTCACCGGTAGCGCCACGCTGCACAACCTGATCTTCGGTTTTGCGCTGTCGACGCTCGTGCTCTGGATCGTCCGCGACGAGATGGGTGCCCGCGGTTACTGGCGGCGGCTCGGCCGCATCCTGTCGCTGCTCGCGCTGTTCCTGAAGGAACTGGCGCTGTCGGCCTGGAAAGTGGCGGTGCTGGTGATGAGCCCGCGCATGGACCTGAAGCCCGGCATCTTCGCCTTTCCGCTGACCGTGACCCGCGATTTCGAGATCACCCTGCTTGCCAACCTCATCACGCT
Source organism: Neorhizobium galegae (assembly GCF_021391675.1). Classification (NCBI taxonomy): domain Bacteria; kingdom Pseudomonadati; phylum Pseudomonadota; class Alphaproteobacteria; order Hyphomicrobiales; family Rhizobiaceae; genus Neorhizobium; species Neorhizobium galegae. Next base: position 1,223,824 of record NZ_CP090095.1, read on the forward strand.
GACGCCCGGCACGCTGTCGGTCGACGTCTCCGAGGACCGCAAGACGCTGTTCGTCCACGCGATCGATTGTTCCGACATCGAAGCCACGAAGCGGGATATCGCCAATGGCTTCGAGCGCAAGATCATGGAGGCGTTCCGATGACGACGGCTGAAATGATCATCTCCTATGCGGTCTGGCTGGCGCTCGTGGTGCTCTGTTTCTCCTTCCTGCTCACCGTCTGGCGGGTGATCAAGGGGCCGACGCTTGCCGACCGGGTCGTGGCGCTCGACATGCTGACCGGCATCGTCATCGGCTTCATCGCGCTGATCGCCATCCGCACCGGCTTCACGCTCTATATCGATATCGCCATCTCGCTCGGCCTTGTCGGCTTCCTCGCGACCGTGGCTTTTGCGCGGTTCATCCTGTCGCGCGGGAACAGAGAGGCGCCGAAAGAAGACATGATGAAGACGTTCACGGCGTCGGTGCCCGAACCGCGGCGCAGATCCGCAGCAAGGCGCCCATCCGGCACCGGGCCGGCCGTCCGGCGGAAGGCGAAGAAATGATGGACATTCTATTGGCCGCGATAACCGCACTTCTGATCCTTGGCGGCGCCGGGTTCGCGCTGGTGGCGGCGATCGGCCTCAATCGTCTGCCGGACCTCTATACCCGCATGCACGCCGCCTCCAAGGCCGGCACGGTCGGCTCCGGGCTCCTGTTGCTTGCGGTCGGCGTCCATGCGGGCGACCTGCCGACTTTCGCAAGAGCGCTTGCAGGCTTCTTCTTCTTCGTGCTAACGGCGCCGATTTCGGCGCATCTACTCGCTATGGCAGCACACAAGGTTGGCTATCCACTTTGCGCTGAGTCCGTCCGGGATGAAATGAAGGATTACGATAAGCGAATATAATCCTTTCTGGACCGAGTTATAATCCTGTTGCCGTTGAGCAAATGCCCATCTATTCATCAGTAAAGCTGATGTAGGAGCGATATAGGAGGCAGAAAGGCTGGTAATCGGCGAAATTCGCACTTGGAGAAGAAGCGAAGCAGTGGTACTTCATTGCAAGTAGAGTGCAGATGTTGTTCTAGATTAGGCGTTCCCTCGTCATTTTGGTGAGTCGACAAGTTCTTCGATGAGGAACGATAACGCCGTTCACACGCAAGGGAAGGTTTCAATCGAACGCAATATCCGGTGTGAACCGTTTTCTTTTCCGCATGAAGCTTAGGGGTAGGCTTCGGTCGCAAGACGGCGGGACGGCATAGGTTTTCTCCGGGAGACTCTACGAACGGGCAGGTGTCGCGGAGGTCGCGGGGCCAGCCAGTCACTTAAACAGGAGACAGGAAATGACAGACGTCGCATTGGGCAAAAGCCCGGATCTGCTGGTAGAGCTGACCGCAGATATTGTGGCCGCCTATGTGAGCAACCATGTGGTGCCGGTCAGCGATCTTTCGAACTTGATCGCGGACGTGCATTCGGCGTTGAGCAACACCTCTTCGCCTGCACCAGTTGTCGTGGCCATCGAAAAGCCAAAGCCCCCGGTTCCGATTAAGAAATCGATCGAGGACGACTATCTCATCTGCCTGGAGGACGGGCAGAAGTTCAAGTCGCTGAAGCGGCATCTGATGACTCACTACAACATGACACCCGAAGAGTATCGCGAGAAGTGGGGCCTGCCGGCCGACTATCCGATGGTGGCGCCCGCTTATGCGGAAGCCCGCTCCAGGCTCGCCAAGGAAATGGGTCTCGGCCAGCGCCGCAAGCGCGGCAAGGTCTGATCCCGGGGCGACGCCGACAAGGCAGGGAGGATTTGAGACCAGCCCGATGAGGACCGATCGCGACAGCGGCGGGTGGCTGGTTTTGGCATCGAAACAGAGATGCGGATAAAGAACCGGGCCGATCGAGTGCCCGGTTTTTCTTTTTCGAAACGGGCATCGCGGGGATGGGTAGAGGAAGAAATTCCCATTATCTTTCGAGAACTTGTGGAAAATATCAACAATTTCAGCTAATAATAGCGCGGAAGTGGTTTCCAGCGGCCCCGTTTTTGCTCTAGGGTGTATGAATTAATTCCTATTAATTGAGGAGTTGTCATGCCTTTCGAGAGATATTTCGAGCCCTCCGCCCCGTCTTCCTCCTTGCCGTTTTCCCCGCCTGTGCTGCTGGATACGGGCGGTTCGCCGCAGCTTCCCGCCAGCCTGCCGCTGAAGAGCGCCTGCCGCATCGTCCGTCAGATGGTCTGCGAACTGGTCCAGCTTTTCGGCGATAGGGTGATGCTGCGCCGCGACCGGCGCCGGCTTTCCTGCCATGTGCGCCAGATCGCCATGTATGTCTGCCATGTGGCGCTCCAAATTTCGATGAGCGACATCGGCGAGGCTTTCGGCCGAGACCGCACCACCGTCGGCCACGCCTGCCACGTGGTCGAGGATCGCCGCGACGATCTGGCCTTCGACGAGTTCGTCGCGGCCGTCGAGCGCATCGTCACCGCCGTTTTCGGCCTGTCGGAGGTAGCGGCCCATGACTGAGGCAATCCGGAAACCCGTGATGGACAAGGCCGCGGACCCGGCCCGCAGGCGGCACCTCCTGCGGCTGATCCGCCAGCTCGCCCGCGGCGACTGCACGATCGCGGCGGGTGAGGCGGGCGAGATCCGGCTCATCGGGGCGGAGGAACGGGCCTATCCCGAGGCGGTGATCGCGCAGGCCCGTTCGCTCGGACTGGCGCAGCTTAGCGACGGAAGGATTGCCGCAAGTGCGGCGGCGTCCAGCTTCCTGCGCCGTGCGCTGGTGACGGGCGAGGAGGTGTTCGTCGAGCAGCATGGCGAGATCGTCATGACATCGGTCGAGATCGACGGCGCCCGCCAGCCCGTGCGCCGGAACCTTGCGGAATCACCGCTCGGCGTGATCGCACGGATGAAGGACCGCGACGGAAAACCCTTTTTGCCGGCCGAAGCCTTGGAAGCGGGCGAGCGGCTGCTCACCGATTTCACCCGTGGCCAACTCCAGCCTCGCGTCACCGCCTCCTGGGAGCCGCGGCTCGCCACCCGCGCCAAGGGCACCGCCGGCGGCCAGGCCGACATTGCCGACAGCGCGATATCGGCCCGCAACCGTTTTTCGAGGGCGGTGGAGGCGATGGGGCCGGAACTTTCCGGCGTCGCGGTGGATGTCTGCTGCTTTGCGAAGGGTCTTGAGACGGTGGAACGCGAACGCCAATGGCCGGCCCGCTCGGCCAAACTCATGCTGCGCACCGCGCTGCTCGCACTCGCCCGCCATTATGCGCCGCCGGCTCCGGCAAAACGCCGCCAGAACCATCACTGGGGGACCGAGGATTACCGGCCGGTGCTGTGACGGAGACTTGTCGTGGTTGCGTGGCAAATGCCCGATTGGAGAAGCGGTCATCCACTTCGCTTGCCAAATCTAATCATTTGTAGCAGTCTGCTAGGCAATCTCGATCTTCTTCGCAGCGCGGTGCCGTGAATGATCTACAATCGCGCGATGGAGTTTCACTGGGACGACGAACAAAAGGTCGGCATCCTCCTGTGGAAAGGCCGGGCGTTCAAGATTGAGGGCTACATCGATCCTTTCAACGCCCGGAGGCGTGCCGAGGCGATGGCAGCGCAACGAGGTTGGAAAAAGCCTCCCGACAAAATCCACAAAAAGGTTTCGAGGCAAACCGGGTGACGGGGTCGAATGATCGCTGTTGGCGCGTTCCTGCCGAGGCGGCTGTCGGCCCCTTTCGGCCATCGTTCACTGTGGCAAGCCAAATAGAACCATGGTGGCTCCGTCGAAGAAAACGCATAGCGAGATCAGCCCAATCCGCATAAACATATTGAGGTTCAGTATTCGCACAAAAGTAATTACCTTATTGATCGTCTTGCTTAGCGCCGCTTCCGCACCAGCGGGACCCGACCAAGTACAGAAAGACAAACAGTGCGACCTTTTGGGCGACATCGCCGAACATGCGATGAAATCTCGCCAGAAGCGAATGCTCCTCGCCGACGCCTTGAAGGCTCACCAACGGGCGGCATCGACTGATTTTGCCAAGATACTGGACCGCCTTACTTTGCGTGCATACGCGGTCCCGGCTTTCCTGACACCGGAGTTACAGCAACGAGCTATCGCGGAATTTCGGGACATGACCCTATTTGAATGCGTCAAAGCCGATGACGGTACATTGGTTCAGCAGGATGACCTGGACAGGATCGACAACTTGGTGGGAGAGAAAGGTCGCTCCGCGTTCATCCACGAAGCTGTAACGAAATTGCTGGATGCTACCGAGCACCAAGTGGAAGCTGATCGCAATACCAAATAAAATGGCCCGTCATTCCCAATCGCTGGCTCGTCTGCTTCCGGCGCGAAGTTGCCGTAAGCCATCGTCATCAATGGTGGCATTGGCGACCGAATTCCGCAGCTATGCCACACCCCATGATCCTCCCTTTTTGCACAGGAAGCCATGTCGCACCGGTGTAAAGCGGTTAAGGAGGGCGAGACGTTGCCGCGAGTTTCCCCTTGCGTAGAGGGTGGCTGGCGGGCCGGGACGCTGGTCTGAACGGCTGTCCCCTAGGCCGCAGCCCTGATCCTTGCCTCTTCCCGGATGCGCTTGACCATCGAACGCAGCCCGTTGGCGCGCTGGGACGACAGGTGCTCGACCAGGCCGATGCGGTCGAAGATTTCGATAGCGTCCGTGGCGGCGATCTGGGAGGCGGTCCTGCCGGAATAGACGGCGAGCACGATGGCGACGAGGCCGCGCACGATATGGGCGTCCGAATCGCCCTCGAAGGTCATCACCGGATCGGCGCTGCCGTCCCCGAGATGGCTGACCAGCCAAACCTGGCTCGCGCAGCCCTGCACCTTGTTGTCTGCGGTCTTCTTGTCGTCGGAAAGGTCCGGCAGCGCCTTGCCGAGTTCGATCACGTAACGGTAGCGGTCTTCCCACTCGTCGAGGTATTCGAAATCTTCGATGATCTGCTCGAGGCTGGCCATAAGCGCTCCGGTTCTTCTATCCGCTCCATATAGGCACTGCAGGCCCGGATAAAAGCAAAAAAAACGCCGTGAGGGGTAATCCTCACGGCGTCAGCAAATGCTGAATGACAGGGCAGGCAGATCAGGCACCGGGAACCGTGGCATTGAGAGCCCGGTGCAAGCTTTGAAAATCGGTTTCGGATGAGACGTCCGGTATCAGGTCGATTTGGCGCGCCGACTGGTGCGCGGGATTAGTGGGTCGGCCGTTTCTGCGGGACCGGCACGGTGCCGGTGAAGATCGTATCGGCGCCGGTAGCGGCTGCCGTTTCGGCCTGTCTGGCCGGGAACGGGGTCGGTTCCGGATCAGCGAGCACCGCGGTCTCCTTGCCCTTGTCGCCGAACTGCTTGTCGAGCAGCTCGAAGGCGACCTGGGCGCCCTGCCTGGCCCTCGTGCCGAGCGCCGAGAAGGTCTCGGCACCCTTTTCACAGACCTCAGGCTTTTCGGTGCAGATGGCGCTCACATATTGATAGGCTTCGGTCGCAGCCGAAAATGCGTTGCTGACCTGCAGGGGCGAAAGCCCGTCGGTCTCGGTCGCCGGCTTGCTGCTGAAGTAGGAGAGCACTACCAGCACCGCCGCGAACCACATACTTCCCTTGATGAGAAACCACATCGTTCTATCCACCTGTTTTTCCCGCTCCTGGGTCTTGAAGCGAGCCGCCGGATCTGTGCCGGTCTTGAACATGGTTGTACCGCCGGGAAGCAAATATGGCTTTGACGGGATCGTTCGGTTTTTCGGCAAATTTGCCTAAAATGCGAAATATCGGCATTTGCAGCGTCTTTGTCGCGAACTTGAATCGAATTTTAGCGATCGATGTTAAGCATAATTGCGGCGCTCCGCCCGAAACCCCGGGCTTTGTCGGGGGGCGGTTTGCCACAAAGGTTAACGCATTGGGAAAAATCGAAGCAAATCCGCCGCTTACGTCGTGTTAACCACAAGCTCAGAAGGCTTGGCCCTTCTGTCCCAAAGCCGGATTTTGGCCCATTGCGGGACCTCCGGCACCCCCTGCTTTTATCCTTTCCTTAAGCCACGGGGGCATATTGTCGGCTTCGATAAACGAGTCTGTGCAGGGTTTTGCGTGCGCGTATTGAGTAACATTGCCGGAAAGGCGGTCATGCTGGTCGACGAGACCGCAAGCCGCTGGCTGACGCGCCTCGGCGAGGGCGACACCGCGCGTCCCGGTGAAATTGCCCAGTTCCGCCGGCTCGCGTTCTGTGGCCTTGCCGCATTCGTCAGCGTGCCGCCGGCGCTTGCGCTGCTCCTGCCGCCGGCGCTGGCCCTGCCGGTCGGCGTTGCGCTGGTTCTGTCGCTTTTCCTTCTGGCTGTCGCCGCCTCCTTCGCCTTTCCGCGCCATGCCGTTGCCTCCGTTGCTGCGCCCCCGCCGGAAGACGCTGCCTTCGATGCGATGCCGGGCCTGTCGCTCATTCTTAATCCGCACGGCCTGCTGGTGAAGACCGGCGGCCGCGATCAGCATCTGTTTCCGCCAAGCCTGCGTGAGGCGGCCGGTGAGCCGCTTGCCGAGCGCGTCCACGTGTCCGACCGGATCGGCCTCGTCCAGGCTTTCGACATGCTGCGCCAGGGTGCGCCGAGCGCCGCTGCCGATATCCGCATCGAGCGTCCGTTCTCGGCGGCCGGCCGCCAGTTTCTGTCGGTCCGTCTCGACATGACCGCCATCCGCGACGGCGAAGGGGATCTCCTCTACGTCCTGGCGCAGGCGCGCGACTTGTCGGAGGAGGAGCATCTCCGTTCGGAAGCGGCCGCCCATATCGCCGAGGCCCGTTCCGCCCATGAGGCGAAGTCGAGGTTCCTCGCCGCCGTCAGCCACGAGCTGCGCACGCCGCTCAACGCCATTCTCGGCTTTTCCGACGTTCTCGCCGGCGAATATTTCGGCAGGCTCGAAAACGACCGCCAGCGCGAATATGTCGGGCTGATCCGCCAGTCCGGCGGCCATCTCCTCTCCGTCGTCAACACCATGCTCGACATGTCGAAGATCGAGGCAGGCCGTTACGAACTGCTCGCCGAACCCTTCGCCATCGCGGAAGCCGTGGAAACCTGCCGTGCCATGCTCGATCTGACCGCCCGCGAAAAGAGCGTGACGCTCACCAGCCGCGCGCCGCGCGGGCTCGGCGAAGTGATCGCCGACCGCCGCGCCGTACAGCAGATCCTCATCAATCTCGCCGGCAATGCGATCAAGTTCACCGGTCCCGGCGGCGTCGTGTCGATCGACGCCGTGCTCGAGGGCGATCACGTCAATATTTCGGTCAGCGACACCGGCATCGGCATCGCGGCGGAAAAGCTGCAATATATCGGCCAGCCGTTCATGCAGGTGGAAAACGCCTATACCCGCACCTACGAAGGTACCGGTCTCGGGCTTTCTCTGGTAAAAGGTCTGGTGGCGCTGCACGGCGGTCGTTTTACGATCGCCAGCCGTCCGGGCGAGGGGACCGTGGTGACGATCTCCCTGCCGGCAGACGGTTCGGGCGTCGAAGCAAAACGGGATGACTCCCGGGAGGAAAAAGTCGAATTCCCGCCGCGGCTGAGGGCAGCCCGGCATGCGGCCATGATGGACGAACAGGATTTTATCGATGACCGCGCGGAAGCGAAAATCGCCTGACAGGAAAAAACCTGTCAAGCAACCGGGCATTCTGTCGAACCTGCTGCTGGCGGGAGCGCGGGCTGCCGCGCGCCGGCCGAAGGCCCTGTTCGGCTGCGCTGCCTTCGGCATCGTCTTCTCATTCGTCGCCGCCAATGCGCTCTGGTACCAGCCGGGCGGCCATCCATCCCCGTTCCTCGCTACCCGCGATTCCAAGAACCCGAACCAGATCGCTGGTTATCGCCCGGCAAGGCGCACCGCACCCGCCGATGTCACGACCTTCCGCATCGAGCGCGCCGATCCGAGCGTCGTAGCTCCGCCTCCGGCCGCAGCACCCACGGCCGCGCCCGCGCAGACGGCCGTGCCCTCTGCGCCCGTGCCGGCCGCCCCTTCCGTCGTCGCCCCGATCCCGCGCCCCCAGCCGCAGCAGGCGGCCGCCCAGCCGGCAACGCCCCATGAGGTGCTGCCCGCGACGCCGAAGCCGGCCGAGACGGCAAGGGCAACCCCTGCCGCACCGACAAGGCCTGTTCAATCCGCCGCCCTGCCGCCGAAGCCCGTTTCTCCGGTCCGCCCGACCGAAGGTGCCAATGCGCGTGGCGAAGATCCCGTGGCCGCCGCAATCCGCGCCTCCGAGCGCAAGCCGGCGATGACGCCGCCCGCCAATATCCCGAACGCCGCCTCGAGTTCCGGTCGGCCCGCGGCCACGCCCGTCTCCCAGAAGCCGAACGCACCCGTCCAGCCGAGCGACCTCGTGCTGCAGATTCAGCGCGGCCTGTCGAATATCGCCTATGCGGATGTCGGGGTGGACGGTGTCGCCGGCGCCCAGACCAAGGCCGCCATCCGCCGCTTCCAGCGCCACTACCGCCTGCCGGAAACCGGGGAGCCCGACGAGCTGGTGCTGAAGAAGCTGAAGTCGATCGGCGCGCTGTAGGCGCCGTCGCTCCCAATCTCCCGAATGTTCGATGTTTCCAGCGGCGAGGGCCACCCGCGACCGCTTTTGGCCGCCACTACGTTTTTCCCCCGACCTTGAATTGATGCGAAGTCAACGACATGATCGTGACGACAATTACGGAGACCTGCCAGAGGGAAGCTGGCTTCGAGAAGGGGCGCGCATGACCGATTTGAAAGGCAAGGCACTTCCAACGAGCCGAGTGACATTTCTCGCGTTCCTGTTGGCTTGGGCTGCGTTATGGTCGGCTTGGCTCTCCGTTACGATCACCCGTTCATACATCCATTACGGCGACGTGATTTTCGGTGCCACGATGTGGCTCCTTCCGCTCTTCGTTGTGCCGTTGATCCTTGGACTTCCTGTCATCGCCACGCTTGGGCTAGAGAGATTTGGCGTCCTTCATGGGGTAGCCTCCACGACAATCGTCGGTGGCTGTATCAGTGCTTTGCAAGCTCTTCTCGTGTTGCAGGCTTATGGCAACGATGCAGTGTTTATGGACTACAGCAGGCTGCTAATCGTTAGCAGTAACTTTATCCCCGGCGTTGTGTGGGGAATTATTTACTCTTGGCTAGCCAGGCGAAGCCGAAAATAGCCCTTGCCTTATCAACTCGAAAGCAGGCAGACGACACGTCCGCTTGTGGCGCAATTGTTGCCCTAGCATCTGGGCCGTGATGCTGGTTGCCGCTGGTGTGCTTCTGTGCCGCATCTTCGAACGCGGACGCGATGTTCCAATCTATCGTCGCACATTGACGAGGGCATTTTTCACCACAATAAGGTCAAGCCGAAAAAATGTGGCAAGCGTCAGCCAAACAACAACAGGAGTGAAATAGTGAGCGAACCGACCGTAGCAGATGCAACAAACCACATTTATGAATCGCTCCAAGCGAACAACGCCGACATCGACGTGCATATCGCGGTACTCAAGGCGGGGATGGCCCGAACGGGTTTGAAAGAAGCCGTATTCGACCCGGCCAGGCTCGTGCAGAACAACCGTTCTGGCAGGAAGCTAATGCAGGCCTACTTTCGGCAGCGCGGCGTGACGGTGAAATTCTCGGCTTTTTCGTGAAGCCTTCTTATGAGGTATGATGCCGAACCGTTGCTTAAGCATAGGCCAGGCACCAGCCGGGGGCGCGAACCGGCGGCATTTGCTGCCGAATGCCGGACATATGCCGCCTCTTTTGCCGAGTTCTCAAGGGAGCGGATGGCACGTCCCCTCTCCCTGTCGGAACGGGGAGAGGGCTAGAGTTGCCGGAAATCGCCTTTAGAAAACGGCGAGATATTTCAGCAGCGAAATGATGCCGATGATGATGATGATGATCTGCGCGATCTGTTTTGCCCGGCCGTCGATCGGCAGGCGCGCGACGAGATAGAGAACCAGGACGATCACCAGGAAGGTGATCAGAATGCTGATCAATGCGGAAGTAGCCAAGCCCCAAACTCCTTTTCATGACAGTGCCGTGCGGCACCGATGTGTAAATATGGTGCATTCGGGGAAAGGAAAGGGCGCGGCAGCGCGATTTTCCGTTTCTTCTCAGTGACTTCCATGGGCGGGCTCAGGCCGTTTCGGCACCGAGTTCGAAAGCCCAGTGGATGAGGCGGTCCTTCAGCGTCCGGTCGCGCAGATAGCCGGTCAGCTCCTCGTCGATTTCCTCCAGCCGCTCGATCGCGAAATCCTCCGGCCGGTTGGCGTTCCAGACTGTCTGCAGGCTCCGGCTTACATGGCTGCCGTGCTGGAGCGTGAACCAGACGCGGTTCTGGATCTTGTCGAGATCGCCCGCGCGGCCGACCCATGTCCGCCCGGTGGGAACAAGCCGGATGGCATAGATGCCGGCCGGAGCCTTGCGTTCCTTGTAGGCGGAGATCGCCGCTTTCCTGTCGATGATGTTCATGTCCTTGCCTTCCTTGGTGAAGGTTCGGCTAATATCACCCGGGTAATATTATGGCAATAGTTGTATCCGGGTAAAATTGTGGCGAGGCAAGTTTGCGCCCGGCCCCGAAGCGCCGTAAGACGGGCGATGCGCCTGAAATCCGAAATCATTGTCTCCGCCATGATCCGCCGCGTCTTCGCGCTCGGCGGTTTTGCTGCCGTCGAAAAAAAGGGTGCGGAGGCGGCGGGCGCCATCTTCATCCGCCAGCGTTTTCGCGACGGGCTGGAAACGCTTTATGCGCCGGCGCCGCAGAATTTCTTCGGCGACGAGGACGATGGCGGGCGCAAATTCGAGGTGAGGGCGGAACGCTCCGAGCCGGAAGCCATCCGCGAGATGTTGTCGCGCGAAATGCGCTTCGATCCGGACCTCTGGCTGCTGGAACTGGAGATCGACGACGTCGCCGATCTCTTCGAGGTGGTGAAGCCGGCCTGAGCGGTCAGCGCACCCGGTAAAGGCCGTTGAGCGGCTTGCGGGCGCTGGCGGTGGTGCGGATTACCCGCGGCTGGCGGCTGTCTTCTGCACGGTTGTCGGCGAACATCGGCTGATGCTGCTGTTCCGGATAGGTGTAGCTGTCGGCGCGGCGCCAGGCCTCGACGCGTTTGCCGCATTCGTCCTCGTCGAGCGCATCCCAGAGCGCGGCGGCGCGTGTCACGCCGTCCTGTTCCGCACCCAGATGGTCGTAGAGCCGCTGCAGGATGAACAGCGCATCCTCCGTTTCCATCGCCAGGCCCTTCAGCGTCGCCGCGAGCTGCTGGCCGGAAATGTCGAGCATGATCCGCTCCGAAAGCCAGTGGCTGGCGGAAAGCGTGTCGGCAAGCACGGTTGCAAACAGCCCGGTCTCGCGGTTTCGGGCGAAGCGGACGAGCAGCGCCTCCTGGATCGGCGATAGATTGCGCAAGCCCAGCCGGTCTGCGGCGGGCCGGTCGACATGGCCGGCAAGCGCCTTGATGCGGTTGCGCAGGAGTTCGTCGCGGGTGTTGCGCTCGGCCTCGTCGACCATTTCCGGCGTCGGCCTGCGCGGCAGGAGCGCCTCGAGGTTTTCGGGGGCATCGCTGCGCTTGGTGCGGTCGTGGCGAAGCCCGACCAGCGCGTCGATCACCGTTGGCGAGAGCGCCTCGCGGCGGACGATGGCGCGGGCATGCGCTTCCCCTTGCGTGCGGGCAATCGCGATCAGCGCATCGTCGGAAAGGCAGGTCGAGGAGGTGAGGAACGGGGCTGCAACCGCGATCGGCTGGCTGGCGATGAAGAAGGCGACGGCCGGCGGCACGGTCTTGCATTGCGAGAGCGCTGCGACCGCATCGCGGCGGGCCTCTTCCGACGATGCGGAAAACAGGGGGGCGAAGAGCTCGGCGAACTGTCGAAGCTCCGACCGCGAAGGGTACGGAAGACTTTCGAAGCTCGTCACCGTGGCCATCAGCACCACATCCTTCTTACGCATGGCCTGGGGCCTTTCAAGGTCTCGAAACTCATTCGTCACTGGCAAACTCGCAATCAACGCAAAACAAATCCGGAGTGCCGAACGCCGATCAGGTGTGCCGGAAAAGCTCGCCTGGCGTTCTCATCGTACCTTGCCTGGGAAACTCCCGGTGGCGCGCCGTCCGCTCACGCAGCTGTGAGAACATCTGCAGAATGGGGTCGCCTTGGTTTAACCGGATGCTAACTCTTGGAGGGTTAACGGTCTGTGAAAATGGTTCGTTTCGATACGCCGGTAATTTCTTGCAGTGTCGCTGTTTCTGCCAAAAATTGCAGGTCCGACCGACGCCTGCGAAGGCTGTGAACCAAACCGGCGCTTCTGCGTTTTGGGGTCGGACAACAGACATGCACCGGTAGCAAGTGCTATATTAGCAGTAAGATATTGTTAACGGTGGTCTGGCTGAATCCAGGGGTAACCGGCGCGTATTTGCCGCGTTTCAAATGCCGGATGGCCCCGCGTCCCTGGGACCTTCCCGATAACGGCCGGTTCAGGCGGAACCGGCCGTTTATGTCGAAATGTCGTTGCGCTTTCGAACAAGGCGCACAGGCGAGAAAGGCGCGGATGCCCGGACTTCTGTCTCGGGAAGCGTCAGGCCCTTGGAGAGGGCAGGGTGAGATCGGTCCGTCTTCATCCGTCTCGAATTCCTTAAACGGAGACGAGCATGGCAGAGATCGTAGTATTGAACAGATGGCGCAGCGACAATCAGCGCCGGCCGCAGATCCGGATCGGCGAAAGCGAGAACGCCGGGCAGCTTCTGCTGTTCACCGGCGTGCGATACGAACGTTTCGAGGATTTTGGCGACCGCAAGGCTGAAAACCACGCGGTGCGTGCCGAATAGTCGCGAAATAGGACATCAGAACCGGCTTCGGGAGCGCCATTCGAAGGGTGCGCAGGTCGCCTGGTTCAGGAATTGCGACACGATACCCGCAAAGCTCGGTTGCGGGACGAGACTTCTCAAGACCACATATCCCTCCTCCGCCCGTGCTTCCACCAGGATCGACTGCGAAACCGCCTGCGGCAGCGCCTTGCGCAATGCCGTCAGCTGCATCGGTGACGCGATCACCACATCCAGCACGCCGCCGGCCGACGTCCGGTCATTGATGCTGAACACCTCGTTGGACGACTGGTCGTAGACGCCGAGCGACCAGAAGGGCACGCCGCCATTGGCGGCCGTCAGCCTCACCGGCCCCTCCGAGATATCGAAGGCACAGACCGTCGCATCGACGAACGGATCGTCCTTGGAAAGCCCGGCGCGATCCGGCTTTTCCCTTAAGCGGTAGAAGCGATAGATCTCGCCTTCCGCCAGCACCCGCGTATAGGCGTCGCGCTCGCTGAAATCGGGCAGCGCCAGCACGATGATCAGGTGCAGCAGCGCCGCACCGACGAGCCCGGTGATCACCGCCAGCAGAACCTTCAGCGCAAAACCCCGGGAACCGGCCGCCTGGGACGCGAACCCCCTGGACCCCAACCCCAAACCTCTCACGCGCAGACGTCTAAACCCCAGGCGTCTAAATCGCGGACTTCCGAACCCAAGGCTTCTAGACATTGCCGCACCCGGTCTTCTCGATGCGCGGCATGGTGAGGTCGATCAGGCCGGAACTGCCGGCCGTCGGCGTGTCGAACAGCGTCAGCGTCAGCCGGAACACGCCGGGCGTCGAAACCGCCAGCCAGTTGCCGGGCTTGGCGGTTGCGGAAATCGCGATGTCGAAACCGCCGTCGCTGCTGCTGTTGCGCAGCACGATGCGGGAATTGAGCGCAGTCGGCAGATCCGATTGCGCCGAGGGCGGGGCAGCGCCGGGGGCTGCGGCAAACAGCGTCCAGAAACGCGCCGGCGGCGTATGGCCGGTGAGGCGATAGGAGCAGTTTCCGGTCAGCCGCTCCCCGGCCTGGTCGACCCGAAGCGATGAAGGTGAGGCCTTCGGCGCTCGCGTAGATGAGCTTGCCGGCACTGGCCCGGTGCGATTTCGCGTAAGGGTCCGCCTGCGCGGTCTGCGCGTCAGGAAAGGCTTCCCACGAGCCGAGCTTGATCGCGCCGAAACCGATCGTGGCATCCAGTGCCACGAGAGTGGACCATATCCCGCCGCCGAAGGCGATGGTGAGCGCGATCGCGATGAGGAAGGGAACACGGAACACGGGTTTGCTTTGGCCCTCGGACAGCTGTGCCAGAGGGTTAGCATTGATTCCAGTGCGAAGGAATGGGTGGGCTGTGTCTTTCCGGCACGCTCGCCTCATGGCTTCTGGCGCGGAGCGATTCGCTCCCCGTGTATCCTCGGAGAATCGTGGGCCGCCCTTCCTCCTATCCCCGCTGATCGACGGCGAGAAGCCCGCTGCCTGTGCCGGGATCGGTCATCCAGGACCCCTTGCGTGCCATTCCCACACAGGCTCGATCTTAGGGTTAACCCTTTGATAAGGTTGTTTCGAGCGGTTTCTGTGACTAAAAACGGCCTGTACCTTGCCCGGCTCATTCCTTGGCTACCGTGTCTGCGACGACGTTCCGGAGCAGAGACGATGAGAACATGGATGATGGCGAGCGGTGCATTGATAGCCGTGGCTGCTGGATTTTCGGGTGCCTATTACCACCTGAAGCCGGTGCCGGGGCCTTCGACCCCGAAGGACATTTCCCTCGACTTCATGACGCTGACCGAAAGTCAGCCGACGGAGGCGCGCCGCGCCATCGTCGAGGGTATCGAGATCTGCCTTCCCCAGCCGGCGCGGGAGGGCTGGACGAGCCCGCCGGTCAAGAATCTCGCGGTCGACAGCTATATCCGCTTTTTCGACCTGATGGGGCAGGAGGTGGGGCAGGCCGAGCGCAGTGCGGAATTCCGTGCCTGGCTTTCGCAGGCAGGCGGCGGCCTGTCGGAGCGGGACCGGATCGCCTTCGGCAAGCTGACTGAGGGCGGCCTGCACGAAGGCGTGACCGCGCTCTGCGTCGCCGCGACCGTGCGCGGCAAACTCGGAAGCCAGGGGTTCAGGGGTTTCTGGAACTGACGGCCGTTGCCTCGGCGAGCGATCCCGTCGCTGTCTTGTCGGCCACCTTGGCGGTGGCAGGCCCGAGCCGGCCCGCCTCTTTCAGCTTTCCGGCGATCTGCCGCAGCAGGCGGGTGGATTCGGCCGACAGGGAACGCGGGCGGATGAGCGCCTGCAATCCGGTATCGATGGTGCCGTCCTTCTTCTTGGCGACGGCATTGCCCTTGTGGTCGCCGGTCGGCAGCGGATTGTCGATGCCGGGAATGGCACGCAGCTCGATGCCCTGGTGGGCATAGTCCATCACCGTCTTGAAGGTCGCGGCCGGCAGCGAACCGCCCGTCATGTTGTCCATCGAGGTGAAGTCGTCGTTGCCGAACCAGACCGCGGTCGTGTAATTGCCGGTAAACCCGATGAACCAGGCGTCGCGATAGCTCTGCGAGGTGCCGGTCTTGCCCGCCGTGACGATGCCGCCGTCGAGCGCCGCCCTGCGGGCCGTGCCGATCACCGGGATCTGCGTCAGGATGCGGTTCATCGACGATGTCGCCTGCTCGGAGAGCACGCGCTTGGCCGGCCGTTCGTCGCGGTTGAAGTCGTAGAGCACGTCGCCGCCGTAGCCGAGAACCTGCTCGATGCCGTGGCGGCGCGATTCCATGCCGCCGGCCGGCATCACGGCATAACCCGTCGCCTGGTCGAGCACCGTCATTTCCGAAGTGCCGAGCGGGATGGTCTTGTCCTTCCTGAGCGGCGTTTCGACACCGAAGGCCTTGGCGGTCTTCACGATCACGTCGGTGCCCAGATAGTCCTTGGCGAGCCTGACCGGCACGGTGTTGAGCGACTGCGCCATCGCCGACAGCAGCGTCACCTTGCCCTTGTAGGAACGCGCGTAGTTCTGTGGCGACCAGCCGTTCCAGGTGATCGGCGCGTCTGAAATCGTCGATTCCGGCTTGAAGCCGTTCTCCATCGCCGCCGAATAGGTATAGAGTTTGAAGGACGAACCCGGCTGGCGCAGCGCCTTGGCGGCGCGATTGAACTGGCTTTCGCCGTAGTCGCGGCCGCCGACCATGGCGCGCACAGGCCCGCCGTTCTCGATCATCACGAGGGCGCCCTGCTTGACCTTGAAGCTCTCGCCATATTCGCGAAGGCTCGATTCCACCGCCGATTCCGAGGCCTGCTGCAGGCCCATGTCGATCGTCGTGCGCACCACGACCGAATGTTCGTGGAACTTGCCGGCCGAGGCCAGCCGCTGCACTTCGTCGAAGGCCCAGTCGAGGAAATAGTCCGGAGCCTTGACGTCGGCGCGGTCGACGACGGTCGCCGGGCTGCGGCGGGCGGCGATCACCTGGCCTTCGGTCATCAGCCCGCTTTGCACGAGGTTGGAAAGCACTTCGTTGGCGCGGGCGCGGGCAGCCGGAAGGTTGACATGCGGCGCATATTTGGCCGGCGCCTTGAACAGGCCGGCGAGCATGGCGCTTTCGGCAAGGTTCACTTCCGTGATGTTCTTGCCGAAATAGAACTGTGCCGCCGCCGCCGCCCCGAACGTGCCGCCGCCCATATAGGCGCGGTCGAGATAGAGCGACAGGATCTCCTTCTTGGAGAGGTTGGCTTCCAGCCACAACGACAGGAAGGCTTCCTTGATCTTGCGTTCGATCGACCGTTCGTTGGTGAGGAACAGGTTCTTGGCAAGCTGCTGGGTGAGCGTCGAGCCGCCCTGCACGACGCCGCCGGCCTTGGCGTTTTCGCTCATGGCGCGGGCAAGGCCGAAGAAGTCGATGCCGAAATGGTCGAAGAAGCGCCGGTCCTCGGTCGCCAGCACCGCCTTGATCAGGTGGTCCGGCAATTCGTCGATCGGCACGGAGTCTTCGTGGATGATGCCGCGATGGCCGATGACGCCGCCATAGCGGTCGAGGAAGGTGACGGCGAAATCGCCGCGGTTGCGCCAGTCCTCGTGGGTTTCCTCGAAAGCGGGCTGGGCGAGCGCCAGGAGCACCACGAAACCCGCGGTGCCCAAGGTCATGGCCTCGCCGGCAAGTTCGAAGCCGATGCGTTTCCAGCCGCGCACGCGAAAACGGCGGAAGAAGATGGTGATCTCCTCCCAGATTTCGCCAAGCCGGAAACCGAGATTCCAGACGGTGGAATCGATCCACGAATCGATGCGCAGCAGCAGGTGGCGCTTGCCGCGCGGCCGGTCGCCCGATGACTTTGGCTCGTCCTGCACCTTCGGAATTCCCCGCCCTTTCGATGAGATGTGCTTGACGCGGTCCCCTGGAGGGATCAAGAGCTCTAGCCTCTCACCGTTAATCAGCTTTAGCTGACAAATGGTTGATGCGCGATATCAAAATCGCAACAGGTAAAATGCAGATATCGGG
Organism: Neorhizobium galegae; assembly: GCF_021391675.1. NCBI lineage: Bacteria > Pseudomonadati > Pseudomonadota > Alphaproteobacteria > Hyphomicrobiales > Rhizobiaceae > Neorhizobium > Neorhizobium galegae. Next base: position 1,241,088 of record NZ_CP090095.1, read on the forward strand.
ATTTGTTCCGCTCTGCCGCAAATGTGATACCCACGATGACCGACGAACCTTTCTGGAAAACCAAGCGGCTCGACCAGCTGACCCAAAATGAATGGGAAAGCCTGTGCGACGGTTGCGGCCTCTGTTGTCTCAACAAGCTCGAGGACTGGGATTCCGGCGACGTCGTCTTCACCTCCGTCGCCTGCCGCCTGCTCGACGGGGAGAGCTGTCGCTGCAAGGATTACCAGCACCGCCAGGCGACCGTGCCGGACTGCATCCAGCTCACCCCGACGACGGTCGAAGAGATCGCCTGGCTGCCGCCGACCTGCGGTTATCGCCTCGTCCGCGACGGCGAGGACCTCTACTGGTGGCATCCGCTGGTCTCGGGCGATCCGGACACCGTGCACCAGGCCGGCATCTCCGCCCGCGGCCGCACGGTCAGCGAAAACGAGGTCGATGTGGAAGATTTCGAGGACTACGTGGTCGACTGGCCGCTGACGGTGGGCGAGGAACGCTAGTCTAGGGGCGCGGCGTCACTTCACTGCGACGACGACCTTCCCCTTCGCGCGACCCGTTTCGACATAGTCCAGCGCCTCGTTGGTCTGCTCGAACGGGAAGACCCGGTCCATCACCGGGCGGATGCGACCTGCCTCGATCAGCGAGGTGATCTGTGCGAGCTGGCCGCCATTCGCCGTCATGAAGAGGAACGAATAGCCGACCTTCCGGCGTCCCGCTTTTCTCCTGATGCCGAAGCTCAGCAGGCGCATGGCCTGTTGAAGCAGCCAGCCGGAGCCGTTCTGCCGGGCGAAATCCGGATCGGGCGGGCCGGAAATCGAGATCAGCTTGCCGCCCGGCTTCAATACATTCAAGGATTTCTCCAGTGTATCCTTGCCCAGGCTGTTCAGCACGACGTCGTAGCCCTGCAGCACCTTCTCGAAGTCGTCTTTCTTGTAATCGACGACGACGTCCGCCCCGAGACTTTTCGCAAGGGCGACGTTGGCCGTGCTCGTGGTCGTCGCCACATAGGCCCCGAGATGCTTGGCGAGCTGGATCGCGACGGTGCCGACGCCGCCCGAGCCGGCATGGATCAGCACCTTCTGCCCCTTCTTCAGGTTGGCCCGCTCGACGAGGACCTGCCATGCCGTCAGGGCGACCAGCGGAATGGATGCGGCCTCCACCATGGTGAGATTGCCGGGTTTTCTCGCCACATCGGCCTCGTCCATGGCGATATATTCGGCAAACGTGCCGATGCGATCCTGGGCCGGACGTGCATAGACCTCGTCCCCCGGCTTGAACTTCCGGACATTCGCCCCAACCCGGACGACGACCCCCGCTACGTCATTGCCCAGCACCAGCGGAAGGCGATAGGGCAGGATAAGCTTGAATTCTCCGTCCCTGATCTTGTTGTCCAAGGCGTTCACGCCGGCCGCATGAACCTCCACCATGACGTCGTTGTCGCGCAATGCCGGCTCGGGTATTTCGCGGAGCCGCAGGGCGCCGCCTTTGCGATAGCGATCGATCAGGAATGATTTCATCGGACTGACTTCCGTTTCCGTGGTGGCCGGCGGGGCTGCGATAATGCTCAGGCGGGAAGCCCGTTGAACTTCCGAAGGTTCTTGTCGACGATGGTTTCGGGCAGGAAGCGACGTATGAAGCGGACCTGTCCTGCCATTTTTCCGGCGGTGTAGCGCCGTTTCGGCAATGCCGCATTGGCGGCCTTTACGATGGCTTCGGCGACCACTTCCGGTGCATCTCCCTTCGCGACGGATTCGCGCATCAGCCGCTCCGCGTCGCCGCGAACCGTATCATAGACGGAAAGCGGGCGGTCCGCGCGCGTCAGGTTCTCCTCGAAGGCGGTGCGGGTTAAGCCGGGCTCGACAAGCACGATGCGGATGCCTTGGGTCCGCACTTCATGGTCGAGGGACTCCGAATACCCTTCGACGGCGTGCTTGGTCGCTGCATAAAGGGCGTTGAAGGGAGCCGGGATCAGCCCGAGTATCGAACTCAGGTTGACGATGCGGCCCCGCTGCTGGCCCCTCATCACGGGCAGGACGGCATTTGTCATCCGGATGATGCCGAACACGTTCACCTCGAACAGGGCCTTCGCCTGTTCCGTGGTGGATTCCTCGGCGCCGCCAAGCAGCCCGATCCCGGCATTGTTGACGAGAAGGTCGATCCGCCCTGCGCGGCGCAGAACCTCGTCAACGACACGTTCGACGGATGCATCGTCGGTCACGTCGCAGACCAGCATCGTCACCCCGTCCACCGTGTCGGGCATCGGCTTTCGGCTGGTGCCGAAGACAAGATAGCCATCCCGCCGCAGCGCCTGTGCCGTCACCAGTCCTATGCCTGAGGACGCACCCGTAACCAGGGCGACGCCACGTTTTTTCTTGCTCATCGGTTTCTCTTTCATTTTGTGATGGAACATCGTCGAGCAATCAGTTACTATCAAATCCGTATTAAGTCACTACTAAAAAGATATCGACATGAAGAATCTTTCCAGCCAGCCCTGCCTGATCGCCCGGAGCCTGGCGCTTGTGGGGGACGCGTGGAGCATGCTGATCATGCGCGACGCCCATGCGGGGCTGACCCGCTTCGACGAGTTTCGCAAGAGCCTCGGCATTGCGCCGACCATGCTGACGGGACGGCTTTCAGGCCTGACGGAGGAGGGGCTTTTGGAGAAACGCCGCTATTCCGACCGTCCGCCAAGGGACGAATATGTACTGACGGATGCCGGCCGCGACTTTCTGCCGGTTCTGTTTGCGCTCGGCGCATGGGGACGCAAGCATCGCGGCGGAGGCGAGGTGACCCGGTTCTTCGACGCCGAAACCGGAACGGAGATCGATCCCGTCACCATCGACCGCGCCACCGGCGCTCCGATCGGAACGCGTCCTATCCGGATCGCCCTACCCGAATGAACCGCAACCCCGGTTGAAAGCCGGCCCTGCATCCTGTTGCCGGCGACGCGCGATGCCGGATCGACAGGCCTTGGGGCTAAACCGGCGAGCGAGGAACGTGCGGGAAGCCCCTCGAAGCATGGGTTTATTACTTGTCAATGACATAAGTTAATATGGGCCACCCGAGTTTTTCAGGTAATTCTACCAGTATGCCCGGGCGTGCGGAAACGCTAAGACTACGGTGACAGTCAAGATTCATTCCGAATTCATTCGATGGCACCTAGATGAATGCAGAAGGCACGCTGGCAGACCGCCTCTATGAGGCAGCTCTGGTTCCCGAGCTTTGGACGGAAACTTGTGAGAGGATAGCATTGGAGGCGGGGTCCAGCACCGCCTCGATCTTCACCATCGACGGCAGCGGCAATCATCGTTACGTCACCACTCCCAATATCGCCGATGCCTTTGCCGAGTTCGTCAAGAGCGACACCCGGCTGGGCAATGTTCGCCCCATTCGAGCCATGGAGCGTTCGCCCTTTTCGTTTGTCCGCGTGACCGATCTCCTGAGCGCGGAGGAATTTGCCAATGATGCGATCCAACGCGACATCATCGAGCCGCACGGCATGCAATGGGAGGCGGGCTGGGCCTTCCAGGAGCCGACCGGGCACGTCATCGTCATTACCTTGATGCGCGCCAAGGGCCTGACGCATTTCTCCGACGAACAGCTGGCGCGCCTCGATCTCTTGAAGCCGGATCTCGCCCGGGCTGCCTATATGGCGTCGCGGCTCGCCTTTTCCGAGGCGCGTTCGATGACCGAGACGCTGTCGTTGCTCGGATTGCCGGCGGCGGTCATCGGTGACAGCGGCCGGGCAATTGCAATGAATCCGGAAATGGAGGACTTGAGCCCGCGCATCCGCACCGGTGCCGGCGACCGGCTGCTGCTTGAGGGGTCGGGCGCCAACGCGTTGCTGGAGGAGGCGATCGAGCACTACAAGGCGCAGGCTTCGCCGGCCGTGCAGTCCCTGCCGATGGCGGGACGCGCCGGCGTGCCACCGCTGATCCTGCATCTTCTGCCGGTCCGCCGCGCCGCCCGCGACATCTTCTCCCGTTCGATGGCGGTGCTCGCCGTCACCCAGGTGGGGCAGGTCGGCCCGCCGGACATGCGGGTGCTCTGCGGCCTCTTCGACCTCACCCCTGCCGAAGCCCGCGTGGCGCGCGGCATCGCCATGGCCCAGACGCCGGAAATGGCCGCCGCCGCGCTCGGCATATCGCTCGAAACCGCCCGCTCGCACCTGAAGAAGATCATGCTGAAAACCGGCACCACCCGCCAGGCGGAACTGGTGCTGCTGCTTTCGGGGCTGAATGCGCCGAGCTTCGGCGGTGGCGCAAGAGAGGATTAGGACCGGTCTTCCGGTCGTCCGCCTTTCCCGGAAAAAGCGGTGTGAATTCCGTCTCCGGCGTCGGCAGCCTGAACTGTCGATCTCTTCCCAGGCTTATGTTTTGCCCCCTTGGACCCAGGGGCATTGGGCTATCTTCGATATACCGCCCGAGAATTGCAGATATACCCCTTGACCTTCCCATGATGGGAAGCTCCACATGGGGCGGGAAAGCGAGGTCCGTCCCATGAACCAGACCGTCAAACCGATCCGCAAAGCCGAGCCCTTCACCGTTCCTGTCGAGGGCATGACCTGCGCTTCCTGCGTGCGCCGTGTCGAAAATGCGGCTGCGAAAGTGCCGGGCGTCGAGAAAAGCGCGGTCAACTTCGCGACCAAGAAGCTGACGGTGGAATCGGCCGAGGGCTTCTTGCCGGAGGATCTCGAAAAGGCGATCCGGAAGGTCGGTTACGAGATTCCGCCGGGCGCCATGGACCATGCAATGCGCGAGGCGGGAATGCTGCCGCCGGTCGCCGAGGCTGCGCATGCGGGACACGCGCATCACCACAGCCATTCCGGGCCGCAAAGCCACGAGCACATGGATCACGCCGCCATGGGGCATGACCAGTCGGGCCATGCCGGCGGGCATGACCATATGCATATGCACCAGGGCGAGGAGGGCGTGCTGAAGCGCGACCTGGTGATCGCCTTCGTGCTGACCCTGCCGCTGTTCGTGCTGGAGATGGCGGGCCACGTCTACGATCCGTTCCACCACTGGCTGATGGGCGTGATCGAGACGCAAAACCTTTATTATGTCTATTTCGCGCTGGCGACGGTGGTTGTCTTCGGCCCGGGCTTCCGATTCCTGAAGCTCGGCCTGCCGGCACTCGTGCGCGGCGCGCCGGAGATGAATTCGCTGGTCGCGGTCGGGGTGCTGGCGGCCTATGGTTATTCGCTGGTGACGACATTTGCCCCGGACCTGCTGCCGGAGAGCGCCCGCTTCGTCTATTACGAAGCCGCCACCGTGATCGTCACGCTGATCCTGTTCGGCCGGCTGCTCGAGGCCCGCGCCACCGGCCGCACCGGCGAGGCGATCGAGAAGCTGAGCCGGCTGCAGGCCAAGACCGCCCGCGTCGAACGCGACGGCAAGCTTCTGGACATCCCCGCCGAACAGGTGGTCGCCGGGGACGTGCTGGTGATCCGGCCGGGCGAGCGTATCCCGGTCGACGGCACGGTGATCGACGGCTCCTCGAATGTCGACGAATCGATGATCTCGGGCGAGCCGCTGCCGGTCGAAAAGGCGGCCGGCGCGACCGTGGTCGGCGGCACGATCAACAAGACCGGCGCCTTCCGTTTCCGGGCCGACAAGGTCGGCCGCGATACCATGCTGGCCCAGATCATCCGCATGGTTGAGCAGGCGCAAGGCTCCAAACTGCCGATCCAGGGGCTGGTCGACCGGGTGACCGCCTGGTTCGTGCCGGCGGTGATCTTGGCTGCCGCGCTGACTTTCGCGGTGTGGTTCTTCGTCGGCCCCGAGCCGGCGCTCGCCCATGCGCTGGTCAATGCGGTCGCCGTGCTGATCATCGCCTGCCCCTGCGCCATGGGGCTTGCCGTGCCCACCTCGATCGTCGTCGGCGGCGGTCGCGCGGCCGAACTCGGCGTGCTGTTCCGCAAGGGCGAGGCGCTGCAGGAGCTGCGCAATGTCCAGCTGGTCGTGGTCGACAAGACCGGCACCGTCACCAAGGGCCGGCCGGAGCTGACCGATCTGGTGGCGGCGCAAGGTTTTGCCGGGGACGAGGTGCTGGCGCTCGTCGCCAGCGTCGAGGCGCAGTCGGAACACCCGATCGCCGAGGCGATCGTCAAGGCGGCCGAGGCCAAGGGGCTGACTGTGCCGAAGGCGGAACGCTTCGCGTCGGTGACCGGCTACGGCATCGAGGCGGAGGCGGACGGCCGCAGGATCTCGGTCGGCGCCGACCGGTTCATGGAAAAGCTGGGGCTTTCGGTCGAAACCTTTGCGGAAGCCGCCGCCCGGCTTGGCGACGAGGGCAAGTCACCGCTTTATGCCGCCGTCGACGGCAAGCTGGCCGCCGTGATCGCGGTTGCCGATCCGCTGAAACCCTCGAGCCGCGACGCGATCAAGGCGCTACAGGCGATGGGCATCGAAACGGTGATGGTGACCGGCGACAACCGCCGCACCGCGGAGGCGATCGCAAGACAGGTCGGCATAGACAAGGTCGTTGCCGAGGTCCTGCCGGAAGGCAAGGTGAAGGCGATCCACGAGATGCGGGTCAAGGGGGAGCAGAGCGGGAAAAAGCTCGCCTTCGTCGGCGACGGCATCAACGACGCGCCGGCGCTCGCCGAGGCCGATATCGGCATCGCCATCGGCACCGGCACGGACGTGGCGATCGAAAGCGCCGACGTGGTTCTGGTCGGCGGCGAGCTGTCGGGCGCCGTCTCGGCGATCGCCATGAGCCGCGCGACCATGACCAATATCAAGCAGAATCTGTTCTGGGCCTTCGGTTACAACGTGGCGCTGGTTCCGGTCGCGGCCGGTGTGCTCTACCCCGCCTTCGGCTGGCTGCTGTCGCCGATGATCGCCGCCGGCGCCATGGCGCTGTCGAGCGTCTTCGTGCTCGGCAACGCGCTGCGGCTGAAGACCGTGAAAGTGGGAGAAGCGAGATGAATATCGGCGAGGCTTCCAGCGCGTCCGGCGTTTCGGCCAAGATGATCCGTTATTACGAGGAGATCGGCCTGATCCGCCCGATGGGCCGCACCGGCAACAATTACAGGGTCTATGGTCAGGAGGAAGTGCATATCCTGCGCTTCATCAAGCGCGCCCGCAATCTCGGCTTTTCGCTGGAGGAAACCGAGACGCTTCTGAAACTCTGGCAGGACGAGAGCCGCGAAAGCTCGGCCGTCAAGGAGGTGGCGACCGCCCATATCGGCGATCTCGAACGACGCATCGCCGATATGCAGGGCATGGTCAAGACGCTGAAACACCTCGCCAACTGCTGCGGCGGCGACAACCGCCCCAACTGCCCGATCCTCGATGATCTGGCGGGGGATAGGACGGTGGGGGATGGGGCCGTGGGGAAGAAGATTCGTGCCTGACAATTTTGCGCTGGGGAACGCCCCTCATCCGCCTGCCGGCACCTTCTCCCCGTCTTGACGGGGAGAAGGACGCAAACCGCCCGTTCACCGCTCTTTCCGAGACGAGAGCATGAGAAATACGCCTGCTGCCTTGAGGCCAAGGGAAGCCGGCGCGGCATATGTCCTTCTCCCCGCATGCGGGGAGAAGGTGCCGGCAGGCGGATGAGGGGCATTCCCACGTGACTGACATGCCAGCCACCCACTTGACCTTCCCCCCATGGGAAGCTGCACAACACACCTATCGAACAAGGAGATTCCGATGACTGCGATTTTCACCGTGCCGGACATGACCTGCGGCCATTGCGAAAAGACCGTGCGTGGCGCCCTTGCGGAAGCCCTGCCGGGTGCGGCGGTGGCGATCGATCTGACGGCCAAGACGGTAACCGTCGAAGGCGATGCCGGCAGGGCAGAAGAGGCGATCCGCGAGGCTGGATATTCACCGGAGCGGGTGGTGGCTTGAAGACCGGACAACTGCCCGACATGAGTGTGGGTGCCATGATGAAGCCGGAGCCCGTGGCGGCTCCGTTCCTGTTGAAAGGCGGAAACTCCCGCCGCTCTCCCAATACACCGTCATGAAAAATTCAACATTCTGACGAGCAACCGTTACACGTCCGCAAAGCTCGCGTGGCAGACAAGGGGTGGCCCGCGGGACCGGCTTTCACTCGTGAGGCGGGTCTTCGTTTTCCACCCGCCTCGAATTGCCGGACACCGATCATGCTCAAAGCGCTGTTTTCAACCGTTGCCCTCGCCATCCTCTTCGCGCCCGTTGCCCATGCCGTAGAGCCAGGGGTAACGGTCGTCACCCCTTGCCCGTTCGGCGATTGCAAGGCGGCCATCGGGCTTTCCTTCGTGGGGGAATTTAGCATGCCGACCGGCACGCTGTTCGACGGCGTCGAGTTCGGCGGCCTGTCGGGGCTTGATTACGACCCGGCAAGCAACCGCTATATCGCCATTTCCGACGACCGTTCCGAACGGGCGCCGGCCCGGTTCTACGAGCTTTCGATCGAGGCGAGCGCCGCCGGCATCACCGATGTGAAAGTGGTCAAGACCGTGACCCTGAAGGACAAAAACGGCGAGGCTTTTGCGGCCAAGAGCGTCGATCCGGAATCGATCCGGCTCGGCAAGGACGGCATCTACTGGTCGAGCGAGGGCGACGTGAAGCAGCTCCTGCCGCCCTTCGTGCGGGTCGCCGGCCCGGATGGCGCCTTCCTGCGCGAGTTCGAGCTTCCCAAGGCTTTTATGCCGACCGCCGACAAGTCCGCCGGCATCCGCGACAACCTCGCCTTCGAGGGGCTCGCGACGCTGCCCGGCGGAGACCTGATGCTGGAGGTCGAATCGGCGCTGTTCCAGGACGGCCCGATCTCCGGGCTTAGCCGCGGCACGCTCGCCCGCATGATCCGCTACGACGCGGCAAGCGGCAGGCCGAAGGCCGAATATGTCTATCCGATCGCGCCGATCCCCCAGGCGCCGACCGTCGACAAGGGCTATAACGACAACGGCGCTTCGGAAATCCTAAGCCTGGACGACCACCGCCTCCTGGTGGTCGAGCGCGGTTTTGCGCAAGGCTTTGGAAGTTCGATCAAGGTCTTTATGGTCGATACCGAGGGCGCCACCGATGTCTCGGCCATCCCCTCGCTCGCCAATACCGACGCGGTCATCGTGCCGGTGCGCAAGGCCCAGGTGCTCGACATGCGGGCGATGGGCCTGCAGCCGGACAATATCGAGGCCGTCACCTTCGCCAGGGGCACCGATGGCAACGACCTGCTGATCTTCGCTTCCGACAACAATTTCTCAAAGGAACAGAAGACGCAGTTCATCGCCTTCAAGGTGCTGTCACGCCCCTGAGGACGCCGGCCGGCCCTCGAAATCTTGCTCCACCTTGTCGCAAGGTGGAGCATTGAGACGTGTCTCGAAGCCGCGGCTTAGAACTTCACGCCGATGCCGACGTTGATCACGTGCTGGCTGAAGTCGAAATCGGCGCCTGCGAGGCTGCCGTTGCCGAAGTCGTTGTAGCGGTATTCGAGGCGGCCGAAGATATTGTCGGTGAAGGCGTAATCGACGCCCGCCCCGACCGTCCAGCCGTTGAGCATGTCGTCGTCGTCAAAGCCGCCGCCGTCGATATGGGCGGTGGTGGCCGTCCAGCCGGCTGCCGCGAAGATCAGCGCCCGGTCCATGGCGTAACCGACACGGCCGCGAACCGAACCGGAGAAGCCGGTATCGATGTCTATGCCGCCGGCATAGCTGTTCTCGTTCCAGTCGTAGTTGACGTCGCCTTCGATACCGGCCACGAAACCGCTGGAGAACTGCCAGTTATAGCCGACGAAGCCGCCAAGCCTCCAGCTGTCGAAATCGTCCGAACCGCCGCCGGGGGCATCACCGTCGCCCCAGGCATATCCCGTGTGGGCACCGATATAGGGGCCGTTCCAGGTGAACGCGGCAGGCATTTCGACGGCTTGCGGCGCTTGCGGGATTTGCTCGACGGCGTCGGCTGCATAAGCAACGGAAGAGGCGGTCATGGCGGCCGACGCTGCAAGAATGAAAAGAGCCTTCATGGATATTTTCCTCCGAATGTTGGTGAAAACGCAAATAGGGCGATTTGCTTTGAAAGCTGTAGCTAAAATACAACATCGAAAGAAATCTGCAATTACGCCTTAAGATGCTGAAATTTCGTGATTTTAATTTTTGGCTTTTCCCTTGACCTCAATCGTGGTTGAGGTTGTAGCGTGCCCGGGACTGAAAAACCGGATAAGAGGCAGGGCGTGTTGCAGGACATTGATGTGGGCTGGTCGAGGCTTCTCAAGGGCCGCGAAGGGGCGATGCTGGGGCTGATCTCGGCGGGGATCGGGCTGCATGCCTTCAACCAGTTCGCGATCGTCGCGGCGCTGCCGCCGGCGGCGAAGGAGATCGGCGGCACGGGTTATTTCAGCTGGGCCTATACGCTCTATTTCTTAGGCTCTATCGCCGGCGGCACTGGGGCTGCGGCGATGCGCGACCGGTTCGGCGCGCGCTTCATTCTCCTTCTTTCGGCGCTGGTCTTTGCAGCCGGCGGGCTGCTGGCGCTGTCGGCGCCGGCCTTTTCCTGGATCATGGCTGGGCGCCTGCTGCAGGGCATTGCCGATGGGCTGATCGTGGCGATCTGCTACAGCCTCATCCCCGCCAACTTTCCCTCGGCCCTGATCGCAAAGGTGTTTGCGGTGGAGGCGATCGTCTGGGCGGTGGCGGCGATTGCCGGGCCGCTGGCGGGCGGGCTTCTGACCGAGGCCTATTCCTGGCGGGCGTCGTTTCTGGCCGTCTCACCCTTCGTGGCTCTGCTGGCCGTCTTCGCGCTGACCGCGAAGGTGAGGGTGACCGAGGCGGCGCCGGTACCGCTGTCGGTCGCCACCATTTCGCTCTGCCTTGCGGCCTCCTTCGTCCTGTCGCTGTCGTCGGTGGTGACCGGAGGGGCGATGCAGGCGGTGGCGGTGGTGGCTGGCGCGGGGCTGTTCCTGCCGGCGCTGAAGCTTGATGGGCGGATCGGGCCAAGACTGTTTCCGGAAGGCGCCTTCCGGCTCGGTTCGGTCCTCGGGCACGGGTTCTGGGTGCTGTTCCTGATGTCGGCGAGCCACTCGGTCGGCAGCGTCTATCTGGCGCTGATGATCGACGCCGTCTTCGGTTTCCGGCCGGCGGTGGTCGGTTATCTGGTGGTGACCATGGCGCTCTCCTGGAGTGCGGTGGCCGTGGTCGCGAGCAGGATTACCGCGCTTGCTCCGCGGCATCGGTGGATGCGCGCAGGCGCATTGTTCCAACTGGCCGGTTTCCTCTGCCTCGCCGCCGCGTTCGCGAGCGGCTCGCTGGTGCTGCTGCTTGCGGGCCAGGTGGCAATCGGTACGGGTTTCGGCGTCGCCTGGGCAAGCGTCAACCAGGCGGCGATGGAAGCGGCAGCAAGGCAGGAGCGCGATCTCGCAAGCGCCTTGCTGCCGACGATTTCGACCGCCGGTTACGCGATCGGCGCCGGGATTGCCGGCATGATCGCCGGTGCGACAGGGCTGGTTTCGGCGCTGGAAAACGGCGAGGCCAGCGGGCCGGCGCTGTGGCTCTACGGGACCGCGGCGGCCGGTGCGCTGCTAACCTTCCTCCTCGGTTTCGGGGTGCGGCTGGCCAAGCCTTGAGCGGCGCAACAAAAGCGTATTTCGCTTGTTCGGCGGGACAGATTTCCCATATTTGAAGAAAAGGTCGCCGCATCCCGGCGGTCAAAGGAGTCCTTCCCGTGTTCCAGTTCGACAATTCCTATGCCCGCCTGCCGGACAGGTTTTTCGCCTCCGTCTATCCCGAGCCGGTGGAGGGGCCGAAGCTTCTGAAATTCAACGGGTCGCTGGCAGAGGAGCTGGGCGTCGAGGCGGATTTTTCCGATCCCGCCCGGCTGGCGGCGATTCTTGCCGGCAATGTCGTGCCACCCGGGGCCATGCCGATCGCCATGGCCTATGCCGGCCACCAGTTCGGCAATTTCGTGCCGCAGCTCGGTGATGGTCGGGCGATATTGCTGGGCGAAGTCGTCGACCGCAACGGCAAGCGCCGCGACATCCAGCTGAAGGGTGCCGGGCCAACGCCCTATTCCCGTAGGGGCGACGGGCGCGCGGCTTTGGGGCCGGTTTTACGCGAATATATCGTCTCCGAGGCGATGAACGCGCTCGGCGTGCCGGCGACGCGGGCCTTGGCGGCTGTTGCGACCGGCGAGCAGGTCTATCGCGAAACGGTGGAGCAGGGCGCGGTGTTCGTGCGCGTCGCGGCAAGCCACGTGCGGATCGGCACCTTCCAGTTCTTTGCCGCCCGCGGCGACAATGACGGGATCAAATTGCTCGCCGACTACGTCATCGAGCGGCACTATCCGGAGCTTAAAATCGCGGAAAACCCCTATCTGGCGCTGCTGCAGGGCGTAGCGGCGCGGCAGGCGGATCTGATCGCCCGCTGGATGGGTATCGGTTTCATCCACGGGGTGATGAACACCGACAACATGACGATTTCGGGCGAGACGATCGACTTCGGGCCTTGCGCCTTCCTCGACGAATACGACCCGATGAAGGTGTTTTCCTCGATCGACCAGGGCGGCCGTTATGCCTATCGCAACCAGCCGGGCATCGGCCAGTGGAACGTCGCGCGGCTGGCGGAATGCCTGCTGCCGCTGCTGGACGCCGACGAGGAGAAGGCCGTGGAAGCGGCAAATGCCGTGCTGAAAGCGTTCGGCGAGCGGTTCCAGAAAGAGTGGATCGGCGTTTTCCGGGCAAAAATCGGCCTTACGACCGAGGCTGATGGCGATGGAGACCTGATCCAGGCGCTGCTGGCAGCCATGCACGAGGGGCAGGCGGATTTCACGCTGGCTTTCCGGCGGCTTGCCGATGCGGCGGAGGGCGGGCAAGAGGCGTTTCTGGGTTGCTTTGCCGATCCCGACAAGGCGCAGGCCTGGCTCACCGACTGGCGCGAGCGGTTGACCACGGAGGCACGGTCGGTCGGCGAACTGGCGGCCGCCCTGCGCGCAGTCAACCCGGCGGTCATCCCCCGCAATCACAAGGTCCAGGAGGCCCTTTCGGCCGCCAATTACGGCGATTTCAGCTTCTTCGAACGGTTGCTGGAGGCGCTGGAAAAACCTTTCGAAGAGCGGCCGGAATTCTCAGGCTACATGCACCCCCCGAAGCCTGAGGAGCGGGTGACGCAGACGTTCTGCGGGACGTGACCTCGTCTATAAATTAATTTTTGCTAATTAGGAAAATAGTCCTTGACGGCGTGACGGTTGTTTGGTAGGTTCTAGGCACAGTCGAAGAATTGCGCCGGCGGATAGCCGGTGGCAAGACTTCCAGTCAAATTGGCCCGGTCCCAAAGCCGGGCCTTCTTTTTATCTCGACAATCGGCAGCGGGGATGCGCGGCGACCGGAGACGGACGCGGCGGGATTTTCTGCGCCGAAATTTTGGCCCTCATTTTGGCCCCGGGGATATCCCAGATGGATGAATTCGAGACGTTCGATCCGGCGCTTTTCGGGCTCTGGACGGAGGCGCCGGTCTATGGCGACGCGGTCGTCATGGATGATTCGGCACTGGCCGACGCGGTGCGCGGCGTGCTGCTGGAGATCAAGTCGGCCGAGGGCGCATTCTCTCCCGGCGAGGAGCTGCGGCGGCTCTTGAACGAGATGACCGTCGAGATGCGCGACCAGTTCTCGACCTTCCGGCGGATGCGGACCTCGGCGGAGGCGGCGCTTGAGAACGGCGACGACGCCGCCCAGAAGCTGGCGCGGGCCGACGTGAAGGCCGCGACCGACGCCATGTCGCTGATCGTCCGCACGCTCGAAAAGGTCGACAGCCTGCAACGCCAGCTCGCCCGCGACCGCGACGAGGCCGCCGAGCGCGATGCGGACGAGGGCGGTTATGAGGAGGCCAAGGTCCGCTTCCTGAAAATGATCGAGGATCGCGCCAATGAAAACGCTTATCGGCTTTTCGAAGCATGGAAGCGGGATGGACCGCCTTCCCGGGTTGCCGGGCAGCTTGAGCGCCCGGCCCTCGATCCCTCGGACACAGCGAAAGGCTCTAGCGAAGATCGCGATCAAGGCCTCGAAAGGAGCGTCGCGGTTGAACCGCGGCCTGCGGACGATCACGGCCGCGCGTGAGGAATATCGCGAAGCCATTACGAAAAGCACGGCCTTGAGCGATGCGATCGGGCGGAGCGCCGGGCGCGACGGCAGCTCAATCTCCCCCTTGTGGGGGAGATGTCACCAGAGGTGACAGAGGGGGGTGGCGCCGCGAACTCAACTGTCGAAGAGTGTGCGGATACACCCCCCTCTGCCCTGCCGGGCATCTCCCCCACAAGGGGGAGATCGGCCAGCCGCAGCAGCCCGACACCTCTCTGATCGGCTTCACGCTCCGTCACGAACGCGATTGGGATATAAAGGGCCGTCGCGACCAAAAGCCGCCCTCCGGCGACTGGCGCACCTGGCTGATCATGGGCGGGCGCGGCTCGGGCAAGACGCGGGCCGGCGCCGAGTGGATTCATGGGCTCGCCTCGGCCGGCAGCAGATCGCAGCTCCGGATTGCGCTGGTGGCGGAAACGCTGGGCGATGCCCGTGAGGTGATGATCGACGGGGTTTCCGGCATCTGTCGGGTTGCCCGAAGCAAACGGCCGGATTTCGAGATTTCCCGCCGGAGGCTGGTCTGGCCGAACGGGGCGATCGCGCAGATCTTTTCCTCGGAAGACCCGGAGAGCCTGCGCGGCCCGCAGTTTCATTTCGCCTGGTGCGACGAGCTCGCCAAATGGCGGCATGCGGAGGAAACCTTCGACATGCTGCAGTTCGGGCTGCGGCTCGGGGCCGATCCGCGCCAGCTGGTGACGACCACGCCCCGGCCGGTGCCGATCCTGAAACGGTTGATCGCCGATCCCGGGACACAGCTCGTGAGGATCTCGACCCAGGCCAATGCCGGCAACCTTTCACCCGGCTTCATTTCGGCGCTGGAGGCACGTTACGGAGGAACGAGGCTCGGACGGCAGGAACTGGCCGGCGAACTGATCGAGGACCGCGAGGACGCGCTGTGGAAACGGGCCGACCTGGAGGCCTTCACGATCCGGTTTACCGGGGCGTTGCGGCGCATCGTCGTGGCAGTCGACCCGCCTTCAGGTTCGGGCGAAAACTCCTGCTGCGGCATTGTCGTGGCCGGGCTGGAGCCGAGCGGCCGGGCGGTGGTGCTGGCCGATTGTTCGGTCGAGGGCAAGAGCCCCGCCGGCTGGGCGAACGCGGTGGCGCGCGCTTATGCGCGCTTTCAGGCGGACCGGGTGGTGGCGGAAGTGAACCAGGGCGGCGATATGGTGACGGCGATGCTGAAAAGCGTCGACGCAGGCCTGCCGGTGACGATGGTGCGGGCAACGCGCGGCAAGTTCCTGCGCGCCGAGCCGGTGGCGGCCCTCTACGAACAGGGGCGGGTGGCGCATGCCGGGCGGTTCGCCGAACTCGAAGACCAGATGTGTGATTTCGGCCCGGACGGCCTGTCTTCAGGCCGTTCGCCCGACCGGCTCGATGCGCTGGTCTGGGCGCTGACGGCGCTGATGCTGGAAGGTCATGGAGAGCCGCGCGTGCGAGGTGTTTGAGCGCGGCTCGCCCTTCAGGCGATGATGATCAGCGCGGGGTTGCCGGCTTCGGCTGGGCGCTTTCGCGCATTTGTTTCCATTCGGATTCGATCCGCTCGACGACATGCTGCGGGATCGGCTTGGAAGGGGCGGCCGGTGCGGGCTGCTGCATCATCATGATCTCCTGTTGTTTAGGAAGCGGACATGAACGTCGTGTGGAGACGTTGGTTCCACATCGTTAGAAAAAAGTAAACTGCCGCCTAAGGGCTTAAAACGATTTAGTTTTTCTAAACCGATTGAAATTCCGGGACGCGGTATAGGGGTAAGTCCGACATGGCTCACAACCGGCATGCTTTCTTTGATTTCGCACGGACGAAGCTCTTCAAAGGTCGGTTGATCAGGGGCCAGGTGGAGGGGCTGACGGTGATTCTCGACACTTGGCAGGCGCGGGTCGGCCAAGGTGAGGCACCGTCGCTCGCCTATGTGCTGGCGACCGCCTTTCACGAGACGGCCGCCACCATGCAGCCCGTCCGCGAGACCCTGGCGGCCAGCGACAGGTCGGCGATCGCGCGGCTGGACGAAGCTTTTGCGGCGGGCCGGCTCGGGTCGGTGAAGACGCCCTATTGGCGGCCGGACGCGGAAGGAAAAAGCTGGCTCGGCCGCGGCCTGGTGCAGCTCACTCACAGGCGGAACTACGAGGCGATGTCCGATGTGACCGGGATCGACCTGGTGGCCGATCCGGGCCGGGCGATGGAGATGCCGGTGTCGGTCGCGATCCTGATCGAGGGCATGCGGCGCGGCAGTTTCACCGGCCGGAAGCTCGATGACTATTTCGGGCCGGGGCGAGCCGACTGGGTGGGCGCGCGAAAGATCATCAACGGCAATGACCGGGCGGAACTGGTGGCGCGGCATGCGCGGGTGTTTGGCCAGGCACTGGACAGCAGGTCGCATTGATGCCCGCTGCAGGCCATGATAGCGAGGCCTCCGCATTGCTGGAGGTTCCATGATACGTCACATCGTGTTTTTCACGGCGCATGCCGGCGAGATCGAGCGGGTTCGGGCGGGCCTTTCCCTGCTGACCGGCAACCCGCACGCGCTGACCCTGGAGATCGGCACCAATGTGAAGAGCGACCAGCTTGGCAACGAGGTCGATCTGGTCGTCTATGGCGAGTTCGAGGATGCGGCGGCGCTGGCCGCCTACAAGGCGCATCCGGTCTATCAGGCATCGATCGATATCGTCCGGCCGATCCGCGAGATCCGCATGGCCGCCGATTTCGACAGTGCAGCTGCGGTGAAATCACCCCTGCCGCTTCTCTAAGGCGGGCCTTCGCCCGCGAGCGATAAGGACATCCACCATGAAATCTCCATTCCGGCGCCCGTGGTTTTCCACGGGTGGGCGACGGGCCATGCCTGACATCCAGATGGCCGAGACCAAGACGGCCTCCGGTTTCGCGATCGTCTCCAGCGAGGGGGCGGCGCAGTGGTCGGGGCGGTCCTATGCGGCGCTGGCGCGGGCCGGCTTCATGAAGAACCCGGTCGCCTATCGGGCGGTGCGGATGATCGCCGAAGCCGCCGCAGCCGTGCCCTGGCTTGCCTATGACGGGGCAACGGAGCTGGCCGAACATCCGGTGCTTGCGCTGTTGCAGCGGCCGAACGGCCGGCAGGGCGGGCCTGACTTTTTCGAGGCGCTCTACGGGTACCTGGCGCTTTCCGGCAATGCCTATGTCGAGCCGCTGTCGATCGGCGGGGACCTGCGCGAACTGCATCTGCTCCGGCCCGACCGGGTGAACGTGGTCGAGGGGCGTGACGGCTGGGTGGCGGGCTACGATTATCGCGCCGGCGGCACCACGCGGCGGCTGCCGGCGGAGACGGATGGCATCGCGCTGCTGCATCTGAAGCTGTTTCATCCGCTCGACGACCATTCGGGGTTCCCGCCGCTCGGAGCGGCGGGTGCCGCGCTCGACCTGCACGATGCGGCGGCGAGCTGGAACAAGGCGCTGCTCGACAATTCCGCACGGCCTTCCGGCGCGCTGGTCTACCAGCCGAAGGATGGCGGCAACCTCTCCGCCGACCAGTACGAGCGGCTGAAGGACGAACTGGAGGCGGGCTATTCCGGCGCCGTCAATGCCGGGCGGCCGCTGCTCCTCGAAGGCGGGCTCGACTGGAAAGCGATGGGCCTGTCGCCGAAGGACATGGATTTCATCGAGGCCAAGAACGGGGCTGCCCGCGACATCGCGCTCGCCTTCGGCGTGCCGCCGATGCTGATCGGCATTCCCGGCGACAATACCTATGCCAACTACCAGGAGGCCAACCGCGCCTTCTACCGCCTCACCGTGCTGCCGCTGATCTCCCGCACCGCCGCGAGCTTTTCCGCCTGGCTGTCGGAGGCCTATGACGAGCGGCTGCGGCTGGAACCGGACCTCGACCGGATCGCCGGGCTGAGCGTCGAGCGCGAGGCACTGTGGGCGAGGGTCGGGGCGGCGGCGTTTCTGAGCGACGAGGAGAAGCGCGAGGCGGTGGGGTATTAATCGGGCAAGGCGTGGTGTATTTGTAATACCTTGTATTACAAAATGGAGGCTGTCATGGCCAAGCCCACGCTTTCCGATCCGATCACCCTGCGCCTGCCGCTCGACATCCTCGGGGACATCGAGAAGATCGCCGAGACGGCGGATCGCAGCCGAAGCTGGGTGATCGTGCGGGCGCTGAAAGCCTACCTGACCACCGAGGGAAGCGAGCTTCTGGAAATTGCTGCGGCGCGCCAGGACGTGCGCGACGGCAAGGTCATGGATATGGACGACCTTCTCGACGAACTGGATGGTTTGAATACCGCGGATGAAAAGTCCCGGACCGATGCCGCATGAAGAAAGTCCGCATCTCCACGATGGCTGCGGACTATATCAGGTCAGAGCGAACCTATCTCGCCAGGTTCAGCACTTCGGCGGTGCAGGAGCTGAGCAGGAAATTGCGGAATGCCCAGGCGTTACTGGCGCAGTACCCGGAGATCGGCAAGGTCAAACCGGGCACCAATGGCGTCAGGGTCCTGGTCATTGCGCCCTATCTCATCGAGTACGAAATCGATTCCGACGGCGTGCTGATCCTGATCGTCAGGCACGGCAGGCAGGATGACCGGCCTGATGAGGACGAGGACGTCTACAAGGAGTAGTCTGGGCGGCTCGGCTTTTGCTCAAAGCATCTCTTGCCGCTCACTCAACTTGAGAGCTTGCCGACTCAACCTCTCATTAGGTTGGCCCAACCGATTCTGAACATTCATGGAAACTGGATCCGCTGACCCTGCGTCGAGTGCGGAACGGCTGGTTGCATGGCAGCAGCGCCGTTCGGTCCGTATGCGTGCATCATAAACAAGAGAGATTAAAAATGGCTGATCTCGGAAACGATCCGGGCGCCCTGGCCGGCATATGGGCCGCCAAGGCGGTGGGCGCCACGGCGGGAGCCGGCGTGTCGCTGATCTTCTCCTGCCGAAGAGCCGTCGCGAGGCGGCAAGCCGGTTTCTGACGGGCTTGAGCTGCGGGATGATCTTCGGCGGGCCGACCGGGCTTTGGCTGGTGGAAAGGCTGGGGATCGGCGGGGAGCTTTCCGGCGCGGAAGTGATGCTGACGGGGTCGGCGGCGGCCAGTCTTTGTGCCTGGTGGGTGCTGGGCGCGCTGGCGAGGATCGCTGTCAGATATGGCGGCCGAGGCGGCGGGGCTTAACCTCGGTCTTCGCCCGGAGCCCCCATCCGCCTGCCGGCACCTTCTCCCCGCAAACGGGGAGAAGGAAGTATGACGCGCCGGTTTCCCTCATCTCCGACGCCATTGATATGCCAGGGCGTTGCCGCGTGTTCCTTCTCCCGTGACAACGGGGAGAAGGTGCCGGCAGGCGGATGAGGGGCCAGCTCCAATTCAAACGCTAGGAGAATACCCATGCACGCTTATCGCGGGCCGCGCCCGAACGCGCGCAAATTTGCCAATCTGGAACTCGCAGGCGTCACCGGCGACGGGGTTTTCTCCGGTTATGCCAGCGTCTTCGGCGAGGTCGATCTCGGCAAGGATACGATCGAGCGCGGTGCCTTCCGCAACTGCCTCGTCGAGCGCGGGGCGATGGGGGTGCGGATGCTCTACCAGCATGACCCTTCCGAGCCGATCGGCGCCTGGAGGACGATCCGCGAGGATGCCCGCGGGCTTTATGTCGAGGGCATGCTGTCGCCGGGGGTCGCCCGCTCCCGCGAGGTGCTGGCGCTGATGAAATCGGGCGCACTCGACGGGCTGTCGATCGGGTTTCGCACGGTCAAGGCCCGCACCGACGCCAAGACGGGCGTGCGCAAAATCCTCGAGGCCGATCTCTGGGAAATCTCGGTGGTGACCTTTCCGATGCTGCCATCGGCCCGGGTCTCCAACGTCAAGCATGCGCGGTTCTTCCGCGACAGGGAAACCGAACTCGTCCGCCAGATGCGGCGGGCGGCGAAGATGATGATGAAATCAACCTTCAAAGGAAAAGCGATATGACCGAGCAGGCGAGAACGATGGCAAGCGTGGCGCCCGAGGTGAAAGCCGTGCCGGAAACGGTGACGGCGGCCTTCGACGAATTCATGGAGGCGTTCGAGGCCTTCAAGGAGGTCAACGACCGGCGCCTCGGCGAGATCGAGCAGAAGCTGACCACCGACGTCGTGACCCGCGACAAGATGGACCGCATCAACCGTGCCGTCGACGACCAGAAGAAGGTGCTCGACCAGCTGGTGCTGAAGAAGGCCAGGCCGCAACTTGGCCGCGGCGGTTCGGAGCTTTCGGCCGAGGCTGTGGAGCATAAGGCGGCCTTCGACGCTTATGTGCGTCGTGGCGAGGAGAACGGCCTGCGCGAGCTGGAGGCCAAGGCGTTTTCGGGCGGAACCGGTGCCGACGGCGGTTATCTCGTCCCGCCGGAAATCGACACGGAAATCGGCCGGCGGATTTCGGCGGTCTCGCCGATGCGGGCGCTCTCCACCGTGCGCACCGTGTCTTCCGCGGTGCTGAAGAAGCCGTTCGCGGCGGCCGGGCTTTCGACCGGCTGGGTGGCCGAGACCACGGCGCGGCCGCAGACCAATACGCCGCAGCTCACCGAACTCTCCTTCCCGACCATGGAACTCTATGCGATGCCGGCCGCGACGCAGTCGCTGCTGGACGACTCGGCCGTCGATATCGAGGCCTGGATCGCCGGCGAGGTGGACATCGTGTTTGCCGAGCAGGAGGGCGACGCCTTCATCCGCGGCGACGGCATCAACAAGCCGAAGGGGTTTCTGTCCTATCCGACGGTGGCGGAAGGCTCCTGGAGCTGGGGCAATATCGGCCACATCGCCACCGGCGTTGCGGGCGGCTGGAAATCCACCGGCCCTTCGGACACGCTGATCGAGGTCATCTATGCGCTGAAGGCCGGCCATCGCCAGAACGGCACGTTCATGATGAATCGCAAGGCGCAGGGCGACATCCGCAAGTTCAAGGACGGCGACGGCAACTATCTCTGGCACCCGCCGGTATCGGCCGGCCAGCCGGCCTCGCTGATGGGCTTCCCGATCGCCGAAGCCGAAGAGATGCCCGACGTGGCGGAGAACTCGCTCTCGATCGCGTTCGGCGATTTCCGCTCCGGTTATCTCGTCGTCGACCGCGCGGGCGTGCGCATCCTGCGCGATCCCTATTCGGCAAAGCCCTATGTGCTCTTCTACACCACCAAGCGCGTCGGCGGCGGCGTGCAGAATTTCGAGGCGATCAAGGTGGTGAAGTTTGCGGCGGCCTAGAGGTACGTCTCGTCATCCTTGGGCTCGACCCGAGGATCCAGCCTTTCTGGCGTGGTGCCTCTCCGCATCGATATCCATCGGGCTCGGCCTGGATCCTCGGGTCGAGCCGAGGATGACGGAGTATGCGGAGCGGCGTCGGCCAAGCTCTCCAAGGATCCCCATGACCTACGCCCAAACCACTCCGCCTTCCGCGGAGCCGCTGACGCTTGCCGAGGTGAAGGCGCACCTGCGCCTCGATGGAAGCGACGAGGATGCGCTGCTGGCCTCGCTGATCAGCACCGCCCGCGAACACCTGGAGCGGGAGACGGGGCTTTGCCTGATCTCTCAAGCCTGGCGGCTCTATCTCGACCGCTGGCCGGCGGACGGGGTGATCCGGATATCGAGATCGCCGGTGCAGGCGGTTGAGAACGTTACGGTTTATGACGCTGACGGGACGGCGCTTGAAGTTCCACTGGAAGATCATCTGCTCGACGGCAAGGGCCGTCCGGCGCGGTTGTGGCTGAGGCACCCGCCGGCGCCGGGCAGATCGGTCAACGGCATCGAGATCGAGTTTTCGGCCGGTTTCGGCGAGGCGGGCATCGATGTGCCGGACACGCTGAAACGGGCGATGTCGATTCATATCGGCCACATGTTCGCCTTCCGCGGCGTCGTCTCGCCGGAGAACCAGCCGGCCGGCATCCCCGACGGCTACGAGCGGCTGATCGCGCCCTTCCGGATGCGGAGGCTCTGATGGTCCAGTTCTTCGATCCCGGGCTGATGACCGCAAGGCTCGACCTCGAGGCGCCGCAGGCGGTGCCGGACGGGCAGGGCGGCGCGACGGTGGCCTGGGAGGTGACGCTCTCGCTGTGGGCACGCATCGAGCCGGTTTCGTTCGTGGTAGCGGAACAGGCGGCCGCGGAGGTCGGCACCATCAGCCACCGCATCTGGGTACGGTTCCGCGACGGCATTTCGGCCGGGCAGCGGTTTCGCAAGGGCGCACGGATCTTCCTGGTGAAGCTGGTGCACGATCCGGACGAGACGCGGCGTTATCTCGTCTGCCAATGCGAGGAGGAAACCCGATGACGGCGGGAAACGCGCTTCTGCAGGCGATCCATCAGACGCTTGCCAACGATGCGGCGCTGACCGCGATCGTCGGTGCCGACGGCATCCGCGACCGGCTTCTGCCGCGGGCAAAGCTGCCCTGCGTGGTGTTCGGCGAGCTGGAGACACGGGATTTTTCGACCGCCAGCGAGGCCGGTGAGGAACATCTTCTGGTTCTGGAAATCTGGTCGGATGGCGAGGGACGGCGGCAGGCGCAGGAGATCGCCGGGCTGGTGCACGGCCTGCTGCATGATGCGGCATTGGCTCTCGACGGTGCGGTGCTGGTGAACTTGCTGCAGGTGGGCACAAGGACGCGGCGGGAGCCGAAGACGAAGTTCTATCTGGCGGAGATGCGGTTCCGGGCGGTGACGGAATAGGCTTGCGTAAATTACACATTTTGCGTATTTTAAGTGGAGCCAAGGAGCAGCTTCATGACTGAACCCCTCCGCGTTGCGGCGACGGAATTCGCGCGCAATTTTGCAAGATATCAGGACGAGGCGATCAGCGCCAAGGTGATCAGTGTCACCAGTCACGGGCGCGTAGTAGGCGCTTATCTCTCCGCCAGCGAGCTTGCCCATTACGAAACGCTGAAGCGCAAGGAACGGGAGATCCTGACTGTCGGTGAACTGGACGAGGAGACGCTCTCTGCTATCCGTGACGCCGAATACGGCTCGATTACCAAGTGAGCTTTCCGGAGGCCAAGCCGGGTCTCGTCATCCGTTACGCGTTCCTCTGGAGCAGCGAGGAAGATCGCGGCTCAGTGGAGGCGGGCAAGGATCGTCCCTGCGCCATCGTTGTCGCCGCCTATAACCAGGCAGGCGCGATCCAGACGATCGTGGCGCCGGTGACGCATTCGCCGCCTCATGGCGACAATCCGAAGTCCTCGCTCGAAATACCTGCTGCGATCTGCAGAAGCCTCGGCTTCGACGACGGCCGTCATTGGCTGCGGCTGGATGAACTCAACCGGTTCCTGTGGCCCGGCTACGATCTGAGACCGCGTCCCGACGATGCGAGCCGTTGGGACTACGGCATGCTGCCGAAGGAATTCTTCGAGCTGATGCGCGGCCGCATCATCGACCTGGATCGCGAGCGGAAGAACAGGATCATGAAGCGGGACTAGGTTCCGCCGTCCGCGCATTCGCCCGCCGTACCAGTCCCACCAGCATCAGCACCAATACCAGCGAGATTGCCGAGAGCACGGCGCCGGTCACAAGCGCTGCCGTGACGCCGGCGCGGTCGAGGATGGCGGTGAAGACGACCGGGGCGGCGGCAGTGGCAAGGTTCTGCGGCAGCGACAGGCGGGCCGATTGCAGGCCGAATTCGCCGGGCGAGAAGAGCGACAGCGGCAGGAGCGCACGGGCGACTGCGAGCACGCCGGTGCCGAAGCCATAGAGCAGCATGAAGACCACCAGGACCGGGGCAGAGGACGTGACGGTCGCGGCGAGCAGGAAGCTGAACAGGATCAGGCCGGTGCCGACGAGCGAAGTGAGCAGCGCATTGCCGCGCCTGCCGAGAGCCATGTCGACGAAGCGGGCGGAAACGCCGATCACGCCACGCGCCGAGCCGAGCTGCAGCGCAAGCGCCGGCGAGGCGCCGGCCTGTTGCAGCAGGGCCAGCAGCGAGGGCGACAGGCCGAAGCTGATGAACGAGCTGATCGCGGTGGCAGCGGCCACCAGGAAGAAGGCACGACGGCGTTCCGGCGGGGTGAAATCGACCGGGGCCGTATCCGTGGCTTGGGTTTGCCCGTTGCGGTCGATCGGTTTGGGAAGACCGAACAGATAGAGCGGCAGGCAGATGAAGAGCTGCAGCATGGCTGAGAATACGAACGTCATCCGCCAGCCGACGAGATCGTTCATCAGCGTCAGGGCCGGCCAGAAAATGGTCGCCGAAAGCCCGGTGAACAGCATCAGGATGGCAATGACGCGCTTGCCGTCCAGGCCCTCGCGCTCGACGACCGCCGTATAGGCCGGCGCCGACAGGCCGAGCGCGCCGCCGATGCCGATGACGATCCAGGCGAGACCGTAGACCAGGATTTCGTGGGCGCTCGCCAGCAGCAGCAGGCCGATCGCGAAGATGACGGACGCGCAGGCCATGACTTTTGCGGCGCCATGGCGGCCGAGCAGCCGGCCGGTCGCGGGACCGGCGAGCGCACTGACCAGCATCATGATCGACAGGCCGAAGAACACGACCTCGTTCGGGAGGTCGAGTTCCGGCGCGACGATGCGGCCCATGACCCCGAGCATTTCGGAGGTCGTGCCCCAGGAGATGATCTGGGTGACGGCGAGCACGGCGATCGTCTGCGCCGAGCGCAGGGGGAGAGTTTTGGGCATGGCGGCGGGAGGCATTCGCGAAAGGGATGGTTGAGCGCCCGGTGCTCTAGCACCGCATTTTACGGCGCGGAAGCGACAAACGGACAACAGCGGAAAGGACTTCCACATGGTGGCGCAGAAGGGCAAGGATCTGCTCTTGAAGATCGACAATGACGGCGCGTTCCTGACGGTGGCGGGGTTGCGCTCGAAGCGGCTGGCCTTCAATGCCGAGACCGTCGACATCACCGATGCCGAAAGCGCCGGACGCTGGCGTGAGTTGCTGGGCGGCGCCGGCGTGCAGCGCGCTTCTCTGACCGGCGCCGGTATTTTCAAGGACCAGGAAAGCGATGCGCTGGTGCGGGCCGCGTTTTTTGCCGGCAGCATTCTGGCCTGGCAGATCCTGATCCCGGCCTTCGGCACGGTGACCGGACCGTTCCAGGTGACGGCGCTCGAATATTCCGGCGAGCACAATGGCGAGATCCGCTTTGAACTGGCACTGGAATCGGCCGGCAGCCTGACCTTCGGAGTGCTGTGATGGCGGGCGGACACGCGAACCGCAGGCGCGGCGAGGTGGAGGCGGTGATCGACGGCGAGCGCCGCATCCTCTGCCTGACGCTCGGCGCATTGGCGGAGCTGGAAACTGCGTTTGCGGCCGGCGACCTCAACGGGTTGGCGGACCGGTTTTCCTCCGGGCGGCTGAAGGCGGCGGACATGATCCGGCTGATCGGTGCCGGCCTGAGGGGCGGCGGCAATCTGCTCTCCGACGACGAGGTGGCGGCGATGAGTATCGAGGGTGGAATTTTAGGCTACGCGCGGATTGTCGGCGATCTGCTGGCGGCGACGTTTGGGGCGCCGTGCGGGGAGGCCGCGGCAAACCCTTGAATGCCGCAGTGGGATTCGGAGTGATCGCAGCAGGAGTTCCCGACACTGCGATCGAAGAGGCGAGGCGACCGTTTCCGTGGGATGCGGTGATGCATGCCGGCCTCTGCCTGCTGCGGCTTCCGCCGAGAGATTTCTGGGCGCTGACGCCGGTCGAGTTTTCTGCCATGGCCGGCGGACTGAGGGGACGTGGCGCGGGTCTGGAGAAGGCCGGGCTGGACGCGCTGATGCGGGCGTTTCCGGATGGGTGAATTAGGGCCGCGGCGACAAAAGGGAGTTCACCATGGAAGACGACAATAGCTTGGCCGGCACGCTCTCCGGCGCGGAGGCACTGACCGGCGTGATGGCGGATCTCGAAGTGCGTTCGCAGCGCTTCGGCGCGGCGCTGACCGGGGCGCTCAGGTCCGCGACGACAGGCGGGCGCGGGCTCGAGGACGTACTCAAGGGGCTCGGCAACCGGCTTTCGGATATCGCGCTGGCCGCTGGCCTCAGGCCGCTCGAAAACATGCTGGGCAGTGCGATCGGCGGGCTTGTCGGGTCGGTGACGCCGTTTGCCGACGGCGGTGTCGTGCGCTCCCCGAGCTTCTTCCCGATGGGCGGCGATATGGGCCTGATGGGCGAGGCCGGCGCGGAAGCGATCCTGCCGCTCAGGCGCGGGCCGGACGGCGCGCTCGGCGTTGCGACGGCCGGCGGCGCCACGCCGCAGATCGTCTTCAACGTGACGGCAAGCGACGCCGCGAGCTTTCGGAAAAGCGAAGGGCAGATTTCCGCCATGCTGGCCCGCAGTGTTTCGCGCGGACGGCGCGGCCTGTGACGATGATGTTGCGAGGATGAGAGATGAGCGGTTTTCACGAGGTTCGGTTCCCGTTGCGCCTGGCGCTCGGGGCGACCGGCGGGCCGGTGCGGCGCACCGATATCGTCAATCTTTCCAACGGGCGCGAGCAGCGTAACCAGCGCTGGCGGGATTCAAGGCGCAACTATGATGCCGGTTCGGGAGTGAAGTCGCTCACCGATCTTTATGCGGTGCTGGAATTTTTCGAGGCGCGGGGCGGGCAGCTTTACGGCTTTCGGTTCCGCGATCCGGTCGACTGGAAATCCTGCGCACCGGGCGAGGCGGTATCGGCGACCGATCAGGCGATCGGCACGGGCGACGGGGAGACTGCAGCGTTCCAGCTCGTCAAAATCTACGCGGATGGCGCGGGGAGCTGGGTCCGGCGGATCGTCAAGCCGGTTGCAGGAACGGTCGCGTTGTCGGTGGACGGCATTGCGCAAGCGCCGGAGGCTTTTTCCGGTGATGCGGCGACGGGGATCGTCACCTTTGCCGCCGGCCATGTTCCGGCGATCGGCGCGGTGGTGCGGGCGGGTTACGAATTCGACGTGCCGGTGCGGTTCGACACCGACCGGATCGACGTCAATCTCGCGCATTTCGATGCCGGGCGCATCCCGACCATTCCGCTGACGGAGGTTTTGGCATGAGAACGATACCGGCTGATCTGGCCGAACATCTGGCGCAGGAGGCAACGACCACCTGCCACGCATGGCGGGTGACGCGGCGGGACCGGGCGGTGCTGGGATTTACCGAACACGACCATGACCTGACATTCGGCGGCACGACCTTCCTGGCGGCGAGCGGGTTTTCGGCAAGCGAGGCAGAAGCGGCAACGGGGCTTTCGGCGGGTGCCGACGAGGTGGCCGGTGGGTTTTCGAATGCGGCGATCCGCGAGCAGGATTTGGCAACCGGCAGGTATGACGGTGCGCGGGTGGAACTGTTTCTCGTCAACTGGGCGGCGGCGGATCAGCATGTTCTCTTGAACGTGCGGGAGATCGGCGAGGTTTCCCGCGCCGGCGGGCAGTTTCGCGCTGAGCTGCGCAGCCTGGCGCATCGGCTGAGCCAGCCACAGGGGCGCGTCTATAACCGGCGCTGTGACGCGAGCCTCGGGGATGCACGCTGTGGTGTAGACCTTGATCTGTGGCGGGGCGAGGGGGCGGTGATCGCGGTGAAGGATGCCAGCCGGATTGTCGTCTCGGGCCTCGGCGGTTTCGCGAGCGATTTCTTTCGGCAGGGCGTGCTGACGTTTGCGGGTGGCGTGGCGGTCGATGTCGACGCGCACGAAAAGAGCGCGGACGGTTCGGTGGCGCTGACTTTCTGGTTGCCGCTGGAGGAGCCGGTTGCGGCGGGCCACACGTTCACGGTAACCGCGGGTTGCGACAAGTCCTTTGCGACCTGCAAGAGGCGCTTTGCGAACCATCTGAATTTCCGCGGCTTTCCTTTTCACGTTTGGAAGGAAACTGGGCAAAAACATATGTATCGGTTTGGGCAGCTTTGTTGAAGGTCTCGGTGACAAGTTGTTCCCTGTTCGATCCCCCGGAGGGGATCGAACCCGCCGTAAGGCGGAACTGATGTTCCCCGTCCCGATAAGCCTCGCAAGCCATGTAAGGAAATCGATGTCACCCGAAGGGCCGGAGGACGGTCGAGGGCCGTAGCCCGAGATCCGTTGACCTCGATTTCCGTCATGGCATGCTGGTTCTCGGGAAAGGAAGAAAACAAGAGTATGCGAGCGCGCTCGCATTCCGCTTAAAACGAAGTCGGGCCGGGTCAGCGGTGCCTCATTGCTGAGCTGGCTCGGTCCGACTTCGGCTTAAAAAGAATGTCGGGCGTTAGCCCGTCCGTTTTTCTTACGACCCGAAGGGGCGTCGGACCTGCTCCGTAGCGAAGCGAAGGAGTGGGCTTTGAGAGCGGCTTCCAAAAGGCGGCTTTCGCTTGACGCAGCCGACTGAAAATTTCTGCACTACCGCGTGGACGAATTTTGCTTACGTCCACGAAGGTTCGGCCGCGGTGCTCTTGCTTTTGAATCGTCCTGCACTGAATTCCACCGTATCGCCCAACCTGCCAGCCCTTGAGGCCGAATGAACTCAACTCCCTTGGACAGGATATGCTGAACCAAGAAAAGGCGCGTCTCACGCTCTACCGATTCTTCTTCAGCCTCGACCCTCCGAACAGTGGACACGCTCAAACTGGCGTCGACACCCAACGACTTTTGGGAATGTTGCAACCCCACTCGAGCGGCCCGAATTAGGCGTGCTGGTACATCGCTCTCGCCTGTATCCGCTGATTCGATGATGCTCCAGCCCTCACCATCATGCGGCGGCAGAAATCTCAGACCACGGCGCTTGAAGTAGTCGACGAGCGATCGGTGCACTGCGGGGGACGACGGGGTGGTCTCCGCACGCTGAATAGCCCGTCTCGAACGTTTGCTCGCAAGCGCCATCGCATCCTGGCTTTCACCAAGAAGCTCTCTTGCTGCTTTTAGCATTAACGGGGGCACCCTCATAAGGATTGAATGTCATTGCCCCGTCCTTAAATCAAATCAGTTGACGCCGAGAATGAAAAGGCGTCTACAAAGATCGAAAAGGCGTCCTGAAAGAATGATTTTGAGCGAATCCTTGATGCCCTTAACTCGAATCACGTTTCTAATAGGTGCCCCGTGCCTTCTCCAAAATTCTTCGCCGACATCGAAATCGTAGAAACGCTTGCAACAGACCTTGCAGCTCTTCGGGACGGTGCCTTCGATTTTTCACGGCTCGGGGATGCTCCGCTAATCAATGACGCCTCTTTCGGAAAACGCGCTGCGGTCTGCCTGCGAGGATTCGTTGCAGGTCACCCACGCCTTTCAGACGGTGAGCGGGTCATGACATCTGAACTTTGGGCAACGTGCGAAGTGGGGGGACTTCTTTTCGCACGCACGCTTTCGCGTTGGTATCGCATTGAGCGCGCAGTCGATCTTGGCAAACATTGAAACCTGCACCCGTTCTCGCCGCCTCTCTTCTCCCTCCACCCCCTGAGCCCTTGTTTTCAATTTGCCGTCGCCGGCGGCTCGGAGACCTATTAATGAAGAACCGTATCGCTCCCGTCGAGTTTTCCGAACTTCGGCGAAACCCCGCAAAGTTCATGATGACCTGCGCGCTAAAAGCTGCCCTTCGTCAGACGCCACAGTTTCAGCAGAATGCAAAGGGCATAATGCTCTGTATTGTTGACAAGAACTGAATCTGGCACGCGAAGGCCGCAGCATCGTTGTTGCTGACCGCAAGTCGCGAGGTTTTCAGCTTTGATGATTTTCGAACGCCGGTTCAGGTGTACGGCGTGCACTCCTCTCGGTCAAAATCGAAAGATGCCGAGTTCGTCTCAATCATTCGTCCAGAGCATCAAGCGATCTACCTTGCCCCTTCGCTAAGCGCCTTCCCAAACGCTCTCGTCCTCGCTGCTGATCAGACCGTTTATGTCGCTCCGCCGAACGGTCGGCATTTCAGGGCGGCGCGTAGGGTTTGTGGGGGCAAAGACGTCTCGATCGACGTCGCGAACGAGATTTCCAGACAGGAAGCCGAGATCGTGACCGGTCTCGCCGCACGAAATTCGTTGTCAACTTTCGACCTCTCGCTTCTTGAGAGGCCAGCAGCGGCGGCGCTTCCTGACCGAGGACCGAAGCTTTCCGATCTTCCGGGTTATCGCCCCGCGCGCGCGTGGGCGGCAGACCTTGGACAGGACATAGAGGATTGGCGCGATGGAGGGCTAGACTGGTCGGCCGTCGACAAGGGTTTCCTTCTTGCCGGACCTCCAGGCACGGGCAAGACACTCTTCGCCACCGCACTGGCGAACGAGCTGGGATTTGATCTCATTTCGACCAGCGTAGGCGACTGGCAGGGGAAGAAGGACGGCCACCTCGGGAACCTGTTGCGCGCAATGTCCGAATCCTTCGCCGACGCCGGTTCGCGCAAGGGTGCGGTTCTCTTCGTCGACGAACTGGACTCACTTGGCGACCGGAGCAGGATGAGAGAGGACCACGCCTACTACGAGGGCAATGTGATCAACCGGTTTCTCGAGTTGGTCACGCAACTCTTCCAGCAAGAAGGCGCGATCCTCATCGGAGCAACCAACCATCCACAGCTTATCGATCCGGCTGTCTTACGGTCCGGCCGACTGGAAACGCACGTCTATCTTGATCTTCCGGATGACGTCGAGCGGTCGGAGATACTCTCGTATCATCTCGATCGTATCCTTTCGCCGCAGGACCTCCGACTACTTACGGACAAACTCACGCTCGCGACCGCGTCCGATCTCGAAAAGCTTGCCCGCAAGGCGAAGAGAACTGCGAGAGCTCGCAAGGGGTCGAT
Source organism: Neorhizobium galegae (assembly GCF_021391675.1). Lineage (NCBI taxonomy): Bacteria > Pseudomonadati > Pseudomonadota > Alphaproteobacteria > Hyphomicrobiales > Rhizobiaceae > Neorhizobium > Neorhizobium galegae. The sequence continues at coordinate 1,271,765 of NZ_CP090095.1, forward strand.
CACCACCGGCGATGTCCAGGCGTCGCTGCCCGCGCAGCTTCCGCTTCCCGAGTCTGTGCTTCATCGGATTTGTGTGCACGAGATGGGGCACGCCCTCATGGTGATGTCGTCCGGAGTGGCCGATGTCATCGATATCCGGGTTGAATCCCATATGGTCGAAGGCACCCCCATCCAAGATGGAGGGCGTGTGCGGTATGAGATGCATAATGCAGCACTTCCGACGGAAAAGGATTTGCTGGCAAAAATAAGAATTTTCCTCGGGGGAACTGCTGCCGAGGACGTCGTGTTCGGCGTCAGGTCTATCGGCGCCGGCGGCAGCGAAGGAAGCGACCTCGACCAGGCAACGAGACTCGCCTACCGGTTCGTCGGGAGCTACGGGTTGGGCAAGTCGCTGCGGTATCAGGTGGACGCCTCCAAAGTTGACAATCGGTTTGTGCCGTCCGCGGAACTTCGACAGGAGGTCGACGCAATCCTTGCACGCGAATATCGCGCCGCGAAGGAACTAATGGCGAAGGAGAAGGCCCGGCTTCTGCGATTGTCGGCAGAACTCGTCGTCGACCGCAAGATGCGGATCGAGAAATCGTAGCCGTGCGGCGCATAGCAATGGCGATATCGCTCCACTCACCCAAGGATTCGACGGTCATGCAATCCTTCTGCAGCCCGATCAAGGGACGACTTTCATGATCCGAATTTCAGAAATTGCGGCTCGATATCCGCGTCTGTTCTTGAGCCATCTACCGTTCGGCGTCGAATGTGGAGACGGCTGGGCGGACATTATCTACGCGTTCTTCGCAACCGTCGAGGAAGTGGTCGCGGCGGAGGGCGGGACGTTTCATCTGCTTCAGATCAAGGAGAAGCTCGGAGCATTGAGAATCTATTTCCGAACGACTGAGATTCCCAACAGGGGCGTCGCGGCGATAGATCGGGCCTATGGATTGGCCGAGGCTCGTTCATTTCACATTTGCGAGCATTGTGGTCGCCGGGGTTGTCTCACGTATAATGGGATGATGTATGCCACGCGGTGCGGTGAACATGCTGAAGAACTGGAATCCCAGCCAGTGCTTCCGACACCACGTATTACCATCGTGACTGCGGCAAGGGCCGTGCTTTACGATCCCGACGCCGATCCGTTCGTCGCCATGCGATCAATTTGATTGAGCGGCAACGGGAGATGATGCGTAGGACGGTTGCAGTTTGCCGTGCCCAAGTCTGCAAAACGTTTTTGGTTCTTCAGCATTCGCTGTTATAAAACCTTGAAGGTGAGCGAATATTTACGCTGCAACCAAGCGTCGTATTTGTTCGCACCCCTGCCACGCCAAGCGCGCGTTCGCGGGCTTCAGTAACCCAAGCAAAAGTGCAATCCTTAAGCGCGGGTATACAGGCAGCCGGAGCCCCTGACCATGAGAGGGTGACATGGCAGAGGAGACGTTCATGGTCAGGAAGTCAGTGGATCTAAGGAACGCGGAACAAAAGGAACGGCAGCGTTTGCTGCGGGAGAGGCAGAAGGCCGAGCGCCGACCGGGGTGCGATGATGTCGCCCGCGTCGCGCTGCACTGGCTCATCTCGAAGGCGGTCAACACTGGCGCGTGTATTCGGATTCGACCGATGTATGACGGATGACATGAAGAACTGCATCGGATCGGCCCATCCTGTCGCACACGCCCTTGGCCACCGGCTGTCGCTGTGTCCGCCCTGGTTTACCAGTTGAAACCATCTCGGTTGGTGGTGGTGCGATTCCTATGTCCGGGTAATCGGTAACGGTGGCGGCACGTCTGCTGTCGATCGTCGTCGCGCGCCTCGCCCCTGATGGCCCCTTTGTTATCGGAATGACGACATCATCGAGCGTCGATGGGGACCGTGCATTGCGGCCGGTGACACCTACATCGACCCGGTACGCTCAAGTCACGGATATATTCAAGGCGCTCGACTCGAGGGCACGGCGATCGGGTTTCCTCTCTCTTCGTTATGCGGTTATGCGCGCTTACTGTTCGAGAGAAAATAGCACCGGCACGTGGGAAGAAGGTTAAGACGTCGTTGTACGTGCTAGAATAGAGGGGTTCTAGTAGACGTTCACTAGCGGCTCTGTGGAGGGAATATTACGGTAAACTAATCTGTTGACTTTTTTCGGTTGTCATAGAATGATGAATGCGCGCATTTGTTGATTTTCATATTTTTTTATATGGGAGAAGTCCGATGAATGATGATGACGTTACAAGACAACTTAACGCACTTCGCGATGGTATTGCCCCACATATAACTCCTGAGATGCTTTCTGGGCTAGAAAATCTAACTGTGAGAGAGGTTAGAAAGTTTGCTACAGAGCCTGGTGAGGCGAGTTCTCAAGGAGAGAAGCCCGCGAGCATCGTTACTGTTGTAATTTTAGTTTTCGCTGCGACATAAATGCCTGCGAAGTTGGACAAATGGCCCAGACCTTTTGCGGTAAGTGACAACGGCAATTGTAAAGTATTGCTTGTGGTAATGCCTTGGTCACCCCCGCAATTTCCAGCGCTCGGAGTTACGCTCTTGCAGAGTATACTCAGACGCGATGGTATCGAATGTGATCAGCTTTTTGCAAATGTTATCTTTTCAAAGTTTCTCGAAGATGACATTAACATCGAGCGCCAGCTAACCCGATTGCCGGTTAGCGAGATCGCGTTCACCCCGTTTTATTTTGATACCGAGATTGAAGTGGCGGCAAAGCTGCTGCAAGATTATATTGCCCCATTTGCGGTCGATCCCTCTTTGTACCCACTGGATCGTTTCACCAAGGTTGTCTCTGCGGCTGGCGACTTGCTTGACTATCTTGCTAGCAATGTCGACTGGCAAGCCTACGACGTAATTGGCTTTTCCGTCATGATGCAGCAGACGGTGCCGTCACTCGCACTTGCAAAGCGCATAAAAGCGATAAGCCCGAACAGCTCAATAGTGTTTGGTGGTCCCAATACATCCAGCCCGATGGGTGAGGAAATTCTACGATCGTTCGGAGGTGTCGTTGATTATATTGCCGAAGGAGAGGTAGATGGAACAATCACGCAACTTGTCCGACACATAAGAACGAAAGGGGTGGGCGAAAAGCTCCCTCCTGGTATCTGGTATCGTGACGACGATGGAAAGGTAGTGAGTTCCGGAAGTCCGACGCCATTTCACTCACTTGACTCGTTGCCGATGCCCAATTTCGACCCCTTCTTTGACCAACTCTCTCTATTCGACGTGCAACATATCGCGCCGTTCATTCCGTTTGAGACATCACGTGGCTGCTGGTGGGGAGCTAAACATCACTGCACTTTTTGTGGTATTGGTGATGACATCATGCGATTTAGGTCAAAATCGGACGAACGCGTTCTTGAAGAAATCCGATATTTGACGTCACGGCACACACTGCCTGACATGTTTGCTGTCGATAGTATTATTAACTATAGGTTCTATCAAACTCTATTGCCTGCACTTGCGGCCGATCGCGAGCGTGACGAGAGTGATATAGCGTTTTTTTTCGAATGCAAATCAAACATCCGAAGAGAACACGCCGTCATCTTTCGAAAAGGCGGCGTCCGTGAAGTACAGCCTGGGATCGAAAGCTTTAGCGATCACATACTAGAGTTAATGGACAAGGGAACGACGGCTGCGAGGCAATTGCAGTGCCTGAAAGTTCTCGCTGAGCAGCACATTTCTGTTGCATGGAACATTATTTATGCAAACCCTGGGGAGACTGTCGAGGATTACCAGGAAATAATGGATGCGATCCCGTATATGCATCACATCCCTCCGCTGCACGCGGGCGGATACATCCCGATGCAGGTCAATAGGTACGCGCCATATCACGAACGTCCTGAGAGTTATGGGGTCACGAATATCACCCCTAGGCCGTATTACAAACAGTTGTTTCCAGACCCGACTGTTGATCTTGATAAGATCGCGTTTTATTTCGACTACGAACTTGAGGGAGGGTGGTCAGAGGAGTTACTTCTTGCGCATCGCCGCCTGCGGGACGCTTTGGATGATTGGCGAAGTGTCTTTATTCCGGAATCGCTAGTTCAGAAGCGGGGTCCCGGTTTCACTGTGATTACTGACAAGCGCGTCCTGAGCTTGAATTGCGGAATGCCGGACAAGGTTGAATTATTGGGAATAGAGCATGAAGTATTCGCCGCCTGTGATGAACTAACAACGGTAGACGAACTTGTTAGTAATCTTAGCCCGCTTTTCGATGATGCGTTGATCCGGATAACGCTGTCAGACTTGGTAGCGAAGCGATTTATCTACCGCTCGAAATCAGGACAATTGGTCAATACGCCTCTGCGATTCGAGGGCGACGGCAGTAGTATGAGGACACTGCAAAAGAAAAATCGTTCCGTGTTCGCCAAAACAGTAATGGTGGAAGCGAGCGTCTAATGGTCGTATCAATCAGTCCATTTGATTTTTATTTACAACGTGCGGCTGACGATCAGTCGTTGAGTGTTGACTTGGGATTGATAGACCTGTCTGTCCCGGAAACGCTTGACCTTATGTCCAATTTCAGGACGGCTAGATCCCGTCAATCGTTGGCTTTTTCGATTAGGTGCCAACTTCGGCTGAGCGATGCCACGCGGTATAACCTCAAAGAGTTGTCAACAGCGGGCGTAACACAAGTAACGTTGTCCGACCCAAACCAGTGGCGTCAGTTGCCCCATCGAGATGTGATGGTTTTGCGAGCGATAAGAGCAGCCAACGAATACGCGATCGAAGTGATTTGGTTATTGCGTGAATTCGCAGAAATTGCCGGTATCGACTCGAACTACGCCGCTCGCCTTTTTCATCTAAGTCCTCCAACTTACGACCCCAAAAATCCGTCGTTCAGTGTATCTTGGCGAGAATCTCTTCTTCCTCGCTCCCTGACACATGCGCGAGGTCCCGGTTTTATTCGTATCTTTGATCAGCGAAATAACTCGCGTTTTGTTACGTTGGCCGGGCTGCAGTACCGTCTGTGGCAGTTGGCAGAGGGCGGAATTTCACTCGATCAAATACTGGAAGTAGGCGGCGGCGGGCGTTCGACCATCGCAAGATTTTTTACGGCACTGGAAGCACAGGAACTTGTATATATTTCGGATGGATTTGTGGTTCCACTGTCTCTTCGCCGCAGCTTGTCAGAGAGTTGGACCTCAGGCCTACAGTGAGAAACAAAGCTACGGTCGTACTTGCACCCTATTTTATTCAGAGGCGGGCGATCATAAGAGGATCGTCGTTTGAGAGCATATTTGAAACTGAGTTTCATAGCGAGCTCATTAAACTCTCAGGACTCGAGCACAGAATCACCGATGCCGCTGCAGGGCTTGCCGACGCAATATTCAAACGTGTAAGAGGTGAACAAGATACCGACCTCCGTCGACGCTTGCTGGCTGCGAAAAGAGGTATCCACAACCACGCTGCGGTCAGCATTGAATCTCTCGACATCGAAACAACCTTATCGTCCGGGATGCGTTCTTGGAACATGCTGCTGGAAACGCGCGATGCACTCCACGCTGAGGTCGCTGCCTTATATTCTGCCTGCATTGCCAGCGTAGGCTACCGAGCCTATGAACTGAGCAAATCCTTCCCGCTTCAGCGGTCGTTGAGAGTTTTGAACCCGCGGCTTGCGGATGCTAAAGTCTCGTCTCTTCTTGGAAAGAATGGGCTTTCCCGTATCGGCTTATCACTCGTATCTTATGCTGTCAGAGGGCTGACGAAGGCTGACCCGTTTGCCGGGTTGGGTCACATAACAGTCGGAACGTTCCCAGACGTCCAGAGCATACACTCGCCAAGGCGGTGTGGCGCAACGCTAGACCAGTCGAGAGCAATCTGCTGCGAAGAGGGCCAAGCCAATGCTAATAACTCGTTGTGGATCGTAAACCCAACAATTGAGATCCAACCAGAGACTGGAGAAGCTCGATACTTTGACACTGAGTGGCATACCGGCGACGATGCTCTCAATACGATGTATCTGCCCGAAATATGGAGACTTCTCTTGCAATCCGTTCTGGCTCCCCTCGGCCCATCGGATTATCTAAAAATCAAGCGGCAAGTCGCTATGGTCCTTTCCCTCCAAGATAGTGATGCCGATTATTTGATAGCTCGGCTTGAGAAGCTGGGTCTTTTGATTCGGTGTGACGGTCACCTTCCTAATAGCTCCGCTTTTGAATACCAACACCTCGGAGCGATCCACGCAAATAATAGTTGTGCGAAAGGCGGAATGACAACTGAAAGAGACATAGTTCCTCCGCCCAGTGAATTTATGCCAATTTGCAACATATTACATCTTTTCAACTATCAAATGGCGTGGATCGATTCTGTCTCAGAGTTTTTTTTAAGCAGATGGGGTGAGAATGGCGAAACTGGGTTGCTTCAATTCTTCGAAGAGTTCTGGCAGCATTCAAAGATCAACAACGCTCTTCTGACTTTTGAGTCAGAGACGCATGGCTATAAGGAGATGAAGCGCCAGAGAGGTGAACTCATATCAAAGCTGGCATCGATACTTGAAGTCGAATGTGGCCAAGAGGTCTCCGTCAGCGAATTGTTTCAAAACTACGCAGCCGAACGACCCGGTGCCGCCGTTATGCGAAGCTCCGCATTCTCGGGGCATATTCTGGATAGACGGTTCATTCTTGATCGCGTGCTGCCAGGGTATGGAGCGATGTTCGCAAGATGGAGTTCGGATGATCATGGGCCGAACTCTGCATCGGAGCTTTTACGATTACTACGCACCAATCTCGTCAACCAACAAGGGTCGAATGAATTTATCGAGCTTGTGGGCAGTTTTGGATTCGAGCCTCAGGTCAACCCGCGGGTGACCGCGCGACGCCTAATTCACCCTTCAGATCTTAAGCGAACTGGGGCCGATCCCAATATTAAATTTGGCGACGTTCGTGTCGTGTTCGACGAACGCGAGCATCGGGTGTTTATGATGGATCGTCTGAGTGGAAAGTACTTGGTTCCGATCCCCATGGGTACTATTGGGCCACAGCATACTCCGCCGCTTTATCGTTTCCTATGCGCTATTGGAACTGCGTTTTGTCCCGAACTACCTCTATTAGAACACCTCGAAGCTAGGATGCCGCCACTGGCCCACCAACAAGTGCGACGCTACCCCCGTCTGACCGTAGGCCCAATAGTCGTGATGCGGAGCAGTTCTTGTGTCGCCACAGTTGAGCTATGTAGCATCCTTCAACTCAACAACCCTGTATTGCGGGCGAAAGAGCTTTTGAAGTGGCTCGACGAGCGCAGATTACCGTCCCAATGTTTTGTTAGGAGCTTGCTCGCACACTCTGCACCGAATAGACGCACTGCCTCTGCCCACAAGCCGTTGTTTGTAAATTGGCAAAATCCAGCCTCAGTGGAACTGTTACGCAAGCACATTGGGAGGATGGGCGCAGAGATTTCGATTACCGAATCGCTCCCGACCCTAAGCAAAGAGAGCGAACCGGTCACCGAAACAATAGTCGAATTATTCTGGTGAAAAGTCGTTGGCATTCCTTTCATCTTTTTTCGGACGGTCCCTTGGGTGACGTCGTCATGGCCCTGCGCCCGTGTCTCGAGCGTGCCTCGAGCCACGGCATTCCTTGGTTTTTCGTAAGGTATTGGAACGGCGGTAATCATATCCGCTTAAGACTATTTTCGACCGAGGCCGAAATTGCTTCACTACGCCCCTTGATCTGTTCTGTAGCCGGGTTGCCCAAACCGAGGAGGGAGCGCGAAAAGACGTATGCCGAAACAATCTCTCGAATGTCTAGGGTCGAAAATCTTGGCCTCGGTATGTCAGAGGTTGCAGAGGATCTAATGCCGAGCGGGGCCGTACAGGAGCGCGACTATTTTTACGATGAATATCGATATGGTGCTTGGAGCAGAGAGGACCTCGAAAGGCACTTTTGCGCCTCTAGTGCAATCGCATTTGAGGTACTAACTAGGGTAGGCCACCAGCGAGAGCGCCTGATTGCCGAGTCATACGCGCTATCATACTCAGGCCTACTAGCACCTTTTGACGAAGATTGCCCCATTGCCGAACTGCAAAACCTTCTGGCATCAGCAAAGTCACTATGGTCTATAGAGCCCCGTCTGAAGGAAAATGAAGTTCAATGGTTAAACAACATCAGTAGAAGATTTCGGACGACCAAGACACTGTACTCATTTTGGGCAACAGAAGTTGAAGGTCTGCTGTCGAAGCTGATGTTAGACGATAGACAAAATCGATCTCGTCTTCGATCCTTGCGTTTAGATCTTTGCCATCTCCTAAACAATAGGCTCGGTGTGTCTATTCAGGACGAGCTTAGCATGTACGCAGCTATCGCTGAGGCACTGAAACGAACCCAAATCTGATTTGAGCCCGTGAGCATCAAAACGCAAGAAACCTACCAAGACTTAAACAAAGTGCGAGCAGCGAGACGCCCGACACCACCGCGGCGCGGAGACGATTCCGCTTCCCGTTACGTTTTGCGGCTACTCGGCGAAGTCGACGAGATACTCAGACCCCGGCCGCTGGCCGGTAAGAACCAGATGTCCCCTGCTCGGGTGCAAGCCACGTAGAGCAGCCGCCGTTCCGTCTCGTATACGTCGTCAAGCTCGGCTGCGTCGGCGGCAATCTTGCCACCGATCGCCGTCGCGAGGATCTGGTTGTAGAGTTTCTGTTTCGGGAAGTCGTCCCCACCAAGACGCTGGTCCAGTATCCAAAAAACCGTCTTTCCTTATGACGCCCAAGTTAAGAGGTCTGTCGCCAGCACCTTCCTGCTTCAGATTTAGGCCAGCTTGCCTATAGAGCTGTGTTCCGGCGTGCAAATTTGACCCCGTTGGCGGGGTAATCGGCGTCCAATTTTGCCCCCCTCAGATTTCATCTGACCATCCGGCTTTTGACGGCGGATGGAGCGGGAGTTGAAGCGAGTGGATACGATTGCGCGTGTTCGACGGGCCTTCCATGTGCAGGGCTGGTCGGTGAAGAAGATTGTCCGGGAACTCCACGTGTCGCGCAACACGGTTCGCAAGATTCTGCGTTCCGACGAGACCGATTTTGCCTATGAACGCGAGCGACAACCGCTGCCGAGGGTCGGAGCCTGGAAGGCCGAGATCGAGCGGTTTCTGGTTGCCAATGAGGGCAAGCCGTCGCGTGAACGGCTAACGCTGATCCGGATTTACGAGGAGGTTCGGGCACTCGGCTACGATGGCAGTTATGACGCGATCCGGCGATACGCCAAGACCTGGGCGAAGAACCGGGGAGCCGTGACGGCGGAAGCCTATGTGCCCCTCTATTACGCGCCAGGAGAAGCCTACCAGTTCGACTGGAGCCACGAGATCATTCTGGTCAACGGGGTGACAACGACCGTGAAGGTCGCGCACGTCCGGCTCTGCCACAGCCGGATGATGTTCGCCCGAGCCTATATGCGTGAGAGCCAGGAGATGGTGTTCGATGCCCATGACAAGGCCTTCGCCTTCTTCCGTGGCACCTGCACGCGCGGCATCTACGATAACATGAAGACTGCGGTCGAGGCGGTGTTCGTCGGCAAGGAGCGACAATACAATCGCCGCTTCCTGCAGATGTGCAGCCACTATCTGGTCCATCCCGTTGCCTGCACGCCCGCATCCGGATGGGAGAAGGGACAGGTCGAGAACCAGGTCGGTCTCGTGCGCGAGCGCTTCTTCACGCCACGCCTACGGGTCAAAAGCCTGGAGGAGCTGAACGTCTGGCTGCTCGACAAATGCGTCGCCTACGCCAAGGCACACCGCCATCCCGAGCAGACCGAGCGGATGATCTGGCAGATTTTCGAGGAGGAGCGCGGCAGCCTGGTGCACTACGTTGGACCGTTCGATGGCTTCCACTGCGTTCCCGCCTCGGTGTCGAAGACCTGCACGGTCCGCTTCGACAACAACAAATACTCGGTCCTATCGACGGCGGTCGGCCGCCCTGTTGAGGTTCACGCCTATGCCGAGAAGATCGTCATCAGGCAGGACGGCGTGAACGTCGGTGAGCATCCTCGTTGCTTTGGCCGTGGCGAGGCGATCTACGATCCCTGGCATTACGTCCCTGTTCTGGCTCGTAAACCCGGTGCTTTGCGCAATGGTGCGCCGTTCCGGGAATGGGTCTTACCCGCAGCGATGGAGAAAGTGCGCCGGCGGCTGAAGAGCGTCCATGATGGTGATCGGCAGATGGTCACCATCCTCGGCTGTGTTCCCACCGACGGTCTGGCGGCTGTCGATGCTGCCTGCCAGGAGGCTTTGGATCACGGCGTCTGCTCAGCCTCGGTGATCATCAACATTCTGGCCCGCAGCCGTGATCCGGCTCCGGCCGCAACCCTGCAAACCCCGGATGCGCTGCGTCTGACCCATGAACCGGTCGCCGATTGCGCACGCTATGACAGCCTCAGGAGGGCAAGCTGATGGAACGCACGCAAGTTCTCGAACTGATGAGCACGCTGAAGCTCTATGGAATGCGCAGCGCCTACGACGAGGTCATGGGCAACGGCATCAAACGGCAGCACGAACCGCCGCGCATCGTCGGCGATCTCTTGCAATCGGAGATCGCCGAGAAGCAGGCACGCTCCATTCGCTACCAGCTCAGCATCGCCAAGCTGCCGCTCGCCAAGGACATCGATGACTTCGACTTCGCCGATACGCCCGTCAATGAATCCCTGGTGCGGGAGCTGGCAACCGGCACCTTCGTCGCCGATCAGCGCAATGTCGTTCTCGTCGGCGGCACGGGAACCGGAAAGAGCCACCTCGCCATCGCAATTGCCCGTGCGTTGATCCGCAACGGAACACGCGGGCGCTTCTTCAACGTCGTCGATCTGGTCAATCGGTTGGAAACGGAAACGCGTAGCGGCAAGCAAGGGCGGACGGCCGACTATCTCAACCGTCTCGACTTCATCATCCTCGACGAACTCGGATACCTGCCTTTCGCCCAGGCCGGAGGTCAGCTCCTGTTCCATCTGATCAGCAGGCTCTACGAGCGCACGTCGATCATCGTCACCACGAACCTGGCGTTCGGCGAATGGCCATCAGTGTTCGGGGACGCCAAAATGACGACAGCACTTCTGGACCGTCTGACCCATCATTGCGAGATTGTCGAAACCGGAAACGAGTCCTGGCGCTTCAAGAACCGCTCTCAAGGCTAAAGCCGAAGACGATCATCACCCGCACTTGGCCTACCCTCTGCAACCCCGGCCAGCGCCGGGCAGGCCAAGCGCTGATCTACACCACCAGGGGGGCAAAATTGGATGCCGATAAGGGGGGAATTTTGGACGCCGATTGACAGCGTTGGGCGTAATATGAACGCAGGCACGTCCGCGAGAAGCCTGTTTCGAAATCTATGCTGATGATCGCGTAGCCGTTGTACCATTGCTTCCGGTGGGTAAATACCGCGCCTGCCTGGTTCGAAAGGAGCTTGCCCTCGAAGCCGATGACCTGCTTGGTCTTGGGGTCATGCATATGCCCGAACAGATGCAGGTCAGCATGCTTTTCGAGGATGCGGCCGAGGTAAGCGCCGCCCGTTTCCGTGAAAGCCGCGAGCGGGTGGTGGGTCGTGAATATCTTGAATGCGCCGTCGGTGAGATACGGCAACGCTTCCTCAATCGCGAACTCGGGAATTACCATCCTCCCCTCATCGGCGCCGAAGTCGGAGTGCCCGCCGGTCGAAAGCATCGACGAGTTTAGAACGACGACGTTCGTGTTCAACGCCTCGATGTAGGTCACTGTGCAGAAGAGGTTTTCGAATACCGCCTTGCTGCCTGATATATACGCCTGCAGGTTGAGATATTTCGCGAATTTCGCAGCATGGGCGGGCTGGAATTTACCCTTGTCGAAGAAACCATTGATGTTGTCGAGATCGTCGGCCTTCGCCTGCCACTCTACGTGTTCAGCCTTGTAGTCAATGATCGTGTCCTGCTGGACGTCGTGGTTACCAGGAACGATGAAAAGCCGTTCGTTCGTGGTATTCGTTGCCTTCAGTAGCGGAGCGAGCAGAAAGTCGTAAGCTGCCGCATGCTCGTCCACGGGAGGGCCGTTCGTGAGGTCGCCGCTGAAGAGAATGATGTCCGGCGTTTTGTTGCCGACGCACTGTGATTTGACGTCTTGGAGCAAGGCATCCACGACCATCTTCTGGTCTCGAAGCTTCTTGCCGCTGAAATGGAAGTCGCTGATATGCAGTATGGTTATGCGCTCGGGTGAGGTCATGCGGTCGGGATTCTCTAACATGCTAGTCGACATCGTGGTTGCGCCGGCGAAATTTGTCATCTGATTTACAGGATGGAGCGGGTCCGAAACTTCCGCAATACCATTCCGCGAACATACAACGTTTAACCAGTGCTTCCTGCGATCAGTAGTTGCGACGCAGCGGAGCCATGATTTCCCGAGCAAAGGCGGTGCGGCTTGTCAGAATTCAACTTTCCATTATGAGCTGTCGATCAGTGAAGGAAGTCCAACTACGCTTTTTCGTGGCTTCTGAGGTTCTCCGTAAGCGGCTTGTCCTCAGTTCGCTTGCGTCGGATATTGTCCGCAATTGAGCAACGAACAAGTTCCAGCTGGGTTTCCCAGGCCTCGCGAGGATTGTCGAAAAGCTCTACAGAGCATTCGATAAAGATGTGTCCGAATGGAAAGGAATTCTGACCGACGTCAGACTTCTGTTGATGCCTGAGGAAAAAGCTTAGACCGCGACGGCGGCCGGCGGATAAGTGATCACATCTAAGTTCTCATCATCGCGACGGGCCTGAATCTACGATGTTTTGAGCGAGAAATTTTCGGCTTGCTCACCCAAAGTCCTGAGGTTCGTCTGAAGTTGCAGGCGTGTTTCATGCTCATCGCAATTCCACAAGCGAGATAAAGCGGCGACGGTTTCAGTTACCGCTGCCGTTGGATAGTGTTCTCCAGAGGTCGAAGCGAAGGGAGCATCGGTTTCGGTTAGTACCCTATCGCGTGGGAGCCGTTTCATAAATGAGGCTGCTCGTTTGCTCCTCAACATCGGGAGGCCGACCGAGAACCACGCTCCGATATCAACGGCATTGTCGGCATGCGATAAGGGGCCAGAGAACCAGTGTAGGATCGCCAACCCAGCGTTACGCCGTCTGGCTAACGCCTCGACCACTTCTCCGCTAGCGTGTCTGCTGTGAATGGACATCACACGCCCGCCCGCCGTAGCGCACGCCAGGAGAATTTCGTCGAAGACCTCTCTTTGAAGCTTGAGATGCTGGGCATGCTCGTCGCCGCCGTCGATCCCGATCTCCCCGACGTAGCGCGTCTCGCCGAGAAGTCTCCGGAAAAGACCCATTTCACCGTGGCGCTCCGACACGAGTTGGGGATGAAGCCCCAGAGCCGTCCTGATCCGTTTCTTTCCCTTGGCGAGCAGCGCCGTCTTCGGGAAAGCTTTGGGCGTGTTCGTCACGGACAGTACATATGTGCCGGAACGATCGATCTCGTCCGCCGCGCGTTCCGGCGACGGAAACAGGTCTACATGGCAATGGAAGTCGATCAATTCGCGAAACCTTGGGTCTTCAGGAAGGCGGCGACCTCTTCAAGACCTCGTTTGTGGACACCGAACCAGTTTTCGCGTTCTACCGGATCGAACGGCAAGGGTCCACTCGCTATGGCGCGCTGTCTCTGGCTGCGCTCGTCCCGGCCTGCCGCGACCAGCGTAGCCATTACGTCGTCGCGAATATCGGGCCGATCCCATAGTTTTCCCAGGTCCGGGAACTGGTAGGGCGTGGTGTCCACAACGCCGGCTTTCGCAAAGGCCGCACGCCTGATCAGACAAGGCACGCAATGGCCGCATTGCTTGCTCTTACGCTTCCATTTACCGCAAGAAACCGTGGATACAGCGGCCTGAGCAACGACGGCGCTAGGCAGCATCTCACAGAGCATCTCACCCTTCGTCATGTGCCGATATCGGTTCTGTAGTCGGACAGGCAGTCCGACCTTGTCGAGGACGGACTGGATTTGCGACAGGAAGCTTGGGTGTGTCGTGCGGGTGCTGTGAGAACCCACACGACGTCGTGTCAGCGGAGCGTTCAGGGCGATGAAGCCGTTTTCAGGAACGAAGAGGTCGATGACCCCCGCAGAGGGTTTTTTAGCGAGAACAGCGTTCGCTGACACGACACCGTAGGCCAGGAAGCCGAGGCTTCGTGTCCGCATGGTGGTATCGTTCGTATTCTGACCACCGAACACGGGATTGGCATTCGCGGCGAAACGAGGGAGGGTCTTCCCGAGGCGCGGTGCAAGATAGTCCTGGTAGCTTTGGTCACCCCGATAGGAATGACTGACCAAGAGGGGTGTCCTCCCTTCGTCAGCGAGACGACGAGCGCCGATGAGGCTGTCGAGCCCACCGGAAAACAGGCACGCACAATCGGCCGATCCAACCGGGATATGCTTTATAAGTCTCGAGATGTCCTTCTTGGTAGGCGGCTCGATCCCGCCGTCCCGAAACAATAGCGACCAGCGATCCCCGCTGAGGAAGTTCAGCGCATGCTCAAGGTCGGCCGCCACGTCTTGCCAAACCCTCGGCCGCGCTAGCGGAACGTCCAGGATGAATTCCCGTGTCCAGCCATTAGCGGAGAAGGACTCGCGGCTGACGAAGGTGTCCGCAGCGACGACGGCTAGGGCGATGGACAGGAAGTCGAAGGACCTTGTGTCGACGGGGACGGCCAGTCTAGCCACCGCCACTTCCAGCCTTCCGCCGATCGAGCCTGTTCCAAGGCGCGCCGGACGCTTGCCGTATAGAAAGACATGCGTCGTGCCGTTTGTATCCGCGGCGGGTATCTTCGCCTCGTCGACGTGGAATACGAGTTTATTCATCGTAGCTCTCCCATTCGCGCCAGACTTCGGTGACGGCCTCGCGCATGAAGCGGTGGACGTCAGATTTGGTCATGTTGCCTGCGTCGGCCAGTCGCGGCCCCAGGTTCTTGTCCACCACGACACGAATAACCTCGAGAAGATCGGCCTCCGCCTCCGCTGTCCTCTGCTCGTCGGGAGCGTTGGCCCATGAACCGCCGACTTCCTCGACGATTTCCTGGAATACCGACTGTGAAAGGTACTCTCCGAGAACCCGGTTTATAGTCTCGGCGTCAAGTTGCGTGGGATCGAAGTCGCCATCGCCGAGAACCTCCAGCATCGCCTCATCAATGGCCGCGCGAATTCGGTCACTATCACCGTTCTCAGGCGCAAGCGCTTCAGCCAGACGCTGACACACGACATCGAGTGGCTGCCCCGCGAGGGATGCCTGCGAGAGGCCCTGTTCCGCTGCGGCCGTTCCGTCGCCCGCAAGTGAATTCAGGACGTCGTAAAGCTGGCCGCCGGTCGTATAAACAGAACCAAAGCGCCGCGGACCGACAGCGTTTCCTCCGGTCGAGGTCCTCGCATAATGGCCGAGTGACCTCCGAAGGTCACTGCCCTCGCCACCCTTCAGGTACTTCCCAAATGAAGTTCTGAAAGCCTGAAAGCGCTTTGGGGGCGCGGGAGGCACGGGTGTGCCGGGATCATCGTCCCCCCAAGGCGGAACCATTGGCTGCTTCGGACCAGACCCTTTTGCCGACGCTGAAGTTCCCATCAGGCACCGCTCCCCGTCGCGTCGGCTGTTTCGTCCTTCATCAAAGCCTTCATCCACCTTGGACGGCTCGGAAGACTCGTAACGAAGCTGACCAGTTTTTCATGAGCAATCTCGTCACTCGTGGCGAGCAAAGACGCCCCTCGGAAGTCATCGCGCGCTTTCGACCACTCCGGATTACGTTTCATCGTCGCGATGATTTCGTCCATTGCTTCTCCGACTTCGGCTGGGTCGATTTCCCTGATGGCCGTCTTGGTGGCAAGTGAACTCAGGGTCGCAGTCTTCAGGATGACTTCGATGGCCTTCAACGTCTTCGCGCTGATGCGTTGCGGAGACATCTTGACTGGCATGGTCTCCTTGGAAAGATAGACCGCAGGACGCAAGTCGGTGCCGCCAAGGGGAGGGTGAAGCTTGAGCCAATCCGAAACGAAGTCCGGATATTTTTGCCATTCCTTCGGAAGCTTGTCTGGAGCCACCGCATCGCCGAGTGCCTCGAGCTCCAAGAAGATCGGGGCTTTTCCACCTGGTGCGGCGCTGATCAAAGCGTTCAATGCCCGGATAGCACTCTCGTCAGTGCATCGCTCAAAGAGGGCGAGCTTTGCGATGGTGGACTCATCCAACGCCATACCGCGACGGCGCGCGACGAGGCCGCGCATCCGCACGACATTCAGCAACCGTTTCACGATACGCGGATTGCCGTTCACCTGTTTCGAATGTGCGAGCAGTCCCGCAAGACGATCCATGGTTTCGAGGGTTCCGCGAAGCTCGTGGCCCGTCGCGACGCCCAGGTGAAGAGCCGCTTGGTTGACGTCGAATGGAGGGGCATCGGACCAGCTGTGCCGGAGCTTCTCGATGAGATAAGTCCGCAAGGCCTCGATTTTCTCAGCAGCGACTTCGGATTTCGTGGCAGCAAGCATAAACAGGTACGCTCTGACTTCCTGGAGGCCGAGTTTCGGCACGCGAAGAGGTATCTGGATCAGCTTGTCGAGGTAGTCAGTGATGTGCTGGCTGCCGGGGTCTTTGAAATGTTTCTCGACCGACAAACGGATCATGTCCTCGTCGGCAGCTACGATAAACACCGTATTCGGCATGAACAAGAAAAGGCGCATCGCCTCGAGTGTCGCGATGGCGTTCGCCGGCAGGCACCGATCAAGGTTGTCAACGAAAACTACTAGACGTCGCTCGAGATTGCCAAGAAGGTCGCTGAATTCTTTGCGGAAAGCGATAATCTCTTCCGGAGCGTTACGTTTCTCTTTGGGCTTTAGAAGACCAGATGCCTTCTTTCCGGCCTCTGTGGTGGCTTCCCTCACCGCAGAAACGTCGTCTTCGTCGGCTGTGCCTTCCCACATATCTCCTGCAGAACCCGCAGCCCTGGTGAACATTCCCATCGTCGGAATGCCGGCGAACAAAGCGCCCACGTCCACGGCCATTCCCAAAACCTTGAGCTTGTTGACTCGCCGATAAAAGTTCGCCGCCTTGTCCTTCAGAGAATCAGGGGCGGCCTCGTAGATGGCCTTCGCTATGACCGTCATGAGGGCAGACTTGGCTTCTTCAAAGTCTTGGTAAAGCCACGCATCGAACAGGACGACTAGATTGCGCTCTTCCGCCTCCAGCTGCGTGCCGACCAACTGTAGAATGCTGGATTTTCCAACGCCCCAGGTACCGTAGACACCGAGTGAAATGGGAAGCATGGCATCATCAGACACCAAGTCGCAGATCATCTCGGAAACCTCAGAATAATTCAGGTAGTCTACTTTGCTTTCGCTATCCGCCCACATGATTCCTCCACCCTTTCACTTGAGAGATTGGGTTCGGGAAATTCCACGGTCAAGGAGGTCGGCGACCTTTCTGGTGCAACGTACGGCTTATGCACTAGAAGTTTTACACGCAGCCTAGTCGACTCGACGCTGAGCATGAACTCGCTGTCTACGGGTACTCCCGAAGGTCAATTGTATCCAAAGCTCTGCTACGGCTCGAGCCCGATGAAGAACTCGAAATCAGAGCGATGGTGAACATCACATTCCAAAGACTTAGTGGCGAGGATGAGATGTTCGACGGCATCGAATGCGAGTTAGACGGTGCCTGTGTCGAGATCGATCTAGGGGACATCAATGTCTTGAGCCGGAGGACTACGATCAACCCGATTGAATGCCTTCCTCAAAATTGCCGAGTCACAAGCTGGCATTGGAGGCTCAGTGACCAGAGGCCGACAACTGTCAGTCCGCCGAAAGTTCACAAGGGAATGCCGCAATCTCGGATTCTCTAACAGGGGTATGTGCTAAAACAGTTAGAGGTATGCCAGAAAGCCACACCCTAAGTCCTTGATTTCCTGCCTAAGCCTCTCAAGCGTAGTTGCCGCGCCACACGTGGGTATTTCGTTACAAGGATCTCTTGGGATGGTGGTCGAATGACCATCATGACCGTGCGGGCGGGGCCGAGAATATAATACCCACGGACTGGGTGCCCGGTATGAAGCCGATCTGGTTTACCGAACTCGGGTGCCCGGCGGTCGACAAGGGCGCCAATCAGCCGAACGTCTTTACCGACCCGAAATCGGCTGAAAGCGCTCTGCCGTATTTTTCGAGCGGCGGGCGGTCGGACAGCATGCAGCGGCGGTTCCTGGAGGCGCATCATGGCTGGTGGCAGGGCGACGCGCTGCCGGCCGGCATGGTCGACCGGGATCACGTCTTCGTCTGGACCTGGGATGCCCGGCCTGTTCCGGCCTTTCCCGGCGATCTTTCGGCCTGGAGCGATGGCGGCAACTGGCGCACGGGCCATTGGCTCAATGGTCGGCTGGGAGGAACTACGCTTGCCGATGCCATCGCCGCGATCCTGACGGAACATGGTTTTGAAGATTTCGACGTTTCGGCGGTGAGCGGCGACCTGACTGGCTACGTACAGGGCGAGGTGACCTCCGCGAGGGCGCTTCTGGAGCCGCTACTCGAGGTCTTTCAGGTGGATGTCGCCGAAGACGGCGGCAGACTGCGCTTCCGGTCGCGGTTGACGGCAAGCCTGGCGGCGAAGGAGATCGCCGTCATTGCCGATATCGAGGATGAGCCGCTGTGGTCGGAAAACCGGGGGCATGACAGCGATTTTGCGGCTGAGGCGGTGCTGACCTCCTACAATCCGAGCCTGGACTACGAACAGGCGGGTGTGCGATCGCGGCGGGCGCGGGCGGAAAGCCAGCGTATCCTGAGCTACGACCTACCGGCCGTGCTGCCGGAGGAGACGTCGCTCGGTGCGGTCGAGACGCTGCTGCGCACGCACAGGGTCGCGAGGCGGTCGTTGAGTTTTGCGCTTTCGCCCGCCGATATTGCCGTCGAGCCCGGCGATGCGGTGCGGCTGGCTCTGCCGGATGCGAGCGGCCCGGAGGGGACGTTCATCGTCGAACGGGTCGAAGAAGGCGCGGCGCGGCGGATCGAGGCGCGGCACCACGCGCCGCTGGCGCCGTTGAACTATGCTGTCGGCGAGGGGCACAGAAATGGCGGTAGCGCCGTCTCCGACGGATTTGCGCCTGTACTGCACTTTCTTGATCTGCCGCGGTTTACGCCGGGCGAGTCAGCGAGCTTCGCCCGCGTTGCGGGCTTCTGCCGGCCGTGGCGGCGGATGGCGCTATCCTCCTCCGTGACGACGGAAGGGTATCGCACGCACTCGGCGCTCGACCGGCCGGCAAGGGTGGGTGTTCTGGCGACGCCGCTTTCGGGCGGCGTGATCGGGCGTTTCGATCGCGGTGTGGTCATGGAGATCGAACTGTTTTTCGGCGGCCTGTCGTCGGCGGACGAGCAGGCGGTGCTGAATGGCGAAAACCGTATTGCGGTGAAAGCGCAGAACGGCGCCTGGGAAGTGCTCGGCTTTGCCGTAGCCGAAGAGATCAGCCCGAATCGCTGGGCGCTGTCGAACCTGTTGCGCGGGCTGGCGGGGACCGGGGATGCCATGTTGGCGGGCGCCACGGCGGGTGCAGCCGTCGTCGTGCTCGATGAAGCCGTTGTGCCGCTGGGACTGTCGGCGGAGGAGCGTGGTCTGGCCATGAACTGGCTGGCGGAAAGCCTGGGGCAGGCGGGCGGACGTTCCAGCCCACATGGATTTGCGGGGGGCATGCGCGCCGAGACGCCGCTTTCGCCGGTCCATATCCGCGGGGAGCGGCCGGTCGGCGGCGATGCCCGCCTGACCTGGGTGAGGCGTGGCAGGGTCGAGGCGGACAATTGGGACGGGATCGAAATTCCACTGGACGAGCCGGAGGAGCGCTACCGGCTCGAGGTGCTGGACGGCCCCACCGTCAGGCGCATGGTCGAGGTGACGGAACCCGCTTTCACCTATCCGGCGGCCGACGAGATTGCCGATTTCGGCGGTATCCAATCGAGCCTTTCGCTGCGGGTCCGGCAGATGGGCCGGGCGGTCCCGCTCGGGGTCCCGGCCGAGGCGGCCGTTGTATTCTAGGTTGAAACAAGGAGATGAACATGGATGGCATGAAGGTGTGGTATCAGTCGAAAACGGTCTGGGGCGGGTTGATTGCGGTCGCCGCCGCGCTTCTGCAAATCACGGGAATTCAGCTCGGAGCAGATGTCCAGGCAGACATCGCAGAGCTTGCGGTGACGCTGGCGGGAGCTGCCGGCGGGTTTCTCGCGATCTACGGTCGTATCGCGGCCCAGACCGGAATCAGGGGAAAATAGCCCCATGAAGGAAAGCACTACGGACCATTCATTTGCCATTCAGCCGCCTTTGGCTACATAATCCATCACATGCTTTGGACATGAATCCTGTTTGTCTTGTGAGTGGAAATTGTACCCATGGCGCGACTGCCAATCATCGCGATACTGACCGCCGGCCTTGCCGGTTTCGCCGGCTTTTTGCCGGAAAAGGTCGATGCGCGTGATTACCTCGTCCTCGTCGCAGGCGATTGCGGCTCGGCGGCGTCTCGCGTGGTGCGGGAAACCGGCGGCCAGCTTCTTTCCGCTCAGCCCTCCTCAGATGGCCAGACCTGTGTCGTGACGGTGCTCGTCCAAGGCGATGGCAATCAAAGACCGCGCAAGGTGACCGTCAGGGTTCCGATGTAAAGCGGCTCCGGCGGCGATCAGCCGCCGGCATATCATTCGAGGGGCGGTGCATGCGCATTCTGGTGGTCGAAGACGATGTCAATCTCAACCGGCAGCTTTCCGACGCCCTGAAGGAGTCGGGTTATGTGGTCGACCAGGCTTTCGACGGCGAGGAAGGCCATTATCTCGGCGAAACCGAGCCTTATGATGCGGTGATCCTCGATATCGGCCTGCCGGTCATGGACGGCATCACCGTCGTCGAGAAATGGCGTGCCGGAGGCAAGGGCATGCCGGTTCTGATGCTGACCGCCCGCGACCGCTGGAGCGACAAGGTGGCAGGCATCGATGCCGGTGCCGACGACTATGTCGCCAAACCCTTCCATGTGGAGGAAGTGCTGGCCCGCGTTCGGGCACTGATCCGCCGGGCGGCGGGGCATTCATCCTCCGAAATCGTCTGCGGGCCCGTGCGGCTCGATACCAAGGCTTCCAAGGCGAGCGTCGAAGGCGTCGCCCTGAAGCTCACCTCGCACGAATTCAGGCTGCTGTCCTACCTGATGCATCACATGGGGCAGGTCGTTTCCCGCACCGAGCTTGTGGAGCATATGTATGATCAGGATTTCGACCGCGATTCCAATACGATCGAAGTTTTCGTGGGCCGGCTTCGCAAGAAGCTCGGTGTCGACCTCATCGAGACGGTCCGCGGACTCGGTTACAGGATGCAAGCGCCAAACGATGCGCCCTAAATTCCGGATGATCGGACCAAGATCGCTGACTGCCCGCGTGCTGCTTCTGGCCACGTTGTGGTCGGCGCTGGCTCTGGTCGTCATTTCGATCGTCATCTCGCAGCTCTACCGGCAATCGGCAGAGCGCGCCTTCACCGACCTCCTGCGCGCCCAGCTTTATAATGTCATCAACTCGATCACGATCGGTGACGACAACAAGCTCGCCGGCAGCCCTCAGCTCGGCGACCTGCGCTTCTCGCAGCCTGAGACCGGCTGGTACTGGATCATCGAGCCGCTCGGCACCTTTGCAGCGACGCCGCTGTCATCCTCCTCGCTCGGCACCTCGAACATCAGCGTTCCGTCGATCCTGGCGGTGCCCTTCAACAATCGCTATGAGCGCTTCTACCCCGCGATCGACGCCTACAAGAATCATGTTCTGGTTGCCGAAACCGAAGTCGTCCTCGACGGCGAAGGCCGCGCCGCGCGCTTCCGCGTGTCGGGCAATCTCGCGGTTGTCGAGGAGGATATCCAGGCCTTTACCCGCAGTCTCTATATCGCCCTTGCCGTCTTCGGTTTCGGCAGTCTGGTCGTCAACGGTCTGGCGATCCTCTACGGGCTGCAGCCGCTTGACGGCGCACGGCGCTCGCTCGAAAGGGTGCGGCGCGGCGAGGCGGAGCGGCTGGAAGGGGAATTTCCGCGCGAAATCATGCCGCTTGCGAGCGACATCAACGCGCTGATCGAAAGCAACCGCCGCATCGTCGAGCGGGCCCGCATGCAGGTCGGCAATCTCGCCCATTCGCTGAAGACGCCGATTGCGGTTCTGCTCAACGAATCGCGTGCCGTCGAAAAGGTGCAGTCGGACATGGTGCGGTCGCAGGCGGAGGGAATGCAGGCGCAGGTGCAATCCTACCTGAACCGCGCGCGCATCGCCGCCCAGCGCGAATCGCTGCTCGCCCGGACCGAGCTTGAGCCGGTGCTGGAACGCCTGGTCAGGGTGATGCGGCGACTCAATCCGGAAAAGGAGTTCCACCTGTCGGTCTTTCCGCCGGGCGTGGCGCTTGCCATGGAACAGCAGGACGTCGAGGAGACGGTCGGCAACCTGCTCGAAAACGCCGCGCGCTTCTGCGAAACCGGCGTGTGGATCACCGCGACGCCAACATCAGGCCCCCAATCCGGCGAAGGCGAAACCGTGCGGCGCTCCTGGGTCGAGGTCGCTGTCGAAGACGACGGCCCGGGGCTGGAGCCGGATCAGATCCGGGAGGCGATGAAACGCGGCAGGCGGCTCGACGAGAGCAAGCCGGGCGCTGGGCTCGGACTGTCGATCGTGCGCGAAATCACCGGCGAGTATCAAGGTTCCGTCGAGCTGACGCGCGGGACGCGGGGTGGCCTGAGGGCGCAACTTCTGCTTCCCGGCGTCGCCAAGGAAGGTCCGTGATCGTCCGATATTCACAACATGGTCCAGCAGGACTGTGGCGCAAGGGCAACATCGGCCTATTCCCTGCCATTGCTTATGGACGGATGGATCGCCTGCTATATCTTTGTCGGAAGAGACATTTCTATATATCTGCTAATATGCGGGGAGACTGAAAGATCGTCGGATTTGTGTGTTTTCCCAATGACGCCATAATGATGCCATGCCGGGACCGGACCAGTCTCGGCGAGATTTCCGAAGAAAACGAGCCGCGACCGGTTTCCGACACGATGCGATTATTGAGCCTTCGAAATACCGTTTCATCGCTTGTGGTTGCCGGCCTGCTGGCGGGCTGCGGCACGTCTTCAGGAGCGGGGACCGGCGGCACGCGCGGCCTGCTGACACCACGGCCCTCGCCATCCGCATCCTATATTTCCGCGCTGCAGGGCGGCATCGTCGGCCGCAGCGGCGCGACGCTTTCGTCAAGCGACCGTTCCCGCGCCCTCGAGGCGGAATATCGCGCGTTGGAAGGGGCGGCCGGCGGCGAGGCAATCACCTGGAAGGGTGACGACGCGAACGGCCAGGTGATCGCCAACGCCCCCTATCAGGTGGGCACTCAGAACTGCCGTCAGTATCGCCATACGGTAACCATGAACGGCCGCGACATGACGGCGCGGGGCGCTGCCTGCCGCAATTCCAACGGCACCTGGACGCCGCTCACCTGATTTCCTCTGCGGCTGTTTGACATGGGTCATGGCCGCCAGATCGGATCGGCCCCATATGCAGGTTTGAACTTGCGGCCAAAGGCCTCAAATTCGCGTCAACGCCGGCTGCGCTGTTGGAAAGCGCGGGCCGTTGCAGTATTGGGCCACTATGGTTTTATGGATCATCCTCGCAGCTCTGACGGCGGCCGTTGCGGCAATCCTCATCCTGCCTTTCGCCCGAGCCGCCAAAACAGCATCCGCTGACCGTGCCGGAGAGGTCGCCGTCTATCGCGACCAGCTGGCCGAACTGGACCGGGACCAGGCCCAGGGCCTGATCGAGCCGCAAGAGGCCGAATACGCCCGTGCGGAGATCGGCCGCCGGCTGCTGGCCGCGGCCGCTGCCGGGGAGGGCAAGGAGATCGCCGCTCCTAAGGCGCGAAAATATGCGCTCGCCACCACTGTGGTCACGCTGGTTCCGCCCCTTGTCGGGCTCTGTCTTTACCTGGCGCTCGGCAATCCCGGGCTGCCGGACCAGCCGCTCGAAGCGCGGCTTGCCAATCCTGGCAACAATGTCGCCCTGCTGGTCGCCAAGGCGGAGCGGCATCTTGCCGAAAATCCCAATGACGGCGCCGGCTGGGATCTGCTTGCGCCGATCTATTTCCGCTCCATGCGGCTTGGCGATGCCGAGATGGCCTATCGAAATGCGATCCGCATTCTTGGGCCAAGTCCCGTCCGGCTGGCCGGGCTCGGCGAAACGCTGGTCGCATCGAATGACGGGATCGTCACCGAGGATGCGCGTTCCGCCTTCGAGCAGGCGGTGAAGCTCGATCCGGACAATCCGCGTTCACGTTTCTATGTCGGCCTCGGCTTCGAACAGGCCGGCAGGGCGGCAGAGGCGAGGGCGCAGTTCGAGACGATTGCCAAGGGCTCGCCGGCCGATGCGCCGTGGATGCAGCTCGTCAACCAGCATATCGTCAAGAACGGCGGCACCATCGCGACGGGACAGGACACGGCGCAGGCGCCCGGCAATCCGAGCCAGGCGGATGTCGCGGCGGCCGCAAACATGTCGCAGGGCGATCGGCAGGCGATGATCCGCGGCATGGTCGAGAGCCTTGCGGAACGGCTGAAACAGGACCCGAACAATCTCGAAGGTTGGGTGAGGCTGGTGCGCTCCTATTCCGTGCTCGGCGACAAATCCAGTGCCGAGGAGGCCCTGAAGAGCGGCCTCAAGCAGTTCCCGTCATCAGGCGAGCTGGTGGCGCTCGCCAACGAGATGGGGATCACCGTCGAAGGAGTGGCGCAATGACGCGCAAACAGAAACGGCTGGCGGTGATCGCGGGCGGCATGAGCTTCATTCTCGTGGCGGTGCTGCTCGTCATGTTCGCCTTCAGCCAGTCGGTGGCTTATTTCTTCATGCCGGCCGATCTTGCCAAGTCCGATGTCAAACCCGGCACCCGCATCAGGCTCGGCGGGCTGGTCGCCGAAGGGTCGGTGAAGCGCGGTCAGGGCTCGACCGTGAGTTTTACGGTAACCGACGGAACCGGTAGCGTGCCGGTCACCTACACGGGCATCCTGCCGGACCTGTTTCGCGAAGGCCAGGGCGTGGTGACCGAAGGCGCGTTCGACGCGGCATCGCGCGGTTTCGTGGCCGACAGCGTGCTCGCCAAGCATGACGAGAACTACATGCCCAAGGAAGTCGCGGACCGGCTGAAGGCGCAGGGCGTCTGGAACGAGGGTCAAGGCAACCAGAGCCAGCCCGATGGCGCCAAGGGGACGGCAACGAGATGATCATCGAGATCGGTCATTATGCACTTGTTCTGGCGCTCGCAACCGCGCTGATCGTCTCGGTGCTGCCGGTCGTCGGCGCCCGGCGCGGCGATGTCGCGATGATGGCGCTGGCCCCGACCGGCTCGCTGGTGCTGTTCGCGCTCGTGGCCTTTTCCTTCGGCGTGCTGACCTGGGCCTATATGGTCTCGGATTTCTCGGTTGCGAACGTCTGGGAGAATTCCCATTCGCTGATGCCGCTGATCTACAAGTTCTCGGGCGTCTGGGGCAATCACGAAGGGTCGATGCTGCTCTGGCTGCTGATCCTGGTGTTCTTCAGCGCGCTCGTCGCTGTCTTCGGCCGCAATCTGCCGGATACGCTGAGGGCCAATGTTCTGGCCGTTCAGGCCTGGATCTCGACCGCATTCCTGTTCTTCATCCTTTTGACTTCCAATCCGTTCCTTCGCCTCAACCCGGCGCCGGCCGAGGGACAGGATCTCAATCCGGTGCTGCAGGATCTCGGCCTGGCGGTTCATCCGCCGCTTCTCTACCTGGGTTATGTCGGCTTTTCGGTCTGCTTCTCGTTCGCCGTCGCGGCGCTCATGGAAGGCCGCATCGACGCCGCCTGGGCCCGCTGGGTGCGGCCGTGGACGCTGGCCGCCTGGACCTTCCTGACGGCCGGCATCGCCATGGGTTCCTACTGGGCCTATTACGAGCTCGGCTGGGGCGGCTGGTGGTTCTGGGATCCGGTCGAGAACGCCTCCTTCATGCCCTGGCTCGCGGGCACGGCGCTGCTGCATTCGGCGCTGGTCATGGAAAAGCGCGAGGCGCTGAAGATCTGGACCGTGCTGCTGGCGATCATGACCTTTTCGCTGTCGCTGCTCGGCACCTTCCTGGTGCGCTCCGGCGTGCTGACCTCGGTGCATTCGTTTGCGACCGATCCGACCCGCGGCATCTTCATCCTCTGCATTCTCGGCATCTTCATCGGCGGCGCCTTCGCGCTGTTTGCCTGGCGGGCGCCGATGCTGAAGGCGGGCGGCATTTTCGCGCCGATCTCGCGCGAGGGCGCGCTGGTGCTCAACAACCTGATCCTGACGGTGGCAACGGCAACGGTGCTGACCGGCACGCTCTATCCGCTCGTCCTCGAAACGCTGACCGGCGAAAAGATCTCGGTCGGCGCGCCGTTCTTCAACATGACCTTCGGCCTGCTGATGCTGCCGCTCCTGGTCGCCGCGCCGTTCGGGCCGGTGCTCGCCTGGAAGCGTGGCGATCTCCTGGGCGCCCTGCAGCGGCTCTATGTCTTCGCGGGCCTGGCGCTGGCAGCGGGCCTTGCCTTCTTCTACATCCAGAACGGCGGACCGGTTCTGGCGATCTTCGGCCTGGTGCTGGGTTTCTGGGGCATGATCGGCGCATTCGCCGACCTCTGGTATCGCGGCAATTTTTCGAAAGTCGGGCTTTCGGTCGGCCTGAGGCGGCTGGCCGGCCTGCCGCGTTCGGTATTCGGCACGGCGATCGCCCATTTCGGCCTCGGGGTCACGGTGCTCGGCATTTTCGCCGCGACGACCTTCGGCACCGAGACGGTGGTCGAGATGAAGCAGGGTACTTCCGTCGACGCCGGCGGTTATTCGCTGACCTATGACGGGCTGCGCGATGCCATCGGGCCGAACTACACCGAACAGCGTGGGCATTTTGCCGTCAGCCGTGGTGGCGTCCAGGTGGCGGATGTCTGGTCGTCGAAGCGGCTCTATACGGCGCGGCGGATGCCGACGACGGAAGCCGGCATCCTGACTTTCGGCCTCAGCCAACTCTACGTGTCGCTCGGCGATGCGATGGACAGCGGCGGCATGGTGGTACGCATCTGGTGGAAACCGTTCATCCTCTGCATCTGGGGCGGCGCGCTGGTGATGATGGTCGGCGGGTTTGTCTCGCTGTCGGATCGGAGGCTCAGGGTGGGAGCGCCGAGCCGCAAGGCGAAGCCGGTCAAGGCGACGCTGGAGGCTGCGGAGTGATGGCGAACTCACCCCCCTCTGCCCTGCCGGGCATCTCCCCCTCAAGGGGGGAGATCGACTCGTGGCCATCTCCCGCCCCAAACAAACGCTGCGATTGGAGCAATGTCGGTGCGTCTTGCCAATCTCCCCCCTTGAGGGGGAGATGCCCGGCAGGGCAGAGGGGGTGTTCTGGGTCGTTCTCGCGATGATCCTGGCGCTCCTCGCCCCCCTGCCGGCCTTCGCCGTCAACCCCGACGAGGTGCTCTCAAACCCCGTGCTCGAACAGCGCGCCCGAAATCTTTCGGCGCAGTTGCGCTGCATGGTGTGCCAGAACCAGTCGATCGACGATTCCAATGCGGAGCTTGCCCGCGACCTGCGGGTGCTGGTGCGCGAGCGGCTGACGAACGGCGATGCGGACGATCAGGTGATCGACTACGTCGTGTCCCGCTACGGCGAATTCGTGCTCCTGAAACCGCGGTTCAGCGCCAAGACGATGATCCTGTGGGCCACTCCCGTCCTGCTACTGCTGGTCGGTGGCGTGGCGATCCTGGTTTTTGTTCGCACGCGCCCCAGCCAACGCTCGGTCGCGTCGCTGACGGCCGAGGAACAGGCTCGCATCGAAGAGCTTTTGAACAAATAGGCGCCCGAAACAGACCGCCGCAAACATTACCAATAATTCATTCGTCCGCCACCTGCAGTTAACCTGCGAGCGCCTATATCTCTCCTCATCCACCGCTTGGCTGACCTCCGGCCAAAATGACTGAAGAGAAGAAGGTAGCTTAAAACATGCGCAATATCGGACGTCCCTCTCTGAAGACCGTCTTGAAGACCACCACGGTTGCTGGTCTTGCCGCGGTCATGCTCTCGAGCGGCATCCCGGGCCAGGTCGTGCAGTCCTTCGCGGCTCCGGTCAGCGTTACCGCACCGCAGGCCCCGAGCTTTGCCGATGTCGTTTCGGCCGTTTCTCCCGCCGTCGTTTCCGTCCGCGTCCAGTCCGACGCACAGCCCGTTTCCGATGACAGCAGTTCGTTCAGTTTCGGCGGCCGCGGCTTCGACCAGCTTCCTGATGACCATCCGCTGAAGCGGTTCTTCCGTGAATTCGGTGGCCAGGTACCGGGCGCTCCGGGTGCTCCGGGCGACCGCAACAACCGCAACCAGGATCGCGCCGACCGCAACGGCCCGCGGGGCCAGGACGGAAACCGTCCTCACCGCCTGCGCCCGGCGGCACAGGGCTCCGGGTTCTTCATTTCCGAGGACGGCTATGTCGTCACCAACAACCACGTCGTTTCGGATGGTTCCGCCTACACGGTCGTTTTGAATGACGGCACGGAACTCGAAGCCAAGCTGGTCGGCAAGGACAGCCGCACCGACCTCGCCGTGCTCAAGGTCGACGCCACCAGCCGCAAGTTCACCTATGTCAATTTCGCGGACGACTCCAAGGTCCGGGTCGGTGACTGGGTGGTTGCCGTCGGCAATCCGTTCGGCCTTGGCGGTACGGTTACCGCTGGCATCGTTTCGGCCCGCGGCCGCGACATCGGCTCCGGTCCCTATGACGATTATATCCAGGTGGATGCGGCGGTGAACCGCGGCAATTCCGGCGGCCCGACCTTCAACCTCTCCGGCGAAGTCGTCGGCATCAACACCGCGATCTTCTCGCCGTCGGGCGGCAATGTCGGCATCGCCTTTGCGATCCCGTCTTCCACCGCCAAGGACGTCGTTGCCGACCTGATGAAGGACGGCAAGGTCGATCGCGGCTGGCTCGGCGTACAGATCCAGCCGGTCACCCAGGATATTGCCGACTCGCTCGGCCTGAAGGAAGCGACCGGCGCCCTTGTCGTTGCTCCGCAGGAAGGCTCTCCGGGTCAGAAGGCCGGCATCAAGGAAGGTGACGTGATCACCGCCGTCAACGGCCAGCCGATCAAGGATGCCCGTGACCTCGCCAAGCGCGTCGCCGCCTTCGGCCCGAACACCAAGGTCGATGTCGACCTGTGGCGCGACGGCAAGGCGCAGAAGATCCCGGTCACGCTCGGCAATCTCCAGAGCGATGAAGCTTCGGCGGCCGAGCCGAAGCAGCCCGACGCTCCGGCGCCCTCCAGCGACAAGGCGCTTGCCAGCCTCGGCATCACCGTCGCTCCGGCCGAGGACGGTTCCGGTCTCTCGGTCACCGATGTCGATCCGGATAGTGAAGCCGCTGCCCGCGGCCTGAAGACCGGGGAAAAGATCGTCTCGGTCAACAACCGCAAGGTCACCAGCGCCGCCGATGTCGGCAAGGTTCTCGACCAGGCCCGCAAGGATGGCCGCACCCGCGCGCTGTTCCAGGTGGCTGGTGAAAACAATACCAGCCGCTTCGTCGCCCTGCCGATCAACGAAGGCTGATTTCTCAAATAGGTCGCAAGGTCAGGGGCGCCGCCGGCAACGGTCGGCGCCTTTCTTCTTTCCATGGAGCGAGTGATGGAGACGGATACCCGATATTCTGCCGGCACCGCAGATTCCCGTAGTGCAAAGACCGGCGCGGACGCTATTGTCCCGCACATGAAGATTCTGGTGATAGAAGACGACTTGGAGGCGGCAGCCTACATGACCAAGGCCTTTCGCGAGGCCGGGATCGTGGTCGATCATGCAAGCGACGGCGAGAGCGGTCTGTTCATGGGGACCGAGAATTCCTACGACGTGATGGTCATCGACCGCATGCTGCCGCGCCGCGACGGGCTGTCCGTCATCAGCGAATTGCGCAAGCGCAGCATCAATACCCCGGTGTTGATCCTTTCGGCGCTCGGGCAGGTGGACGACCGCGTGACCGGCCTGCGCGCCGGCGGCGACGACTATCTGCCTAAGCCCTACGCCTTCTCCGAGCTTCTCGCCCGCGTCGAAGTGCTCGGCCGCCGCAAGGGGACGCCGGAACAGGACATGGTCTACCGGGTCGGTGACCTGGAGCTCGACCGGCTGTCGCACGAGGTGAAGCGCGCCGGCAAGGAAGTGCTGCTGCAGCCGCGCGAATTCCGTCTGCTCGAATATCTGATGAAGAATGCCGGCCAGGTGGTGACCCGCACCATGCTGCTCGAAAACGTCTGGGACTACCATTTCGATCCCCAGACCAATGTCATCGACGTGCATGTCTCGCGGCTGAGATCGAAGATCGAGAAGGATTTCGAAAAGCCGCTTCTGAAGACCATTCGCGGGGCCGGCTACATGATCAAGGACGAGGGGTAAGCCGAGTTGCTGGCACGTGCCCGCCTGATGTTCCGCTCGACGGCCGTGCGGCTTTCGGCGCTCTATATCCTGCTCTTCGCCTTGTGTGCGGCCTTTCTGGTCATCTACGTCACGGCGATGTCCGAAAGGCTGCTGGCGCAGCAGACGCGCCAGTCGCTACAGGAGGAAGTGCAGGAGATACAGCGCGCCTATGAGCGCGGCGGCGTCAGCCTTCTCCTGCGGATGATGGAGCGGCGAGCCCGTCAGCCGGGCGCCAATCTCTATGTCATCGCCGGTCCCAACGGCGAGATGCTCGCCGGCAATGTTGCCGCGGTGCAGCCTGGCGTGCTCGACGAGCAGGGCTGGACGGACATTCCTTTCACCTATGAACCCTATACGGAAGTGGACCGTCGCGGCCGGCATCTGGCGACCGCCAACGTCATCCGCCTCGACAACGGTCTGCGGATGCTGGTCGGTCGCGATCTCGGCGACCCGAGCCGGTTCCGCGGCATCGTGCGCCGGGCACTGATGGTGGCATTGGCCATCATGGGCGTCGGAGCGTTGGTGATCTGGTTCGGCATCGGCCGCAACGCCTTGAAACGCATCGACCGCATGTCGGCGGCGAGCCAGAAGATCATGGCGGGCGACCTTTCGCAGCGCCTGCCGGTCGGCAAGTCCGGCGACGAATTCGACCGGCTGTCGGATTCGCTGAACGCCATGCTCGGACGCATCGAGAAGCTGAACGAGGGTCTGCGCCAGGTTTCCGACAACATCGCCCACGACCTGAAGACGCCGCTGACGAGATTGCGCAACAAGGCCGCCGATGCGCTGGGCGAGGATCGTGCGGATGTGCGCCGCGCAGCCCTTGAAGGCATCATCGCCGAATCCGACCAGCTTATCCGCACCTTCAACGCGCTTTTGATGATCTCCCGCGTCGAGGCGGGATCGATCGCGGCGGAAATGTCCGATGTCGATCTGTCAGCGATCTCCGCCGACAGCGCAGAGCTTTATGAGCCCGCGGCGGAGGAGGCGGGTCTGTCGCTCACCACCGAGCTCGAACCGGGTCTCGTGGTCAACGGCAACCGGGAGCTCATCGGCCAGGCGATCTTCAATCTCCTCGACAATGCGATCAAATATGCTTCCGAGGGAAGCCAGACGCCAAAGATCGGCGTGAAGCTCGCCAGGAGCGACGGCACGCTCAGGCTCTCCGTCTGCGACAACGGCCCAGGCATCCCGGCCAACAAGCGGGGCGAGGTGACCAAGCGGTTCTTTCGCCTGGACGAAAGCCGCTCCAAGCCTGGCACCGGCCTCGGCCTCTCGCTGGTCGAAGCGGTGATGGAGCTGCATGGCGGCTCGCTGGAACTTTCCGCCACCGACGAGACGAATACCGCAGCGCCCGGCCTGACAGTCACCATGGTCTTTCCGGTGCCGAAGCCGTAAGTTTCGCCAGGGAAGAATCACGGGAGGTGCCAGTGTCGGAGACCGGAAATCGGCTCGATACGGTGAAGGCGGGGGTGATCCGCCCGCTGAACCAGACGGAAACCAAGGCGGCCATGGCGGCCTTGAAGGATATCGGCAAGTCCGAGCCTTCCGTCGCGGAACTGATTGGCAGGGATAGCGCGCTCAAGGATTTCATCGTCGCCGCCTTCACCCTCTCGCCTTACCTGCGCGATACTGCGGTCATCACGCCAAAACTTCTGTCGACTGCGATCACCGAACCGTTGGAGCCGACGCTCAACCGTCTGGTCGATACGGCGCGGCGGGCATGGCAGCTGAAGGACGGCAAGGCGCCATCCGAAAACGAGGTGATGACCGCGCTGCGTGCCGGCAAGCGTGCCCTGAGCTTCCTCGTCGCGCTTGCCGATCTCGCCCGTATCTTTTCCGCCAGGGACACGACGCGCTGGCTGAGCCTGTTTGCCGAAGCGTCCCTCGCGGCGGCGATCGATCACCTTCTGGTCGCCGGTCACGAGAGCGGCAAACTGAAGCTCGCCGACCTCGAAGAACCGAGCAAGGGCGCGGGCCTCATCGTGCTCGGCATGGGCAAGCTCGGCGGCCGCGAGCTCAACTATTCCTCCGACATTGATATCGTCGTCTTCTTCGACCCCGAAGCGGGCATCCTTGCCGATCCTCTCGATGGGTCGGAAGTCTACGGCCGGATGATGCGGCGGCTGATCCGCATCCTGCAGGAACGCACGGCAGATGGCTACGTGTTCCGCACCGACCTGCGCCTGCGCCCGGATCCCGGCTCGACGCCGCTCGCCGTCTCGCTCGATGCGGCGCTGATCTACTACGAGGGCCGCGGCCAGAACTGGGAGCGGGCGGCCTTTATCAAGGCGCGGCCGATCGCAGGTGATATTGCCGCTGGCGAAAATTTCATACGGCTGCTGACCCCCTTCGTGTTTCGCAAATATCTCGATTATGCGGCAATCGCCGACATCCATTCGATCAAGCGGCAGATCCATGTCCACAAGGGCCACGGCGCGATCGCCGTGAAGGGCCACGACGTCAAGCTCGGTCGCGGCGGCATCCGCGAGATCGAGTTCTTCGCCCAGACCCAGCAACTGATCGCTGGAGGCCGCATGCCGCCCCTGCGGGCTCGCGAAACGGAAACGGCGCTGAAGGCGCTCGCCGAGGCGCGGTGGATCACGCCTGACATCGCCGCCGAATTGACCGAGGCCTACTGGTTCCTGCGTGATGTCGAACACCGCATCCAGATGGTCCACGACGAACAGACCCACAACCTGCCGGAAACCGAGCCCGAACTGAAGAGTATCGCCTTCATGCTCGGTTTTGCAGATACCGCCAGCTTTTCCGCCAGGCTGGAATATGTACTGAAGACTGTCGAAAAACGTTATGCCCGGCTGTTCGAACAGGAGGCAAAACTGTCCGGCGGCGACGGCAATCTCGTCTTCACCGGCCAGCAGGACGATCCGGGCACGCTGAAGACGCTCGCCTCGCTCGGCTTCGAGCGGCCGGCCGACATTTCCCGCGTTATCCGCACCTGGCATTACGGCCGCTATCGCGCCACGCAATCGGCCGAGGCACGCGAGCGGCTGACCGAGCTGATGCCGGCGCTGCTGATGGCGTTCGGCGAGAGCAAGCGTGCCGACGAGGCGCTGCTGCGGTTCGACAGTTTCCTGAAGGGCCTGCCGGCCGGCATCCAGCTCTTCTCGCTGATCGGCAACAACCCGCCGCTGCTGGCGCTGATCGTCACGATCATGTCCTCGGCGCCGCGGCTTGCCGATATTATCGCCTCCAAGCCGCATGTCTTCGACGGCATGCTGGATCCCGGCCTGATGGCCGAACTGCCGACCCGCGACTATCTTTCCTATCGCCTGGCCGCATTCCTCACCGCCGGCCGGCACTACGAGGAAAAGCTCGACCGGCTGCGCATCTTTGCAGCCGAGCAGCGGTTCCTGATCGGCATCCGGCTGCTGACGGGGGCGATCTCGGGTGCTCAGGCGGCACGTGCCTTCACCCATCTCGCCGACCTCCTGATCGATGCGGCGCTGAAGGCGGTGACGGCGGAGATCCGCAGCGCCCATGGCCTTTATCCGGGCGGCCGTGTCGCCGTCATGGGCATGGGCAAGCTCGGCAGTTTCGAACTGACTGCCGGGTCCGACGTCGATCTCATCCTTCTTTACGATTACGATAGCGAGGCGACGGAAAGCGAGGGCGACAAGCCGCTCGATTCCAGCCGTTATTTTACCCGTCTGACGCAGCGGCTGGTCGCGGCGCTTTCGGCGCCGATGGCCGAGGGGGTGATCTTCGAAGTCGATCTGCGCTTGAGGCCGTCGGGCAACAAGGGGCCGGTCGCCACCCGTATCAATGCATTCGGCAAATACCAGCGCCAGGAGGCCTGGACCTGGGAACACATGGCGCTCACCCGCGCCCGGCTGATCTGCGGCGAGGAAAGCCTTGTCGACGAGGCGAAAGGCCTGATCCGCGAAGTTCTGTCGACCAAGCCCGATATCGCGAAGGTCGCCAAGGACGTTGCCGAGATGCGCGAGCTGATCGAGAAGGAAAAGCCGCCGCGCGATATCTGGGATTTCAAGCTGGTCTCCGGCGGCCTGATCGATATCGAGTTCATCGCCCAGTATCTGCGGCTGATAGCGCCGGCCAGGGGCGTGACGCTCGATACCTATGGTTTCAGCACGGAAGAAGCCCTGAAGGCGCTCGGCGAAAAGCTGATGAAGCCCGCCGACCTCGATATATGCCTGGAGGCGCTACGGTTTTTCACCGAGCTTTCGCAGATCGTCCGGCTCTGCGTCGATGGACCGTTCGATCCGGGCGATGCGCCCGCAGGGCTCGTCGAGCGCGTCTGCCGGGCAGGAGACTGCCCGGATATCCGCACGCTGGAGGGCGAGGTAAAGCGGCTCTCGAAGGCGGTGCGGGGAATATTCCATTCGGTTGTACGGAAGTGATGGGCGTCTCCGCCCCTCATCCGGTTTCGCGGTCGACCTCAGGCCACCCGCTTGCGACCGGCCAGCATCGGCTGGTCAGGGATGAGCAGCGAGACGACCGTGCCTTCGCCGACCCGTGAACGGATCCGCATCTTGCCGCCGTGCAGGCCGATCAGCGAGCGGGAAATGGCAAGTCCCAATCCCGAGCCGCCCTTGCTCTTGGCATACTGGCTCTGTACCTGCTCGAACGGCTGGCCGATCTTGTTGAGCGCTTCCATCGGAATGCCGATGCCGGTATCGGCGATCGTCAGCAGCACCCCTTTTTCCATCTTGCGGGCACGCAGTTCGATCCTGCCGCCGTGGTTGGTGAACTTGACCGCGTTGGAGAGGATGTTGAGCATCACCTGCTTCAATGCGCGGCGATCGGCCACCATGTGGAGGCTGTCGCACAGGCGCTGATGGATGGCGATCTGCTTGTCCTGGGCCGAGATCGAGGTGAGGCGCAGGCTTTCTTCGATCAGCGGCTTCAGGTCGACCGCCTCGCACTGGATGCGCATGTGGCCAGCCTCGATCTTCGACATGTCGAGAATGTCGTTGATGACGTTGAGGAGATGTTTGCCGCTGTCGTGGATGTCCTTGGAATATTCCGAATATTTCGGCGAGCCGAGCGGTCCGAACATGCCGTTCGTCAGGATTTCCGAGAAGCCGAGGATCGCGTTGAGCGGGGTCCTCAGTTCATGCGACATATTGGCGAGGAATTCCGACTTGGCCTTGTTGGCGGCCTCCGCACGATCCTTTTCCGCCTGATAGTTGGCGTTGGCGATCGAAAGTTCGGACTTCTGGCGCTCCAGCTTCTTCTGCGAAGAGGAAAGATCGCCGATCGTCGCCATCAGGCGGCGCTCGCTGTCGCGCAGCCGTTCCTGGTGGCGCTTCAGCAGCGTGATGTCGGTGCCGACCGAGACCAGGCCGCCGTCGCGGGTGCGGCGCTCGTTGATCTGCAGCCAGCGCTCATCGGCGAGCTGCACTTCCGTGGTGCGCGAAAGGCCGCTGCCGTCCGGATCGGCGACGCGGCGCTCGATGACCGGCCGCGCGGCGGCGGCGTTGACGGCGTGACGCTCGGTGCCGGGCACCAGCACGCTGTCGGGCAGGCCGTAAGCCTGCTGGAAATGAGTGTTGCACATCACCAGGCGGTCGTTCTTGTCCCACAGCACGAAGGCTTCCGACGTGCATTCGATCGCGTCCGCAAGACGCTGGTCGGCCTCTGCATAGCGCTGGGCAAGGCGATGCTGCTCCGTGACGTCCATGGCGATGCCGATGACGTGGGTACGGCCCTGGCTGGTCTTCACCAGCTGGGCGCGGGCGCGCATCCAGACATAGTGGCCGGCCGCATGGCGCATGCGAAAAACCTGGTCGACCTGCTTGGCATTGCCGCGGCTGATGGCGCGGGCGAGCGCGTAGATATTGCCGTCTGTCGGATGCATCATCCGTGCGGCATCGGTAAACGAGATGACGTTGCCGGCAGGCGGCAGGCCGAGCATCTCGTACATCGAACCCGACCAGAACAGGCGCCGGTTGCTGACGTCGAAATCCCACAGCCCGCAACGGCCGCGCGACAGCGCCGTCTCGATGCGCAGATTGGATTCGACGAAGGTTTCGTCGGCCTCGCGGGCGCGTTTCACCTGCATGTAATAGGCGTAGAGGATGACCAGCAGGATTGCAGAAATGCCAGTGAAGAGCGTGACGTTGAGGGACACGTCGTGACGCCACGCAAGATTGATGCTCTCCAGCGAATAGGCCGCCACGATCAGCACGCCTTCGCTGCCGACCATCTCGATGGCCGCGTAATGCGGAACTTCACCGAAATAGGTCTCGATCACGCCGCTCTCGTCGCCGAACCGCCGCAGTGCCGCGGTTTCCGGCAGGACGGAGGTCAGGCGCCTGCCGATATAGCTGGCGGCCTGCTTGGTCCCGCCGAAGATCCGGCCGGTTTCGTCGACGAAGAGGAAGAAGGCCTCGGCCTCCAGGCGTTCCTGCGGGAGAAAGGTTCCAAGGCGTTTTTCTGCGGCGGCGCGGTCCCGACCGATGAGTGCCGTTGCGTCGCCTGAGAAGGCGGCACTCGCGGTGGCCGCCATCAGCGCGGTCGCCTGCCGTGCGGCATCTTCCATCCGCGTGTATTCGGAGACGATGCCGAGAATGCGCGACGCGGCAACGACGGTGAGGAATGCGATGATAAGAAGGGGGATCGAACGCTTGAGAACGAGTTCCACCCGCGGCAGCTGCCGCGCGATGGGCTTGACGGAGAGTCGGGCCTCATCCGGGATGACCCGCCGCAAACTTCCAAGGCTTGGAAATTTAAGACGCAGCCGCCCCTCGGCCGCGGTTGCCCGCTGCACGTCCGACATGGTTTTCATGGTGTCCCTCATGGTGATTCGGCGCGCCGCTCGCCCGAATCTGCCTTAATGAATCATTAGTGATTCTTCGTGTCCAGAGGCTTGCTAAGATTTTTTTAACGATTTGATTCAATTGCGAATCGGAAGAGTCCCGCGGGGCGGCAAACCGACCGTCTCAGGAGACGGCCGGGCTTTCGGAAAGGTTAGCGCGTGTAGCCGCAATCGAAATCACCGCCAGCGTGATGATTGCACCACCATAGACATACGCGGTATTGGAGAGGCCGAGCGTCGGAGCGATCAGTCCGGCGACAATCGCCGGGATCGAAAAGGCGAGGTAGCTCTCGACCAGGAAGGCTGCGAACAGACCGGCTCTTTCATGGCTCTCGGCAAGCGGCAGGACGACCTTCAGAATGTTGGAAAAGATCGATCCGAACCCGAGGCCGGCCACCGCCGTGCCGAGGAAGAGGAGCCAGACCGCCTGCAGGTGTACGCCTGAGAGCGTGATCAGGACGCCGATCATCAACGCGGTCGTGCCGGTCGACAGAACCCGCTGGGGCGTCCATGCACGGAACACGAAGACCGAGGCGGTGGCGCTCAGCATCAGCGTCGCGACGACCGTGCCGCCCACGAAGGGCGAGGTGATGCCGGTCGCAACCGCAACCAGCGTCGGCATCAGCGACAGATAGAAGCCCCCGAGTGCCCAGCCGGCGACATTGACCGGCGTGACCTTGAGAAGCGTCGTGCGGGCCCGCGGCGGCACGCTGATATGCGGACGCATGGCGGCGAGCGCGCCCGGCCGTCCGGTGATGGTCTCCGGCATGAAGGCCAGCGCGATGATGCCGGCCACCGTCACGATGAAAAGAAGCGCGTAGATGAGGTGCGTCGGCGCGGGTGCGAAGGCGACCAGCGTGCCGCCGGCAAGCGTGCCGACCATCAGGCCGAGAAAGGCGGTGATGCTGTTGAGCGTCGGCCCTCTGCGCTTGTCGGTATCGAGGATCGTCGCCCCGAAGGTCGGGAAGGCGATCCCGGTCGCGAAACCCTGGACGATACGGCCGACGAGCAGCATCGTGCCCGATTCAGCCAGCATGAAGACGATCAGCGCCGCAGCATTGAAGATCAGTGCCAGCAGGATCAGCGGGCGGCGCCCGAGATAGTCCGAAAGCCCGCCGACGGTCAGAAGCGCTGCGAGCAGTGCGAAGGAGTAGGAGCCGAAGATCAGGGTGATCATCGCCGGCGAGAGATGGAAGAGTTCCTGGTAGAGATGGTAGAGCGGCGTCGGCGCGCTGCTGGTTGCGGAGATCAGGACAGCACCGAGGAAACTGTAGGCCGTCATCCGTAGCGCGGACGGCGAAGGGGAGGCGGGGAGGATATTGCTCATGGCGTTTCACCTTAACGCAATTTTTTCGCGTTAGCCGGATGTAGTTGTATTCCTCCATTAATGCAATATCTTTGCATTAAGAGATTTGATATTTCCGGCGACGCGCCGGCAAGGAGAACAGAATGGCCAGGGAGATGGTGCGCCAGGGTGGGCGCAGTGCCCGCATCCAGTCCGAAGTGCATCGCACGGTCCAGGATCTGCTGAAGACGATGGATCGCGGCGAGATCACCGTGCCGATGATTGCGGAAAGATCTGGCGTGACGCCGTCGACCATCTATCGCCGCTGGGGGGATCTGTCGGAACTCCTGGCGGATGTCGCGGTCGCCCGCATGCGGCCGGTCGCCGACCCGGAAGATACCGGCGCGATGGAGTCCGATCTCGAAACCTTCATTCTTCAATATGCGGAGGAGATGTCGTCGAAGGTCGGACGCTCGATGCTGGCGGATGTGCTGGGCAGCATGGAGGGCAATGCGGCGGGCCGCTGCTGCCAGTTTACCTATGATCACCTGGAGACGTTGCGTGAGCGGGCGTTGACCCGCGGCGAGAGCGCCTTCGACGTAAGCGAAGCGATCGACTCCATCGTCGCGCCGATCATCTACCACATCCTGTTCGGTGATCGCGAGCTGACGACCGACTATTGCCGCTCGCTGGTTTCCCGCTTCCTGCAAAAATTCGCCGGCGCTTGAAGCCGGCGCCTTAGGCTCAGCTTTTCAGCATTCGCTCGACGATGTCTCGCACGTCGGTCGAAAGCGTTGCAGCCTGTTCGATCGTGGCCAACGCCGCGCGGGCATGGTCGGCGCGCTGCGGTTCCAGCGATCGCCACGAACGCATCGAGGTCAGGATCCGGGCCGCAAGCTGCGGATTGCGCGGGTCGATCGCCAGGATCTGTTCGGCCAGGAACCGGTAACCTTCGCCGTCGGCACGGTTGAAGCCGGTCGGATTGCCGAAGGCGAACGTGCCGATCAGCGACCGCACCCGGTTCGGATTGGTGGCGATGAAGCGCGGGTTTTCCATCAGCGCCCTGACGCGGGCAAGCGCGCCCGCGCCGGGAATGGTCGCCTGGGTCGAGAACCACTTGTCGACGACCAGAGCATTGCCGTCGAAGCGCGCGAGGAACGTGGCAAGCGCGTCTGTCGTTTCCGGTGCGTCCGGGAAACGATGGGCAAGCACCGCCAGCGCCTGGGCGAGATCGGTCATGTTGTCGGCAGACACGAAGGCAGCGGCGGCACGGGCCGGCGTTCCTTCCGCATAGGTCAGGTAGGACAGCGCGGTGTTGCGCAGCGACCGCTTGCCGGCGCTTGCCGCATCCGGCGTGAAGGCGCCATCGACCTTCATGTCCTCGAACAGGCGCAGGAAGGTCTTGGTCCCGGCCTTGGCGATCTCCGAAAGAATGGCGTTGCGGCCCGCATGGATCGCATCCGGGTCGTTGTTGCCGCCGAGTTCGCGGGCAATGTCGGCCTCGCTCGGCAGCGCCAGCGCCTGGGCGCGGAAGGCGGGTTCGAGCGTCTCATCGCCGGCAGCTTCCAGAAGGGCCGCGACGAAAGACGGGTCGCAGGTGATGTCCTTGCCGTCACGCGCGTCGCGCGCCGCCTGCATCAGGTTCGGCAGCGCAAGATCGGTCAGCGCCTGCCAGCGGGCGAAGAGATCCGTGTCGTGGCGGGCGATA
This sequence comes from Neorhizobium galegae, assembly GCF_021391675.1. Lineage (NCBI taxonomy): Bacteria > Pseudomonadati > Pseudomonadota > Alphaproteobacteria > Hyphomicrobiales > Rhizobiaceae > Neorhizobium > Neorhizobium galegae. Next base: position 1,311,930 of record NZ_CP090095.1, read on the forward strand.
TGGGCAAGATCGGCCGGCGTCTGGTCGAGATGCAGGTTGATCGGCGCCGAGAAAGAACGGTTGAGCGACAGGACCGGACGGGAGGAAATGCCCGAAAAGGTAAAGGTCTGCCGGCGCTCGGTCAGATGCAGCACCTCGCCGGTGACTTCGCCGCCTGCGACCTTGGTCGGCACTGCTGCCGAGCCGTTGCCGAGGATGAGCGCGAAGGAGAGCGGAATGTACATCGGCTCCTTGGCGGTCTGGCCAGGGGTCGCCGGGATCATCTGCTCGAGCGACAGGGTGAACGTGGCGCTTGCCTGGTCGTAGTCGCTCGACACGGTGACCAAGGGCGTACCGGCCTGGTGGTACCAGAGCGAGAACTGCGTGAGATCGCGGCCGCTCGCATCCTCAAACGACTTGACGAAATCCTCGACCGTCGCGGCCTGGCCGTCATGGCGCTCGAAATAGATATCCATGCCCGCCTTGAAGTCGTCACGGCCGAGAAGCGTGGCGATCATGCGGGTGACTTCCGAGCCCTTTTCGTAGACGGTCGTCGTGTAGAAATTGTTGATCTCGCGGTATTTGGTCGGGCGGACCGGATGCGCGAGCGGGCCGGCATCCTCCGGGAACTGTTCCGATTTCAAATGCCGCACTTCCGCGATGCGCTTCACCGCGCGCGAGCGCTGGTCGGCGGAAAATTCGTGGTCGCGATAGACCGTCAGGCCTTCCTTGAGGCAGAGCTGGAACCAGTCGCGGCAGGTGATGCGGTTGCCGGTCCAGTTGTGGAAATACTCGTGGGCGATGATCGCCTCGATATTGGCATAGTCCTGGTCGGTCGCGGTTTCCGGGTCGGCGAGCACGTATTTGTCGTTGAAGACGTTGAGGCCCTTGTTCTCCATGGCTCCCATGTTGAAGTCGGACACCGCGACGATCATGAAGATGTCGAGGTCGTATTCGCGGCCGAACCGCTCCTCGTCCCACTTCATCGAGCGTTTCAGCGCGTCCATGGCGTAAGCCGCGCGCGCCTCCTTGCCGTGCTCCACATAGATCTTCAGCGTGACCTCACGCTCGGACATGGTGACGAACGTGTCCTCGACCACGCCGAGATCGCCGGCGACCAGCGCGAACAGGTAGCTCGGCTTCGGATGCGGGTCGAACCAGGCGGCGAACGCGCGGCCTTCGTCGTAACCGGCGCCGCCCAGGAAATTCCCGTTCGACAGCATGACCGGGTTGGCGGCCTTGTCGCCGATGATGGTGATCGTATAGGGCGCCAGCACGTCCGGCCGGTCCGGGAAATAGCTGATGCGGCGGAAGCCTTCGGCCTCGCACTGGGTGCAGTAGACGCCGTTGGTGCGGTAGAGGCCCATCAGCTGGGTATTGGCTTCCGGGTTGATGTAGGTGGTGACCGTGATTTCGAACGGAGATTCAGCCGGTAGGTCGCGGATCGTCAGGCTTTCCGGCGTCGCATCGTACTGCGCCGCGGGCACTTCGTTCTGGTCGAGCAGCAGTCCGGACAGCGTTAGTTCGTCGCCATCCAACACCAGCGGCGCCGAGAGGTCGACACCTTCGCGCCGGTGGAAGATCAGTCGCGCATCAACCTTGGTGTTGGTCGGGTCGAGCTCGAAGGTCAGATCGACGCGTTCCAGGACGAAGTCGGTGGGGCGGTAATCTGCCAGATGAACGATCTGGCCCGTATCTGTTCGCATGTTGCTTCCTGAACCGGCTCTTCAAATTGTTGTCGGGAGTTTCGCAGCACTCCCGTCGAACTGGCACACACACCCGTCGCCGCGCGGATAATTGCACGCAATGCTAAACGATTGTTGAAACTTCGGCCAAAATAAAGCGTCATTTCGATCCAGTATATTTCGCGCAATCTTTCACAAGGTCACGGATATTGATCGACCTATCATCAGTTTTGATCCCCTTCACGGCACTTTTCCGTTACTTTGTCGTCAAACTGAATCCTCCCGGATTGTCTCTCCAACACGCCCCGTCCGCGCGGACTGGATTTCCGCCTAAAATCCCCATGAGTTGTTGATGTCCGCCGATGCCCTGAATCCCCTGCGTGGGATCATGTTCAAAGTCACCTCCGTGGTGGTCTTCGTGATGATGCAGACCTGTATTAAGTCCGCAGGTCCCGATATCCCGGCGGGGCAGATCACATTCTACCGTTCCGCCTTCGCGCTCGTGCCGATCATGGTCTATCTCGCCTTCCAGGGCGAGTTGCGTGGCGCCTTCCACACGAACAGCCTGACCGGCCATGTGAAGCGGGGCTTTCTCGGCATCCTGTCGATGGTTTTCGGCTTTTACGGCCTGGTGCACCTGCCGATGCCGGATGCGATCGCGATCGGTTATTCCTCGCCGCTCCTGGCGGTCGTCTTTGCCGCGATATTCCTCAAGGAGACGGTGCGCATCTACCGCTGGACGGCGGTCATGATCGGCATGGTCGGCGTGGTGATCATTTCCTGGCCGAAGCTCACCATGTTCGAACAGGGCGGAATGGGCTCGGAGCAGGCGATGGGCGCCGCCTCCGTCATCCTCTCGGCGGTGCTGGCGGGCTTTGCGATGATCCAGACGCGCCAGCTCGTGCGCACCGAGAAGACGGCGACGATCGTGCTCTATTTCTCGCTTTCGGGCGCGCTGTTTTCACTGCTCAGCCTGCCCTTCGGCTGGACGGCGCTGACGATGCCTGAGAAGCTCTTCTTGATCGGCTCCGGATTCTGCGGCGGCATCGGACAGATTTTGCTGACCGAAAGCTACCGCAATGCGGATGTATCGACGGTCGCGCCGTTCGAATACACCTCGATCCTTCTCGGGATCTGCATCGCCTATGTTCTGTTCGGGGATGTGCCGACGGCGGCCATGCTGGTCGGGACGGCGATCACGATATCGGCGGGGATTTTCATCATTTACCGCGAGCATCAATTGGGGCTCGAGCGGAAAGCGGCGCGCAAGGCTTCGCCGCCCGGGGCTTGACCCCCGGGACTTGAGAAAGTCGGATGCTTAAAGCGGGATAGCCGCTGCGACCGGGTTGGCCGCTTCGGTAGACGCACGGACAGCACCGGCGCGGCTATATTCGCGCGAGGCGTTCACGGCAGCGCCGATGTGAGAAAAGTTCTCGCGCAGGGTGCGGATCGGGTGGAAAATGGCCGTCATGGCTGATGCTTCCTTGGGTCGCGCGATCAACGTTCGCGGAAATCGGCGAAGACCGAAGCCGGACGAGTGACGCCTACCGGGCGCGCCAGGGCGCAGGAGGTGAGCTGCTCGTTCGTCGCGGAGCCGAAATGGTGATAGCCCTTCGTCGAGCGCGGCGACAGGCCGGCGATGCGAAGAGTTTCGAAACCCGAATGGATCGGGCGGAAGCGGGTCGTCATTGGCCTTGGTTCCTTAAACCTAGAATTCCTCCCAAGACACAGGGCTAATATTGCAATGCAACATCGATTCTGCAATGCAGCAAAACGCTGCGCTGCCATGCGCCGATTGCATGGCATTTTTCATATTTCCGTAACTTTACTCGAATTATGGTTCAATCTGCCTGAAATGCGGGCAATCACTGCGCCGACAAACGCATTTTGAACATCAAAAGGTCCTGCCAGGCGAGCGCCTTGTTGGCAGGAGCCGCGAGCAGTTCCTGCGGATGCAGGGTGGCGATTGCCGAAAGCGTCACGCCGCCGAAACCAATGTCCCGCCATTCGCCGCGCATCGAATGGATCGTCCCATTGCCGCCGAAGAAGAAACGGGCCGGGAAATTGCCGAGTAGCAGCAGGAGTTTCGGCTCGGCGAGCGCTACCTGGCGTTCCAGGAACGGCCGGCAGATGTCCATCTCGGCCTGCGACGGCATGCGGTTGCCCGGCGGTCGCCACGGGATGACATTGGTGAGCAGAACGCCGTCGCGGGAAAGCCCGATCGCGCCGAGCATGCGATCCAGCAACTGCCCCTGCCGCCCGGAGAAGGGAATGCCATCGCGGTCGTCGTCGGCATTCGGCATCGGGCCGATCACCATGATGCCGGACGCGGGATCGCCGCTTGCAAACACCGTGTTGCGCGCGCCGTTCTTCAGGTTGCAGCCGTTGAAGGTTCCGAGCGCGGTCTTGAGCTCCTCGAGCGAGCGGGCGCTTTCGGCTGCGAATCGCGCCGAGGCGACTGCCTGCTCGTCGGGCACCGATACGGGCGCGGAGGCAGGCGGCGGTGCTGCGGCGCGCGCCGTCGGAGCGGTACGTTTCGGCGCCGCGGGACCAGCGTCCCCCGTTCGGGCCTGCTCATTCTGGGCCGGCTGTTGCCGGGCAGACGCGGGCGCCCTAGCATCGGCCTGCGCCGCCTTCTGGGCGGCAAACTGCGCAAACCGGTCCGCCGGCTCGTCCTCGACAAGCCACTCCACGCCCGCATCCGCATAGAAATGCAGGAGGGCGGCGAGCTCGGGGGCGTCCATGTCTTTGGCGAGGTTCATCGGACTTACACTACAGCATGTGGCGCGGGAGAGGGAACCGGTTTCGGGCCGGAACGAGCGATGACATGTGGAAGGAGACGGTGCGGCAGTTTCCCTATAATCTCCCCCCTTGCGGGGGAGATGTCACCAGAGGTGACAGAGGGGGTGGCGCCGCGAATTCAACTGTCGAAGAGTGTGCCGCGACACCCCCCTCTGCCCTGCCGGGCATCTCCCCCACAAGGGGGGAGATCGGCTGGGCGCGCCCTCAAGCCGCCCATTGCGCGACATTGTCGCTCTCGCCGATCAGCGCCAGGCCGTGGGCGATCGACAGCAGTTCGCCGCCGCTCTCGATCTTGCCAGCATCGAACCGCCGCGTGAAGATGCTCCGCACGGCCGGCACGAAGGAGGTGCCGCCGGTCAGGAACACCTTGTCGATTTCGGAGGGCGCGGTGCCGGTCTTTTCCAGCACCTCGTCCAGCGCGCCTTCGATGCGGCCGAGGTCTTCGGCGATCCAGCCTTCGAAATCGGAGCGCTTCACCATCTTGCGGCCGGCACGCCCAAGCGGCGCGAAACTGAACTCCGCTTCCTCCGCATGCGACAGCGCCATCTTGGTCGCCGAAATCGCCTGGTAGAGCGGGTAACCCTCGTCGTGGTCGACGAGATCGACGAACAGTTCGAGCTTTTCCGGCTCCAGCGCCGAGCGCACCAGCGATTTCAGGTCGGCGAATTCGCGCGTGGTCTTGAAGATCGACAGCTGGTTCCAGCGGCCGAAATTGACGTAATAGCCGGCCGGCACGTCGAGCACCTTGTCGAAACTCTTGAACTTGCTGCCCTTGCCGATTTCCGGCGATACCAGGTTGTCGATCATCCGGTAGTCGAAATGGTCGCCCGCAACGCCGACGCCGGAATGTCCGATCGGGGTGGCGGTCAGCTTGCCGGCCTTGGTTTCGAAGCGGATCAGCGAATAGTCGGTCGTGCCGCCGCCGAAGTCGGCGACGAGGACGGTCGCATCGCTCTTCAGCGTCTGGGCGAAGTAATAGGCGGCCGCGACCGGTTCGTAGACATAGTGGATTTCCGGAAAGCCGAGCCGCGTCAGCGCCTCGTTGTAGCGCTCGGTCGCAAGCTTGGGATCCGGGTTGGCACCGGCAAAATGCACCGGCCGTCCGGCGATCACCCGCGACACGTCGGTCGGCCAGTTGTCGTCCGCATAGATCTTCAGGCGCTTCAGGAAGATTTCCATCAGGTCTTCGAAGACATGCCGGCGAGCAAACACCAGCGTGCCCTGGAAGAGAGCGCTCGCCGCAAACGTCTTGATCGACTGCAGGAAACGACAGTCGCCGGGATTGTCGATGAACTGGCGGATTGCCGCCTGTCCAGCCTCGACCTTCAGCGCCTGCGCGCCCATCACCGGATCCTTCATGAAGGAGAGCGCGGTGCGCATCGAATCGCTCTCGCCGGCGCTGCTAGTGAAGCGCATCGAATGCGTGGTACTGCCGCCATCCGCCAGTGCCAGAACCGTATTCGTCGTGCCGAAATCAAGCCCGAGCGCCCGTGCCATCGCCGTGCTCCTTTTATCCGTGGAAGATCATTGAACCGGAGCGATGAGGCTCCGAATGCGAAAAGGGCGCTGCTGGCGCCCCGGAATTTTTGAGAGGGCGCGTGATCGCATAAGGTCGCCGGGATGGCAAGCCCGGAAGCCCTAGATTTCCAGCTGCCGCCGCGTCTCCGTCGCCTGTTCCGCGAGCCAGTTCTTGAACATTTCCATGGCCGGCGTCACGGTGCGGGACTTGAGCCGCGTCAGCCAGTAACTGCCCTTGGAAATATAGATTGGAAACGGCTGTTCGATCATGCCGGCGGCAAGCTGGCGGGAGAACATCAGGGGAGGGGCGAGCGCCACGCCGGCGCCTTGCATCGCCGCTTCGACCATCAGCACGGAACTGTCGAACACCAGCCCGCGGATCTGCGGCGAGGCGACTTGCGCCGCCTCGAACCAGCTCGGCCATTCGTCGGCGCGGTAGGAACGCAGCAGCACCTGGTGGGCGACATCCTCCGGGGTCTTGAGCTGGCGGGCGATCGGCGGAATGCAGAGGACGGAAAGCGGCGCCTCGAATAGCGGCTCCGCCTCGATATCGTGCCAGGCGCCGTTGCCGAACTTGATCGTGTAGTCGAGCCCTTCGGCGGCGATGTCGACGCGATTGTTGTTGGTCGAGAGCCTGAGATCGATGAACGGGTATTTCTCCCGGAAGTCGGCGAGCCGCGGCAGCAGCCAGCCGACCGCAAGCGTTCCGACCGCGCCGAGCTTCAGCACCTCGCGCACATGCCCGTCTTCGAAGCGCTCCAGCATGGCGGCCATGCGGTCGAAACTGTCCTGCAGCGCCGGCAGCAGCGCCAGACCCTCCTCGGTGATCATCAGCCCGCGCGGCAGGCGACGGAACAGCGTCACGCCGAGCCGCTGTTCGAGCAGCTTCACCTGATGGCTGACGGCTGCCTGGGTGACGCAGAGCTCGATCGATGCGCGGGTGAAGGAGAGATGCCGCGCGGCCGCCTCGAAGGCCCGTAGCGCGTTCAGCGGCAAATATGGTCGAACCATGGCCATGCCCTAATTTTATTCATGCCTGACCGCAGATATCATCGTTTGATTGGGGCTCGCAAGCCGACCTAGAAAAGCCGTGTCACCCCAATTGGAGCACCGCGATGGCTTTCAGAAACTCTTTTCTTCTGGCATTTTCTCTCGGAATTACCACGACTTTTCTCGATTGCACCTCCGCTGGCGCCGCCGATCCGATCCGCTGCACCGTCATCATCGACGAGGAGAGTGGCGATGCGCTCTACCGCCAGGGTACCTGTGATCAGGGCTTTTATCCCCAATCGACCTTCAAACTGCCTTTGGCCATGATGGGCTACGATGCAGGCATCCTCACCGACGCCCAGAACCCGCGCTGGAAATACCAGGCGAAGTTCAAGGGGCCGGAGCGGGTGAAGAAGGATGTCGATCCGCTGATCTGGGAAAAGGAATCGATCGTCTGGTACTCGCAGGAAATCACCCGCAAGCTCGGCAAGCCCAAATTCGCGGACTACATCCAGCGCTTCGGCTACGGCAACCGCGATGTCTCCGGCGGCCCGGGCAATACCGACGGCCTGACCGAATCCTGGTTGATGTCTTCGCTGAAGATTTCGGCCGACCAGCAGGTCCAGTTCCTGCGCCGTTTCCTCAACGGCGGCCTGCCGATCTCCGAACATGCGGTCGACATGACGCTTGCGATCGTGCCGCATTTCGAGGCGGGCGACGGCTGGGACATCCAGGGCAAGACCGGTTCCGGCTGGCTGCGCGACAAGGCCGGCAAGGTCGATTATGACCGCCCACTCGGCTGGTTCGTCGGCTGGGCGATGAAGGATGAGCGGCGCGTCATCTTCGCAAGGCTGCTGGTCGATACCAAACGCTATCCGAACGACCCGATCAGCTTCGTGGTACGGGATTCGCTGATCCGCGATTTCCCGAAACTGGCCGAAAGTTTCTGATTTTCCGGCACCTTACCTGAAACTGAAAGCGGCCGGGCGACCCCCAAGCCCGACCGCCACAGCGCGTACGCAGTACTACGCTGCACCACCTATAAGAAGCTTTAGAGGTGTCTAATGCAAACGGAGTTCGATATTCAGGTTATTCATTAACGTTACCCTAACCGTATTTGTCGCCGACGCGGCGGTCCGCGACATTCCTAGCTCCATCAGGCGAATTGTCGGTGGGGAAGGCGCAACCTATCCTAGCGCACGCCTGCCCATCCACCATCCACGTTTCCTCGGAGTTTATTGTGAGCATGAGGCGCATCTTCTGGGCGGCCTTTGTGTGTCTGGCGCTGGCGATGCCGGCCCAAAGTCAGGAACCCGATGCCAATGCCATCCTCGGGGAGTGGGCCGGGCGCTACGACTGCGCATCGGAGCGGCTGGAGGCGACGGTGACCCTCAAGCTACGCGGACAGATCCGCGAAGGTGTGGTTTCCCTCACTCTCCCCGGCACGGGAAAACCCGCCGCCGTCTTCACGGTAAGAGCAAGCTTGAGGCAGGACGGTCTGATCGAGCTCGCGATGGTGAGCTGGCGGCAAAACCCCAATGGCTACAAGCCGGTGATGCTGCTCGGCCAGGTCTCTCCGGACGGCAAGCGATATACCGGGGATATCCAGAACTGCGGCTCGTTCGAGTTCAGTCGTACAAAGCCGCCGTCGAAGGAAGACCTGGAACGGATAGCGAGAGGGGAGGACGACCCGCGCAGGCACAAGGAAAAGGCGTGCCAGGCGCTCGCCGATTACGGCAAGCGGATGGACTGCATTGTCGAGGCACGGAACACGCCCCGCTTCGGTCGAGGCCTTCCCAACCAGCTATTGAGAGAAGCCTGCGAGAGCGCCTTCAGAAACTTTGATCCGGTCAGCACGCCCGAGTGCCTTGGCGGCATCCTGTTCATCGACGACCGCGGCGGTACGGGAAGCGATTTCCTTAAAGGCGTCAGCTCGTGCAGGCAGTTCGTCAGTCGCGCGCACGGAATGATCGAACGCAAGTTTCCCCTGGAGGCCGCCGCTTCCTGGCGCCGTGACGCCACAGGCCCCAAGACCTGCGAAAATCTGGATGCCATGCGCGTTCCGCTGGGGATGCCCGCCCTCAGCACATGCAAGCGATCGGCCGGCAATATCGGAGAGGAACTTGTCAACTGCTCCGGCACGGAAACCACCGATCCGGAATTCGCCCGGATGTGGAAGGCGGCATTCGAGGAATGCGTGACAGGCAAGCAGATCGGCATGTACCGGACCATCAAGAAGGCGAGGTACGAAAACTTCCAGGCCGGTCTCTTCGATCTGAGCTGCGCAGACGTTTTCGCCCTGGTGGAGAAGCACAAGATCGTCGACAGCGCGGAAATCGACAGGGGCCGCCAGCAGATGGCCGCCCTTGAAGGCAAGCGCCCGCCTCGTGACGACGAGGTGATCGAGGCGTTGAAAGTGGCGATCACCAGGAAGTATAGCTGCGACGACGGCGGTCACCAGTTCAACCGGGAACGCTTCGGTTGCAACATCGGATATGGCAGAAGCCGAGACGGCGCGGCGATTGCCGACGAGATCAACAAAATCTTCGGGCGGATCATGAATGACGGGGTCACCGTCAATCTAGGCCTCGTGGGCGCCGAGCTTTTTTCGTGTGCCGGTTCGGGAAGCTCCTACACCTGCACGTATGGGATCGAGCTGACCTGCAGCTTCACCGGCATGGTCGCCGCCCCCCACCCGGATCCCACGGCGCTGGCTTCGGCGAAAATACACTGCGGCCGGTACACCGAACCATATCAGCGTCAGTCCGTATTCACCTGGGAAGGCGGCCGATACGTCACCAACCTCTGATCTGGACGGGCAGCACCTCCACCGAGTTGAACGGCGGGGCAATGGAGCTTCACTCAGCGGCAATCTGCGTCGGCACGTCGTCGTTCGCCTCGTGCGGGTCTTTGTCCTTCTTCGTCCAAAGCCGGCTGAGGAAGCGGCCGAACCGGTCCATTTCCACGAAGATGACGGGCGTGATGAACAGCGTCAGCGCCTGGGAAACGATCAGACCGCCGACGACAGCGACACCGAGCGGCTGGCGAAGCTCGGAAGAGGCGCCGGTGCCGAGTGCGATCGGCAGCGCGCCGAGCAGGGCGCAGAAGGTCGTCATCATGATCGGCCGGAAACGCCGCACGCAGGCCTCGTGGATCGCCACCGCCGCTGTCTCGCCCTTCGAGCGCATCGTCTCCACCGCCACGTCGATCATCATGATCGCGTTCTTCTTGACGATGCCGATGAGCATTAACAGCCCGATCAGCGCGATGATCGACAGGTCGAAGCCGAACAGTTTCAGCGCCAGCAGCGCCCCGAAGGCTGCCGCCGGCAGGCCCGACAGGATGGTCAGCGGGTGGATGAAGCTCTCGTAGAGCACGCCAAGCACCACATAGATGGTCAGCACTGCGGCGAGGATCAGCAGCGGCGTATTGCCCTGGCTCTGCTGAAAGATCTGCGCCGTGCCGCCATAGGAGGTGAACACGTCGTTCGGCATCTGCAGGGTAGCCTTGATCTGATCGATCGCAGCCGTCGCATCCGAGAGCGAAACGCCCGCCGGCAGGTTGAACGACACGGTCGTCGAGACCAGCTGGCCGGTCTGGTTGATAGTGACGGGCGCCGTCTGGCGCACGACCGTCGCAAAGTTCGAGAGCGGCACCAGCGAGCCGTTCGAGGACATCACCCTGACACCCTGCAGCATCTGGTCGTTCCACTGTTGCGTATTGTCGAACTCGGTGATCACGTCATAACTGTCGCCGGTCGACTGGATTTCGGCCGCCGTGTAACCACCGAACGCCATCTGCAGCGTCTTGCGCAGCTCGTCGTCGGTAATCCCGAACGAGGCGGCCTTTTCCGGATCGACCTTGATATTGGCTTCGATCGCGTCGTTCTGGGCGTCGGAGGTGACGTCGGTGAAATGCGCCCGGTCGGCCCGCATCGCGGTCTGGATCTTGTCCGACCACTCGCTGGTCTGCGAGGCATTCAGCGCCTGCACGACGAGCTGGTATTGGCTCGCCGTCGCGCGACCGCCGAAGCGCAGGCTCTGCTGCGGGGTGATGAAGGTCTTCATGCCGGCGAACCTGGATGTTGCCTGGCGCAATTCACGCAGGGTCTGGTCGAGCGGCGGACGCTGGTCGCGGTCCTTCAACTCCACCCAGATCGTGCCGTTGTTGAGCGAGCTGCGGCCGTTGCTGCCGACGATCGAGGTGACGTGGCTGACCGCCGGGTTTTTCTGCACGGCAGCCGCCACCTGCGCCTGCAGGTCGCGCATCGCCGGATAGGAAATGTCCTCGCGGGCGCGGGTCGAGATCGTCAGGCGGCCGATATCCTCCTGCGGGAAGAAGCTCGTCGGCAGCGTCCGGAACAAATAGACCGAGGCGCCGACCGAGGCGAGGAAGACGAGCAGGATGATCGCCCGGTTCCTGAGGCACCAGCCGACCGCCCGGTCATAACCCCGGAGCGTGCGGTTGAAGCCGGCGTCGAAGATGCGGACCATCAGGCCGGGGTGATGTTCGGCGCCGGACAGGCGCGAGCCGAGCATCGGCGTCACCGTCAGCGACACGACCGCCGAAGCGACGATGGCGAGCGCCACCACCATGCCGAATTCGTTGAACAGCCGCCCGACCACCCCGCCCATCAAGAGGATGGGGATGAACACGGCAATCAGCGACACCGACATGGAAATGATCGTCGAGCTGACTTCGCCGGCGCCTTGCAGCGCCGCCTGCATTGGCGCCATGCCGTCCTCGACATGCCGCATGATGTTTTCCAGCATGACGATCGCATCGTCCACCACCAGCCCGACCGAGAGCGTCAGCCCGAGCAGCGAGATGTTGTCGATACTGTAGCCGAGCACATACATGGCGCCGAACGTGGTGATCAGCGACAGCGGCACGGCAAGCCCTGGAACGAGGGTGGCGGTGATCCGGCCGAGGAAGAGATAGATGACCAGCACGACGAGGCCGATCGTCAGCATCAGCGTGAACTGCACGTCCGATATCGAGGAGCGGATCGCCGTCGACGAATCGTTCATGACGTTGATCGACACCGCGGCCGGCAGCTCGGCGGACAGTCCCGGCAGTTTTGCGCGCACCGAATCGACGACATCGACCGTATTGGCATCCGGCTGCCGCTGGATGGCGAGGATGATCGACTGGTTGCCGTCATACCAGCTGCCTGCGTCGAGGTTCGCGACGCTGTCCTGAACGTTGGCGACATCGCCGAGATGCACCGGCGCACCGTTCGGGCTGGCGATCACCAGCGAGCGGAACTGGTCGGCATCGGTGCGCTGGGTATCGGCATTGATGGTCAGCCGCTGGCTGTTGTTTTCGAGCGAGCCGACCGGCGCCTGGCTGTTGGCGGTGGAGATGGCATTGGTGACGTTGTCGACGCCGAGGTTGCGGGCCTGCAGCTTGTTGGGATCGACCTCGACGCGCACCGCATAGGTCTGGGCGCCGAAGATCGAGACTTCCGCGACGCCGGGAAGCGTCGAAAGCGAAGGAGAGAGCACGTCCTCGGCGATCTCGTCGATCTTGCTGCGCGGCATCGTATCGCTGCGGATCGACAGGAGCAGGACCGGCGCATCGGCCGGGTTGGTCTTGCGGTAGCTCGGCGGCGTCGTCATGTTGTCCGGCAATTGCCGGGTCGCATGCGAGATCGCCGCCTGCACGTCGGCCGCCGCCGCGTCGATATCGCGGTTGAGGTCGAACTGCAGCACGATCGACGTATTGCCGAGCGAGTTGGTGGCGCTGATCTCGCTGATGCCGGGGATGGTCTCGAACTGCTTGATGAGCGGGGTCGAGACCGCCGTCGCCATGGTCTGCGGCGAGGCGCCGGTGAGCTGCGCGGAGACGTTGATGGTCGGAAAATCGACCTGCGGCAGGGCAGCGACCGGCAGCAGCTGGTAGCCGGCAAGACCGGCGAGCACGGCACCGATGGCGAGCAGCGTGGTGGCGACCGGGCGACGGATGCAGAATTGCGGGATCATTGCGCTGCCCCCACTTCGATTGGCTGATCATTGCCCTTGGCGTCAGCCGTCTTCTGGCCGTTGCCGAACTGCTCGACGACGGTGGCGCCATCGACGAGCTGTACCTGGCCTTCGACCACCACATGCGCGCCTTCGGTCAGCCCGCTGGCAATCGCAGTGTTCGGACCGTTGGAACGCGCCACCGCAACCGGTGTCACATGCACTCGCCTGTCGTCGCCGACCGCGTAGACGAACGGGCTGTCGACGCCCGGATTGACCGCCACCGTCGGCACCACGATGTCCTTGTCGTCGCTCTGGAAATGCACGGTGACATTTAGCGATTGTCCCGGCCAGAGCGTGCCGGACGGATTGTCGAACTTTGCCTTGGCGAGGATCGTGCCCGAAGCCGGATCGACGGAATTGTCGAAGAAGCTCAAGGTCCCCTTGGCCGAAGTGCCACCGCCCTGCGGCACGGCATCGACCGCAACCGCATTCGCTGCCGAACCCTGCTTGAGCTGGCCGAGATAGGCCTCGGGAAGATGGAATTTCACGTAGATCGGATCGTATTTGGCGATCGTCACCACCGCCGAGCCGGCGCTGAGATAGGCACCGGTGCTGATGTCTATGTCGCCAAGCCTTCCGTCGAAGGGTGCGCGGATATCCGTATGGTCGATCTCAATCTGATCGGAGGCAATCGCCGCATTGTCGCTCTGCACCGTGGCGGCGGCGGTATCCTGGGCGGCCTTCGCCTGATCGACGGTCTGCTGCGTGCCGGCATTGCCGTGCAGCAGGTCATCGGCGCGGGAAAGGGCCGTCTGGGCCTGGGTCAGTGTCGCCTGGTCGCGAACGAGAAACGCCTTGTCCTTGTCGAGCGCGGCCTTGGCCGTGCGGTCGTCGAGCTTGGCGATCAGGTCGCCGCTCTTGACGAAGGCGCCGTCGGTCGCCGCGATGCTGACGACGATGCCCGGCTGCTGGGCGGCGATTGTCGTGTTCTCGTCCGCATTGGCTGCACCGGAGGCGGTGACGTCCATTGGCAGGGCGGTGCGGGTGGCGGCGACCGTCTTGACCGCCGGTGGCGAGCCGCCTGCGCCGCGCCGGCGTTGCGCGCCCTGCGGCTGGCTATCGCCGGTATCGGCGGATGCCTGCTGGATGAAGGACGAAAGAAAGGGAAGCCGATCGCGGAACTCCCAGCCCGCTACGCCGGCAGCGACAAGAACGCCAGCAAAAATCCAGATCTTCTTCATGAGGTAACCGCTCGCCTATGGTTGCGCCAATGGTATCACTCCATCGAACCGCCTCTATTGCGGCGCAAAAAAGACAGGTTTTACCCCACCGGCTCACTAACCGGTGAAGACGGATTAAAGGTTTGTAATGAAGGGCTTAGATGAACTGGAGTTAATCTTTCTCGCCCTTTGGCTGCGCAAGGTGCGCGCGCCCACCAGAGCTAGCGGAGAAACCGCCGGGCACCCCAGATGACCGCAATGCCGACGATCGCGACACCGGCGCCCCTGATGATCCAGGGCGTCTGGTTGATCATGAAACTGCTGGCGGGATAGGGGAAGGCGCCGGTGCCCTGGCCGATCCAGATGAGGCCGATGACGACCATCAGGACGCCGATCACCGTAAGTGCAAGTCGAAGGAATGTCATGGAAGAACTCCGAGGTAGGGACGGAGATCATAGGCGTGCGCGGCGTCTGCCGCGAGACGAATTTGCGTGATGTCGGATCGTCGGGAAACGTGTCCGGTCAGACGTCTTCGTAATAGGTGGCGATCAGCGATCGCGGTGCCGGTTCCTCGCCGTCGGCCAGGAAGAAACTGCCGGCGATGCGGCTCGATGGAGACAGGCTGTCGAGCAGGTTGCGGACCACCACATCGTCCACGGCCTCAAGGCTTCGCGCATGCATCATGCCGGGACGGCCGGAGATCGCCGAGGTCTCGGCTGCGTGCCGGGTCGCAGCTTCCCAGGTGCCTGCATAGGTCGCGACCTGTCCGGCCGCAAGCGTCGCCGAGATCGAGGCTGCCGAGGAGGCAGTGGAGGGCGCCGCGGCGTGAGGCACGGCGGAGGGTACACTGGGCGGGGTAGCCTCGGTCGCCCCCGAAACACTTTCGATCATGCCGGCGATCCTTTAATTTTGGGGGGCCGGCTTGCCTCTTAACTCAGGCGAATTGAGATACCGCCAACAGCGGCACCTCAATTCGATTCAATGTTTAGGGACCTGGGTTTAACCCGCTTTCGCAAACCTCAGATCGAGCGCGACGCGCCGCCGTCGACCCGCAGCATCGTGCCGGTGACGTAGCTTGCCGGAACCGAGCAGAGGAAGGCGCCGGCGGCTGCGAATTCCTCGACCTTGCCGAGCCGACCGGCGGGAATGGTCTTCAGCGAGGCGGAGCGGATTTCCTCCACCGACTTGCCGGTGCGCTTGGCATTGGCACCGTCGAGTTCGTCGATACGGTCGGTATGGATGCGGCCGGGAAGCAGCATGTTGCAGGTAATGCCGAAACCCGCCACTTCGGTGGCGATCGTCTTGTTCCAGCCGACCAGCGCCGAGCGCAGCGTGTTGGAAAGCGCCAGATTGGCGATCGGCTCGAAGACGCCGGAGGAGGCGACGGTCAGGATGCGGCCGAAACCCTGTTCCTTCATCTGCGGCAGGAGGGCGTTGGTGAGCGTGATGACGCGCAGCACCATGGACTGGAAGAAGATGTCGAGCTTGTCGGCGCTCATGTCTTCTGCCGTGCCCGGCGTCGGGCCGCCGGTATTGTTGACCAGGATGTCGATGCCGCCGAGCTTTTCCTTGACGGCGGTCTTCATCGCCTCGACGAAATTCTCTTCGGACAGATCGCCCCAGACCCAGTCGGCCTTTCCCTTGCCTTCGGCATTGATCGCCTTGCAATTGTCCGCCAGTCGCTCGCCGGAGCGGCCGACGAGGAGAACATGGGCGCCTTCGCTCGCCAGCGCCTTGGCGATGCCGAGGCCAAGCCCGCGCGACGAGGCGAGCACGAGAGCGCGTTTGCCGTTGAGACCGAGATCCATGATTCTGTTCCTTCCCCAATTCCTGTGATCGGTTGTCGGGCCTTTATAGCAGCGACAGAAGGCTGCGAAAGGGCGATCTTGCTTTCTGCAGTTCGGTGCCTATAACTGACGTGTACGTAAACGTAATATGAGAAAACCGAAACGCCATTTGCGCGAATGACAAGGCGGAGGACGTTTTCCCGCCTCGACAAGCCGGGGCGGTTTTGTCAAACAGGTTGCCTGAATAAAGCCGGAAGGGGCCGGCGAGCGGAGTTGGATATGAGCGAGCAAGAACTTCCTGCCCACGAATTGCCAGAGCGCGAGAGCATGGAATTCGACGTGGTGATCGTCGGCGCGGGTCCTGCGGGGCTTTCGGCCGCGATCCGCCTGAAACAGGTCAATCCGGACCTGACCGTGGTGGTGCTCGAAAAGGGTTCGGAAGTTGGCGCGCATATTCTCTCCGGCGCGGTGGTGGATCCGGTGGGCATAGACGCGCTGCTGCCCGGCTGGCGCGAGGAGGCGGGCCATCCCTTCAAGCAGCCGGTCACCGCCGACCACTTCCTGTTCTTGGGGCCGGCCGGCTCGATCCGCCTGCCGAACTTCATGATGCCGCCGCTGATGAACAATCACGGCAACTATATCGTCTCGCTCGGCAACGTCTGTCGCTGGCTCGCCGAAAAGGCCGAAGCCTTGGGCGTTGAGATCTATCCGGGCTTTGCCGCCACCGAGGTGCTCTACGACGAGAACGGCGCGGTCAAGGGCGTGGCGACCGGCGACATGGGTGTCGAGCGCAATGGCGAACCCGGCCCGGCCTTTACCCGCGGCATGGAACTGATCGGCAAATACACGCTGATCGGCGAGGGCGTGCGCGGATCGCTCGCCAAGCAGCTGATCCTGCGGTTCGACCTGCAGAAGGATCGCGAGCCTCAGAAATACGGCATCGGCCTCAAGGAACTCTGGCAGGTGAAGCCGGAAAACCATCGACCGGGCCTGGTGCAGCACTCGTTCGGCTGGCCGCTCGGCATGAAGACCGGCGGTGGTTCCTTCCTCTATCACCTGGAGGACAATCTGGTCGCCGTCGGATTCGTGGTGCACTTGAACTACAAGAACCCGTATCTCTATCCCTTCGAGGAGTTCCAGCGCTTCAAGACGCATGACGCGATCCGGGGGACGTTCGAGGGAGCAAAACGCCTCTCCTATGGCGCGCGCGCCATCACCGAGGGCGGATACCAGTCGGTGCCGAAACTGACCTTCCCGGGCGGCGCGCTGATCGGCTGTTCCGCCGGCCTCGTTAATGTGCCGCGCATCAAGGGCAGCCACAACGCCGTCCTGTCCGGCATTCTCGCCGCCGATAACATCGCGAGAGCGATCGAGGCCGGCCGTGCCAATGACGAAGTGACCGAGATCGAGACCGAATGGCGCTCGACGCCGATCGGCACGGACCTGAAGCGGGTGCGCAACGTCAAGCCGCTCTGGTCGAAGCTCGGCACCGGCCTTGGCATCGCACTCGGCGGCCTCGACATGTGGACCAACCAGCTGTTCGGCCTGTCGATCTTCGGCACGCTGAAACACGGCAACACCGACGCAGCCTCGCTGGAACCGGCGGCCCGGCACAAGAAGATCGACTACCCGAAGCCGGATGGCGTCTTGACCTTCGACCGCCTGTCCTCCGTCTTCCTGTCGAACACCAATCACGAGGAAGACCAGCCGGTCCATCTGCAGGTGAGGGACATGGACCTGCAGAAGCGCTCTGAACTGGACGTCTATGGCGGTCCCTCGACGCGCTACTGTCCGGCCGGCGTCTACGAATGGGTGGAGAAGGACGGCGAGCAGGTCTACGTCATCAACGCCCAGAACTGCGTCCACTGCAAGACCTGCGACATCAAGGACCCCAACCAGAACATCAACTGGGTCCCCCCGCAGGGCGGCGAAGGCCCGGTCTATCCGAATATGTGAGGCTCGTGCCTGTCGCGGAGTTCGATCCAGAGCGAGGCCCCAAGCAGATCACTCCGGATTACCCTCCCAAGTGCCATTCAGGGCCCAGCGTCGGCGTGGCGGAGCCTCCAGATCGGCGTGCTGCCTCCAAGCATGATCAACCTCTGCGCTGCCTCGTGCTGGACGAGAAGCGTGAGGGTTTTTTTGATCACGTCCGAGGTATTTTTGATCCCGCTGAATTCCTTGGCGTCTGCAAGTAATTTTTCGTCGACGGTTATGGTCGTGCGCATACCCTAGCCTCCGGTGGCCCACATCGGATGATGCATTTCCCATTGCGCACATGGCAATGTGGCCTCTCTACATCAGCACCCTTCTGACGCGTTCGTGATGACTGCCGCAATCGCCCGTTTAGCACTTCATTAACCATAATATTCTTAAATTCGGCGTCATCTTCTCGACGCACCAAGGACACATTCATGTCGATTTCCCGTCGCGGCTTTCTTGGCGGTCTGCCGCTTCTGCTTGCCGGTTGCGCTTCCACCATCAACGATCAGACGAATTACGCAGCACTGCCGAACGAACAGTTTCCGCTGAAGACCGTACCGGTCGAGAACATCAAGCCGGAGCTGCGCCGCACCGAAGTCGCCTATGTCACCCCGTATGCCGCCGGCTCCGTCGTCGTCGATACGCCGGCCCGCCGCGCCTATTATATTCTCGGCAACGGCCGCGCGATCCGGTATGGCGTCGGCGTCGGCCGTGCCGGACTGGCGCTTGCCGGCAATGCCTACGTCGGCCGCAAGGCCGAATGGCCGACCTGGACCCCGACCGCAAACATGCAGCGCCGCGAGGAGCGATACCGGAAACTCGCAGGCGGCATGCCTGGCGGCCCGAACAATCCGCTTGGCGCCCGCGCCATGTATCTCTATCGCGGTGGTAACGACACGCATTTCCGCATCCACGGCACCAACCAGCCGCAATCGATCGGGCTTGCCATGTCGAGCGGCTGCATCCGCATGATGAACCATGACGTCGTCGATCTCTACAGCCGCGTCAATGTCGGCGCCAAGGTCGTCGTCATCCAGGCCTGATCCACCGCCAGGCCGCTAAGAAAGTCCGCCGTTTCAGCCACGGCGGGCTTTCTTTGTTTCTTTTCACAACACGGCGCTCAGAAGCCCGAGAGCACGAGCTTGCCCTTGGTTCGGTTGCTTTCGATCATCGCATGGGCTTTCTTCAGGTTCGCGGCGTTGATCGGTCCCAGGGTTTCGGCAAGCGTCGTGCGGATCTTTTTGGCATCGACCAGTTCGGCGACGTGGTTCAGGAGCTTGTGCTGCTCGATCATGTCCGCGGTCTGGAAGACGGCCCGGGCGAACATCATTTCCCAATGCACTGACAACGCCTTGCTCTTGAATGCGCGCAGGTCCATCGGCTCCTTCGGGTCGTCGATCAGCGCCAGGCGGCCCTGCGGAGCGATCAACTCCAGGATATCCTTGAGATGATTTTCCGTGTGGGTCGTGGAGAAGACGAAGGCGGGCGCGCCGATCGCCATCTGGGCAAGCTGCGGCGCCATCAGCTTGGAATGGTCGAGCACATGATGGGCTCCGAGTTCCTTGATCCACGCTTGCGTCTCCGGCCGCGATCCGGTGCCGATCACCGTCACGTCGGAAAGTTCGCGCAGGAGCTGGATGGCGATCGAGCCGACCCCGCCGGCGCCGCCGATGACCAGCACCGCGTTCCAGGCGCCCGCCACCTTGTCCTGCACCTTCAAGCGATGGAATAGCGCCTCATAGGCGGTGATCGCCGTCAGCGGCAGGGCGGCAGCCTCTTCGAAGCTCAGGGTCTTCGGCTTGAAGCCGACGATGCGCTCGTCGACCAGGTGGAATTCCGCATTGGTGCCCGGCCGGTTGATCGCGCCGGCGTGGTAGACCTCGTCGCCGGGCTTGAAGAGCTTGACGCCTGGGCCGACCGCCTTGACCACGCCGGAAGCATCATAACCGAGGATCCGGTGCTGGCCGGGTTCGACCGCAGCCGAGCGGCGCACCTTGGTGTCGACCGGATTGACCGAGACCGCCTTGATCTCGACGAGCAGGTCGCGGCCCGCCGCCTCCGGCATGGGCAGATCGATGTCGATCAGCGAGGTTTCGGCTGTGATGGGCTGGGGCGTGTTGAAGCCAACGGCGCGCATGGAACGTCTCCTTGGTTTGTGTCCTGTTGTCCGGAGACTAGATGGCTCCTATGTTCAAGGAGCGCAAGAATGCACATTTTTGGTCTATAGTACCGAAAAGTATACCGTGAAAGGACGCTTCCGATGTCGAAACCCCGTGCCAAGCTGACCGACAATTTCCCCGGGTGCCCGGTCGAAACGACGCTGAGTTTCCTCGATGGAAAATGGAAGGGCGTCATCCTCTATCATCTGCTGGAAGAGGGCACGCTTCGCTTCAACGAGCTGCGCCGCCGCATTCCGGCGGTCACCCAGCGCATGCTGACCAAGCAGCTCAGGGAGCTGGAAGAGGCGGGACTGTTGACGCGCACCATATTCCCGGTCGTGCCGCCGCGTGTCGATTATGCGCTCACCCCGATCGGTCTGAGCCTCGAACCGGTCATCACCGCGCTCCGCATCTGGGGCAAGACCCATTTCGTCTGCGAGAATGGCAGAAGATACATGATGATGCCGGAGGAAAAGGTCGCGTCGAAGGCGGCTTAGACATCGAAGCGCTGCGTGTTCACGCGGACTCTAACGAAGACGGCAGCGCGAGCCGCCCCCTCATCCGACCCTTCGGGCCACCTTCTCCCCGCTGGGGAGAAGAGGGAAACTGCCGCGCCCTCTCGGTTATCCTCTCCCCTCGGGGGGCCGAAGGACGGGTCGAGACCGTTGGCTCGACCCCGGTTGTCCGCCGAGCGACAGCGGAGGCGGGGTGAGGGGGATACTTGCTCTCAGCCCGCCGCGATCTTCCGGTCGAGCACCGCAGATACCGCGAACACCCCAAAGCCCAACAGCGAGAGCACCGCACCCACAAAACCGGTCGCGGCAAACCCCCAGCCCCAGGCAATCACCAGCCCGCCCAACCAGGCGCCGAGCGCGTTGGCGACGTTGAAGGCCGAATGGTTGGAGGCGGCGGCCAGCGTCTGCGCGTCGGCGGCGACGTCCATCAGCCGCGTCTGCAGGGCAGGGCCCGCAGCGAAGCCGCAGCCGATCAGGAAGACGCAGAGGCAGAGCACGACGGGATATTGCGCCCACAGCCCGAAGGCGCCCATGACGATGACGTTGAACACCATGACGCCGCCGATCGTGCCCTTGAGCGACACGTCGGCCAGCCGCGAGCCGACAATATTGCCGACATTCATGCCGATGCCGAACAGTGTGAGCACGATCGCCACCATGCTGACCGACATTCCGGCCGTCACCGTCGTGGTCGAGGCGATGTAGCTGAACACCGAGAACATGCCGCCGAAACCGACCGCCGCGATGCCGAGCGTCAGCCATACCTGCGCGCGGCCGAAGGCGCTCAGCTCGCGCCAGATGCTGGCGCCCTCATGCACCTTGTCGCGCGGCTGGAAATACCAGAGCAGCGCCACCGTCACGACGCCGATGCCGCCGACCAGGAAGAAGGCGGCGCGCCAGCTGAGCACCTGGCCCATGAAGGTGGCGATCGGCGTGCCGACCAGGGTCGCGACGGTGAGACCGAGCATCACCCGGCCGACGGCGCGGGCGCGCTTGTTGGGCGGCACCATCGAGGCGGCGACGAGAGCCGCGACGCCGAAATAGGCGCCATGCGGCAGGCCGGTAATGAAGCGCAGCGCGGTAAAGCTCCAGAAGTCCGGTGCCATGGCGCTCAAGATGTTGCCGAGCGCGAACACCGTCATCAGGATCAGCAACAGCGACCGCCGCGTCATCCGGGCAGCGGCGACCGCGATGATCGGCGCACCGATGACGACGCCGAGAGCATAGGCGCTGATCACGTAGCCTGCCATCGGAATGCTGACCTGATAGGTGGAGGCGACATCCGGCAACAGGCCCATGATCGCGAATTCGCCGGTGCCGATGCCGAAGCCTCCGACCGCCAATGCGATTTCGATCAGGATGACGGCGAGCCGCGAAAGAGCGGGTGCACTATCAAAGTCTTGGGCTTCCGAACGGTCCCGTGCGGAGTGAAAATCGGCGGCAGTATCGGTCATAATGTTGAATCTGCTGGAAAAAGACGCGGGTAGGATGTGGGAGACATCCACCCGCTCTGGAGGTGAGCGGGTCATCGAAATGACCGGTCTTCAGGCTAACATGGCATTGTGCGTTGCGGTAGTATCCGCCATTTATTCAGGTGCGCCTTCACGGGATTGTGAGTTTTTTCCTGAAGCGGCGGCGCGCTTGTTGATAAAGCTCCGGGTCGCAACCATTTCTCTGATGGGCCGTTGTCCCGCGCCAAATCCGCTCCTCTGCAAGCGAGATCAGATGAACCTCTTTGCCGTCTTCAACCGCGATGGCGGTACCTTCCGAACCACCGATATGGACGCCTATTGCGCTCGAGCTGCCGAGACGTTCAAGGCGGCCGGTCACGAGATCGAATGCCACGTGGTGTCCGGCAAGGACGTGGTCTCGACCATGGAAAAGGCGGCCTCGACGACCGGCGTCGAAGGGCTGATCGCCGGTGGCGGGGACGGAACGATCTCTGCGGCCGCGGGCATCGCCTGGAAAAGCGGCCTGACGCTCGGCGTCGTGCCGGCCGGCACCATGAACCTTTTCGCCCGCTCGCTGCGACTGCCGCTCGATATCTGGCAGGTGCTGGATGCGCTGGCCGATGGCACGCCGGAAAACATCGACATCGCCAGCGCCAACGGCAAGAGCTTCGTGCACCAGTTTTCTGCCGGCATGCATGCGCGCATGGTGCGATACCGCAATTCGATGACCTTCGCTTCGCGGCTGGGCAAGATACGCGCGAGCACGCGGGCGGCGATCGGCGTCATGTTCAATCCGCCGGAATTCGAGGTGGAGTTCAACGCCGGCGGCAAGATCGGGCACCGCAAGGTCTCGGCGATTTCCGTCTCCAATAATGAATTCGGCCGCGATCCGCTGATGTTCGCCGACAGTCTGACCGGCGGCCATCTCGGCTTCTATGTCGCCGATCCGCTGACGCCGGCGGGCGTGGCGCGGCTGACCTTCGACATCATGCGCGGCCGGCTGAAGGAAAACGCGGCCGTCACGGCGATGACGGCGACCGAACTGGAACTGCACTTCCCCCGCGAGCGTCACGATATCCGCTGTGTTATCGACGGGGAACTGCTGCCCATGGACCGCGACGTGCTCCTGAAGATCCATGCCGGCGAGCTGACCGTGCTGGTCAACAAGCCGCAGGAGCGCGTGACACAGGAAGGGGACGGCAGCGGCATCTGAGCGGGTTCGCGGCGGTAGCCGAACCGTTCTGCCGCCGCTTCAGATGGATGAAACGACCCGATTTCGCCCGAGCGATTTTGCCTCGTACAGGTTTACATCGGCGGCTCTGAGACATTCATGAGGATCGAAGCCCGAAGCGCAGTGGATAGCTCCTATGCTGGCCGATACCGGCACACTCGATCTTGAGGCGGAGCGCACATCCAGGCCTTCGATGAGTTCACGGATATCCTCGCACCACCTCAACATCTCGTCGACGGTCAGGCCACCTTGAAAGAGAGCGAATTCTTCGCCTCCGAGGCGGCCCGCTATATTGAATTGCCCGTCATACGTGGCGAGTATCTGCCCGGTGCGGCGAAGGACCTCGTCACCGGTTGCATGACCGTGGCGATCGTTGATCGATTTGAAATGGTCGAGATCCAGAAAAAGAAGGGCTCCGGTTACGCCCTCCCGGCTGAAGGTCTGCAGTTCCTCCAAAAAGGCACTGTGGTTCAACAGCCCGGTCAATCCGTCCTGGCGAGACTGCCGCTGAAGTTCCTCGTAGGCGGCGGCCAGTTTCGTGAGTGCGTCAGAGGCCATGGCTTCCGCACGTCGGATTCGTTCTGACTGGCTGAAAAGCACGGCCGAGGCGGGAATCGAGATAGCAAGCGGGCAAACGATGGTCATCACCAAGCCGGCCCCGGCTACTTCCCCGCCCAACATCGGAACGAAGGCAAATGACAGGGCCAGAGAAGCGAGTAGGGACAAGAGGCCGGTAAAGAGTGACTTGGCGATAACAATACGCATCGGATGTGCCGCAAGACTTCAAATATCCAGCTTCCTTAGGCTCCATGAATTTAAGATAGGTTGAAACATTCGCTTAAACATCGATCGTGTGCGGCCAATGCCTAATCCCGCCACCGGAGATCGCGGCATCTGGGCGAGTCCGAGGCCCGCAATACAACCTCTTGCCTCCGCTTGTTCATATCTCGTTAAGTGGGGAGCATTAGATTTTCAACCATTGATAGAATCATTGGTTGGTCTGGCCATGAAGCGCCCGGCAAATCGCGGCAATGCCCATCAGGGGTGGTGCGTCGCGGACGAGGACCGGCATGACTTCAATCTCCGTCGTTCAACCTGCGGCTTTGCTGATCCTTCAGCAGGCGAACGCCCAGCCTGCCGAAACTGACGAAGACAAGGAAAAGAAAGCCGATCTCGTCCAGGTGGCGAACGGTATTACCGGAGAGCCCGCTGAAGAGACGCTGAAGGCGGCCTTTGCGATCAGCGTCGCGTTCATGGAGCTGGACGCCAAGGGCGAGCTGGCCGTCGAAGCGATGGAGTTCATCGACTCGGATCAGTTCAAGGTCACCGACCTGAGCGTTAAGCAGACGCTGAAGCAGCTGATTTCCGAAAACGGATGGCAATTCATGCAGCTGGTGAAGCAGCAGCAGGAGGCCTACGACGGCGCCATCTCACGCGAGAATCTGTTCGCGATCGTGCTTCCCCAGATGATCGTCAAGAACCGTGAGCGTTTCACCGAGGACGAGATCGAGCTTTCGGTAAGGTTCGAGGACAAGAGCGGCATCATCGTCTTCATTCCCGACAGTGAGGGCAACAGCACCTATAGCGACCTGATGGAAGCTTTGGAGCAGGAGGAGATCAACGCCGCCAAGACCGGAGACGGGACGGCCCTAGGTGAGCTCAACGCGGAACTCGGTTCCTATACTGCCGCCTGGAGTCAGGCATTCGGCTTCAAACCGGGCGATGTCTACATGTTTGTTGATGTCAAAGACATTCTCTACGCACCATGGATGAAAAAGGCATAGGCCTAAATCCTAGATCCGAGGCAGATAGGTCTGGTAGTCGAAATCCGAGACCGTGCGCAGGTAGGTGATCGCCTCCTTGCGCTTCGTGTCGCCATAGAGCTTCTGATAGCGCGCGCCAAACACGTCGGCGATGAAGGGCGAGGCGGAAAACTCCTCGACCGCCGTCAGGAAATCGTGCGTCAGCTTTTTCGTGCCGGCCGGCGGCTCCTTGCCCGGTTCGGTCGCAGGACCCGGATCCAATGTTTCGTCCAATCCTAAAAGCATGCCGCCGAGAATGGCGGTGAGCAGCAGGTACGGATTGACGTCGGCGCCGGCGACGCGGTGTTCGATGCGGGCGGCCGGCCCTTGGGCGTCCGGAACGCGCACCGCAGTCCCCCGATGACCGTAGCCCCAGTCGATATCGACCGGCGCGAAGGATCCCGGCTGGAATCGCCGGTAGGAATTGGCAAACGGCGCGAAGATCAGCTGCGCATCCCGCATCGTCTTCAACATTCCGGCGCAGACGGATTTCAGCCGCACCGGATCGCCACCCCTGGCGTCCAGCACATTGTTGCCGTCTCGGTCGATGATGCTCGCATGCACATGCAGGCCGGAGCCCGCATGCTCTGCATAGGGTTTTGCCATGCAGGTGGATTTGAGCCCATGCTTCCTGGCTGCCTGCTCGGCGATGCGCTTGAGATAGATGCAGTCGTCCGCCGCCGCCAGCGCATCGGCGCGGTGCAGGAGGTTGATCTCGAACTGCCCGGGGCCGAATTCCGCGGTCGTCGCATCCGCGGGCAGTTCTTGGAGTTTCGCCCAGGCCCGCACCGTCTGCAGATAGTCGTCGAGCGCATCGACGGCCCTCATGTCGTAGAGCTGGAAGCCGTTCGGCTCGCCGCGATACATGAGGCTGGCCGGCGGGCGCGGCCTGCCCGTTTCGCGCCAGTCGTCCTCGATCACGTAGAATTCGAGCTCGGTCGCCACGACCGGCGTCAGGCCACGTTCGTCAAAGCGCTTGAGAAGGGCTGCGAGAATGGCGCGGGGATCCATGAAGGAAGGCGTGCCATCGAATTCGTGCATGGTCGAGAGAACCTGCTTCGACCCTTCTGGCGCCCACGGCATTGGCGCGAGACTGCGCCGATCGGGAAGGCAGACCCCGTCCGGATCGCCGACCGACAGCGACAGGCCGGTGATGTCGTCGTTGTCGTCGCCCCAGATATCCAGCGATTGGGTGGAGGAGGGCAGGCGCACCGTGCCGTCCCAGACCTTCTTTTCGGCCTCGATCGGGATCTGTTTGCCGCGCAGGTCGCCGTTCATGCCGACGAGCAGGATTTCGATGCGGGGCGGGGCGGTCTCTAGGGCCATGAGGAATGTCTTTTGACGGGTGTTGCGGAACTCTGTTCGTAACCGATAAGAATTGACGGCACAATCTGAGGCAGAGAGACAGTCATGACCGATATGCAGCCGCTTTCCAATCTCGCCGCAATCGATGCCGCCCATCACCTGCACCCGTTCTCGGACATGAAGCAGCTGAACGCCAAGGGCGCTCGGGTCATCCAGCGCGCGGAAGGCGTCCATATCTACGACTCGGCGGGCAGGAAATATCTCGATGCGTTTGCCGGCCTCTGGTGCGTCAATGTCGGTTACGGCCGTAAGTCGATCGCCGATGCCGCCTACAGGCAGATGCAGGAATTGCCCTATTACAACACCTTCTTCGGCACCACGACGGAGCCAGCGGCATTGCTCGCCCAGAAGATCGCCTCCCATACCGGCGAAAACCTGAAGCGCGTCTTCTTCACCAATTCCGGCTCGGAAGCGACCGACACCTGGTTCCGCATGGCGCGGGTCTACTGGAAGGCTTTGGGCAAGCCGGAAAAGACCTTGGTCATCGCCCGCAAGAACGCCTATCACGGCTCGACCGTCGCCGGCGCCTCGCTCGGCGGCATGAAGCTGATGCACGAACAGGGCAACCTGCCGATCGAGGGCATCCATCACATCAACCAGCCCTATTGGTATGCCGAGGGCGGCGATCTTTCGCCTGCGGAATTCGGCCTGAAGGTCGCCCGCGAGCTGGAGGCGAAGATCGACGAACTCGGCGAGGAGCGCGTCGCAGCCTTCGTCGCCGAACCGATCCAGGGGGCAGGGGGCGTTATCATTCCGCCGGAAACTTACTGGCCGGAAATCGCCCGCATCTGCAAGGCACGCAACATCCTGCTCGTTTCCGACGAGGTGATCTGCGGCTTCGGCCGCCTGGGCACCTGGTTCGGCCACCAGCATTTCGGCTTCGAGCCGGATCTGGCGCCGATCGCCAAGGGCCTGTCCTCCGGTTACCTGCCGATCGGCGGCGTGCTGGTCAGCGACCGCGTCGCCGACGTGATGGTCGAGGAGTTAGGCGATTTCTACCATGGCTTCACCTATTCCGGGCACCCGGTCGCGGCTGCCGCTGCTCTGGAAAACATCCGCATCATCGAGGAAGAGGGGCTGGTCGAGCGCGTCCGCGACGATATCGGTCCTTATTTTGCCGCTGCCTGGAAAAGCCTGGAGGATCACGCGGTGGTCGGCCAGGCCGAAAGCGTCGGCCTGATCGGCGGCCTCCAGCTTGCTGCGGATAAATCCACCCGCCGGCGTTATGCAAAGCCCGACGATATCGGCACGCTGGTGCGCAATCACTGCGTCGAAAACGGCCTCATCCTGCGCGCCACCGGCGACCGCATGCTCGCTTCGCCGGCGCTGACCATCAGCCGCGCTGAGGTGGATGAGGTGATCGAAAAGCTGCGGGCGGCGCTGGATCATTTGAAAGATAGCGTCAGGGAGTGAGCCGTCGCCGCGAGTCAATCTCCCCCCTTGTGGGGGAGATGCCCCGGCAGGGGAAGAGGGGGGTGTCGCGGCATACTCTCCGGCAATTGAGTTCGCAGACCCACCCCCCCTCTGTCACCCCTGGTGACATCTCCCCCGTAAGGGGGGAGAGGGAGACCACCGGTCTCTATCTGCCCGGCTCCACCCAGGCATATCCAAACGTGACGCTGTCCTGCCCGCCCGAGAAGAGATAGGGCACGGCCTCGGTCGCCGGCGTCAATCTTTCCGCCGCAACCCCATTGGCCTGCAGATAGGGCCCGAGAGCGGCCAGCATGTCATCGCCCCCCCTGCCAGACGATCAGGCCCGGCTGGCGTCTCTCCGCCTCGCCGAGCGGCGGCGTCTGACCGAAACTTTGCAGCAGCACGCGGGCCTGCGGCAGTTCCAGCCGGGCGCTTCCGGCAAGATAGGGATCGTCGGTGATCACATAGGCCGGCTTGGTATCGGCATGCTCCGCCACCACCTGTCTGATGAACGGCCCGGACGGCAGGTTTTCCTTGGTGTAATCGCCGAACATCGGGCCGATGACATTGCCGAGCGCGATATAGACGACAAAGCCGAGCGCCAGCACCGCCACCGGAAACAGCAGCCGCGGGATGCTGCGGCTCGTCTCCGCATTGGCGGCCTCGAGCTTCAGGCACAGATAGAGCGGCAGCAGAACCAGGAACGGTGACAGCCATTTTTCGCTGATGCTGGTGGCGCCGAAACCGAGCCCGATCAGCCCGACGGCGATCAGGCAGATGGCGAGCGTCCGGCCGATCACCCGCGTCCATTGGTTCGTCGCCTGCCAGGCATCGATCAGCGGTTGCCGGAAGGCGATCAGGAAAAAGGCGAGCACCGGCAGCCCGCCGGTCAGTATGGCGACGAAAAGCGTGCCGATACCGGACAGCCGGTCGAGAATGGGGTTGCCCGACGCGTCCTCGCGCATAGCCTTGATCGTCCCGGCCGTCGCTTCGCCCAGGTTTCCGAGCACCCAAAGCCCGTGCGGCAGGCAGATCACCGCTGCGACGGCAAGCGCCGGGATCAGCCGCCAGTCGAGAATGCGCTTGCGCAAGCCCGGTTCCGGCAGGATGGCGAGGATCGCCGCGACGGGCACGATGACGAAATTATACTTGGCGATCAGCCCGAACCCGACCGCGATGCCGGTGAGCAGGTAGGTCCAAAGGGTTGGCCGCGTCAGCGTCTGGAGGAAACCGTAGAAGAACAGCGCGACTGCAAACAGCGTGGCGATTGCGTGCGTCAGGTCTCTTTGCGCCATGACGCTGACCGCCGGCATGGCGATCACGCCGATCATGGCGATGGCGACGAGCCGCCGGTCCTTCAGCAACACCCGGGCCGCCAGCCCATAGACCGCACATGTGAGGAATAGCAGCAGGTTCTTGACCAGCGCGACTGCAAGGACCGACGGGCCGATCAGGTGGACGACCCCGTATTGCAGCCAGTTGTAGAACGGCGGCTGACGGCCGTACCCCATCAGCAGGAACTGCGACTGGTAGAGCTGTTCCGCTTCGTCGCTTTCGAGCGCCTCCGAACGCAGCACCCGAAGGATGACCGCGAGCACATAATATGCAGCGATCAGCCAGAGGATGAGGTCGGGACGGCGGGCAAGCGCGTCACTGATGCGCCGCATCGCCCTCATAGACTTCCCTGACGATGTAGCTGAGCGAGTTGTCATCGCGGTAATAGGTGCGGGCGATCATTTCCGCGATAATGCCGGTGGTGATCATCTGTACCGCGGACAGGAACAGCATGACGCCGATGAGGAACAGCGGCCGTGTGCCGATGTCGTTGCCCATGATAAACTTGTCGATGAACAGGTAGAAGAGGATGATCGCAGACAGCGCCCCGAGCCCGAGGCCGAGCGAGCCGAAGAAATGCCCCGGCCGCGCCTTGAAGCGCATGAAGAACATCACCGACAGCAGATCGAGGATCACCCGGAAGGTGCGGGAAATCCCGTATTTGGAAACGCCGTGCTGGCGCGCATGGTGGGTCACCGGCATTTCGCCGATCCGCGAGCTCGGCACCACGCCGGCAACCCAGGCCGGAATGAAGCGGTGCATCTCGCCCATCAGCTTGACCTGCTTGATCACCGACCCGCGATAGATCTTCAAGGAACAGCCATAGTCGTGCAGCCGTACGCCGGTGATGCGGCCGATCAGCCGGTTGGCGATGAAGGACGGCACCTTGCGCAGCAGCAGCCCGTCCTGGCGGTTCTTGCGCCAGCCGACCAGCAGATCCAGCTCGCGCCGCTCCAGCTCGGCCACCATGCCGGGAATGTCCTTCGGGTCGTTCTGCAGGTCGCCGTCAAGCGTGGCGATCAGCCGGCCGTTTGCCTGGTTGATCCCGGCCTGCATCGCGGCGGTCTGGCCGAAATTGCGCTGCAGCGCGACGATCTTCAGGTCGAGGCCAGGACGGTTCAGCGCTTCGCGGGCATTGGCGATCGTCGCGTCCGTGCTGCCGTCGTCGACGAGGATGAGTTCCCAGCTCGCCGCGTAGCCGGCCATCGCCGCGCAGATCCGTTCGATCAGCGGGCGCACGCTTTCTTCTTCGTTGAAGAGGGGCACGACGAGGGACAGTTCGATCGGCTCGGCCGTCTCGATGAGGCCTGTCACCGACTCTGCTGTTGTACGCACCTTGCGTTTCTCCTAAACCACGGGCTTGAAAGGCCCTCTGATAATGGCCGAAACCCGAAATTTCACATGGGGCACCCTACTATATGAAGAATTCTCCGGTTGCCAGCCGCCGGGCGTGGATAATTCGCCACGCGATGACGCTCGCAACGGTGGCGATCATTCTGGTCTACGCCGCTTTCATCCAGTGGGTCTGGGGCTGGCAGAGCGTCGTGTCGCTGTGGAGCAGCGCCGGCTGGGGCTCGGCGGCGATAGCGCTGGCGCTGCTGCTCGGCACCTACGTTCTGCGCACCTGGCGTATCTACGACTACTTTCCGGCCGAGACCGGCGGCCGGTTCGGCACGCTGCTGAGGCTCGTCCAGGTCCATAACCTCTTGAACATCATGCTGCCCTTCCGCACCGGCGAGGCGAGTTTTCCGCTGCTGATGAAGCGCGAGTTCGGCCTGGGCGTTGCGCGCAGCACCGCGGCGCTGTTGGTCATGCGGCTCTTCGACCTGCATGCGCTGCTCGCCGCCGCCGGCACGGGGCTGGCGCTGCAGACAGGGAAACTCTGGGCCTGGGCGCTCTGGCTCGCCTTCCTCATCCTGCCGGCAATTACCTTCGTGCTGCGCGGCCAGGCCTTCCGTCTTGCGGCCAAGGCCCTTCCGAACAAAGCGAAAAAACTGCTCGACGAGGTCGAAGCCGGCCTGCCGCTCGATGCGAAAGCCTTCGCCCGCGCCTGGGGCGCGACGCTGATCAACTGGTTCACCAAGATCGCCGTCCTCGCCTGGGTCCTCGGCCTGCTCGGCGGCCTGTCCGTTGCCGCAAGCTTCGGCGGCGCCCTCGGCGGCGAGCTCTCCTCCGTCCTACCGGTCCACGCCCCCGCCGGCGTCGGCACCTATCCAGCCGGCATCACCGCCGGCGCCATCGCCTTCGGCGCCGGCACCGCCGGACTGCCCCTGGCGGAACTCGGCCAGGCGGCCGTCAATACGCATCTCCTGGTGATCGTGTCGTCGCTGGTGGGGACGGCGCTGTCATTGCTGGTGGCGAGGCCGACACGCGATCGCCGTTAAGCCAATTCGCCCAGCGATATCGCCACGTCCCGGAATTTCTTGTCGGAGCTTTGCCGCAGCTTCCGGACGAGGCTTTCATCGGCGGTCACGAAGCGCAGGTTTTCCTTGAGCGCAAGCGCCAGATAGATGCAGTCATAGGCCGGATGGTCGAGTTCGATCGCCAGTTCGAGGCTGGCGGTCAGAAGCGGCAGCATTTCCCGCAATTGCAGGTCCGAGCCTTCGATGAGCCGCGCGGCGAAATGCGCCTCGGGGGCGGAAAGCTCTTTTCGTCGTACCTTTTTCCAAAGGATGTTGGTGCATTCGACCAGGATCAGATCCGGGGCGACCAGCGCATTGCCGTCGAGCAGGGACAATGCCTCAGTGGTCCCTGTCTCCTGGATCACCCATTTGATGACGACACTCGCATCGACCACGAAGGTCGTCACCGCTCCTCGCGTCCTTCGCGCATCAGCATTTCGGAAGGCGCGTGATCGCGATTGGCTGTCAGGGCCCGAAATTCGGATGCCAGGGTCTCAAAGGTCGGCCGGCTGTGATGCGGACCGTCCCAGCCCGTGCCTGCAAGCTCATTGAAAGCCTGGCGTCGGCGTTCGTTCGTGACCAGATGATGAAGAATCTCCTCCACGGTTGCCGTGGCCGGCAAGCCGGTGATCTGCTTCGCCTCGTTCAAGAGGTCGTCATCGATATTCAAGGACATGCGCATCAGGAGCCCTCCGGAGACACCAGAATATAGTCCTAAATCATGACAATGTCACTGAAACGCCGTCTCGTAAAAGCTTCTCAGCTTGCGCGAATGCAGCGTCTCGGTCGGCATCGCCGCGAGCTTCTGCACGGCGCGGATGCCGATCTGCAGGTGTTGGCTGACCTGGGTGCGGTAGAAGGCGGTCGCCATGCCGGGCAGTTTCAGTTCGCCGTGCAAGGGCCGATCGGAGACGCAGAGCAGCGTCCCATAGGGCACGCGGAAGCGGAAGCCGTTGGCGGCAATCGTCGCCGATTCCATGTCGAGGGCGATTGCCCTTGACTGGGAGAGCCGCTTCACAGGCCCGCGCTGGTCGCGCAGTTCCCAGTTGCGGTTGTCGATCGTCGCGACCGTGCCGGTGCGCATGATCCGCTTCAGCTCGAAGCCCTGGTAGCCGGTGACCTCCTCGACGGCGCTTTCGAGTGCCTGCTGCACTTCGGCAAGCGCCGGGATCGGGATCCACACCGGCAGGTCGTCGTCGAGCACGTGGTCCTCGCGCACATAGGCATGCGCCAGCACATAGTCACCCAGGCGCTGGCTGTTGCGCAGGCCAGCGCAATGGCCGACCATCAGCCAGGCATGCGGTCGCAGTACGGCGATATGGTCGGTGATCGTCTTGGCGTTCGAAGGCCCGACGCCGATATTGACGAGCGTAATGCCCGCGTGCCCCTTCTTCTTCAGGTGATAGGCAGGCATCTGCGGCAGGCGGACAACCGCATCGGTTTCCGGCCTGTCGCAGCCGGCAAGCGTGACGATATTGCCGGGCTCCACGAAGGCCGTGTAACCGTCGCCGCCCTTTGCCATCATCTCACGGGCCCAGGCCGCGAATTCGTCGATGTAGAACTGGTAGTTGGTGAACAGCACGAAATTCTGGAAATGATCGGCGCTGGTCGCCGTATAGTGGCTGAGGCGGGCCAGCGAATAGTCGATGCGCTGGGCGGTGAACGGCGCAAGCGGCGCCGGCTCTCCGGGCACCTGGTCGTATTCGCCGTTGGCGATCAGGTCGTCGGTGTTGTTGAGATCCGGCGTGTCGAACAGGTCTCGCAATGAGATGTCGGCGAGCGAACTGGTCGCCGATGCTTCCACATGCGCGCCTTCGCTGAAGGCGAAATGCAGCGGGATCGGCGTCGTCGATTCCGAAATCGTCACCGGAACGCTGTGGTTGCGCATCAAGAGGCCGAGCTGCTCTTTCAGGTAATGCCGGAACAGCTTCGGTCGGGTGATCGTCGTGGTATAGACGCCGGGCGACGAGACGTGGCCGTAGGAGAGGCGCGAGTCGGCGTGGCCGAAGGATGTCGTCTCGATGCTGACCTGGGGATAGCAGGCACGGTAGCGGCCGGTCACGGCAGCACCATCGGCAAGCGCCCCGAACGCGTCGATCAGGAATTTCGTATTGCGTTCGTAGAGTTCGGTCAGGGCATCGACCGCCTCGACCGGATTGTCGAAGGCGCGCGGCTCTACCGGGCTCGGGCTGATGAAGGAAAGCGGGGTCAAGGAAAAGATTCGTGTGTTCATGCGCTATTATAGAGGGAACTCATTAACAATCAAACGACGTTGAAAGGCTCCCGCCGATTGAATACCTGAACTTTTTCAAAGCGCCGCGACGCAGTTCGGCGTGGCGGGATGATAACAGGGCACCACGGTGCCAAGATGCACGCGCAGATCGTTGCGCGCCGGAACGGCGACGAGCGCGGCAAAGGCGAATGCGAAAATGGTCATGATCAGCGTTACGATTGTCAGGCGGCGTGCAAGGATGGTCATGGTTCTCTCCCCAAAGCCAATGACGGCAGAATAAAGGCGCGGGGCTGAATGCGTCCTGAGAGAGAGTTTCATCCAGCGTTCAGAATGGTTAACGCCAGAAGGGACAGGAAGGCGCGACGAATCGTCTATGTCTCCGTCGCTGGCTTCATCCGTTCGCAGGAGGCGTCGGCACACCCCGCAGAGCACTGCGTTCATGAAAAAGCCGGCCACGAGGGCCGGCTTGAAATTGGTCTGTCGGTGGAGAGGTCATCCCGCGCATCGGTGCGACCTGCGCGAGATGCGGTATCTTGAAGCAACTGCTTAGTTATGCGGACGCAACGTACCGTCGTAATAATCGCCTTCGTCCTGTCCACCATCGAGATCGGCGTTGCCGCTCGCGTTGTTGTTGTACATGTAGCCGGCGCTCGGATAGATGCTGCCGGTGGACATGGTGTCCACGCCCTGACCGCGATCCTGACCGCGATCCTGCTGGATGGTCGGCGGCGAGTGAGGCAGGCCGTCCGGGTCCGAATAGACCGCGTTTTGTGCGGCGGCGGCACCCGCGAAACCAGCCGAAATGATAAGAGCGGCAATACCGGAAGTGAGATAGGCTTTCATTTTCCTGTCCTTTCCATCTGTTCTTATGGTGCGAAGCGATAGGTTCATCGCTCCGTCCGAGGTACAAATTCCTGGAAGGGAGGATCGTTCCAATAGAAATGGAGTGGAGCCGCCAACTAGCGGTTTTTTTTGAGCGGCAAAAAAGCCTGCAATATTGCGGGAAACCGGCGGCGCAGTGCCAAATGCAGGAAATCTCACGAAGAAGAGCATCAACGTGATTGATTCGTGGAAAAGCTTCACTTAATCTTGAACTCGATGGCGGGTTTCAGAGTCCGGCCATCACGCACCGGAAAGACGATTGCGACCCGTCTTTCCAATCGGTGTCTTGAATGAACTGCGAATACCAGCCGCTCGCGCGGCTGGTATTTCATTTTTCCGTATACTTGCTGTCTGTTTGATCCCGCACCGGGCAAGGCTCTGTGCGGCTATCGATGGCGAACGACCTTCAGGGTTAGTTCGGGCGGTTGACGCCGCTGTAGTAGTCGCCGCTGTCCAGATCGGAAGCACGGTTATCGCGGCCGCCGCCATTGTTGAACGGAAGCTTGCCGTCCTGACGATCGATGCTGCCGGTGTTCAGGCGATCGATGGATGTGGCAGGCCCAGTCTTCTGGGCGCCCTGGTAATAGTCGCCTTCAGCAAGTGCTGCACCGGCGAACGAAACCGAAGCGATCAGGGCTGCGGCGATAGCGGAAGTGATCTTTGTCATTGTCTTATGCCTTTCAGAGTTGCCCGCGGCAGTGAGTTTGCGACCCGGCCTGCGGACATATGTTCGGTATCTTGAATAGGAGACGGTTAGTTCGGACGAACTGCGCCGTCGTAATAGTCGCCACGGTCCAGGGTGACCGTGCCGTCGAACGACTGGTTCGACTGGGCGGAACCGTTGGCACGAGCGATCGAACCGGTATAGCCGAAGCTGTCGACGCGAGCGCCATGGACGGACTGAGCCTGCTGGGTGGGCTGTGCGCCTTCGTAATAGTCGCCTTCGTCGGCGAGAGCGGCGGTGGCGAAGGAAGCCGAAGCGATGAAGGCTGCGGCGATAGCGGAAGTGATCCTGGTCATTGTGGTAGTCCTTTCAGAGTGTTCCGCGGCTTTAAGTTTGCGACCTGGCCTGCGGATGGTTGTTTCGGTATCTTGAATGAGCTGCGGTTAGTTCGGGCGGTTGGCGCCGTCGAAATAGTCGCCGCTGTTGACGTCGGCCTTCTGGGAATCAACCTTCTGGCCGATGCTGCCGGTCTGAACGTGGTCGACGGCAGCGGAAGCCTTGGAGGCGCCTTCATAATAGTCGCCTTCGGCAAGAGCGACGGAAGCGAACGAGGCCGAAGCGATAAGGGCTGCGGCGATAGCGGAAGTGATCTTGGTCATTGTGGTAGTCCCTTCAGAGTTATCCGCGGCTTCAAAGTTTGCGACCTGGCCTGCGGAGGTTGTTTCGGTATCTTGAATGAGCTGCGGTTAGTTCGGGCGGTTGGCGCCGTCGAAATAGTCGCCGCTGTTGACGTCGGCCTTCTGAGCGTCGGCCTTCTGGCCGATGCTGCCGGTCTGAACGTGGTCGACGGCAGCGGAAGCCTTGGAGGCGCCTTCGTAATAGTCGCCTTCGGCAAGAGCGACGGAAGCGAACGAGGCCGAAGCGATAAGGGCTGCGGCGATTGCGGAAGTGATCTTGGTCATGATGGTAGTCCCTTCAGAGTTATCCGCGGCTTCAAAGTTTGCGACCTGGCCTGCGGAGATTGTTTCGATATCTTGAATAAGCTGCAGTTAGTTCGGGCGGTTGGCGCCTTCATAGTAGTCGCCATGGTTCAGGGTGACCGTGCCGTCGAAGGACTGGTTCGAACCCTGGGCGTTGGAGACCGAGCCCGTGTAGCCGTAGCTGGCCGAACCCTTGGCCTTCTGATGTGTTGCCGGGTGCTGCTGGCCGGCCGACGGCGGAGTAACGCCTTCGTAGTAGTTGCCTTCAGCAAGAGCGGCGGTAGCGAACGAAGCCGAAGCGATGAGGGCTACGGCGATAGCGGAGGTGATCCTGGTCATTGTGGTAGTCCCTTCAGAGTTATCCGCGGCTTCAAAGTTTGCGACCTGGCCTGCGGAGGTTGTTTCGGTATCTTGAATGAGCTGCGGTTAGTTCGGGCGGTTTGCGCCTTCATAATATTCGCCGCGGCCGATCGAAGCCGGGACCTGATTCTGTTGATCCTGAGCAATGCTGCCGGTCTGAACATGGTCGACGGTGGCGGATGCCTTGGAGGCGCCTTCATAATAGTCGCCTTCAGCGAGGGCGACGGAAGCGAACGAGGCCGAAGCGATAAGGGCTGCGGCGATAGCGGAAGTGATCTTGGTCATTGTCTTTATCCTTGGGTTATGTTCGGTTCGGTCTTGGGTTCGAACCAGAGTGAATTTCTGTTTGCGATGCTGATATCGGACCGATCGGTTCGATCCGAAAGCCCCTCATTTCGGCGACTGCTGTCAACGAAACGTTGACAGCGAAAACGGGCCGGTAAAAATGCGCGCAAAAAGTGCATATCGCGGTCATTTCTTGAGAAAAGCCACGAATAAATCGATTAAGTTACGATTTGGTAAGATAATTAACCAGCAAAATCAGTAGGATATGTGGCTATGAAAGAATTTGCACCGATTGCGTGTAATTTTTCGGAGATCGTGTCATTTTAGTGGCTTTTGTGTGGCATAAATCGTGTTCAATAGGTATTCAAGCTTTTCACAAAACTGTGACATTGAAATTTTGCGAATTTTTACGCCCAAAATCGATGCCGTTTGCGTGATCAAATTGCCTTTTCTTGATGCGGCGCAGCAAAATATTCAGGCACTCCTTGACGGTTGGAAACGAAAAATGGCCGTGCCATTGCCGGCGCGGCCATCTCTGCACTTCTTATATGGGACGATATTTGGGCGATCGGCTTAGAGGCGCGTCCAGGTCTGCGACTTGCAAAGGATGGCGAGAACGCAGCCTTTCATCTTGAGCGAATTGCCATTGACCGAGCCCGACCCGCTATAGGTCTTGTCCTCCGCGGGGTCGGTGATCTCGCCGCTATATTCCCCGTCCTTGCCGGAGAGCTTGCCGATCTGCCTACCCGAATGTTTGCCGGTCTTCAGCGTCACGCAATAGGCGGTACCGCATTTGCCGATCACCGCGGTCTCGCCGCTGGCGGTCTTCCAATTGCCTTCGATCGGCTCTGCGGCTCGGGCTCCGGTCGCGGCAAGTGTCAGCACTGCAACAAGCATCAGTCTGCGCATCATGATTGTTTTCCTCCTTCGCTTCCGCCGCTGAGCTCTTCGAGAGCAGACAGACAGCGCGGTTTCCTCCAGTGCGCACCCCTCTGTACGAACTTGTGCCGAAATTTATCTTACGCACACGTAAAGGTAAATATGGGTTTGGCCCGATAGGGCGGAATTTCAGCGGTCGGGAAGGCTGGGTTTTCCACAGCCCTGGAGACGGGGTCGCCGAACCGAACCGTATTCGTAGTTAGCGTTCGGTTTAAATCGTTTTCTAAACTTTTCGTAAAAATCTCCGCAAACTCCTTAAAATGCAAGGCATCCCATGTTTAACAAAAGCTCAAGTTTACGAAGTGTTTTATCTTTGTTTTCATTGAATTAATCATGCTTTTTAGGCGTCTTTTGGAAGGTTTGGCGCATAGTGAAGTCATCAAACGAGCGGGAAAAACCGCCGGCCGGAAGGATCGAAACAGCCGCTTGAAGACGGTGATCCGGACGGAGCCCGAAAGGGCAAAAACAGGGCAGACGACGGACAACAGGCTTTAACAGGGATCAAACCGATGGCACGCTTTGAAATGAACAATTCCGGAATGGCCACCATGGGTGGCGAAACCCGCGCCGACACTTTCTGCGAAATGGGCCTGATGTATGCGACCGGCCGTGGTTGCGACGTCGATCTCGTTTCCGCTCACAAATGGCTCAACATCGCCGCGATCAAGGGCTCCGACCGCGCCGCCGAACTGCGCGCTGACCTCGCACAGACAATGAGCAAGATGCAGCTGGCCGCAGCACTCCGCGCCGCTCGCGAATGGATGACCATGCACTGAGCGACTTCAGGAGCGCCGTGGTCGACGAATTGACCGGCCCCGCAAGAGGGCCGGCGGGAGAACAATCCAAAAGACAGCACCCAAAAGGGGATCGGGAGATAGGACGGTCGGGTCTGGACGGGGACGACCGCCTGAAATTGAGACCGCGACCGGCAGGAACAAGGCCGGCGCGGTCGTTTTCGTATGGCCTATAGGCTCTTCAGCACCGTCGGCAGGGCTTCTTCGAACAGCGCCATGTCCGATTCCGGGCCCGTGCTGACGCGGATGCAGCGGTTGAGCTGCGCGACACCCGGCATGCGGATGAAAACTCCGTGCTCCATCAGCCCATCGACGATCGAGCGCGCATAGGCGCCGTCGCGGCCGCAATCGATCGCCACGAAATTGGTGGCAGACGCCAGCGGCTTCAGGCCGTTGGTTTCAGCGATGGCGGAGATCCGGTCTCGCGAGGCCTTGATCTGCCCGATCACCTGGCCGAGATAGGCCTGGTCTTTCAGCGCCGCGAGTGCCGAGGCGATGCCGATCCGGTTCATGCCGAAATGATTGCGGATCTTGTCGAAGGCCTGGGCCGTGCCGGGCGTCGAGATCGCATACCCCACCCGCGAGCCGGCCATTCCGTAGGCCTTCGAGAAGGTGCGGGTGCGGATGATGTTCGGCCGGTCGATCAGGGCGGCGATATCGGGCGTCGCGCCAGCCGGGCCTGTCTCGCAATAGGCTTCGTCGAGAATCATCAGGCAGGTTTCCGGCAGCGCCTTGGCAAATGCGACGATGCTGTCGGCATCCCACCAGCTTCCCATCGGATTGTCGGGGTTGGCGAAATAGACCAGCGGCGCGTTTTCGCGGCGAACGGCTTCCATCAGCCCGTCGAGATGCTCGCGGTCGTCGACATAAGGCACCGTCACCAGCCGGCCGCCATGGCCCGCCACATGGAAGTTGAACGTCGGATAGGCACCGAACGAGGTGACGACCGGCATGCCCGGCTCGATCACCATCCGGACGATCAGCCCGAGCAGGCTGTCTATGCCTTCGCCGACGGCAACATTGTTGACCTGACAGCCCAGATGCGCGGCGAGCGCCTGCTTCAGTTCGAAGTTTTCCGGATCCGCATATTTCCAGGTGCTTGCCGCCGCAGCGCCGATCGCTTCGATGACGGAAGGTGCAGGGCCGAAGCCGTTTTCATTGGCGCCGATGCGCGCTTTCACCATGAGACCGCGATTGCGCTCGATGGCCTCGGGTCCGACGAAGGGGACGGTGGCGGGAAGGGCGCTGATCAGCGGTGTAAAGCGCAAGAATGCAGGCATGGACTTCAGTTCCGGTTCTTTTAAAATCGGCACACAATAGGATCGATTCACCGGCATGCAAGTCTGCTTGGGCTCGATTAGGCTTGATCGCCGCTAAATCTTTCCGCCTCCCGTTTGAAAAGTGCGCCGAGCCTTTCGATGACCTGATGTACCTCCGGCCGGTGCCGGTCGTCGTCATTGGCGACGATCCACATGGTATAGGTGAGCTCTGCGATGATGCCGCCCTCGCGCACCAGGGCGGGGGCAGAATCGCCAATGAAGCACGGCAGCACGCCGCGCCCGTTGCCGCTCGCAATCAGCCGCAGCAGCAGTTCCGGCGAATTGGTCCAGGTGCGGATATCAGCCTCGTGATGCTGAAACACCCATTTGTCGGCCGGCGAATGGGAGCTTTCGGTGCCGATCGAAACCCACGGCATTGTCTCGTCTTCGGCAAGACTATCCTCTCTATATATACAGTGTGCGACAGTGACCGAGCGGCGGATCGCCACATTGCCGGATTCAGGCCTTCGACCGACGATCCCGACATCCGTTTCGCGATAGGTGAAATCGAGCCCCCTGTGCAGCGATTTGCAGCAGAGCCGGAACCGGTCCTCCCTACCTCGAAGCTCGGACGTATGATCGCTGACGAAACCGGAAAGCCAGGCATCGGCGCCGATCGAAACGATCGGCATGGCAAAGGCCTGCGCCTTCCAGTCGGCGATGCTGTCGGCCGTCTTCTGCATGGCGCGGACATGTTCGAGCAGCGTTTCTCCATCCGGCGCCAGCCGGTAGCCCTGCTGGCTGCGCACGAACAGGGTCCGGCCGGTTGCCCGTTCGAGCGCCAGCATCCGCCGGCCGATCGTCGGGGCGCTGAGGCCCGTGCGGGCGGCAGCGGCGCTCAAGGCCCCTTCGCTCGCCACATGCAGGAACAGTTTGAGATCGTCCCAGCCCGCGTCCGTCATATCAGGCACCCTATCGTTTCACCGGTGATCTTCCCATCGTTCATGGATGAAAAGCGGCTTTCGCCGGCGCGTCTACAAGCCGGCGCGGCAAACCACTAGCTCGATGGCATCACATCATAGATGGAGTGATTGCCATGCTTCTCAACCGGGTGAAATTTTGGGATCAATTGAACGAGGAGAAGGGCCGGCGCTGCCGGAGCGGGCGGCGGGATCCGATGACCGATCCTCTTGCCGATCCCCTGGAGGGCGCCGAATGGCGCGGGCTGCTCTGGGCTGTGCCGCTTCTGTCGTGGTTGACGAACGGCCGCTATAGGCGGCGGGCGAAGAATGCCCGCCGGCAGCATTACGACGTGCCGGTCAGTGGCTGGTCTCGAAGCTCAGCCGGATCACGTGATGCAGAAATTCGGCGTCGATCAGCATGTTGAAGCCGACTGTAACCTTCTCTTCCTCGCGGCGGATCACCGTGCATCCGATGTCGTCATGGATGCCGAGGATTTCGAGGAAGAAGTTGTTGGGCATCGGCAGGGTCGGGCCGACCTCGATTTCCGCACCATATAGCGAGATGCTGCGGATCAGGCAGCGGAAGCTCGTTTTGGTGCTGAGGTGATGACCGACAAGGATGACCTTGCCGGGGCGGTCGATCGTGAACTTCTCGAAAGCCTGGTCTCGGGGGCCGTCTTTTCTGGTGTGCTGGTCCATATTCAAGGGCATGACGCCCTCCCGTTTTCATTCCTACTCTGTGACTATATTCCTCCTCCGCTGACACATTCTGAAACGGATTGATAAAATGCGACCGGATAGGCGGAAAATCGCCGAAAAATCTGGCACCTGATCGCTGGCGAAGCGGTTTTTCCTTTCCGTATGGAACAGCTGCGAACGCAAAGCGTGTAATCGCCGATGTCGCGTTGTTGACGGAGCGATGTCGCGGGGATACCCCTTTCGATCGGATTAATGGTGCTATCTCAACGAAAACCATGATCAGTATGGGGAGCGAGACGTGACGGGCAGGTTGGTGATAATTGGCGCGGGCCAGGCGGGTTTCGCGCTCGCTGCAAAACTCCGGGCTCTGAAGGATGCGCGGCCGATTACGATCATCGGTTCGGAAAGCGTGATCCCTTACCAGCGCCCGCCGCTCTCCAAGAAATATCTGCTCGGCGAAATGGAGTTCGAGCGGCTGACCTTCCGGCCCGAAACCTGGTTTGCCGAACACGATGTCGAGCTTCTGCTCTCGACCTATGTCGAGGAGATCGACCGCAAGGCAAAGTCCGTCCGTATGCAGGATGGCGCGGTCATCGAATATGACACTCTGGCGCTCGCCACCGGCTCGACGCCGCGCACGCTGCCGGCAAGTGTCGGAGGCGATCTCGACGGCGTCTTCACCGTGCGCGACAAGCGCGATGCCGACCTGCTCGCCGGCGAGATGAAACCGGGCCGCCGGCTCCTTATTATAGGCGGCGGTTATATCGGCCTCGAAGCGGCCGCCGTCGCCCGCCATCTCGGCCTCGAAGTGACGCTGATCGAAATGGCCGACCGCATCCTCCAGCGCGTTGCTGCAAAAGAGACCGCCGACGTGATGCGCGCCATTCACGACAGCCACGGCGTGGTCATCCGCGAAAAGACCGGCCTGCACCGCCTGATCGGCGGAAGCGGCCCGGAAGGGAATCACGTGCGCGCCGCTGAACTCTCCGACGGCAGCACCCTCGAGGTCGATTTCGTCATCGTCGGCATCGGCGTGAAGCCGAACGACGAACTGGCACAGGAATGCGGCCTCGAAGTTGGCAACGGCGTGATCGTCGACGAGTTCGCCCGCACCTCGGATCCGTCGATCTTCGCCATGGGCGACTGCGCCATGCTGCCCTGGAAAGGCGAGCGCATCCGTCTCGAATCGGTACAGAACGCCGTCGATCAGGCGGAGGCCGCCGCAGCGATCCTCGCCGGCGGCTCCGCGCCCTATGACGCAAAGCCCTGGTTCTGGTCCGACCAATACGATGTGAAGCTGCAGATCGCCGGCTTCAACATGGGGTATGACGAGACGCTGGTGCGCAAGGGCGCCCGCGAAGGCAGCCTGTCGATCTGGTATTTTCGCCAGGGCCGCTTCATCGCCGTCGACGCGATCAACGACGCCAAGGCCTATGTGAGCGGCAAGAAGCTGCTCGACAGCGGCATCGAACCCAGCCGCGCCATCCTCGCCGATCCGGCCGCCGACCTGAAACAGCTCCTCTCCTGAAGGGAAACGCCATGCCGTCTCCGAAGAATCACTTCAAGGCGGCGCTGAAGGCCCGCCAGCCGCAGATCGGTCTCTGGCTGAACATGGGCGAGGCGCTGACCGCCGAAATCGCCGGCCATGCCGGTTTCGACTGGCTGGTGATCGACGGCGAGCACGGGCCGAACGACCTGCGCAGCATCCTGGCGCAATTGCAGGCGCTTGCCACCTCGCCCTCGGAAGTGGTGGTGCGGCCGCCGATCGGCGAGACCTGGGTCATCAAGCAGATGCTCGACATCGGCGCCCGCACGCTGCTGGTGCCGATGGTCGATTCGGCCGAACAGGCGAGGGAACTCGTCCGGGCCGTGCGTTATCCGCCACGCGGCGTGCGCGGCGTCGGTGCCGCAGTCGCCCGCGCCTCCGGCTTCAATTCCATTCCCGACTACGCCGAGACGGCCGCCGACGAGATCTGCCTGATCGTCCAGGCCGAGACCATGGCCTCGATCCGCGACCTGGAGAACATCGCCGCGGTGGACGGCGTCGACGGCGTCTTCATCGGCCCGGCCGATCTTTCGGCCGACATGGGTTATCTCGGCCGCATGGAGGCTCCGGAGGTCCAGGAGGTGATCGAGAAGGCGATCGGCACGATCGTGAAATCCGGCAAGGCGGCCGGCATCCTGACGTTCAGCGAAACCCT
Organism: Neorhizobium galegae; assembly: GCF_021391675.1. Lineage (NCBI taxonomy): Bacteria > Pseudomonadati > Pseudomonadota > Alphaproteobacteria > Hyphomicrobiales > Rhizobiaceae > Neorhizobium > Neorhizobium galegae. The sequence continues at coordinate 1,355,788 of NZ_CP090095.1, forward strand.
GAACCGCCATTATCTCGATCTCGGCGCGAGTTTCGTGGCCGTCGGTGCCGATGTCACCGAATTTTCCGGCGCGCTGCGATCGCTGGCCGGCCGTTACGGCCGTGGCGGCGGCGCCGGCAATCAGCGTTCGGGCTACTGAGAATCACTGAAGCGGCTGGAATGGAATCACTTGTTGCGATTCGCGTGTCGTGACCGGTGGGAATCGCATGACATTTCCATAAAAGACCTTGCCATCGATATCGTTTCCCAATAATCAGGCCCAACCGGAGAGGTGGCCGAGTGGTCGAAGGCGCTCCCCTGCTAAGGGAGTATACCCGAGAGGGTATCGTGGGTTCGAATCCCATCTTCTCCGCCATTCCAGGCTCGAAACGCCCGCCCAATTCCGAATCCCAATGCCGTTCTGATCGACCTCTGCCGGCAGCTCGCACGGCCGTGCACGCGCGCCGCTTGGCGGGCGAGGTGATTCCCTTCCGAGGCTTCTCCGCGGCGCTAAGTGGCTGCCGGATAAGCCCTTTCTTAACAAAGCGTAAAATACCACCTAAGGCAGTCCCCGGCTTTGTGTCCTTTCGGCAACAGACTTATGGGAAGCGGGTACCGGAAGGGCGCCCGATTGAAGTTCCAGATTGCATGACCTTCCCCGTCTTGTATTTTCAAATCCGGAAGCGAGGCGGTGGATCGTCCTTCTTCTAGCAATCGACGGGGATGGGGCAGGGAACGCTGTCCTTCAGCCAAAAGAACCCAGACCCATACGAAACTTTGACTGGAGGTCAAAAATGAACATCAAGAGCCTTCTTCTCGGCTCCGCTGCTGCCCTCGCAGCAGTCTCCGGCGCTCAGGCAGCTGACGCCATCGTAGCTGCTGAACCGGAGCCCATGGAATACGTTCGCGTTTGCGACGCTTTCGGCACCGGCTACTTCTACATCCCGGGCACCGAAACCTGCCTCAAGATCGGCGGTTACGTCCGTTTCCAGGCTGATATCGGCCAGGACGTAAACTCCTTCAACGACACCGACTGGGATACTTTCAGCCGCGTTCAGCTCGACTTCACCGCGAAGTCTGACACGGAACTTGGTACGCTGACCTCGGTTGCTTCGGTTCGTTTCGAAGCCAACCAGGACGTTGCTTACACGTCTAACGGCAGCGCCAACGGCGCCTACATCAACGAAGCCTACATCCAGCTCGGCGGCTTCAAGGTTGGTCGTTACTACAACCCTTGGGATAAGGGTATCAACGGCGAATCCGATTGGAACTCCGGTACCCAGAACACCCGTATGCAGTCGGTCGGCTACTTCTACACGGGTAGCGCCTTCACCGCTGGTGTCCAGGTTGACGAACTGTCGCGTCTTCAGGGTCTTGGTGGCCAGAACGTCGGTCTCGAAGCTATCGTAACGACCAAGTTCGGCGGCGTAGCTTTCGACCTTCTCGGCGCTTATGACTTCAGTGCTGAAAACGGTGCAGTTCGTGCCCTCATCTCGGCTCCGGTCGGTCCGGGCACCTTGCAGGCTCTCGCCATCTGGTCGAGCGGCGTGGGCGATGCGAACTTCGATAACGCCTACTTCAACCGTGGTGAATGGGCTCTCGCTGCTTCGTACGCTTTCAAGGTCTCCGACAAGCTGACGATCACTCCCGGCGGTACCTACGTCTGGAACTCTGAAGTCGATGCTGACGGCGAATTCACGGGCGACGACGCCTGGCGCGCTGGCGTAACGGTCGATTACACGATCGTTCCGGGCTTCACTGCCAAGGTTACCGCGAACTACAACGAAACTTCGGGCGCTGCTGAAGAATTCTGGGATGGCTTCGTCCGTCTCGATCGCACGTTCTAATCATAATGGAACTCCCCCGGTTCGCCGGGGGAGTTTTCTATAAATGGTTGGCCTCTATGTAGGGCCTCCATATGGGGAGATGATACTGGGGAATGGGGCTGCTTATGCGGCCTTTACGTGTTTGATCAATTTTGGGTCGGGCGCGAACTAGCATTCAGAGAAATTGACTGGAGGTCAAAAGAATGAACATTAAGAGCCTTCTTCTCGGTTCTGCAGCGGCTCTCGCGGCAGTTTCCGGTGCTCAGGCTGCCGACGCAATCGTCGCTGCCGAACCGGAGCCTATGGAATACGTTCGTGTCTGCGACGCGTTCGGCACTGGTTACTTCTACATCCCGGGCACTGAAACCTGCCTCAAGGTCGGTGGTTATGTCCGTTTCGAAGTCGGCTTTGGTGAGGACACCAATAGCTTCAACAACGGCGACTGGGATTCGTATAGCCGCGCTCAGCTCGACTTCACTGCAAAGTCCGACACCGAACTCGGCACGCTGACCTCGGTTGCCTCGGTTCGTTTCGAAGCCAACCAGGACGTCGGTTACACGTCCAACGGCAGCTCCAACGGCGCCTATATCAATGAAGCCTATATCCAGCTCGGCGGTTTCCGCGTTGGTCGCTGGTTGAACTGGTGGGATGCAAACGACCTGCCGGGCGAACTCGACAACCTCGGTTCGAACCGTCTGCAGTCGATCTCCTACACCTATACCGGCTCGGCCTTCACGGCTGGCATTCAGGTTGACGAACTGTCGCGTCTTCAGGGCGTTGGCGGACAGAACGTCGGTATCGAAGCTATCATCCAGGCAGCAATCGGCCCGGCCAAGCTCGAACTGCTCGGTTCTTATGACTTCGGCGCCGAAAACGGTGCCGTCCGCGCGATCGGTTCTGTTGCCGTTGGTCCGGGCACCTTCTACCTTTCCGGTGTCTGGTCGTCGGGTGACAATGCCTACTACGGCGTAACCGATACCGGTGCCGGTGAAGCAGCTGTGGCCGTTGCCTATTCCTTCAAGGCGACCGACAAGCTCGAAATCATTCCGGAAGCCCAGTACATCTGGAATACGCAAGCTGATGCAGACGGCGACTTCTTCGGTGACGACGCCTGGGGCGCTGGCGTGACCGTCAACTACCAGATCGTCGAAAACTTCGCTGCCAAGGTTGCTGTAAACTACGTGGAAGTTGGCGATGAAGACGGTACGGTACAGGGTATCGTCCGCCTGCAGCGCGACTTCTAATCTGATTTGATCGGATTAAGCTTAGAAGCCCGGCCTCGTGCCGGGCTTTTTGTTTTGATGACTTCGACTGCAACAGGGATGGCTGTTCGAAATTAGGCCCGCGTTGTCTCTTGTTCGAAGGTAGAAGATCAGACTCGATCAGGCCGCGATGTAATTACCGCCGCCCGAACCGCAGATCCGCTTCTATATCCGCCTTCTGCCCGAGCCTCGTCTTGTAGACCTGGTAGTTCTCCATCACCCGCTGCACGTAATTGCGGGTTTCGGGGAAGGGGATACGCTCGATCCAGTCGACCACCTCGTCAAGGGACTTGCCGCGCGGATCGCCGTAGCGGGTGATCCATTCCGGCACCCGTTTCGGGCCTGCGTTATAGGCGATGAAGGTGAGGATGTAGGAGCCGCCGAACGTGTCGATCTGTTCGCCGAGATAATGGGCGCCGAGGGTGGCATTGTAGCCTGCATCCGTGGTCAGCCGTGCCGCCGCATAGGTGAGGCCGTGCCGCTTGGCAACGCCCTGCGCCGTGCCGGGCAGGATCTGCAGGAGACCTCTGGCATTGGCTGGCGAAACCGCGCCCGGGTTGAAGGCGCTTTCCTGGCGTGCGATCGCATAGGCGAGCGCCTTGCCGGAACCGGCGATATCGGCGCCGGCCGGTATGACGCCGATCGGGAAGGCGAGCGCCGCCACATCGATGCCGCGGCTGAAAGCGGTCTTGCCGATCTGCAGCGACAGGGCGTGATTGTCTTCCGATTCGGCCCTTGCCGCGAGGATCGCCAGTTCCCCGGGGCTGGTCATTTCTTCCGCCAGCGCGCGATAGAGCACCGCTGCGCGTTTGCCGTGGCCGGCATCTTCGAGCCTTGCGATCGCTCGGACGGCCTCGCGGCTTTCGAAATTCTGGCGGTCGGCCCCGCTCGCGGTCGGATAGGTGACGTCGAGCGACTTGAGGTCGAGCCGTGCGGCGGCAAGCTGGCCGTAGAACGTGCTGGAGAAATGCGCCGCCTTAGCGAAGAACTCCTTGGCGCTGCCCGGTCCGCCGTCTTCCGCCACGCGGCCGAGCCAATAGAGGGCGCGCGACGCCGAAAGAGGCTTGTTCGAGGTCTCGAGAATCTTGCGGAAATGTTTCTCGGCGGTTGCCGGTTCATGCAGCGCCCGCAGCGCATACCAGCCGGCGTGGAATTCCGCATCGACGATATCGGTGGAGGAGGCGGCGACATAATTGGCCGCGGTCCGGTAGGCGAGCTTGAACTCGCCCTGGTCGGCAAGCCCGCGCGCCACGATGCGCCGCTCGTTCCACCATTCCGTCGTGTTGACCAGTTTTGCCGCGTCGCGCGGGGCCTTTTCGAGCAGGTCTGCGGCATCCCGGTATTTGTCCTGCCGCCGAAGATATTCGATGCGGGCGAAGAGATAACCCGCGTCGTCCTTCAGCGAGCCATCGACGCCGTTCAGAAGCGTCTCGGCATTCTTGGCATTGCTGATGACGGCGGTCCAGGCCTTGTAGAGCGATTGCGCCTTTCCGAGATCGCCGAAGCGCTTGGCCTGCGCGGCACGCCCCTTGTACAACAGGAAATCCATCCGCGCCTTGTGGTCAGCGGGGGTTAGCAGGCCTGAGAATTCGGCGAGGATCTTGTCTTCGGTCGGCTTCTCGAGCGTTTCGGTGAACCAGATCTGCCGAAGCGGCCGGGCGGCCTCGACCTGTCTGCCGGAGGCGACGAGCGCGCGGGCGAGGATGAGTGTGCCCTCGGTGGTTTCCGGGCGGGTTGAGCCGAAGGCCGCGAGCACGGTCGGGGCGGGCGGGTTTTCGCGATAAAGCGCGCGTTCGGAATTGGCGCGCAGACCCTTCAGGCCCGGCCAGCCCTTCAGTTCCACCTGGGCCGCTGCGATCTCGCCCGACGGCACGCCCGGCGCGCCGGAGGTGGCGATCGCCCAGGTGAGGATATGCCGGTCGAGCGAGCCTTCGGCTAGACCATTGCGTGTGGCAAGCGCGGCGGCGATGTCATTGCCGGAAAGCGCATCGAGCCCGGCTTTCAGCTCAGGTGCCACCACCAGCGGGCCGGTCCTCGGGATCGTGCCGGTCACGTCCGGCGCCGGCATTGCGGCGGGCATGGTGATCGCCACCGGGTTCTCGGGCTTCATATAGGAAAGGGGGGCCATGCTTTCGGGCAGCGATGCGGCAAATGCATGCATGCTCGCAGCGCCGAGCCCCAGTGCTGCGAGGATCAGAACAGGCCTGTACATCCGGTAACTCGCGAAAATAGTCGTCCCCTTATTAGCCGCCAGCCACGTTAACGAAAGCTTACCGCGTTTGTGAAAATGCGCGGTTTCTTATATGAGATTCCATATGAAATCCCTGGCACTTGCGCTTGTCGCCGCTTTCCCGCCGCTTTATGGTGCGCGACCTGAAAGGCTTTCGGGAAGGTCGGCTGCGTCGCGGCCCGTCCAAAGTTGTCGAAAGCCCTCATAGTCATGGATTGCGGCAGCAGAATGAACGCTGTCGATTGGGAGTTTTGCATGTTCAAGGGATCGATGCCCGCGCTGGTCACCCCGTTCACCGCCGATGATGCGGTGGATGAGCAGGCTTTTGCCGCGCATGTGGATTGGCAGATCGTCGAAGGCAGCAGCGGTCTGGTGCCTGTCGGTACCACCGGTGAATCGCCGACGTTGAGCCATGACGAGCACAAGCGCGTCGTGGAACTCTGTATCGAAGTCGCCAAAAAGCGGGTTCCCGTTATCGCCGGTGCCGGCTCCAACAACACGCGCGAGGCGGTGGAGCTTGCCGTGCACGCGGAAAAGGCCGGCGCCGACGCCGTGCTCGTCGTGACGCCCTATTACAACAAGCCGACCCAGAAGGGCCTGATCGCGCATTTCTCGGCGATCGCGCAAGCGACGAAGCTGCCGATCATCATCTACAACATCCCGCCGCGTTCGGTCATCGACATGTCGCCGGAAACGATGGGCGCGCTGGTGAAGGCGCACCGGAATATCGTCGGCGTCAAGGATGCGACCGGCAAGATCGAGCGCGTCTCGGAACAGCGCATCACTTGCGGCAAGGATTTTGTGCAGCTTTCGGGGGAGGACGCGACAGCGCTCGGCTTCAACGCCCACGGCGGCGTCGGCTGCATCTCGGTGACGGCCAATGTCGCGCCGCGCCTCTGCGCGGAATTCCAGGCGGCGACGCTTGCGGGTGATTATGCCAAGGCGCTCGAATATCAGGACCGCCTGATGCCGCTGCACAAGGCGATCTTCCTGGAACCCGGCCTCTGCGGCGCCAAATACGGCCTCAACAGGATCCGCGGCATGAACCGCACGGTCCGCTCGCCGCTGGTCTCGACGCTGGAACCGGCAACCGAGGCGGCGATCGATTCCGCGCTGCGCCACGCCGGCCTCCTGAACTGAGACACATCCGCGCTCGCCGCTTCACTTTCGGCATCGGCCGCATTACATAGACAAGTAACCCCGCTCATAGCCCATGGGCGGGGATTTGTTTTCAGATAAGGGCGGAACGGAATACACCCATGGCACCCAAAGGCAGCCAGCGTACGGTCAACAAGATTGTCGCGGAGAACCGCAAGGCCCGCTACAACTATGAAATCATGGATACTTACGAGGCCGGCCTGGTTCTGACCGGGACCGAGGTCAAGTCTTTGCGCGAAGGCAAGGCCAATATTGCCGAATCCTACGCCTCCGACGAGGGCAACGAAATCTGGCTGATCAATTCGCATCTGCCGGAATACCTGCAGGCAAACCGTTTCAATCACGAACCGCGCCGCCGCCGTAAGCTGCTGCTCTCCAAACGCGAGATCGGCCGCCTGCGCGCCGGCATCAACCGCGAAGGCATGACGCTGGTGCCGTTGAAGATCTACTTCAACGAAAAGGGCCGCGCCAAGCTCGAACTCGCCCTCGCCAAGGGCAAGAAGCTGCACGACAAGCGTGAGACGGAGAAGGAACGCGACTGGAACCGCCAGAAGTCGCGACTGCTGAAGTCGAACTGATCTCCGCCCTGATCCCGATCGCCGTAGCGGCCAGTTGCAAAGCCTGCTGGCCGACATCAATCGTGAACTTCCTGAACTCCCGTTCGTTAAGGGAGATACCAGGGAGTTCGCGTGCGCAAAACAAGCTATCCGGATATCATCATCGATGCGATCGAGCGGCGGCGGATCATCGAGCTCCGCTACAAGGACACAAGGCGCAGGGTGCGGCCGCATATTCTGGGTTATGTCGGGCAGGGGGAACTGGCACTCAGCGCCTGGCAGATGGCCGGTACCGGCGTCGGCTGGCGGCTCTTTCACGTGGATGAGATCAGCGAGCTCACTCCGACCGAAGACGGTTTCCGCAGCCCCTCGCGCGGCTATAACCGCAACGATCCACGCTTCTCGCGCATCATGGACCGCCTCTGAAATCCCGCTTTAGGAACAAAATCCGCATCCGTCCGTTGCGTGTGATCTTGTGAGTGCGTGCGGATTATGGGGCAAATGACGCGAAAGAAAATCTTAACTTACGTCATGCTGGTCGTCGGCTTCGGTGCCGCCGGATACCTGCTCTACCATACGTTCCGCGATTTCACGCTGTCCGAGATCGTCTCCTCCTTCCGGGCGATCCCGACCGTCAACCTGTTGATGGCCCTCCTTTTCGCCTTCGGTTCCTATGTCTGCCTCTCGGGCTTCGACTGGGCCGGCGTGCGTTATGTGAAGAACGATCTCGCCTATCCGAAGATCGGCCTTGCCTCGTTCATCGCGCTATCGATCGGTCAGAGCGTCGGTCTTTCGGGCTTGAGCAGCGGCGCACTGCGTTATCGTTATTATGCCCATTGGGGCATGAGCACCGAGGATGTGGCGAAGATCGTGCTGCTGTCGGGCGTCACGGTCGGCATCGGCATGGCGATGCTGTCGGGCGTCGTCATGATCATCAACCCCGGAGATGCCGCTTCTGTACTCGGTTTGAGCAACGTCGTGGTCGTCGCCATCGGGTTTGCCTGCCTTGCTGCAACAGCCGGTTACCTGGCGCTCGCCGCCTTCGTGCGAACGCCGTTGAAGATCGGCTCTTGGATCTTCGAAATGCCGACCCTGAAGATCGCCATTGCCCAGGTGGTGATCGGCACGATCAATTTCGCGCTGGTCTCGGCCTGCCTGCGCGAAGTCATGGCCGCCACCGCGGATGTCAGTTACCTCAAGGCCGCGACGGCCTTCGTGCTCGCCAATCTCGCGATTTTAATCACCCATGCACCGGGTGGTCTCGGCGTGCTGGAAGCGACGGTCCGCCACGTCATGGGCGACCAGGCCTCGATCGGCTCGCTGGTCGCCTTCCGGGTGATCTATTTCTTCATCCCGTTCTTCATCGGCCTGCCTCTGGCCTTGATCGTCGAGGCGATTTTTCGGGCCAGGAAGGCGAAGCGGCAGTCGCAGCCGGGGCTTCAGCTCAGCGAACCGGCATCGGCGTGAGATTGGTGGGTGGCGTCACCCTCTGCGTCTGTGTGACATTGATGTTGCGGGTGTGGCGTCACCCCCCTCTGCCCTGCCGGGCATCTCCCCCACAAGGGGGGAGATCGGCTGGCGGCGTGCTCACCACTTCCTCTCTGAGGTCTCACCCTCTGCCACGAAACTTTGGGAGCGGCGGTCATCCACTTGTAATCTCCCTCCTTGTGGGGGAGATGCCCGGCAGGGCAGAGGGGGGTATCACGGGGCACAACACCTCGAACGCGCTTGCGCACAGGTGCTCCCTAACCCTTCCCCACCACCATCCTCCGCTCATGCTCCAGCAGCCAGCGCTTGCGCCACAGCCCGCCGCCATAACCGGTGAGGCTGCCGTCCGCACCGATCAGGCGGTGGCAGGGGATGACGATGGCGATCTGGTTGGCGCCGTTGGCGCCCGCCACCGCGCGGGTGGAGTAGGGGAGGTTGAGCTCGGCAGCGACCGCCCCATAGGTGGTGGACACTCCGGCCGGGATCGCCCGCAAGGCCTCCCAGACCTGGCGCTGGAAAGGCGATCCGTGCCCGGCAAGCCGCGTTTTGAACCCAAGGTCCTCGCCGGAAAAATAGGCCTTCAGCTCCGCCTCGATCTGATCGATCGGCGGATGACGCCCCATGACGATGCCGCTGCCGGTGAATTTTTGCAGTTTCTTGATTTCCGCCGGCAGCGCCTTGCGCTCGGCGAATTCGAGCAGGTGCAGCGAGTGCTGATCGGCAATCGCCATCATCGGCCCGATCGGCGTTTCGATCCAGTCGGCCCTGAGCAGGGTCTTGGTCCGCAGGTTGGTGGGCGCCGCACCGAACAGCTTGGTCACCGCGCTGCGGAAGCCGCTGCCGGATTCATAACCGGCATCAAGTTGCGCATCGAGAACGCTCGCCCCTTGCCTCAGCGTCTCGGCCGCCTTGCCCATCCGCCGGAGCCTGGCGATTTCGAGGAAGCTCATGCCGAACTGCCGCTTGAAGGCACGCCGCGCGGTCGACGGATCGATACTGAGCGAAACGACATCCTCCTCGCTCCACCGCCGAAAGGGTTCTGCGTCGAGTGCCGTCAGCAACCGCGTCACCATCGGATCCGCCTCGCCGAGCTTCAGCATCGGCCGGCAGCGGCTGCACGGCCGAAAGCCTGCTTCCAGGCATTCGGCGATGGTTTCGAAGAAACTGGTATTCTCGCGCTTCGGCTTGCGGGCGGGGCAGGTGAGGCGGCAGAAAATGCCGGTCGTCTTGACCGCTGCCCAGGCAAAACCTTCATAGGAGGCGTCGCGGGCGACCAGGGCGTCATAAAGGGTGTCTTCGGAAGGGCGTTCGAAAAGCATGCACCTTTCTAGCCCAGAACGAAAAAAGGCGCCGCCGAAAAACGGGCGCCTATTCTCGTTTTGATATCTGAGGTCTCGCCTCTATCAGAGATCGGCTGCCTCGGCCGATTCCGCCGGACGGGGCGGGCGCTCGGACGGGTCACGGCCGACTTCCGCCTTCAGCGATACGAGATCGATGAAATGGTCGGCCTGGCGGCGCAGGTCGTCGGCGATCATCGGCGGCTGGGTTGCCATGGTCGAAACCACCGAAACCTTGCGGCCCTTGCGCTGCAGGGCTTCGACCAGCGTGGTGAAGTCGCCGTCGCCGGAAAACAGCACGAGATGGTCGACGGTCTCAGACTGTTCCATGGCATCGATAGCAAGTTCGATGTCCATATTGCCCTTGATCTTGCGGCGGCCCATCGAGTCCGTGAATTCCTTGGCCGGCTTGGTGACGACCTTGTACCCGTTGTAGTCGAGCCAGTCGATCAGCGGACGGATCGAAGAGTATTCCTGATCCTCGATCAGGGCCGTGTAGTAATAGGCGCGAAGAAGATAACCGCGTTTCTGAAAGGCCTTGAGCAATTTCCGGTAATCGATGTCGAAACCGAGGCTTTTCGAAGCAGCGTAAAGATTTGCGCCGTCTATAAAGAGAGCAATCTTCTCCCTTGGGTCAAACATATGGTCTCCATCCCCTTTTCTTATGAACCTGCTTTGCAGGTGGAGGCCTGGTCAATATAAGCCGAACCAAATCTCCGGAATAATCCACTACATTACGAACTATTCATATAACTGTCATTTATGGCACGATTCGTAATAATCCAAGCAGCTTGAGGTTGAAATTCGCGGGCGCCCCCAGAAGACGTGGCGCGCCTTGTCAAAAGTCAATTCTCAGGAAAAACTTGAATTTGCCGCGCAATGCCTGTATCGGGCGTATCAATTCCGAAAATCACTGATCAAAGGACAGGCAATGGCCCGTGTCACAGTAGAAGATTGCATTGACAAAGTCGACAACCGGTTCGAACTGGTCCTGCTCGCGAGCCACCGCGCCCGCCAGATCTCGCAGGGCGCTTCGATCACCATCGACCGCGACAATGACAAGAATCCTGTCGTCGCTCTTCGCGAAATCGCCGACGAGACGCTTTCGCCGGACGACCTCAAGGAAGACCTCATTCATTCGCTGCAGAAGCATGTCGAAGTCGACGAGCCCGAGCCCGATCCGGCTTCGCTGATCGCTGCCGGCGGTGTTGCCGTCGCCTCCGATCGCGACGAGGAAGACGACGCTCCGGAAACCGTCACCTTCGACCAGATGTCGGAAGAGGAACTGCTCGCCGGCATCGAAGGCCTCGTGCCGCCGGAAAAGAGCGACGATTACTAAGCGAAACATTCGCTTAGCAAGTTTTCGTTCATTCTCTCGCCCTAATCTGCTTGAATGTTTTATGATGGCTGCGCCAACCTTCCCGGTTGGCGCGCCATTTTCTTTTCGTCCGGTGCCCATTCACGGGCACTGAAGCGGTATCGAGGACATTTTTCAGGATGATGCGGCAATACGAGCTGGTGGAACGGGTTCAGAAATACAAGCCCGAAGCCAACGAAGCTCTGCTCAACAAGGCCTATGTCTACGCCATGCAGAAGCATGGTCAGCAGAAGCGCGCGAGCGGCGACCCCTATATTTCCCATCCGCTCGAAGTGGCAGCCATCCTCACCGACATGCATCTCGACGAGTCGACGATTGCGGTCGCCCTGCTGCACGACACGATCGAGGATACCACCGCCACCCGCGCCGAGATCGACGAACTGTTCGGTGAGGATATCGGCCGGCTGGTCGAAGGTCTCACCAAGCTGAAGCGCCTCGACCTGGTCTCGAAGAAAGCCAAACAGGCGGAAAACCTGCGCAAGCTGCTGCTTGCCATTTCCGACGACGTCCGCGTCCTCCTCGTCAAGCTCGCCGACCGCCTGCACAACATGCGCACGCTCGAGCACATGAAGGCCGAGCAGAAGGCGCGCATTTCCGAAGAGACGATGGATATCTATGCGCCGCTTGCCGGGCGCATGGGCATGCAGGACATGCGCGACGAGCTGGAAGAGCTTTCGTTCCGCTACATGAACCCGGAGGCCTACGAGACGGTCACCGGCCGGCTCGCCGATCTCGAGGCCCGCAACGAGGGCCTGATCAAGAAGATTGAGGACGAACTGCGTGAGCTGCTGATCGCCAATGGTCTGAAAGACGCCTTCGTCAAGGGCCGCCAGAAGAAGCCCTATTCGGTATTCCGCAAGATGCAGTCGAAGTCGCTCTCCTTCGAGCAGCTCTCGGATGTCTACGGGTTCCGCATCGTCGTCGGCGACATTCCGTCCTGTTATCGCGCGCTCGGCATTGTTCATACGCGGTGGCGCGTCGTGCCGGGCCGCTTCAAGGATTATATCTCCAACCCGAAGCAGAACGACTACCGCTCCATCCACACGACGATCGTCGGCCCGTCCCGTCAGCGTATCGAGCTGCAGATCCGCACCCAGCTGATGCAGGAGATCGCCGAATACGGCATCGCCGCGCATGCGCTCTACAAGGACGGCCAAGGGGCGGTGAAGGGCGGGGAGCTGCTGCCGAAGGAATCCAACGCCTATTCCTGGCTGCGCCACACGATCGAGTCATTGGCCGAGGGCGACAATCCGGAAGAATTCCTGGAACATACCAAGCTCGAACTGTTCCAGGACCAGGTCTTCTGCTTCACGCCGAAGGGCAAGCTGATCGCCCTGCCGAGGGGCGCCACCCCGATCGACTTCGCCTACGCGGTCCACACCAATATCGGCAACACCACCGTCGGCGCCAAGATCAACGGCCGGATCATGCCGCTGGTGACGAGGCTGAACAACGGCGACGAGGTGGAGATCATCCGCTCCGGCGTGCAGGTGCCGCCTGCCGCCTGGGAAGAGATCGTCGTGACGGGCAAGGCACGCTCGGCGATCCGCCGCGCCACCCGCATGGCGATCCGCAAGCAATATGCCGGCCTTGGCCACCGCATCCTGGAGCGCACCTTCGAGCGCGCCGGCAAGGTCTTTACCCGCGATACCCTGAAACCCGCTCTGCCCCGGCTCGCCCACAAGGATGTCGAGGATGCGATCGCCGCCGTCGGGCGCGGCGAGCTCTCCTCGCTCGACGTGCTGCGCGCGGTCTTTCCGGATTACAAGGATGAACGCGTCACGGTGAAGCCGGCCACCGACGACGGCTGGTTCAACATGCGCAGCGCCTCGGGCATGATCTTCAAGCTGCCGAACCAGCGGCGCGTCTCCCCGGAAGAAATCGAGGCCGGGCCGGATCCGCTGCCGATCCGCGGTCTTTCGGGCAATCTGCAGGTGCGGTTCGCGCCGAGCGGCGCAGTACCCGGCGATCGCATCGTCGGCATCATGGAAAAGGACAAGGGTATCACCATCTACCCGATCCAGGCCTCGGCCCTGCAGAGGTTCGACGACCAGCCGGACAGCTGGATCGACGTGCGCTGGGATTTGGACGAGGCCAACAAGTCCCGCTTCCTAGCCCGCATCGAGGTCAACACGCTGAACGAGCCGGGCACGCTCGCGACCGTCACCCAGACGATCGCCCATCTCGACATCAACATCCGCGCGCTGACCATGGGCAGCAACCGCGCCGCCGACTTCTCCGAGATCACGATGGAAGTCGAGGTCTGGGACCTGCGCCAGCTGAACCAGCTGTTGAACCAGATGAAGGATCTCGACTGCGTGGCGAACGTCAAGCGGGTGTATGACTGAGGGGATGGGTGCGGCAATCTCCCTTCTCCCTCCTTGCGGGGGAGATGTCAGCAGAGCTGACAGAGGGGGGTGGCTTAGCGAACTCAACGGCCCATGGAATATGCGGCACCACCCCCCCTCTGTCGCCTGCCGCGCTGCTTACTTAACAATCAGCCCTGCGCCGTTTCCGCCTGGCTCACCACCGTTGCCGCCTCGCTCGCATCCCGCACGAAGGCGCCTTGAGCCCGCAAGGTCGACTGCAGCTCGGCAATATCCACATCCCGCGGCGCGACGCCGCGATTGGCCGCAATACCCGCCGCCGCACCCGCCGCCTGTCCGGTCAGCCAGCACTGGGGAATTTCGCGCATGAAGCCGTGGCTGTTCGCATCGCAGGAGATGTGCCGCCCGGCGGCCAGCAGTCCGCCCAGCCTTGCCGGCACGAGTGCTCCGTAAGGTATCGAAAGGACCGGAAATTTTGGCGACACCGAGGGGCTGACGCCGACTTCGTCGGGCTGGATTGTGCCGCTTGCCCACTGGCTGCGTTCGATCCGGCCGGCGCCCGCCAGACGCCGCGTATGCCGGACGCCGAGCTGCGGCGCGCTGAGCAGCATGTAGGCGTCCTTGAACCCCGGTGCATGGCTGCGGAAGAATTCGCAATGCGACTGCATGAACCGGTGCGAGCGGATTTCGACTTCGGTCATGTCGTCGACATTGAGCGCCGAAAGCCCCGATTGCCGCGGCCCGAGGAACAGCGCGATGTCGTTGCGCCAGGAAACGTAGGGCGTCTGGAAGAACCCGAGCTGGTCGCGCCCGAGCGTATTGAAGTCGGCGAACGCCAGTTCCTGCTCCGATCGGAAGGCGAGCCATGTGGCCATGTCCACGCCGCCCAGCATGAAACCGGTATTCATCGAGTGATGCACGTCGCCCTCCTCGATATCGGCCTCGAAACTCGCTCCTGCGCGCGCAAAAACGTCGCCGTCGCCGGTGCAGTCCACGACGACCTTGGCCATGATCCCCTGGCGGCCTTCCTTGCTTTCGAAGATGACGCCCTTTACCGCGCCGTCCTCGACCACCGGCGTCGCCGCCCAGGAATGGAAGACGATCCGCACGCCCGCCTCGATGAGCATTTCCTGCGAGGTCAGTTTCAGTCTTTCAGGGTCGATCGTGGGCGCCCAGGTGACGATGCCGTGGAAAGCGGATGTGCGCAGCCGCCAGTATTTCGCCAGGTCGGCGTTCCGCTGTCCCCACAGGCTCCTGTCCGGCCCGGCGACGGCTTCAGGAGGAAGGCGGCCGAGAACCTCCTCGGCAAAACCGCGAATGACCTGCCGCCCGTCCCAGTCGGTCATCCGGTCGATCCAGATCACCACGCCTCCGGTGGAAAGCCCGCCGAGATGATTGTAGCGCTCCAGCACCACGACCTCCGCGCCGGTTCGCGCAGCGGCGAGCGCTGCGGCGGTTCCGGATGGTCCCCCACCCACGACCAGCACGTCGCAGCGATGATAGATCGGAATGTCGCGCGCCTCTTCCCTGAGGACGCCCTCGCCGTTGCGACGGGGGAAGACATACTGCCCTGATTCAAAAATGTCGGAGCTCAGGAAGCGGTTCTCGTTCTGGCGTATCTCCTTCACCGATACGTTGCGATCATTCATGGCATCCTCCTCATTTCCGCCGGCCGTCACGCCCGACGAGCCCGAGGGAGATTTAGCCAAGGAAAAGGCTGGTCGGAAAGACACCAATCCGCCGATAGAGCTTTCTCGATTCAGGCTAGGATCGGCCCCGCCGGCCGATCAAAAAAGACCCGGATGATGGCTTTGAACGCGGAGCCGGTCGTGGTCAGCTGGCCGATGCGGCCGTGAAAACGGCCAACTGGGCGGCGAAGGCGCGCTTGTATGCGGGCCGCGCTTCGCCGCGGGCGACATAGGCGGAGAGGTTCGGATAATCGTCCAGCATATCCGACGACGCTTTCAACCGGAGCAGCACCGACACCATCAGAAGATCGCCGGCACTGAATTCGCCATCGAGCCAGTCGGCCTCGCCAAGGCGGCGGGAAAGATCGGCCAGCCGTTTCCGGATGGTGTCGTCGAGGGCGTGCAGACGCTTCTCGTACCAGGGCTCGTCACGCTCGAGGATCCTGGCGAGGCTGCGATCGAAGATCGGCGGCTCCACGGTGTTGAGCGCGGCAAACATCCACGCGATCGCCCGCGCCCGGGCATTCGCATCGTCCGGCAGCAGGCCTCCGTGGCGTTCCGCGATATGGAGTACGATCGCTCCCGACTCGAAGAGCGCGAGATCGCCTTCTTCATAGGTCGGAATCTGCCCGAAAGGCTGAAGCGCCAGATGCGCGGGCTCCTTTATCGCCTTGAACGATACGAGGCGAACCTCGTAAGGCTGTCCCGCTTCCTCGAGTGCCCAGCGAACGCGCATGTCACGCGCCAGCCCTCTGCCGCGGTCGGGCGATCGTTCGAAGGCGGTAATAGTAATGGTCATCGTCGTCCTCCATGGCTTGTCCGTCTTGAAGACGGCCGGCTAAACGAGATTCCGACATCCGTGCTCGAAATAGTGCCGGCAACCATACCAAATACACTCAAAAGCGCACGGTCCCTCTGCTTTGAAGGGTCGCCTTCTCCGCTTGCGAAATTTAATAAACTCGGGCGCCCGCCCATTTCCTGCGCATCCCCATTAACCCGCCATGCTTCCCACGCAGGGCTGCCCGGCGGTTGCGGCGTTGGTAAAGCATGATTCCGCGTCTTATATTGCTGCAGTGCAATATTAGAAAGAAAGAACACATCATGTTTGACTCAGTACGCAAGTTCGCCCGCGCTTTCCGCGTCCCCACCACCCAGGACCGCGAAGTCGCTTACCTGAACGAAGCAAACGACCGGATCGACCTCGAATACCGCATGCGCCAGATCGACCGCGGCATGTTCCGCAAGTCGTCCTTCTAAGCGATACGTTCCGATCAGCCACCCGTTCGCGCGGAAATGACGCCGCGCGGCTGCTGCAGGTCTTCCCGCGTCGATGCGACCGGTGACCGGATCACCTCTGCGAAAGCCGCTCTTATCTAGGGCGGGCCAATTTTCGCCATCATCTTCGGCTTGGGCTAAAGCCTGTTGGACCGAAGATTCCCGCAGCCGACGGATGAATATCCCGCTGCCGAACCAGATGCGCCCCGATGCCGTTTCGCCGCCGTACACCGCTTGGAATTCGTCAAAGACTGCGCCGTGCCGTCCTGCCTCCCAAGGACTTTCGCCGCGTCCTCGAATATTATCGCCTGAAGGTGATGCGCATCGGCGGTTCGCCGCATGCGGTTGCAGCGGGGCTTGCGATCGGCGTCGTCAGCGCCTGGACGCCGTTTCTTGGTCTCCACATCCTGTTTGCGATCCCGCTCGCCTATCTCTTCGGCGGCAGCATGATCGCCGCGGCGCTCGGCACCACCTTCGCCAATCCCATCACCTGTCCGATCATCTGGCCGCTCACCTGGAAACTTGGCGAGACGATGCTCGGCCACGACGCCGCCGGCCATGACAGTCTCGATCTCGGCAGGTTGTTTCATCACCTCGATGTCTCGCAACTCTGGCGGCCGATCCTGGAGCCGATGCTGATCGGTTCCCTGCCGCCGGGCATCCTGTGCGGCCTGGTTTTCTATGCCGGTACTTATCTGGGCGTGCGCAGTTTCCGCAACCGGCGGCTGGAACGCTTGACGGCGCGGGCCGGAGCCCTCAAGTCAGTATAAAGATTGACGAGAACCGGCTGGGCGCCGCGAGGAAGATTTCATGATCATCGGCATGGGCAGTGACCTCATCGACATAAGACGCGTGGAGAAATCCATCGAACGGTTCGGCGAGCGTTTTACCCATCGCTGTTTCACCGAGATCGAGCGGGCGAAATCCGACCGCCGCCAGAACCGGGCGGCCTCCTATGCCAAGCGTTTCGCCGCCAAGGAGGCGTGCTCCAAGGCGCTCGGCACCGGCATCGCGCACGGCGTGTTCTGGAAGGATATGGGGGTCGTCAATCTGCCCGGCGGGCGACCCACCATGGTGCTCACCAATGGCGCCGCCGAACGCCTCGCGAGCATGATGCCGTCAGGCCATGAAGCGGTTATTCACATCACCATCACCGACGAATACCCTTATGCACAGGCCTTTGTGGTGATCGAAGCGCGCCTCGCGGCCTAATCGACCATTGCCGCCGCTTTGCGAAGGGTTTAGAGAACGCAAAACCGCTGGCAACAGCCGAGCCGAACAGAAAGACGTCAAACGTGTCCGACAAAGCCGAGACCAAGTCGCAGAACAGCCTCTGGGAAAACATCAAGGTCATCATCCAGGCTCTCCTGCTGGCAATGGTGATCCGCACCGTGCTGTTCCAACCTTTCACCATCCCGTCCGGCTCGATGATGCCGTCTCTGCTCGTCGGCGACTATATCTTCGTCAACAAGTTCGCCTACGGTTATTCCAAATATTCGCTGCCGTTCTCGCCCAATCTGTTCTCGGGCCGTATCCTGGAATTCAGCGAACCCAAGCGCGGCGACGTCATCGTCTTCCGCCTGCCGAGCCATCCGGACATCGACTATATCAAGCGCCTGATCGGCCTGCCGGGCGACCGCGTCCAGGTTACCAACGGCGTACTGCTCCTCAACGGCAAGCCGGTTCCCAAACAGGGCGACGGCACCTTCACCTCCGATTACAGCCTCGATCCGGGCACCGACGTGCCGGTCTTCCGCGAAACGCTCGACAACGGCGTCACCTATGACACGCTCGACCATTCGCCGGTTTCGCGAGGCGACAATACCCAGGAATTCGTCGTCCCGGCCGGCCACTATTTCTTCATGGGCGACAACCGCGACAACTCGCTCGACAGCCGTTTCGACGTCGGTTACGTGCCCGCCGAGAACCTGGTCGGCCGCGCCAGCGTCATCTTCTTCTCGCTCGGCAACGACACCTCGTTCCGTGAAATCTGGAAGTGGCCGACGAACATGCGCTGGGATCGGATTTTCAAGGTCGTCCGGTGATGAAGTCCAAGACGCTTTCGGCGGAGGAACGCGGCCAGCTTGAAAAAGCCATAGGTCATGAATTCGCCGACAAGCAATGGCTCGACCGGGCGCTCACCCATGCGAGCACCGGGTCGGCCAAGAGTGCGAACTACGAACGGCTGGAATTCCTGGGCGACCGCGTGCTCGGCCTCTGTGTCGCCGAACTGCTGTTCAAGACGTTCCGCACCGCCGCCGAAGGCGAGCTTTCCGTGCGCCTGAACCAGCTTGTCAGCGCCGATAGCTGCGCGATTGTCGCCGACGAGCTGGAGCTGCATCGGTTCATCCGTACCGGCGCCGACGTCAAGAAGCTGACCGGCAAGCGGATGATGAACGTGCGCGCCGACGTGGTGGAAAGCCTGATTGCCGCCCTCTATCTGGATGGCGGGCTGGAAGCCGCCCGCGGCTTCATCATCAGGTACTGGGAAGGCCGCGCCACTCGCGCAGACGGTGCGCGGCGCGATGCCAAGACCGAGCTGCAGGAATGGGCGCACGCGAAATTCGGCCTGACGCCCGCCTACCGGGTGGACGAACGCTCCGGCCCGGATCATGATCCGCGCTTCACGGTGACCGTCGAGGTTGCGGGCGTGGCGCCGGAAACCGGTGAGGACCGTTCCAAGCGCGCCGCCGAACAGGTGGCCGCCACCAAGATGCTCGAACGCGAAGGCGTGTGGCAGAAACCCTCTGCCGAACAATGAATTGGACACTATGACCGAGAACGACAACATTACCGGTGAAGAGAACGCAGCCGGCCAGACATCCGCTGGTGCAACCCACTCCGGCTTCGTAGCGCTGATCGGCCCGACCAATGCCGGCAAATCGACGCTTCTCAACCGGCTCGTAGGCGCCAAGGTCTCGATCGTCAGCCACAAGGTGCAGACGACGCGCGCCATCGTGCGCGGCATCGCCATCCACAACAACGCCCAGATCGTCTTCATGGATACGCCCGGTATCTTCAAGCCGCGCCGCCGGCTCGACCGCGCCATGGTGACGTCGGCCTGGGGCGGCGCCAAGGATGCCGACCTGATCCTGCTCCTGATCGACAGCGAACGCGGTATCCGCGGCGACGCCGAGGCGATCCTGGAAGGCCTGAAGGAAGTCCATCAGCCGAAGATCCTGGTGCTCAACAAGATCGACCGCGTCCGCCACGAGGATCTGCTGAAGCTCACCGCCACGGCCAACGAGGCCGTGCCGTTCGAGCGCACCTTCATGGTCTCCGCGACCACCGGTTCCGGCTGCGACGACCTGATGGATTATCTGGCCGACAAGCTGCCGGAAGGCCCCTGGTATTATCCCGAGGACCAGATTTCCGACCTGCCGATGCGCCAGCTGGCGGCCGAGATCACCCGTGAAAAACTCTTTCTGCGCCTCCACCAGGAACTCCCCTACGCCAGCCATGTCGAGACGGAGAAGTGGGAGGAACGCAAGGACGGTTCGGTGCGCATCGAACAGGTCATCTACGTGGAGCGCGACAGCCAGAAGAAGATCGCGCTCGGCAAGAACGGCGACGCCATCAAGGCAATCTCCACGGCATCCCGCAAGGAATTGGCCGAGATCCTCGAACAGCCCGTCCACCTCTTCCTGTTCGTCAAGGTCCGCGAGAACTGGGGCGACGATCCGGAACGGTTCCGCGAAATGGGACTGGAATTTCCGAAATCCTGAGCAATGCCGATATCCGCCTACGCCGCCGCATGGCGGCGTCAGTTCTTCCGAGGGTCACCCGCGGACGAAGGAGCTAGGTAGCGGTTTTTATCCATCATTATAATGACTTGCTAACGTAGAGCCGAACATCCAATTTATCGACAAAGTGGCACGGAGAGTCATGAATGTCGGACGTCGGATCGGGAGAGGAAGACACGGGCTCGGATGATCCGAATTCTCTCGGCTTCTACAGTTGGGTCGTCCCGGAAAACAAGGTGTATGGCGACCAGGTGATCGCCGACATATTCGGCGTTTCCGAAGAGGAGCTGGCC
Organism: Neorhizobium galegae; assembly: GCF_021391675.1. Taxonomy (NCBI): domain Bacteria; kingdom Pseudomonadati; phylum Pseudomonadota; class Alphaproteobacteria; order Hyphomicrobiales; family Rhizobiaceae; genus Neorhizobium; species Neorhizobium galegae. Next base: position 1,376,329 of record NZ_CP090095.1, read on the forward strand.
GCCGGCGCCCCCATCGAAAGGGTGATCCGCTACGTCAACGAGGGCGACAGGCAACGGGTCGCCAAGGCGATCCACGATGCGATCGTCAGCGGCGGCGCATACCAGGAAAATTACCGCCTTACCCATCCGGACGGCCGCCGGATCGACGTTACCGCCAATGGCCGTTGTCTGCGCGATGCCGAGGGCGTTCCGTATATCTATTCCGGCACCGTTGCCATCCAGTCCGCGGCCGAGGCGGTTGCCGCGACCGATCCTCTGGAGCGCCATTGCCGCGCCGCTCTCTGGCTCGCCACCAAACGCCGCCAGGTGCTCGCCGCACGTTATCTCACCTCGGCGCTCAACGTGCTCGGCAAATAGGCTTGCGCGTCACTTCTGTCGGTCCATCAGCGCCCTGACTTCCTGGTAGCGGCGGCGATTGTCCTGGTCCTGCTCGTTGGGTCCATAGCAGGTGTCGGAAATGCAGAAGCGCTGCAGGCGGAAGGGCGGCTGCCCCTTGTCGAACTCGCACTCGATCTGGTTGGTGAAATCGGTCGGCTTGGCGTCCTCGCGGGTGGAATAGGTGAGCCGCGCGCCCGGCGGATCCAGTTCCGGAAAGGACTGGACGATGCCCGTCTTGATCGACGGCACCAGCAGGAAATTTTTGGCCACGGTGATGCAGGCCTGCTCGAGCGGCTGCGATTGCGCGGCGGCCGGCGAGGAGAAAAGGGTGGCGGGCGAAGCGGTCAGAAGGGCGGCGGCGAAGAGGACATATTTCATGAAGACTCCCAGAGGTCGTATTGACGGTCGTGTTGGCGTCGCGAATTTTCGCACAGGAATCCAAATGGAGGCCGTTTTGTTCCAGGCAAGCCCATAGGCATATGCATCTTTGTCGCAACTGCGCGACAGCAGAAACCGATTCAGTCCGAAGGACTTATGCTCTATTGTTGAATCGGCTCGAAAGGAGCTTGAACAGATACATGCAGTGGCAGGACGAAGCGATCATCATAGGCGTCAAGCGCCACGGCGAGACGAGCGTCATCGCCGAGCTGATGACCCGTGACCGCGGCCGGCACCTCGGCCTCGTCCGCTCCGGCCGTTCGCGGTCGATGCAGCCGGTGCTGCAGGCCGGAAACCGGGTGGAAGTGGTCTGGCGCGCGAGGCTCGACGAACATCTCGGCGAGTTCAAGCTGGAGCCCGTCAGGCTGCGCGCCGCCAAGCTGATGGAAACGGCGACGGCCGTCTACGGCGTCCAGGCGATGGGCGCGCTGCTGCGCCTGCTGCCCGAGCGCGACCCGCATCCGCATCTCTTCGATGCGCTGGACATCATCCTCGATGCCTTCGACGATCCGTCCGATGCCGGCGAGCTTTTCGTGCGTTTCGAGCTCGCGGTTCTGAACGACCTCGGGTTCGGCCTCGACCTTACCGAATGCGCGGCGACCGGCGGACGGGAAAACCTCGTCTACGTCTCGCCGAAAAGCGGCCGCGCCGTCTCCCGCGATGCCGGCGCGCCCTATGCCGACCGCATGCTGGCCCTGCCGGGGTTCCTCGGAGAAGGCGCCGCTTCGGCCGCCGACCGCGACAGCATGGCGGAAGCCTTCCGGCTTACAGGTTATTTCCTGCACCGCCACGTCTACGAACCCCGGGGCCTGACGGAAAACGCCGCCCGCGACGGTTTCGTCCAGGCGGCGCTGAAGGCGCTTTCGAAGGATGCGGAACGTCAGGCCAGCTAAAGGCCTGGCCGGTCATTACTCCGCCGGCTGCGGCTGCAATACCCCACGGTCCACCGGCTTTTCCTGTATCGGCCAATGCACGGCGGCGGCAAAAAGGCCGAGTGCCACGCCGAGCCACCAGACCGGATCGTAGGAGCCGAAACGGTCGTAGAGATAACCGCCCATCCACACGCCGAGGAACGAGCCCACCTGGTGCGACAGGAAGACGAGGCCGCCCAGGAGCCCGAGATGGCGCGTGCCGAACATGATGGCGACGAGCCCATTGGTCGGCGGCACGGTGGAAAGCCACAGGAGCC